>JBBCJB010000001.1:0-195313 GCA_037190485.1 Parapedobacter sp.
TCATCCGCTACGCGCTGGAGGACTTCCCCTTCGCCCTGCTGCTGTTCATCGGGTTCAACGCGCTGCTGTGGGTGTACTACCGCGTGCGCACCGTCGAGATCATGGACAAGTTCCGCCGCTGGGGCAGCGACCGGGGCAAGACCGAGGGCGAGATGGAGCGCCACTGGCAGGACGGCAGCCTCAGTGCCGTGCCCAGGCTGGAAAAGGCCATCGCCACCATCGCGCTGCTGGAACCCTACAGCAAGGAGAACGGCATGTGCTGGTGCACCCGCCTGGACGGCGGCGCCGACAAGGAACCCTACACGATGAAGGACTTTTTCGAGGAGCGCGGCGGGTACCACTTCCACAAGCCGCGCCCCGAGCTCATCCTGAACCGCGCGGCCATCCGAGAGGTGTACAAAGCCGGGCAGGACATCATCGTGATCCTGGACAGGGGCCGCCCCGGTGAGGAGATCACCGTGAGCGTGCGCAAGCGCGCCGAGTTCTGGGCGTGGTGGAACAGCGAGCCGCCAAGGGAGGGATGACCTGCCCGGCACTCCTACCCGCTGGCAACCAGGTGAGGATACTGCACGGTGCTATGCGCCCACGATGCGCTCCGCCCGGTGTCATGCCGACCGCGAGGGAGGTATCTGTAAACCATGCAAGAAAACCCTCAAGCAATTAAAAAAACATAAAATAATTAGTAATATATTTATTTATAATTACTAATTATTTTATATATTTGTATCAACTTAACAAAATCATTATGAAAACAATACAGCATAAATCAGCATCTCCAGACCGCTACATGGAGATACTCAGCGACTGGTCCTTCAAGTTCGTGTTCGGCGAGAAAAACAAGGAGAACCTGATTGCACTGATAAACGATTTACTGGCCGGCGAAAAACACGTGAAAGATTTGGTGTACATGCCCACCGAGCAACTGGGCGAGCGGAAGACGAAAAGGAAGATCATCCTAGACCTGAAATGCATCGGCGAAAACGGTGAGGTCTTCCTCATTGAGATGCAGCGGCTGGAACACAAGAACTTCCGCGACCGCACGGTGTTCAGCACCTCACGCGTGATCAGCAATTTCTACGCCCAAGGCGAAGACTACAAGGATACGGCATTGCCCGAGGTGTACTTCATCGGTATCCTTGAGTTTCGCATGGATGCGGAAGAGACAGCCCAATACATCCGCCGGGTGGAACTGACCGACCGGAATACGGGTGAAGTATTTCATTATGGCAAAATTTGTTTCTCAGCGGCATAATGGAGCATTCATGCAGGTTGGTTTCAATGGCAGCATGAATGGTTTACAAAAAGTTGAAGTATATATTCTTGGAACTTCCTAACTTTGTGAAAACCGCGCAAGAGATCGAAACGGATCTGGATCGTTGGTTCTGGCTATTCAAGCACTTGAGCGAGGCCGACCAGATGCCAAGGTTCATGAACAGACGTGTGTTCAAGCGGATCTTTCAAATCGCGGAATTGGCGAAACTGAGCAAAGCGACCTCTTGAACGCCGCTGGAAGCAAACAGGTGGTGAAAACTTAAGTGAGGAGGAACTGATGGCATACAACGCAAGTTTACAGGCAGAGTGGGATTGGCAGAACGCCGTGGAACTGGCCGAAGAGCGGGCTGCGGCCATAGCCGATGAAAACGCCCGCAGGGAAGAACGCGCCAAGGCCGAAGCGAGGGAGCGTCAGCTGCTGCAACAAGCGGAAGCGAAGGAGCGTGAATTTCTTAAAGAAGCCGAAGCGGAAAAGCGTGAATTGTTGATTCAATCGGCCAGGGCATTGAAGAAATCCGGCGTACCCAATGTGGTCATTGCGGAAAGCCTCGGTTTACCGATTGGAGTAGTCGAGAAGCTCTAACGCTTCCATTAACTTTCATCAACAAACGAATAATCAACGAAAGGAGTGGGAGTGGCAAAGATCCGCGCCAAACTCGCCAAGTAGAGACGCAAGATGTTGCGTCTCTACAAAATCCTAACGCGTGGAATGCCAACCGTGCGCCTGCTCACTAGCCTTCACCCGCGCACATTCCGATTATTGATTTTTTGACGTGTCCGCACGGTGTTACACAAGAGCCGCACGGTGAACCGTTCGGGCGGTAAGGTGCACCCGATGAAGCGGACGGTGCACCCGATGAGCCGTACGGTACACCCGATGGACGGGACGGTGTTACGGACGGGCCTCACGGTGCACCCGATGAAGCGGACGGTATTACGGACGGGCCGCACGGTGCACCCGATGAGCCGCACGGTGCACCCGATGAGCCGCATGGTGCACTCGATGAGCCGTACGGTGTTACAGACGGGCCTGACGGTGCACCCGATGAGCCGCACGGTGCACTCGATGAGCCGTACGGTGCACCCGATGAAGCGGACGGTGCACCGGATGGACGGGACGGTGTTACGGGTGAGCCGTACGGTGCACCCGATGAACCGGACGGTACACCGGATGGGCCGCACGGTGCACCGGATGATACGGTACACCGGATGATACGGTGTACCAAAAGGTATATTCCCAGCTCCAAAACAACACCCCTACACCTGTCACCGGTACCTACACCCATCCATTTCCTGCCTGTCAACCGACAACTGTCCACGCAATCTCCCCCCTACTTTTGTCGCCGTTGGCCGGGCATGGTGCCTGGCCTCCCAAAACAAAAGCAATATGAAAAAGCGATTCTTGAAGTTTCCATTCACCGCCTCCGGGGTAAGTCGGGCCGCGCCGGTTCAATCGCCGCCCGCGGCCAGGCCGTTGCTCTTGGCGAGCAGCTTGGCGCTCTCGGCCAGCCGGATGAACTCCGCCCGGTAGCCCTCGTCGTCCGGCCCCTTCGCCCCCTTGGCGCGCGCGATCAACCCGTCGAAATCGGCCTGCTGCCTGTAGTCCGAGTTGCGCAGCAGCATGCCCAGTTCGGCCACCGCGCTGGCGAAGCGGAAGTCTGCGCTGGCATCGGCCAACCGGCGCGGACCGTCGGCCACGGCCACCTGCCGCAACCGGCTCGTGCTGCCGTGGGGGTCCTTGTAGCGGAACTTGACGGTAGCCACTTCCGAAGCGCCCGTGGATACCGGGCGCGCCTTCACCGGTTGGTACTTCAGCGGATCGACGTCGCCCGCGAAACCGCCCTTGGCCCCTACCGGCACGATTTCGTAGAGCGCCGTGACGGTGTGCCCCACGCCCATGTCGCCACCCAGCTTACCGTCGTTGTTGAAATCCTCCTTGGCCAGCAGCCGGTTCTCGTAGCCCAGCAGCCGGTAGGCCTGTACCTTGGCGGGGTTGAATTCCACCTGCACCTTCACGTCCTTGGCCACGGTGAACAGCGTGCCGCCGAACTCGGTGACCATCGCCTTGCGCGCCTCGGCGATGTTGTCGATGTAGGCGTAGTTGCCGTGCCCCTTGTTGGCCAGCAGCTCCATCTTGCTGTCCTTGAGGTTGCCCATGCCGAAGCCGAGCACCGACAGGCTCACGCCGCCCTCCCGCTCCTTCTTGATGAGCTGCTCCATGTCGCCGTCGCTGGAAGCGCCGACGTTGAAATCGCCATCGGAAGCGAGGATGATGCGGTTGTTGCCGTCCGCGATGAAATGCTGCCGGGCGATGCGGTAGGCCAGCTGCAGGCCGGCGCCACCGGCCGTCGATCCCCCGGCGCTGAGCGCGTCGATGGCGTCCTTGATCCTGGTCTTCTGGCTACCGGGCGTACTGGGCAGCGCCACGGACGCCGAGCCGGCATAGGTGACGATGGCCACGTGGTCGTTCGCGCGGAGCTGGTCGACCAGCAACTTCATCGACGACTGCGCCAGCGGCAGGCGGTTGGGGCCCATCATCGAGCCCGACACGTCGATGAGGAACACGAGGTTCGACGCGGGCAGCCTATCCGTAGGCACCTGCTTGGCCTTCAAGCCGATGCGCAGCAGGCGGTGCTGCGGGTTCCACGGTGCGGTGGCCAGCTCGGTATGGATGGCCACGGGCTCACCGTCGGCGGGGCCCTTCAGGTCGTACTGGAAATAATTGATCATCTCCTCGATACGCACCGCATCCACCGGCGGCAGCTGCCCGTTGTTGATGAACCGGCGGAAGTTGCCGTACGAGGCGGCGTCCACGTCGATGGCGAACGTGGAGAGCGGCTCATCGAGCGGGTTATGGAACCTGTTCTCGGCGAATCCGGCATAGGATTCGGCATCCACGGGCCGGGGCATCCATGCTTGGGGCGCGTGTGCGGCCACGCTCGACGTGCCCCTGATGACGATGTTGGCGTTGCCGGTCTTCGCGCCCGCCGCGGCGCGCACCAGCACACGCTCCTCCGCCAGCGTGGGATGCCCCACGACGACCGCCTCATCGAGCGATTGCGCCGCTGGCCGGAGGTGCGCGTCGACCACGCTGTCCCTGGCCACCTTCACCCGCTGCGTCTCGTAGCCGACGAACGCGAACACCAGGTACTGGCCCTTGCTGGCCTGGATGGCGTAGCGGCCGTTCGAATCGGTACCGACACCGGTACCCGTGCCTTCGACCTTTACGCTGACCCCGGCCAGCGGGGTACCGTCCTGCATGTCATACACCGTGCCGCTGACCTGGAGCGGCGTGCCCACGCGGTGTCCCACCAGGGACAGCGAGAGCACCGTTGCGAAAAATATAGCCTTCATGATCTCAAATTTTGCCGAAGGATGCCGGGCCATCCGGATTTCCATAACCGGGAAAAATAATTTATTTTCACCGGCAATGAAATGGCTGGGCAACCCGGAAAGGAAAACGACACCCGAGGACGACGACCTGTTGGTGCGGCGCTACCGCGAGACGGGCGACCTGTCGTTGCTGGGCCGGCTATTCGACGCCCATGCCGAGATGGTCTATTACGTGTGCATGCGCTACCTGCAGGACGGCGAACGCAGCAAGGACGCCGTGATGGAGATCTTCGAGGAGCTGGTGCACAAGATCAACAAGCAGGAGATCCAGCGCTTCGGCAGCTGGCTGTACGTGCTGAGCAAGAACCATTGCCTGATGAAACTGCGGTCCGGCAAGAAGATGCAGCAGGTTTCGATGGATGAATTTGTGGAATTCCCGATGCCGGTGCATCAGGGGGACGACGCGGCCGAAAAGGAGCAGCGGCTCACCGCGCTGGAGCGCTGCCTGGAGAAGCTGCCGGAAAAGCAGAAGCGCAGTGTCGACCTGTTTTTCCTGCAGGAACGCTGCTACAAGGAAATCGCGGAGGCGACCGGATACAGCATGAACGAGGTGAAAAGCTACATCCAGAACGGAAAGCGGAACTTAAGGTTATGCATGGAGGCAAGCCATGGAACGGAATAAGGTGGATATCGAACAGGTGAAGCGCTATGTGCGCGGCGAGCTGTCGCCGCGCGAGATGCATGCGTTGGAACGGCGGGCACAGGACGACCCGATGCTGATGGACATCGTCCTGGGCATGGAGCTGGCCGAGCAGGGCGTGCACGCCGCCAACCTGGCCGACATCCGGGCACGCATCGGGCGGCGCACGGGCGGCGGCCGCGTACGCAGGCTTTCCACCGCCCAGCGCTGGGCGGTGGCAGCTTCGGTGTTGCTGGCGGTGACCGTAAGCACCGTGTGGTTCCTGCGCGACGACGTGCAGGCGCCCAACGAACTGGCGGTGGCACCGCCCGTGGCCGATGAGCGGCCCATCCCTTCCGCTGCCCCCGAACGCAGTGAGGAGGCGGCCCAGGAACCTTCGGCGGCCGAAGCGCCTGCCCGGGCCGCCAGCCGCGGGGACGCGCAGGGTGCCACGGCGGGAGGCCAGCCAAGGGCGGCCGCGGCCGATCGCCTGGCGGTGGCCACCGAACCGCAGCGCGAAACGGAGGCGGCCGACGAAACCCGCGTGGAGGCCTATGCGCCGCAGCCGAAGCGGCTACAGGAGGCCGAGATGGCACGGGTGGCCGCGGACGAACCGACCCTCAAGGCCGAGGTGCGGGAAGGGTTGGCCGCCAACGCCGCGGGCGTGCAGGTGGCCGAACGCTTATCCGGCCAGGCGGCAGGAATCACCATCCGCGGCACGAGCGCTTCGAGGATGCGCCCCATCAAGGGCAAGGTACTGGACAGCGAGACGCAGCGGCCGTTGCCGGGGGCCGTCCTGCGGCTTGCAGGCGACACGACGGTAACCACCGACGCCGAGGGCGTGTTCACGATTTCCGGGCAAGCGGACCTGCGTGACGTGGCCTTGCTGGGCTACGAGCTGGATGCGGTGCAGATTGCGGGAAAGGATACCATCGTTTTGGCCATGGCGCCCATAGACCTGTCGCTGGATGAGGTGGTCGTGGTGGGCTACGGCCGGGCCAAGCGGCAAAAGGCGAGCGAGCCGGAACCGGCCGTGGGCTGGCGGGCCTACAACCGCTACCTGAAAGGCGGCATGCGGCAGGCCGATGGCCCGAAGGGTACCGTCACGCTGGCCTTCACGGTCGACGGAAAAGGCCGCCCGACCGACATCCGGGTGCTATCCTCCACCAACGAGGCGCTGAACGACCCGGCCATCCGGCTGGTGCAGCAAGGTGCCGATTGGCTGCCCGGGAAGAACGGCGAACGGACGGCCGAGCTGAAAATGAGGTTCTAGGGAACGGTAGGCCATGCTATTCAAATCCATACACTTGGCGGGAATCAGATCGGGCGCGATCGGCTTGGCGTTCAGGCGTTGGGAAAAGCCGTCGGTGAAGGAAGGCACGCTGCTGAAAACGGCGATCGGCCTGGTCGAGATCGTCGGCATCGCGACGGTGGAGGAAGCCGACGTCACCGATGGCGACGCGGCGCAAGCCGGTTATGGCGACAGGGAGGCGCTGCTGCGATCGCTGCACCAGCGAACCGGCGGGAACCTGTACCGGATAGCGGTGCGCTACCATTCGGCCGATCCGCGCCTAGCGTTGCGCGAACGGCCCCTGACCGAAGAGGCCCACGGGGAGCTGGGCGCCAAGTTGGCGCGCCTGGACCGGCACAGCAAGCAGGGCGCCTGGACGCAGGCGGTTTTGGCTGCGATCGGCGCGCATCCGCGGCTCCGGGCCGTCGAGATCGCCAGGCTGACCGGCTTCGAGAAGGAATGGCTGAAAACGAATATCCGCAAGCTGAAGAACCTTGGATTGACCATCAGCCTCGATGTGGGGTATGAGCTTTCCCCGCTGGGCCGGGCGTATCTTGATCGGGCGGACGGCGAATGAGGGGCGGGATTGGCTGCGCCCCGCTTATATTTTAAAAGCTCCGTTCATGAGTTCTTTCTCTGCTCTTGATATTCCGATTCTATCGGCAACACTTTCCCATTGGCTAACGCTTTCCAGCACTTCCCCATACGTATATTTCAAACTTGTTTTTTGCCATTGCCTACCTCAATAATTCCAGATCCTGCAATTTTCTTCCTAAATCATCGTCTGCGGCTAGTTTCAACACATCATCCTGTAACCCCAATACACGGAGCACATTCAAATACGCGCCAAATGCCACACCTGTATCCCCCTTTTCGATAAGGTATAGTGTTGAGCGCGCAATTCCAGCTCGCTCCGCAACTTGAATGGTCGTTAGTTTGCGACGCTTTCTTGCAAGCTTTATATTTTCGCCAACCTGTTCCATAAGTATATTATACTTAGGGAAAACAACTTGCTTTTTTGTGTTCATTTTTATATTATGATTGTTATTACATACAAATGTAATTATTTTGATTGAAATAACAAACAATAAAAACAACCCATAGCCGAAAAGCATCAACGTTATCGCTTTCATCTCAGCGGAGAGGGCGGGATTGGCTGCGCCCCGCTGGCCCCAACCGCGTGGCCGCAGCCATCCCTTGGGGGGGGAGCTTCAACGCAAAAGAAGCCTGCGTGCCTTGCACGCTGTTCCGTTGTTTATCCGTCATCGCCCAAGCGAGCTTGGCGCTGCCCGATAAACAACGAAACCCCGCGTTGCGGGGCTTCTTTTGCGTTGGCGGAGAGGGAGGGATTCGAACCCTCGATACGGTTATCCCGTATACAGACTTTCCAGGTCTGCTCATTCGACCACTCTGACACCTCTCCGGGTGATGTAGGGGCCGCAAAGTTAATCTAATATTTCAGGATTTCAAACGAAGTTCTTAAATCGACGGATCTTTGCGTCTATTATACGGACGCATGGTGGCCAACCTTCGCAGCATGACGAGTCGATTCGTGCTCAAAACATTTTTGACTGCCTGCTGTTAATCGGTAAAAGGAGTTGACAGTATGGATAAGTTGAAGAAATTCGAATTGATGGAGAAAATCGTCCGCGAGTTGGAGGATTTGAAACGCAGTGAGCAGGCCGTCCTGGAAAAGGTGGGCAAGATCGAGGTCGATAACATCGAACTGGGCGATGGCCGCTTGGAGAAAGTCCTGCCGGATATCTACCAGCGTACGGCAGACAATGCCGATGCCATCACCGAACTGCTGGCCACGTTCGCGGAGAAAACCGATGAATTCGGCACGAAAAACGACGTGGACCGGCTCCGCGAGCAACAGGAAATCGAAAACAGCCGCAACGCATAATGCGATGGCGCCCCCTGCATGATGCAACTACCAATGAAAATCCCGATTGGCTTCAATCGGGATTTTTTTAAGTTTATAATCGGCTTGCTTTCGTCCATAAAAATAGGGATAATTGGCCATTTTCGCCAACTATTTATCCAAAAAAGTCACCTATTTTTCAACAAAAACCACAACACACTATCAACCAAGTAATTAATCACAACCCTTACGGTCCGTATTGGATGCGTTCATGGAAATAGAGGTGCGCCGGAAGGCCGAGTGCCATCTCGCTGAGCGTGTGATACCCCCTACCGTCTAGCGAAAAGGCGATGGCCTCGCCCTGTGGCTCGGCCCGGTAGGGCAACGGGATGCCCGGCCTTGCGAGACAGGCCGGCACCGACTCGCCGGGACGGCGCCTCCAATAAAACACCTGCTGCAGGTTCTTGACCAACAGCTCCGAACCGTCGGCACGGATGTCTGCAGCGGTCACGAATGTATGCGGCAATTCGGCCTCCTTGCGAAGCACCAGCGTGTCGGTGGGCAGGTCCGGCAATGCCGTGCCGTACAGGCCCACCCGGATCTCGCGCTTGCTGATGACATACAGCCGCTCGTCCAACGGGCAAAAGAATAGCGACTCGGCATCCCGAGGCCCGTCTTCGTACCTGAGCGTGTAAGACCGTATGCGGGCAGCCGGGATCGTGTCTACGACTAAGGCCGCCGAAGCGTCCGCCCGGGGTTCGTCGAAGACGTGGATGGTCAGGTATGGCGATCGGGCCCGGTTGTCGCCGATGTCGCCCACGATCAACTGATGCCGGCCATCTCGCGCCATCATCCCGATGTCTTCCCAATCGCGCGCCACCACGCCTTCCAGGTAAAAGGTGGCCCGATGCCGCGCCGAATCATCGATCAAGAAGACCCGTGCATCGTCCCCGCTGTCGTTGTGCGTCCAGAAATGGCCGGCATGGGCGCTTGACGCCACCAGCCCCGATGCCTCGTTGATCTCGTTGTTCGTCAGTTTCCCCTGCGATACCCCGGCGCGAAACGGTGGGCGATCGCCCTGCGCATATCCGATCGCCGCGAAACCGCACCCGAGCCACGCGACCAATAAACCCTGCTGCAACATGCGGCCAAAATACGCATTTATTTCCTGCGAAAACATTGCCTATCTTTGCCACCACAGAAGCCAGGTAGCTATGGATATTCATCAATTTTGCGCGGATGGCGCCGGTTAGCCCGATGTGGAACCTGATCATCGGCCTTTGCTTTGCGGGATTGGGCGTCCAACAGGATTCAACGCTCAACCCCGAATTCGCCGCACGGTTGAACGGCATCTATCGGCACAGCGTACCATCGATGACCGCCGGCGAGCTCAAGGCCATCAAGAAAACCGGGATCGTGATCCTCGACACCCGCGAGCTGAACGAGTTCGAAGTAAGCCATATGCGGCACGCGCGGCACGTGGGTTACATCTGGTTCGATATGCGCAAGGTATACGACGTTCCGAAAACGGACACGGTGGTGGTGTACTGCGCCATCGGCAACCGCAGCGAACGCATCGCCGAGAAACTGCAGAAAGCGGGCTACCAGCACGTATACCGGCTATTCGGCGGTTTCTACGAATGGGTGAACCAGCGCAACCCGGTATACAACAACGACAACGTGCAGACGACCGAAATCCATGTGTACGATAGGGAATGGTCGCGATGGCTGGAAAACGGATCGCCCGTGCACGACTGATGCACGGGCGATCGCCGCATAGGCCGATTGCCGGACGCTAGGCCACGGCGTATTCCTTTGCCGCCAGGTAGCGTTCGGCTTCCAGGGCCGCCATGCACCCGGTTCCGGCGGCGGTGACCGCCTGCCGGTAAACGTGGTCCTGTACATCCCCGCAGGCGAAAACGCCGGCGACGTTGGTGGCGGTACCGTCTGCCTTGGTGATCAGGTAGCCGTTGGCATCCATGTCCAGTATGCCCTGGAAGAGCTCGGTGTTGGGCTTGTGCCCGATGGCCACGAAAAAGCCGGTGACCGGAAGCACGTGCTCCTCGAGCGTCTGGTTGTTGTATACGCGTACGCCGGTCACGTTCTGCCCGTCCCCCACGATTTCCTTGGTTTCCGTATTGTAGTGCAGCTGGATGTTCGGCGTGCTGAGCACGCGATGTTGCATCGCCTTGGAGGCCCGGAATTCATCCCTGCGCACCAACATGTGCACTTTGTTGGTCAATTTGGCCAAATAGGTCGCTTCTTCGGCGGCCGTGTCGCCAGCCCCGACGATCGCCACGTCCTGCCCCCGGAAGAAGAAACCGTCGCATACGGCGCATGCCGACACGCCGAAGCCGTTGTAGCGCTGCTCGCTCTCCAGGCCCAGCCACTTGGCGGTGGCGCCCGTGGCGATGATGACGGTCTCGGCGGTGACGGTCTTTTCGCCATCCACGACCACGCGATGGACATCGCCCGAAAAATCGACCGACGTGATGTATCCGAAGCGGATATCCGTACCGAAACGCTCGGCCTGCTTCCGGAAATCTTCCATCATCTGCGGCCCCATGATGCCATCCGGATAACCCGGGAAATTCTCCACATCGGTGGTCTGCGTAAGCTGCCCGCCAGGCACGATACCCGTGTAGAGTACCGGTTTGAGATCTGCCCGCGCGGCGTAGATGGCGGCGGTGTATCCGGCTGGGCCAGAGCCGATGATCAGGCATTTCACGTGTTCATTCTGTTGTGACATGGTATCAAGAAAAGTCAAAAGTCTAAAATTTCACAAAGGTAACCCTTCATTCGCAGCAATTAAACATGCATTTGTCATTTCCCGAACTTCTGCTGCAAGCTCTTCAGCATGTCTTCGGTGATGGGTGCCGATTTCTTTTCGGGGGCTGCTGCCTTGGCCGACGGATCCGGCTTTGGAGCCGACGCGCGCTGTTCCTTCTGCTTGGCCCGGAAACGCCGCCAGATGCCATCGAGGCATTTCTTGGTGTACAACGGGAAATCGCCCTGCATCATCCAGGAGTAATAACTGGGTTCGATCTCGAACACGTCCTCGACCGACCGACCTTTGTGTTTCCCGAAATTGAACACTTCCTGTCCCTGTTCGTTGAACACCATCCGCCCCGCGAAATCAACGGGCCGATGCAGGTTCGTGAATCGATGCAGCGCCTCGACGTCATTGACGACCGGGACGCTTTTGTTGCCCGCCTTGTCTTCCCACGCCACGCCTTGGTAACGATCCAGCTGGGCGGACAAGACCTCGTACGTGGCCCTTACGTCTGCTTCCGCGCTGTGCGCGTTGTCCAGCGGCTTGTCGCAATAGAAGCGATAGGCCGCTTTCAGCGTGCGCTGTTCCATTTGGTGGAAAATGTTCTGCACGTCGACGAAAAAGCGCCCTTCCAACGAGAAGTCCACGCCTGCGCGAAGGAATTCCTCCATCAGCATGGGGATGTCGAACTTATTCGAATTGTAACCGGCCAGGTCGGCCTCGCTGATGAAATCGGCCAGCTCATGCGCCACGTCCTTGAACGTGGGCGCGTCCTTGATGTCTTCATCGTAGATGCCATGGAACAGCGATGACTCCGCGGGTATCGGGATTTCGGGGTTCACCTTGCGCGTATATACCGCTTCGCCGCCGTCCGGCGAAACCCGCAGCACGGAAATTTCGACAATGCGGTCGGCGGACACGTTTACGCCAGTGGTCTCCAGGTCAAAAAATGCCAATGGACGTTTCAGTTTGAGATTCATCGTAAATAAACTTTCTGGTGCTTCGGGATTCGTCGGTTAATCGGATTATCAGCTCAATAGTATAATGCCCAACAGAATACCAACCACCATGATCACATAGAGCAGGATCTCATTCCCGGCGAAGTGTTTGTACTTCGTCCAAAAACTGTAGTCTTCTCGTTCCGGCTTCTTGACTTCCATTGTCCTGCAAAGGTAAGCAATATTTTTCCATCCATCAATCGTCCACCGACGCGCCCACCAGCTGCTTGAACTTCCAAGCCGTCTGGTCGTTGGTGGGGCCTTGGGTCTGCTTCATGATGACACCGATGAGCCCCTCCTTCGGATCGGCGAAATACTGCGTGTTGAAATACCCGCCCCACACGAACGTGCCTTCGCTCCCCGCGCCGCCCTTTGCCTCGCCCCTGGCCGTGAGCACGCCGAAAGCCAGGCCGTGGTGCTGGTCTTCGCCGCCGAACAAACTCCCGGTCTGGTTGGCCATCATGCTGGCGATCGTGGTGCGGCTCAAGATCCTCACCCCGTTGAGCTCGCCGCCATTGAGGTACAGCTGCAGGAACGTGGCGTAATCCTTGGCCGTACTGGAGAGTCCCGCGCCGCCCGAGAAAAACGTACGGGCGCCCGTGATCGGATAATCGGTGTTATAGAACGTATTCGGATAGTTCGTCCACCTGCCGTTGTCCTTGTGCTGGATGGCGACCAACCGCCCCGCCTTGTCTTGCGGCAGGTAAAACCAGGTGTCTTGCATCCCCAATGGATCGAACAGGCGCTCCCGCAGGAACCGGTCGAAAGGCATGCCCGACACGACTTCCACCAAGTAACCCAATACGTCGATGCCGATGCTGTACGTGAAGCGCTCGCCGGGGTCGTGGTGCAACGGCAACCTGGCCAACCGCTTGACCAATTCGCCGATACCGACGTTTTCCGTCGTGAACAGGTCGGTGGTACCGGCCTTCTGGTAGATCATCTTCATCCGTTCGTCGCCATCGATGACACCGTAGCCCAACCCCGATGTGTGGGTGAGCAAATGCCTGATGGTGATTTCCCTGGTCGCCGCCCGCGTGGTGTATCCGGTATCGGCATACGTGAACGACTGGAGCACCCGCGGATCCTTGAACTCGGGGATGTATTTGGAGACGGGGTCGTCCAACTGGAACTTGCCCTCTTCCCAAAGCATCATCACGGCGGTGGAGGTGATGGCCTTGGTCTGCGACGCGATGCGGAAGATGTCATCGACATGCTGGGGCCGTTGCTTTGCGGCATCGGCCGTACCGAACGCTTTGTGATACACGATCTTGCCATTTCGCGCCACCAAGGCCACCGCTCCGGGGATGTCGCCATCGGCCACCGATTTTTCGAGCATCGCATCGATCCGCTTCAGCCGATCGGGAGAGACGCCTACACTGCCGGGTTCCGCATGCGCGAGCGGCTTGGACCGATGGATGGACGGTGTCTGTGCGTGGGCGACCGACACGATAACACTAAACAGCAATGCCACAGGGACTTTCATAGTACTCTTTTCTGAACTAAGGATGAAACGTGCCTGCAATATACGATGATTAATCCATGTTTAGGTTATTTTGTGCCGGTTCCTTAACTTTGCGACATGCAAGTATACATGGATAACGCGGCCACGACGGCCCTCGACCCTGCGGTCATCAAAGCCATGGTGGAGACCATGGAGCACAACTACGGGAACCCGTCTTCGATCCATGCCCACGGGAGGCAGGTAAAGACCATCGTGGAGAAGGCTCGCAAAACCGTCGCGGGGCTGCTCAACGTCTCCCCCGCCGAGGTGTTTTTCACGTCGGGGGGAACCGAAGCCGACAACACGGCCATTGTAAGGGGCATTTTGGACAATGGCATCAAGCACGCGATCACATCGCCACTGGAGCATCATGCGGTATTGCATACGCTCGAAGAACTGGAAAAGAACGGAACCATACGGCTGAGCCTGCTCGGGGTGGATGCGAGCGGCAACGTCGACATGCAGCAATTGGAACGGCTGCTGGGCGAACACCCGCATTCCTTGGTGTCATTGATGCACGCGAACAATGAAATCGGCACGCTCACCGACATCGAATACGTGTCGGCGCTTTGCAAGCAATACCAAGCGATATTCCACTCCGACACGGTACAGACCATGGGGCACTACGCCCATGACCTGACGAAGCTCCAGATCGATTTCGTGACGGGCGCAGCGCACAAGTTCCACGGCCCAAAGGGGGTTGGCTTCCTGTACGTGAACCACAACACCAAGATAAAGCCGTTCATCTATGGCGGCGCGCAGGAACGCAACATGCGCGGTGGCACCGAAAACGTGTACGGCATCGTCGGCTTGGCCAAGGCGCTCGAGATCGCCTATGCGCACATGGCCGAGCACCAACAATACATCCAGGGCCTGAAAGACTACATGATCGCCCAATTGCGGGAGCACATCCAGGACATCCGGTTCAACGGCGAGATCAGCGCGCAAAACAGCTTGTATACGGTGCTGAATGCTTCGTTTCCCTGCACGGACATCGCAGACATGCTGCTGTTCAACCTCGATATTTCCGGCATATCCGCTTCGGGTGGAAGTGCGTGCAGCTCGGGTTCGGATATCGGATCGCACGTGCTCAGGGCGATCGGCGCGGATGCGAAACGCCCCTGCGTACGCTTCTCGTTCTGCAAGGACAACACACGCGAAGAGATCGATTTCGTAGTGGGCAGGCTACGCGAGCTTTGCTTGGAAAAAGCCTGATCGAAAAATATCCGAAACAATGGCTACCGTTGGTTGTTGTTCCTTATATAAACAAAAATAAGGAGGAATGATGGAACCGAGAGCGCCAAAAGCAACCGATTCACAATTGAACAAGATCGATAAGCCCGCAGACGAAAAGGATGAGAACGAAATCGTCGATAATGCAGAAAATGTGGTAGACACCGATAGCTTCACGCAACGCGAACCCCAACGGAGGCGGCGGCACGATTCGCCTGCCGACATCAGCAACCCGGGAACGATCTAATCGTCGTCCTCGTCCACCCCCTGCGCCCCCCGATAAACCGCCTGCAACTCCGAAAGCGCGTGCATGTCGCGCTTTTGCCTTGCCACGGCCATGCCCGCTTCGTAGATGGCGATGGCGCGCTCGCGTTCGCCCAACGTTTCGTAGAGCCTGCCCAGGTGGTAGTACGTGCCCACATAGTCGGGATGGTTGTTCCGCAGGTCTTCGTAATAGCGGAGCGCATCGGCCGTTGAACCGTGCTTGAGGTATTCCGTAGCCAAGGCATACTTCAAGAACGGGTCTTGCGGGTTTTCGCCTAGGAAGGCCTGTAGCTGTTGTATACGATCGTCCATGCCCGCAAAAATACCAATTAAATGCAAAATGCGACACCCGCTAAATACTATGCTTGCATAATAAAAAAAGTTTGCCGATTTTTGTCGAAAACCGATTGTCATGAAGATATTAGTATGCATCAGCAATGTCCCGGACACCACTTCCAAGATCACATTCTCGAGCGACCACACGAGCCTGAACACCGCAGGGCTGCAATACATCGTGAACCCGTATGACGAAATCGCGCTGTCAAAGGCGATAGGCCTCGCCGAAGGCGGGAAAGGCACCGTGACCGTGATCAATGTGGGCGAGGCCGGCACGGAGGCGACCATCCGCAAGGCGTTGGCCACCGGTGCCGATGACGCCGTTCGTGTGGACGCCGCGCCGCGCGACGCTTGGTTCGTGGCCAATCAGGTAGCGGCATACGCCAAGGACAAACAGTTCGACCTTATCCTGACCGGCCGGGAATCCATTGATTACAACGGATCACAGGTGGCGGCGCTGCTGGGCGAGCTGCTGGGGATACCGTCGGTTTCGACCGCCAAGAAAATCGAGGTCGAAAACGGATCGGCCACCGTGGAACGTGAAATAGAAGGCGGCAAGGAAATCCTTTCGGTTCCATTGCCCTTTGTCGCGGGCACGGCCGAAGGCGTGGCTGAACCGCGCATACCGAATATGCGGGGCATCATGGGCGCGCGCAGCAAACCGCTGGCCGTGATCGAAGCCGTGGATGTGCCGACCTTGTCGAAAATAGTCCGGTATGAAACGCCCGAACCGCGCGGGACGGTAACGCTCGTGGACGGCAACGAAGTGGAAAAGCTCGTGGACCTCTTGCACAATAAGGCGCGGGTAATCTAGGGGAAGCATCGATGCGGACAACAACACGTAAATTAGCAATAATCCAAAATCAAATAGCATGTCAGTTTTAGTATATGCCGAAAATACGGACGGCAAGTTCAAGAAATCCGTCCATGAAGTGGTATCGTATGCCAAGGCCGTGGCCGATCAGCTCGACACGACGCTCACGGCCCTATCCATCGGCGACGTGGACGCTGCCGAACTGGCGTCGCTCGGCAAGTACGGCGCGTCGACCGTATTGGACGTGTCTGCCGCGCGACTTGGCAAGTTCGTGAACCAAGCTTACGCCTCGGTGGTCTCAGCGGCGGCGCAAAAGATCCAAGCCGACGTGGTGATCATATCCAACTCGTTCAGCGGAAAAGGGTTGGCTCCGCGGGTGGCGGCCAAATTGGAGGCCGGATTGGCCGATGGCGCGGTCGAACTGCCCGCCATCGACGGCGACAAGATGACCCTGAAAAAGACCGCGTTTTCCGGAAAAGCCTTCGCGGTCACTGAGCTGTCGTCCAACAAGAAAGTCATCGCCCTGAACCCCAATGCGTTCGAAGTGCGCGAAAATGCCGTAAACGCCAACGTTGAGCCATTCGCACCCGAAATCGGCGACAGCGACTTCGCCGCCGTGGTCAAGGATATCGTGCGGGCAACCGACAAGGTGACCTTGCCCGACGCAGAGATCGTCGTGTCCGCCGGCCGTGGGCTGAAAGGGCCGGAAAACTGGCACTTGGTTGAAGAACTCGCCGGTGCACTGGGTGCGGCCACCGCCTGCTCCAAGCCGGTGTCCGATGCCGGGTGGCGCCCCCATGCCGAACACGTCGGACAGACCGGCATCGCCGTGAGCCCGAACCTATACATCGCGATCGGCATTTCCGGGGCCATACAACACCTGGCGGGGGTAAGTTCCTCCAAAACCATCGTGGTCATCAACAAGGATCCCGAAGCCCCCTTCTTCAAGGTGGCCGACTATGGCATCGTAGGCGATGCGTTTGAGGTGGTGCCGAAACTTACCGCAGCGATCAAGGCATACAAGGGCATATAACGCTCCGAAAAGCGAGATCGATGGCGGCTTTTTCAATAACAATTCGCATCTTTGCATTTCCTGCATCGCAGTGGTATGAAGAAGATCAAATTAGATATTGTCGGGTTATCATACAGCCAGACCCAATCCGGTGCATATGCACTGGTCTTGGGCGAGGTCTCGGGGCGCCGTAGGCTACCCATCATCATCGGCGGGTTCGAGGCCCAGGCCATCGCCATCGAAATCGAGAAAATGACACCGAGCAGGCCATTGACCCACGACCTGTTCAAGACGTTCGCCGAGACCTACCACATCAAGATCGACGAAGTGATCATCTATAATCTCGTGGACGGGATTTTCTATGCAAAGATCATCTTCAACGATGGTCACAAACAGACCGAAATCGACGCGCGCACTTCCGACGCCATCGCCTTGGCCGTTCGATTCAAGGCCTCGGTATTCACCTACGAATTCATCCTGGCATCGGCAGGCATCGTCATCGAAGGCAATGACTTCGTTTTCCTGGAAAACATCGAATCGGCCGGCACCGGAGACCCGGAGGCCGCGGCGCCCAAGGATGCATCCTCATCCTACGGGGCCATGACCGAGGAACAATTGCAGGATACGCTTTCCAAGGCCTTGGCCGATGAACAGTACGAAAAAGCGGCACGCATACGCGACGAGCTGAGTCGCCGGAAATCGTCCTAAGACCAAGGTGACCAACCGATGTCGCTGAAACTGCGCCTCACCGTCATGAACTTTTTCCAGTTCTTCGTTTGGGGGGCGTGGTTGATATCGCTCGGCGGATACATGGCCAACCAAATGGCCTTTACCGGCCTGCAAATCGGCTCGGTGTATTCGACCATGGGTATCGCGTCGATATTCATGCCCGGATTGCTGGGCGTCGTGGCCGATCGCTGGGTCAATGCCGAACGGGTATTCGCCGCGGCGCATTTCATCGGTGCCGGTGCGCTTATTGCCGCGACCCGGGCCACCGACTTCGAAACCTTCTATGGCTTCATGCTTGTCAATTCGCTTTTCTACATGCCAACCTTGGCGCTGTCAAACTCCGTTTGTTACAATGTATTGAGCCGTAGCGGGTGCGACGTGGTGAAAGCGTTCCCCCCTATCCGCGTATGGGGAACGGTCGGATTCATCGTGGCGATGTGGGCGGTAGACCTGCTCGGCTGGACGAAAGACGCCAACCAGCTTTACCTGGCGGCAGGCGCGGGGCTGTTCCTGGCATGCTATGCGCTTACCGTCCCGCCCTCCCCACCGTTCCTCGACGAAACACGGCGGAAATCGTTGGCATCCTCCTTAGGGCTGGATGCCTTCGTCTTGTTGAAGCGAAGGCATACGGCCCTTTTTTTCGTGTTCTCCTTGCTGCTGGGGGCGGCCCTGCAAATCACGAATGCGTTCGGCGGGCCGTTCCTGGATGATTTCAAACACACCTATCCCGAATCTTTCGGTGTGCGACACCCGAACCTATTGCTTTCCATCTCCCAGATCTCCGAAACGTTCTTTATCCTCCTGATCCCCTTCTTTCTCACGCGGTTCGGCATACGCAACGTCATCCTCATCAGTATCTTCGCCTGGGTGATTCGATTCGGGCTGTTCGGCTTGGGCAACCCGGATAACGGGCTCTACCTGCTCGTGCTGTCGATGATCATCTATGGGATGGCCTTTGATTTCTTCAACATATCCGGCTCGTTGTACGTAGAGCATGTGGCAACGCCTCGGATACGCTCCAGTGCACAGGGCCTGTTCATGATCATGACCAACGGATTCGGTGCCATCATCGGCGGTTACGGCAGCGGTTGGGTGGTCGACCGCTTCACCGATGCGACGGGATTGCGGGATTGGCCCAGCATCTGGTTCACGTTCGCCGGTTATGCGATGCTATTGGCCGTTTTCTTCCTGGTGTCATTCCGGAACAAGCGGATCGTGCCGGCTTAGGCATAGCCTATTTCATCCGGATATCGATCAGCCGGCTATCCACGGGCAGCCGTTCGACGGACGCAACCGTCACGAAGGCGTGATAGCCCGGGAACAACGGATTCAGCAAGCAATTGAATTCCCTCGGATTGACCGCCGACCGCACACGGATGGCGAGGCATTCCATCTCGCGCATCCACTTGTCGCCGAGTCGCTTATTTTCCAGGTTCCCCAATTTCATCCAGTTTTTTGGGTAGGCCGATTCGGGTACCGTATGGATCAACGCCGGCGTTGCCTCGACGTGGATGTTCATGATGTACAGCTGCGGCGGGATGATGTCGGGGTCGAAATGCACCAGGTTTTCGAGGTAAGCCAGCGAACTGTTCTCGCTGGTGTACAGCATGTACGTTCCGGGGCTGTTCCAACGCCCGCCGAACCGATAGGCGCCCATGCCCGAGAGGTCCGACGCCCGCTGCCGTGATTTGGCGATCCGAAAAAGCTGCATCAGGAGTACACACCCTCTTCGATCCGCCCCAAAACGGTATCGACCAGCGCAAGCCCGGTGGGCATATGGAATAGCTCCAATGGCCGCATCCCATTCAATGCGCGATTGGGGGTGGCCAACCAATCCCGCACCTTCTCTTCGTCTTCGAAGACTTCCATGGCATGCTCAACCACCTTCGCGATCTCGATGAGGTGGGAAGAGGTATGCCGATCCAGCCGATCGTCGCCTTTCTTGCGCTCGACCGTTTTGACCGACATGTCCAGGATGCCTTCCACAAATGCCTTCCTCGGCATGCCCAAGAATGAAACCAACGCGTCCAGCGACGCCTTGGTGAGCCCCACGCTGCTCAACGTGATCAGGTCGAACTCCGTCTTGATGCTGGTACCCAGCACATCGCGGCCTCCTAGCAACGAGGTCACGTTCCACTGTATTTTTGTTTCCTTTCGATTCAAGAGCGCCATGTTTGCGACATTTTATCCAAAGGTAAGGATAATTTGTCGTTTATCAAAATCCGGCTGGAAAAATCCAGGGGTTACCCTCAAAGCAGCTCGAGCAGTCGATCCCGGTCTAACGTGTGGAGGAACGAGGCGTCGTCACTGACCAATCCGCTTGCCAATTCGGTTTTCGTTGCCTGCAATCGAAGGATCTTCTCCTCGACGGTATTGGGCGTGACCAACCGGTACGCGACGACGTCCTTGCGCTGCCCGATGCGGTGCACGCGATCGATCGCCTGCCGCTCGACGGCCGGATTCCACCACGGATCGACCACGTATACGATATCCGCCGCGGTCAGGTTCAGCCCCGTACCGCCCGCTTTCAGGCTCACCAGGAAAACGCGTATCGCCGGGTCTTGCTGGAAGGCATCGACGGCGCGCTTGCGATCGCGCGTAGCGCCCGTCAGGATGGCGTAGGGCACGCCGATTTCGCCAAGCATGCCCTCGATGAGGCGCAGCATCGCCACGAATTGGGAGAATACCACGACCTTGTGGTGAGGTGCCTTATCCTTGATCTGCTCCCGAAGCAGCTCGATTTTGCCCGATACATGGGCATTCAGCATACCGTCGGGCAGCAGCGCCGGCGAATTGCAGATCTGCCGCAAGCGGGTGAGCCCGCGGAGCACATGCATGGGGCTTTTGTCTAGCTCCTCGCCCGAAAGCGCACAAACGAAATCCCGGAACTCCTTTTCGTAGGCTTCGTAGACGTTCCGCTGCTCGTCTCCCATCTCACTGTAAAGCACCATGTTGGACTTCGCGGGCAATTCGGAGGCGACTTCGGCTTTCGTCCGCCTTAACATGAAGGGCTGGATCTTGCGCTGGAGGGCCTCCCTTCGCTTCCGATCCTTGAACTGGTCGATGGGCCTGCCGTAGACATCACGGAAATAGCGCTTGTCGCCCAACAAACCGGGACAGGCAACGGCGAGCTGCCCGTACAGATCGAATGTACTGTTCTCGAACGGCGTACCGCTTATGGCGATCCGATTGCGCGATTGCAGCAGGCATACGGCCTTGTGCCGCTGCGAATCGGCATTCTTGATGTGCTGCGATTCGTCCAGGTAGACCGCGTTGAACGCGAACCCCTTGAGGAAACGGATCGCCAACACCAAGGTGGCGTAGGAGGTGAGCACGACGTCGTGGTCGCGAAAGGCCGCCGCCGATTCAACGCGGTTGGCACCGTGCCAGGTCAGCACGCGCAACGAGGGGGCCACGGTGGCCAGCTCCCGCCGCCAGTTGAACAGCAACGTGGTCGGCACAACCACCAGGTCGGTCCCGGTACGCCCGCGTTCGCGTTGCGACAGCATGAAGGCGATGACCTGAATGGTCTTGCCCAACCCCATGTCATCGGCCAGGATCCCACCGAAACCGAAGGTATCCAGAAACCCCAGCCAATTCAACCCTTGCCGCTGGTACGGACGCAGTTTGACCTGCAAACCGTCCGGTTCGGCTACGGGTTCGATTGATTCGAAATGCCGTATGCGCTCGCGCAGCGCCTCGATCTCACGTGCGGCATGCGCATCGAACTGCGACGCATCGTAGAGTGTCGCCACGGTTTCGAAATTGGCTTTCGCGAACCGGACCGTCTCGTCGTCGACCAGTTCCCCGGCGTGGAAATACGCTGCGAACCTATCCACCCACTCCTGCGGGAGGATACCCTGCGTTCCGTCATCCAAGGCCACGTAGCGGCTCTTGTTCCTTAACGCGGCCTGTATTTTCCGCAATGACGCTTTTTTCCGGCCAAAGCGCACCGCATGCGTGACGTTGAACCAATTGACCCCACTGATCACCTTGATGTCGATACGCACGCGTTCCGGGCTTAACGTATTGCCGCTCAATTCATTGAACCCATAGACCTCGATGGAGGCGCCGCGCCAGGCATCGAACGCTGGCAGGAACCAGGCCTCGTCCAGGAAATGGGATTTATGGAGATAGAAATAATACAGTTGATTGGCCAGCTGCTCGGCGAAATGGGGATGCTGTTTCAGCAAAAGCCCCAGGAACGCCGCCTCCAGCCCATCGTCCCTCGGCACCAAAAAGTCGTTGCCTCCCGCGTCTACGGCCGTTACCTGCTTTTCGGTCCGTATGGCCACCTCCGCCTCCCCATAGCGCACCACCGGGATGATCATCACATGCGGGCCGAAATCAGACAGGTAGAGCAACCGTTCGGGCGGCGCCGACAGGTTGGCTTCCGCGAGCTGCTTTTCGGTACCGGGTACCAAGCCGGCATACGCCACGCGGATCGTATTCGACAGCTTGTCCAGCAGTTGCCGTCTGAAATCCGGGTATTTGCTGGCATGCACGTACAGGTTGCCGCCGCTTTCCCTGAGCAGCTCGATCACCGAAAGCAGCAACAGGCTGTCCACCAGGTAAAGGACTTTTTCCAACAGGAGGAAATAACCGAACTTGAGCGGCAACGCATGCAGCGCGAAAAGCCTGTCGCCAATGGCGATCGATCCTGTTACGGCATACAGCGCGCCCTCGGCCGAAACGGACAACCTGACGGTATCCGGGGCGGTCGCCAACCTGACGGGCACCAGGGTCTTGGACGACACCTGTCCACCCCGCTGATCGTCGAGGTAGTAGCAGGCATATTCCGCTGCGCTTTCCTGGATGACGCGGAGCGCGGCCGCATCGGAAGGCGATCGCCCTTCGCCCCCCACTTGCTGGAACTTGGCGACGGCGGCGTAGAACTTCGCCTCGCCTACGTCACGGGCCGAAGCGATGTGATCCAGGGGGCGAATACGGATAAAAGGCGGCTTTACCTTGCCATTGGCCGTGCGTGCGGCATCATAAAGGTCAATGACCAGGTAGCCGTAATACTTGTGTTTGCTAATGACGATGATGGTGCGGTCGGTCGATGGCCGTCTCGGGGCTTCGGGTAGCTGGAGGTCATCGGCCTGCCTTGCCAACGCCTGCAGCTTGGGCGAACCGAGCGACAGCAATCCCGGCAACCTCGGCTGGATGGACAGCCGGCCCTCGTCGTACACGGGTACCAGGTACCGATCCAATGCGACCTCATGCTCAAGCCCATAGCCCGCCGCCGCCTGCCGGAGCCGACGTTGCCGCAGCGGGGCGTCGAAGAAGATACGCAGCTCTTCCCGGCGGAGGATGGCCGTCAGCACGATCTGCTCGGCCAGGGTAGGCGCCTCCGGATCGCCGGGACTATCGCCGGAAACGGTTATCGAACCGCTTTCCTGGACGACCGCGACGGTAACCGGTTCGCCGCCATCCGCCTGGAGGCTGAACGAACCCGCATTCACCCCAAGCGCCAAGGGACGCACGGAAGAAACGGTCGACCGCTCCAGATACCTGCCGCGCCCCCCGGCCGCCATGACCATCGACTCGGTGAGGCCGTCGAACGTGATATCGCGAAAGACGAACGTGCGCAATTCCTGGAACCCATGCATGCACAAAGATAAGATAGCTGAACGGAAGGTTGCGATAAAAATGAAAGGTTTCCAAACGGGGAGAATGGAAACCTTTACTAACCAATTATAAACCTAAATTATGATGACACAAAGATAGTGTTTATTCTACACAATCCAAAATTATTTTTATTTTTTTGATATCCATCGAAATTTGAAGCAAAAACCAAGAAAAGGCGGGCAGGTCAGGGGGAATCCAGTCCGTTATCGATCCACTTCTCCCAAAACGATATCGATAGACCCCAATATCGCAATCAAATCGGCGATAAGGACACCCCGCGAAAGCGCAGGCAAGACAGAAAGGTTGCTGAAACTCGGCCCCCGTGCCTTTACGCGCTTGGGGATGTCCGACTTTTCCTGCGTAACGAAGTAAAAACCGAGTTCTCCCTTCGGGTTCTCCGCACGCACGTAATAATCCTGTGCCTTCAGGTTCACTTTTTTCGGGACCAGCGCTCGGGGGTCGAAGTCGGCCGTTCGCTTCAAGTCATGGCGCAAGCGCTGCAGGGATTGCTCCACGATCCGCACCGATTCCCTGATTTCATCGACACGGACCTTGAATCGGTCCCAGCAATCCCCCACCTTTCCCATCTCCCCCTTCCCCACCGGGATATCGAATTCGATTTCCGGGTAGACGGAGTAACCATCGATACGCCGCAAATCCCATTTGATGCCCGAAGCGCGCAGCATCGGGCCGGAACAGCCGTAATTGATGGCGACATCGGCCGGCAGCACGCCGATATTCGCCGTGCGTGAGATGAAAATCCGGTTCTGCGTGAGCAACTCGTCCAACTCGTCTATCTTGGGGCCGAAGTAACGGACGAACTCGAGGCAACGGTCTTCAAACCCCACCGGCAGGTCGTAGAATAACCCACCCACCCAGATGTAATTGTAGAGCATCCGCGAGCCGGAGGCCCACTCGAGCATGTTCATGATGTGCTCGCGATCACGGAAGCACCACATGAACGGCGTGAACGCACCGATATCGATGCCATAGGTGCCGATGGCGATGAGGTGCGAGGCGATGCGATTGAGCTCGCATACCAACACACGGATGTATTCCACGCGTTTGGGGATACGCTGGTCTATGCCCAACATACGCTCCACGCCCATCACGAACGCGTGGCTGTTGTTCATGGACGCGAGATAGTCCATCCGATCCGTGAACGGGATGGTCTTTCCGTAGTTCATCGATTCGGCATGCTTCTCGAAACAGCGGTGCAAATAGCCAAGGTGCGGGATCACTTCCTTGACCAATTCGCCGTCGGTAACCAGTTGCAACCGCAGCACCCCATGCGTGGACGGGTGCTGCGGCCCCATGTTGATGACCATCTCTTCCGCACCGATAGCGGCCAGCCGTGCTTCGAGGGCGCGCTGCGCGCCCTGATACGGTTTATCCACGGATACCTGTGCAGCTGCCGTCATTTGATCGCTATGCCATGGTAGGTGGCGGCCTCTTGGTAGTCTTTGCGCAGCGGATATCCTTCCCAGTCGTCCGGAAGCAGGATGCGCCTGAGGTCCGGGTGGCCGTCGAAATAGATGCCCATCAGGTCAAAGGCTTCGCGTTCATGCCAATCCGCCGTACGCCATACCGACGCGACGCTGGGCAACGTGGGCAAATTTTCCAATCGGCGATCGTTCTCGATAACCACCTTGAGCGTGAGCTGATGCCCATGCGGGATCGAGGCCAGGTGATAGACCACCGTGAATGTGCCGGCACCCGGCCCATCGTCGACGGCGCTGAGGCACGACAGGAAATCGAAATACGTCTCTTCATGGTCTCGCAGGAAAAGACAGGTTTGCGGCAATAGGTCTGCCGGAACCAACAACGCGGGCTGCAATCCAGCATGTTCCGCCGCCACCACCGCGCGATTGCCGAACGCGGTCTCCAACAACTCGATTATCCGTGTGATTTCCATCGCTCGCTGCATTAGGGCGCCAACCTCGTGATCTGCCAGCCGCCATCGGTTTGCCGGCGGTAACATAGCCGGTCGTGCAGCCTGTTACCGCGCCCCTGCCAAAACTCCATCGTATCGGGCACAAGCGTGTAACCGCCCCAATGGTCAGGTCGCGGGATCGTTTCGGCATCCTTGTATCGGTGTTCCAATTCGGCGAGTCGTTCGTCAAGCGACTCGCGACTGGCGATTTCGGCACTTTGGGGGGAAGCGACCGCGCCCAACTGGCTCCCTTTCGGCCGGGAATGGAAATAGCTATCGGACAGGTGCGACGGCATTCGCTCCACACGGCCGACTACGCGTACCTGGCGCTGCAATTCGGGCCAGAAAAACAGCATGGCCGCCTGGGGATTGGCCAGCAACTCCTGACCTTTCCGGCTTTCGTAGTTGGTGAAAAAACCCAACCCTGTATCATCCAACCGTTTGAGCAACACCACGCGCGACGAGGGCACCCCTTGATCGGAAACCGTAGACAACACCAGCGCATTGGGCTCCATGACGCGCCTTTCGATCGCTTCGTCAAACCACCGCCTGAATTGCGCCATCGGGTCGGCGGAAAGCCCCGCCTCATCCAACTGGCCTAGCTCGTAAGACACCCGGATGTCCGCTATATCGGTCTTTTGCGTCATTTCACTTCTTGTAGTGTCCCATGGCTTCGGGGATCAACCGCTGGATATTGTTGATGCGCCGGGCATCGCTGGGGTGCGTGCTCAGGAACTCCGGCGGGGCACCCCCGCCCTGCGATTGCTTGGCTTGGGCCATGCGTTCCCAAAAGCCAACCGCTTCATTGGGGTCGTATCCAGCCATGGCCATGAACACCAGGCCCAGCCGATCCGCTTCGCTCTCCTGGTTTCGCGAATAGTTGAGCAACGCCAGTTGGCCACCGAGTCCATACGCCGTATTCAATACGGCTCGCGTCGTATTGGATCGCTCGGCCGTGGCGACATCCACGGCCACGCCCCCAGCCTGCGCAATGATCGATTGCGACATGCGTTCGGCCGAATGCTTTGCGATGGCATGGGCGATTTCGTGCCCCATCACGGTCGCCAAACCGGCCTCCGTCTTCGTTACCGGCAGGATACCGGTGTAGATCGCGACCTTGCCACCCGGCATGCACCACGCGTTGATCTGATCTTCCTGGATGAGATTGAACTCCCAATTGAAATCATACTGATCGCCATAGCCGTTTTCCTGCAGGAAACGGTTGACGGCAGCGGCGATATTCTTCCCCACGCGCTGCACCTGCTGGGCCTGTGCCGTTCCCTTCACGACCTTCGTTTTGGAATCGCCCAACAGGTCTTTGTAGGCCAATGCGGCCTGTTGCTGGATTTCGGACTCATTCACCAGGCTCAATTGCCTGCGTCCCGTCAGCGGCACCGTTGCACACGAGGCAACGAGCGCCACGATCACTGAAAAACTGATACTCTTAACAATCGGTTTCATCTGTCTATGTTTTAACTTGCGGCCTACAACATCCATTCCTTGCGTAATAAAGCAATATATATGCCGAATTCGTCCCGGCATCACCGCTTGGCCCGCTTGCCGAATAGGTACACCTTCGATTCCTTGCCCTTCAACAAACGCTCGATGTTCTTTTGGTGGGTGATCAAGATCAACACACAGATGCAAATCCCATAAAGCAATACGGACTTGACCGATGTATGGAAAAGAAAGACAATGCTGAAGGGGAATGCGAATCCAGCGCTGATGGAGCTTAGCGATACGTAATGCGTGAGCAGCAAGACCACGACGAACACGGTGACACAAACCAAGGCGGCCTGGAAATGCACGGCCAATATCATCCCGAACAACGTGGCGACACCTTTGCCCCCCCTGAAACCCGCGAATACCGGAAAAAGATGCCCCACCACGGCGATTACGCCCAGGGCAAGTTGATAGTTCACGAATTGGGCCGCCGCTTGGGGGCCTGTGACCGACGGACCGACAAAATAGGCCAGGTTGGTTGCCGTCCACCCCTTGAGGATATCAATGAGCATCACCGCCACACCGGCCTTGGTGCCCAGTACCCGGAAGGTATTCGTAGCCCCGGCATTGCCACTGCCATATTCGCGCACGTCCACGCCGTAAAACGACTGTCCAAGCCATACCGCCGTTGGAATGGATCCAAACAGATAGGCGAGCACCACCGCCCCCAACAGATACATCGAAATCATGAATCGCCCGTTAACTTCGCCTTTAAACTCATATCCAGGCTTTTGACCGAATGGGTAAGCGCGCCGATGGAGACGTAATCGACCCCTGCTTCCGCATATTCCCGTATGTTTCCTTCGGTGATGCCGCCCGAAGCCTCCGTGACGAAACGCCCATCGATCAGCGCTACCGCTTGGCCGACGGCTTTCGGACTGAAATTATCCAGCATGATCCGTTCAACCCGGCCCACGTCCAATACCTGCTTCAATTCATCGAGGCCCCTGACCTCGACTTCGATGGCGATGGGTTGCGCCAACGCATCCCGGTAACGATTCGCCCGCTCGATGGCTTCCCGGATACCGCCCGCGTAGTCGACGTGATTGTCCTTGATCAACAGCATGTCGTACAGGCCGAACCGGTGGTTCACGCCGCCACCCAACACCACGGCCTTCTTCTCCAAAAAGCGCAAGAGCGGCGTGGTCTTGCGCGTATCCAACACCTTCGTCCGGGTACCGGCCAACAGGCTCACCAACCGTTGGGCATAGGTGGCGATACCACTCATCCGCTGCATGATGTTGAGCAGCAACCGCTCCGCCATCAGGATGCTGTGTATGCTACCGGTCACCTCCAATACGACATCGCCGTTTTCAACCAGCTGCCCATCCGCGATGGATACCGCGACGTCCAGGTTTCCGTCGACTTGGCCCAATACGGCAAGTGCTTCCTCGACACCGGCCAATATGCCGCGTTCCTTAATGATCAACCGGGCCACCCCCATCTTACCCTGTGGGATGGTCGCCAGCGAGGTATGATCGCCTGCACCGATGTCTTCGGCAAGCGCCGCCGCAATGAAGCGGCTAAGCCGATCGCTTTCTTCCTGAGTCATCCATCATCAAATAAAAAGAAGGCACTGAATAGTCAACACCTCCCAGTGTGCATACGAAGGGCACGCACACACCGTTAATGCTGCTAAGATGGCTATTTAAAACAAAATAACGCGAATAAAATTAAAAATTGGTTTGGGCTAGTAGATCGTTTCCACCCGGAATTCCGTGACCAGGAAGGCATTATCGTTATTGGTTAGCTTATAGGAAACCCTGAATGTCTCCTTGGCCGTTTCGAGGTTGAGCACCACGTACCTGAAATTGGGGTTGGAGTCCAGCCGATGCGCCATTTTCACCTGGGTCGGCGGATTCCTGGTGAAAAATTCCCGCAGGATGATTTCCGCCTGTACGCGTGAGTACATCCCTTCATCATTCAGCAGCGTCATGTTTACCGTGGAGGAGAAATACTTCGAAAGCTCTTTTGTATTGGCGCTCTTGATGCACGAGGCAATGTCATCGATTACGTCGTTCATGTTCGCCAGGCTGACCGCCACGAACATGCTCATCGCCACTACCATCCCCACCTTCTTGATCGCCCTGACTCCCATTACCTGTACTGTATTTGTTTATCCAAATCCAATTAGTTAATCATCCAAACCTGGTACCAAGCGATGTACAACATGTAGATTTTTTCATACAACTGTTACGCGATCACGGTACCCCAATTCTCCGAATAGGATATAGCTAAAAACATGCCATATTTTTTTCCATGTTAAAAACGCTATCTTTGCACCGTGAACACCGAAAAAAACACCGAAAAGAAAGTAGCGCTTATCATCTTGGACGGCTTGGGTTATGGCAGGGAAGATGACACCAATGCCGTTCGTGCGGCCCACACGCCGTTCCTGGATAAATTGTTGGCCGAGTGGCCGCATTCGAGGCTTGCCGCGTCCGGCGAAGCGGTAGGGCTCCCTGAAGGCCAGATGGGCAATTCCGAAGTGGGCCACATGAACCTGGGTGCCGGGCGGGTGGTTTACCAAGAACTCGGACGGATCCACAAAGCGGTCGGCGAAGGCGAATTCACCCGAAACGCGATCTTGCAAGACGCGTTCAGCTATGCGAAGGCCAACGGAAAGCGCGTGCATTTCATTGGGCTCCTGTCTGATGGGGGCGTACACGCACACACCAGCCACCTCAAGGGATTGTGCGACGCAGCGAAACTGGCGGGTTTAGCGAACGATGTATTCGTGCACGCATTCTTGGACGGCCGGGACACCGACCCCAATTCCGGCATCGGTTACGTATCGGATATCGAGCGATTCCTGCAAAACAGCGCAGGCCGATTGGCCTCGGTCATCGGCCGTTACTACGCCATGGATCGCGATAATCGCTGGGAACGCGTGAAACAGGCCTACGACCTCTTGGTGCACGGCGTCGGTGAACCCGCGCTTGACCTAACGGCGGCCGTCCAACGATCCTACGACGCGGGTGTAACCGATGAATTCGTCAAACCCATCGTCAAGACCGACAGCCATGGCGCGCCCATTGCAACGATAACCGATGGCGACGTGGTGGTTTGCTTCAACTTCCGCACCGACCGCGGGCGCGAGATCACCGTTGCGCTCACCCAACGCGCTTTCCCCGATTACGGGATGCAGCCCTTGGCACTGCGGTACCTGACCATGACCACCTATGACGAGACGTTTGCCGGCGTTGGGGTGCTTTTCCTGAAGGACAACCTGACGAACACGCTGGGCGAAACACTCGAAGCCGCGGGCAAGACGCAGACCCGCATCGCGGAAACGGAAAAATACCCGCACGTCACGTTCTTCTTTTCCGGAGGCCGGGAGGACGCGTTTCGGGGCGAACACCGCATACTGATCCAATCGCCCAAGGTGGCCACCTACGACCTGCAGCCCGAAATGAGCGCCCAAGGCGTTGCCGATGCGATATGCGCGGACATGGACGTTCGCCAACCGGGTTTCATCTGCCTCAACTTCGCCAACCCGGATATGGTAGGCCATACGGGTGTATTCCAGGCCGTTGTCAAGGCCGTCGAGACGGTAGACCGGTGTGCCGAACAGGTGGTTGAATGCGGCCTTCGCCATGGATATTCGTTCATCATCATCGCCGACCACGGCAATGCCGAATTCATGGTCAATGCAGACGGTTCCGTGAATACCGCGCATACCACCAACCTGGTGCCTTGTATCCTGATCGATAACCACTACCACGCCATAGCTGACGGAAAACTAGGCGACATCGCTCCAACTGTACTGAAGATCATGGGATTGCCCATTCCAGCGGAAATGACGGGGAATGTATTGGTTTCGTAGGCCATGCGTCGTATATGCCAGCTATGCGCTCCTGCTATCGGTGATGTCGTGCACCGGTACCGGCCAGGTAAGCGATGCCCGGACGGTGACGGATTCCCCTGCCTATTTCAGCTTGGCGAAGTATTTCGACTCGGAAGCGCAACGCCTCCACCTTCGCAATCGCCTCGTCACCAAAACGGTATCGAAGAACGGTGAAAGGGAAAGCCACGCGATACGGATCGGCAATTGGCAGAACGAGTTGGCGCTCTTTATCGATTCTGAAATCAATAAACCCGCTTGGCGGGCGAGTTACCGCGTAGATAGCCTGGACGACCGCATTACCTATACCAGCCTCGATTCGACACTGCGAACCCAACGCATCACCGTCGAGACGAAGGCCGATGGCTCGGTCAAACGCATATCCGTACACAATCGGGTGGCCAACATGCTCTATCGATCCGATGAACGGCTCGACTATCATCCAGACTCGTTGTATCGAATAGACAAACACCAGCGGGTACGCGTGATCGGCACGAGCCGGTACACCGTGAGCGGGGTGTTTAATTAAGATTGTCGCGGTATACCTTGGCTTTCTTGATTTCCGTTTGGATATCCTTTTTGTCTGGCGTGATGGTGAGCACGTGCTCGAAATCCGAGATGCATTTTTCGTAAGCATCGGTCGCGATGGCCTTGTCATAGTTCGCCGTTCCGGTCGTGCCGCGCAAGATGCCCAGGTCCCGATAGGCGATCCCCCGATTTTGATAGTACTTGACATCGCCGGCATTCATTTCGATCGCCTTTGTGTAATCGGCGATGGCTGCATTCAGCATCTTTTCCCGGTTGGCCGAGCTCGTTTTGGTATCGGTCTGTACGGCCAACGTATTGCTGGCCTTGCCCCGATAGTAATAGGCGGATTCGTGGTCCGGGCGAAGTTGCACGACCTTGCCGAAAGACTCCAGTGCCTTCTTGTAATCCCCGATCTGATACTGCGAGTAGCCGAGCATATACATCACGTCAGGATCATTGGATTCGGCGGGCAGTGCCTTCTGCAGGTGACCCGCAGCGGCCTTGAAGTCGCCGTCTATCAATGCCTTCTGCCCTAATCGCACATTGGGATTACTTGGCGCCGTCTCGGTGGTTTGGGCGCTTGCCATCGATACCGTAAAACAAACGAGTCCACCTGCGACGATCCGTTTCGCGTTTCTAAAAAACATATTCAATCTGTCTGTTTCCATTACATTTCAATTACACTGGCGGCAGGTGCTTTACGACACGCGCACCGCAAGCCATCGTGCCCAGTACCGCAATTACCGTGCTACAAACTTAGTCATATTTACATTCAAATGCAATGTGCCGCCGTGTGGCGCCCGGAATCGATAATTTTTATTATTTCGAAATCGTTATTCTAGATAAATTTATACCTTAGCGCATTACGTGTGCAGGACGCAACCGGGCCGTCAAGTCCCTAAGGCTGACTTTTTTTCAGCAAGCCCAACGGAAATTGTTATTGGCACAGGCATTGCAAATACCTACAGCGGCACCGACCGGGGCAAGTGCGGATAATTACCGCTGCCAATGTGTCGTTGCAATTAGACGAAAAAGAATATTCATGAGCAATTTTGATCCATTTGATTTTAACCAAGCAATCCCCATTATAAATGAAGATACCGAATTCTTCCCACTGATGAGCCAGCAAGACGAGGATGAGATGAGCAATGCCGATTTGCCCGACTCGCTATCCATCCTTCCGTTGCGCAACACCGTCTTGTTTCCCGGCGTCGTCATCCCGATCACGGTGGGGCGCGACAAGTCCATCAAGTTGGTCAAGGAGGCTTACAAGGGGAATCGCACCATCGGTGTGGTGTCGCAACAGAACATGGCCATCGAGGACCCGACGTTCGACCAGCTGAACAAGGTGGGCACGGTGGCGATGATCATCAAGATCCTGCAGATGCCCGATGGCAATACCACGGTGATCATCCAGGGCAAACAGCGGTTCAAGCTGCTTGAGCTGATCCAAACCGAACCCTATATCAAGGCCCATATCGAACGATTCGAGGAGAAGAAAAGACGCAAGGCGACAAAAGAATTCAACGCGCTCATCTCCTCGATCAAGGAGATGGCCTTGCAGATCATCAACCTTTCCCCGCACATCCCCAGCGAGGCTGGCATCGCCATCAAAAACATCGAGAGCCCCGCCTTCCTGATCAATTTCATTTCGTCCAACCTCAACGCGGACCTCCCCTTCAAGCAACAACTGCTCGAACTCGCCGATTTGGATAAACGGGCGTCAAAAGTGCTCGAACAGCTCAATGTCGAGCTTCAGTTGCTGGAACTCAAGAACCAGATCCAGAACAAGGTAAGGGGAGACCTGGACAAGCAACAGCGCGACTACTTCCTCAACCAACAGTTGAAAACCATCCAGGAAGAACTGGGTGGAAATACGCCCGACCTGGAAATAGAGGACTTGCGCAAGCGCGCAAAAGCGAAAAAGTGGGCCAAGGACGTGGGCACGCATTTCAACAAGGAGCTTGACAAATTGGCCCGCATCAATCCGGCTGCCGCCGACTACTCCGTACAGGTCAATTACCTGGAGTTGCTGCTCGAGCTGCCTTGGGAGGAATTCACGAAAGACAATTTTGACCTGAACAGGGCCAGGCGAATCCTCGACAAGGATCATTACGGACTGGAAAAAGTGAAACAGCGCATCATCGAGTACCTGGCGGTCCTGAAGCTCAAGCGCAACATGAAGGCCCCGATCCTTTGCCTGGTGGGCCCTCCCGGCGTCGGGAAAACCTCGCTGGGCAAATCCATCGCCAAGGCGCTTGGGCGCAAGTACACGCGCATGGCGCTGGGCGGCATCCGGGACGAAGCCGAAATCAGGGGACATCGCAAAACCTACATCGGGGCGATGCCGGGTCGCATCATCCAGTCGCTCAAAAAGGCGGGGGCGTCCAATCCGGTATTCGTGCTCGATGAGATCGATAAAGTGGGAAGCGATTTCCGCGGGGATCCCTCTTCCGCCTTGCTCGAGGTGCTCGACCCCGAGCAGAATAGCGCCTTCTACGATCACTACGTGGAATTGGATTACGACCTGTCTAATGTGATGTTCATCGCAACGGCAAACTCGCTGAGCAGCATACAGCCCGCATTGCTCGACCGCATGGAAATCATCGAGGTAAACGGCTACACGATCGAGGAAAAAATCGAAATCGCCAAGAAACACTTGATTCCCAAGCAACGGGAGCTGCATGGCCTCGAGAACAAGGACGTTTCCATACGCCAGAAGCTCATCGAGAAAATCATCGAGGAGTACACACGGGAATCGGGCGTGCGCGGACTGGAAAAGAAAATCGGTTCCATCGTTCGGGGCGTGGCCACGCACATCGTCATGGAAGACCCCTTGCCGAAGCCCATCGATGAGCACGTGGTCGAAAAGATCCTTGGCGCCCCGATATTCGACAAGGAATTCTACGAAGGCAATGATGTCGCGGGCGTCGTGACCGGACTGGCCTGGACACAGGTTGGCGGCGACATCCTCTACATCGAGTCCAGCCTGAGCCCGGGCAAGGGAAAATTGGCCTTGACCGGCAATCTGGGCGATGTCATGAAAGAATCCGCGAGCATCGCGATGGCCTATCTCCGGGCCAATGCCGCTGAATTCGGCATCGACTACGGGGTGTTCGACCAGTGGGATGTCCACGTCCACGTCCCTGCCGGGGCGACCCCCAAAGACGGACCTTCGGCCGGCATCACCATGCTGACGGCGCTGGCATCGAGTTTTACCCAACGCAAGGTCAAGGAAAAGCTGGCCATGACGGGCGAGATCACGCTGCGTGGCAAGGTACTCCCCGTGGGTGGCATCAAGGAGAAGATACTGGCCGCCAAACGGGCCAACATCAAGGAAGTGATCCTGTCCAAAGCCAACAGGAAGGACATCCAGGAAATCAAGGCGGACTACATCAAGGACCTCACCTTCCACTACGTCACGGAGATGCGCGAGGTGGTCGATATCGCGTTGCTGAAACAAAAGGTCAGGAACCCAAAGAAGTTAAATTAATTGCTATCTTAGCTACATGCTTATAGAATCGCTGATAATCTTGGCGTTGATCCTGTTGAACGGTGTCTTTTCGGCATCGGAAATCGCCATCGTATCGAGCCGGAAAGCGCGGCTGCAGGTACTGGCCGACCGGAAAAACGCCGTAGCCAAACAGGTGCTCAAACTGAAGGATTCGCCGAACCAATTCCTCTCCACCGTCCAGATTGGCATCACGCTGATCGGTATCCTGACCGGTATTTTCGGCGGGGCGACCATCGCGCAGCGATTGGACGTGTACCTGTCTGAAATCGCATGGCTCGACGGATACAGTTCCCAGATTTCCGTGCTCATCGTCGTGATCGCCATCACGTTCTTCACCTTGGTCTTGGGTGAGTTGGTGCCCAAGCGCATCGGTTTGGCCATCCCGGAGAAATACGCCATGGTGGTCGCCATCCCGATGAATATACTCAGCCTGGCCATGAAACCGTTCGTATGGCTGCTGAGCGCTACCACCGAAGGCATCGTGCGCCTGCTCAACATCAAGTCTTCGCACAATGCCGTGACCGAGGAAGAAATCAAGGCCCTTGTCGACGAGGGCGCCGATAGCGGTGCCATCGAACACATCGAGCACGAAATCGTGGATCGCGTATTCAGTCTGGGCGACAAACGGGCCGTCAACCTGATGACCCACCGGAGCAACATCGAATGGCTGGATATCGACGACGACTATAAAACCCATAAGGAAACCATCCTCGAAAGTGGACATACCGTATATCCGGTCTGCCAAGGCGGCCTGGACAACATCATCGGTGTGGTGCATATCAAGTCCTTGCTCAAGCAATACCTGATCGAGCGCCCCATCCAGCTCAAGGAGTTGACGCAACCGCTCAACTATGTGCACGAGAACAGCTCGGCCTACAGTATCCTGAATAAATTCAAGACGTCCAAGATACATCAAGCCGTCGTGCTCGACGAATACGGATCGCTGCAAGGGATCGTGACCATCAACGACATCTTGAGCAACCTCGTAGGCGACATCTCTGACGGCGATACCGCCGAACGCCCCGAGATCGTGACGCGCGAAGACGGCAGCTTCCTCATCGATGGGCAATACCAACTCGACGATTTGCTTGCTGCGCTCGGCATCGAGACGTCTGAAGCAGAAGACGATAGCCTTGGGGGCATCAACACGTTGGGCGGCTTGATCCTCCTGAAATTAGGCCATATGCCCACGGCCGGCGAACACGTCCAATGGAAAAACCACGAGTTCGAGGTCGTGGACATGGACGGCAACCGCATCGACAAGGTATTGGTTACCTTTCGCGGCTGATCAATCCCCTTTCGATCAATTCCCGCTCCATCTCTTGCTGGATGGCGAATGCCTCCGCACGGGCCCGTTCGGCGAAGTCGACGGTATCCGAGGCATAGATGACCGACCTGGTCGCGTTCACCAACAGACCGCAATCGGCATTCATGCCATAGCGGCACACCTCGGCCAGGCTCCCACCTTGCGCGCCCACGCCGGGCACCAACAGGAAGTGATCGGGCGCGTGCTTGCGGATGGTGGCAAAGGCTTCTCCCCGGGTGGCCCCGACCACGTACATCAGGTTTTCCGTGGTGCCCAAGGCATTGGATTTGCGGATGACCTGTTCGAACAATTGCTCGCCGCTGGTGTCGGCAATGGTCTGGAAATCGAGCCCCCCGGCATTGGATGTCAACGCCAGGACGATGGTCCACTTCCCTTCGAATGCCAGGAATGGCTGCAGCGAGTCATGGCCCATATAAGGAGCAACCGTGATCGCATCGAAATCGAGTCCTGACGTCGCTTCGTCGAAGAAAGCCTGCGCATACATCTTGGAGGTATTGCCGATGTCGCCGCGTTTGGCATCCGCGATGCGCAGGCAATCGCTGGGTAACGCCTGGCAGGTGCGCTGCAAGCTTTGCCATCCACTCACGCCGCGGCATTCGTAAAACGCGATGTTTGGCTTATACGCCACGCAGAGATCCGCCGTGGCTTCGATGATCCGGCGATTGAATTCGAAAACAGGGTCTTCGGCGTCCAGCAGGTGCGTTGGGATCTTGGAGATATCGGTATCAAGGCCTATGCATAGGAAAGAACGCTTGCGCTTGATTTGGTGAATCAGTTCTTGACGGGTCATCTGTTGGGTTTGACGCTTATTCCTCGATCAGTTTGGTGATGAAATCGGCCACTTCAGGCCTGCTGTAATCGGCCATCCCTTCGTGTTTGGCCGCTATCTGTCCCTTTTTATCGAGTATGATGGTGGTGGGAATGGCACCACCGAGCCAATGATTGGGGATATTGCCTACGGGGATGTGTACCGGCAACCCCAATTTCTTGCTTTCCATGAACTTCTTGGATTTCTCGTATTGGCCGTCCACGTCGGCCATGACGAAGATCACGTCCCCGTTATCCTTGAACTTGCCGTAAAGCTTGTCGATCGAAGGCATCTCGGCGATGCAGGGTGGGCACCAAGTAGCCCAAAAATTGATGAATACGACCTTGCCGGTTTGGTTGGCGACATCGATGCGATTCCCCGAGCCATCCGTGAAATAAACGGATGCACTCGCGGCCGTTTCGACCGGCGTCTGGACCGATGCGGCATCCTCGCGATCCAAATCGGCCTTGAACAGGCCGATTTTCAAAAGGCCACGGTTTACCCATGCCTTCGTGTCCGGGCTAACGAACAGCACGACGGCAAAAATGACCAGTACAGCAGCGATGATATTGGTGATCTTGATCCTCTTCATAGTTATACGCTAGGCCTCACCACGCAAAGGTAGGCAAAATACCCGTACTTTAAAGCGCTCCTTCCACGCCCAAGCCAAATAACGCAAAATCATACTTCACCGGGTCGTCGGGATCCAGCATGCGCAGGTTGTCCGTGAGTTCGCATGCCGTTTTCCAATCCGATTGCTTGCGTAGGATAAGCCCGAGCTTGCGTGCCACCCGCTCCACGTGCACATCGCACGGACAGATGAGCTGTGCGGGCGCCGGCCTATTCCACAGGCCGAAATCCACGCCCCTCCCATCCCTTCGCACCATCCAGCGCAAGAACATGTTCAGTCGTTTGCAAGCCGATTGTTGCCGCGGTGAGCTGATGTGCTTTTTCGTGCGCAGCGGGTGGTCGGGCAGGCTGAAGAAATAGGCCTTGAACCGGTTCAACGCCCCCTCGACGCTTACCGGGGGCCTGGCCATTTCCGGCAGGTAGCACGCCGGTGAGGATAGCGGGCTCGCGCCTGCCTCGGGGCGGACCTCATCGGCATATTCGGGGCGGAAAATTGCATCGGGCAACGGCACGAATGCATCTTCCAACGAGTCGTGCCGGGCATAGTGCGCCCGGAAAAAACCGACGAAGTAAAGCAGGTCCACCTCATTGAACGTGCGGTGCTTGAACCCCAAGAGGTGGCGTAAATCGGTGTCGCGATGATTCTTCACGAACTCATGGGGCGCGCCGTCCATCCGCTGGATCAGCTCCATGCACTTGTTGATGATGGTCTTGCGCTGTCCCCAAGCCAGTATCGAAGCAAAGAACGCCATGATTTCGATATCCCCACGCGCCGAAAACCGATGCGGGATACTGATGGGGTCGTCTTGGATGAAGGCGGGCTGGTTGTATTCGTCGACCTTTTGATCCAGGAATCCTTTCAAGTCGGCCATCTGGCTCATTTCCCGAATCAAGATAGCGCCTGCTCCAAATCGGCCAGCAGATCATCGATATCCTCGATACCGACACTGATCCGGATCAGGTTGTCGACCACCCCGACCCGCTCCCGGACATCCTTCGGTATCGACCCGTGGGTCATGGTGGCCGGATGGTTGATCAATGATTCAACGCCTCCCAGCGATTCGGCCAGCGTGAAGACCTTGAATGACGAGGCGATGCGGAAGGTTTCCTGGAGCGAGGCATCCCGCAACACCACCGACACCATCCCGCCGAAGTCACGCATCTGCCTTTTAGCGACATCGTGCCCCGGGTGGTCCTCGAATCCGGGCCAATATGTTTTCTCGATCTTCGGATGTGCCTTCAGGTATTCGGCTACGCGGCGACCGTTTGCGCAATGCGCCTGCATGCGCAGGTGCAACGTCTTGATGCCGCGCAGCACCAGGAAGCTGTCCTGTGGTCCGGGTGTACCCCCGCAGGCATTGTAGTAGAAAAATAGCCGGTCATGGAGTTCCTTATCGTTGACGACCAACGCCCCCATGACCACGTCCGAATGGCCGCCGATGTATTTGGTCACGGAGTGCATCACGATGTCCGCCCCCGAATCGAGCGGGTTTTGCAGGTAGGGCGAGGCGAAGGTGTTGTCTACGGCCAACAGTGCATCCGATGGCCTCGGCAACTTGCCGATGGCTTCGATGTCGGCAAGCTTCAACGTCGGGTTGGTGGGGGTTTCGATCCAAATCAACCGTGTATTGGCGTTGATACGCCCGGCGATGCGCTCGGGCCTGGACGTATCCACGAAATGGAATTTGATGCCGTAGTGTTCATACACCTTGGTGAACATCCGGTAGGACCCGCCATAAAGGTCGTCCCCCGTGATGACCTCATCGCCGGGCCGAAGCAGTTTCAAGACCGTTTCGGTGGCCGCCATGCCGCTGGAAAACGCCAATCCGTGCCGTCCATTCTCCAATGCGGCGAGGCAATCCTCCAATGCTTTCCGCGTCGGGTTCGTCCCGCGCGAATACTCATAGCCCTTGTGATCGCCGGGCGCGGCCTGCCGGTAGGTGGACGTTTGATAGATGGGGGTCATCACGGCCCCGGTGGTCGGGTCTGCATGTTGCCCGGCATGAATGGCTTTCGTCGCGAATTTGTACTCCATGATGCTGTTCGATATGCTATATGAGCGGTAAAGGTATCAAAGTTCTGCCGATAACCGAACGAAACGCAGGCACATTCGCTAGAATTGAAGCGGCGACGGGTATCGGAATCGATAGTCCAATTCGTTCTGCAGGCGCGCAGGAGAGACCACCTTGGCGGTCCGGTCGCCTTCCGCGAATGCGATCGGCAATCCATAGCCATGCTTGGCCGCGGACACCTCGATGACCGCTTGCTTGAGTGGATGCTCCGGACAGACCACGTTGTACGTTTTTCCGTGCATCCCGCGTTCGACCATCGTGAGGATAACCCCGATCACATCCATCACGTGTATCGAATTGGCGGGCTGCTGACCGATCTGGCAAACCTTGTCGACGAAATACTTGGCCATGATGCGATCATAACCGAATAAACCGCCCAGCCGGAGCACGTTGAGTCCCGGGTGCTCGGCCCGGAGCATGGTCTCTCCGAGCAGCAACCGCGGCTCGAGGTCTTCGTCGCCCAGGGTGTTTTCGGCTAGGATTCCATCGATTTTCGGGTAGATGCCCACCGAACCGAAAAAAAAGGACTGCCGGAACGAAATCCGTCGCAAGAAATGCTGCAACCCGGCGAAACGGTGCCTGATCGCATCGATGCTGTCCTTACGCCTCACGGGTACGCTCACGACCAGCAGGTCGAACATCTCGCGGCCAAGCGTGGCATACTGCCCTACCCCATCGAAGTCTGCCACGTACGCGGACACACCGTCCATTTGCGCCAGACGCCGCGCCTTTTCGGGCGATGTGCAGGTCGCCCACACGCGATACCCATTTCCGACGAGCCTTGCCGCCAGGTGCGTACCGACCCATCCACACCCCAGGATCAACGCGTTCATTGCCTTCCTCCCGTCAATACGCTTTCGCGAACAGGACGCGCTGCCGCGATGGCTTGCCGGTGCGGATGCAAACCCCGTCTTCGGCTATGCCATCCAACGGTATGCACCGTATCGTGGCCTTCGTCTCTTCCTTGATCAGCTGTTCGGTTTCGGGGGTGCCATCCCAATGGGCCGACACGAAGCCGCCGGGGCCGTCGAGCACGCGCTTGAATTCCTCGTATGAATTGACCTCGATGGTATTCGCATCCCGGAATGCCAGGGCCTTGCCGTAGATCTGTTGCTGGATATCGGACAACAAGGTTTCCACCCGGTCGGCCAATCCATCCTGTGCCACGGTTTCCTTGGCCTGGGTGTCTCGGCGGGCGATCTCGACGGTGTTGTTTTGCATGTCGCGGGCGCCCACGGCGATACGCACCGGTACGCCTTTCAATTCCCATTCGGCGAATTTGAAGCCCGGCCGTTGCGTGTCGCGATCGTCATACTTCACGGAGATGCCCTTGGCTTTCAGCTCGCCTATCAGCGTATCCGCCAAATCGCCGATCGCTCGCCGTTCGTCATCGGTCTTGTAAATCGGCACCACCACCACCTGTATCGGTGCCAACTGCGGGGGCAACACCAACCCTTGGTCGTCTGAGTGCGCCATGATCAATGCCCCCATCAAACGGGTAGACACGCCCCACGAGGTGGCCCATACGTAATCCTGCTTACCGTCCTTGGCCGTGAACTTGACATCGAAAGCCTTGGCGAAATTCTGTCCGAGGAAGTGCGATGTGCCGGCCTGAAGTGCTTTCCCGTCCTGCATCAGTGCTTCGATGCACAACGTGTCCAAGGCACCGGCAAACCGCTCGTTCTCGGTCTTGCGTCCACGGATGACTGGAAGCGCCATCCAGTTTTCCGCGAAATCGGCATAGACGCCCAACATCCGGTCGGCTTCCTCGATCGCCTCCTCACGGGTCGCATGGGCCGTATGCCCTTCCTGCCAAAGGAACTCCGCCGTGCGCAGGAACAGCCGGGTACGCATTTCCCAACGCACCACGTTGGCCCATTGGTTCACCAAGATGGGCAGGTCGCGATACGATTCGATCCAACCCTTATAGGTGTTCCAGATGATGGTCTCCGACGTGGGCCTGACGATAAGCTCCTCTTCCAACTTCGCCGATTCATCCACCACGATATTACCCGTGCCGTCATTTTTCAACCGATAATGCGTCACCACCGCACACTCTGTCGCAAAGCCTTCCACGTGCGAGGCTTCCTTGGAAAAGAACGACTTGGGGATGAACAAAGGGAAGTACGCATTGCTGTGCCCGGTATCCTTGAACATCTTATCCAATGCAGCCTGCATTTTCTCCCAGATGGCGTAGCCGTACGGCTTGATGACCATGCACCCGCGCACGGCGGAGTGTTCAGCCAGGTCGGCTTTGGCCACCAATTCGTTGTACCATTGGGAATAATCACTGTCCCGGCTTGTAATTCCTTTGCTCATTGTTTGAATTCGATAAAATTATGCCAATATTTGCGGTTTGAAGACCATATGAATTTTGCCGAACAAAGGTAGACGCTTTTGTCCAATTACCGAACAAAAAAATGACTGGAGCGTTAAACCAAACGACCCCTGTTCAGTCTATGGTCTAGGAAGCAAAGGCTGTAATCCAACGAAAGGAAGAAGAAATGGAAACCAACAGATTAATAGTCAACTCAATAGCTTTGGCAAGCATCGCATTGCTCGGCGCGTGCGGCACGTCGAGACAGGCCGCGTTTCGCGACGATGTCTACAATACCAACGCCCGAGCCGTGGAACAAAGCTACCAAAGCCCGGATTATTACTACGATGAATCGGCTGGACAGGATGAACAGTACGCTGAGGGGGGATATTACGAAGACGAGTATGCGGACTCAGAAGCGTACAATGACTATTATGCCGACGAATACAGTGACAGCGAGTATGCGAACCGCATCAATCGTTTTTATTACAATACGCCGGGGATGATGTATTATGACCCCTGGTTCGATCCGTGGTTTGGCATGAACTCGTTTTACGGACCCGGATGGGGCTGGGGTGGCGGCTGGAACCTTGGCTTCGGCTGGGGCGGTGGCATGGGCCTCGGTTGGGGTGGCGGCTGGGGCCTCGGTTGGGGCAGCAGCTGGTATAACCCTTACTTCGGTGGCTACTGGGGCTGGGGATCACCCTATTACGGCCGTGGCTTCGGCGGCCCTTACGCTTACAACCGTTGGGGTTGGGGCGGCGGCTGGGGCGGCTGGGGAGGTTACTATCCCGGCTACTATTCGGTCGACAACCGTCGATTCACGACCCGTACCTCATCGCGTGACCGTGTCGGTGTCCGTACGTCCCGCACATCGAGCCGCTCCGCGGTTTCGCGCACGGCGATCTCTCGCGACGCCAATGGACGGATCTCCACGCGTACCGTTGCCACCAGGGGCACCGCCGGTAGCGGCGGCACCCGCACTTCCGCCACGCGCGGCAGCGCTTCTTCCGGTGTCCGTGGCAGCACCCGGGAAGCGGTGCGCCCGAGTGGAACGACACGCGGTACGGAAGGCGTACGGAGCGGCACGACCCGCCGTCCGGCTGGCGAAGCGGTACGCCCCTCAGGCACGACCCGCCGACCGACGGAAGCCACGAGGCCTACTTCCACTCGCCCATCCGGCAGCAGCGCGAGACCGGCCTCTTCCAGCGGGCGGCCTTCGGGAAGCAGCGCGCGACCGGCATCAAGCAGCGGCCGGTCATCCGGCGGCAGCAGTGCACGTCCGGCGTCATCTTCGGGCAGCAGCTCAAGGGGCTCTTCCGTGTCCCCGCCCTCTCGATCCTCCGGCTCGTCAAGTGGCAGCAGCAGCCGTGGCAGCAGTAGCGGAAGCAGCAGTAGCCGTGGCGGTGGTGGTGGAGGCCGTGGCCGCGGATAACGTTTTCTTAGAACCCGACCATGATCATGTACAAGCGAATAGCACTTTCTTTGATGCTGTCAGGTGTATCTTGCCTGGCGTTGCAGGCGCAGTACCTCCAAGACGTTCTTCGGTTTTCGCAACCTGAATCCGGCGCCACGGCCCGGTTCAAGGCGTTGGGAAATGCCCAGACCGCTTTGGGTGGCGATTTGAGTTCCATCTCGGGCAATCCGGCCGGCCTCGGTTTCTTCAGCCAGTCGGACATCAGCCTATCGCTGGATTACATCAATGACCTCAACAAGGCCAGCTATTTTGGTGAAAACAGCCAACATAGCGTCGATAAAATCGGCTTCAACCAAGTTGGAGCCGTATTCCATATCCCGGCACGCCGTGCGCGGGGCAGCAACCTCTCTTCGGGCTGGCTAAACTTCAATATCGGCGTCGCCTACAACAAGACCAATAATTTCAATTCCACCGTGGGTTTTACCGGTGTCAATCCCGAGAGCAGCATCGCCGACTTCATGACCTATGAAGACGGCACCGTACACGGTGATTTCGGCTGGGATGCGGGCTTGATCGACGAAATCCCGTTGCAGGGCGGTGGGTATGGCTATGTTCCGATGACGGTACTGGACAATGTGCAGACCGTCATGAACCGCGAAAAGGGCTTTCAGTCCGAAACCAACGTCTCCTTCGGTGCGAACTACAGCAACAGGTTCTACATCGGCGGCAGCGTGGCCTTCACCCACGTGAACAACGACATCAACTACCGCTACGTGGAGAACGGCCGGTTCGAGAACTTCGGGTATATATTCGCGGACAACCCCGAATCGCGCTTTGTCGATCCCACGCACGATGATTACGATACGTTCAACCCCTACCTGGAAGCCGATTACGACTACGACGAAGAAAATTGGTCCACGACAACCGGAAGTGGTTTCAACGCCAAGCTGGGATTGATCTACAAACCCATCGACCAGGTGCAGATCGGCCTTTCGGCCACATCGCCCACGTGGTACCGGCTTACCAACGACTATGCGGATTTTTTCGTCGTCGACTACTACATGGTCGATGGCAGCGACGATTTTTATGAATATCCCGAGGAAGAGAGCTACTACGAGTACAACCTGCGTACACCGTACCGGATCAATGCGGGGATTGCCACCGTATTGGGGCAAGGCCTCATCAGTGCCGACGTGGAATACGTCGACTACGCCAGCATGACGTTCTCTTCGGTAAACTCGAATACGGACACCCGGATGAACGACCAGATCCAAAATAATTTCACCGGCGCCTTCAATTTCCGTATCGGCGGTGAATACCTGATTGCCCCCGCATTCCTGCTACGGGCGGGTTACGGCCACGGCGGAAGTCCTTACAGCGGTTTTGAATCGACAACACAGACCGTTTCGGCGGGCTTGGGCTACCGCGTGAACAACGTTTACATCGATCTTGCCTACCGGAACTTCAGCCAGAAGTATGGTTGGCGCACATACGAACTGGATGATGCCAACAATCACGTAAGCCCCGTGGCAGACATCACCAATTCGCGGAACAGCATGTTCTTGACCGTCGGGTTGAAGTTCTAGTTGCCCAAGCGATAAAGAAGGGCTGCCGCTAGTTTAGGGGTCTTGCCCGTTCAATGGCCACGCACGGGCAATTGGCTATCGAGCACAAATAGGTTGCCCTCGTCATCCAGTCCCTCCAGGTGGACGGTATAGCTACCCGGCAGATCGCCGGTATAGAAAGTCACGGTGGCCTCCCCCGCTTCATCCGTGAGGATAAATGGCTCCCAATGGATCGTCGAGCGAAGATCCGGCAAACCTGACGCTTGGCCCGGCGTATACCGAGGCCGGTAAAACTCCGTTGGCCAACTGAATGGCATCGGTTTGAAATGCACGACCCCGGGCTTATTCCGATTGAAAAGCCCCCTCCCATCACGCGTGGTGATCTCGATATAAACGGGATCGAAGCCCATCGATCGGCTGGTTGCGCTCAGCTGGTTGACGCGACCATGGCCCTGGGCTCCGGGTGCGAGCGCCTGTTGTGCCAGTTGGGCTTCACTTGATGCGGATACGAGGTCTGCGCCATCCAGGAAGCGGGCTTGGTAACGCGACCCGTACTGCATGCCCGATATCACTTCGATGCCTTGCAACTGATCGACCGTATAGTTTTCCAAGTAGCTTCGTACGAAAAGTAGGTAGTCGTTGTCCGTCACCGCTTCCTCGGGCTCATAGAAATGGTCGATTTCCATACCGTCGAATAAAAATCGAATCGGCCTCGGGCCCGCCATGAACGCGGGCTTCCCTCCCCTCCCACGCGGGAACATCCCGATCTGGAAGCCGTCTACTTTCTTTGCGAGCACGTCCAGCAGCTTGGCTTTCCCTTCTTCTAGCAAATCCCCTTCCGTCAGCACCTGATCGGCAAACCCGGAGCCATTCAGGTTCCACGAACCGCGCACGCGCTTTCGTGCGGTCACGGTAGCCTCCTGCAGCATGATGGACCGGAGGTCGCCACCACCAGCACCGAAAATCCGTTGGCTAAGGTGTTTGCGCCCGTCGTCAATCCGCCGTCGCAAGCTGGTGTCCAGATTGACGTACCAAGGTATTTCGGCCGCTTCGGAATGTCGATTGGGTAATGCGGCAGGCTTCGCATCCGGCAGGAGCTCGACACCGACATTGAAGCTCTTGTCGCGCTTGTTCAAGGCCGTTATCACGAAGCCCAGGGTATCGAAGGCGGGGAACCGTTCGAATCGGAACATGCCCCGCTCATCGGTCAGGGTGTCTGTCACGAAAGCGGCCTTGCCAACGGCCGCCAACGTGACACGGGTCTCGCCCAATGGCTTGTTGAAACCGCTCCTGACGGTACCCGCAATCCGGAAATACGGCTCGCGATGATGCTCGAAATCGCGCACGCTACCCAATAGGGACTGGTCGTACCGTACCCACCCTTGCGTCAACAGCAGGTTGTCGAGCGCCAGGCGTGCAGCGCTATCGCCCGTTAGGTAAAACGATGGTCCTTCGATCGCACCGCGCAATTCGGACGACAGCAGGTAGCGGCTGCGGATCGTCTCGCCCAGGCTATCGGGCGCGTAACGCCCATTGTCCGTTACGGCGATCGAAAAATTACCCCGTATCGGCTTGCCGGCAAGGTCTTGTACGTTGATGCGCAGCGCCACGCTGTCGCGCGCACGGTAGTCGGCACGGTGGGGCGTTACGGCTACCGAGGGTACCTGCGTGGCCGATCGGTTGTACACGATGCGCGACGCGAGGGTCCTGCCGCCTCCATCCATCAGCGAAAAATTGATGATGCCTTCCGGGAAATCGCCCGCCTTTACGTGGACATACAGCATGTTTTCGTTGACGCCGATCGGGATGCCATAGCACAATAGCCCCCTTGCCTGGCCCACGAGTATCAATCCGTTGCCAAATGCATTTTCCGTTCCCAGCACCTGCAGTGCGAATCGTCCAGGCGCGCTCAACGATTCCTCGTGGTGCAACACCACGCCCTCGGCCCGTTGTTCCGGCAAGGGATAGGTGGCCCTGCTCCCATCTTCGAATTCCACATGGGCAAAATAACGCCCCTTTGGCAACCCCGGCAACGTCAAGCGCCCCATGCCCCGCTGGAACGTGGCAAACGAGCCCATCTCCGCGCCGTCCTCGGCCTTGACAACCCCTTTGGCCCCGATGCCTTTGCCATCCCGCCCCACGGCCTTGACCCCGAACAAGGCAGGCATATCCACCAACCAATGCCCGCTCTCCGGAAGGAATTGTACATCGTAGTCAGCATGCGGCAACGCGGTAGACAACGGGAATCGTGCCCGTTCCTCGCCATCGCTCCGCAGGACGACCAGGATGTCATCGAGCCGATCCGCTTCGGCCAGCTCATATTCCAGGTCAATCCTCCCCGAACCATCGACCACGGCGCGTTGTTCGGCCAGCTGCTTGTCGCCGCGCTCCAACGACGCGGCGATCGCTTGCGGTGAAAAACGCGTGCCATCCAGTTTCTGCAATTGCAAATCCAAATCAAGCCGCTGCCTCCCGCCCGCCTTCGAAACCGCTATCGGCCCCATGTCTACCGACCATTCTTGCGTATAATCGCCCGAAACCTCGATGTGTCGATGACAGAAATAGGCATCCCCGAAATTCTGCAGCCATTGCGTATAGGCGCGCATCATGAAACGACCCGGCCCCGTGATCGCGGGGTCGAGGGCGAATTCGCCGTTGGCCGAGCCCCCCAACACCACCAACCGGGACCGGTGGAGCAATTCACCGCTGCCATCCACCAACTCGACATAGGCAATGCCACTCACGTTGGATGGCGCGCCCGTGACCCCGTCCATGACGTAGGCTTTATACCAGATGGTATCGCCCAGGATATAGCTTGATTTGTCGAGATGGAGATGGATTTTTTCCAACGGGGCTCGACGACGCAGGCTATCCAACGCCTGTTCTACCCCATAGATGGCATCTACCTGTGCAACCGCCGATGGAGCCAGCCAAAGCATGGCCATCAGTAATGGATAGTGGAAACGATACATGCGTATACTCTTCTTTGGTTCGTAATAATATGGTGTTTGTTTGGTGCAAGATACACCATAATATTCATTCTGCGATAAAAAAAGCGAGAAACGACGCCGACGACGTCTCACCGGGTGCCGATAAAGGCGATATCCACGCCCTGCAGTTTCCTTAGTTTAGCCAGCACCTGTTCTACCTGTTGCTGCCTGACGTCCATCCTCACGGCACAACGCATGTCGAAACGTTGGTCCAAGACCACCAAGGCTTCATCCTTCACGATGCGCATCACCTCGTTCATCATCGGGTAGTCAAACGAAACCTCGTAGACATCATTGACGGTCCGCTCGACGATATCGGCTATTGACAGCGCCTCCTGTGTCGCTGATCTATACGCGTTGATGAGCCCGGGCACGCCGAGCAACGTGCCGCCGAAGTAACGCACCACCACCACGAGCACATCCGTGACGTCGGCCGATAACAGGGCATTCAGTATGGGCCGCCCGGCGGTCCCGGAAGGTTCACCATCATCGTTGACGCGGAATACCGAGCGGTTGGGCGATAACCTCCAGGCCCAACAATGATGACGGGCCTTCGGATGCTGCGCCTTCAAGCCAGCCACCAGCTCCTTTACACGTGCTTCGTCCTTGAGCGGATAGGCATAAGCGATGAATTTGCTTCCTTTGTCTTTGTATATCCCTTCTACCGGCGAAGCGATAGTCCTGTATGTATCATCGAATAGACTCACGAAAAAGCAATGACAAGTACCGAAACGATCGCTAAAATCAGCCCAATTCTGTTGATATTCGACAGCTTCTCGCCAAATACCGAAATACCGATGAGGGCACCAAGCGCAATCACCCCGACATTCATTCCCGTAAACACGATGGATGGGCTGTCTGGCAATGCCCGGTGGGCCTTCATATAGAAAAGTATATTGGCGAAGTTGAACGCGCCCAGGATGCCTCCCCAAAACACCGCATGGATCGAAAACTTCTTTCGCGAAACCTGCAGGTGGTAGGCCAGGAACAGGAATGCCGTGAACATCGCGAGGCAGAAGACGACGAACATCGACGTGGTATAAGGTATCCCGGCGAGCTGGGCCAACTGCTTGAATAGGATATCGATGACACCATAACCCAAAAAGACGAGCAAGGGGTAAAGCCACACGCCGTGGCTTATTCCATGCTGGTTTTTTCCGTTGTGCCAACCGATGCTACATAAGATGCCCAGGATGCCGATGCCGACCCCGGCAAGTTTACCGGGTTGCAGCGGCTCATCAAACAGCCAGAATGCCGCGATCAGCGCGATGAAAAGCGAGAGCCGCTGCGCCACCTCCGTGCGCACGATGCCCGCGTAGCGGATGGATGCACTCAGTGCGACAAAAATCCCGGGCAGCAACACCGACAACGCCAGGTATTGCCAGATCGGGGCGATGCCCAAGAGATTCGGCACCCATGCCGGACGAAGGAACAGGAAGGTGCACAAGACCGCAACCGGATAATTCCACACGATGATCTGTGCGGTATCGACACCTTGACGCCTCGCCAATTTCAGGATAACCGAAACCGTGACGCTGCAAATGACGCTCAACAAGACGTAGACCATACCTTACCGAAGTAACGGCGGCTAAGATAACAAAAGCCGCGTGCAGTATTGCTTTACTAAGCAAGTTTCCCTAAGTTTGCGTCCCTGAAAATGCCGTTGTTCTCATGAGTATATCAAAAACATACAATCCGAAAGACGCCGAAGACAAGTGGTACGCCTATTGGATGGAGCAAGGATTCTTCCGCTCCGTTCCTGACGGCCGCGAACCGTATACGATCGTGATGCCCCCCCCCAATGTGACGGGGGTGCTCCACATGGGGCATATGCTCAACAATACCATCCAGGATGTGCTCGTGCGCCGTGCGCGCATGCAAGGCAAGAACGCCTGTTGGGTGCCGGGCACCGACCACGCCTCCATCGCCACGGAAGCCAAGGTGGTGGCCATGCTCAAGGACAAAGGCATCGATAAAAAGGACCTCACCCGCGCGCAATTCCTGGAATATGCCTGGGAATGGAAGGAAAAGTATGGCGGCATCATCCTGAAACAATTGGAGAGACTAGGGGCATCATGCGATTGGGAGCGCACCCGCTTCACCATGGATCCAGACCTCTCCGAGGCGGTCATCGACGCGTTCATCAGGCTCTACCGCAAAGGCTACATCTATCGGGGCGTCCGGATGGTCAACTGGGATCCGCAGGGACGCACCGCGCTGTCGGATGAGGAAGTCATCCGTCGCGAAGTGGATCAAACCCTCTATTACGTGAAATACGCCGTGGGCGATGCAACTGGGGAGCATCCCTCCTACCTCACCATCGCCACCACGCGCCCCGAGACGATCATGGCCGATACGGCGGTATGCATCAATCCGAATGACCCGCGCTACGCGCACCTTCGGGGCAAGAAGGCCTTTGTCCCGTTGATCGATCGTGAAATCCCCATCATCGAAGACGAGTATGTCGACATGGAATTCGGTACCGGTTGCCTCAAGGTAACGCCCGCCCACGACCTGAACGACTACGAACTGGGGCAAAGGCACAACCTTCCGGTCATCGACATCCTGAACGATGACGGCACGCTCAATGAGCATGCGGAAATCCTGGTAGGCGAGGATCGGTTCAGGGCGCGGAAGGCCATCGCCAAATTATTGGCAGACGCCGGGCACCTCGAGAAAACGGAGCCCTACAAATCGCAGGTGGGCTTTTCCGAACGCACCGACGCCGCCATCGAGCCCAAGCTGTCCATGCAGTGGTTCTGCCGCATGGACGAGCTGGCGAAACCCGCCCTGGATTACGTGCTGAACGGCGAGGTCAAGCTCATCCCCGACAAATTCGTCAACACCTATCGGCATTGGATGGAAAACATCAAGGATTGGACGATCAGCCGCCAGCTGTGGTGGGGCCAACGCATACCGGCATGGTACAACGCACAGCATGAATGGGTCGTGGCCAAAACCGCCGAAGAGGCCGAGGCTTGCTTCGCGGCAGCAGGCAAACCGAGCGAAGGGCTCCGTCAGGAAGACGATGTTTTGGACACCTGGTTTTCTTCCGGGCTCTGGCCGATGTCGGTATTCGACGGTACGCGCCGGCCGGAAAACCCGGACATCGATTACTATTACCCAACCAACGATCTGGTCACCGCGCCCGAAATCCTGTTTTTCTGGGTGGCGCGCATGATCGTTTTCGGACATGAATACCGGGGGCTTCCGCCCTTCCGAAACGTTTACCTGACCGGCATCGTGCGCGATAAACTGGGACGCAAGATGTCAAAATCGCTGGGAAACTCGCCAGACCCCATCGAATTGATGGAACGCTTCGGCACCGATGGTGTACGCGTAGGCATGTTGCTTTCGTCTCCAGCGGGCAACGACCTGATGTTCGACGAGGCTTATTGCGAACAGGGACGCAACTTCGCGAACAAGATCTGGAACGCCTTCCGGCTGGTAAAGGGTTGGGACGCTGCCGATGTGCCTGCCTCTCCTGCGCAGCGCGAAGCCGCCGATTGGTTTGCGCATCGTTTCAATCAGGCCTTGGCCGAAATCGATGCGCATTTCGCGGGCTACCGGATATCGGATGCCTTGATGGCAACCTACAAGCTGGTGTGGGACGACTTCTGCTCGTGGTACCTCGAGTTGGTCAAACCCGCGTATCAACAGCCCATCCCACGAGAAACGCTTGAAGCGACGACGACGCTCTTCGAGTCCGTGTTGAAGCTCATCCACCCGTTCATGCCTTTCATCAGCGAAGAACTGTGGCACGACGAACTGTTCGGCACCCGCGAAGAAACGGATTGCTGCATCGTTGCCGAATACCCGAAAGGGAACGCCTTCGATGAACGGGAATTGGCCGCCTTCGCCACCGTACAGCAGGTCGTGTCCGAAATCAGGAACATCAGGAATACCAAACAGGTGTCGCCCAAAACGCCGCTCCCGTTGGCCATCAACGCTTCGTCCGGCATCGATTTCGGGCGTTATGCCGAGAGCATCCAGAAGATGGCCAATGTATCGTCGGTTTCGTTCGGTGAGACCAAACAGCCGGGATCGACCACGTTCCTGGTTGGCACGGATGAATTCTCGGTCGATCTGGCGGGAAACGTAAACGTAGCCGCCGAGAAAGAACGTATCGGCAAGGAAATCGATTACCTGCACGGCTTCCTGAAAGCGGTAGACGCGAAGCTGGCCAACGAACGGTTCGTGCAAAACGCCAAACCCGAAATCGTTGCCAATGAACGCAACAAGAAAGCCGATGCCGAAGCGAAGATCAAGATCCTGGCCGAGCACCTCCAAAACCTCGAGGGTTCTTGATTTTTACATTTTTTTTGCTAGTTTAGCCCACATAAATTCAAAAACACGCTATAACGTTATGAAGAATCTCTTGTGCATCGTCGCTATTGCTGCATTCGCCGTATCCTGCCAACAGGGACAAAAAAAGGCAGATACACCCGCTGAAGACCCCCATGCCATCACGTGCGAGCGCATCGGGCCGGTGAAACTGGGTTATTCATACGCCGCATTGGACAGCGCGCTAGGCAGCGGAAAACTGGAAAACAGCACGGCAGACGTGGACGGCAATACGGTGCATATCACGAAGGTATTCCCCAATGAGGCCGAAGAGATCATCGTCTATTGGGCCGAAAGCCAGGAGCCCTACGCGACGATCACCAAAATTGCCGTCGCCAACAATTTCGGCCCCTATCAAACGGCCGAAGGCCTCCGCGTGGGCTCGACCCTGAACGACGTCAAGCAATACAACAACTTCATGCCCGTGACGATGACCAACTTCTACAATAACATCGACGGTTTCGCTACCATCATCGGGTTCAATGGCGGCGACATCGAGACCAAATACCCTTGTCTGGGCGGCCGGTTCGACATCGTGAAACAGCGTGGCGTAGACGTCCGTACCTTGGATGAAATCAAACCCGAAAAGGAATTGAAGTCATCCCACAAACTCTTCAACTCCATAGACGTGGAGGTCGTGGAAATCAACATCGCCGCAAAGTAAGATCAATTGATCCCGATGACCTTGGCCACGTTGTCCTTCAACTTGGTCACATCGGTTTTCAATCCGCCATACAGCGACAAGGCGTTTACCGAACGGCCTTGGATTTGCCGGAAGTTGTGCAGCCACCCGGTTTCCAAAAACAGGAAAAAGTTACCTATTTTGTAATCGGCCCCTACGCCGCCGCGCAATGTCGGCGTGATGTGGGTGGTTTTTTGGATTACGACCCTACTTTGCGACACCCGGACTTCGGCCCGGGGTTCGACCACCACGGCGGCACCCGGCCCGGCATAGGCGTATACGTTCAACCGATCGAGTTGCTTACGGACCCCGCCAGCAAGGTTGAGGGCATAGAAATTACTCCGCCCCTTCTCCAGGTCGTAGGTGTAGTCCGGGTCGTGTACTTGTTGGTTGTACCTGAAGGTAAGGAAATCGATAGAAGGGTAAACGAAATAATGCCGATCGGCGAGCGAGATGTCCAATCCCAAGCTGTTGGAAAATTTGGCTTGCAATACGTCTTTGGTTTCGCCCAAGGCGAATCCCCATCCCATCCCGCTAACCACGTATATTTTCCGGTGGTGCAGGCTGTCCGTTTCGGATTGGGCCAGCGCACCCCCGACCAAACAACTGCAGATCAATGATAAAAGCGTTTTGTACATTTGTCCATGCTTGAAATGATGCCACTAAAACAAGATGGTTTCCAAAAAGTTTTCATCACTACAGATAACCTTTGCTTTGCGCTCCGTGATTGAACAGCAAATCAACGATGCTGAGGTTGGGCAGGAAACCGGCCTTGTCGCCGAACACCTGGTAGTAGGGTTTGCCGGTGCCGGCGGGCAACGCGCGTTTGGGGTGGATGGAATGCCTGAAGTCCGTGCCTTGCACGTAGTCCTCGCGATAACGCTCGGTAAACCCGATTTCGCGCTCCAGCTTCAACAACCTAAGCAGCAGCTCGAGTTGCGCCACGTTGTAATCTAGCAACCACGCTTGGCGTTGCCGATAAAACGGCTCAAAATCGGCTTCAAAGAACTCGAAATATGCCGAACTGCGATAAGCCGTCTGCAGGCTCATCCAATGGAGCCGCTGCCAATCCCAATCGTAGCTGATGCGCACATCCTTCATGCGGACATGCCCATTTCGGCCACGTTGTATCGGAACGATCAGGTCCAACTTCCCGTTGGCCGAATAAACGGAGGCCCGATTGCGGTAGGTCTGCTTGGGATAATGTTCGTAGCGTTCCAAAAGTACGGGTTGGCCTCCGCGATGGATGGCGCTGAAATAGGCAATGGGTGGCAGATAACATGCGGGCAAAATGAGGGGGCAATTGTCCATGAACCGTTGAATCGTAAGAAATATCAATTTGCGCTGTAAAAATAAGTTAATTTATCTAAGTTTGCAGCTTCACGTACCATCAATGGCCGTAATACGAAAATCTTCCGTGCTATCCTTGTTAGTCTATGTGATTTCGTTGTTGCCATTTTGGGTGCTTTACCGATTCGCTGACGTGCTCTTCGTGGTGCTGTATTACGTGATCGGCTACCGAAGAGCCGTGGTGAACGACAATCTACGGAATGCATTCCCGGAAAAGACCGACCAAGAGCGTCGGGAGATTGCCCGCAGGTTCTATCAATTCTTGCCGGATTTGATTGTCGAAGCCATCAAGATGCGGACCATTTCGGCCGATGAAATAAAAAAGCGCGTCAGTGTGAATAACAGCGAGGAACTGGAACGTCACCTCCGTGCAGGGAAAGGCGTGGTTGGCGTTTCGGCCCATTATGCCAATTGGGAGCTTGGCATCCACCTGCTGAACCAAATGACTGACCAACCGGTATTGATCATTTACAAGCCCTTGCATAACAAGGCTGTCGATTCGGTCTTTAATGCGATTAGAAGCCGCTTTGGTGCCATCATGGTCCCGATGAAACAAACGCTTCGCAAAATCGTGGCCCATCGGCACACCCCGCACATCAGCATGCTTTTGGCCGATCAAACACCGTTGCATCGCGATTCCGATTATTTCATAAGCTTCCTCAACCAAGAAACGCTCGTGTACACCGGTGCTGAAAAAATTGCCAAGATGATGGACTTCCCGGTCGTGTTCTGCCATATGGATCGCATCAAACGGGGTTATTACCGCTGCACTTTCACGACGTTGGTCGAAAATCCGGCGGCGATCCCCGGCCATGGCATCACCGATATCCACAACAAATTCACGGAGGACATCATCCGCCGAAAGCCTGAGTGGTGGCTTTGGTCGCATCGGCGATGGAAACGGAAACCCAAGGCATGAAACAATATCCCAAAGTCGCCGTCGTCATCCTCAATTGGAACAACCGGTTTTTCCTGGAGAAATTCCTGCCTTCCGTCTACAACAGCGACTATCCGAATGTCGAATTCGTCGTGGGCGACAACGGGTCTACGGACGATTCGCTGTCCTTCCTGGAAACCACCTATCCAACCATCCGCATCATCCGAAATAGCAGTAACCTTGGTTATGCCGGTGGTTACAATGCGGTACTGCAACACGTAAAGGCCGAGTATTTCGTGCTGCTCAACTCGGATGTAGAGGTTACCCCTCACTGGATCACGCCGGTCATCGAATTGCTGGAGCGCCAACCGGGTATGGCCGCCGCCCAGCCGAAGATACGCGCTTACCACCAACGGGACCATTTCGAACACGCAGGGGCTGCCGGCGGTTATATCGATCGTTACGGCTTCCCGTTTTGTCGCGGTCGTATGCTACACGTCGTCGAAAAGGACCTCGGTCAATACGACGACGCCCGTGACGTATTCTGGGCAAGCGGTGCCGCCTTTTTCATCCGACGCGCCTGCTGGGAAGCTGCCGGGGGATTCGACGCGGATTTCTTTGCCCATATGGAAGAAGTCGATCTGTGCTGGCGGCTCCAACTTGCCGGATACCGCATCGGCTATTGCCCGCAATCCGTGGTCTACCACGTGGGCGGCGGCACGTTGGCACCAAGCAACCCACGGAAAACGTACCTCAATTTCCGCAACAGCTTGTTCATGCTCCAGAAAAACCTCCCGTTGTTCGAAGCCTTATGGATCATATTCGCCCGTATGTGGATCGATCTGGTGGCCTTGATCCACTTTCTGGCCTTAGGCAAATTCCGGGACGCCTGGGCCGTGAGCCGATCGCATCAACGCTTCGTTCTCGATTTTTTCAAAACAGCCAAGAAAAGAAAGAACATCAGGGAACAAGGCCAAATCGAAGGGCGATATCGCGGTAGTTTCGTCTGGGCGTTCTACGTTCTTCGAAAAGCGACCTTCAGCAACCTACGCGATGACAACTTTGTGTAACATAGCAGCTACACGGCAACTTTTTCGCGATTAAATTTGTTATTCCATCGATTGTGACGCAATATTGCAAGATTGTAAACCCAAAAACGATGACCATGAGAAAATTAGCAGTAACGATGGTGTTGGCTTGCTTGGTAAGCCTATATGGCCGGTCCCAGACAAACAAGGCATTGGAAGGGGCATGGCGCACGCAACAAGGCGATATCGAACAGACCGCCGTTTTCGTCGATGGCTACCTGTCGCACAGTACCTTTGACAGGAAAAACAAAAAGTTCATGGCCACGCGAGGCGGCAGCTATACGCTGGCCGGCAATAAACTAACCGTCGTTTGGCAATACGACACCGATAAAGCGGCCAATAATGAACCCAATGAAACTTGGGTAGGCCAATCCGCCACGTTTGACATAGCCACCGGCCAGTCATTGAAGACGAACCTATCGGGAACACCGGCAACTTGGCAGCGCATCGATGGCAATGAAGGCCCAATGGCTGGGGTATGGCGCATCAATGGGCGCAAGGAAGGCGATGGCGTGAATCCCCTGCCCTTGCGCGACCGGCGTACATTGAAAATACTGAGTGGTACGCGCTTCCAATGGATAGCCATCAACATCAAGACCGGCGAGTTCTCCGGAACCGGTGGTGGCACGTATACGTTCAAAGACGGAAAATACATCGAAAACATCGAATTCTTTTCGCGCGACAATAATCGCGTAGGCGCTTCGCTGTCGTTCGACGGTAAAGTCGAAAATGGCCTGTGGCATCATTCCGGCTTGAGTTCTACAGGAAGCCCGATTTACGAAACCTGGGGCAAGCTGGAAGAATAATAGGGTCTCCCCGAAAGAAAAAACTCGTATTTTCGCTGCCATGACACCAGCAGAAGCAGCTATCCGCATCGAAGAGCTTACACGCGAACTCAACGAATACAATTACCAATATTACGTCCTCGCAAATCCGACCGTCTCCGATCATGACTTCGACTTGAAGATCAAGGAACTGGAACGACTCGAGGGCTTGTTTCCGCAACTCCTGGATCCGGATTCTCCCACCCAGAAGGTTGGCGGCGACATCACGCAACGCTTCGACACGGTACGGCACCGCTGGCCCATGCTGTCGCTCGGCAATACGTACAGTGCACAGGAGCTCCGGGATTTCGATGAGCGTGTGCGGAAAGCCATCGGCGATGATTTCCAATATGTCTGCGAGCTGAAATTCGATGGGCTGTCCATTAGCCTCACTTACGAACATGGCTTGCTCAAGCAAGCCGTTACCCGCGGCGACGGCATACAGGGCGACGATGTTACCGCCAATGTACGAACGATAAAAAAAATACCGAACAGGCTGAAGGCCAATGCCTATCCAGACCTATTCGAGATCCGCGGTGAAATCTTCATGCATCGCCCTGCTTTCCAACGGCTCAATAATGAGCGCATCGACAACGGTGAACAAGCGTATGCCAATCCGCGCAATTTCGCAGCCGGCACGATCAAGCTGCAGGATTCGGCGGAAGTGGCCCGCAGACCGTTGGACTGCTTCCTTTATTTCCTCTACAGCGACAACCGCGGCCGGTTGTTCAACAATCACTGGGAAAGCCTGCAAGCGGTGAAATCGTGGGGGTTCCACGTGTGTGAACATACCGCCCTATGCGCTGACATTGACGAGGCCATCGCCTTTGTGGCCAAGTGGGAAGAAGCGCGCCACCAACTGAGCTACGACATCGATGGCATCGTCATCAAGGTAAACGACTATGGCCAACAGGAAGAGCTTGGGTTCACCGCCAAATCGCCCCGTTGGGCGATTTCGTACAAATACAAGGCCGAACAGGTAGAAACCGTCTTCCGTTCGGTCAGCTATCAGGTGGGCCGTACCGGAGCCGTGACGCCAGTGGCCAATCTAGTGCCGGTTTTGTTGGCTGGCACGACGGTAAAACGCGCTAGCTTGCACAATGCCAACGAAATCGCCCGCCTCGATCTTCGCGAAGGCGATACCGTGTACGTGGAAAAGGGGGGCGAGATCATCCCCAAGGTCATGGGCGTGAACCTATTGAAACGCAGACCCGGTGCCGAACCCATCCCGTACCCGACGCAATGCCCCGAATGCAATACGCCACTGGTACGCAAGGAGGGGGAAGCCGCCCACTATTGCCCGAATGAAGCCGGTTGCCCACCGCAAATCGTGGGCAGGATGCAGCACTTCATCGGCCGGAAAGCCATGGATATCGAGGGCATGGGCGATGAAACCATCGAGACATTCTTCAAGCGGGGTTTATTATTCACCATCACGGACATCTACGCGCTCAAGGACAAGCAGGACATCCTCATCCAGCTCGAGCGCTTCGGCCAGAAGTCGATAGACAACATGCTAGCCGGTATCGAAAAATCCAAAAGCAAACCGTTCGAGAAGGTGCTCTTCGCGCTTGGCATCCGGTATGTGGGCGAAACCGTCGCCAAGAAATTGGCGCTGTATTTCAAGAACGTCGATGCATTGGCTGCCGCTTCCAAGGAAGAAATCGAATCGGTACACGAAATCGGGGAGCGGATCGCCGAAAGCGTTACCGACTATTTTGCCAACGAGACGCATCGGATCCAAATCGAGCAGCTGAAAGGACATGGCCTCCAGATGAGCGTTGAAGAGAAGGCCACCGAGCGACTCGGCGATTCGCTGCTCGGCAAAACGTTCGTTATCTCCGGGGTGTTCGAACAATTCAGCCGCGAGGAGCTTTCCGCGCTTATCGAAAGCCACGGTGGCAAGCTGTTGAGCAGCATTTCAGGCAAATTGGACTACTTGGTCGCCGGCGACAAAATGGGTCCGTCCAAATTGGCGAAGGCCGAGAAATTGGGCATACCGATCGTTTCGGAAAAGGAAATCCTCCAAATGATCGATTGACGGTCGCAAAATCATTTTTTTGCGTTAACTTTGAGCGCTATGAACCAACTTTACGGCGCAGGGGTGGCATTGGTGACCCCTTTTCTTTCGGACGGATCAATTGACTTCGCGGGTTTGGAACGGCTTATCGAACACCAGATCAAGGGCGGGATGGATTACTTGGTCTCCCTGGGCACCACCGGCGAGGTGGCTACCCTCGACGACGACGAACGGAATTCCGTGTGGAAGTTCACCGCCGAGAAAGTGGCCGGACGCCTACCGCTCGTCGCGGGCATTGGCGGCAACAATACCGCCGAAATCGAACGCCAACTACGGTCGTTCGACGTTGCAGGCTACGCCGCGATACTCTCGGTAAGCCCCTACTACAATAAACCCACGCAAGACGGCATTTACCGGCACTACGAGGCCATTGCAACGGCCTCCCCCCTGCCGATCATCCTCTATAACGTCCCCGGACGCACCGGGAGCAACGTAAGCCCCGAGACGACTGTCCGGTTGGCGAGCGATTTCACCAACATCGTGGCCACGAAAGAAGCCTCCGGAAGTTTCGATCAATTCAGCAAGATCATGCGTGATAAACCGGAAGGTTTCCTGCTTATATCGGGCGACGACCCGGTAACGCTGCCGATGATGGCCTTGGGGGCTGCTGGAATCATCTCCGTGGTTGGCAACGCCTTCCCGGCTGAAGTCGCTTCCTTGGCTAGGCTGTGCCGCGAAGGCGATTACGTCGCTGCGCGCCGAATTCACGGCAACCTGATCCGGCTCACGGAGCTGTGTTTTGCCGAAGGGAACCCCGCAGGCGTGAAAGCCATCCTGCATCAGCTGGGCATTTGCGGGCCTGCCGTGCGGTTGCCGCTCGTGGAGGCGAGCGTCAACCTGAGCGGGCTCATCCATGATGAATTGCGGAAAAGATAGCTGGACCTGTATATGGAATCTGTTCGTCTTTCGGTCGTTATTCCGTGCTACAATCACGGGAAATACCTGATGGATGCACTGGATTGCTTCCCGGATTACGTTAAACAAAAAAAATATGAAATAATCATCGTGGATGATGGCTCCACGGACCCGGAAACCCTTTCGGTCCTGGAGCGCCTCAAGCACGAAAATTACCGTATCATACGCCAACCGAACCAAGGGCTTTCCAGCGCACGGAATGCGGGTATCGTGCAGGCCCGGGGTGAATACATCTACCCCTTGGATAGTGACGACAAAGTGTCGGTTGGCTTCTTCGACGAGGCAATCGCCATCCTGGACAACCATCCCGAATTTACGGTCGTCTATTCCGATGGCGAGTATTTCGGCACGCGCCAAGGACCTTGGGTCGTTGGCGAATTCAACCTACAGCGTCTGATGATTTGGAACTACCTACATTCAGGCGCCGTTTTCAGGAAAGAGGCTTGGCAGCGAATAGGCGGGTATGACACGAACCTCAATCATATGGGGTTCGAAGATTGGGATCTTTGGTTATCGATTGCGTTTTCGGGGGGAAAGTTCCACTACCTGCACCATACCGGGTATTCCTATCGAATAACGCCAGACTCTATGGTCAGGAGATTTTCCAAGGAGAAATACAGGCAGATGCATGATTACATCAAAACGAAGCACAGTACATACCTAAGTGATGACCACATCAATGTACACTTGGTTACTGTCATGAAAAGAAGCAAGAAACTATGGCTGAAATTACTTTTACGCGTCTACTTCCCAAAACTCCTCACGTTCTTGGTCAAAAAGAAAATATTCGATAGCGAAAAAATCTTCACTTAGCCCGGTTGCCAGTTATCGGCTTCCCTTGGGTGTGTCTACAGCATGGGTAAAGTGCCACCAAACGCCCTTAACAGCGGCCTTAGCCAAATCCGACCGTCCTTTAGCGAGGTACTTGACCATTGCGAACGGCATTGCAACCAACACATAATAGGACGCGAAGAGCATCCGAGCAGACACGGTGGCGTTTCGCCGGATAAATAGCCATCGATTTCGGGTCATGTGATAGGTTTTCAGCGGGCTTTCCTTTCCTACACTCATCGATTCCTTGTGATAAATCTTAGCCTTGCCGGTGAATCCCATCCGGAACCCAGCACGCCTGAACTTCTCGCACCAATCCAACTCTTCATAGTAGAGGAAAAAATCCTCCTCCATAAGCCCCACACGCTCCAAATCCGCCGTACGACATAGCATCGCCGCCCCATGACAATAGCCCGTTTCAACGGTTACGTGATCGAACTGCCCCAGGTCATCTTCCATCACGCCGATACCGCTGTTCCGCCCGGTCAGGTAGTTCATCGGTGTAAAACCTGCGTACTGGATTTTCTGCGGGTTCTCATCATACAGTATCAATGGCGATATCAAGCCGAATTCGGGATGGCTATCCAACTCGTCGCATAGGCTATCGATAAATCGATCGGTGATTTCGGTATCGTTGTTCAAAAAAAGCAGGTAATCTCCTTTGGCATGCCGGATACCGAGGTTGTTCCCGCCTGCAAAGCCTAGGTTTTCTTCGGAACGGATGTAAATCAATTCCGGATAAACGGATCGGTACAGTGCACCATGATCTTCGGCAGTGCCGTTGTCCACCAGGACAACCTCTACCATTGCCTTTCCTGGATGTCGGATTACCGACCGAAGTAATTCTACGGTGGTCGCCGATTGGTGGTAATTGACGGTAATTATTGATATCAAACGCATTGGACACACATGTGCCAACAAAACTAACAGTTTTTCAATATCACCTTGCATAAAAGAATAACTTCGATAGGCCTAACCTAAATACCAGAGAATTATCCACGAAAGGTTCATGCAAAGTTCGCAGGTATTTCGTGGAGCTGGCAACCAAACATGCCAGTAACTTTTAAAACCTACCCTGAATTTTCAGTAAATGTGATCCACTGCAAATGCACACGCTCGGCTCATGCAGTAACGATACCCGAATCATGCCATTCCATTAAACACGCGAAATTTGTAAGCAATTCGCGACAAATAGAAAAATCATCTTGTTTTGGGCTTCTCCGATTAGATCTACAAACGTAATTTTGAAAGCAGACATTTAAGAAATAGGTTCCTCTTAGATTACGCTACATCCATATTAGACGATCAAGACTAATGAATTGACATGTAGCAAAACAAAAGGAAGCCTAAAGACTATCATTCTATTGGAGGAAAAAATGCCCGGTACGCGTAAACAAAACGTAATAGATTTATTTCATGAGCAAGCTGAAAAAACACCAAGCCGGGTTGCCGTCGCGTTCAAGGAGACGTCATTATCATACCAGCAATTGGATGAAGCCTCTAATCAACTCGCGCATCTGCTAATCCTGAACGGCGTGAAAAAAGAGACGCTCGTTGCTATTTACCTCGAGCGTTCCTTGGAAATGATAGTCTGCATCTTGGGGGTACTGAAAGCAGGTGGTGCATATGTACCATTAGATCCGATGTTTCCGCAAGACCGCATTGCTTTCATGCTGGAAGACTCAGAATCGGAAATCCTATTAACCTCGACATCGCTTCCACAACACTTCGCTATCGACATCAAGACAGTTTTCCTTGACAAGATGCAAAGCATCATCCGGCAGCAGAACAAACTGCTACCGGATTTAAAGATAACCGGCTATGATTTGGCTTACACCCTTTATACTTCGGGATCTACCGGGAAGCCAAAAGGTGTTCAGATCGAACATCGTAACCTACTGAATTTCATTGAGAGCATGAAATCAGCGCCAGGCATGTCAGAAAATGACACGCTCTTGGCCCTCACTACTGTATCTTTTGATATTGCCGGACTTGAGTTGCTCCTACCACTTGTTTCCGGTGCCAAGCTAATATTAGCTGACGACGCTTTACGGATTGACGGTCACCGCATCCTAGACACCATTATCGCAAAAAAAGTAACGTTCGTCCAAGCGACGCCCGCCACTTGGAGGATGCTGTTGGATGCCGGTTGGCAAACAAGGTTGCCGTTAAAAGCCTTATGTGGCGGAGAAGCCTTCCCCTTGGAACTAGCGAAACAAATGCTGGAATTGTGTGATGAAGTCTGGAACGTTTATGGCCCTACGGAGACCACGATCTGGTCCACCCTTAAAAAACTCGAAAAAGACCGGTTTCCAATCACCATTGGACAACCGATAAAGGATACCAAAGTCTATATATTGGACGACTGTTTACGTCCTTTGGAACCTGGAGAAGTGGGCGAACTGTTTATTGGCGGCAATGGCGTGGCTCGCGGATACTTAAAAAGACCCGAACTTAATACGGAAAAGTTCATCAGTGACCCTTTTGCTTCAACGGATGGAGCCCGGATGTACCGCACCGGTGATTTGGGCAGATTTCTCCCAAACGGCGAAATCCAGTGTTTGGGCAGGATAGACAATCAGGTTAAAATCCAAGGTTTTCGAATTGAACTGGGGGAAATCGAAAATACCATCAGCCGATTCCCGGGTATCAAACAGAACTGCGTACATGTATGGGAGGAACAGCATGCGGGAAAACGCTTGGCAGGGTACTTGATTGCCTCAAAAGAACATCCTATTGACTTAGAAGGGCTTACCGATTTCCTGGGAAAGGAGCTACCCGACTACATGGTGCCGGACACATTCGTTCAACTGGACGCCCTGCCGCTTACTGACAATGGCAAAGTGGATCGCAAAGCCTTGCCCCGACCGTTGCGTGAAAGACCACAGACCGGCACATTATACAGGGCCCCAAAAACCGCGGTCGAACAACATATCGTCGACTGTTGGAAAACCTTGTTTGGAATCGACAAAATCGGCATCGACGATAATTTTTTCGACCTAGGTGGCAATTCCATACTGGCAACTAAAACCGTTGCCTGGCTAAAGGAAGCATACGGCGTTATCCTACCGGTAACAAAAATTTACCAGCATCCCACGGCAAGCCGGATTGCAATGGAATTCGACGGGGAAAAACAATACCCTAGAACTACCAGTCGGGAAAAAAACAACGCAGAGCAAAAAAAGGGGGGCGACGTGGCCATCATCGGTATGGCGGGAAGGTTCCCTGGAGCCAAAACCATTGGAGAGTTATGGCACGTGCTTCGCGAAGGGCGAGAAACCATAAAATTCTTCGGCGATGAAGAAATGGACCCCTCGCTTTCACATGAAGTCCTAAGCGACCCGAACTACGTAAAAGCCAGGGGAATCATTGAAGACACGGATAGTTTCGATCCTGACGTGTTCGGTCTAAATCCGACGCTGGTCAAACTCATGGATCCTCAACAACGGATATTTCTTGAAATCTGTCGGGACGTGCTGGAACAGACCGGCTACCTAGATCCCGAAACCGAGCGATTGATCGGTGTATATGCCGGAACGGGCAATAACACCTATTTCATGAATAATGTACAGCATCATCCAGAAGAAATCGCCAAAATAGGTGAGTTTCAAGTGATGTTAGCCAACGAGAAGGACTATACCGCAACACGGGTAGCCTACCAACTGAACCTAAAAGGTCCGGCGATGGGGATCGGCACCGCATGCAGCGCGTCTTTGGTCGCCGTTATCCAGGCCGTTGATGCGATTCGGAGCGGTCAATGCGAGTTGGCAATCGCTGGCGGTATTTCCATTACCGTACCTGTAAACAGCGGGCAGCGATTTGAAGACGGAGCAATGTTTAGCGTAGACGGTCATACCCGCACATTTGATGCCCAAGCGACTGGAACGGTTTTCAGTGACGGCGCAGGCGTTGTGTTATTGAAAGATCTCGAGTCCGCTCGAATAGACGGGGACACCATATACGCTGTTATACAAGGTGTAGGCCTGAGCAATGATGGCCGCGGAAAGGGGAGTTTCATGGCTCCGTCCGCTGAGGGTCAGGCACAGGCCATCCGCATGGCCATGGATGATGCCCGAATCCTGCCGGATGATATCGGATACATTGAAGCCCATGGGACCGCGACCCCCATCGGCGATCCAATCGAGATTGAAGGGTTGAAGCTTGCGTTTGGTGAGACAACGAGAAAACAATATTGCCGCATTGGTTCCATAAAGAGCAATTTGGGTCACCTCACGCACGCCGCTGGCATTGCCGGACTGATCAAAGCGACATTATCGCTATATCACGGTACGTTGCCCGTGTCGATAAACTTTGAAGAACCCAACCCGAACATTGATTTTTCGGAAAGCCCATTCGTGGTGAATAACGAATCGTTCGAGCTATCCCGTGAAAAGCCGTTTATCGCCGGTATAAGTTCTTTCGGTGTAGGCGGCACCAATGCACACGTCATCATCCGTTCGCATCACGTAAGCCGTCCTTCATATGCCCAAAGCGCAACGGCCGAATCTCCGACATTAATCACTTGGTCGGCAAAAACGCAGGGAGCAGGCCAAGGCTACGCTAAAAAATTGGCCGATTACTTGCAAAACACCCCAGGAGTCTCTTTGGAATCCGTGGCCTACACGTTGCAACGGACTCGTGAAAAAATGAATTTCCGCTATTCGATGGTCGTTCGGAATCGTGAGGAATCCATCGAACAGTTGAGCTCGGGAAATTACCTACAGTCTGAAATCAAGGAGCAAGTAGGGGACCTGGTTTTCCTTTTTCCTGGTCAAGGTGCGCAATACCCCGGTATGGGATGCGAACTCTATCGATGTGAACCCGCATACCGAGACGCTGTCGATGAATGTGCCGAAATACTCAAGCATGAAATCGGTGAGGATATCCGCCAACTTATTTTCCCGACACAAGCGTTGTCGTCCGAGCAAGCGGCAGAAGTACTGAAAAATACACGCTACACACAGCCTGCTCTTTTCATTACTTCGTATGCGCTTGCCAAACTGTGGGCGAGTTGGGGAATCCGACCCACGGCATTCATCGGGCATAGTATCGGCGAGTTCGTCGCAGCTACTTTGTCCGGCATATTTTCGCTTGCCGACGCGCTCAAGCTCATTGCAATACGTGCCAAACTTTCTGCGTCCGTTCGAAGTGGGAGTATGCTCGCCGTCAGGGCATCAGCCGAAGAAATCCAAGTATTTTTGCCTGATGTTTTATCGTTGGCGGCGAAGAACGCCCCCCAACTTTGTGTCGTAGCAGGCGCTGACGATCAAATCGCCTCGTTTTCAAGCATACTCGAAGAAAAAGGGATATCGTGTAAACCATTGCATACCAGCCACGCATTCCATTCCAAGATGATGAAGCAAATCCTAGATCCGTTCAAGGAAGCCGTGGCAGGCGTCAAGCTTTCCACCCCCAAACTGCCTGTCATTTCAACGGTAACTGGCCGTTGGCTAACCGACAGACAAGCGCAAGACCCAGCGTATTGGGCCGACCACATGATTTCGACGGTGCTCTTTTCGGATGCTGTGAAATTTGCTGAACAAGAACTGGATGCACCATTGTATGTTGAAGCGGGGCCCGGGCAAGTTACGGCCACCTTGACAAAACAACACGGATCAGCCCTATCCGAGCGTGTAGTACACTCCATCCGGGCTGGCGACAATGACGAATGCCTATCCACGCGTATGGCACTTGCCAAAATATGGATGCGCGGTATCGATCCGCAATGGAATGCGCTTTATGAACAAGTTCATGCCACCCTGCATACCCTACCGACTTACGCATATGACAGAAAGCAATATTGGGTTTACGGAACGGGGCCCAACGAAAAAAAAGAGACAGCCAACCTGCAAAAATCCCAGCCTGAAATGAGAAACGACAAATTAATTGCCCAAGTAAGGTCAATGCTAGAAAATGCCTCCGGCATCGACCTTTCAAAGGCCTCGCTGAACGCAAACTTCATTGAACTCGGACTCGATTCTCTGTTACTCACGCAAGTAGCGCAAAACCTAAAAAAAGCGTTCAACGTATCCATAACGTTCCGTATGCTTAATGAAGAATGCCACAACCTCAATCTGCTCGCTGCGTTCATTGAGAATCAGCTACCTAGGGAGGTAATTCCAATGAATCTATCGGAACCTTCCATCACCCAGCCCCAAGCGCGTCTTACTCCTCAGCCACCAGCTGTACCGCATCCCGACCCAAATAATTTGGACGCGCTAAGTCTGATCGCCCAGCAAATCAGCCTTATTTCACAACAGATTGCGCTTTTGCAACACACCGCAGCACAGTCCTCCCCGATTTCATCTGGACCGCAAGACGTCTCGACGCAGGCCACGACTGCGACACTTCCAGCGATTACGACGACAACCAGGGACAAAACAGGCGACCGTAACGACATGTGGGTTCCGCAAGAGGCGTTGACCGAATCGAAAAAAAAGCACGAGGCCAGGGCGAGTATCAAGAAAGCCACGGAGAGCCTTTCAATACAACAACAAGTATATTTGAACGACTTGATTGAAAAATACGTACGGAAAACTGCCAAAAGCAAAGCTTACACGCAGCAGCATCGCGTTTACATGGCCGCCCCTCACTTTTTGTCCGGATTCGGGCCGCAGACGAAAGAAATCACGTACGCATTGATCGTCAACAAATCTTCGGGATGCAAGCTGTGGGATATTGATGGCAATGAATACATCGACGCGACGAACGGATTTGGCTCGAGCATGCTTGGCAACCAACCGGAATTCATCAAAAAGGCGTTGCTACGGCAGATTGAAGATGGCAATGAAGCAAGTCCACAGCATGAAATGACAGACGAAATATGCAAGCTCGTCCGCGAATTCACCGGCATGGATAGGATTGGGATTTGCAACGCGGGGCCGGAAGCCATCTTGGGTGCTATTCGCATCGCTCGCACAGTGACAGGACGAACCACCGTTGTTGCGTTTTCGGGCTCGCACCGCGGCTTCATACCTGAAGCCGCACAAAACATGCTGATAATGGATTACGGCACAGAAGAATCCTTGCACATTATCCGTGAGCGAGCACATGAACTGGCCGCTGTACTTGTTGAGCCCATTCAAAGCGGGCGACCAGAATTCGTGCCTGTATCATTCCTTAAAGAAGTTCGCGAAATCACAGCAAATTCAGGAACCGCGCTCATTTTCGATGAGGTTATTTCCGGATTCCGCTTTCATCCACGTGGCGCACAAGGCATGCTTGGCATTACCGCTGACCTCGGCACTTATGGCGAGGTCGCGGGTACAGGCATCTCGATGGGTATCATCGCAGGGAAAAAACAATTCATGGACGCGCTCGATGGTCGTCATTGGCAATTCGGGGATGATTCGGCATCCCAAGTAGACGTTCCGGATTTTAGGGGAATGCTGGTTCGCTATCCACTGGCGTTGGCGGGCACGAAGGCTACGCTTGAATACCTCAAGCAGGAAGGGCCTGCATTACAGGAAAACCTCAATCGCCATACCGGGCACCTCGCCAACGAGATGAACTCAGCGGCCCAGCGTTATGGCGCCCCGATTTTCGTGACGCATTTCGGCTCGCTTTGGAAAATAAAATTCAAACAGGAATATCCATCAAGTGAACTACTATTTACGTTGATGCGTTATCGCGGCATCCATATCCAAGATGGTCTCCCTTGCTTTTTGACAACGGCACACGGCGAAGAAGACGTCAAAAAAATAATACACGCTTTCGAAGGAAGCCTACACGAACTTATCAAATCCGGACTCATCCCAACATCTGGAGACCTCGACGTGCACGACCTACCACCACTGCCAAACGCCCGACTCGGCACCGATACCGATGGCAAACCGGCATGGTTCATTGCGGATGAGCAACGCCCAGGCCGCTATTTGCAAATCGAAGAGTTCAATTAACAAATGGAAACCAAGTTCAAGCTCAAACCTGTTGATTTCGACCCTTTCATAAAGGGGAATATGGCCAAGGCCATCCCCGTAACGGAGTCGCAGCAGGAAATTTGGTTGGCCTGTGCGTTGGGGGGTAATGACGCCAATTGTTCTTATAACCAATCGGTAACCGTTCAGCTCACGGGCCGGCTAGCGATGCCAGCACTCGAATCAGCCATACATGCCGTAGTAGACCGCCACGAGGCGCTACGTTCCAGCTTCAGCCGAAATGGGGAACATATGTTTGTTTACAATGGTCTTGAACCATTGATAAACCACCACGATTTAAGCCTGGACCTCAACAACCAACAAGCGCTGTTAGCTGGTTTAGCCGTATTGGATTCAGGTAGTGCCTTCGATTTGGAAAAGGGACCGTTGATCCGGTTCCATATCGTAAAGCTTTCCGATTCAACGCACCTTTTACGTTTTACAGCTCACCATATCATATGTGATGGATGGTCTTTGGGCGTCCTGCTGGAAGAACTAAGCGGAATCTACTCGGCATCGATTACCGGCAGCTTCGCAAGATTGCAAAAACCCGATTCCCTGCGTGCCTTTGTCATGGAAACGGCTGGATTTCTTCAAACGGACGAATATCGGGATACCGAAACCTATTGGACGCAGAAGTTTTCCGATGGAGGACCCGTAGTCGAACTACCTGTAGACAGGCCCCGACCACCTATCCGCACTTACAATGGTAACCGAATCGATGTGCTGCTTGAGCAGCATTTGGTTGAAAAGATCAAGGGGCTTGGCAGCGTTGCCGGAGCAAATTTCGTTACGACCATGTTGGCTACGTTCGAACTTTTCCTGCACGGCCTAACCTCCCAAGAGGCCTTGGTGATCGGCTTGCCCGCAGCCGGACAAGCCGTGACGGGTCGCCCAGGACTTGTAGGACACTGTGTCAATTTCCTGCCGATCCGAAGCAAGATCGATGGAATCGAATGCGTAGCCGACTACCTGAAGCGCCGGAAGACAGAACTGCTCAACGATCTCGACTACCAACGCATAACATTTGGTACGCTATTGAAAAAAGTCAACGTTATCCGAAAGCCGGGTTACGTACCAATGACACCCCTTGTTTTTAACGTGGATATGGGGATGGACGGAAAAGCATCATTTGCTGGACTTAAACACAAATTAGTATCCAATCCCCGGTCATACGAAAATTTCGAACTTTACCTTAACATTACCGGGTCTGCGGAAACTACCGCGTTGGAATGGTCATACAATACAAACCTATTCGACGAACGGACGATTCGACAGTGGATAGCTCGCTACATAGACTTGTTGGATCGATGTGCCGACAATCCCTATGGCAAGGTATCCCAGATTGGATGGAAAGCCCCTGAACGCTTGGCCGAAAACAACACAGAGACCCTCGACCATGAAAAACCCAGCCGCTCCTCCTCATGGTGGGCTGACCATCATTTCCAAGAACGGGCAATAGACGTATCATTGCCAATGTGGATTGAATCATCATTCCGACGTTACAAGGATCAAGTGGCGATTGTGTTCGGCCAAGAGTCGGTTACCTACCATGAGCTATTCGTATTATCCAACAAATACGCAGTTGAACTGAAATCCATGGGCGTAAAGCCGGGAGACCGGGTCGGCTTGTCTCTCTACAGGGGCATAGACCTGGTTGCGACAATCCTCGCCATTGTCCGGATTGGTTCAGCCTACGTACCGCTAGATATCACGTTCCCAAAGCAACGTCTAAAGGCCATTACCGATCAGGCCGATTTGAAATGGATCATCGTACAACAATTATTGGCCGATCAATACGATAACCACCAACCGATTGCCACGTTGGAGGAATTCACGAGAAAAGCAGCGATGGCTTCGGGCGAGGTTCCGCTTGTCGATTTGCCAAATGATTTCGTGGCCTACGTGTTGCACACATCCGGATCTACCGGAAAACCCAAGGGCGTAGCCATGGGTCAGCGAGCCCTATCCAATCTCTTGATTTGGCAACGTGATCATTCCGAAGCCGGTATCGAAACCAAGACACTCCAATTTGCGCCCATAACGTTTGATGTATCGTTCCAAGAAATCTTTTCGACCCTAACGACGGGCGGAACACTTTGCCTTATCACTGAAGAGATGCGATACGACATCCCCGAGCTGCTAAGACATATTGACAAAGAGCGAATCCATCGGATATTCTTACCCTTTGTTGCGCTTCACGCTTTGGCGGAATACGGCTGCTCAAGCGGCATCTATCCGCGTAGCCTACGTGAGGTAATTACGGCAGGCGAACAATTGAAAGTAACGGAAACGATAGTCAATTTCTTTTCCTTCATACCCGGCGCTACGCTGAGCAATCAATACGGCCCAACAGAGACCCACGTGGTGACCGCATTGAAAATGACCGGGCCTCCCGCTTCATGGCCCACCTTGCCCGCCATCGGAAAGCCCGTAACGAATACTCGCATCCACCTGTTGAATGCGGATTTGGCACCTGTGACGGATGCGGAAATCGGCGAACTGTTCGTCGAAGGCCTGTCCTTGGCCGCCGGTTACATCGGCGCGCCTAACCTCACGTCCGAGCGGTTCTTCGACATTTCCCACAACAGCAAGTCCGTACGTGTCTACCGTACCGGCGATTTGGCCAAATACGACGACGACGGTAACCTTATCTTTTTAGGCAGGGGTGATGCACAAGTGAAGATTCGCGGCTACCGTGTTGAATTGGGAGAGATAGAATCGCTACTGACAAAACTTGATGGCATTGGCGAAGCGGTCGTCGTTTTAGGGAATGACACCATTGGTATACCTCGATTGGTCGCTTACGTATCGTTAAAAGATAAGCAACACCCCCACCCTCCGACATCCGCCCCCCAGATTTTGGAACACGCGATCAGCGAATCGCGAATCAAGCATTGGAAATCGAAACTATCGGCGTTTTTTCCAGATTATATGATTCCCCATGCCATCGTAGCCATCAGCCACTTCCCCTTGACGCGAAGTGGGAAAATTGATCGGCTCGCACTTCCTCCCGTTACGGCAATGCTTTCGCCAGAAACGCAGCGAGAAAAAGATTTCGTGGCTCCCCGCACCGTGACGGAACGATTGATCGCAGAAATATGGCAAAATACCCTTGGCCTTGAAACGGTGGGCATCAACGACGATTTCTTTGAGTCCGGAGGCTATTCGCTTATCGCTGTTAAGGTTATGCTTGCCATTGAACGGCAACTTGGCATCCGTTTGCCGCTCTCCAGCCTTTTCGAAAATCCAACCATAGCTAAATTGGCCAAACTGGTCTCTGGCGACGAAGAACAAATCAAGTGGGACGCGTTGGTACCCATTCAGACAAATGGGACGAAACCTCCAATATACCTGGTTCACGGCGGCGGACTGAACGTACTGGTTTTTCAGTCCATGGCTAAGTACCTTGACCCCGACCAACCTGTATACGCTTTGCAGGCATTGGGACTGGATGGTGCAGAAATACAGGCTAGGAACATTGAGGAAATCGCAGCACATTACCTGAAAGAAATTTTCACGATCGATTCGGACGGGCCTTTTTATCTAGCCGGATATTCGCTCGGCGGTAAAATCGTATTTGAAATGGCAAAGCAGTTGCTCGATCGTGGAAAAACGTTGGGGATGATCGGCATTTTCGACACCATTGCCAGAAGCCCCGATGAGGACGGAAAAGGAATGACTTGGATCATGCGGAAAACCGCTCGGCAATTCCGTAAAATCCCCTACTTCTTGAAGCAATTGGCCGTTTTTCCACGCGAAACCATTGGATACCAAGCCTATCGGACCGCAGCCCTATTAAAGGGGATTTTCGGTAGGCAACCAGGAGAAGTCGAATGCGAAAGCTTTGCTTACGACAGCAACGTCGCTAAAATCTATCAACACGCTTACGACACGTATTCCCCTCCCGCGCTTCCCATCACCATTGACCTATTCAGGGTCAAGAAACGGCTGTATTACACAGACGACAGGAAATACTTGGGCTGGAAAAGATTCGCCCTGCAAGGGGTCAACATCCATGAGGTGGAGGGCGACCACAAAACCTTTATCCTACCGCCTCATGACAAGGAGCTTGCAACCGTGTTGCAACGGGCTTTAGTTGAAGCGAAAACAAAGTAGTACGATTCACGCGTAGGCCAAGTCCGCATCGATGACCGGAAAAAATAACCCAAATAATAATGCACTTATGTAAAATAAGAGTATAATTGCATTCGTTTGTAATCGTATCTATTCATTTGACATAAACTGCTTTAGAATGTCCCGTATTACCCATTGGTTCGCAAATTTGGGCATATTGAATCGATTCTTTACATTGATTGTTATTGTCAATTTTTGCATTGAAGCCTCGTTTTGGCTGTCGGGATTCGACACCAATTCCTTTTCTATGTTAAGGTGGCTTGCCAATAAGGATGATTCATGGACGCCCATGCTCGAAGCGCTTCATCATATTAAGGCCGCCCCTAGTGATGAATTAGTATACCAAACCTTGTTGTTAGGCAAAGGCCTGAAGTTCCAATATCCACCAAGCAGCTTATTGTTTATCGACATTTTCGCGTCTTTTGGTCTTACGGATAATCAAATCATCGATTTATTCAATAAACTCTCTTTCGTCATCCTACTTCCTATCGCACTTGTTACAGCTCGTATTCTCAAAACCACGCTCCATCGTTACGGATTCGAAAAACGGGGAATCACATTTACCGGCCAGCCATTGGAATTGTATTTTACATTTGGAATGCTAACCGCATTATTTTATCCTATTATTTGGTCTTATCACGTGGGGCAAATCCAAACCTTCCTTACCCTGCTGACTACGGCGGCAATCTGGTTTTGGTTAAAGGAAAAGAAGCAAGTTTCGGGAATACTGCTCGGTTTGATTTGTTTGATAAAACCCCAACTAGGCATCTTGTTCCTCTGGGCGCTCATACGGCGTCAATGGGAATTTGTATTTGCGGGTGCACTAACAATGATTCCCTTTTTGACACTATCTGTAACCCTCTACGGCTTGGGCAACCATTTCGATTACCTCAATGCGCTATCTTTCCTTTCTCGCCACGGTGAATCGTATTATGCGAACCAATCTGTCAACGGTTTAATGCATAGATTGGTTTTCAACGGCGGCGATTTTAGTTGGCGGGACTTTGAATTCCCCCCATTTTCTCGCACCGTTTATATCACGACCTTGGTTTCGTCGTTGTCGTTCCTTGGCTTGGGGCTCTGGTGGAACTGGAAAAGTAAAAACCCGAACGCTATTGATTTTTCCATAATGATTTTAAGTTCAACAATCGCTTCTCCTATAGCTTGGGAACATCACTATAGTGTGCTTCTGCCGATTTTTACCATGGCGGTTCCCTTTGTCCTGTATAATTATAGCGACAAAAAGTGGCCATTAATTTTGCTGACACTGGCCTTCATCATATCCTCGCATTTCTTCCATGGTCCAATAGCCCAATTAAGTGCCACCAACTTTAATTTCATCCAGTCTAACTTGTTTTTTTCAGCATTAGCGATACTTATTATTTTGTATAAAATTTCGGCTAAATTGGAAATTTCGCCTCCATCAATCGATAATGCAGGGGCCAAAACCAGCCCTCAATAGTGTTTCCAGGTATTTGGCAACCACCATTCATTAAGCCTCAACCAACTGGATTTGGTTACGGCGTTACCGCTACTACCAAAAGACTGTAAGAATCGGGCTGCCGAACCAGGGAATTTTGTGACCACTTTGTCCGGAGGGGCTTCAAGATTTATGAGTCTCTTATCCTCGATATAAGCAATATTATTTTTCATGAACCTAACGCGATTGCTTTCGCTGTCTCCCCAATCAAGTATAACAGGCTGATTATCGGCCTTAAAGACCTTGAGTTGGTATCGAATTTGCTCGGTTAACGTGACATTGATAAAAATCCCGGGCAAACAAAACATGAAATTCGCCAAACACGCTAAATAGAGGATTCGCCGGAAGACTCCAAATCGATCTTTCAACACCACTTTTGCAAAAATCAATAAAATAAATGGGACAAACCAAAATTGAGGGACATACCTAGCCCACCAGGACTCTGGAACGAGCACCAATGAAAGTAAAATCATCCCGACCAAAAACAAAATGCCCGAAATCACGGTCGCACGCCTAATTGCCGCAATCAATAGCCATCCGAATATTATAGAAAGCAACAATATTCCGCTAAAAAAAGGCCCAAATCCCGCCAACCTGGAATCTACCCTTGATCCATTTACAATATCTGTCTTATGAAGGGAAAAAGGAAATTTCAATGGAATTCGATGTTCATCCCACTGATAAAGATTCTCGGTATGTGCAAACAAGGAGATAAAAAAACGCTCTATGTCAGATTTGCCGACAAACCATCCAGGGGTATTGATTGCCATTATATCTGCGGGGTTCTCGCCCATCAGCGGATACAACGGATGGCCGAAATCGAGCATATTAGTTACATATGGATTGTAGCCAATAAACAACCCAACCAGTGCTCCAGCAACAGAAAATCCTATCAAAGGCCTCAGTTCCACCCATCTTCCCGTGCACACGAGCCAAACACAAAGCCCTGCAATGAAATACCCTGCGTAGAATATCCCCGTAAATTTGATATTGAACATTAATACGATGAGACAGACCAATAAAATTCCATGGGTAAATCGTGGAATTTTTTGCCCAAGAAGCATAGAGACACCGAGAGCGACTACCATCAGTATGCATGACGACAGCGTCCCGTCTACGTAAAATGTAATTAATTGATTAAAAACGACCGTGCTCGAGCCCAGGAGAAAACTAATCAACAAGCCTGTCCTCAGGCCAATGGCCCCAAATTCCTGCATCATCGCCAAAACAACACATATACTTGCTATCCAAAGCATTATGTTTGTGGCTTTCCCCGCTTCGATATTACCAAACGTAGTGTATATGCAGGCCTGTATGATTTCCATGCCTTTCGCATAATGATTAACCCATATCGCTTGATTCACGTCGTCAGATAGGTATTGTCGATAGGGATTCCACCCTTCATTCAATTGGATAATGGCTTCCTGGTGATACGCTTGCCCGTCATAGGATACATCATAAAAATAGCTTGAAATGAGCAATGACAACACGACCAAAATAACAGGTACGCCAATGTTCAGGAAAGTGAGCAAAACATTCCGTGATTGCATGGGAAAGCCAAAAAACAAGAAGTTGAGCCCCATGGCGAACACGAGGGCTATTGGAAATTGCCACCAGCCGATTGCCCGATCCAAAAAGAAAGTGAATGAAGCCACAAGCAACGTAATTGCCAATAAACTAACCAGAAAAAAGCCCCATGAAAAGAAAAGAATTCCTCGCTCTGCTCGCTTAATCGGAAATGCACCAACAGTCATTATAATCTTGTTTATTTTATTAAATTTGCACGCGAAAACGCAGTTAACAGCGATAAAAATAAAGATAATTCTTACAAAAACAGCTTTTTTTTCGAGAAGAAATCCAATTTTCGACGATGTACATGAGCAATGATACTTGGCTAAAGAAAACCAAGTTATTCCTAAACGGGCAGGTTTTCAAGTTTATGATCGTAGGCTTGACGTGTGCGTCGCTTGAGTTTTCTATTTTCCATGTTCTGCACTTGAGATACGGCATCGATTACCTAACGGCAAACGTTGTGTCTGTCATCGTTGCGATATTCGTGAACTATTTCCTCTCGCGGAAATTTGTCTTCCAAAGGAGCAAGCACTCCGTGACGTTTGAAGTCTCTACGTTCGTTGTCTTTTCCGTAGCAGCGATAGTACTCAATCATCTCATATTGTGGTTTTTGGTAGAGATAGCCAAGTTCGAGCAAATCGGGCTCTGCAAAGCCGTGACCATCATTTTGGTGGCTGTATTCAATTTCGTCACAAAAAAACACATCGTATTCAAAAACAAATAATTACAGATGACATCCATCCTAGCAAAAAGGCGTGTGGTTGCTGCTTTCGATTTTGACGGCACCCTAATAAAAGGGGATAGCCTATTCTATTTTTTCCTGTCTCAAGTCAGCAAATGGAAACTGCTGCTCAATCTAATCCCGGCTTTATACTATATCGGATTATACAAACTGAAACTGATGCCCAATTTCAAAGCAAAGGAGCATTTGTTCATATTATTCTTCAAAGGCATGCCGCTAGCGGGGTTTGAAAGACAATGCAAAAAATTCAAGGGGCTTTTGGAAAAGAAACTCAAGCCGGAAGCAACAGCGAAACTGAGGTGGCACCTGCAATCAGGACATGATGTGGTTATTATAAGCGCTTCTGTGGAGAACTGGGTTTCGCCACTCGCCGTCCAGTTGGGTGTAAGGGATATCATGGGCACGAAGTTGGAAACGGAGAATGGAAGGCTTACTGGCAGGTTTCTATCTAAGAATTGTTACGGACCGGAAAAAATCAGTCGATTGGAAGGCCTTTATCCGCAACGAACGGAATATGTATTGTATGCATACGGTGACTCCAGAGGAGATCGAGAGTTACTTGCCGCAGCCGACCACCCATTCTATCGATCTTTTTAAATGCCGCCGACCTTTTTTTTCAACCAGTCGATGATCCGCATTAACATGGGGCGCTCGACACGATCCAACGGATAATCCGGTTTAACGAAGATGGCATCAGAATGCACGACGCGATCTATACCAGCTATGCCTTCGTCCAAGTTTCTTTCAATAAAAGGTATACCGAACTCTTGAAATCGGATTCGATTGGCGGATGAGCTTCCCCAATTCACGGCAATTTCCTCGTTGGAATCCTTCAACCAAGCCATCTGGTACCTTATCCTGTCCGTCATCATCAGATTCCAAAAAAAACAGGTCGCACAGACCGCGATATTGGCCGATAAAAAGATTATCACAAGATTCTTCATAAATGACAGCTCTTTCGGTCGTATTACCTCCAATGCGAGCAGGGGAAGCCCTGCCGCCACCCAAAGCTGGGGAACATAACGAGCCCACCACGACTCCGGCATGAAGGCGACGGAAAAGGCGATGGCCGACAACAGATAAACGAACGGTTTGAAAAACGAATGACGCCTACCCGTTCGAAAAAGCATACCAAACAAAATGAGTGAAATGACCAAGACACCGCTAAAAAAAGGGCCAAACCCCGCCACGCGTATATCTGTCTTTCTTGCGTTGATGATGTCCGTCTTGTTGAATGTAAAGGGAATCTTTAGCTGAGGGACGGCCTCGAATCCCGGTTTCAAATCGTCCGTATGTGAAAAATGGGAGTGAAAAAATTTGTACGCTTGACTTTTTCCTTCGAAAGTAGGTGGCAAATTATGGCTAATGATATCTACCTGGCCTTGTCCCATCAGCGGATAAAATGGGTGTCCATTATTAACCAGATTCGTGATATATGGATTATAGCCGACCAATATCGCCAAAACACCTGCCACGCTGAGTACAACGCACAACCTGATCGCCAAACGGTGGCTTCGTTTAATCACCAGCCACAGAAGCCCGGCAAAACTGAAAAAGGCAAGGTAGATTCCTGCCGTAAACTTGATATTCACACCAATCACCACAAGTATCGCAAGCAATGCGAAATGCCTTCGATTGCCGTCTTCCAGCAACGCAAAAACGAAAACGACCAGGAAGCATAATATGATAGACGCCATGGCACCATCGATGTAATACGTCAAAAGTTGATTGATTACAACTGGACTACAAGCCATCGTGAAAGCAATCAAAACTTTCCTAGTCGTAGTGGTTCGAAGAAACCTCGTTAGTAAGGAAAGGCATAAGAAGAAGCTTGCGAAAAGCAAGAATAGGTTGGTGGCCTTTCCAGATTCAATAAAATCAGTCACACGATATACCGATGCCTGCACGACCTCCATTCCCTTGGCATAATGGTTTATCCAAATAGCCTGGTTAACACTATCCGGTAATAGCGACCGATAAGGATTCCAACCATTGGCCAGCTGGATTATCGCCTCCTGATGATAAGCCTGACCGTCATAGCTCACGTCAAAAAAATACGTCGAAACCCCTATCGCAAACAGCAGCAACACCAATGGCAAACATAGCGCCATGTAGACATCTTTTTTGCCGGCAGCTGCCTCTTTCCTAGGAAAACAGCGCAAATTGATACCGAAAGCTATGGCGATTGCGACGGGGAAATGCCATATCCGTAGCTGGTCGTTTATGAAAAAAGAAAACGAAGTCAGCAAAAGCGTGATGCCTAAAACCCAGACAAAGAAGGAACCGATAACATAAAATACACGCGACTGGATTTCCAGTGTTGCCATTACCAATGGATATTATAGTAGATAATCCCCACAAAAGAAAGAATCCAGCCGACAATAATCACTTGAAGAAACCTATTTTCCAACAATATGGTTGTTGGATTCCCACTAATCAACCATACCAAGGTCAATTGAAGATATCTCAAGACCCCCATGATGACAAATATGGACGTCAAATAAACGTTGGTTCCAAATCGACCAATCACTTCCGGAGAGGTGCAATACATGACATAGCACACAATGACAACGGTTGCTAAACAGGTAATCACGACATTCAGGAAATCCAAGTTGTATCCTTCCAGATTCTTCCTCGCGCTAATCCCAGTCCGAACGTAATTGAACACATCATCACGCCGTTTAGAAAACGCTAGGAATAGCGCAAGCACAAACGTCATCAAGATAATCCAATGGGAAAGATGGGTATCGGAAACCAAACCACCGATGAAAACCCGTAAAACGAAACCAACTGCAATAATCACGACATCCAGGATTGAAATATGTTTAAGCTTGACCGTGTACGAGATGTTCATGACCAAGTAAAACCCCACGATGGCGAGTACCCAAACATTGGTCGCGGTGAGGACTAGCATTACGGAGGCAACTGCCAAAAGTAATCCAATCAAAATTAACGCTTGCTGCCTATTAACAGCCCCCGAAGCAAGGGGTCTGAATTTCTTCTTGGGATGTTGTCGATCTTCTTTTACATCCAGCAAATCATTGAAAACATAGACGGCGCTACATACCAGCGAGAACCCTACGAATACCTGGAACAAATGAAGCAGTACGCCAGGGTCATCGATTTGGAGCGCGAAAAAAGCGGGTAAAAATATGAATGTGTTTTTCACCCATTGCGCGGGCCTCATCAAACGTAGGTAGTGCTTAAACTGATTCATTGCAATAATTAGTCTTTTGTTTTCAAAGGCCGAAGTTAGTTTTTTTTATTTTACGTTGCGGTTACATAAATCGATAATGTAGCGCAACGGCTACAGCTAGGCCTTTTATACGGCTTCTGGTCGAACACAACGAAAATTAGCCCTGATTTTTTACTTAGCTTTGTTTTATGAAATTAGCAGTCAAATCAATGGTAACACTGGCCGTAATCGCAAGTGCCTTTTGCTATTTCCACGGGCAAAGTTCATCGTTGGCGTGCACGGCTAGCGTTTTCGACGTCCCACCGGATTTCCATCGCGACACCGCTTTGCTACACCACGTAATCAAACTAGGGAGTGGGCAGGGAAACGATTTATTCATCGATGGAATGAACATGACCATCAACGAGCACACGGTCATTCGTATCACTGCAGGAACATACCGTTCCGTTGCCATCTCAAATATCTTTGGTATACCTGGTTCTCCCGTACGAATAATCAACGATGGCCTAGTGGAAATCAAGGATGGTTTGCATACGACCAATATCCGTCACGTGACGCTATCTGGCAACGGTCATTCGGGTACGCGACACGGCATTAGATTCAAAGACATCCCTTATCGGGCAATCACGATGCAAGGTCGGATTGACGGAGTCACCATTGAACACATGAGCTTTGAGAACGTTGGTGATTTTGCCATCAGCGGTTCACCTAGCAACGGCGACGGGCTCTCCTATGATGGTACGGAAGCTACGTGTAACAAAGGCTTCAAAATCCTGAATTGTTCCTTTGAAAATACGGGTGGCATTTCGTTCGGTGGTAACCTGAATGGCGAAAACAACGAAGACAACGGTTTATTCAAAGACGTGGAAATCGCTTATAATCGATTCACGGATTCTGACCCTGGATCGGTCTGTTCATTCACGAATGTCAAGGATTACCGCATACATCACAATACGGTAGACAACGTCAACAATAAGCTCAAGAATCATAACGGCGTATTTTTCATGCAAGGCAATGGCCATTTCCATCACAATAAGCTCACCAATTACCAAGGCAATGCCATCAGGATATGGGCATATTCACGTGGTCAATTACCAGACACGGTGAAGATCCACCACAATATATGCTATAACAGCCGACAGTACGGAGCATTCGAAATCCAAGGGTTCAGTCGGAATCTTGTGCCCGGCAAATCAACGAATGTGCATGCACAAGTTTACAACAACACCGTCGGCAAAATGGACACAGAACAAAGCTGGGAAGGAGTCATCTTGGATTTGTACAATTATTGGGGAAAATTGTCCTACCATAATAACCTCGGATTCGAATTGCACGGAAGCCGGATATCCCCCCATATGATAAATAACATGAGCGACGTGGAAATCGAAAAAATCACGAACAACAAATACTTCGCATCCGAAGCTGAAGCCATCCATGATAATCGGGACTTTGCTTCTCGATTCAAGGGCATCGGCGCCCGATAACCTAAAACGAAAAATCAGGCGCCGATCAATTTCATCAGCCGTTTTTTGATCTTATTATATGCCTTCCTGAATACCCGCCTATTCCCATTGATTGGCTTAAAGTCTTTCCACGGCGTCAGCGCCAAATACCTGAAAAACTCCGACCTCCATTTTTCATGCGAATGGTAAGTCGTGAAAATCGGTTTAACATCCAAGAAATGTACAAGAAACGGTTGGTCATGATCGGCAAAAGCGAACCAGTTCCATCGGGGATCGAGTACTTCCCAACGATTAGCCAACACAACGTTCAGGCCATATTGATCGGCTAACCGTACGTGCCTTTTGTGGTCGTGCAACGCCTTTACGACTTTCGCCGATATGTCATCCCGGCGCCATTTGACCAAGTCGATCAATAAGACCCCAGCATTGAAGTACTTCGTGTCGGCCGTAAGCCCAAGTTCCGCAAAGTTGGGCACACCTCCCCACGCGCAGTCCAGCGTCTTACCAACATCAATTGCCGCGGCTATCACGTTATTGCCCAACGGAGTATGCCAAAGTCCAGAAATGTCACCTTGCACAATCGTGTCGACATCAAGGTAAATCAATCGTTCCAACTCCTTGTCCAGCACATAGGGTGAAAACACGCGGAGATACGTGGTCCTGGGGAAAGCCGAGTTGTCTATGGGAATGGAGAATCCCTCCGGAACCATGGTATTGGCATCAATCCATTTGATGCTTATCCGTTCGGAAGCCACCACGCCCATCAACTGCCTTTTGAATTTGGCCGATATCCCGTCATCAATAATATAAAAATCGATATGCTCTTCGGTGTGATGGTTCACATCGATGGATTTTAACAACGCCGCGATAAGGATAGCGTAATGATTATCGCTCGCTACAATGATGGAAATCGTGTTTTTCTTGTCCATGTCCTATTAGAAATAATTTACCTTTCTTGCGCTACGGGTTTGCCTTCGATCGATTAACGAAATTGGACACCATATTGCCGATCAGCGACTTTGCTTCGGCAAATCCAACCGCATACGTTTGCCAAAAATTAAAATTTATGAATTTATTAAGTGGGTAATAACTTACGAGAACAGAAATTATCGTCGGAACGATGCCAGCCGCCGCTACTACATAAAGCGAATTGAAAAGCGACATGCCAACGAAACAAATAATCAGGTAAATCACCAATAATATCCATATCCTGTAAAAATTCACTTGCGGCTTATGGATTACGTCCAGTGTCAATGCAAAATAACGATCAGCGGGATCGATAAGCGCAGCCAGCATGAATACCCTAAGCAAATTCGGGGCTTCAGTGCCGACATACTCTTTCCCGCCTAGCAAGCCGATGATTGGATCGGCGAAAATAAATAATGCACACACCAGTGGCAACAACCCCCAAGTCAGCATGCCTACCATTTTCTGGGCGGTATAAATCATTTCACTATTTCGGCCATTATTATAGTGTGCCGATAGGCTTGGCATGCCCGAGGCTGCAAAACTAAGCATAGGCATTTCAATCACCTGCGTAAGTTTTTGTCCCAGATTGAATATTCCTACCGCAGCGGGGCCTAGAAACATGTTAATCACAAACGTATTGGTTACACCAAACAGATTGGCACTTACGCTTGTACCCGCGCTGAATTTCCCAAAATGCAACAATTCAAAAAAAGTCTTTTTGTCCGCATGACCAACCGACCCTAACATGGTCCATCCCAACCCCATCACCACAATCCCGGTAATCGAATTGGCCGCTATAAAAGACAGCAATAGCGTATGCAACGAGAGCCTGTCAAAATAGATAAGCACAGACATAAAAGCGATGAAAAGCACCTGGTTAATCATCCTTAACCACAATAGCTTGTCAAATCGACGATTCGCTTGGACGACGATGTTGGCCATCAGGCTAGGCAAAGTCGATACGAACACCCAAGGAAAATAAGTGAAAAATAGCTTCACCCCTTCGTTGGATGACTCCGAGAACAAGGCAGAAACGACCAGGTTCAACAGAATCGCACAAGCCGTGATTGCGGTTGCCAAATACCACGCTGAACCCGCCACCGCCTGTCCACGCTGACGTGCGGTACCAGAGAAGAAGGTGATGAATCCAACCGTCAGGAAACCCGTCCGGCTGGTATCCACCAACACCAGCAATGAAGTAAACAAGACATAGACACCAACGTCGTGCGCTGATAGGCCGCGATACAGGATTGAGAACGACAGCATACCGATTGCGGCCATTAGTCCATTCCCAAAAAGGGACTGGAAATGCACGTTCCTAAATAAACCCAATACACTATTGATTATCATTATCGCTTTGAATATCGCTTAGATGTTACCTTTCTTCAACTCACTTACCGCATAATCACAAGCCCGAGCCGTCAACGCCATATACGTGAGCGATGGATTTTGGCATGCGGAAGAGGTCATGCAACTGCCATCAGAAATAAAGACGTTCTTTACGGCGTGCATTTGATTGAATCCATTCAAGACGGACGTTGACGGGTCGCGCCCCATCCTGGCGGTACCCATCTCATGGATAGTCGACCCACCAACCTTATTGTAATTGAACGAATCGACCTGCTCGAAACCAGCGTTTGTCAGCATATCCGTGCATGTATCCTTGATATCTTCCATCATCTTTTTCTCGTTGTCGCGAAACGAGAAATTGATGGCCACCAGCGGAAGTCCCCATTTGTCTTTGCTGCTTGGGTCAAGACGGACATAATTATCTTGATAAGGCAAGCACTCCCCCCAACCAGCCATCCAAACGAACCACGGCCCTGGCTTCGTTATCTTATCTTTAAACGATGGGCCGAAGCCAGGCATAACGGCTTGATCCAGCCACTCCTTGCGCTTTCCGACCCCTTGAACATTATAGCCACGAAGAAACCCGTTCGATTCGTTAGCATCGATGTTTCGATACCTGGGAATCAGGAAACCACAAGGTCTTCGACCTTTATAGTAGAACTCCTTCATACCATCGTAAACCCCCATGGCCCCGGCCGACGAATGGTGATCCATGAGGTTGCGGCCAACTTGTCCGCTATCATTCCCCAAACCATCCGGAAACCGGTTGGATTTCGATTTCAGGAGGATGGCTGCCGTCGCGATCGTTGACGCGTTAACAAAAATTATCTTGGCAAAGAACTCAACGTTCTCGCTCGTCAACGTATCCACCACCCGGACACCTGCCGCACGTGCCGTGTGTTCATCGTAAATCACTTCGCTGACTATTGAAAACGGCCTGATTGTCAGGTTTCCTGTCGCCATAGCAGCAGGTATCGTGGCGCTATTGCTACTGAAATAGCCACCATACGGGCATCCCCTCGAGCAAAGATTTCGATTTAGGCAAGCTCCCCTGCCTTCCCACCCACGGGTTAGATTCGCGACACGTGCGATGGTGAGAAGCCTGTTTTCATAACTCCCCTTAATGGATTGTGCCAAATGCTTTTCGACACAATTAAGTTCCATAGGCGGCAGGAAATTCCCATCCGGCAATTGCGCTAATCCTTCTTTGCGTCCACTCACGCCAACGAAAGATTCTACATAGTCATACCAAGCGGCGATATCGCGGTACCTAATCGGCCAATCAACCGAGATTCCCTCACGTTGGTTGGCTTCAAAATCAAGGTCGCTCCACCGGTAGCACTGCCTACCCCAAGTCAGCGAACGACCGCCCACTTGATAGCCCCGGTACCAGGTAAATGGTTGCTCCTGAATATAGGGATGGTCTTCGTCCCTAGCGAAAAACTGGATATCCGCTTCGTTCGAAATGCCAGCCTGAAGCGGGTTACGCTCATGCTCGGTTCTAGGAAGCGCCCCCCGATACTTGAAATCCCACGGATTCAACAGGGCCGTGTCGTAATCCTTGATATGCTCTACGTTCCGTCCGCGATCCAATAATAGTGTACGTAAACCTTTTTGGCACAACTCACGTGCAGCCCAGCCGCCGCTGATACCCGACCCCACGACTATCGCGTCAAACGTATGATCCTGCTTAGCTTTACCGCCTATATTCATCACCTTAACTTAATTGGTAGACCAGACCCGTTGATCGGGTGTCAGCGCCATACAAGGTTCGTATACGACGGGTATGTAATCGTAAGCCAAGCCCCTTGTCGCCCCTAGCTCCGATGTACAGTATCCGACGACAGTAAGTCTTTTCAGTTGTATGATGAACGGTTCTCCAAACACCCGATCGCGGATTTTATCAAGAATAGCGATACCAAAGGTCGATTGACGTTCGAACTTGGTCAAGATGCGAATCCTGTCCGCTTGATTGCATCTTTCAAATGGCGCATCGAACTTCCGCGTTGCATACGCCGTAACACGTTCCAAACCACTCAAAAAACGCGACCGCTCGTTTTCCGTCGCGCAATCGTTCAAATATAGTACGATATACGAGGCAACGCCAGCTTCCCCTGCCCCAGGGGACGAAGTGCCTGGTATAATGGTATCAGCTAGCGACGCAATCAGTTCACGCCTTTCGGCCAAATCGGAAACCTGTACGTTTGCACTGAAATGCCATTTTTTGAAAACAAACAAAGCGACACCCCCAAAAATGCCGGCGGATATCATGGATAGGATGAATTTCCTTCTGTTCATAGGGTACGTATTATTCCCAACTAGCCTTTTGGAGACATCGTCGGATACCAATCTTAATATTGGCTAAAACCGATTTGACGGATGTTATCGCCATTTGTAAGCTATCGTGCCGGCGAATTAGATCCCTGATGACCGACGGCAGTGACTCCTTTCTACTCGCAAATGCGTACCGTAACTTGTTGGAGAACGTACGGATATCGTCAAACACACTGATCGTTACCCGGTAAACACGCCTTAGGTCGGCACTTGATGTCGCGAAACCAGGCTCCACGCTAAAAGAGGCCTTGAAACCCAGCTTATCAATCATGTCTAGCGTACTGGCATCGTATGCTCCGTATGGGTAACAATAGAACGTTGGTTCATGATTCAGATTAGCTTTGATTGCTCGTCTACATCTCCCCACTTCATCCAGTAGCGCCTTGGCATCAAGTGCAGCATGATTGTAATGACGATGACCGTGGGCTTCGATTTCCCAACACAAACCCTTCATTTCCAACAGTTCAGACCATGTCAACGGCCTATCGTCTGCGGGATATCCATCACAATGGCGAAGGTCATTATAACTTTCTTTCCCAACGGTTGCGGTAGTCAAAAACAAGACTGCAGAAAATCCGTATTGTTGGAGGATAGGTGTAGCATAGTCGTACAAAGAACGATATCCGTCATCAAACGTCAATACCACCGCTTTATCTTTGATTTTCTTTTTGTTAAGCAAAACATCATACAACTCGGCCATCCGGAGTGTCCGATAACCATTTTCGAACAACCATTTCATCTGTTCAGCAAACTCCCGCTTCAATACATGCACAAAATGTATGTTTTTATCCGGCTTGTCGATAAGCGCATGATACATCAACACGGCGATTCTACTACGATTGAAAATCAACATAATTCGTTGTAACGATTAAGTTTTCGGCACAAAAATAACCAATTTACAACTCAAAGAAACCGGTAAAAATTGTAATGTGGCTATTTAGCTACACCACCTTTGAGGGTGAACGCAACGTACCGCTCCAACGATGAGTATTGCTGCCGTTAAGCCTGATTACCAGCGATACAACGAAAAAAGTTTGTTTATACGCGTGCCGTTAGCTATTTTCGCATTAAATTTAGGCTATAATTATAAACAATCATCACAGCGTTAATCCAAGACCATGCATAATCTTAAACGGCTGCTTCGAAATGTGTTCTTTTTCCTATTGCCCAAGCCTACCGTTAGAACATCAATGGAAACGCTGGATTATATATTGGAAAAAAGATGTTCGGTCAGCCGGTACGGCGACGGTGAATTCAATTTAATCCTGCAAGCGAAAGACATCTACTTCCAAAAAGCGGATCATGGTTTGAAAAAAGGATTGATGCGCGTACTGAAGTCGAGGACGGCGAACCACATCGTTTGTATCCCTTATACGTTGCTCGACAGGAAAATACTGGAACCCACCGCGGGATTCCCGTTTTGGGAAACCTATTGGAAGTACAACTACAAGCGCCTGATCCGGTACCTGGATCTATCGCTTACCTATTTCGATTCGCTTATTACGCGGCCGTATATAGATCTTAAGGATAAAAGTGGCGCTGGCGCTCATTTCGATAAGTTAAAAAAGGTATTTGAAGGGGAGGATATCTATATCGTCGAAGGTGAGTTAAGCAGGACAGGTGTAGGAAATGATTTGTTCTCCAAGGCAGATAAGGTAAACCGAATCATCTGTCCACCCGACAATGCGTATGACGTCTATGAAAAAATAATGGAAGTCATCGTGGAGAAAACGCCAAAAAGCGCCCTGATCCTGTTGTGTCTGGGTCCCACCGCAACCGTGATGGCCCATGACCTCGCCGTGGCCGGATACTGGGCCATCGACCTAGGTCATATCGACATGGAATATGAATGGTTCTTGATGGGTGCAACCTCAAAGGGAGCGATAAAAAACAAAATTGTCAGGGAAGGGGAAGTTTTTTTGGATTTGACCAACGGAAACGATGACAAGTGTTACATGGAAAGTATCATTCACCGAATCCTTTAGCTAAAACTAGCTGAACGCGTTACGTATCCGACGGATAAATGATCTTACCAGCCCCCCCTCGGCGTCCAAGCGACGCGAAGAAGTAAACACCCGCGCTGCCGGCGCCGTTACCAACTGCAGACTCCCGTTTTCTTTCAAACGTATCGCCATCCAACCATCCTCCGATTCGTCGACATAGGCATCACTGCCTGTCGCATTGTCGAATTTCCGGGCTCGAGTAACTTCGAATCCCGCCGTCGCTTGTGCCACGCCTGTCAAAAAGCCCATATTAAAACCAAGCACGTTCATGAATTCATGTTCTTTTTTCCTAAGACGTATCATCAACCCCGTACACATTTCGTATATGCGATAACGGAAACGATATTCGCCGGGCTTGGGAACAAAGCAATATCGACCATATACGCCGACAACCCGATCGTCCCGCATCATCGGTTCAACCATCAAATCTATCCATTGTGGTGGGTACAACGTGTCAGAATCAGCACACAGGTGATATTTTCCGCGAGCCTTTTCCAGGCCAAGTTGCCTAGCATGCGAAATACCCTGTATGGGCTGGAAATGGCTTTTCACCCCCAAGTCATCCAATAATCCCTGCGTGCGATCCGACGAGTTGTTGTTGACCACGATAATTTCGACGCGAAGTTTGGTCGTTGACGAAGCAAGCGAAGAAAGTGTCCGGAACAGGTTATTCTCTTCGTTCCACGCGGGAATCACCACGGAGACATCGGGATTGGTATGCCCTCGAAATCGATCAAGCCGCTCCCTAAGTTCATCCATGCCGTGTTCCACGAACGTATCATAGGTTAGCCCTGGGTAGCGGTGCTTCGCAATCCATCCGGGCGTACCCAAAAGTAAGATATTAATTGCCATACTCATTCATTTTTTTGCCGCCAACCTTAACAAAAATAGGGGTTTCCGTCACGTTCAATGTCACTTTTCCGTCAACCACAGGTACAATTTGCGTAAGCATCGCATCGCTGCCCACCCGTGGGACGTGCAATTCCGATGCTTTTGCATCTCCCACGCTCAGGTCGTAAGTCATTTCCCTTCCCTGCTCATCCGGCACGGTCAACACGTATATCTTATCATCCATATGGACATAGACGTCGACCATTGGATCCGCGGCAATCGTCTGACTATAAACATAAGCCCCCATCAATGCCTTGACTTGTCGGAAATAGTCGGCGGAAGGCCTCCTTTTCAAACCTTCCACGAAGCCCGAAGAAGAAAACTGCCCCGGATTGGCAGGATCGACGTCATTCAGCATGAAAAAAAATAAACGTTTCACACCGTGCCGCGCATAGAACAAACTGGATCGCAACGACCAATCGGCATGCGTCTCCTCCGGTGTTTTATTCCCAATCTTTACGGCCCTTAACGGACTTCCTTGGTTGATGTCATAGCCCAGCTCCGTGACCCAAACTTCGCTATTCTCCGCGTGTTCACGGGCAAACGCCATCACCGGGCCTAAAGCATCGGCCGCCGATGAACGTTCAGGCGCAGCACCACGCGTTTTTCGCGATATCAACTCCGGTTCAGAAAACGTATAATAATGATAATTAATCACGTCGAAACAAAGGTTCACGGTTCCATCTGGCCTATACCCCCTGTTCAATCTACACCATTCGACCATCCTTGAAAGGTATTCGATATCCGCGCCCGTCAATCCGCCCATAATCACCGTCATTGAGGAATCCGCGCTTTTCACCCCTACGCCAGGCCCAAGTTCGCCCAAGTGACCGTCGTAAAAGGCCGATAAGTTTGCCGCGTATTCCTCAGCAGTCTGGTGGGCATATTCGCCCTTCCACCACCGATCAGGCTCATTGTTGCATTCGATGTACTTGACTAACCCCAATCCGATCCGCTGCTGGTTTGGCGACCATTCAGGGGCCGCAGCTACCGATACCAAGCCCGTATCCACTCCTTGATTGCTACCGTAGCGTGCAGCGAACTGAAAGCCCATCTTGGCGAATTGCCTGTAAGAAGCCGGGTCCCCCTTATTCACGCCATAGGCCAAGGGCGCATTTTCGACATCCTGCTTCCCTTCAGGATAGGTCGCTTTCAACCAATCGGGAATGGTCTTGATACACACCAATACTGGAAGCCCATTGTTCTTGCACCACGTATAGATATCGTCGTATCCCCAAGAACCGCTCAGGGAAGGTTGATAAGCATAGCAGTTTTCTTCCGTTTCGATCCTTCCCCAATCCAAATAATGCCGAAACCCGCCGAAAGACCTGATCAATGCGGTCTTTTGCGAATCGATTTCATTATCGTCATTCAAAAACTCCCACTCGAACCCGTTTATGCCAAGCATGTAACTAAAAGGGGAAGCACCAGCGGTATCGGCAATCCCAGCCATCGAGGTTTCTTTTCCATTCCGCTTCGCGATACCCGAACATCCTAATGATGAGGCCACGATGATTAATGCCAAACCAGCCCCCCACCATGGGGTCACGTCGTACATCCGTTGCTTTTCCTTCGTGTTCAAAGCCATTGGTTCATTTGGCATTTTGGCTATGTTTAGTAGCAACGGAACGCTTGTTCGCTCGGCGGCTGTGCAGCAATGCGACGAACTGATAGAACATAAACAACGGTATCCTGAACAATGAACGATAAATCGATTTGTCCGTCCTGTGATGAAGCAGCGCCAGGAAGAACCCTAACACGAACAACGATAACGCGACCAGCCACCACACCCCATGGATTGGCTCGATAAAAAAGCTGATCGACATACACGCAATCGATAGCGCCAAAAAAATAAATAAGGGCGGCCTCAGCAAGATAAAGCCGAACAACGATTGGTTTATGTCTCGTCTCACGATGCCTCGCGCAAACACCGACAATCCTAATTTCGCGTACTTAAACCAGGTATTTATCCAACGAGCGCGTTGATTGACCAGTTGATCCGCCTGCGCCGTCTTTTCGTCGTAAACGATGGCTTTTGGATTGAACGCGATCCGATATCCCCGCCACACGATCTCGGCTTGCAGCACCTTATCGAATCCTGCCCCCTTGAGCGGGTTATCGCCCATACACTCCACGTAAAGCGATGTTTCCATGGCCATCCCGGATCCCGCCAATGTCGCGGATGACCCCAATGCGAACAACACTTCGCCATCGTAAAAGTGATAGTAGATATCCCTGGCGGCGTCTAACGCGGCATAATGGGTTGTCATATTGTTCGCTAACCTAACCCCTTGCACTACGGCGTATCCGCCAGCGATTGACCGATTACATTCGGTCAGGAAATCGGGATGCACGATATTGTCGCTGTCCACGACTGCGATCAGCTCATGGCTCCGCACGAAATTGTCGATCGCGTATAGATGAGAGGCGACATTGCTCGCCAATGTCTCAGGCGGACGCAACAACACCACCCTTGGATCGTCGATGTCAATCGTGGAAAGGTCGCAATTATCGGCCACCACATAAACCACGTAATTCCGATAATTGAGTCGGAGCAACGATTCAATCACCCTGGGAATCAAAGCGGTCTCTTCGTAGGCCGTAACGATGATGCCATAGTCGTAAGAAACGCTCGCAGGCTCACCCCTTAGCCCCAACCGCTTACGTTTTGCCTTGTAAACCAAGAATAATAGGATCGGAACCACGAGCTGACATCCAATCAAAACCTGCACAAAAATCCAAATAACGCTAACGATGTCCATGAATAGCTATTGATTAGTCAAAAATCGATCTATCTCAACGTTCATCTTACTCACCGAATTCTCCCAAGTATGAGATTCGGCTAGCGCAATCCTGGCAGCTCTCTTGGTCGCGTCATCCATGCGTAACGCCTCTTCGATACACGCTACGTAACCTTCTTTACTGTCCGTAAGATACACCACCTCCTCGAAAATCTCCATTGTCCTGGTTCTCGTCGCGACAACCGGTTTACCGAAGGCCAGGTACTCATCGATTTTCCGGGGATAGTTTCCGATTGTAATCGCATTCACGAGTTGGGGGTTTATGCACACATCAAATGCATTGATGTATCGCGCGAGCTCGTCCAACGGCTTTTTGCCCAAGAAATGTACATTCAGCAATCGATGCAATGCACTTGATTGAAAACGTCGATCTTCAGGCCCGACCAACACCACGGCATAGTCGGGAAAGCTTTGAGCGATGTGTTCGATGACATCAATAGCTAACCTATTGCTATCCAGCGCCCCCACGTACCCGATAACGGGCTTCTGTAAGCCTCCAAGTACGGCAGCCGATCCAATCTCAAGGCCATCGGCGTCTCCCTGTTTAATGTCACATCCCTGGCCTACGTAAAATGAGCGCTCATTGTGTTCCTTGCAATAATCTCGCAAGTACATCGAATTACTGAAACACAAATTGCTTTTAGCGATCAGTTCTGGTTCCAAGCGAGTGCCATGCCTTTTCCAGTAATCGACACCGATCATGTAATCCCGAGAATAATAGATATCCAATGCAGGCCTCAAAAACTCCTTCAAGTAAAAGGCCTTGAACATCTCGTTGTCATTGAACAAGATGATGTCACCGAAACCCAGACTGCCCAAAGCCGATTTGATCGAATTGGCCAATAATCGGTTGTTGTGCTTGTTGAGTCTATCGAACAGACTCGGATACCGCACCCAATTGATTGATTCGACCAAACAGTTTGGATAGAGGTTCCAAAGGTTATCGGCTATCCTGACCAGCCCTTCGGCATTTCCCCTGATCACGGCCATCCGTTTGGCTACATCGGGCCGTGATCGATTTCGCCATAAGGTAATGCGATCCAGCGGTGAATTCACATAAAGCACCCTGTGGGACTTGCTCAACTCCAACGCGATATTCTTGCAATTGCTTCCGATGTCCGTATCCCAAGGTTGCTGGCCGACGATAACGAAATTTCTTCCCATATTCACTGAAGTGATTCAAGTATCACGACCACCTCAATGGTCGTCCAAACAAATAACCGAAATTATAATTGACAAATCGATAGATTACCCTGACCATCGCGACAAGAAAATTCCCGCTGTTCCTGAAGTACCCCCTTGACATCGTGCTGGGCTCCATCGCCGTGTTCTCCTGTTCAAAAACTGACTTGTATCCATTGAAGAAAAAAGATTTCCCTCCCTTCCTCAATACCGACATCATCATGGCGAACTCGGTTTTATCTCCCGAAATCCCCTCTTTGTAACCCCCAAATTTGGCGGTAAAGGAATTCCTTCGGATATGCGGGTGATCGCTGTAAAAATTGAATTTACCGAAGCTGAGACTCCAGAACTTGAAATGCATGGTCGAAAAACCGAACTTGTGCGGTTGGAGAAACGGATACTTGTCATAAGCATAAAATCGGACGAAGTCATAGTCAGGATTTTCGGCCATGAGCGTCATCCCATTCCGAAGGTGCTCTAGGCAACCGGGTAGCGCAATGAAATCTTCCTGGACGTATAGGGTGTAAGCCGTTTTTATAGCCGCTTGGCCCTTATTGATGTTTGCGGCCAAGCCGCCATTTCGATTGGCAGTGATCAGCGTAAAATGGAATCGGTCGCGAAGAACCTCCAGTTTCGCAATGTGCTCCGGCTTGCTGCAATCATCAGAAACGACGATTTCGCCAAAATAGCATCCCTCTCGCTCTAGGGAAGAGAGGAGCTTCTCGAGTGAATTACTCCTGTTGTAATGCGTAACGAGCAGGGAAACATGCTCAAAGACCTCACGACTACCCCCCATGATGTTCACCTACCCTTTCCCATCTTCCCGATTCGAAATTATATCGTTTGATCACTTTTGCAGGATTCCCAACGGCAACGCTAAAGTCCGGCAAATCTTTTGTGACCACGCTTCCCGCCCCCACCACACAATGATTACCGATTTTCACACCCGCTGTGACTACGCAATTGGCGCCTATCCAGACCCGATCGGAAATGATCACTTCTTTGCGGATTTCCTTCTGTTGGCTCGGGGATACGGAAACGTCTTCGTAACCATGGTTCAATCCCGATATGACGACATGTTGCGCAAGCATGACGTCATTGCCTATCGTGACCGGCCCAATGATTACATTGCTCATGCCAATGATGCTCCGCTCACCGATGATTACGTGCCCCACGCCATTGTTGATCGTGCTGAAATCTTCAATGATCGATTTCGAACCGACAAAGAAATTGTTGAACGGAAAGACGTCCAACCGCGTCCGTCTCCTCACGATAACGCCGCCCCCACGCCGATGCTTCAGTGGATTCCAAAACCAGCGGACCCAAAGACGGGGCCTGTGGTCGTTCGTGGGCTTTAGCAGACGTAATGCCAAACGCTTTAGTCTCGGACTATCCTTAATCGTTGAAAACATTCCCATCTTGACCACTGCCTTTACCTGAACTCAAAAACCCGCCGCCGATGGCGAAGCCGACCACGAAACAAATCAAACCTGGCAATAAAAAAATCTCGAATGGCATCGTATCAGTATTTTTCCTTATCTTGTTGCAAATCGAACACATCACACCATGCCTTGGCCAAGGCATCCAATCCATTTTCAGAAAAATGGACGGCATCGTATCGGTAATACGCCAGGTTCAACGCATCCAAATCAGGCCCTTCAAAAACGTTGTCCGCCGCCGCAATCACCTCTTGCTGCGCTCCCCTTACATCGGGATCAATACCTAGCGGATTATCATTATTGTAAGGGAAATAGCTCGTTAGCGCCACGAAAAGAGGAGCAAAGACACCTTGGTTCCGAAACGCCTCTACGATGGTGGTTAAGTGCCGCTTGTAAACAGCTCTAGTTGTACCGTCCACATTATCGGTTTCACCTTGCACCCAGCATACGTGGGTAAGTGATATTCCTGACGATTTGAGTTCGCCGATTACCTCATCCAATTTTGTTCTGCAACGACCTTCAGCCCAACAGCTTATCGGGGTTTGTCCAATGCCGACGGGCACGATGATGACCTTGTCGTACAATCCGCCGTCAATCACCCTGTCTGCCACACGTGTCCAAACGCTGGACCCTTTGCCGTCAGCGCCGAGCAGGGGCTCTTCGGCCCGATAGAGGCTGCCCCGGTAAAAATTATAAACCTCCTTGTTCTTGCAGACATAGACATCCTCTCCGTAATTGGCCGCATTTGATTGGCCAAACGAGAGCAGTACCATGGTCCTTCCGTCATCCAACGCCAATCCATCTTTTTTTACCGTTTTCCTGAAATGGAAATTATCCCGGATCAACTGCCCATTGATCAAGTTCGACTTGATGATTACCATCCCGACAACCACCCCAAAAAACCAAATCAACAGACACTTCAATATTGTTCCTTTGTTCCTTTTCATGAAGATGATGTTTTTGGAAAAACCTCTTTATCCCATTTTGGCGCTATAAAAGTCAATACCAATGAAGCGTAAAAAACCAACAAAGACGGCATGTTATTCATCACCTCATTACCGTAGCTACAGACAAATAGGCCAATCCCGGTCGAAAGCAGCGCGATAATTTTTGAACGCAACCCTGGATCTTTCAAATTCCATACGATTCCGCACGCTTTCCCCAACACGTAAAGGAGAGCACAAAACCAAATCGTGAATCCTACGATTCCGAACATCGCCCATACCTTCACCCAATAACTATCTGGCTGGATAATCGACAAAAAACGCCCCGGATTGTATTCCGATGCCCAGAAGCCTATACTACCCAACCCTTCTCCGAATGGGCGATCATGCATATAATCACCAAGTATACGTTGATTTTCAAACCGCAGATTCAGGGAGGGATCTTGTGGATCCAAAGCCGACCTGAGCCGGAGTATGTCATAATTCCCGTTGCCAATGGTGGTGTATTTCAGGAATACAAAAGCGGAGAGTGCCACGAAAGAACCAATGAACAGCACCTTGAAATTGCGGAGCAACAAAATGGCAAAAAAACCACCGGCCATCAAGGCGAAGAGCGAACCACGCGTACCCGAAATCAACATGCCGTAGCAAAAAATAGCGGCCAGCGAAAGCAAGACAACCCTTTTCCAGATTTTAAATGGCCCAAAAGCCAATACCAGTGCCAACAACATAAACGAGGCTTGCGACGCTCCGAATTGTCCGGCATCCACATAGAATGAGAAAACCCGGATCTTCCCGAAAATCTGGTGGGTGGGAGACGCATCGAGAAACGCCTGCTCGCCTGGAAACAAACCAATGTGTTTCTGCTTAATCCCGTTCAATGCCGCCAACAAGGAAAAAAAAAGGATAAGCCACAAGAAACCATTCATATCCTTTTTATCTTTCACAAGGAGGAAAAAAAGAGGAACGACCAGCAACGGATACAATGCCACCCCCCTGACCTCGTGGGCCCACCCCATAAAACTACCTGCATGGGGATTGAACAGCTGTAGTATACTGGCAACCATGCTCCACATCACAAATTGGCAAACAACATTATTGAGTGAGTTCCAATCATAATTCCGATTGTTGACAAACACAGCCAGCCAAGCCAGTATTGCGAACGCCTCGATGCCCATACCGTACGGAATACTCGATGGAAACTCCCGTCCGAAGATACCGAACAAGAAACAATAGCCAATCAGCACGTACAGTGCAATGATTGGTTTCGAGAAAACAACGGCGCAATAGATGGTAATCAAGCTAATCACCAATAATGCCACGGTAAACAAAAGATTGGCTGCCGTCAGCAATAGGACCAACGAGGGAATTACTATCCCCGCGAACAGAAGCGATATCCTCAAGTTCACCTTCAAACCGCGCGTACCTTGTTAAAGATCCATCCCTGAAAACTCTTTTGCTTTTTCAAGTAAGTTAAAAACTCCTTGTCCTTTCCTGTGATACTACTGCCTGAGCTGAATACCGCGAAGGTTTTGTCGGCAAAGACCAGCCATTCTTTCGCGAGGTTCGTATCGTTCAAGCTATTCACATCGATAATGATGATATCAAACTCCTTTTTGAGAATTTCAAAAGCGGGTATAAGGTTCTCAGCATCCTGCATTTCGACCAATGATCGCTTATTCGGATTTTTGTTCAATACGGTGATGAAATCCTCGGTTTTGATTTCCTTTTTCACCAGAAATGTCTCAAAGCTTTGTTGTTTGTCGGCTTTCTTGCTGCTGATTATTTCCGTCAAGTCCGGATAGTCATCACCTATCAACAACACCTTTTTTCTCATCCGCGCAAACGCATACGCCAGACCAACTGCCAAGAATGTCTTGCCCTCTCCGTCTGCCAAACTCGTCAAACCAACAACCTTATCATTACCTTCAGCCAATCTGTTGGCGATTTCGAAGCGAAGTGAGCGCATCAGGTCTTTATAGAAATTATATTCAGCATGCTCACTGTCTGCCCCCCATATTTCCCTCAAATCCCTTTGCTGACCGCTAATTAGGTTTACGGCACCAACTACCGGAGTTCCGGTAACCTGCACCAAAGCGTCTCGATCTCTTATAGAACGATCGAGTAAAAACACCATCAATAGTATCGATACCGTCAGGAATATGGAAGTCATTATGGAAAGCGCCAAATAAATGGCTTTTTTGGAAGGCTCCGGCAAGCCTGGTAATCCCATTTCCACAATATTTAGCTGCAAACCGGCCAGCCGCTCATTCGTTGCTCGATTATAATTATCCAAAGCGTCGGTATATTCCTTTGTCGCCAAATCAGCATCCCGCAGCACGGTCTGGATGCCAGCATCGGCAGGCATTTGTGCTTGGTAACGTTGTCGCAATGCGCTAATCTGGCCCTGTATTGAAGAAACACTGTTTTCCGCCAATGCCAATTCCGTTTCCAATTGGATTCGATCCGAAATGAGCTTTTGCCTATTCGCGGTCACCGAGGTCGTCCCCCCCACGGCGCGCGGCGCGGCTGATACCTTTGTGGATCGTACCTGCTGAAGCGAATCGACCACTGCCTTGTCCTGGGGCCGGAATCCATTGTCTACATATCGTCTATTGGCTTCCGCCAACAAACGCTCCAATTGGATGATTTCGTTGTTATTGGCTACACTAGCCTGCACAGCAAGATCGGTATTGTCCGGATCGTTCAATTTAGCGGTAATGCTGGCAATCGTACCCTTCAACGACGCAATCTTACGCCTAACTTCAGACTCCTGGGTTTCGAATGCCACGATTTGCTGAAATAGCACAGCCGATTGGGAACTCGCGGCGCCTCCCCCGGTACCCGTCGCAGATCGATAATGGGCTAAAATTGCATTCTTCTCGTTCATCACTCCCTCCTTATCCCTGAGTATCGAATCCAATACCGCAATGGACTCTTGGCTATGAGACTTGAGTATCGAATTAAACTCATGCATGAATTGCGTAGAAAGCGTGTTAACGACGTAAGCCGACAAATCAGGGTTTTCCGATTCGAATTGCACTTCAATATAGCCGATTTCCTCCCGCATCGTAAGCGCCAAACCGTCAAGCAGGCTTTTGTTGTCGTATCCCATTGAAACCACGATATCCCAAAGGGGATAGGTTTTGTTATCTTCATTGGTCAAGACAGCCCTATTCTTGAGTTTCGTTTCATATTCACGCAAAACCGCAACCTTGGCAGAATCGCTCAATTTGGCCAACACGTCTGATTCCGGCCTAAAAGCGCTCTGTGGCTCAAGCATGTCATGGATAATCAGTCGATAGGAAAGGGCATCGATTTCACGTCTGCTTTTCATCATTGCGACTACACGGTTCAACTGCTGCCACATATTCATCCGTTCTTGGTTCTGCGAAAGGTATTCAGCGGCAACCCCTGTTTGCGCGCTCAATTGCGCCAGCGACCTGTATTTATTAGGAAGGTTCTTCACTAATAAATAGCTACCGGCAGCAGTAGCGCCGACTACCAAGAGAATCAGTAGCTTGAATCGCCACAAATACCTAAAGAATGCTTTAAAATCTATCATGTCTATTTTTTCCCGTCGCTATACGTTAGCAGCGTTACTTCACTTCATTGATGTCCATTCCAATCATTTCCTCCAATGCGTCTTTCGCTTTCAGATACGCACCTTCGGTTTGAATCAACGTCGACCTTGCGCTCGTTGTCGTCATCTTTATCGCATTGTATTGCTCTATTGGCAATTCGCCGTTTTCATAGATTGTGATCGAGCGTGAAAGCATCAACTCGGCATCCTGATAGTCTTGGTTTCGCGTCTTCAGTTCAGCCATCGACATCACGTAGTTGTAATAGCGGGCTTTGACTTCCGTCTCGAGCAGCCTATCATAAGCTTCTATTTCGTACTGCGCGATTTTATGATCTGCCTTGGCCTGCTTGGCCAGAAAAGGCTTTTGAAGTATTGTCGAGAGGTCGAAATTGATACCTAGCTGAATCCCGTTGAACACATACGGGTTTTCCGGATTGACCGCCCTCCTGTCTTCAGGCCTATAAAAATAAAACGCGTTAAACCCTTCCAAATACGTGAGCGGAATGGCACGCCGAACACTTTTGGCCCGCTCCTCCTGTAATTCAAGAATTTTCATTCGCGGGTAGTGTTCCTTCGCCAATTGCACACATTGTTCGAGTTGGCCATAATTGATAGTCGCGATGATAGATGCATCTTGGGATTTGGCCGATAGCAACGCCCAAAACAAAATTACTATTGTAATCGAATATTTCATAAGCAATGATTTTGTATGGCAAAAATGGAACATATTTACCAAAAAACGAGGGGTCGGCGGCATCAATCTGACATTTTGTAGAGATAGATTGACAATGCCACCATGGAAATCAAACTTTCTCTTTCTGAAGCAGGGCCGGGACGGTTTTCAATAGGATTTTCAAGTCCATCCAAAATGATAGTTTTTCCGTATAGAAGTTATCCAATTCACGACGTTCACGGTCAGACATCTCGGCCTTGCCACGCTTGCTGACCTGCCAAAGCCCCGTAATACCAGCAGGTCCCAGAAAACGCTTTGCCCATTCATCGGATGTCAGCATTTGTGCTTCGTAAAGTGGAAGCGGCCGGTTACCGACCAATGACATGTCTCCGCGCAATACATTGAACAATTGCGGCAATTCATCCAAACTGGTCTTGCGCAAGAATGCTCCGATCCGTGTTATGCGCGGGTCGCCTTTCAGCTTTACGAATGCTGATCCTCCATCGCTATCGCCATATTGATTCAAGGCCGCCAAACTCTTCAACTCCTTATCGGCATCAACACGCATGGAACGAAACTTGTAAAAATCGAAGATTCGATACCCTGTACCCGCGCGCTTACTCCTGTAGATTACCGGTCCACTAGAATCCAATCTGACCAACAGGGCGATCAAAAGCAAAATCGGTGATGCAATCAGCAACGCCGTTCCGGAAACAACGATATCAAATAGCCGTTTAAACAGGGGCAGTTTATACTCGCCAGGAATTCTCCAACCATCGCCTTTCAAGGAACGTTCTCCAAGCAACTTGAACTTACAAATAAACATCAACCGCTCCTGGATGTTATCCAGGTTAAACGGGTACATATAGATATCGCTCACGTATTCAGAAAACGTGTTGATCAATGCAGACTTATTGCTCTTGAAACCCAAGATAATAACAGCAGTAGACTTGGTCGCGACATTTTGCCTCATTTCACGCAACAACTGCGCTATCTCCCCCAACTCGTCCTCGACCTCCAACATCAATATATCCGGCGCGGACAACACGGACTGCCGCCCAAAAATATAAGCCTTTAGGCACGCCAAGCTGCTAAAGCGCACGACATCGACATCATCGTGTAGCTGGGTATCTAATTCTTCGACGAATTTGGTACCTAGGTACGCTAGCGATATGGTAAGAAATTTCCGATCCTTTTTAATTTCACTCAATAAATCCATAGGAAGGTACGTCAAAGATGTTTTCTATAGTTTCCCTTAACATGATGGGGTCAAAGGGTTTGTGCAGATATTTGCTCACGCTGTAGGAGAGTCCGTTCACCTCGTCTTCTACGCCGTGAGAGGCAGACAAGACAATAACAGGGATGTCGCTGAAGAGCCCGCTCACCTTCAAGCACTTCAACAGGGTCTTGCCGTCAATGTTCGGCATCATCCAATCCATGATGATCAGATCGGGTACCCGGTGGCTTTCCAGCCATAGAAACGCTTCATAGCCATCTGCGGCCACGTGGACGTCAAAATCTTTTGAAAGCAGGAAATGCAAAAGCCGTTGTATCGTGGGTTCGTCTTCGACAAGAAGTATACGTTTTTTCATCCTTTTAGTTGCTTGCGATGGATTTCCTATTTCTTTCGTACAAATTTCAATGTTTTCAATCAACTTTAATCGAAAAAACACTGCTTTCCACGCATTTGTAGTGATTCAACTACAATCAAGCTCCATAATCAGCGGCAAATGCCGGCTTTCCACAATCAGCGTATTCCAGGCACGGAGACCGTAGCCTGCGTATTTGCCAAACCTCCCCGTTGAAAAAAATTATTTAAAATTAACAACTAACATGATTTCATAAAAAAAATAATGTTTACCTTCGCGTTTGTAGATTTTCGGCTACAAAAATTAATAAATTCATATTTTTTCTTCTTTAAGAGAAATTTTATTATTAAAAAAGCAACACAACCGTATCATAATCAAGACTCCCGATATCAGATAATGAAAAAAGCATTTTTTAGAATCTCCTTCTTACTCACCTTCCTCGCCATCCTAGCCGCCGCCTCTTGCAAAAAAATCATCATTACGCCAGAGTCTTCACTAACCATCCGGGACAGCGTTGTCATCCGGGACAGCATCGTCATCAAGGACAGCATCGTCTTTGTCTACGATACCGTCTATGTAACCGATACGATTACCGTCATGGATACGTTGAAAGTAACGGACACCACGAAGGTCATCAAAACCGTCATCGTGATGGATACGATCCCCATCAATGACACGACCTTCTATCGAGATACCATCATCCACAAGGATACGCTGAAAATCATCGAGCACGTCCAGAAAATCGATACTGTCCGTTTTTTCGACACCGTGCGGGTAGCCGATACGGTACAGCATTTCGATACTGTCTGGACTGAAAAGACCGTGATCGTCATCGACACCGTATCGTTCCGAGATACCGTAATCCATTACGACACGATCATCAATCGCGAGACGGTCCGCGTTTACGATACGGTAAGGGTATACGATACGGTAAAGGTTACGGAAAACATCCAAGTGATAGACACCATCATCGTACGCGATACGGTGCGCGTGTATGACACCATCAGGGTCTATGACACCATCACCGTCTATGATACCATCCGCGTCAGCCCACCGCCACCCGCCCCCGATCCGGATCCACCAGTTGAGCAGAGTGTTACCGTGGGCACCGGCTCAGGCAACCTGACGATTTCAGCCAGTACGTTAAGTGGATCTACAGCCAAGACAATCAAGATACGGGCAGGAACCTATTCCTCGATATACATTCACGGCGTAAATGGAACCGTAGACCAACCGATTACGATCATCAACGATGGTTTGGTCACGTTGCGTGGCGCAATCACCACGAGCGACATCAACAACGTGACAATCAGCGGTGCCGGATCCGGAAACTTGACTCACGGAATCGTGTTCGATAACCTTTCTTACCGGGCGATCATGCTGAACGGCAAAATGAATGGCATTACCATTCGCAACATGAAGTTCACGAATATCCCCGATTACTGCATCGCCAGTAATGAAAAACCAAATTATGACGGCACCGCAAATACCCGTACGGAACGGTTCAAAATACTGAATTGCTATTTTGACAACGCGGGTACCATCGCCATGGGCGGAAACCTAAATGCATCTGAGGACACGGGCTTGTTCAAAGACGTGGAAATAGCCTATAATACGTTTACCAATACCGATTGGGGATACCTATGCAGCTTCACCAACGTGCAGGACTACGACATCCACCACAACACGGTGCACGACGTGAATCCCTACAACAGCGACCACAACGGCATCTTCTTTATGCATGGAAATGGCGCGTTCCACCACAACAAATTAACGAATTATCAGGGAAACGCCATTCGGGCTTGGGTATATTCGCGTGGCAGCACCCCAGCCAACATTCTGATACACAACAATATATGCCACAACACCCGCGTATACGGCGGATTCGAGATTCAGGAATTCAGCAGGAATATCGTATCGGGAAAAACCACGCACGCCAATGCGAAAGTTTACAACAACACCGTGGGTAGGATGAATACCTCGCGATCGTGGCAAGGCCAATTGCTGGATTTGTACAACATTTCGGGCACATTGGAGTATTACAATAATTTAGGTTACGACCTGTACTCGAACGAAAGCAGCAAACCCATTACGGACATGATCAACAACATGAGTTCGACGAGGATAACGGTCAATACGAATAACCGGTATTTCCCCAATCAAACGGGCGCAGTTACCAACGACTTTACGTCCTTGATTAATGGCATCGGGGCAGTTTTGGGTCTATAGGTTGACTGCGGCCTTTCGGTCGTCTGAGTGGTGGGCATACAAACTCCCACCCCTACTGGCTATCGCTTATGGCACATTGATGGTTTCCGGCGATTCTCCGCTCATTGGCAAGGTTCTGCATTGCCTGTTTTATCTAGGAGCCGTATTCGTGGGTGCCGTCTACGTCAGCATAATCAATGACCTGACGGATATGGACGACGACTTCGCCGCGGGCAAACGGAACCGCATGTCCAACATCCCGCCGGCTTGGCGCTGGACGCTACTTTCGACCTGTTTATTGGCAGGGTGCCTTTTTGGCTATTTGATGTGGCCAGATACGCAGAGCCTGTTTTTCTATGCCATGGCTTGGATTGCGTTCAGCCTGTATTCCATCCGTCCTTTCCGTTTCAAAAACCGCGGGGTGTTCGGGGTACTCTGCGATGCCAGCGGAGCACACCTCTTCCCCTCCTTGCTCATGGTGTCTGGCATGAGCCATTCCGCAGGGCAGCCTGCCGATGGCTTGTGGATTTACAGCGTCGGTGTGTGGGCCTTTTGTTACGGATTGCGCGGCATCCTTTGGCATCAATTCGCAGATCGGGAAAACGACCTGTCGGCCGGCTTGAACACTTTTGCCACGGCTTGGTCTACACGCCGTTTCGTCCCCTACGCTCGTGCTATTTTTGCGACAGAGGCCGCCGCACTCCTTGTCATGTTGTGCTACTTGAGTATTCCCGTCTTGTGGGTATCGCTACTCGCCTACGCCGGATTGGCCTATATCCGGCGACGCTTTTACGGTCAGCGAATCATTTTGGTGATTGCGCGTCACGATGGTGCCCGCCAAATCCTGATGGAAGACTTTTATCAGGTATTCTTCCCGATGGCATTACTATTGTCTGCCTCGCTCACCGAGCCGATGATGTGGATTGCGTTGGTCGTTCACCTGCTGCTTTTCCCCCAACGGGCATTTCTCGCCGCGGTTGACTGCCTCCGTGCCGTCAAGAACATCAGAAAACCTTCTTGAACGCCGACTTGATCAGTTGACCACTCTTCAATCGATTCATCAATTCGACCAGTAAGAGCTTGCTGCCGATCATCGCAGCCGGATTGTTGTTTGCCGCGCTGTTTTGTCCAGGTGCACACGAATTTGCCGGAGGTGGCACCGGATGCCGAACGATTTCAGCGGCACGATCGTCCTGACTGGCGGACAATCGTTTTCTTCGAGCCAATATCGCCTTTCTTGACACCCATCCTTCGTACACCGGCGGATAACGTATTACTTCTATCGTTTCGAAAAAAGGCATCATAAGGCTCAAGACATATTCGAAGTGAGGCGCGACCATATTCATGTGGTTGCCGACACCATTGTCCTGTATCCACGTCCACGTATAGCTCGTGATGAAAATCTTTCCCTGCGTTACCGGATCGTATTGTTCATACGGCACATGGGGCAGTTCAGGACGCAAGTCGTCCAAATCGGCGACAGGCAGAAACACATCGCCACCCGGCTTGGCCCAGCTGACTAGGTTGCCGATCACCCGCTCGAATTCACCAAGCGAATCGACATACGAATACGGATACCACATGCAACTGACCAAATCCCATTGATTGTGCCATTCAGGAATATCGATACGGAAGTCGCCCTCCCTGAAAAACACATTCGGATTCCGTTCCTTGGCCTGTTCCAGCATCCTAGGAGATAAATCCAGGCCAGCACGTCTACAGTCGGGGAATTTACTTAGGAAATACCCCGTACCACACCCCACATCCAACCACGAGGTTTCCTTGCCTAACACCCCTCCCAAAACAGCTAATTCTACGTCGGCGCTGACCTTCCATATCGGGCTCTCCAGAAACTGATCGTCGTAACCCTTTGCGTATTCCTGATCGTAAATCTCCAATAAACTTTCTTTGTCCATCTTAGTCTATTCTTAATTGAACTTCATTTCCATTTGATTTCGCATGAGACGCCCTTCCCAACCTGCCCAAGCTGTGGTATAAAACCGATCCGATTTTCCGGAGCGTAAACAACCCGTCGATGGTAAATGAAGTCTTCAATAGTTCCATTGCTTTCGGAAAATCACGTTCCCGTCCACCCTTGTATTTAGCCAACTCCACCATGGCGCCGGCCTGCCGTTGCGCCAACAACTTCTTCTCTTCTGCGCTTAGCAATCCATCAAATCGATTCGCAATGTACGCGGTATCATCGATGTACAGAAACTGGAGCACTTCACTCCACCTACGCCCATCATAGATGTTCTTGTCGTCGAGCCTCTTTTTCCAGAGTTTTTCCAAGGTAAACGCCGCGCACATACTCGCACTGCCTGACAAAATCATCTCCAGATAGATCATCCAATCGTCACCGATATTCATCTTCTCGTCCCAGCCGCAAAAAATCGAATCCCTTCTCAGCACCACTGATGAGGAAGGCGATGGACAGGCAGAGATATAAATCTCCCGCAGCTCTCGTTGCTCAAGCCGGACCCATCCCTTTTCCAGTTTGTGAAAAAAAGGAATTAGATAAGGGTCTGCGGCCAAAAAATCCCGGGTATTGCCTCCCGCGGTTTCCTGGTCCCAATTGGCAAACACAAAATCAAGACGGTCTCGTTCCAACTTCGACACACAACATGTCAGGAAATCAGGATACCACAGGTCATCAGAATCCAAAGAAGCGATAATCTCTCCTTTGGCATGTGCAAGCCCATTGTTCCGAGCAGCGGCCTGTCCGGCATGTTGCTGTACGATGTATCTGGCTTGAGGATAGCGATCCATCAATTCCGCCGTGCCATCTTCGGAGCCGTCATCGACGACCAATAATTCGATGTTGGGGTATGTCTGTGCCAACACGCTCTCGATGGCCGCCGAGAGGATTTCTGCCCGATTATACGTTGGGATGATGACGGAGACAAGCGGATAACGATTCATTGTTTAGCAAGTAGATGGTGGATGGTATTTGCGAAATGTGTTTCGGGAGACTGTGGAAGATGCTCGGTGAGGTAGGTCGACGCACGTACGCCCATTTCGGCCCACTGATGCCTTTGCTTCCAAGCACGTTCCATCGCTCCGTCAAAGGCCTCTTCATTTGCCTCGCCGCTGAAACCTGTGGCGCTTTCCAAAAGCAGTTCGCTATTGCCGCCGGCACGCGAAACGATGACAGGCCTTCCCGCAGCCATGGCTTCCAACATGGCCAAGGGTAACCCTTCGCTCCGAGAAGGAAGTATCAGCGCATGATGATCGAGCCAGACCTTTTCGATATCGTCGACTTGCCCTTGGAATTCGATGCATTGGACATTTAACAATTCAGCCAATTCTTTCAATCCCTGCTCGTCCTCGCCGCTACCGATAAAAGAAACCGACACCGGCCGTTCCTTCCATTTTGGCTGACTAAGGATACGCAGCAAGATATCCTGTCCCTTGTCCAAAATCATCAGCCTACCCACGCAAGCTAGTCGAAATCCGTTTTCGAACGACGGAAAAGGCATCGGTGCGGCAACATTCACTGGATTGGCAATCAACTCCGCATTAGGCAACCGCGCGCCAAATTGCTCTTCCGTGAGCCGTAGATTATGACGTGAAACAAAAAGGCATAGTGCAGCGCGTTGCAACACGGATCTCATCAGGGACCGCTCACCTGCGGAAGGCCAGTAAAAATCCACAGCCTTCTGTGCAATGACAACATAAGGGATGCCCTGCCGGAAACAGTGATACGCGTAGCCCAACCCATCGAAGTTGATACCTTGCGAGATGATGACCAACGATGGTTTCATCCTTCTCAACAACCGACCGAAATTCCCGACCGCCTGATTGCTGACGAATGGCAAATCGCTCGCCTCTTCGCGGAAGAACTTATGCCTGATTTTCCAACATACACGTTTTGCCAATCGAACAACGCGTCCATCATCCGGCAGGAGCGCGTGAAGCCGGGCGCCGGCCTTTGCCAGTGACTTGAATGCGGGATGGGATTCATCGATCCGGGATTTCACAACCGTTATCTCATGCCCCATTTGCAGCAATCGATATACGCCACGGGCCCAGAGTTCTTCGCTTCCTCCCCAAGCCATGCCGATACTCGACACCACTGCGACCTTTTTCATATGTTCGTCTTCATATATGTTCCAATTTATCGCGACGCTCACCGAACAAACGCGAGAATTCGCCCTCCAATTCCATTAGCTGAGCATCCGTTCCATGCTCCACGATGCGCCCACCCGAGAGCACATAAATATAATCGGCCTGTTTGATTGTCGAATACCGATGGCTGATGACCAGTGCCGCACGATTACCGATATGCTGGCTCAACGAATCAAATAGCGATTCTTCGGCGATCGCATCAAGGGCACTGGTTGCCTCATCCAATATCAGCAACCTGGAGTTGGCATAAAAAGCCCGGGCGGTGGCCAGTTTCTGCCATTGCCCTATACTGACTTCGTGGCCATCGTCAAATATACGCCCCATCATGGTTTCATACCGTTTCGGGAATTGTTCGATGTACATATCGGCGCCCGCCCGGCGTGCAGCGCTTTGGACATCCTCGAATCGATAGTCATTCCGATCGATGTCGCCAAAGCGGATATTATCGAGCGCGGTAACGTTATACTTGCCAAAATCCTGAAAGACGGCGCTGATATGCCTGCGATATTCATCGGCATCGTACATACGGATGTCTCGACCATCCAGGCGGATAGTGCCCGAAGTGGGTTCATATAATCGGCAAAGCAACTTGATCAATGTTGTCTTTCCCGCTCCGTTCGTACCAACTATAGCCACGATTTTTCCGGCCGGGATACGCAGATCGATATCCATCAATGTCGGGCTATCCGCATGGGGATACGTAAAAGAAACCTGATCGAATCGGAGTGCAAAGTCTCCGTCGGCCGGAATCGGTACCGAGGACGCGGTAGTCGCCTGCGGAGGTTTCAAGTCAAACAACTCGAAAATGCTATTGACAAAGATGTTGTTGTGGTAAATCACCGAAATACCCGATGACACCTGCTGCAAAATGGAAAAAGTCTGCGGAAAGATGAAAAGAAAGACCGTGATGTCGCCGGCGGTAGTACTCCCCTGTAGTGCCTTGAATGTAATCAAACCGATGCAAGCGAAAAAACCCAAACTTGTCAATCCGCTCGTCATCACTTCACTTTTTGCACGATTGGAACCGACGCGTAGCCTTTCATTCACCAATCGATGGCGGATCCCGACATATTGCTTCAATAGATACCCCCCCAGCCTGTACGCACGGATTTCTTTCGCGGCGCTTTCGGACGTGATTAAATCACTTAGGTACGCCGCCTTTCGTTCGGTAGGGGTATTCTTGATGCGCAAGGCGTTCAGCTTATCCGAAAAATAGATTCGTACCAACAGCGTAGGCAATACCAACAATACAAGGAGTGGCAATAGGAACAAATCAATCGTCATTAGCACCGTGCTGATAGCAGCCAAACCGAGCGCGCTCTTCAAGATTTCGATCAAACTGATGATTACCGCGTTGGGTCGCTCGGCACCTGCATCTTTGGCGCGTTTGAGAATATCGAAGTACTCGGGACTTTCAAAAAACGAATACGGCAACCTGACGGAACTGTCATGGATGCGACCATCGATGTATTCGGCAACTTTCGCTGCCTGTATTTCGGAGATGTACGTGGTTACGGCCTTCGTGACGTTGTACAGTACCGCCAATCCCGCAGCGAAAAGCAAATGCCGAAGAACGTGTGACTGATATGCTGGATTGTCGATATGGGAAGCAATCGAATCGACAAGCATTTTCAGCATATACAAGGAACCAAAAAAAAACATGGTCTCCACGACAATCAACACGATTACCGCGACCGTCCAGCCCTTGGCTACGGAAAACACCAATCTGATTGTCCGCTTTAGATTCAGATTCGTGGATACCTTCCTGATTTTTTCGGCAAGTGTGTTTTTCATTTGTTTTACTCCACAAATCTCCGTGTTTTTGCGGCCACATGGAACGAAAAACCACTACTTTCCGCGCGTTTGTAGCGATTCTGCTACAGGACTGACACTATTTGCAGGTGTTGCCTCGCATTATCCCATTTCCGCTTTGCCATACAAACTAATGTTGCGATATTGCAACGATGTTGGCACACCTGATATTGACCCACTCCGCCACGACACAACTCGGACGGCTATTGGCGCAACTCACGAAAGGCGCTTGCGATGTCTATATCCATATCGACGGTAAAGTGGACTTAAAGGGTTTTGAGGTTTTTTGCCGAAACAATAAACAGGTACACCTGGTGGAAAATAGGGTACGCATCAATTGGGGAGGCTTCAGCATGGTCGAGGCCACATTGGCTTCCCTGCGCGAAATCATGGATAGCGACCGGCACTATAGATTCATCAACCTCTTGAGCGGAGCGGACTACCCACTCACGAACGTCGCCGATGTGGAGCGCTTTTTGGCTGGGCATACCGGAAAATCGTTTATGGAATTCGAGAAAAGCGGTACGCGGTGGTGGCTAGAGGCGCAAAAAAAAATCGGCCGAATCCACCTGACAGACTACCGATTCAAAGGAAAACATGCCGTAGAACGGCTCCTGAGTGCCTTCGTCACGAATCGGAAAATCCCAAGCGGGATGGAATTGGTAGGGCGTTCGCAATGGTTCACGATGGCGTCACATCACGCTGCTTACATCCTGGAAACGGTTGAACAGCAACCTGAGCTCCGCCGGTTCTTTCGCTACACGTGGGGCGCGGACGAGTTTTTCTTCCAGACCATCCTGTACAACTCCCCTTTTCGCCACGAAATCATCAACGACAACCTGCGCTACATCGATTGGAGCGAATCAGGCGCAAGCCCTAAAACACTCACGACGGCCGATTTCGACAAGTTGCGGAACTCGGGCAAGTTTTACGCCAGGAAATTCGATGCGGGTGTCAATTCCTATATTTTGGATCAACTGGATGAATTTATCAGCTAACCACACAAAACGCCCCCCCCTAAAAGTATTTGGAAGGGGATTTTGACGAAGTTCGTGCCGTTTACCAACAATTCCAATAGCCGCCAGTTTTATCGAATATACCGTTCAACCGTTCGTTAGGAAAAACAGTATCTTTGGGTCACATCCATCCACATCCATCCACATCTATCCATGGCATCCGAATCGGCATATATCGAGAACACATTCCTGTTGACCCTTCCCATTTTGCTGTGGAACCTGCTGTTCGCGGACATGTTGCCTGCGGCTTTCCAGCCTGACACCTATGCTATCGGTATACCTGGATGGATCCGGTTGGGCGAACAGGGCTCGCGCATCCTATTCTTCATCGTGACGTACCTGATGCCGTTGAACCGCCGTGCGCCGTGGGCCATCCCCGGGTTGCTTATCTATTTTTTGGGAGCACTGGCTTATTTTGCAAGTTGGGCTGCACTGGTGATTGCTCCGCATTCTGCTTGGGCGGGAAGCTTCATCGGCTTCACCGCACCGGCTTGGACGCCCGCCATCTGGATGGCGGGAATCTGCTTGACCGGCCACCGATTTTCATTCGGCCTCGTCTTCCACCGGTGCGTGCCGATAATGGCATCCCTCCTGTTCCTGGCTTTCCACGTCTCGCAGGCGGCAATGGCTTACAACCGACAATCAACCGCGAGAAGAATGATTGGCGAGTCAATTGAAACGACTTATAAACAGTAGCTTTGACCCAAACGCTTGTTATGGACATTTTGGCAATCGGCGCGGTAGTTTTGATGGTCATGCTCGTAATCCGCTGGACGATCCGCAAAAACAGGAAGGACAAAAAAGACATGAAACGGACGCTCTACCACCGGGACTTCCCTCCGGCGTCGGACAGCGTCGATGACATGGATCGACCATAAGGGTATAGCTCATCATTCATCAGCATCGTTGCGCGCGCTTGTATCCTCCGAAGCGTGCCGCCTGCTCGAACGTTGACAGGACTGGAAGGCACGGCGGTACCATGCATGGGGCAATCCGGCTATCCCAGGAAAAAGACCCTATGCCGTGTAGGAGGCAAGCTTTCTAAAGGAGATCAGGATCTCTGTAATCAAAAAACTACAAACGAAAATATAGTCACGTTCGGCCGCGTATTTAAAAAAAACTGTAGCGAGATTCGCATAAAATTAATTGTAACAAAATCATGACCAAACAAAGAAGTATTGCCTTAATCCTGCTATTGGCCCCGGTAGCGTGGAGCTGGCAAGGGTGTGTGAAAGATCCTGCGGAGCCGGATGCGCCGATGGAGGTCAAGGATCTCTTGTCCTTTTCTTTCTCGAAAGAAAAGAATCCCAGCCTGGCCTTTGCCATCAGCACCCAGATCAAGGATGATACGGTTTATGCGCGCACGTTTGCCGGAACCGATATCAGCAAACTAGTGCCTGATTTCACGCATGACGGGCAGGACGTGGCGGTCAATGGACTTGTACAGCAAAGTGGCGTGACGCAGCAAGATTTTCGCGGCCAGGTCAAGTACGTGGTACGCCACGCCAGCGGTGGAGCGCATGCGTACACGGTCAAATTCGCCGACACGGGGCTGCCTGCCTTTTACCTCTCAACAGGAGGCCAAGGGATTTATGACAAGGAAAACTACGTAAAAGGCACGTATCGCGTGGTGAGGGGCTTTACCGGGGAAGCGCTACACGAAGGAAGCGTGGATGTACGTGGCCGGGGGAATTCGACGTGGAACATGCCCAAGAAACCCTACCGCCTGCGGCTCGGTACGGCGACCGAATTGTTGGGCATGCCATCAAACCGCCACTGGGCGTTGATGGCCAATTATGCCGACCGATCGCTGATCCGCAACGACGTAGCCTTTGAAATCAGTAGACGGTTGGGGCTGGAATACACGCCACGCCAACAATACGCCGACTTGTTCTTGAACGGGGAATACATGGGCAACTACAACGTCACCGAACACATCAGGGAAGGGAAGAAACGCGTGGATATCGACGAAAAAAATGGAGGTTATATGCTAGAGGCGGATGGGTTCGGCTACACGGAGCCTGTTTTTTTTGAAACGCCCCGGGAGATGCCCATTACGGTCAAATACCCGGGAGACGGCGACATCACGGCAGCGCAATTCGATTACATCAAAGATTACTTCACGGCATTCGAGGATGCGCTTTTCGCCGATGACTTTGCGGATCCCGTGACGGGCTATCAACGATACCTCGACCTTACCACATTCGTGAATTATTACCTGGCCAACGAAATCGCCGGGAATACCGACCTGTATTGGAGTATGCGGATGTATAAGAAAAGTGCTGCGGATCCGTTGATTTACACCGGGCCTGTTTGGGACGTGGATTTGGGCTTCAATAACGACAACCGGTTAGGAGATGCGATGAAAACACTGATGCTGACCGACGCTCATGCGCCGAAGCAGTGGATAGAACGTATAGCAGAAGACCCCAATTTCCGTCGTGCGGTTCGGATGCGCTGGAATGCGGTGAAGGTTGACCTGGCAACGATAAATCAATATGTCGATCGTCAGGCCGAACTTTTATCATATAGCCAGGTCAGCAATTTCCGACGTTGGGATATTTTAAAACAACCGGACCTTCATTACAATTGGTACGTAGGCAGCACGCACCAAGATTATATTGATTTCGTCAAAACCTATTTGACCGAACGCATCGCTTGGCTGGATACGGTGTATAACGGAAACGGATTTGCCGATTAATGGAGGGAAGATTACGCTTGTCCGCAAAGCTAAAAAACGGCAGGGTTGACTCCGACCCTGCCGTTTGGGATTGATTGATAGTTAGAGGTGCCCTTTAGTATACTAGCGTTTACCCGCATCTATCCAGGCCTGCATGTCACGCCAATCGTAATAGTGGAACACCATCCCGTTGCTCATCGCAACGAATAGGCCATCCGGATATTGGCTTCCCAGGTTCACCGCCGTGGCATCGGCGCCATCGCACTCCACGGTCGAAACCGGGATCTCGGCAATCAGTTCATGCTTGTGCGGGTTACCGTCCTCACCTTCCCGGCGGTACACCACAAACGTATTGGCCTGTTGGTTGGATACCAAGATGTAACCGGTTCGGTCGCCACTTTTGTAAATCGCTATGCCCTCATGATCACTTTTCACCTCACCTTCCGCAAACAAGGCCAGTTCACCATCATTGCCCGTATCGGGGTCGGCATGGTACTTGCGTACCCCAACACCTTCGTCCGAGCAATACACATAACCCAGTTCGTTGTCGACGGCTATCGCTTCGATTTCCTTTTTTCCGCTGAATTGACCGAACTTGCGCACAACCGTCGCATTGACCGTGCCCCCCGTGCCATCAAGCCGATATTGCCACAGGTAACTTCCCGATGGGCCGAACTTGCGCCCCACGATGGCGAATATGGCGGAATCAGCCCCCCTCGTATACAACGCAATACCCATCGGATCGCGGTCTTGCTCACCATCGAATACCGGGATACCTCCCCCATCGATCGCCACCAAATCAGGTAGGCTGAACACTCGTATCTGGTTTTTCTCCCGCTCGGTCGCGACCGCGATATCGATCAGCGTATCACCGAAGGGCAAGCCATAGGCGACATCCACATTATTGGGTCGCTGCAGTTCAGTCACCTTATCGACGATGTTGCCGGCCAGATCGTAGGCATATAGCCCGCCGCCGGTTTCCTTGTCGGTACCGATGATGAGGCTTTTGGACGAATCGGTCGGATGGATCCAAATGGCTGGGTCATCGGTGTCATGCGGTGTCGGTTGGGTAACCGCCACCGGCTTGAGCGCATCCTCACGAACCGGGGCCAAACCGCCGCCACATCCTTGCAAGGCCAATGCGACACTGGCCAAACCGATCAAAAAGTTGTTTCTATGCATCATGTTGTTGGTTAAAATTACGTTTTTTTATCAAGCCTACATATCCAGTTTCAACCCGAGATTGAACCGCGGGCGATAGTATTCGGCCTGCATGGTACGCGAACGGATGCCCTGGTAATAGCGCAAGGGCTGGTTTGTCAGGTTATTGGCCTCCGCGAAAATGCGCAGGTTCTTCGTGACCTTGTAGGCCGCGTTGGCATCCACGAAAAGCTGCTCATCGTAGAATGCATCGTAGAAACTGGACGCGCCCAATTCGTCGATATAGGCAGCGGTATAATTCACCGATCCCCGGATCGAAAACCGCCTGTCTTCCCAGGAAAGCGAGCCATTGATCATGTGGGGCGCCGCGCCCGGCAAGGTGATGCCCGTGCGCTCGTTGCCATCTTCGTCGGTAACGCCATTGGCCTTGGAATGGGTATACGTGTAGTTGGCATACACACCGAAACCACGGAGGAACTTACTGGCGAAGAAGTCCAGCTGACGTTGGAAAGCCACCTCGAACCCATACACATCCACGCTGCTGCCATTACGTTTCTGTGTGAATTGCCAGTTCGTACCGGTGGGGATCGGATTTGCCTCGCCGGGAAAATCGGCGGCAAACTTGGCTGTCGTATACGCCTGGTCTACATACGTATAGATAAAGTCATTCAGCCGCTTGTAAAACAAACCGCCTGACACGATACCAACCGATTTGAAATAATTTTCCAACATCAGGTCGCCATTGTACGCATAGGTCGGATTCAGGTCGGGATTACCCGCCTCGATTTCATCATCACCCGGGATAACGCTCAGGTAAGGTGCCAAGGCATAGTAATTGGGCCGGGCCAATGCGGTTGTAAAGGCACCACGCAACACCAGTGTTTCGGTAGGTGTATACTTGAATGATGCATTCGGGAACACCTTCGTATAGTTATTCTTGATGGTGCGCTCGCCAACCAAATCATCTTCATCTTCTATGATATTACCGGTATAGCGCAAGCCCGTGTATTCGACGCGTGCGCCGATGATGGCCGAAAACTGGCTGCTGAAATCCTGATCCCAACGTACATAGCCCGATCCGATGGATTCACGCGCGTTGTAATTCTGCGTCAGGTACTCACCGGGCACGGCATCTTCCTCAAATTGAGCTGCATCGCGCAGTGCCAAGCCGCCAAGCAGTTTCGGGTCGGCAAACGTACCGGGCACGAAAGCATCGCCAATGATCAATGGATCGGTAAATCTGGTGGTCTGGACAGCGCCCAAGTCTGCGAATAGCGTCTCATCGACCCGCGAATACTCATAGAACACGTTATCCCGCAACTTAGACTTGAGCCGCAACCTGCCGCCGAAGCGCAGGCGTCCCTTTTGGCCTGCCACGACCGATAGGGGTACGCGGAAATTCAGCTTCGCGCCGAACTCTTCTTCTTCGGTATAGTCGTGGTTTTCCGAAATCTCGTTGAACCGGATGTCGCCATCCGACACACCTACTCCCGAAAACAGCGGGAAACGGCTGTCGCCATTGTAGGAAACATCGCGTCCACTGCGGCGAAAAAGCATATACCGTTCATTCGGACGATCTTCGGATGCCGTGGAGTAACTGGCTTTCCAATCCATATCGAGCACCGAGCCAAACAGGTGATCGCCGCCCAACGAGAGATTCTTTACACGCTGGTCTTCCAACCGACGCAGGTTATTCCTGCCGTTATCGATGCCGCCTTTGGTCTGCCGGCCGATACGCCCTTCGTAACCGACAATGACCGACTCGTTCGTGGCATCATAGATGGGCTCGATATCGTCCACGCGCAGCCGGAACCGGTTTTCCTTATCGTCACGCCAGTTATACATGGCATTTGCAGTGAACGAGTGGTTTTTATTGATGCGGAAATCAAAAGCTCCGGAAATACTCCGGCGGATGCGCTGCACGTCGTACTTCCTGAGATCGTTTTCCTCGATGAAAGCATTGCCATGGTCGTCCTGCGTCCATACGGCCTCCACGTCGTCCGAGCCGTAATCGTTGTTGTTGTACGAACCGCTCAATACCATGCCGAATCTACCATCGGCAAACCGGTTACCATAGACAAACCCACCGGTATAGAGCGCTTTACCCCGGATTGGGTTATACCCTCCCGAAAGCGTGGCCGAAATCCGCTGCCCGTTTGGCGAAGCCCGGGTAATGAGGTCTACCGAACCACCGATCGCGTCGGCGTCCATATCGGGCGTGAGGGTCTTGTTCACCTCGATGGTCGAAATCATGTCGGCCGGAATCAAATCCATCTGCACCCTGCGGTTGTCGCCTTCGGCCGAAGGGATACGATCGCCATTCAGCGTAACGGAGTTGAGTTCAGGGGCCAATCCACGGATGATGATGTTACGTGCCTCCCCTTGGTCGTTCTGCATGGTCACACCCGGCACGCGCTTCAGGGCATCGCCGATATTGGCATCGGGGAAACGTCCGACCTGGTCGGAGCTGATGACGTTGGTGATGTTGGCGTTGCTGCGCTGCTGGTTGAGCGCAGCCGCCTGACCACGCAGCCGATCGCCCATCACCACCACCTCGCCGAGCTGGGTATCGCCACTCTCCAATTCAAAACCCAAGACTGCATTCCCTCCAGCCGACACGGTTACGGCACGCTTCAGTTCACGGTATCCTAGATAATGTACGGACACCTCGTAAGTGCCGGCAGGAACGCCCAAAAACTCGAAATCGCCGGTCTGGGTCGATACCGTATAGCGGTTGCCTACATTCAGTTTCAGCGTCGCACCCGGTAACGAAAATCGGGTCGTGCCGTCGATGACCTTACCCGAAATGATACCTGATTGCTGGGCAGCCCCTGTACCGACAAAGCAGCAAATCAAAATCAGCATGTAATAATATCGCATAGTCTATTTTTTTGTGCAATAGTATTACAGCCGCATTACCTTAGTATTAAGTCGCGATGAAGTCTTCGGTCGGTAATGGTACTTATGACATATCCTTTGCGTAAGTTTGCACCACGTAACCCCAAAAAGTAACGAGCGCGTGGAAACAACAAGCGATACGTCGACAGGCAACACCGTCATCACCGCCGCGTGGCTAAATGAAATCCAATGGCTGGACGGTTGGGACATCTTGCAGGGTAAGGCGAACCTTCGATATCCATGCATCTGGCTGGCAGATCCCGCGGAACACGCGTCCCCGCTCATGCCAAACGGTCCGGCCTTGTTAAGTGATGAAGAACGGCTCCGTGCTTCACGTTTCCACCACGCAACACACGGCGTCAGGTTCCAAGCCGCGCATACGTTGCTGCGGATGCTGCTGGCCCGCGCCACGGATGCTGCCGAACAGGATGTCCGGCTTGGAAAAGGGCATCACAACAAACCCGTCCTTTTGCATCCGCATGACGCCGCACTGGGATTCAACCTCTCGTACACCGAAAATCAAATCATGATCGGCTTGCACGACCGGCTCCCCATCGGCGCAGACATCGAGTGGCTGTTGCGGCCATTGGACTTCGAAATGATGTTGCAGGCATGCTTTTCCAACCGGGAGATCGAATTCATCAACTCGGCCGGTGAAGGCGTGCATCAACGGTTCTTTACGTTGTGGACGCGAAAAGAAGCCGCGCTGAAGCTGACGGGAGAAGGCATCAACGAGCAGTTGCCGGCCTTTGAAGTATTGGACGGAGAAAACCGAGCCAGGAAAGAAATCATGGGCGGCCGCCCGCCGGATGAGATCTATCTCTATTCCTTTCCCATCGGAACCGATTTCATCGGTTCGCTCGCGCTACCCGCACGCATTTCAACGCTGTGGTGCTATCATCTCTAGTCGTGTACAGGAAACTCAGCGCACCAAATCCAACGCACCTAAATCCCCGTTTGCCGCCGCCCTGAGATTCAGCAGCACCCGCTCCGCCATCCGTGCGTTGCATTCCGCCGTGTTGCTGCCCACGTGCGGGGTCATCACCACGCGATCCAGCTTCCGGAGGTCCTTGCCCTGGACGGGTTCATAGGGTTCCTTGTCAAAAACATCCAGGCCTGCACCAGCGATGCGGCCCGATGCGATGGCGTCGTAGAGTGCAGCTTCGTCGATCAAGGTCCCACGCCCCGTATTGATGAGCAGTGCCCGCTGAGGCATCATGCCCAGCTTATCCCGATCGATATAGCCAACGGTCTCGTCATTGGCTGGCACGTGGAGCGACACGATGTCCGCGGCTTCGACCAATGTTTCAAAATCATCGTACAACGCGGCCACGCCATACGCCTGCTCAGCCTCGCCAGGGTCTATGGAATCGCGTTTCAAGGAAACCACCTTCACACCAAACCCGAATGACAGGATTTGGGCAACCCCCTTTCCGATGCTGCCCAATCCGATGATTGCCCACGTCTTTCCGTAAAAGTCCCGCCCCGGCATCGGCGACCATCCGCCGGCTTTGAGCGCCACCGAGCTTTCGCCGAATCGACGTAGGCATTCGCCAGCCAGCAGTACCGTACTCTCCGCCACGGTTCGCGCTAACACATCGGGCGTGTTGGTTACCGCAATACCACGCGCTTTTGCCTTTTCTAGATCCACCCCATCGAACCCAACGCCATACCGGGCAATGATCCCGCCGCGCGGCAGGCTATCATAGAGCCCGCCGGTATAGCGATCGCCACCCAAAACGGCGCCAAATGCACCGGTCTCGCCAATCCGGGCGGCGAGGCCATCCTCCGCGCTTGCGCATACCACGATATCCAGGTCATCCACGCGGCTGAATACCGCTTCGCCCTTTTCGTATACCGATTCAACAATGACGACGGTCTTCATGCGCTTCCGATCATTCGGTATAGAAATCGATCAGCGACGCCATGTATTCCGTGCGCCAACCGTCCACGAGTTCGTCGTAAGCCTCGTCCGGGATATTGCTTTGCCGCACCTCCATGGAAGTACCCTGTTTGTGCGGATGCAGTTTGATGGTCACCACGGAAGGCGCTTCCTGTTCGCCGAAATACCATTGCTGCTCGACCTTCTTCCCGGGATCGAATGCCAGATTTTTGCCCGTGATCGCACCGTCCCACAGCGAGAATTCCGTACCGGGTTCGGCTACCATTTCCACCTCATCGCCCGTCCAAAGGCGGATGGTTTCCGCCGTCGTTAACGCCAGAAACACCATCTCTGGCGGAGCAGGCACGATGAAATACTCCTTGTATGCTTTCATAGCTTCCGATTTACGCTACAAACTTACGCGTTTTGACCAACCGTCCCAATGGCTATTTGCAAAATGCAAGAAAATAATAAACGCGACTTATGCATCCAAAAAGCTATATTTGAAGGCCTAAAGCAAAAAAGGGCCGAATAACTGAATATTCGACCCTACATCTACCTATGAAAAACATGCCCTTTGGGAGGGCATTACAAAAGTACATCAAAGATCGATGATACCAAACAAATACCGTTCTTAAAACAGATTTTGTAGATGGAATACTACAACGCATCGGTCGAATGACGTTTTCTGATATTTTTTTAGTTATTTCGTCCCTGTAATTTACTTAATAGTTATCCAAAACGCAAGCGATGAGTCTTAGTCTATTGGAAGAATATATCGAAACCGGCAATAGCCTCGCCATTGATGATTTGCTTAATGGGAGCCCGGGGCTCGTCAAGTCACAGACCAGCCACGACATCTCGCCGTTGTTGCTGGCCTGTTATTACAATAAGCCCCAGATCGTGAAAGTATTGCTGAAACACTTGGACGAACTGACCATCCATGAGGCCGCTTCAGCCAACCAACTGGAACAGGTACAGGCCATGATCCAAGATCGGCCAGACCTATTGGATCACGTGTCCGACCATGGCTTCACGCCACTTGGCCTGGCTACCCACTTCGGTCACGAAGATGTGGTCCGTTTCCTACTGGCAACCGGAGCCGACCCGAACCTGCAGTCGCAAAACGGATACAGCGTCTTCCCGCTCCATGCGGCCATTTCTTCCGGCTACGATGGCATCGCCAAAATGCTTGTCGAAGCAGGCGCTGAAGTGAATGTTTTCCAGGCATCACGGATCACCCCGTTGCACCTGGCTTCACAACACGGCAACATCGACCTGATCATCCTGTTGTTGGAAAATGGAGCGCAAGTAGACATCAAGAATGACATGGGGAAAACCGCATCGGACCTGGCGGCTGAAAAAGGGCATCGGGAAATCGCCAATATCCTGGGCGCCTGAACGACAGGGCCTCAGCAATCCCAAAGGCGATGCCGCATGCGCTTGATGTAATTTCGGAAGTCAAGCACCACGCCCGCGAGGAAATAGAAAATAATCGGGAACCCAACCGCCAGGAAGGACGTATAGATGAAGAACAGACGCAGCTTGGAAATGGAAATCCCTAGCCGTTCGCCGATATAGGTGCATATACCGAAAGAGCGTTGCTCAAAAAACCAAAGGATCCGCTTGACCATAATTCAGCAAAGGTACATTTCTTTTGTCAATCGGGCTAAAATAAGCTAAAAATAATCAAACCAAGACACGACTTCGGCTTGATCCAACTTCGCTTTGGCTTGGCGGTCGCAGTCGCGCAAAACCCGACCATGCTCGAGCTGTACCAGCCTCGTCCCGTAACGAAGGGCTTCATTGATACTGTGGGTAACCAATAGGGCGGTCAGCTTATATTCGCGGATAATCCGGTCGGCGATCTCCATCACCTCGCGGGCCGATCGGGGATCGAGCGCTGCGGAGGGCTCGTCGAGGAGCAGCACGTTGACTTCATCCATCGTCGTCATCAATAGGGTGAGCGCCTGTCGTTGCCCACCGCTAAGCGTGCCCATCGGCTGGCTGAGCTTATCTTCGAGTCCCATCCCTAAGATGGAAATCCGGTCCTGCACCAGCCGCCGGAACGCACCATCCGCACCCAATCTCATCAACTTCGGCGATCGGCGCAGCGCCGCCATCCGAAAATTGTCGAGTATGCTCAGTGACGCTGCCGTGCCCACCAACGGATTCTGGAACACCCGGCCGACCCATCGGCTCCGCCGGTAATCTGGAAGCCGCTGCATTTCCACGCCGTCTAGCAGCACCTTGCCAGCGTCTGCATAGGTGTTGCCAGCCACCAAGTTGAGCAACGTACTCTTTCCCGAACCATTCGCACCGACAAGCACGGTATAGCTGCCCGTCTCGAGCTGGAGCGTCACGTCTTGTACGGCGACCACTTCGGTGGCTTTGCCTGGATTGAAGACCTTGGTGATGTGTTGGAGGTGGAGCATCGATACTGACTTATCTTCCATTGAATTGTAACAAGCCGCCGAAGCGCGGCAACGCGACGATCGAAAGCACGAGCAGCGACGTGGTGAGTTTCAGCAACGTCGCATCCACGCCGAGGGTGAGCGCGGTAGCCAACAAGGCCTGGAAGATCACGGCTCCCATCACCACACACACCAGCGAGGCTGTGATGGTGCGGATCTTGAGCACATTGATTATCGTATCCCCGATGATAACCGCCCCCAACCCACTGATGACGATACCGATGCCCATATTGATGTCGACGAATCCCTGGAATTGTGCCATCAGCGATCCACCCAAAGCGGTGAGCGCATTCGCGATGGCCAGCCCGTATATTTTCATCGCAGCCGTGTTGACGCCCTGCGCCCGGATCATCGGCTCGCTGTCGCCAGTGGCCCGCATGGCTATCCCGAAATCGCTACGCAGCAAATAGGCCATCGCCGTTAGCAGAACCCCCAACAAAACCACCAACACAAGCAAGGTATTGGCATCGGTATCGGCAAAAACCACCAGGCTGCCAAAGATGTCGGCATAGCCGATCAATGGCATATTGGAGCGTCCCAATAACATCAAATTGACGGAATAAAGCGCCGTCATCACCAAGATACCGGCCAGCAGGGCGTGGATGCGCAATTTCGTATGGATCAACGCCGTGCATCCCCCGGCCAATGCTCCGCCAAACAGCACCAGCAGCAAGGTGATCGGCAATGGGAAACCCGTGGACGTGCCTACCGCCGTGATCACGGCACCCAATGTGTAGCTACCGTCTGTGGTGATATCAGGGATATTGAAGATTTTCATGGACAGATAAAGCCCGATGACCAGCGGGCCGAAACAAAGCGCTTGGATGATGGCCGCAACGTAAAAATCCATTCGTTACCGTGTTAGTCCGTAACCTCAATCCCGATAATACACCGAAAGGGTATCCTGCCCGACAGCCTGTACCTTGGCCGCCTTGCCGTGCAAGACGGGTGCGGTCACGCCCGCTCCCCAAGCGGTTGCCGAAGAAAACACCCGCGCCTCATCCCAGAGGCCCGCTTCGATGAAAAGTTCCAGCGTCTTCCGCCCCCCTTCCACGATAACCGACTGCACATCCAGCAAGTAAAGTTGGTAGGCGATCTGCTGTGGCAGGTATCGGTCGAAGTCTTCCAACGCGATGTACTTGACATCCGTACGCCATTCAGACCTCGATGCGTTGAAAACCAGGGTCTCCGCCGCGCCATCATAGAGCTTTGCGTGCGCAGGGGTTACCAATTGTCGGTCGACGAGCACGCGCTTTGGGTTCCGGCCACGCCATTCCCGCACCGTGAGCTGCGGGTCGTCAGCCAACGCCGTCTTGGCACCCACCAATACCGCGTCTTCTTCGCTCCGCCAGCGATGCACCAGTTGATTGGCCGCTGCACCGGTAATCCACTTCTGCCCACCATCCGTCGGCGCCATGTATCCGTCTGCCGTTTGTGCCCATTTCAGGATGATATAGGGGCGTTGTACGGCCAGGCGCGTCATAAACCTGCGGTTCAGCCAGCGGGCCTCCGCTTCCAAGACGCCTTCGATCACCTCGATACCGGCTGCCTCCAGCATCCGTATCCCCTGTCCATTCACCTGATCGAAAGGATCGCGGCAGGCCACCACCACCCGTCCGATGCCCTGGTCAGCCAACAATTGGGCACAGGGGGGCGTCTTTCCTTGGTGTGCGCACGGCTCGAGGCTCACGTATAGCGTAGCCTCGCGAAAAACCGATCGCGCCTCAGCGCCATACGCGTCGAGCGCTGCAGCCACCACGAGCGCTTCCGCATGCGGGCCGCCGTACCGACGGTGGTAGTTTTCGGCGACGATCTTGCCGTCGCGTACCAACACGGCACCCACCATGGGGTTCGGACTCACCGAACCCGCACCGAGCCGGGCCAGCTCAAGACAACGCTGCATGTACCGTTCGTGCTCTTGCATGGTGCAAACTTAACTAAAATTGCCGTATGTTTGCCCTCATGCACCCCCTGACGATCTTTGAGCAGCAATTCGTGGATGAACTGGCCCACCTATATCCCGCCAGCGAAGCGCGCGAACTTTGTTTCCTGTTGCTGGAACATCGATTGGGTTGGTCGAGAACCGACCGGTTGCTCCGCAAAAGCACCACGCTCAGCGACCTGGATGCGCATTGGCTGGCGGATGCCTTAAGGCAGCTAACACAGGCAATACCGATCCAGCACCTACTTGGCCATGCCTGGTTCATGGGCATGAAGCTGGCCGTCAACCAATCCGTATTGATTCCCCGGCCGGAAACCGAGGAATTGGTACAGCTCATCATTGACGAACAACAAGCACTACACACCGGGCCAAACCACATCATCGATATCGGAACGGGCAGTGGCTGCATCGCCATCGCCCTGAAAAAAGCGTTTCCAGACGCCACCGTACACGCCTTGGACGTTTCGACGGACGCCTTGCGGGTTGCGAAGGGAAATGCCGCAAGCCAAGCGGCGGGATTGCAGTTCATCCATGCCGATATCCGTGACTGGAACCTCGTCTTCCAACCGGGCCAGGCCTTCGACACCGTCGTCAGCAACCCACCTTACATTACCGAACGCGAAAAAGCAGCCATGCACCGGAACGTGTTGGCCCACGAACCGCACCTAGCCCTCTTCGTGGATGACGACACCCCCCTGCTGTTTTACGCGCACATCGCTGCGTTCGCTGCACAACACCTCAACCCTGACGGAACGCTGTATTTCGAAATCAATCGCCGTTATGGTCCGGGAGTCCATGAGCTATTACATAAAATGGGCTTTGAACACGTGCAGTTGCACCAAGACATGCACGGTGCCGACCGCATGGTTCGGGCGAGCAAACCAGCCCACCGACAGGGATGAATACACTGACACAAAGCGCCTATGAAATTATCTCAAATTTATTTTGGACAGTTTTGGCGATAATTCTATCTTTGCACCACTTTCCGAAAAAGGAAGTCGTACTTAAAAAAGATGATTCCGTAGCTCAGCTGGTAGAGCAATACACTTTTAATGTATGGGTCCTGGGTTCGAATCCCAGCGGGATCACGAAAGCCTCACTGCAGTGGGGCTTTTGTCGTTAACGGTTATGCCCCATGAAGATAGCAACATACAACGTCAATAGCATCAACGCCCGCCTCCCCGTGGTACTGCGGTGGCTTGAGGAGACCCAGCCGGATATTGCCTGTTTCCAGGAACTGAAATCCATCCAGGAGAATTTCCCCGCCGAAGCGCTGCTGGCAGCCGGTTACCAGGCGATCTGGCACGGGCAGAAAAGCTGGAACGGCGTAGCCATCCTTTCGCGCGTAGGCCAGCCCGAGGAAATCTGCCGGGTGCTGCCGGGCGACCCCGAGGACGCACACAGCCGGTACATCGAGGCAAAGATCAACGGTGTCATCATCGCCTGCCTGTACCTACCGAATGGCAACCCGGCGCCGGGGCCGAAGTTCGATTACAAACTGAGCTGGATGAAACGACTCACCATGCATAGCAAGACCCTGCTAGACCAAGGGGTTCCGGTAATCCTGACCGGTGATTTCAACGTGATCCCGACCGAACGCGATGTATATCGGCCAGAGCGGTGGGTGGATGATGCGCTGTTCCGTCCAGAGACCCGAGAAGCCTTCCAAGCCTTGCTGGCCCAAGGCTGGATCGATGCCATCCGGGCGCTGTACCCTGACGAGACGATCTATACCTATTGGGATTATTTCCGCAATGCCTTTGGGCGCGACGCCGGTCTACGCATCGATCATTTCCTGCTGAGCCCGGATGTCGCTCCGCGGCTCCGTTCGGCAGGCGTGGATAGGCACGTAAGGGGATGGGAAAAGACCAGTGACCACGGCCCCGTATGGATCGAAATCGCTGACTGATCCAAAATCAAAAAAGACAGACGATGGCCTATTGCGATTACATCCCCACCATGCGGCCGGAGGCGCGCCGCATCTTGCATAAAAACTACCACGATCGCCATTATGGTTTTCCCATCCTTGATGACAACGAACTGTTCGGGCGGTTCATCATGGAAATCAACCAGGCGGGCCTGAGCTGGGAAACCATTTTAAAGAAGGAAGCGTCGTTCCGCGCCGCGTACGACCAATTCGACATCGCGAAAGTCGCAGCCTATAGCGGGGCGGATCGCGAGCGACTGCTGGCAGATGCAGGAATTATCCGCAACCGACTGAAAATCAATGCAGCCATTGAAAATGCAAACACCATCCTCGGATTGCAGCAAACGCATGGCTCGTTCAAGGGGTGGTTGGATCACCATCATCCCAAGACACTCGCCGAATGGATGAAAATCTTCAAAAAGACATTCAAATTCACGGGAGGTGAAATCGTCAATGAATTCCTGATGAGCACAGGCTACCTGCCCGGCGCGCACGACCCGGCATGCCCCATCTACCGGGAGGTATTGCAAAGCCGGCCCATGTGGGCCGAAACGGGAGACGCCATCGGCTAGTCACGATCATTTCTTGAACAAGAAATAAACCGCAGCCACCAACAAGACGAATCCGATCAAGTGATTGATGCGAAAAGGTTCGCTCTTGAAGAACAACACCGCAAAAACCGTAAATACCGTGAGGGTGATGACCTCCTGTATCACCTTTAGCTGCCACAGGTTGAAAGGCCCGCCGTGCTCAGCGAAACCAATCCTGTTGGCAGGTACCTGCAGCGCGTATTCGAACAGCGCGATCCCCCAGCTCACGAGGATGATCCCCACCAGCCCCAAGCCGTTTAACCAGCTCATTTCCTTGAATTTCAGGTGCCCGTACCACGCGAGCGTCATGAATGCATTGGACAACACCAGCAGCCCAATGGTAAGTATGGCCTTTTTTACCATCTGTTCCAGAACGAAGTGCGAAATTAAGATGAATTATGCCAATTCCGACAAGTTATTCCTGGATTTATTTTATATTTGTCGCCAACAAACGCGATACATCCATGAGACTCGTCAATACCCGCATCGCCTTTGTCCATCGAGACAGGGCTTAAGTCCAGGCAAAACCGCTTGGATTCCAACTACGCAGGCTACGCCTGAAACATTTCATTTTTTTTAGTCGATCATTTCCCAGGAAAACGGGGACAACATAAAGTATATGCAAAACGCGTGGAAACGAACATTTGCCATCATTTGGAGCGGACAATTCATTTCGTTATTGAGTAGTTCGGCCGTCAATTTCGCCATCATCATCTGGCTCAGCCTCGAAACCGGCTCTGCCGAAGTCCTGGCTTACGCCGCCATGGCAGCTTTGTTGCCACAGGCACTGATCGGGCCCTTTGCGGGCGTGTACATCGACCGATGGGACCGTAAACGCACGATGATTGCCGCCGACGCGTTCATCGCCATCTGCACGTTGGCCATGTCCGTCCTCTTCTATATCGGCTACGCCGAACTGCTATTCATCTATGTATTGCTGGGGCTGCGCTCCGTGGGTTCGGCGTTCCACATGCCAGCCATGCAGGCTTCCGTACCCCTGCTGGCCCCGGAGTCCGAGCTCCTGCGCATCAGCGGCATCAACCAGGTCATCCAATCGGTATCCAGTATCGCCGGGCCCGCGCTTGGCGCGCTGGCCATCGGGCTGATGGACATCGGCAACGTACTGCTGCTGGATATCGGCGGTGCGGTGCTGGCCATTGCCTCGTTACTCCTGGTACACATACCCAACCCGAAAAAATCGCCAGAAACCGGACAAGGCGTACGCCAGGTGCTGCAAGATCTCGCGTTGGGCATCCGTGCGGTCACGACCGACAAAGGGATATCTTGGCTCTTCTTCTTTTCGATCGTCGCCACGTTCTGCATCATGCCCGTGGCCGTCCTGTTCCCGCTGCTCACGTTGCAACATTTCGGCGGCGGGAAATTCGAAATGAGCGTCATCGAGGTGGTCTGGGGCATCGGGATGTTGGTGGGTGGCGGCCTGTTGGGCATTTTCAAACCCTCGTTCAACAAGATCGTCATCATCAACAGCATGCACGTCCTCCTGGGCTTGAGCCTGGCCATATCCGGCGTGCTCTCGCCCGCGGGGTTCCTGTTGTTCGTCGGCCTGACGGTATTGGGCGGGATGGCGGCTTCGGTCTACAATGCGAGTTTCATGACCATCCTCCAGGAGCGGATCGAATCCGCCATGCTTGGGCGCGTATTCTCCATGTACTTCAGTATCGCGCTGCTCCCGTCGATGATCGGGCTGCTCAGCACCGGCTTCATCGCCGACAATATCGGCATCAGCCTTACGTTCGTGATCTTGGGCAGCGTCATCGCCTTGGTGGGCATCGCGTCGTTCTTCGTTCCCGTGCTGATGAGATTGGGCGTGAAAGCGGACAAGCCGCCGATCGAAGAACCGGAATCGGTCAGCGAAGCGTCAAACACCCAATAACCTCGCCGCCATCAAGATGGCGCAAACGGAAATCGAATCCGTGATTTCCGATCGCATCACCATGGCGACGGCTTCCTCCAGGGGCACCCTTTTCAGTTGGAGTTGCTCGGTTTCCTCGGGCTCGGCCTCGCCGTGCACCAGTCCTTGGGCCAGGAAGACGAACCCCTCCTCGTCCGTGACCGAATTGGAGGTATGGATACGGCCCAGGTACTGCCAATGCGTTGCCGACAGCCCCGTCTCCTCCTTCAATTCGCGTTTGGCCGTTTCAAGCGGATCTTCGCCGATCGGCCCGCCGCCTTCCGGGATTTCCCAGGAGTACTCCCCCAGCGTATAGCGGTACTGGCCCACCAGGTACACAAATCCCGCCTCATCGACCGGGATGATGCCGATGGCCTTGTTCTTGAATTTCACGACACCATAGATGCCGGGCGTACCGGCTGGCGTGGTCACGTCGCGGTGCTCCACGCGTATCCACGGATTTTCGTAAACCGTGGCGTTGCTACGCGTTTCCCAGTTGTTGGCTTCCATACGCTGTTGTCAATCGGCTTGGATCATCCATTCACGCGCCCACGTTTGCCCGGCATCCAGGTGCTGGATACCTTCCTTGTGCTCCAATCGCTGATCATGGCTTGTGGAATCCGCGATACCGAACCAAGGTTCCAGGCACACGAAATCGGCGCCCTTTGCCGCCCAAATGCCAAAGAAGGGAAAATCATCGTGCCGCAAGCGGATCCCCCGGCCATTTTCCGAATTGCGCAACGAAACTTCCCGGCTCCGGAGCGCTTTCATCACCAACGCATCCGATTCAAACAGTGAATAACGCAGCGGCAACCGGTGATTGGCCAATTCGATGGCGTAGGTTTCCGTCGACAGCAAATCCCCGTCAAGCCGATGGCAAATCAATCGATCGTCGTCCGGAAACTCGAGGTAATGGGCCTCGTAGTCGGGCGCGCCCTGGCCACGGCCCGCCGCGAATGCCGGATGGGCCCCGATAGCGAAGAGCAGTGGATCGCGTTCGCTGGGATTATGGACTTCATACGTGCAGCACAGCGCATGCAAATCCAATCGGTAACGGATGGCCAACCGGAACGCAAAGGGATAAACCGTTCGCGTCTCTTCCGTATCGGCCAACGTGAACAGCGCCTCGGTATCCGAGATGCGCGTGCCCGCAAAAACCAGATCACGTGCAAACCCATGGCGTGGCAGCTTGTACGTCGCGCCATCGTAGCGATAGGCCCCGCCCTTGAGTGCCCCCACGATCGGGAACAGTACCGGGCTCGTCTTGCCCCAATACTTCGGGTCGGCGTGCCACAGGTATTCATACCCGTCGTCGTTGCGTTTCAAGCTGGTGAGTTCCGCGCCCTTTTCGGCGATTTCGACTTGCAGAAATTGATTGACCAAGATCATCGTTCCAAATTGCTTCGTCGGCGAAGTTAAGGAACTGACACGAAATTACCTATACATCCAAACTAGACTTGAAAAGGAATATCGATTTTCCTAACTTGCGACCGACTAATTGATCGCATCACATGATGAAACACGCACTTATGACCGCAGCAACGTTGGCCGCCATGGGCATCGCACAAGCCCAAAAACCCCTTTCTCCCGAAGCCCTTTGGCAACTCGGCCGGGTGTCCGGGGCAATCGTCTCGCCCGATGGAAAGGACGTCATCTACGGCGTTACCCGATACGACCTCGCCGAAAACAAAAGTGAACGGAACCTCTTCCGCATCCCGGTATCCGGTGGAAAGTACCAGCCGCTTACCGGCGGCGGGGGAAGCAAGCACGCCATCCATGTAGACAACGCCAACACCGTCTTTTACCTCCACGATGGGCAGCTTTGGCACGTGTCCCCGCAGCATCCAGCGGGCCGCAGGCTGACGGACGTAGCCGAACCGTTGCAAAATGTACGCTTCTCGCCCGATGGCGCCCACATCCTGTTCTCCCGGACCGTGCCGCTCGAAAAGGTACGCGGTTCCGATCGATACGCCGACCTGCCGAAATCAGACGCCTACGTCTATGACGCGCTGAACTACCGGCACTGGGATAGCTGGAGCGACGGTGGGTTCAACCACGTTTTCTATGCGACCTATGACAACGGGAAAATCGGCACGCCGATAGACATCATGGCCGACGAGCCGTACCATACGCCCCAGCAGCCGTTCGGCGGCATCGAAGACATGCTATGGGCACCAGACGGCAAGAGCATCCTCTACGTATGCAAGAAAAAGTCAGGCACGGCGTACGCGTTGAGCACCAATACCGACATCTATCGCTACGACCTCTCGTCCGGCAACACGACCAACCTGACCGAAGGGATGATGGGATACGACAGATCGCCCGCGTTCGGTCCGGATGGCCAGCGACTTGCGTGGCTGAGCATGGCCGAAGACGGTTATGAAGCAGACAAAAACGACATCATCGTATTCGACAAGCGAACCTCCAGGCGCTACAACCTCACCAAAGACTGGGACGGCACGGTCGAGGCCTACCACTGGAGCAACGACGGTCGCGCCCTCTGGTTCATCGCCGCCATCAAGGGCACCATCCAGCTCTTCGAGATCGCGCTCCACGCGAACCTGGCCGAAAACCGCGCGGCCAGCATCCGCCAGCTCAGCGAAGGCCAGCATGACATCACCGGCATCATCGGGCAGGCCGGCGAACAGCTCGTGGTGTCCTTGACCGACATGAACCGTGCCGCCGAACTTTACCGCTTCGATCTGGATACCCGCCAACTCACCCAGCTCACGACGGTGAATGATGAACAGTATGCCGGTATCGCGAAAAGCAAGGTCGTATCACGCATCACGAAAGCCACCGACGGCAAGGACCTGCTATCCTGGGTCATCTATCCGCCCGATTTCGACCCCAACAGGAAATACCCTACCCTGCTCTATTGCCAAGGCGGGCCACAGGGCGCGCTATCGCAATTCTATTCCTTCAGGTGGAATTTCCAATTGATTGCCGCACAAGGCTATATCGTCGTTGCCCCGAATCGGAGGGGCATGCCCGGCTACGGCGTGGAATGGAACGAGCAGATCAGTGGCGATTGGGGCGGACAGGCCATCCGCGACTACCTCTCTGCCGTGGATGACCTGGCCAAGGAACCCTATGTCGATACCGAGCGGCTCGGCGCGGTGGGCGCAAGCTACGGCGGTTATTCGGTATTCATGCTGGCCGGCCTGCACGAGAAGCGTTTCAAGAGCTTCATCGCGCACGACGGGCTATTTGACATGCGCAGTTGGTACGGCACCACCGAGGAACTCTTCTTTGCCAACAAAGACCTGGGCGGCCCGTATTGGGACGAACGGCACCGAAAGACCTATACGGCCTTCAACCCCATCGAGCACGTGGATCGGTGGGACACGCCGATATTCATCGTGCAAGGCGGAAAAGACTACCGCGTGGGGATCGAACAGGGGCTGGAGGCCTTCCAGGCCGCGCAGCTCAAGGGCCTCAAGAGCCGCCTGCTGTACCTCCCCGATGAAAACCACTGGGTACTCGGCGCCCAGAACGCGATCGTTTGGCAACGTGAATTCTTCAGGTGGCTGGACGAGACGTTAAACCAGCGTCCGTGACATTTTTTTTACAGCATGATGGCTTTCGGTTGACGGAAAAGACGACCGATGGTGCTAATTTGCCTTCCTTAAAAACAATAAGGCAGGACATGGAAAAAGTAAAAATAGGCACATCGGATTTAGCCGTTGCCCCAATCAATTTCGGTGGCAATGTACTTGGCTGGACGCTGGATGAGCAGCAATCATTTGGCATACTGGATGCTTTCGTGGCGGGTGGATTCAATTTCATCGATACCGCAGACACCTATGCGTGGTGGGTCAATGGCACCGGAGGCCAATCCGAAACCATCATCGGCAATTGGCTGAAGAGCCGGGGCAACCGCGAACAACTGGTTGTGGCGACCAAAGTCGGTTCCGAAACCAAGGAACACGGATTCGACATCAGTAAAAAGCACATCCTTAAATCGGCAGATGAGTCGCTGCGCCGGCTGCAGACCGATTACATCGATTTGTACTACACGCATTTCGACGATAACCAGACACCCTTGGCGGAGACGCTGTCTGCCTATGAAGAACTTATCAAGGCCGGTAAGGTACGCTATATCGCTGCATCGAACGTATCCCCGGCCCGACTCAACGAATCTTTTGAACTTGCGGAAAAAGAAAACCTACCTCGATACGTCGCGCTGCAACCACATTACAATCTCGTTGAGCGTACCGGCTACGAGCGTGACTATGCCCCCTTGGCAGCAGCGCACGGCTTGACCGTGTTTCCTTATTGGGCACTGGCTGCCGGGTTCCTCACCGGCAAATACCGAAGCGAGGCAGACCTCGGGAAAAGCGTGCGCGGCGGCGGCGCCAAGAAATACCTTAACGGGAAGGGATTGGCCGTGCTCGATGCATTGGACGAAATAGCGGCCAGGCACGACACTACGCCAGCCACGGTATCGTTGGCATGGCTGCTCGCACAACCTCATGTAGGCGCACCTGTCGTGAGCGCGACCAGCGAAAAGCAGCTGGAAACCATCTTCGCCGCACCGAAACTGACGCTGGATCGCGAAGACCTGGATCGGTTGGCCGAGGTGAGCAAATAAGCGGCGCCATGACCGGGACAAACTAGCGCGTTTCCAGCCACGTACCCGCCGCCAATTCGCCACGTCGGAAACGGTTCACCAATTCATGCGCCAAGCGCGTCGGCTCGGGGATCCGGTACCTGCCCACGCATTTCCGGATCAGTTGCAGGCTGCCTGACATGCCCACGCGGTGACCGGGCGATACGAATACCGGAGCGACGTTGCTTTTGCTACGGAAAGCGAAACCGATCTGCTCGGCCCCCGACATGATGGGGGTATGTTCACCTAAGGTCGATCCGGGCGGTTCGTACCGGCCCGTAAGCAATTTCTTTGCGCAACCCACCGTAGGTTGCCCGGTCGCCACGCCGAAATGGGTGGCGATGCCCAGCCTGCGCGGGTGGGCGATGCCGTGGCCATCCACCACAAGGACATCCGGTTTGACCGCCAGCTGCTTCCAGGCCTCGACCAAGGCAGGCACCTCGCGGAATGCCAGATAGCCCGGAACGTACGGAAAATGCGTTTCGGCCTTCACCAACGACCACCCGATCGGTTGCAACGCCGGAAAGGACAGCAACACGATCCCGGCATAGATCGTTGGGCTGAACCGGTTCAATGAAATATCGGCACCGCCGATCACGCCGACCGACAAATCCCGTTCGGCCGTGTCCACGCGCGCCCGCAGTTCACGTTGCAACAACGTGGCTTCGGGAACGCTCAACGTATCATAATTATCCATAGCCCGTGCGTTTATCTTTTTTGGTACGTTTTATGCTCCTATTCTCTGTATCGCATATCTTTTGTACAAATTAACGAATAAACAAATGAACATCATGTCGATCAAGCAACTAATTGGGTGCCTGGTAGCCGTGGCGCTGGTCGCCGGCGCCTGCCAAACCAAGCGCAAAGCGCCGGCGGGCCAAGCCGCCGATGCCGCGCACAACAGCCAGCATTCGCTTGACTGGGCGGGCACCTACCAAGGCACGCTCCCCTGCGCCGATTGTCCCGGGATCCGCTACACGCTCACGTTGACCGATGACAACGCCTATCGATTGAAAACCCAATACCTCGAAAAAGGCGACTCCGTCTTCACGGATTCGGGAACCTTCAGTTGGGACGAATCGGGAAGCCGGATTGCCCTGTCAGACCGTGGCGAACAGTTCCAGGTCGGCGAGGACAGGCTTTTCCACCTCGATATGGAAGGCAATCGCATCACCGGCAACCTGGCGGAGCACTACATACTGGAAAAACTCGACGATGCGATCACCGACACCTACTGGAAACTATTCGAGGTGGGTGGCAAGCCGGTCGACGCGGGGACGACCCAAAAAGAAGCGTTCATCCGGCTGGTCTCCGAAAACAACCGTGTAGAGGCCAATGGCGGCTGCAACGGCATGGGCGGCACCTATGCGCTCGCGAACCCAAACCGGATCACGTTTTCCCAACTGATCGGCACGCTGATGGCCTGCGAGAACATGGACGTGGAAAATGGCTTGCGCCGCGCGCTGGAGACCGCCGACAGCTACCACCTGCAGGGCGACACGCTGCAATTGTTCCGTGCGCGGATGGCCCCCTTGGCCAAGTTCGTGGCGCAAAAGAAGTGAGGCCCCAAAAAAAACCGGGCACAAAAAAAGCGGCGCTTTCCGGCCGCTTTTTTTATTGACCAACAGGTCGTTTTCACTTCAATTCCAAGAACTTGTTGTATTCGATAGCTTCCTTTTCCAACTTCACCAGCCCCTTCACGTGATCGAACACCTTCAGGGCCTTCACTTCGTCGAATAACCGGTTGGCCTGCTCCTTGTCGCCCAGCAACTGCACGGCATATTGTGCCAATTGCTGATCGGTTGGCTCCTGCCCTGGGCCATAGAGCTTTATCTGCGCGGCGATGCGTTCCTTGGCCAGCGCCAGCACCTCCTCGTATTTCACCTCCAGGCCGTTCTGGGTGATGATCCGGTTTTCGATGAGCGTCCATTTCAGGTTCTTCACGAAATCCGCGAACCCTTCCTCCAACTCGTCTTCCTTGATTTCGGGGTTGGTCGCCTTCAGCCACCGTTTCAGGAACGCTTCCGGGAATTCCACGTCCACCGATTCCAGCCCTTTCAGGTAGATCTCGTTCTGCAGCTTCTGCGTGGCGTTCTGCACGAACATGCCTTCCACTTCCTCCTGCACCTTGGCCTTGAATTCGTCCTCGGTCTTGACCGTCCCTTCGCCGAACAGCTTGTCATAGAACTCCTGCGTCAGGTCGGCCTCTTCCAGGCGGTTCACGTTCCTAACCGTCAGCTTGAAGGTCGGATTCGCCAAGCCGTCCACTTCACCTTCCTGCACCCCGAGGATGCGCGCGATGTCGGCATGCTCCTTGAAGGCCTTCTTGACGTCCAAGGTTACCTCATCGTCCTTCTTCAAGCCCACCAGCGATTTCTTGATCTTTTTGTCCTCGATCACGTCCGTCCGTACGGAAGCCGTGTTCACGATGCCGCCTTCCACCTCGGCACCTTCGGCATCCACTTCCCTCAATTCGCCATACAATACGTCGCCGTCTTCGGACACTTCGGGGTTGGTCATCTTGCCGTAGCTCCGGCGCAGGCTCTTGATGCGCGAGGACAGGGTCTCCTCGTCGGCCTTGATGACGTATTCCTTGAAGGTGGTCTTGTCGGTAAACGGGATGTCGAATTGCGGTGCCAACGCGATATCGTAACGGAACGAGAACGTATCGTTGAAATCCCAATTGTAATCGGCACGATCTTCTTCATTCGGCAACGGCTGGCCCAGGATATCCAGTTTGTTGTCACCGATGTACTGATTGATGCGATCACTCACCGACCGATTGACCTCATCAAGCAAAATCGCTTTCCCGTACGTACGGCGGATGTGCGACACCGGCACCAATCCCGGCCGGAAACCCGGCAGCTTGGCCTTCTTTGCCTGTTCCTTGATCGCTTTGTCCACTTGGGGGTTGTAGTCTTCGGGGGTGAGTTCTACAGTGATGACGGCATTGATGTTGTCGATGTTTTCGTGTGAAATGTTCATACTTTTCGTTAAGCGTTTATCGCATCTTATAAAAAATCCTCCCGATGTGCTCGGGAGGATTCCGGTGCGGAAGAAGGGACTCGAACCCCCACGCCTTGCGGCGCCAGATCCTAAGTCTGGTGCGGCTACCAATTACGCCACTTCCGCAAAGGATTTCATTTTGGTCTGCAAAGGTAAGCGTTATTCTTCAAACACACAACACCTTTTTGCTTTTGGTTTCCAACGCTGGCTCCGGACTTCCGTCTCCCTAATCGCTTTTTCTCCCGAACACCGAGAAGTGGACGTACCGGCCCGGCCGCGCCTTCATGTCGGCGATCAACTCCTCCAGGTTCTTGGACGCCTGGTTGAGGTTTTCATAGAGCTGCTCGTCATTCAACAACATGCCGATCGACCCCTGGCCCTGGTTTATCCGATCGGTGATCGACTGGAAATCGGCCATGGCCTTGTTGGCGCTGGTGATGGTCTGTGCGAAATCCGCTTTCGCGACCTGGTCGGTGATGCTGTCCAGGTTTGCCAACACGCTCCCGATCCGTTCGTTGTTGTTCTTCAGGTTGGCGGTGATCGATTCCACGTTGCCGATGATGTCGCGGATGCGCGCACGCTCGGCGACCACGAGCCCGTCCAATTGCTGGGTGATGCCTTCCAGGTTTTGCAGCGAGTTGGCGATGCTGTTGATGCTGCGGTTGAAATTGCGCTGGAAATCGCGGTTGATCGTATTGTTGATGGAACTCAGCACCGAATCGAGCACCGCGGCGATGTCTTCGGCCTTTTTCTGGATGGGTTCCACCTGCTCCATGATGTTCTTCTGCAACCCGGGCGTAAGTTCGGTCCCGTTATCGGCATATTCCGGGCTATCGCCCAATTCGAATACGATGGCCTTGCCGCCCAGCAGGTCGGTACTGGCCAGGCGTGCCACGGTATTGGATGGGATGGCATAACTCCGCTTTACCTTGAGCTCGGTCCGTATGCGACCGTCGGCTTGCAGCTCCATCTTGGACACCCGCCCGATCTGGTATCCGTTCACGAGGATGGGTTTCGATTCGGTGAGCCCGTCCACCCGGTCATAGGTGGCGTAGAACGTGTTTTCGCGGCTGAATACATCGTTTCCGCGCAGGAAACTGTAGCCCAGGATCAATATCGCTATGGCCACCACGGCCAAAATACCTACTTTCGTTTCGTTTGCTATCTTCACGTCTTGCTGATTTGCTGATTAAACGAACAACTTCGGTGCCAGTTTTCGAGCGTCGCGCCGCTATCGTTCAACTTGCTTCTTGTATGCCTTGATGGCGTCCACCAGGTTTTTCACGATTTCCGCCTGTCCGTTCTCGGACATCATGTACGTTTCCTCGTTGGGATTGCTGATGAAACCGATTTCCGTCAGCACGGCCGGCATGCTGGCGCGCGCCAGCACCGCCAGGCTCAATTGCTGCACGCCACGGTCTTCCCGGCCCGACCTGACGTATTCCTTCTGCATCAACGTAGCCAATTGGATGCTCTTGTCGCGGAATTGGTTCTTCATCAACGACAGGATGATCGATGACGCCGGATCGTTCGGGTCGAAACCACCGTAGTTCTCCTCGTAATTCTCTTCCAGCAGGATGTCCTTGTTTTCCCGCTCGGCCTTTTCGCGCAGGCTCTCGTCCTGTTCGGCAAGCCGACCGAAAGCCGACACGAAGGTTTCGGTACCCCGTACCGATTTGTCCTGTACCCGGACCGTATAATACTTGCCCTTGTTGTTCTTTCTCCTCACCCGCCGTTCGGGGGCTGCGTTCAGGTGCACGGAAATGAACAGGTCGGCCCGGTTTTCATTGGCCAATTCGATGCGTTTGTACAGCTCGATGTTCACGTCGGTGGTACGGGTATACAGTACCTTGACACCCGGTATCTCCTTTTCGATGGCCTTCCCCAGCTTCAGCACCACCTGCAGCGCCACGTCCTTCTCGATCGATTTCGCGCCCCTGGCGCCCGGTATCGGGCCGCCATGCCCCGCGTCCAGCACGACCGTCTTGACGGTGTATAACGAATCGAGATACTTATTTGCAAAAGAAACCGTTGGAATACATATGAGCAGGGAGAGGTAACAAAAGATGCGCTTCGCGGGATGTTTTATCATATCGATGTATTACACCAGAATCCTAACTATTTTGATTAATTTTGTACGCAATTCCGATTTATTGCAAAAATAATATTCGTTGGCAAATTTGAAGGCTGTTGCTGGTTTTTTTTCGTCATTTCTATTCATTTTAACGGTATTCACAGGTACTTTGGTATACGGCCAGCAAAATTCGGGCAAGGTCGCCGTACCCGCCGATACGTTGGTCGCCGACACGCTGGAAACCGATAGCCTGCGCCCCGACACCCTGGCCAACAACGCGGATACCCTTAAACAGGAGCCCGGCGACGGGCTGAAAGCCATGGTGACCATGGTGGCCCGCGATTCGCAATACTCGGACCTGAGGAATAACATCGTCTACCTGATCGGCGAGGCGAAGGTCAAGTACGAGGGTTTCGAGTTGGCGGCCGACTCCATCCGCATCAATAACAACACGCGCGAGGTCTTCGCCAGCGGCAGGACCGACCACAATGGCAAATACGTGGGGCGCCCGGTCGTCATCTTCCCGAACGAGACGCCCAAGGCGGTGGATTCGCTCCGCTACAACTTCGACACTGGAAAGGCCAACACGTGGGGCATCTTCACCGAGGTGGAAGGCGGCTTCATCCAGGCCAGCCAGGTGCGCAAGAACCAGTACAACGAGATGTCGCTCTACCACGGCATGTACAGTACGTGCAACCTCCCTGAGCCCCATACGCATTTCGGCATCCAGATCAGCAAAGGCATCGTCACCGAAAACCAGATCATCGCCGGTCCGGCATACCTCGTGGTGGAAGGCGTGCCGCTCAAGTTCGTCACCATCCCGTTCGGTTTCTTCCCCAAGCCCAACAAACGGTCTTCGGGATTCCTGTTCCCCACGTTCGGCGAGGAATTCAACCGGGGGTTCTTCATGCGCGACATGGGCTGGTACCTCGCGTTCAACGACTATTGGGACAGCGAGGTTCGGGGCACGCTGTATTCAAAGGGCTCGTGGGAAACCTCTGTACTCACGCGGTATCGCGTCAATTATAAATATAACGGCGGGTTCAACATCCGATTCAGCGATACCAAAAGCGGCGTGGAAGGGACCGAGCAACGCCGTTCACTGCGCGATTTCCGCGTCAACTGGAACCACACCCAATTGCAAGAGGCCAATCCAGGCACGACCTTCAGCGCACAAGTCGAATTCGGCACCTCCGGGTATGCACAGAACACGGCTGCGGGCGCTACCTATGACCCAACGGAAATCACCAAGAACTCCATGAATTCCAGCATCAGCTACGGCCGTACGTTCGCCGACGGTAAGGTGAACCTTACCACCAGCATGCGGCATTCGCAACAAATGGCCGATCAATCGATTACGCTCGACCTGCCCACCTTTGCGCTCAGCGTAGCCTCGTTCAATCCGTTCGACTCCAAGGATCGGGTGGGCGAACAGAAATGGTACCAACGCATCAACGTAAGCTACTCGCTCACCGGCGACAACAAACTGAACACCAAGGAAACAGGCCTGTTCTCCAAGGAGACGCTGGGCCAGTTCACGCACGGCTTCCGGCACACCATCCCCGTGAGCCTGTCGCTCAACGTGCTGAAGTTCTTCCAATTCAACACCAGCATGAACTACAGCGAGGGGTGGCATTTCCAGACCTACCGGCAGCGACTGGAGAACACGCCGGCTGGCTTCGAATCCATCCGGGATACCGTAGACGGGTTCAAGCGTTCGTACGAATACTCGGTGTCTTCGGGTTTCTCGACCAAGATCTACGGGATGTATCCCCGGATGGGGAAAGTGAAGGCCATGCGGCACGTCATCACGCCATCGGTGAACCTGAACTACCGGCCCGACTTCTCGGAGCCGATGTACGGGTTCTACCGCCAATTCGTGGATGCCCAAGGCCGGGAGACGCTGTATTCCATCTTCCAGGGCAGCAGCTACGGCTCGCCGGGCAGCGGGCGGTCGATGGGCATCGGCTTCTCGGTAGACAACAACCTGGAGGCCAAGGTGCAGAGCAAGCGCGACACCACCAATGGCGGCGAGAAGAAGATCAAGATCCTCCAAGGCCTCACGTTCAGCGGCAACTACAACATGGTGGCCGATTCGTTCAAGCTGTCGAACATCAACTTCTCGGGACGGACGGCATTGTTCAATGAAAAGATCAACCTCAATTTCAACGGCACGTTCGATCCGTACAGCTTCGATTCGTTCTCGAACAGGCGGGTCAATCGCTACGCGATCCAGAACGGCCAGCTGGCCCGCTTGGTCAATTTCGGGCTGTCGTTCGATTACAGCTTCAACCCGGAAGCCAACAAAAGCCGGCAGCAAGGCCTCGATTCGCTGGACAACCGGAAGGCCAACATGACGCCCGAACAGCAGCAGGCACTGGCCCGCATCAGCTCGGATCCCAATGCCTTCGTCGACTTCAACATCCCGTGGAACCTAGCAGGTTCATTCAGCTTCCAGTATTCGAAACCCGGCGTGCAGACGAACATCACGGCCACGCTGAACTTCCATGGCGATTTCAGCCTTACCCCCAAGTGGAAGGTACAGTTCAATTCGGGGTATGACTTCCGGCAGAAGGAGGTATCGATGACGCGCTTCAGCATCTACCGCGACCTGCACTGCTGGGACATGTCGTTCGGCTGGGTGCCCTTCGGCCGGTACCAGAGCTACAATGTCACCATCAAGGCGAAGGCATCCATCCTGCAGGACCTGAAACTCACCAAACGCAACGACAATTTCGGCGGATTCTAGCACGTATGCAAGCAGAGATCATCACCATAGGGGACGAAATCCTCATCGGTCAAATCATCGACACCAATTCGGCCTGGATGGCGAAGCAGCTCAACGGCCTGGGCATCCGCGTCAAGCAGGTCAGCTCGGTCGCCGACCATGCGGCGGACATCATCGTGGCGCTCACGCTGGCCTCGGGCCGGGCGGATATCATCTTCGTGACCGGCGGGCTCGGCCCCACGAAAGACGACGTGACCAAGCAGGCGCTCTCGGTCTATTTCGGCTGTGGCCTCCGGCGCGACGCCCATGTGCTGGCGCACGTCGAATCCATCTTTGCGCGCGGCAACAGGCCGATGCTCGAAATCAACCGCAGGCAAGCGGACGTATTGGACAACAGTGAGGTGCTGTTCAATGCCTTGGGTACCGCGCCGGGCATGTGGGTGTGGCACAAGGACAAACCCTACGTCATCATGCCCGGCGTGCCCTTCGAGATGAAACACCTCATGCGCGAACGCGTGTTGCCGCGCCTGGCCGGTGCGCCGGGCACCCAGCCACTGTGGCACCACACCGTGCTCACCGGCGGGATCGGCGAATCGTTCCTGGCCGAGAAGATCGTCGATATCGAGGCCGCCCTGCCCCACCACATCCGGTTGGCGTACCTGCCGAAACCCGGCATGGTCCGGCTGCGGCTCACGGCCAGCGGCGAAAACCTGGATGCGCTGAAAGAAGAGACCCGCGCCATCGCCGCGCGCTTCAGGGAGCGGCTTGGCGATCACTTCCTGGCCGACGAGGACACGACGCTCGAGACGCTGGTCCGCGACTTCATGCAACGGCACCGATTGCTGCTGGCCACCGCGGAAAGCTGTACGGGCGGGAACATCGCCAGGCTCATCACGGCCTTGCCGGGCAGCAGCTCGATGTTCGAGGGCGGCGCGGTCACCTATTCCAACGCGATGAAAACGAACCTGCTCGGTGTCGATGCGGAGACCCTCGGGAAACACGGCGCGGTGAGCGAAGAGACCGTGCTGGAGATGGCGTTAGGCGCCCAGGCACATTTCGGCGTGGACTACGCCGTCGCGGTAAGCGGCATCGCCGGACCGGATGGCGGCACAGCCGAAAAGCCGGTCGGCCTGGTTTGGATCGCCGTTGCGGGCAAGCGAGGCGCCACGGCCAAGAAACACCTGTTCGGCCAGGACCGCGCCGTCAACATCGAACGATCATCCATGGCCGCGCTGCTGATGCTATGGCATTTGTTGAACGAAGAAAATAACGATAAAATTTCGTGAATATTTTAAATAACAGAATTAAATTCTGCTGTTTGTTTTTTTGTCAAGTATTTATGTAACTTAGCGCCATTCTGATCAATAGCACAGGAAAACCATTATGGCAACATACCATTTACAACTGCCCCGCATGGGCGAGAGCGTGTCGGAAGCAACCGTGGTCAAATGGCTGAAACAGCCGGGCGATCGCATCGAAGAGGACGAAGCGGTCCTGGAAGTCGCCACCGACAAGGTGGACTCGGATGTCCCTTCCCCGGTTTCGGGTGTACTGAAGGAGCAGCTATTCGCGGAGAACGCCGTGGCGCAGGTGGGTGATGTCATCGCGGTCATCGAGGTGGCGGGCGTCGATCCGGGTGAATCGACCGACAGCCGGGAATCCGCATCCCCCGTTGCGGCACCCACGGAAGCGGAGCCGCACGGCATCCCGGGCGTGGAACAGTTGGAACGCGCCGAGCCGCAATCGCAAGGCACGGATGGGCGGTTCTATTCGCCCTTGGTGAAGAACATCGCAGCCGAAGAGGGCATCACGACGCAGGAACTGGACACCATTGCCGGTACGGGCAGCGAAGGGCGGGTCACCAAGCAGGACATCCTGGATTACCTGGAACAGCGGAAAACCGCCATCATCCAAACGGAAACCATCCAGTCGCCCCCCCCTCCCGTCGATGGCGATCGCCCGGGAACGGCATCACCGGCCGCCAACGCCCCGATCGTTGAGCACACCGCCCCCACCGTCAAGGTGTCGCCGCAAGACGAGATCATCGAGATGGACCGCATGCGCCGGCTCATCGCCGACCACATGGTGCGGAGCGTGCACACCTCGCCCCACGTGTGTTCTTTCGTGGAAGCCGACGTGACCAACTTGGTCCGATGGCGGAACAAGATCAAGGATGCCTATGAAAAGCGCGAGGGCGAGAAAATCACCTTCACCCCCATGTTCGTGGAGGCGGTCAGCAAGGCACTCCGCGACTTCCCGATGGTGAACGTATCGGTCAATGGCTCGCAGATCATCAAGAAACGGAACATCAACATCGGCATGGCTGCCGCGTTGCCCAGCGGAAACCTCATCGTGCCCGTCATCAAGCATGCCGACCAGTTGAGCCTGGTGGGGCTGAGCAAGGCGGTGAACGACCTGGCCAACCGGGCCCGGGGCAATAAGCTGAAGCCCGATGACACCCAGGACGGCACCTTCACGCTCACCAACATCGGTGCATTCGGCAACATCATGGGCACCCCCATCATCAACCAGCCGCAGGTGGCGATATTGGCCGTGGGCACGATCACCAAGAAACCGGCGGTGATCGAGACCGAGCACGGAGACCTCATCGGCATCCGGCACCTGATGTACCTGTCGCTATCGTATGACCATCGGGTGGTGGATGGCGCCCTCGGCGGGCGGTTCGTCAAGCGCGTGGCCGACTACCTCGAGAACTGGGATATCAATCGGGAAATCTGACCCTACCGTTAACTACGTGACCGCCAAACGACATGTCGTTTGGCGGTCACGTGTTGTTCAGAGAAATACTACTGCCTAACGGCTAACGCCCCATGGCCGCGCCGCCGAAGAAACGCGCTTCATATTGCCCGAAAATGTTCGCCACCCGCTCGCCAAGCTCGGTCTGCCCATGTTCCTTTGCCGAGTCGGCAAAGCGATTCAGCGTGAACATCGTATATTGGATGTTCTGCATTTCCAGGTTGGGCTTGGTCTCGGCGATCGCCGCGAAATAGCGGAGCTGACCCTCCAGGTAACTGACGTTCCGATCGATCAACGCGTTGGCCTTGTCGGTCTCGCCGACCGCGTATAGGTTGTCGGCGATGAATGAATACCCGTAGGCATCCATGATCCGGTAGATGCGTTCGGGCATGTGTTCGAACATGTCGTCCAGCAACGCCTTGGCCTCATCTACCTTTCCTTCCGCGATGAGCGTCTCGGCCGGCGTGGCATAGATGTTATTCAGGATCAAGCTGATCATCCGGTACGATTCGGGATCGAGGTACGGCGAATGCTTGATGTTCCCCCAGGTGTATTTCCCGCTCGCTACGTGGTCGTAGATCGCATCCGCGTCGAGCAATCCCTGCTGCTGCGCATGCTGCTGGTTGATGGCGATCGGCATCAGGCGCAGCGCGAACCCTTCGGAGACGAGGTACTTGTCCAGCCCCATGTAGTTGTCGCTGGGCACCGTCGTCGCGAAATACACCGGTCGCTCCCAGCCGTTGTTCACCAGGATATCCATGATGGCCAGCTCCGCGCGCGACACGTAGTTGCGGTTGTAGGTCCAGCGCATGGTATCCACGATGCTGTCCTGCCACTTTTCGGGCACCACGCCGTGCTTCAATACGTCGTCCTTCGCGATCGTCAACTGCAGGTTCTTCGTGGGCAGGAAGTTCTCCGGTTGGTCGGCCTGCACCTGCCGCTTGTCGTTGGGGTTGTCCGAGAGCATCAAGGCCACGATGCTCTTCAGCTCCACCGGTCCGGGAATCTTCGCGTCCTGGTAGTAGATCACGTCGCGCACGCCCTTCACGTATTTGTCTTCAGGGATGTTTATCGGCAATGCATCGGCCTCGTTCACTTTCTTGGTCATCTGCCGCACGTACCAATCGGCGCTCAGCAGGCTGAGGTTCACCACCCGCACGTCGGGGCGCACGTTCTCCACTTCCTGCACGTACCACAGCGGGTAGGTATCGTTGTCGCCGTAGGTGAACAGGATGGCGTTCGGGGCGCAGGATTCCAGGTAGTTCTTGGCGATGTCGCGCGCCAGGAACTTATGCGACCGGTCGTGGTCGTCCCACCCTTCCTTGGCCAGCAGTACCGGCCCGGCCACCAGCCCGATGCCCGTGGCGATCAGCCCCGCGGTGCGCGCGTTCAGTTTCCGGCCCAGCCATTCGCTGATGCCCAGCACGCCCAGGCCGATCCAGATGGCGTAGGCGTAGAACGACCCGGCGTAGGCGTAGTCGCGCTCGCGTGGCTGGAGCGGGTTCTGGTTGAGGTACAGCACGATGGCCAGCCCCGTGAAGAAGAACAGCAACCCCACCACCCCGGCATCCTTCTGCCGGCGCTTGAAGTGCCAGAACGCGCCGATCAGCCCCAGGATGAGCGGCAGGAAATAATACCGGTTATAGGACGGGTCGCTTATCGCCGATTCGGGGAGCGCATCCTGCCCGCCCACGTGCAATTGGTCGACGAACTTGATGCCACTGATCCAGTTGCCCGTGGTCAGGTCGCCGTGCCCCTGCTGGTCGTTCTGCCTGCCGGCGAAGTTCCACAGGAAGTAGCGACCGTACATGTGCCCGATCTGGTAGCTGAAGAAAAACCGCAGGTTGTCGCCGAACGAGGGTTTCTCGTTCTCGCCCAGGTTGAGGTAGCTGCGGTAATACTGTTGATGGGAGGGCTCGCGGTGGCTGTATATCCGCGGGAAGACCGTTTCCCGGTCAAATACGTAATCGAAATTCTGGCCGGCCACCTCGTAGCGCGTGGCCCCCTTGCGGTACGTGTCGCTGCCGTACTTGATGTCGATGGGCCGCGAATCGAAATAAGGCCCCTTGAAAAGCGGGTTGTCGCCGTACTGCTCGCGGTTCAGGTAGCTCAGGAACGAGAAGGCGTTCTCCGGATCGCTGTTGTTCAGCGTGGGGTCGGCCTTGGCCCGGATCAGGATCATCGAGAACGAGCTGTAGCCGAACACGATGAACGCGAACGACAGCATCACGATGTTGAGCAGCCGCTTGCCGTGCTGGATGGAATACCGGATGCCGTACACCGTGCCACCGACCAGCAGCAGCGCGAACAGCAGCACGCCCGAGCCGAAGCCCAGGCCCAGCACGTTCACGAAGAACAGGTCGAAATACGCCGCGCCCTTGATCAGGTACTGGATCACCCCCCAGAGCACCACGGCCACCACCACGCAGCCCAAGAGCAGCGCCTTGATGGCCCCACTGGCCGTGGCCTCCTTGGCCCGCCTGAAATACACCACCACCGCGATGGCGGGGATGGCCAGCAGGTTCAGCAGGTGCACGCCGATGGAAAGGCCCATGATGTAGGCGATGAACAGCAGCCATTTGTCGGCCTTGGGCTCGTCGGCATGGGCCTCCCATTTCAGGATGGCCCAGAACACCACGGCCGTGCAGAGCGAAGACATGGCGTAGACTTCGGATTCGACGGCCGAGAACCAGAACGTGTCGGAGAAGGTATAGGCCAAGGCCCCTACCGCACCGGCGCCCATGATCTGGATCAAGCCGCCCTGCGTGAGCTCGGTGCCCGGCTTCCAGATCACTTTACGGGCCAGCGCCGTGATGCTCCAGAACAGGAACAGGATCGTCAGGCCGCTCGACACGGCCGAACCGATGTTCATCCAATAGGCTATCCGTTCCGGGTTGCCAAAGGCCAGGTTGGAGAAGACGTTCTGCAGCATCAGGAACAGCGGTGCACCGGGCTGGTGCACGATCTGCATCTTGTAGGCCGAAGCGATGAATTCGCCGGTATCCCAGAAACTGGTGGTACGTTCCACGGTCATCACATAGACCAACGTGGCGATCGTTCCGCATACCCAGCCAACGATATTATTGATTTTCGTGTAGTTCATCATGTTCCTTGCGTAGGATTCCTCGTTAAAAATACGCCCCGAAAATAAGGAATAGTCCGATACCGCGCGTATACTATTTGGATTTTTAACCGCATCGCCCATACGGTCAGGCAAATACAACAAAAAGAAAAATATTTTTGCAAGGATTAGGCAATCGCCCTATATTTGCAAACCCATTCGCAAGGGTGGTTACAATAAGTTCGCATTGCCCGATAGTATAATGGTAGTACGACAGATTTTGGTTCTGTTTGTCTAGGTTCGAATCCTGGTCGGGCAACAAAGAGATACGGATTGCCGAGTTGGTGATCCGTATTTTATTTAAACATGTTCAGCGCCCATACGATTGTGAAACAATATCACCATATCTCCCATTGCTAACCCATAACAAAACGACAAGACAATGCCCTTGCAATTCAATCAGGTAAAACTTTTTTCGGGCTCCGGTTCCACGGAATTGTCCGCCAAGATCGCCCAATCTTACGGCAAGGCCCTCGGCGAGATGACCGTCGCGCGCTTCAGCGATGGCGAGATCCAGCCCTTCTACAACGAATCCGTCCGCGGATGCGATGTTTTTCTGATCCAGTCGACCAACCAGCCCACGGATCACCTGTTCGAGCTGCTGCTAATGGTGGATGCCGCCAAGCGGGCGTCGGCACACTACATCACGGCCGTGGTTCCCTATTTCGGCTTCGCGCGCCAAGACCGCAAGGACAAGCCGCGCGTGGCCATCGGCGCGAAGATGATCGCCAACCTGATCACCGCGTCGGGCGCGCACCGGATCATGACCATGGACCTCCACGCCGCGCAGATCCAGGGCTTTTTCGATATCCCGGTCGATCACCTCGACGCCTCGGTGATCTTCGTGCCGCACATCAAGTCGCTTAACCTGCCCAACCTGACCATCGCCTCGCCCGACATGGGCGGCTCATACCGCGCCCGCACGTTCGCCAAATATTTCAATGCCGAGGTGGTCATCTGCGACAAGCAGCGCAAACGGGCCAACGAAATCGAGTCGATGTCGATCATCGGCGATGTGGAGGGCCAGGACATCGTCTTGATCGACGACATCTGCGACACGGCCGGCACGCTGTCGAAGGCCGCCTCGCTGATCATGGAAAACGGTGCCACCAGTGTACGTGCGGTGTGTACGCATCCGGTGCTGTCGGGCAAGGCGTACGAGACCATCGAAAGATCCGCGCTGACGGAACTGATCGTCACCGATACCATCCCGCTGAAACACCAAAGCGAAAAGATCAAGGTGCTTTCCACGGCCGAACTGTTCGCCAACGCCATCAAGAACGTGAACGAGCACGGTTCCATCAGCGATTTGTTCAAAGTGGATTAGGAAAGCCGGAATATTTACCGTATTTTTGCGGCCTCAAATTTTAGATTAATATACAACAATGAAATCAATTGCTATTAGCGGTTCTTTGCGAAAGAACGTAGGGAAAAGAGATGCGAAAGAGCTACGCTATGCGGGCCAGGTGCCCGCGGTGCTCTACGGTGGTAAGGAACAATACCACTTTGCCGTGTCCGCAACTGATTTGAAGCCGGCCATCTATACGCCGGACGTTCATTTCATCGACCTGGACATCGATGGCCAGAAATTCCAGGCCATCCTCCAGGATGCACAGTACCACCCGTTGACCGATCAGGTACGCCATGTCGACTTCCTCGAGTTGAACGACAAGAAGGAAGTATCGCTGCAGGTACCCATCAAGTTGACCGGCACCTCGCCGGGCGTGAAGGTGGGTGGCAAGCTGGTACAGAAGCTCCGCAACCTCCGGGTGAAGGCGCTTCCCAAGGACCTGCCGCAATACATCGAGGTGAGCCTTGAAAGCCTTGAAGTAGGCAAATCGGTGCAAGTGGAAAGCATCAAGCTCGAAAACGCGAAGGTGCTCAACAATGCCGATGACACCATCGTTTCGGTGATCATGTCACGCGCGTTGCGCCAAGCCGAGCAGGAAGCGGCCAAGGCCAAGACCGACAAGAAGAAATAACCCAGGCACGGCGATCGCCGAGCGCCAAGCAAAAGCACCAGCCCACCACGCTGGTGCTTTTTCGCTTGGGGGCGTCCCGAATTGTCGTAAGTTTGCATCGAGATGGCAAAGAAACAGTTGATCGTCGGGCTGGGCAACATCGGCCCGGAATACGCCGATACCCGGCACAATATCGGCTTCATGGTGGCCGATGAATTGGCCCGGCAGGCCGGCGCATCGTTTTCCACGCTGCGCTACGCGTACTACGCCGAATACCGCCAGCGCGGCAACAGCGTGCACCTCATCAAGCCCACCACGTACATGAACCTGAGCGGCAAAGCGGTGAACCATTGGATGCATACGCTGAAGATCGCGCTGGAGGACGTGTTGGTCGTGGTGGACGACCTGGCCCTCCCGTTCGGCAAGATCCGGCTCCGCCCGAAGGGCAGCGCCGCGGGCCACAACGGCCTGAAAAGCATCGAGGCGCTGTGCGGCGGGCAGGGCTATCCCCGGCTCCGCTTCGGCATCGGCGACAATTTCGCCAAAGGCCGACAGGTCGACTACGTGCTCAGCGGATTCGATGACGAGGAGCTGGCCGAGCTACCCGCGCTCATCGAGCGTTCGGTGCAGATCGTCAACAGCTTCGTCCATATCGGCACGGAGCTGACCATGACCCAATTCAACGGATAGGCAGGCGAACGGCTACTCCTGTCGGCCCTTGGCCTTGGTGGTCACCTCGATCACGCCCTTCGCCCCTTTGTCGCCATACCGATCCGCGGCACTTTTCCCTTTCCATACGTGGATGGCCTCGATCTCATCGGGGTTTATATCGTCGATGTTTCCGTCGGCCCGGATCTCGCCATCCACCACGTATAGCGGTTCCTCGCCGTCGCGCCGGTTCGCTTTGCGCACCCGGACCTGCACGGTATCGGCCGTTACCGTCGTGGTATCCCGTTTGCCCACGACCAGCAGCGTCGGTTGCCGGTCGCGGTCGCCCGTCGCCACGGCCCCTTCCGCTTGCGCCGCATCGCGATCGCCCGGCAGGTTTATCCGTAACGTGGAGTCCGCGCCGACAGGCCCGCCACCCAGTGGGCGTTCGGGCCGTTCACTTGCGGGATTGGCCTTGCCCATCGCAAACACGGCCAAGCAGATCGCGATTGCCGATCCCGCCACCGCATATTTACCCAGGTGCAACCTGGATGACCTGTTCCTATTCATCATCATGATCCTCCTTTTAATACTGTCCAGGTTAAACGCATTCCCGAGTGCCGCATCGCGATCCGCATAACGCCCCACCTTCAGGAGGCTGTATTGATAGCCTTGCTTGTCCACCCCGCTTTGCAGCACGCGATTGTCGGTGATGAACTCCAGGTTTTCCTGGATCGCGTGGCGCACCAGCCAGGCGCCGGGGTTGAACCAGCACAGCACGCGGAAAAGCTCCGCCAACAAGGCGTCGACCGTGTGCCATTCGCTCACGTGCACCCGTTCGTGCTCGAAGATGTCGTGCAGTTCGCCCTCGTCGTGGTTATGGGCGTTCAGGTAGATGTTGCGCCAGAACGAAAACGGAAGCACGGGGCCAAACACCTGCCTGTAGCGGAACACCCGCCACCTGGCGGGTCGCGAACCGCGGTGCAACGACCAGAGACTGGCGAAGCGGATAGCGAGCTTACCGCCGAACCAAGCCACCCCGGCCCAGAAACACGCCACGGGCAGCGACCACCAATCGAAGGCGTCGGCCGGCAACGGTTGCCAATCGGGCACGAGGTACCCGATGTTCGCGGGTAGCTCCCGCTTCACCTCCAGCCATCCGCGCAGGTCGATCAGCGGGAAAGCCGCCGAAAAACACAGCCCGAACAACAGGTAGAAGCGGTTCAGGTCATAGAACGTCAGTTTGCGGAGCAACCAACGATACCCCACGTAAAACAGGATGATGGACAGGTTGGCCTGCAGCAGGTAACTCAGGATATCGGGCATGGCTATTCGGTTTTTCCGTCCTTGATCATGCGGACGATCTCATCCAGCTCGTCGGCGCTTATCTTTTCCTCCTTTGCAAAGAAATGCACCAAATCCTTGTAGGAATCCTTGAAGTAATCGCTCACGAACCCATTCATGAACAGTCTCTTATAATCCTCCTCCCGAATGATCGCTTCATAGCGATACGCATTGGCGTACCGCACGGCCTTCACGTAGCCCTTGCGCTGCAGGTTCTTGATGGTAGACGCCAGCGTCGTGTACGGCATCTTCGCGCCCGGCACGCTGTCGAGCAATTCCTTGACGAACCCGCCGCCGTTGCGCCAGATGAGCTGCATCGCCTCCTCTTCCTGTAAAGTCAGTTTTTCCATTACATTACGTTCTAGCCGTAAAACTACGAACTTTACGTAGAAAAACGAAATCTTTTTTCATTTTATTCCCAGCGGCTTCTCCGCACGTGCGCGACTGCCCGCGCCCGCGCCTTTCGAACACGCCGCTAACGATAATTTAACACGCCTCCGCGTCAGAATTAGTTGCATGAAACCGTTAATTTACCTATGTTTGCGCTTCATCCAGAAAATTATGTCAGAAAAAGCTTCCATATCGATAAACGGCAAGTCTCATGAATTGCCCGTCATCACGGGCTCGGAAAACGAACAAGGCATCGACATCTCCAAACTTCGCGACATCACCGGGGCCATCACGGTCGACCCGGGCTACAAGAACACCGGCGCCACCAAAAGCGCGGTCACGTTCCTGGATGGCGAAAAGGGGATCTTGCATTACCGGGGTTATCCGATCGAGCAGCTCGCCGAACAGTCGACATTCCTGGAAGTGGCCTATCTGCTCATCTACGGTGAATTGCCGTCGGCCCAGACCTTGCTTGATTTCCGGAAGAAAATCAGCAGGCATACGCTGATCCACGAGGACATGAAGAAATTCTTCGATGGCTTCCCCTCGAAATCGCACCCCATGGGCCAGCTCTCATGCCTCGTGGGCGCGCTGTCCGCGTTCTATCCCGAATCGCTGGATCCCAATCCCAGCGAAGAGGAAGAGAACCTGACCATCCTGAAGCTGCTGGCCAAGATGCCCACGATCGTGTCGTGGATTTATAAGAAATCGCTTGGACATCCGGTCATCTACCCGCGCAACGAACTCAACTACGTGCATAATTTCCTGAACATGACGTTCGGGCAGATCACCGAAGACATCACCATCGACAAGTCGGTGGTGAGTGCGATGCACAAACTGCTCATCCTGCACGCCGACCACGAACAGAATTGCTCCACCTCCACCGTGCGCATCGTGGGTTCGTCAAACGCCAACCTCTACGCGTCCATTTCGGCCGGCATCTCGGCGCTATGGGGTCCCCTGCACGGCGGTGCCAACCAGGCCGTGATCGAAATGCTTGAGAGCATCAAGAATGACGGCGGCGACAGCGCCAAATGGCTGGCCAAGGCCAAGGACAAGAACGACCCGTTCCGGCTCATGGGTTTCGGCCACCGGGTATACAAGAATTTCGATCCGCGCGCCAAGATCATCAAGGAAGCGTGTGACGAGGTGCTGGAGCGGCTGGGCGTCAATGACCCGGTGCTAGACATCGCGAAGGAGCTCGAAGAAGCGGCGCTGAAAGACCAGTATTTCGTCGATCGCAAGCTTTACCCCAACGTCGATTTCTATTCGGGCATCATCTATCGCGCGCTGGGCTTCCCCACCGACATGTTCACCGTGTTGTTCGCGCTCGGCCGGCTACCCGGCTGGATCGCGCAATGGAAAGAGATGAAGGCCAACAAGGAGCCCATCGGGCGTCCGCGCCAGATCTACACCGGCAGCACGAAGCGTGACTACGTGTCGCTTGACAAGCGCTGAGGTAATATAATCTATCAAGTCACTATATATTTTCGGCTCAAATCCTTATGTTTGCACGGATTTATCAGCGTGTAGCACGAATTGGCCTTTTATATCGCATATAGCATCGTCGGCGTACTCTTGTTCGGTTTCATCGCCGGTTTCGCCCTGTTCGCGGTGTATGCCGAGCGCAAGGTCGCCGGTTTCGTGCAGGATCGGCTGGGGCCCATGGAAACCGGCAAATACGGCACCCTGCAGACCATCGCCGACATCCTGAAACTCATCCAGAAAGAATTCATCACGCCTTCGGCCGCAGACAAGGTATTGTTCGCCGTGGCACCCGTCATCATCTTCGTGGCGGTGTTCCTGGGCTTCGCGGTCATGCCGTGGGCACCCGGCATCGCCCCCGCCACGCTCCACCTCGGGCTTTTCTATGTCATCGCCATCATCTCGGTGGATGCCATCGGCCTGCTGATGGCCGGTTGGGGGTCGAACAACAAGTTTTCGCTCCTCGGCTCGATGCGGGCCGTGGCGCAGATCGTCTCGTATGAAATCCCGGCGGGCATCGCGCTCATCTCGGCGGTCATGATCGCCCAGACGCTTGACATGCAGCAGCTGGCGCTCGATCAGGGCATCCGGTCTACGGGCAGGCAACTTTTCGCCGGGTTCTGGGATGTGAGCCAGATCGGTGGATTGCTGTCGTGGCATGTCTTCCAGGCCCCGCACCTGCTGGTGGCCTATGTGATCTTCTTCATCGCCTCGCTGGCCGAGTGCAACCGCGCGCCGTTTGACATCCCCGAGGCCGAGTCGGAGCTGGTGGGCGGTTTCCACACCGAGTACGGCGGCCTGCGCTTCGCATTCGTGTTCCTGGCCGAATACGCCATGATGTTCCTGGTGGCCATGATCGGCGTGGTGGTCTTCCTGGGCGCCTGGAATACGCCCCTGCCCAACATCGGGGCGATCCGGCTTGCCGATTGGACCACCGGGCCGGTCTGGGGCATCGGCTGGACGCTCGCCAAGACGCTGCTCGTGGTGGGCATCCAGCTCTGGATCCGTTGGACGCTGCCACGCCTGCGCGCGGATCAGCTGATGGCGCTCTGCTGGAAAGTGCTCACGCCGCTGGCGTTCCTGTGCATGGCCATCTCGGGGATCTGGCGGGTTTGGGTGATGGTTTGAGTGAGTTTGTGCGTAACTGAAATAGACAATGATCAAGATAGCCTTGCATGCGTTCATCACGGCGGCGAAGGGATTGGCCCTCACGCTGGCCCATCTCGTGGGTGCCCGTCGGTCGCGCCAGGCGCTTGACGTGCGCAAGCCGACGTATTTCGACGAGCAGGCCGGTGTCACCACCGTGCAGTTCCCGAAAGAGACGATGCCCATCCCGGAGGTGGCGCGGTATCAACTGGACGTCGAGATCGACGATTGCATCGTCTGCGACCTGTGCGCCAAGGCCTGCCCGGTCGATTGCATCGCCATCGAATCGATCAAGGCCACCGACGTGATCGGCAAGACCTCCGATGGCAGCGTGAAGCGGCTATACGCCGCCACCTTCGACATCGACATGGCCAAATGCATGTACTGCGGGCTGTGCACGGTCGTCTGCCCCACCGAATGCATCACGATGACCGACCAATACGACCGCAGCATGACCAACCTGGCCGAGCTCACCTACTCGTTCGCCGACATGACGCCCGAGGAAGTGGCGGAGAAGAAACTTGAATGGACCAAGTTCCAAGCCGAAAAGGAGGCGGCCAAGCGCCCGTGATGGACATGCAGACCTTCGTTTTCTACGGCTTTTCGGCCATCGCGATCGGATCGGCCGTGCTGTTGGCCAGCCTGCGCAACATCGCCCGGGCGCTGTTCCTGTTTTTCATCACGCTATTCTCGGTCGCCGGGCTTTACGTCTTCGCCTTGGCCGACTTCGTGGCCATCACCCAGGTCCTGGTGTACGTGGGCGGCGTGCTGGTGCTCATGCTGTTCGCCTTCATGCTGTCCAACAAGGAATTGCTCAACCGGCTGCCTTTCGGGGTCGGCCGCGTGTTCGCCATCCCGGCTTGGCAGGCGCTGGCCATCGCGGGGGCGCTTTTCGCCATCGTCGTATACGCCATCGCGTCGTCGCACGGCCAGGAGCGGTCATGGATCGCCGGTGCCAAAGCCAGCGGGGGCGCGATCGTCGCGACCGACAACACCGTCCAATCGATCGGCGTGCAGCTCATGACGCGTTACCTGTTGCCTTTCGAGGTCATTTCGGTGCTGCTGATGATGGCGCTCATCGGTGCCGCCCACCTCAGCCGGAAGGAGGCCAAGCCATGATCACGCTCGCGCACTTCCTGGTCGTGGCAGCCTGCCTCTTCTCGATCGGCCTGTACATCGTGCTGGCCCGCCGCAACGCCATCCTGGTGCTCGTGGGCATCGAGTTGATGATCAACGCGGCCGTGCTCAACCTCGTCGCGTTCGGCCGGTACGACCGGGCCTTCTACGGTGGGCAAGCGTTCGCGCTGTTCGCCATCGTGCTGGCCGCCGCCGGTGTGGCCGTTGCGCTGGCCATCATCCTCAATGTATACCGGTTGCATCGCACCGTCGATCCCGACGACATCCGGGAGCTGAAAGATTAACGGATAAGACATTGCCCTCGACCACGCTCACATATCCGCTGCTGGCCGCCCTTTCGGCGGTGTCGCTGCCATTCCTCGCCTTCCTGCTGGCGGCGGTGCTCGGCAAGCGGGCCAGAAGCGGCGCCATCGCCATCGCGGCCATCGCATCGAGCCTGTTGGCCGCCGGCTACGCCTTCGCGCAGGTATGGAACCAGCCCCCCCTGCACATCCAATGGCATTGGTTCACCATCGGTGAGCAGGCGTTCCAGGTGGGCATCCTGTTGGACAACACGGCCGTGCTCATGCTCCTGCTGGTCTGCACCATCGCCCTGCCCGTGCACGTCTATTCGGCCGCCTACATGAAGGGCGATCCGGGCATCCACCGGTACTGGATGTACCTGAGCCTGTTTTGCTTCGCCATGCTGGGCGTGGTGGTGGCCGACAACCTGTTGCTGCTGTACGTCTGCTGGGAACTCGTGGGCCTCGCGTCGTACCTGCTCATCGGCTTCTGGTTCACGAAACCCGCCACCGTGCAGGCCAACAAGAAGGCCTTCCTGGTCAACCGCATCGGCGACATCGGTTTCCTGATCGGCATTGCCATCCTGTACGGCTTTCTCGGCACGCTGGATATCCGGGCGCTGTTCGGGCCGGAGGCCACGGCGATCGCCGACGGCGGCATGCCGGCCGGCTGGATCACCGCCGCGGGGCTGGCGTTTTTCCTCGGCGCCATGGCCAAGTCGGCGCAATTCCCGCTGCACGTGTGGCTGCCCGACGCGATGGAGGGGCCTACCTCGGTATCGTCGCTCATCCACGCCGCCACGATGGTGGCCGCCGGCGTGTTCCTGCTGGCCCGCATCTTCCCGCTTTTTGACGGCACCACCCTGCTGGTGATGGCCATCACCGGTACGGTCACCGCCCTCACGGCGGCCTACGTGGCGCTCACCCAATACGACATCAAGAAAATCCTCGCGTTCTCGACCGTCTCGCAGCTGGGGTTCATGGTAGCGGGCATCGGCATCGGCATGTATCCCGCCGCGCTGTTCCATCTGGCCACCCACGCCTTCTTCAAGTGCTTGCTTTTCCTGTGCGCGGGCGCGATCATCCACGCGATGCAGCACGCCAAGCACGCGCACCGGCTGGACATCGACCCGCAGGATATCCGTGCCATGGGCGGCCTGCGCAGCCACATGCCCATCACGTTCGCCACCATGCTCATCGCCTCGCTGGCGCTCATGGGCTTCCCCTTCACGGCGGGGTACCTGTCCAAGGATGCCCTGCTGGTGCATGCCTTTGAATGGGCCGCCCTCCAGCCGGGTGCCGCCAAGGCGATCCCGTACGTGCTCTCGCTCGTGACGGTGCTCACCAGCTTCTACATGCTCCGGCTCCTGGTCAAGGTGTTTTTCGGCCCTTCGGCCACGGCATCCGTGCCGGGCGTGCAGGTGCACGACGCACCCATCACCATGCGCGTCCCCATGCTCTTCCTGGCCGCGTGCTCGCTTTTCCCGCTGTTCACGCTGCATCCGCTCAACGACGGTCACGTCTGGCTGCTGCAAGGCTTCGCGGCATCGGCGACCTTGCCGCCGCTTCGCCTGCTCCATGTGGTCATCCCCATCGCCACCACATCGGTCACGATCGGGGTGGCGCTGGTTGCCTGGCATTGGTATGCCAACGGCCGGTACCCGCTCAAGGCCTCGGGCCCGTGGTATCGGCTGTCGTTGCACCAGGGGTATCTCGACGCCTGCTACGATGCCGTGGTGGTGCGCCCCGTCCTGTGGCTGTCGCGGCAATTGCTGCGATTCGACCGGCGGGTGGTCGATGGCACCATCGACGGGCTGGCCAGCGTGGGCCGGTCGTTGGCCCGGCTCGCGGGCTGGCTGGACCTGCGCGTGGTGGATGGCTTGGTGCGGCTCGTCGGGAAGCTGGCCTGGGGGTTGGGCAATGCGTCCAGGCGTGCGCAAACCGGGCGGGTGCAGCAGTACCTGGCCTTCGTGTTCTTGACGCTCGTGGTGATCTTGATTTATCTTATTTTCGTGCCGGTATGAATCCGCATCTATTGACCATCCTGATTTTCCTGCCGCTGGCCGCCGCCGCGCTGATGAGCCTGCTCCCCACGGGAAAGGGCACCGTGCACCGGTACCTCGCGCTGGTCGCGAGCGCGTTGCAGCTGGTGCTCAGCGGCGGCATGTACTACCTCTTCCATCCCCAGGGCGCGGGCGTCACCGATGAACGCCTGTACCAATTCGTGGATCACGTGCCGTGGATCCGGTTGGACCTTGGCGCGATGGGTCGGCTGGAAATCGACTATTTCGTGGGCCTTGACGGGCTGTCCATGCCGCTCATCGTGCTGTCGTCGCTGGTGATGCTCATCGCTGTCGGGGCCTCGTGGCATGTGCGCAAAAGCGTGAAGGGATACTTCATCCTGTTGATGATCCTGAACACCGCGGTGATGGGCGTCTTCTCGGCGCTTGATTTCTTCCTGTTCTACGTCTTCTACGAGCTGATGCTCCTGCCGCTCTACTTCCTCATCGGCATCTGGGGCGGGGCACGGCGCGAATATGCGGCCATCAAGTTCTTCCTGTACACGCTGTTCGGGTCGGTGTTCATGCTGCTGGTCATCGTGGGGCTTTATTTTTCGGTGACCAACCCGGCCACCGGCGCCCACACCTTCAACATGCTGCACATGATGGATCCCGCCAACTTCGTGCCCGATTCGCTCTTTTCGGCCGCGGCCGGCCGCGAACTGCTGGGGGTCGGCGCGCGGTTAATCGGCTTCATCGTCCTGTTCGTGGCGTTCGCCATCAAGGTGCCCGTGGTGCCGTTGCACACCTGGCTGCCCGACGCCCACGTGGAGGCCCCCACCCCCATCTCCGTCATCCTGGCGGGCATCCTGCTCAAGGTGGGTGGATACGGCATCCTCCGGGTCTGTTTCAGCATCTTCCCCGATGCCGCCGCCCAGTCGGCCTGGTGGCTGGGGCTCATCGGCGTGGTATCGATCATTTACGGCGCCATGGTCGCCCTGGCGCAGCGCGACCTCAAGCGCCTCATCGCCTATTCGTCGGTGTCGCACATGGGCTTCGTGTTGCTGGGCATGGCCTCGCTCACCGCGGAGGGCGTGGCCGGGGCCATTTTCCAGATGATCAGCCACGGGTTCCTGTCGGCGGCGCTGTTCTTCCTGGTGGGCATGCTGTATGACCGGGTGCACGACCGCGACATCTACCATTTCCGTGGCTTGGCCACGGTGATGCCGCGTTTCACCGCCTTCACGGCCATCGCCTTCTTCGCGTCGCTGGGCCTGCCGGGATTCTCGGCCTTCATCGGTGAGGCGTTCGTCATCATCGGCGCGTTCAATTCGGCGGGCGTCAACGGGCTGCTGCCCCGGTGGATGGCCATTGCCGGATCGGTGGGCATCCTGCTCAGCGCCGCCTATTTCCTGTGGACGCTCCAGCGGATGTTCTTCGGCCAACCCCGTCTCAAGGGCGGTGCGGACTGGAGCGCGGCCCTTGCCGACGCATCGCCGCGCGAAACGCTCATCCTGGTGCCCTTGCTGGCGCTGGCGTTGCTGCTGGGCATTTTGCCGGCATTGGCATTTGACAGCATCAACGCCTCCGTGTTGGCGCTGGTGGAATTGGTCATGAGTGTTCAGTGATAAGTCGTAAGTAATAAGTCGTAAGTCAAGAAAGATAGCCGAAATGACGGAACTGCTGCCAGGCGTAAGCGAAAAATTGGACCACATCCTCGCGGGGTTGCCGGCGTTGCTGCCGGAGCTCGTCCTCATCGCGGCATTCGTGGCCAGCATCGCGTCGGGCCTGTTCGTCGACCGGTTCTGGAAGCACGCCACGTTTTCGATAACCGCGATCGGCATCGCGCTCGCGGGTGCGTGCAGCGTGGTGCCCGTGGCACCCACGGGCGCTGAAGGCCAGCTATTCGGCATGGTTTCGGTCGATCCGTTCAGCCAACACGTGCGTACGCTGGTATCGGCCGTCTCGCTCCTGTGCTGTTGCTTCGTGCTGGGCAATGGCGATTTCGCCGCCCATCGCAAGAAAACCGCCGACCTGTACAGCATCCTGCTTGCCGTGCACGTGGGCCTCAACCTCATGGCCATCGCCACCAATTGGCTCATGGCCTTCGTGGCCATCGAAATGGTGTCGATCGGTTCGTACCTGTTGGTGGGCTACCTGGCCAAGGAACGGAAACAGACCGAGGCGGCCATGAAATACGTGCTGTTCGGTGCGGCGTGTTCGGCCGTGATGCTCTATGGGTTGTCGTTCCTGTACGGCCTGACGGGCGACCTCGGGTTCACGTCGGCCGCGCACGTGCAGGGGCTTGCCCAGGCCCAGCCCGTGTCGGTCGCGCTGGCGCTGCTGCTGGTGTTCACGGGCATCGGGTTCAAGCTGTCGTTCGTGCCGTTCCATTTCTGGACGCCTGATGTGTACCAAGGCGCCCCCACGCCCGTAACGGCCTTCCTGTCCACGGCTCCGAAGATCGCCGGCATCGCGCTTTTGGCGCGCATCCTGTACGCCTGGCCCGAGGCGGACTTCGCCCATGCCAACCTGCGGCTGTTCCTGCAGGTGTCGGCCATCGCGACCATGCTGGTGGGCAACCTGGCCGCGCTTCGCCAGCGCGATGTCAAGCGCATGATGGCCTATTCGTCCATCGGCCATACCGGTTTCCTGATGATGGCCGTGCTGGCCTATGCAAGCGGCGACCCTGCCGTGCTGCTCTTCTACCTGGCGGTGTATGCGCTGATGAACATGGGCGTATTCCTGCTCGCCGATCACATCGAATCGCGTACGGGGGCCACGGCCGTGGACGGATACCGCGGATTGGGCAAAGCGCTTCCCACGGCCTTGGTCGGCTTCGTCGTCCTGCTGGTCTCGCTCACCGGGCTTCCCCCCACCGCGGGCTTTGTCGCCAAGCTGTTGGTGTTCAGCAACGTTTTCGGCCAGTGGCAACTCACCGGCGATGCGGGCATGCTGGCGCTGCTCATCGTCGGGGCGCTCACCACGGTCGTCTCGCTCTTCTATTACTTCAGCATACCGCTCCATGCCTTCCTCCGCAAGCGGGACGACCCCGTCGCGCTGCGCCCCTCGCGTCCGTACCTCCTTTGGCTCGCGATCGGCCTGGCCGCCGCCATGCTGCTGCTGGGGGTGTTCCCCAGCCTGTTGGTCGATTGGTTTACGGTTGCCTGACCGCGCCTTCCTGTCCGTCGAATTCGACCATGACGCGGTGAACCCCTGCGTCGAGCGACACGTACGGGCGATCCGTCGCCACGGCCCGGCCGTTTATGGAGCAACCGGCGGTCCCCCCGGGGATGGCGTAGCTCGCCTCCACGCCTATGGGCACGGTCACGTCGACCGTCAAGCGGTTTACGTCGCGTTTCCAATGCACTTCGATCGAACCGTATGGCGTTTCCTTGGTTGTCCGGGCCCAGGCAACGCCTTCGGGCACCTGCGGATCGACGTAGAAGTGCCGGTATCCCGGATGGCGTTCATCGGGGACGATACCGCCTACCGCCTGGTAAAACCAGGTCGCCACGCCGTTGTAGCAATTGTGCACCCGGCTGCGCTCCCCGCTCCAGTACTCCCACGTGGTGGTGGCGCCGTTGTTGATCATGTGCAGGTATCCCGGGTAATCGGGTTGCTTGAGCATCCGGTGCATGAAGTCGACGGCTTTGTTGCGCACCGCCCATTCGGTCAGGATGGGCACCCCCACCAATCCGACCGCGATGTGATCGTTGTATACGGACGACGTGCGTTCGATCAATCGGCCTTTCACCCGCTCGTACAGCGTATCCGGAACGGCACCGACCAGCATCGGATAACACATATCCAGTTGCGAACCGGTGGCATACGTCTCGGTATCCGCATCGAAGAATGTCCGGTGGATCAGCGCGTTCAATGCCGCGCGGCGGCCTGCGAATGCCTTCGCTTCGTCGGCATGCCCCAAGGCGAGCGCGATCTGCTGCAAAGCGCCCAGGCATTCGCTGATGAAGCAGTTGTTCACCAGGTCGACCGACGATTGCGCGCCGGCGTCCACGCCGATGGGTGCGAGCCAGTCGCCCAGGTACCAATCGCGGTACGGCAGGTCCGGCCACCGTTTCAGCAACCCGTCTACCGTATACGCATCCACGTATCCCAGCCACGCCTTCATGGCCGCATAATGACGGGATATCGGGCGTGGATCGGCGTAATTCACATAGGTGCGCCAGGGCGCCATCACGAAAAAACCGCACCAATACGGCCCTCCTCCCCCGGCGCCGGGATTCGGCGCCACATGGGGCAGGCTCCCGCCTTCACGCATCGTGTCCGCCCAGGATTGGAGCCAGGCCAGGAACGTCGGCGACACGTCATACATCGTCTGCAAGGCCTGGGTCGACGAATTGCCGTCGCCACCGTATCCCGCGCGTTCCAGGTGCGGGCAATCGACCATGTACCCGCTGAACGTCAGGCACCGCATGGTGTATTGGATCATGTCGTGGATGGCGTTCAGGTCGGCATCCGAACTCTCGAACGATGCGGCGGCCCGGTAATCGCCATGGATCAGGTACGCCTTGACCTGTGCCGCGGCGGGTTCCTGCACAAGATTGGAAATCTTCACGTAGCGGAACGCATGGTGGTTGAACTTGTTGCAGAACACCTCGCCGGGTTTTCCCGACGCGATGTACAGGTCGCTTTCCCCCTGTTCGGCGACGCCGGGATCCATGCCGATGTCGTCGGTATAGGCCACGGTCACCTCATGCCCGGCAGGCAATCCGGGAAGCGCAAGGGAAAACCAGCCCGTGATGACCTTGCCGATATCGACCAACCAGGTCGCGCTGTCCAGGCGTTGGATGCTCCGGGCCGCCAGCACCTCCTGGATCACATCCGGTTCGTTCGGCTGCGGCGTCTCGGCCAGCCCGGCCACCGGCACCGTGGTGACCGGCGACCAGCGGAGCCCGGCCAGCGCGCGCGGCGAGAGATCCGTTGGCACCAGCCTGCCATCGATGCGTTCGCCCCCGAACCGCAACGCCTGCCAGGTGCCCGTATCCGAATACCCGCTTTCACGCCCTACCCAGGATCGGTCGGTCACCGCCACCGTCTTCCAGCCGTCGGCACCCACGACCCCCAGCTCGGCCTTGACCAGCGGGCCGTCGTAGTCGGCACCGAACGTGGTCTTTTTATACCATCCCTGCCCCAGCCAGATCACCAATTCGTTGTCGCCTGCGCGCAGATGCGGCGTCACGTCGTAGGTGTTCACCCACACCCGCTTGTCCAATTGCGAAACCGCCGGAGCCAATACGTGCCTGCCCACCTTGGTGCCGTTCACGTACACCTCGTGGTAACCCAACGAACTGACGTGCAGCAACGAAGTCTCCACGCGATCCACGTTGAACGATTTCCGGAGCAGGGGCGCACGGACATCGCCGTTTCCACCGGCCAGTCCGATGTACGCACCCCGAAGCGGGTCGGTGGCCAGTACCCCGACTCCAAAGCGCTGCACGCGGGACCAAGCGGATCGTTTCCCCGCCGGGTCGGTGATGCGCACGCGCCAGTAATAGCGCATCCGCGACGCCAGCGGCTTGCCGCCATAGGGCACCATCACCGAGGCGGCCGTCTGCATTTCACCGGAATCCCATAGGTCGGGCTTCCCTCTCACCAACAGCGTACTGTCCGAAGCCACCTGTACCTCCACTTCATGTTGTTTCGCGGCCCAATCGCCTTCGATCTTCCAACTGAAATGGGGTGCCGTACCATCGATCGCATCCGGATTCACCAAATTCTCGCACCGCAGGTCGGTCAAGGCGATGGGCGATCCGACCACGACCCCATTCCCGAACAGGAAAATCCAGAAAAATAACAACCGCCTATGCATCATCGCTGTCTTACCATCCATGCCTTTTCGCCTTTCCACGTCACAGACCGATCATCGAATACGGCACCCGAACCCCTTTCACCCGGTAATAATACGGATCGATCACCCCTTCCTGGCATTCGCCGAGCCCGCACGCCGAGTAATTCAGCGAATAGGTGAACAGGAGCTCGTCCCGTCCATTGTCGAAATGCGGATGGATGGCCGGTGTGTAATAGCGCGCATACTGCCCGTAGAAATACTCGTTGATGGTATACACCGGTTTCCGTTGCGTAAAGGGCCCCGTGGGGCTGTCGGCCGTGGCCATGTACACGTCGCGCCCCGCATCGCAATTGAACCCCTGGTCCATGGTCAGCAGCACGTACTTGCCATTCACGTAAGACACCGCGAGCGTGCCCAGCCCATCGGCTACCTTGGCCGATGCGCCCGTTACGGGCGCATCCGACCAGGTCGCCCCGTCGAAGAACGTCCACCGCTGCGGATCATCCTGCGGGAAGCGTGCCACGTGGAGGTAGGTCTGGTAACCGAACCCGACCGTTTCGTGGCCGAACACGTAGACGTAGCCATCGTCGGCTTTTTCCATGCCCGCCGAATAGATGATATTGGCCTGCCCGCTCATCCCTGCAGGCGTGGTGCGCCGGGTCTCCCACTCCGTCCCGGCCCGCTGCGTGAAGACATACAGCGACTGGCCGGTCGCCACCATGCCGGATCCCTCGCCGCAATGCATGTATACCTTATCGCCGAGCTCCACGCCTACGCTCGGCCATGCGAAGGTATGGCCGGGCAGGATCTCGCATACCTGCCTGGGCCTGCCATTCGCACCGTTCGGTACCGTCACGTTCGGCGTCTGCGAAGCGTCCCAGTCTTCGCGTGTGGGCTGCAGCAGCAGCGAGTTGCCGTAGCTGAAGAAAAAGCCGCAGGGGAACTTGTCGTTCTCCCGCAAGGAACTGCCATCCCAGGCGTCCTGCGTTACCCACAGCACCTTGCCGTTGTTCGCGCCCCAGCTCAGCGGGATGCTATTCCCTTGATCGAACGCCACCGAGCCCTGCGCGGGGTCGTTGCGGTTGAAGAATCGCACCACCGCATCGTCGCGATACGCGTCGGGCGCTACCGGGGCCACCACCCATTCGGTCACCGGCGGCGTACCCACGCTCGCGCCGAAATGCACGTTCACCAACGCATAGCTCCCCAAAACGGCCGTCTCGGCCAGCCGCCACAGTTGCCGGTCGGGCGCCTCGGCCAATGCCGACCATTGCGCCAGCGCGCCTTCGGCCTGCGGATCGTCGCCAAGCGCCGTCAGCAGCTTGCCGCTGTGCAGGTTGCGGATGCGGTATTGCGCCACGCCATCCGCGCCGGGCTGCCGGATCAGGTGCCATTTCTGGAAGCGGGGCACCTGCGCGCCCCCCGTCTTGGGTTGCGCCCCGACCGGGGCGCCGTTGTCGTACTTCCCGTTGTACAACGTATCGCCCGACACACTGAGGTATTGGGCCTGTGCGGCATCCGTGATCACGTAGGTACCATACTCGCCGATGGACAGCACTTCGAATTCGACCTCCCACCGCATCGACAAGCCCGACGCCGCCGTCACGGTGTAGGTATACCGATGGGTCGCCGATACATCGATCGGCTGGCCGGAGGCCGGCGATATGGAAGCCCCTTCCGAGACGGTGATGTGCGGCACCAGCGCACGGAGGTCGGCGCCTTCGAAGACCTGGACCTTGATGTTACTGCCATCTTCCTCGATGCGGTACCGGGCCTGCCCGTATTGGCCCGCCTCCAGCGTAAAGGACTTGACGAGCCGTTCAGAAAGCGGAGGCATCCGATGCGGCTTTTCGCACGCGAAGAGCAGCACAAGGCCCAACAAAACAAGCGATAGATTCTTCATGGTATTATTTCTTTTGTTATCGTTCATCCCTGCATCGCATCAAAATCCGATCTGTACCCCGAGGTTCACCGCCCGTTGGTTGAAATACGCGTCGCCCGTCGAGTTGCTCGAGATCTCGGGATCCTGCTGGTATTTGTCGTAGTTCGTCCACGTGAACAGGTTGTAGGCACTCAGGTAAAGCCGGAGGTTATTCAACCCCAGCGGCAGCCGCCCACTCGCGAATTGGTACCCCACATCGACGGTTTTCAGGCGGACGTACCGCGCATCGATGAGCCAGAAGTCAGACATGTAGGCGCGGGCGCTGTTTACGGTGGTGGCGTTCTGCGTCAGGCGCGGGAACACGGCGCTGCCGGCATTTTCCGGTGTCCACCGCTGCTGGTGCACCGGTTGGAACTGGCTTTGGAACGGCTCGATGCCCGTGCCGATCACACTGAAACTGTAGTTGAACGAACCCTGGAAAAGCACGTTGATGCTGAATCCCTCGTAATTCGCACCCAAGGTCAGGCCCAGCACGGTACTGGGCAGGTTGGGTTTGCCGATCGGGCCCATGTCGCGTTCGTCGATGAACCCGTCGTCGTTGAGGTCGCGGTACCTGAGGTCGCCGGGCTGTATGCCCCCCTGTCCGGAGGCCGCCAACCCGTAGAGGGGGATGGCGGGCCGCTGCCCTGCGGGCGCCACCCCTTGCCCGGTGTAGATGGCCTCCACGTCGGCTTGGCTGTAGAACCCGTCAAACAGGTATCCAAACGGCTGGTTGATGGCCTGCCCCGTCCGGGCGAGCCACGGGAACGCCGGGAGCGCTTCGTCCTGGAACAGGATCTTGTTGCGGAACACCTGGAAAACCAGGTCGCTGCTTACGGCCACGGCGCCCAGTTTGCCGCGGTACCCCACGATGCCGTCCACCCCGCGGTTGATCGTTCGCGCCACGTTCGTGGGTGCAAAGCCCACGCCCAAGATGGCAGGGATGGAGCCGCGGTAGGTAAGTTGGTCGAACCGCGTATTGTAGAAATAATCGACCGTCAGGCTCAGCTTATTGCGAAAAAGATTCACTTCCAAGCCAATGTTGCGCTTCCACTCCTTTTCCCAAGTCACGCTCGGATTACCCAATGCGCCTTCCGCGATCGTGTTTACCGGGCTGGCGCCGGTACCGAAGTGATAGCCGCCCGACGGATTGTACGTCTGGTTGTACAGGTACCTGCCCCCATCGGTGATATCAGACCCGACCAAGCCGTAAGAACCCCTGATCTTCAGGAGGTCGACCCCGGGCAAGCCGTCCTTGATGAACGGTTCCTGCGAGGCCACCCACCCCAGGCCTACCGCCGGGAACCAACCGTACCGATTGGCTTCGTCGAAGCGATCGGTACCGTTGTATGCCGTGTTGATATCCACCAGGTATTTGTTCCTGTAATAGTAACCCACCTTGACAGACGTTCCCCTGAAATTCGCCGGCACATCGGCGCGCGAAGAAATACTCTGCTGGTTCACCAGCAACAGCGAGCTGACTTGGTGGTCGCCGAACGCACGGTCGTAGTTGAGGAACCCCTGGAGGTTGAGGTTCCGGTAGTATTCGTTGGTATTCCCGATCACGGCGTAGGGGGCCAACACGTAATTGCCGCGCGTATCGAGCTGGTACGTACCGAACAGGCTATCGTAGTGGTAAGACGGCGGCAAAGCCCCCCTGAAAACATTGCGCGCATATTCTTCCACGCCGCCATAGGCGATCCGCGCGGTGAGCGACAGCCCTTCGGTCACGAAACCCAACTGCTGCGTGGCCTGCACCAAGGCGTTGTAGTCCGTGCGTTTGGTACGGCTATAGCCCCCGTTGGCCAGGCGGGCATTCAGCGTGGGGAGCGCCTCCGGATTGAATTCGGAGTACGCATACGCGTAGCTGCCATTCGGGTTCATGAATGGGGCCGAAAACGGCGTTATCTTCCTGAAATCGTAGATTTCGCCCACCGCATTGAGCGCCTGCGGCTGGTTGATGTCGGCAAAACGCGTAGAGAGGTCAAACCGCAGCTGGAGCGTTTCGGTGGCTTTCAGGTCCATGTTGGAGCGGAAATTATACCGCCTGAAGAAATAATTGGTATTGACCTCGTTGTACGGATCGTCAAAGTCGCGCACCAATCCGCCTTGGGTAAGCCCGCCCCCCGACACGAAATACTTCAACGCTTCCGAACCACCTGAAAAGTCGATGTTCGCATTGGTTTGCGAGGCGATCGGCTTGAAGATCGCCTCGTACCAGTTCACATCCGGATACGCGTACGGATCCTTTCCATCCCTGTAGCGCGCAAGCGCCTCGTCGCTGAACCTTGCGGGCAATCCATCGTTGGTGTAGGCCTCGTTGATGAGGACCGCGGCATCGTGGGCATTGAGGAATTTCGGCGAACGCACCGGGTTCTGCAACCCGGTTTCCACCCGGAGGTTCATCTGCGGACGTCCGTCGCTGCCGCGGCGCGTGGTCACCACCAGCACCCCATTCGCCCCCTTGATGCCATAGATGGCCGTCGTCGAAGCGTCTTTCAGGATGGAAATGCTCTCGATTTCATTGACGTTTATCTGCTGCAACTGATCGTACGAGTACTCGATATCGTCCACGATGATCAGCGGCCGGTTTCCGGCGTTGTTCAGCGAGCTCACGCCACGGATGAAGAAATCGGACGCGTCGCGGCCCGGCTGGCCGGAGCGTTGCTGGGCCACGAAACCGGGTATGCGCCCCATCAGCGTATTCTGCACGTTTGCCGTGGGCACGTTGCGGATCTCGGCACCGGATACCGAACTGACCGCACCGGTATTCGTGATTTTCTTTTTCGTGCCGAATCCCACCACCACCACTTCCTCAAGCCCCTGGTTGGACGGCTGCATGGTGATGTCGACATGCGCGCGGCCCGCCACGTTCACCTCATTGTCGGCGAAACCGATGAGCCGCACCACGATCGTGTTTGACGTACCGGTTAGCAGCAACCGGAAACGGCCTTTGTCATCGGATGAGGTCACGTTGCTTTCCACGCCTTTTTCGTGGATGGTGGCACCTGGCAATATGCCGCCCAAGTCGCGGACCGTCCCATCGACCGGCCGCTGACGTGCGATCAGCGGTTGTTGGGCGATGAGCAAAAAGCCCAGCAACACTGCAAATCCTATCTTTTTCATATTCATCTCCTTATTTCGGTTCAACGGTTATCAATTCCAGCCCGGATTCTGTTCCATCCGGCTATTTTTCAACAGCTCGCCATCCGGGATCGGATACAGGTACATCTCCGTACCGAAGCGCGGTTCGGACACCACCACCGGCCTGTACACCAGCACCCCGCCGGTACGGAAGATACGCATGCCGCGCAGCGGCTCGTTCATCACCGTTTCCGCCACCTTCCACCGCCGGATATCCCAATAGCGGTGTTCCTCGAACGCCAATTCGAGTCGGCGTTCGTTGCGGATCAGTTCGCGCAGCTGTTCCTTGGTCAAATCGGCCGGCACCCCGTAGCGTCCATCCGCTCCGGGCAAGATGCCCGCACGCCTGCGCAGGCGCCACAGGTGATCGTGGATCTCTGGGCTTGGCCCCGCGTATTCGTTGCGCGCCTCGATGTAGTTCAGGATCGCTTCGGTATAGCGAAACAGCACGTAATCGCGTTGCACGTCGCTGTATTGCGGCGCTTCGCTGAAATCGCCCATGAACTTGCGGAGGTAATAGCCCGTGCGTGTCTGCATCGGCGTGCCCCCCGGCTTGTTCCTACCGCCCTCAAAGGTTTCCAGGTCGGTACCCAACCACCGGGCGCCGTTGTACAGCACGGTGGCCGCCAACCGGGGGTCGCGGTTGGCATAGGGGTTGTTCGGGTCGTAGTCAGACGCCGTGGCGATCGGTTCGCCACTGTTCATCGGGAACGCGTCCACCAACTGCTGCGATGGGCTGATCCGGCCATCGCCACCGATCTGTGTACCGAAACCGTAGGGGCCATTGTTCCGCTCCACGGTCTGGTTGTTCTCCCATTGCTTGAAGAACAGGATCTCTGGATTGTATTGGGTGGTAAATACCGCATTCATGTCATCGACCAACCCGTAGGTACCCAAGTCCAAGATCGCTTTGGCCGCGTCGGCGGCAGCCGCCCAACGTTCGGCATCCGCCGTGGCATAGCCCGTCAGCGGATTGCCACCGCCGATGTTCCCCCCGTTGAAAAGCGGACTGGCGGCATACAGCAGTGTGCGGGCCTTCAACGCCATGGCAGCGCCCTTGGTTACCCGGTGGCTGTTGCGGGTAGGCGTCGGTACGGGGTAGGCGAGCAGGCTATCCCGGATGGCGTCCATCTCACCGACGATGTATTGCACGCACGCCGCGAATGGGTCGCGTGGCAGCTCCATGTCATCGCCGAGTTCAAACACCGTATCGCCCACCAGGGTCACCCCGCCGTATCGCTTCAGCAGCTCGAAATAGGCCAACGCCCGCAGGAACCTGGCTTCGGCCTTCCAGGTGCGTTTCACGGTCAGGGCACCCGGAAGCGGCTCGAAATGGTTATCACTGACCGGTACCACGTCGATGTTGTTGATAAAGATATTCGCCGACCGGATGTTGCTGTAGCAAACGCCCCAGATCATATCCGAATCGACGCGATCGTACGCGTTGTACTGGCCCTGCGCCAACCGGCTTGCGTCGTTCCGTTCCAGGCTGGAGGCCATCGCGTCGTCGCTCGCCGCATCCAGCAGGAAGCCTCCTACGCGGTTCAGCGTCACGCTGCGTGGAAACATGTAATCATACATCGAGTTCAGGAAACGCGCCGCATTGGTACCCAATGAATCGTTCCGATCGAATACGTAATCGATGGTAATGTTTTCGAGCGGTACCGCCTCGTAATCCTTCTTGCAGGCCGCCGCAACGATACCGAGCAGCGACAGTAGGATAATTGTTTTCTTCATCACGGTTACGAATTAGAAGTTGATGTTCAAACCCAGGTTGACCACGCGTTGCAGCGGATAGGCACCGATACCGACTTCCGGATCCTGGCCCGTGCCGTTGTAGGCCGACCACGTGGCCACGTTGAGCGCATTGGCAAACACCCGCAATCCCTGCAGGCGCAGGCGCTGGTTCAATCCTTGCGGAAAGTCATAGGCCAACTGCACGTTCTTGAGCCGGAAAAAGTCGCCGGACCGTACCCAGAAGGAAGACTCCGCGTAGTTGTGCGTTTCGCCGATCGTGAGCCTCGGATACGTGGCCGAACCGGCCGTCTCGGGCGTCCAGCGGTCGGCCACCGGCGCGTAGGCCTGTTCATGCCCGCCAAACCCCTGGAATCCGGCGTGCACCGTCCCGTCGCCCAGGTAAATGTCGCGGTTCGCCACCCCCTGCAGCATGGCGCTCGCGCTTATGCCCTTGTAGGCGACACCCCAGGTGACGCCGTAGTACAATCGGGGCTTTTGGGTGGTGATGGGGGCCCGGTCGAATTGATTGATGATCCCATCATTATTTAAGTCGCGGTAGCGTATATCGCCCGGCTGGGCATCATGCCCGGCCGTCGACGCACCGCTTTCCACCTCATCCATCGTTTGGAAGATCCCATCGGCGATATACCCTTGGCGTACCCCCAGCGGCAGGCCGGTTACCTGCATCCACGGATAGCGCTGATCCTGTTCGTCGAAGTAGTCGATGCTCGACCGTTCGATCGTGACGTTTCCGGACACGAAGTAACCCACGATGCCCCGATTCCGCCGGTGCGTCAACTCGAGCTCCACGCCCTTGCGGGTGTTGCGGCCGATGTTTTCAGACGGATAGGCGATGCCGATGATCTCGATGCTCTTTCCGCGGGTTTGCAACAGGTCGAAATAGCGGTCGTAATACACATCGGCCACCACGTGCAGGCCGTCGCCGAAAAATTGGCCGTCCAACCCCACGTTCAGCTTGTGGGCGCCCTCCCAGGTCCGGAGGTTGGGCAGGCTCGGGTTCTCCCAGTAACCGCGCAGTTCAGCCCGCGACGTGCCCGCGCGGTAGGCCAAGCTGCCGATACGGCCGTCGCCGTCGCGGAAGGTCGCGCGGTAGTCGTAGTAGCCCGAATTGTCCACGCCGTTGCCGGTCTTTCCATACGTGGCGCGCAATTTGAGGACATCGACCCAGGGTGCCTTCTCCCGGATGAATGCTTCCTCGGCGATGTTCCAGCCCAGGCCCACGGCATAGAACAGGCCGTACTGGTATCCCGGGCGATAGCGGTTGTAACCACTGCCGTTCAGCGCGGCCTGCACCATGTACTTGCCCGCGAAATCGTACGCCGCTTTTCCCGTTGCGTTCGTGGCAACCGCCGGCAGGTCGAAATTGAACAACGTGCGCCGTTGGTCGGCGAGCAGGTTCACCACCAACCGATGCCCACCCCAGTCCCGGTCGTAATCCACGCCGAACTGGCCGAACCAATAACGTGCGTTGAATACGGTATTGAAATTGTTTGACTGCGCCATCGCGCCCACTATCGGCGCGTATGCGGTATCCTGCGCGGCACCGACCGTCATGAGGTAGGTAGGCTCCTTGCGTTCGCGCACGACCCCGTTCAGCGACTGCACCGCGATGTTGGTGATCGCCTTCACCGATAACCCATTGACGTAGTTGCCCAGATCATACCGCAGGTCCACGTTGGCCATCACATCCTTCATCTTGTCTTGCCGATAGCCCGAGTGGGTGGTCATGGCCAGGATATTCTCCCTGAAATAATTCGTGGAGGCCCAGGTGCCATTGGCGTTCGTTGCGGGATAGGCACCGTTTGGGACTTTTTTCAACGCGTCAAGCAGGGTGTTCATGCCCACGCCCGGTTCGTTGCCGTCCTGGATGCGCCCCGTTACCTGCAGTCCCATGCGCAGGCGTTCGGTGATGTTGATGTTCACGTTGGTATTGAGCAGGTAACGCTTCAGCGAGGCGTTCGTGTTGTACGCCACCGTCGGCGATTCGTTGAAAAGGCCCTGCTGGTCGGTATAGTTGAGGGCTATCGCGAATTGCGCCGTCTTCCCGCCACCGTTGGCGCTCAGGTTGTAGCGCATCAAGGGTGCCGATCTTCGCAGGACGGCGTCGTACCAATCCGTATCGGTATACCGGTAGGGATCCGAGCCCGACTGGAACAGGGCGAATTCCGACTCCTGGTAAGCGGGCTGGAAGCCAACGTTGGTCAGGGCTTCGTTGAGCAAATAAGCGAATCGGTAGGCCGGAAGCACGGTGGGCTTGCCCAGCGGCTCCTGCAAGCCGGCTTGGGCGGTGAACCCAAACCGGGTCCGGCCGGCCGTGGGCTTCTTGGTGGTGATCAGCAACAGGCCCCTTGAGCTCCGCTGGCCCAGCGCGATCGTTGAAAGCGCGTCCTTCAGTACCGTGACCGTTTCGATGTTCTCGGGATCTATCGAGTAGATGTCGCGTTGTATGCCGTCGATCACGACCAATGGCCCCTGTCCGCGCAGCGCGATGCCGTATTCGGCGTTCTCGCTGGGCGGGTTCATGCCCGCGAGCGGCCGATGCCCCAAAAAAGCGTCCACGGCATAGTTCACGGCCGTATTGGTTTGCCTGAACCCACTGAATTGCTCCGTGTAGAATCCCGGTATCCGCCCGGTTAAGGCGGGCAGGTACCCGGTGGCGGGCGTGCTGTTCAGTTGGTCATCGGCCAATGTCGTGCGCGCGCCGACGAATGTCTTGATCGGTACCTCGCCATAAAGCACGTCCAGGCTATCCTGGCCGAAGCCGCGTGCGGCCATCGCCACCCAGCAAACCGATGCCAAGACCGCTATGGATATATCTGTTCTGAATTGCATAACACTATTCGCATCTAAATGTGAAGACAAACGGCTCGTCCGTATTGCCGTAACCCAATTTTATCGCGCCGCTCCTGTCCATGAAATGATACGTCATCCGCTCCACGGTTTGGCCGGCCGCAAGCCCGAAATACTGCCGTGGCCACATCGTCACCTCGAAACGGCCCAACGCATCCGCCACGGGCAAAAGCCTGGAAGCGTCCGAGGGCGTGCACCGCTCCACGGTGCCGCCATCGGCCAGTTCGGCCGTTGCACACAGGTAGATCTCGTCGCCCAGCGTCCCGGGCAAGATATCCCGGTCATAGGTCAGCGTGACGATGTCGTTGTCGGTCGATCGATAGGGATCGACGAACGTCTGCTGCGGGTTGCAGAAATCCTGCACATCCCCTTCGCCGCCATGCACCTCGAAACAATCGGTGAAAAACGTCTTGTAGACGTTTGCCACGCCAAAGAAATCGCTCAAGCCGTCGCTGCTGGAACCGACGAAATAACCGGTCTTGAATCGCATGTTCTGCATCCCGCTCTTGGCCGCGATCCGGATCGTGATATTTTGCTTGTATCCATTGTAGACGTTGTCTTGCCCTTCTGTCCAGAACACCACCCATTCCATGTCGTCGATGAGGTTGGCACCGATGCCGAACCTGTTCATCAGTGCGGCGGGCCAGGTGAGCCTACCGCCCGAATCCGGTTCGCGTATGCCACCCGGCACGGCCACCATCCGACCTGCTTCGCCCCCTTCCACGGCATAGGTCATCTCCATGTTCTCCGCCCCCCGCCAGCTCCGGGGCAGCAACATGCCGATGACCAACCGTACGTTCGAGCGATCCTCGGCGATATCGAGGCGCGTCTTCAGCGTCACGTGCAGCACCTCGCCCGCCTGGACGGAATCCGGCTGGTCGACACCATCGAGGAATACGCATCGCGCGGTCACCAGCACGACCACGGCGAGCATCACGTATCTTATACTTCTTTTCATCTTTTCGCTGTTTTGGTGGTTCACTGGTTTCCGCTGCGCACAAGGGTGTAACGGTACGTATTGGACGCGCACCCGGGATGGAAGGTCAGCGTGAGCGCCCGTTGCCCATCGAGGATCGGGTATTCGAATTCCGAATCCACCGTCCCGTCGGTCCCCTCCTGTTCAAAGGCGATCTGGAAGGGATATCGCGGATCGTCCAGCGCATAGGTCCCCGCGACCGAGACGATAAAGGGGATCGGTTGTTGCAATTGGTAGCTCCCATCCGCGTTGAAGGTGATCCCGAAGCCCGAGAAGTCGAATTTGTCGGTGATGTCGGCCCCGTTACGGGTGGCCTTGGCGATGCGCCAACTGCCTTTCACGTCCTTGACCGCTTCTTCGGTCATGATTTCCTCCACTTTGCAGGATCCCACGGTCACGATCGCCGCCGCGCACAGGATCGCGCCCCAAGTTTGATAACGTTTCATCTTGTTTATGTTTATGGATTGGTGTTACGCATTCAATATACCGGGTTCTGGACCAGCTCGGGCGACTTGCCCACTTCGGCCATCGGGATGGGCCAATGGTACATCTCCGGCCGGAAGTTATGTTTATCCACCGGCACGATCCTGTAGGTCGCCTGGTTGCCGGCCCGCGTCACCTCCATGCCATGCATGAGCTGGTCTTGCGATTCGCCGAGCATCCAGCGCCGCACGTCCCAGAAGCGGTGGCCTTCGAAGGCCAACTCCACCCGGCGTTCGCTGCGGATCGCTTCGCGCATCTCGGCCTGCGACAGGTCGGCAGGGAGCTGATGGGGATCCAATCCGGCCCGGCGGCGTATCCGTTCGACGGCCTGATACACCTCAGGCACGGGCCCGGCATATTCATTCATCGCTTCGGCGAAATTCAGGAGCACCTCGGCATAGCGCACCAACGGGAAGCAGCGTTCCGTGCCGTGGATAAAGTTGGCGGCCACCTCCACGTTGAGCATCTTGTTGGTGTAGTACCCCGTGGGCGTACCCGAATAGATCGCGTCCTGGCTGGATGGGTTCCCGTTGGGCAACAAATGGATGTTTACGGGTGCGATCACGCCCTGGTTGTTGGCGATGGCGGTCTGGTCGCGGATGATCGAGTAGGCCAACCGCGGATCGCGGCCCGAATAGGGATGAAGCGGGTCGTAGCCACTCTCGGGATCCGTGATCGCCTTGCCGTTCGCCATGCCGAACGCGTCGACCGTTTCCTGGTAGGGGAATCCGCCCTTCGCCGCTTCGCGCGATGGCGGTTGCCAGATGGCCTCCAGTTCCATGTTTCCGCCCTGCATCCTGGCCACGACGTACTCCCGGTTTTCGCGACGGGTAAACAGGTGGTAGAAACCGTATCCCGGCGTGTTGTCCGTGTTTTCCTCGTGCAGCGCATATTCTCCCGAGGCGATGACGAGCTGCGCCGCGTCGGCCGCCAGTTTCCAGCGTCCGGGGTCGGCCGCGCCGTAGCCCAGCAATGGGTTGCCCGCATCGCGGTTGTAGAGCGGGCTCGCCGCGTAAAGCAATACGCGCGCCTTCAGCGCGTCGCACGACGCGCCCCCTGCCCGTCCGTAGTCGCCGAGGATCTGCCTGTAACGCAGATCACCGCGCACGGCATCGCATTCATCGACGATGTAGTCGACGCATTCGGCGAAGGTGTTCCGCTTGGCATCGATGCGATCCGAGGCCGTGTAGACCTTGTCGCCGATCAGCGGCACCCCACCGTAGTGCTTCAGCAGTATCGCGTAATACCAAGCCCGCAAGAAACGGGCTTCGGCCGCCAGTTGCCGCTTCTTGGATTCGGCCATGGGCACGCGCGGCAAGTTCCTGAGCAGTACGTTCACCTTCCGGATGTTCGCGTACGGCTTCAGCCAGGCATCGTCGGCGATGCTGGCGGCCGTGATCGTGCCCGAAGCGAACAGCACGGTGGTGGTCACGTTCACGGACCGCTGCGGCCTTGATTCGTCGCTGGCCGCATCCAGGCCGCCGTTGCCAAACCGGTTGGGATGTTCGGAGAATCCGATATCCCGGTAGATGTCGTTGACGAACTCCACCGTGTAGGTGCTGTCGGAAAACACCAGGTCTTCATTCAGGTCTGAGGTCACGGTCTGGTCCAGGAACCCCTGCTTCCCGCATGAAAGCAGGAACACGATCCCGGCACCCCACAGCATGGGCAGTAACTTAGTTTTCATAATCCATCATTTAATCGGTTTTTAATTCATCATCCTATTTCATTCAGTCGGTCTCCAATCGGTCGTTGGGCTTGCGGCCCATTTCAAACACCAGCTCACCGCCCCGCATCACCTCCGCGTGCGTGATGTAACTTTTGCCATACGGCCTGCCATCCAGCGTGATGGACTGGATGTACCGGTTCTCGGCCGAGTTGCCCACGGCGCGTATCACGAACGCGTCGCTTTGCGCATACCGGCAATCCAGCCGGATGCGTACCTCGTCGAACACCGGGCTGGTCAGCTCATACCGCCCGTCGCCGGGGCAAACGGGGTGCATGCCGATGGCGGCCAGCACGTACCAGGCCGACATTTGCCCGACGTCCTCGTTGCCCACCAATCCGCGTTCGGCGGCGTTGCTATAGGCGTTTCCGCAGATCTCGCGCGTCCAGTATTGCGTGAGCGACGGTTTGCCCAGCCGGTTGAACAGGAACGGCGCATGGTGCACCGGTTCGTTGGCGTGGTTGTAGTATGCGTTCCAGCTGAAATCGCGCGGCGTCTTGTCGAAAAACGAAGTCAATTCGGCCAGCATCGCCTCCCGGCCGCCCAACAACCCCGCAAGCCCCGCGATGTCGTGCGGCACGAACCAGCCCTGCTGGTAGGGATTGGATTCGATGCAGCCATAGCCCTCCACCTCGCGGCCACCAGCCGGCCAGGGCGCCCAGCTCCCGTCGGCTTCCCGCGGGCGGAACCAGCCCACCGAATCGTCGAAGAGCGCGCGGTAGGCCTCGGCCCGCTTGGCATAGCGGTCCGCATCGGCCGTGTTGCCCAACGCCCAGGCCAGCTGCGCCACGCACCATTCGGCATACCCGTATTCCAGCGTGTGCGATATGCTCAGCCCACCCGGCGTATACCCCAACCGCCCATTGCCGAAACGCTCCACCGACCCCACCGCCAGGCGGTAGGCCCTATCGCTATCAAAATCACGGATCCCCTTGGCGTAGGCATCGGCCAGCACGCTCACGGCCGGATTGCCGATCATGCAGCCCGAATACGCGTTCAGCAACTCCCAGCGCTCGAAATGGTCTTTCCCTTTCTCATCGGCCAGGTCGATCAGCGAGACCAACAGGTCGTTCACCACCGTGGGGTTGATGAGCGTCTGCAAGGGCATCTGGCTGCGGAACACGTCCCAGCCGCTGAACACCGTCCGACGCGTCTTTCCGCCTGTCGATTGGCCGATGGCGCCATCGCCCTTCGGGTAGCGGCCATCCACGTCCTGGAAGGTGCGCGGGTCTATCATCGTGCGGTACAACGCCGTATAGAACACCGTCCGGTCGTCGGGCGTGCCGCCCCTGGCGTCGATCCTTGCCAAGGCGTCGTTCCAGGCTTGTTTGGCCGCCCCGCGCACGGACGCGAAATCCCAACCGGGGATCTCGGCCTCCAGGTTGCGCCTGGCCCCGTCCATGTCAACGAACGAGATGCCCGCTTTCATCGACACCTGTTCCGACTCGCCGGTCTCGAACTCGGTGAAGAACCCCAGGTGCTTGCCTTGGGCCTCCTTCCGACCCCTGTGTACCTCGGCTTCGGCCACCCACCGTTGGTAATATTCGGCCTCCACGTTCCCCCGCTTGCGCGCGGCCGTATCGGGGATACGCGCCGACCAAACGCCCGTTTCGGTAAACGGTTTGCTGAACGTGGCATGGAAATAGACCGTGTAGGACGCGTTGCCATCGCCGTTGCCCCACCCGCCGCCTTCGGGCAGGCATTTCATCCATCCCGCTATCGAGTGGTCGTCTACCACCTTCATGTACTGTTCGGAAGCCGTGCCCCCGACGCGCCGGGCCAGGTCGAGCTGTATGCGCGACTGCTGGTGCGCGGGGAACGTGAACCGGAGCATCCCGCTGTGCGGCGCGGCGGCCATTTCCGCGTGAACCCCGTGGTCGCTGAGCGTCACCGCGTAGTATCCGGGTTCGGCCACTTCACTGGCCTTGTCCAACCGGCTGCGGTACCCGGCCGCCTTGCCCTCCACGCCCGCGTTGGTGTGCAGCTTCCCGGCGGTCGGCATCACCAGCAGGTTGCCCAGGTCGCCGTACCAGCCGATGCCGCTCAGCTGCGTGAAGGCAAATCCCTCCAGCGTCTTGTGCTCATGGCTGTAGCCCGAGCCGTTGTCTCCTCCGGTGATCGTGTTCGGGCCCAATTGCACCATCCCGAAGGGCGTCGTGGCCCCGGGGATGGTCTTGCCCAGGCCGTGGTACACGCCTGCGGCGTCCACGCTGGTACTGGCGCCGATGAACGGGTTCACGTAGTCGGCGGGCGTCCGGTCGACCTGCTGCGCACAGCCTGCACAGGACACCGCCAGGACGAAAAAACCGGTCGATAGTTGCTTCTTCATCGTGTTCAGTTTGCTTTTCGGGTAATGGTGATCCGGTGCGTGACCGGTTTGTTCAGGCGGTACAGTTGCTTGCGTATCCGCGCCATTTCGCGGTCGAGCGCCTTCCTGGAAGCCGCCACCCGGACGGTTTCGTAGTCGCCCCGCTTCGCGTTGAGCCAGCCGTTCGTGTCGGCGTGTGCCATGATGGTATCGCGGGCCGCGTCGCTGTCGTCGAACAGCAGCCCCTTTTCCTGCAGGAAATTATAGTTCACCCAGAAATAGTTGCGGTATTTCTGTTCCATTTCGGCGTGGAGGCGGTTGAGCACCAGCAGCCGGCGTGCCTGCCGGTATTGCGGCGCCTGCGGGTATTCGGCCAGGTTGATGCCCGCGGCAAGCTCGCTTGCCGTGGCATCGCACAGGTACTCGCCGCCTATGCCCACCGCGTAGCGGCCTTCGGCAAGGCCGGCCACTGCCAGGCGTTCGCTGTTGAACTCGTCCATGAACGGCACCACGTGCAATGCATCACGTTGGGTCTGTGGGTTTTCCCACACCCGCGGAACGGTATCGATCGGAAACGGGAGGCTTCCGGCCAGGTAATCGAACGAAAGGCCCCCGTCGGTTACGGCGAGGTTCCGCACGCTCGCGTTCTCCTGGCGCGTCACGCGTGCCTGCCCGGCATCCAGCGCGACGTCGGCCACGGGCCTGCCGGCCAACCCCTGCGCCTTCAGGAACAGGTAAGCCATCACCAGGTGCCCGGCACTGCCGGGATGGATGCGATCCGGCCCGGTGATGGTGAAATCGGGTCGCTCCTCCTGCCCCCGTTCGTTGATGGCCTGCATGGGCCGGAGCAGATCGACGAACCCCCAACGGTTGCGCGCGGCCGCCTCTTGCTGGAACCCGGCGATGCGTTCCATCGCGATGCTTTTGCCCTTGAACAGGTTGCGGTCGTTCGCCACCGTCTCGTCGTAAGGCGACGAGGACATGACGATCGTGCGCAGCCTGGGCTGTCGCTGCAAGCGGTCGACGATCCGGTCGAACCCTGCCTTCGAGGTTGCCACGGCCTCCTCGATCACCGCTTGGGTCCGGGCCGTGTCGCCGTACTCGAAATACCGGCTGTCGTTCATGCCGAAGGTGACCACCAGCACGTCGGGATCCTTGACCAGCAAATCGGCATCCAAGCGCGCCAGGATCTGTGCCGATACATCGCCCCCGATGCCACCATTGAATACCCGGATCGGCCGATCCGGGAAACGGGTGAGGTAGTATAACCAGATGTTGTTCGCGTACAGCCCCGCTTCGGTGATGCTGTTGCCCGCAAAGACCACGCGATCCCCCTTTTCGAACGGGGCGATCCCTTGCGCACAGATCGACTGGTAGGCTGCCAAGCAGACCAGCCCTATACCTATTCTTCTTATCATCATTTCGAAATCCGCTAATCCATGTCGTCAAATCCGATCCTGACCGTGCGCACGCCGAACCGCGGCATCGCCAGCCTGAATGCATGCCGGTTGCCATCCACGGGGCGGATCTCCAGCCGCTCCGTCAGGCGCCCGTCCAATTCCTCCACGATGGCCCGTGCAGGTTTCCTTGGAAGCGACACCTCCAACGGCGTCGCGTCGCCGGCCGCATTGAACACGCGTACCAGCAGGTCGTCGCCATCCACCACCAGGCCGCTTACCTGATAGCCCGGTTTATCGAACGCCAGCATGGAGGCCGTATCGCGGCCCGCCGTGGCGGAGGCCACCAGCGGCGCCTTCCAGTAGTCGTCTTCCTGCCATAGGCCCGCCTTGTCCCACGCCCCGTCGTGCGGCAACAGGCCGTAGGCCATGCGCGTGGATCCCTCCACGCCGTATTCCTTGCCCCACAGCGCCTTCCCGGCATACTGCACCGTCAATCCGAGCGGATGGCCTTGTGCGTGTACGTAGGAGGTGGTATGATCGGTGAAGAGCGCCATCCCCTGCTGTCCGGGGCTGTCCGTCACGCTTACCCAATCCAGCACGATGTTGTTCTTGATGCTGTCCCACCGCCCGAAGAACGTATCGTCCAAGCGGCTTTCCGTTACGTCGAACGGGGCGTTTTTCGCCACGCGCTGACCGGTCAGCGCCAAGGGGAACAACGCGAGCAATTTATGGCGGTCGCTGTAGAACGCCTTGCGGCGCCGTTCCGGCCGGTAGTCCGTTTCGATGAACTGCGCGATCTGGGGCTGCCCGCGCCATTCGATCGCCAGGCCGAAATCGATCCGGGCCTGCCCGCTCACCAGCCGGAGCTCCTGCACCACCGGATGGCCGGCTAGCTGGGTATGCACCGCCATCCGGAACCGGACGGGGCCATTTTCCAGCACCCGCACCGTAGCCGGGTATTCGGCCGAGGAACGGAATCGCTGCTCTTCCGGGAAAAATCCGCGCAATTCGTTCAGCCCTTCGCCCTGTTGGGCATCCACCCATTCCGTGGCGTCGGTTCCGGTGGCCTTCAGGCTCGTGATCACGCCTCCCCGCGCCGTATCGACCGCGATCCGGTAGCGATCGGACTCCACGATGTAACACGGCCCCTCGCGACGCACATGGACGAAGCCATCGCGTGCGGCCCCGGTGCGCACCAAGCGATACGTACGGCGGCCCATGGCCGGCACCTCGGCCACGAACAGCACGGTCCGGTAGCCATCGGCCCCGCCTTCCACCCATTGCGCGGGCACCGTGCGCCCCTGTCCATCCACGGCTTCCCACCCCTCGCCGCTGTCGGTGGCGGCTAGCCGATGGGCAACGATATCCGTACGCCGATACGGCAACGCATTGGTCACGGTCAGCGGCGTCCCGTTGCTGTCGGGTGCCGCCTCGCGCACGGCCAGCAGCGTATCGGCGGCGGCCAGCGTCTGCCCGGTCCAGTAGGCCGTCTTTCCGGCCCAGCTCAGGCTATCCACCTTATTATAGGGCACGATCCAGCAGTCGTGGTGCTGGGCCAGCATGAGGTTCTTCCATGCACGGTCCAGGGTTGCGCCGGGCCATGCCCGCTGGTCGAAAAACCAATCCATCGCCGCCACGCGCTCCGCCAGCAAGATCCGGCTTTCGGCACGCCGTGCCTGTTGGGCCACGCGCTGCAGCACCTGCGCACCCCACACCAGGCTCACCTGGATGTCTTCCTGCGACAATCGCCAGATCGGTGCGTCCACCTGCGGCAAGACCTCGGCGAAATACTCGCGCCAGACCACGTGCTTGTTCGGTTGGTATCCTCCCGTATTGTCGCCCAGCCACGGGCCGTTGTACCAGCCCGCATCCTGCAGGCACATCCCCACCGGGAAACGTACGCCCGATCGCAGGGCCGCGCCGATGAATTCGCGGCTGTTGGTGTTGCCGATGGTTTCCCAGGTCGATCCGGGCTTGAGCGCCTCCACGCCATACCGGGGCGCCGTGGGGATGGCCGTGCCGTCGGGCCCCTGCCACTGCACCAGGTCATGCCCGTGTGCACGCACGTAACCGCCCCAGCAGGTGTTCGGGTTTTTCAGCGACGCGTAGCGGAACCCAAACGAACGGAGCAGCTGCGGCAGGGCGCTGGTAAAGCAAGGCTCTTCCGAGGAATACGTCAGGAAATCAAGGCTTGGGAAATGCAGCCGCAACTGGCGGATGCCCAGGTCGAGATGCCGGATGATGCTCTCGCCCGAGATATTGAACAGGTAAGGCTGGCCATACGCCGGGTTGACGAACTCGATCCGGCTCGCCGTCGCCGGATCGGCCAACCAAGCCGAAAAGCGCCCGTATCCCTCGGGGTCGACCTGCTTGACCCAATCGAAGGTTTCGGGCTCAATCTCCAGGTTCAGCTTCCAGGCCGGGTACTCCTCGAGTTTGTCTAGCATGAACCGTGTATAGTGGCGCGGATAGTGCCCCCAGACGCCGCCGTGGTAGCCGTCCACGAAATAGGCCCGTTGGCTGCGCGCCGGTAAGGCGCCCATCGCGCAGAGCAGGACGATCGCCGCGAACCGGACGAAAAAAGCACATCGGCACCTAGTCATGAAATTCCACTCCCGTTATCAGTTTTACTTGGTATTCGAAGGCAAAGGTAGGCCACCAGGCTGCCAGCCGGTACGTGCCAATGTGCCAAAATTCCTCGCTATCGTGCCTATCGGGCTAAACGACGCCGCTTTTGGCAAATTCGGTGGGCGATTGCCCAAACTGCTTGGAAAAATTGCGGGCAAACGTATCGGGCGATTTGAAGCCCGTCTGCGTGGCGATCTCGTAGATCTTCAGGTCGGTCGTGCGCAGCAGCTCCGCCGCCTTCTTGAGCCGGATGATCGTGATCATGTCGAGCGGCGACACGCCCGCCACCGCCTTGATCTTGCGGTAGAGGTTGCGTCGGCTCATGCAAAGCGTGTCGGCCAGCCCGTCCGCGTCCAGGTCGGCATTCTCCAGGTTGGCCAGGATGGTATCGTTGAGCTTGTTGAGGAACACATCGTCCGTTTTCGATAGCGCCATGCTGCCGATGTGCACGCCCGTCGAGTTCGCGAACCGTTTCATCACGCGCTCCCTGTTCTGCAGCAAGCTCGTGATCTGCGCTTTCACGTGGGTGGGCGAAAACGGCTTCTCGATGTACGCATCCGCTCCCAGTTCCAGCCCCGCCACCTTGGCGTCGATGGTGTTCTTCGCCGTCAACAGGATCACCGGGATATGGCTCAGGTTGATGTCCGATTTGATTGCCCGGCAAAGTTCGAAGCCATCCATCCCCGGCATCACGATGTCGCTCACCACCAGGCCGATCTGCGCCTCGTTCAGCAGCTCCAGCGCCGCGTTGCCGTTTTGCGCCAGGTACACGCGGTACTCGCCGGCAAGCTCGTGCTGCAGGAAAGCCAGGATGTCTTCACTGTCATCCACGATCAGGATGCTGGTTTCCTGGCCACTGCCGCCGGGCACCGTGTCGGCCGGGCCCTCGAATTCGACGGGGTGTTCGAAATCGAAGCCGAACTCCTGGTGCAGCGGCAAGGTGAGCGCGAATTCGATGGCTTCGGTTCCCGGCCCGATTTCCAGCCTGCCGCTGTGCAGGATGGCCAGCGAACGGGCGATGGCCAGTCCGATCCCCGTACCTTCCACGTTCGCGGCGTCCCCATGCCGGTAGAATGGCTCGAAAAGCTTCTCGCGCAACTCATCCGGGATCGGCGGCCCGTCGTTCATGACCTTGATCGTAAAGGTTTCGCCGTCGTTGCGGGTCAGTGCCACCAGGATCTTGCTGCGCGCATACTTCGTGGCGTTGTGCAGCAGGTTGCTCAGCACCTTGCGCAGCGCCTCGGGGTCTACGTAAGCCTGCGTCTTACCGGCATCCGCCAGCAATCGGTACCGCAATCCCTTCGCTTCGGCCGCCAGGCGGAACTGCTGGAACGAATCATCCAGCAATTGCCCGATATCGGTTTTGACGAAATTCAACTTGAGGTTGTTCTGCTCGATCTTCCTGAAATCGAGCAACTGGTTGGCCAAGGCCACCAGCCGCTGGGCATTTTTCTGCAACAGCGGCAAGTTGCCCTTCACCTCTTCCATGGCCGTCGCCTTGCCGATGTTCTCGATGGGGGCCACGATCAAGGTAAGCGGCGTGCGGATCTCGTGCGCCACGTTGGTGAAAAAATCGATCTTCGCCTTGTAGATCTCCTTGTCTTTCTCGTGGTTGAGCATGTCGACCAGGCGCTTGCCCTTCTCCTTCACCTTGCGCATATACAGGTACGCCGCCCAATAGATGGCCAGCAGCGCCAACGCCGCATAGGCCAGGTATGCCCAGTGGCTTTGCCACCAGGGTGGCGTCACGGTGATGATGAGCCGCCGTTCATCGCCCCACCGCCCGTTGGAAACCGCGGCGTTGGCCCGGAACACGTACCTGCCCGGCGGCAGTTTCGTGAAGTAGATCTTCCGGTTGGTGGGCAGGATCGTCCAGGTATCCTCCAGGCCTTCCAGCATGTAGCGGTACTGCGTCATGTTCGGCGATTGGAACGCGATGGCCGCGATATCCAGGCTGAAGGAGGCCTTGTCGTGCGGCAGCGCAAGCCCTTCGGTATCCAGGATGGACCTGGCCAGCGCCACGTTGCCCGAATCGACCAGCAATTCGCGGTTCTCGACCTGTATGCCCGTGATGAACAGCGCCGCGTGGGGATCGCGGTCTTTCACCAACCGTTCCTCGAAGCCGATCAGCCCTTTCGTGGCCCCGAAGTAAAAGGTGCCATCGCTGGCCGCGTAGCCCGAATTGTAGTTGAATTGATCGAAGGGCAATCCGTTGGAATCCGTGTACACCAATACATCCAGGGTACGCGTGTCCAACCTGCAGAGCCCCGCCGCCGTGGCGATCCACAGGTGGTGGCCGCTTCCCTTCAACACCTTGAACGTGGTGTTGCTGGGCAACCCATCGGCGGTGGTGATGAAGGCCAGCTCGCCGCTGTCGCGGTCGTACCGGCATACCCCCCTGCCCTCGGTGGATATCCAGAGCTGGCGGTCCTCGTCCTCCACGAGGCTCGTCACGCTGTTGTTGTAGCGGCCGTCGTCCGAAAAATCCAGCCGCATGTCCCGGCCCTTCCGTGTCTCCGGGTCGATGTAAAAAAGGCCCGAATAATGCGATCCCACCCAGATGCCGCCGGCGTGGTCCTCGAAGATCGATGACACCAGCACGTCGCCTATGCCTTCCACGGGCTGCAGCTGGCCGGAAGGCCCGTCATAATGGAATACCCCTTCGGAGGTGCCGGCGATCACCATCGTGGAGGTTTTCGCCAGGCAATTGAAACGTGACGTGCTGTTGATCGCCGGCTGCTGGGCCAACCCCGCATACCGTGCCATCGGCGTTCCGGTCCGGGCGTCGAGGACATCCAGCCCGCCCTTGCCGTTGCCCACCCACAGCTCACCGCCATGCTCGAGCACGCTGGTCACGTGCGTGTAGCGGTGGTAGCGCCGCTCGAGCGCGTTCCGCTTGCGGTCCAGGAAAAACAGGCCGTTGTTCTCGGTGGCTATCCACAGGTTCCCCTCGGGGTCGGGCGCCATCTGCCCCACCACGTTCCGGGCGTACCGCCCCCTCGCCGTGGCGGCGTGCACGCGCGAAAACAGGTTGTTGTCGCGGTGGAAGTAATTCACCCCTTCGTAGCGGTTGCACAGCCAGATGCCGCCGTCCTTGTCCACCTGCAGGTCCTGGATGAAATGGTCGGCCAGCCCATCGGTATCCTCCCCGTCCCTGCGGATGTGGTTTATCGCACCCGTACGGCGATCGTACACGTAGATGCCATTGGCGGTGCTTATCCAGAATTCGTCGGGCCCGGTCTCCGCGATGTCGGTCACGGCAATCGGGTTCCCGTCGCTGTCGCGGCTGATGATGTCGGTATGCGTCCGCGTGGCCCTGTCGAACGACTTCAACCCCTGGTCTTGCGTCCCGATGAGCAAGTGGCCGTCGCGCGTATCGAACAGCTTGTTTATCCGTCGCGACGTGGCCGGCTGGCCCGGATCGAACACGTTGTGGCGCGCTATTTCATTTGATTGCGGATTGTAGTTGGCGATGTAGCCATTGTTGGTGCTCACCCAGATGCCACTGCCTTCCACGCGGATCAGCGACAGGCAATCGTCCAATTCGAAGGTCTCGTGGGTATCGGTCGGGATGTTGTACCGCACCAGCTTGCCGAGCGAGATCAGCCACAGGTTGTCGCGGTCATCGCCCGTGATGTCAAAGATCCATTCGGTGAACGTGAAATTCACCAGGTCGAACTTTTCCAGGGCGGCGTCATACCGCCACAGGCCGTTGTGCGTGCCGATCCACAGGGTCCCTTGCGCATCCACGTACAGCGCGCTCACGAAATTATTGCCGATGTGCCTGGATTTGTCGTTGCCCGTGCGGAACACCTTGAAATTGTAGCCGTCGAACCGGTTCAACCCGTCGAGCGTGCCGAACCAGATGAAACCGTTCCGGTCCTGCACGCTGCAATTCACGTGGTTGTTGGATAGGCCGTCCTTGTTGGAATAATGCCTGAACCAATGGGCTTGGGCTTGGGCCTGGCGTACCGGAAGCACCGAGCCGGCCAACAACACCCCCAATAACCATGACATGCGTCGAAATCTCATACAGGCCTAATCGCAAAGCAGCCGCTATCCGGCTTTCGATTGGCCAAATTAGGCATTTTTTCCCGTACCGCGGCCGTATGGCGCAAGTATGGCACACTTCGCGGGTTCGTTGGCACGAATCGTCGCAGACCGGCGCGTGGCACGCCGCGCGGATGCAGGGTTCTTCCTTCCGTTGGTTTTCGCTATCTTTGGCCACTCAAAAACCGGTTATGATTGCTCCGTTATCCTCGTTCGTGCTGGCCCTATGTATAGCCCTGCCCCTCGCGGGCGCCCAACCCAGGCTCGATTCGCTCCTGGACGTGCTCGACGATGCCATCGCATCCGAGCACCAGCTCATGTCGACCAAGGAAAAGCGCATCAACCGACTGAAGCAGCTGTTGCGCTCCAGCCCTTCGGACGAAGCGAAATTCGGCCTTTACGGCGAGATCTTTGACGAGTATGAAGTCTATATCTGCGATTCGGCCTACCACTACGCCCAATTCATGGCCCGCCTGGCGTCGACCACCGGAAACGACCGATGGGCAAACGACGCCAACTTGAAGACCGCGAGCATCCTGACCATCTCGGGCATGTATCCCGAAGCCACCCAGATCCTGGCATCGATAGACAAGGCCGCGCTTTCGGGCGAACAACTGGTCTCCTACTACACCCATTTCTACCACGCCTACAATGAATGGGGCGAATACGCGGAATACAGCTACAGGCAGCAGTACAAGGAACGCGGCAAATCCTACCAGGATTCGCTCTTGGCGTTGCTCCAACCGACCGACCTGGCCTACGCGTTCGAATACGCGTGGCAAGCCATCGAACAGGGCGACTACGAGCGCGCCCATTCGCTGCTCTTCCAGCGGTTGCCGGGCACCGCGCCCGACACGCGCGACTATTCGATACTCACCTCCCTGATCGGTATCCTGTTCTGGTACCTGGACGATATGGATCGACACAAGGAATACCTGGCCCTGTCCGCGATATCCGACATCAACGCATCCGTCAAGGAAAACACCTCGTTGCGGAGCTTGGCCAATGTGCTGTTTGACGAGGGGGATCTCTCGCGGGCGAACGCCTACATCAAGAAGAGCCTGTCGGATGCCAACTTCTACAACGCGCGCCTCCGCAGCATCCAGATATCCAAATCCTACCCGATCATCGAAAACGCCTACCAATCGGAGCGGCAGCAACAGCAACGCCAATTGCAGCGGCTGCTGGTCCTGATCAGCGTGCTTTCGGTGCTGCTGGCGCTGACGGTGATCTACATCGTCATCCAGTTCCGCAAGCTCGCCGATGCGCGGAAGCAAACGCTGGCGGCCAACGAACGACTCCAGGCCAACAACCGATCGTTGGCCGAGGCCAATCACATCAAGGAAGAATACCTGGGCCGGTTCCTGAACCTCTGCTCCACGTACATCGACAAGATGGAAACCCACCAGCGCAGGCTGTACAAATCCGCCAAGGAAGGGAACCTGGCGGCCTTGACCGACAAGCTAAAGTCCAATGCCTTCATCGAGGAGGAACTCGCCGAGTTCTACCAAAACTTCGACCACGCCTTCCTGAAGATCTTCCCCCGGTTCATCGAGCAGTTCAATGCGCTGCTCCCCCCTTCTGACCACGTGAGCCCGAAGCAAGGGGAAATCCTGAACGCCGAGCTGCGTACGTTCGCGCTCATCCGCCTGGGCATCACCGACAGCCAGCGCATCGCTGAATTCCTGCGGTACTCCATCACCACCATTTACAACTACCGGTCGAAATTCAGGAACCGGGCGCTCGTGCCACGCGACCGATTCGAGGCTTCCGTGATGAACATCACCTAGTGGACTTCTACTTTTTATTTTCCACACGAAAACATAACCGACTACCAAACAACAAGTTGCAGCAAACATCCGCTTCATCCGTTTACTTTTGACCTCACCGCCCCCCGGCGGGGTTGGCGGTTTGCCTACCTTTGTCGGCAACGATGCGCATGATCAGTCGGCGCTAACCAATAACGATTTTATAAAACCAATCACGATGAAGAAAAACGTCTATTTTTCAATTCTTGCTTTCGGCTGCGCGATGCTCCTCGGCAGGCCGTCGCTGGGCCAGGTACGGGTAGGCGGCAGGGTCACCGACGAAGCCAACGCGCCGATCGCCGGAGCGACCGTATCGATCAAAAACACCGGCAGCCAAGCCATCACCGACGATGCCGGCCTCTTCACGCTCCGGGATGCGCGGCCGGGCATGGCGGTGGTCGTCTCGGCCGTCGGGTATTCCGCCACCGAGGCGACCGTGCCGACAAGCGGCCCGTTCCATATCGTGCTCAGCCAACGGCAGACGCAGCTGGACGAGATCGTCGTCGTGGGCTACGGCAGCATGGAGAAAAACAAGATCACCAGCGCCATCGCCAACGTCAAGGCCGAGGATTTCAACCAGGGTAACATCAACAACCCCGCGCAATTGCTGCAGGGCAAGGTGGCCGGGCTCAGCATCGTGGTGCCGCAGGGCAACCCGAACGGTGCGTTCAACATCCGCCTGCGTGGGTTATCGACGCTGGGGGCCAACACCCAACCCCTGGTCATCATCGACGGCGTCATCGGCGCCGACCTCACGAGCGTGGACCCGAACGACATCGCCACCATCGACGTGTTGAAAGACGGCGGTGCCGCGGCCATCTACGGCACGCGCGGCTCCACCGGCGTCGTCATCATCACCACCAAGACCGGAAGCCGCGAGCGGGCGGCGGTCACGTACAACGCCTACGGCTCGGCCGAGCAACTCGACCGGTCGCTGCCGATCATGAGCCGGAGCGAATACCTGGCCAACGGGGGCACCGATTACGGCGGCGATACCGATTGGATGGACGCCATCACCCGGACCGCCCATTCGCACGTGCACAACCTCTCCCTTTCGGGTGGCAGCGGGCAATTCGATTACCTCGGGTCGTTCAATTACCGGAAGATCGACGGCATCGTCAACCGCACCGGCAACGAGCAGCTGAACGGCCGGTTGAACCTCACGCAGCGCGCGTTGGGCGACCGGCTGACCTTGCGCCTCAACCTCGCGCTGAATTCGCGCGACGCGCAGCTGGGCTTCGACGACGTGTTCCGTTCGGCCATCATCATGCCGCCGACGGCACCGATCACCGCCACGGGCGCCGATTACGCCGCCTACGGCGGCTATTTCCAGAACCGCGCCCACGAGCTGTTCAACCCCGTGGCGATCATCGACCAGAACCGGCACGACCAGCAGCATACCCGTGCCATCTACAACCTGCAAGGCGACCTGAAGCTGTTGGAGGGGCTCACGGCGAGCGCGCGCGTGGCCCGCACCGACGAAAAGATCGGCAACGGCAAATACCTCAGCCGGTACAGCCTCTACGGCAGCGGGCTGGATCGCAAGGGCCTCGCTTCGCAAGGCAGCTACCAAGACCGGACGGACCTGTTCGAGCTCACGGGCAACTACCTCCGCCGCTTCGGTAAGCTGGATTTCAACCTGCTGGGGGGCTATTCCTACCAGCGGTTCCTGTCGCAGCACGCGTTCACCGAAGCGGGCAACTTCCTCACGGACGAGTTCTCCTACCACAACATCTCGGCCGCCAGGGACTTTGCAGACGGGCTGGCCAAGGGCGAGAGCTTCAAGGAAAGCAGCAAGCTGATCGCCTTCTTCGCCCGCGCCAACCTCGGCTATGCGAACACGTACTTCCTATCGGCCACCATCCGGCGGGAAGGGTCATCGCGCTTCGGCACAGGCAACAAGTGGGGCAATTTCGTGGGCCTGAGCGGTGGCGTGGACATCGGCCAGCTCGCCGACATCCCCCGCGTGGACCAACTGAAGCTGCGTGCCAGCTACGGCGTCACGGGTGCGCTACCCGAGCAGAGCTACCTGTCGCAACAGATCTACGGCCCCGGTTCCACGCTCAGCTACTTCCTGTACAACGACCGGTTCACCCCCGTGTATTCCCCGCAGAGCAACCCCAACCCCAACCTGAAATGGGAGAAAAAGGAAGAGGTCAACGTGGGGGTCGACGTGGCGCTGTTCGATTCGCGGCTCACCGCCACGCTCGACGTGTACAACCGGCACACCACCGACGCGTTGATCCGATTGAACGTACCCGTTCCGCCCAACCTGTATCCCACCACCGTGCTCAACGCCGGTGAGCTGCGCAACCGCGGCTTCGAGGCCGCCGTCGTGGGCGAAATCGTCCAGCGCGCCGATTTCGGCTGGCAGGCGCGCCTCACCTACGCCACCAACAGCGCCCGGGTCATCTCCCTGTCATTGGGCGACATCCAATACGGCACGCGCGACGTGGGCGGGCTGCCCGCCCCGCTCACCGGCAACGTGATCCGGGTGCAGGAAGGCCGTCCCATCGGGCAGATGATCGGCTGGGTGTACGAAGGGGTGGCCGATGACGGCAGTTACATCATCCGCGACATCGACCAGAACGGGCAGATCAACGAGCAGGACGTCGACATCATCGGCCGGGGCCTTCCCAAGGGCGAGTTCGGGCTCGGCAACGTGTTTCGCTACAAGGCCTTTGACCTCAACGTCTTTTTCCGCGGGGTGTACGGCCACGACCTGATCAACCTGCATCGCACCATGTTCGAGCAGGTCTCGCGCATCGCCACCTACAACCTCATCAAGACCAAGCACTTCGACCCGGCCTACAAGGGCCCCGTGGCCTACAACAGCCACTACGTGGAGCGCGGATCGTTCATCAAGCTCGACCACCTCACGCTTGGCTATACGGTCAAGCTGCCTGCACGGTCGCTCCTGTCCACCGCGCGCATCCAATTGACCGGACAGAACCTGTTCTACGTCACGGGCTACAGCGGCGTGGATCCCGAACCGCGCTACAGCTACGACAACAACGTGCTGGCCCCCGGCGTGGAGCCGCTCAACAGCTGGGTCACCACGCGTACGTTCACCCTTGGCGCTAACTTTACCTTCTAACCATCAAGACGATGAAACCGATCAGCTCAATTTTCGATATGAACCCCAAAACCGGCCTTCGGGCGCTTTGCCTCGGCGCGCTGCTCGTGCCGGCCGTCTCGTGCACGGACCTGGACGAGCGGCTCTTCAGCCAATTGAACAACGAGAACTTCCTCAAGAACGAGGAAGAGGTGCTCTCGGCGCTGGGCGCCGCCTACAGCGGCCTGCGCACGTTCCAGAAATTCGACAACATGTGGACGGTCTACTGCACCGGAGACGAGGCCGTCGTTCCCGGCCGCACGGGCGGGGACTGGGCCGGCGACGGCCAGGACCAGCAGATGACCGACCACAGGTGGACGGTCAACAACCGGTTCTTCCGCGGTTCGTGGGAACAGTTCTTCGCCCAGGTCAATGCCTGCAACCGCCTGATATACCAGCTCGAGCAGCTGGATGCCGGGGCCTACGCCAGCTACATCTCGGAGGTGAAGGTGATCCGCGCGCTGTGGTACCTGTGGCTCATCGATTTCTGGGGCAACGTACCCATCGTGGACCGCTTCGACGTCGCGCCCGACTACCTGCCCGCCACCAGCAAGCGCGAGGAGGTATACCGGTTCATCGAGCGCGAGGTGCTCGACAACCTCGGTAACCTGGGCCGGGAGAAAAGCGCGGCCACCTATGCCCGCGCCGACTATTGGACGGGCCAGGCCATCCTGGCCAAGCTCTACCTCAATGCCGAGGTCTACACCGGTACCCCCCAATGGCAACAGGCCCTGGCGGCGTGCAATGCGATCATCGAATCCGGGCCGTTCTCGCTGGCGAACACCTATGGCGAGAATTTCGCGTCCAAGAACGAGAACTCGCCCGAGGCCATCTTCGCCATCCCGTTCGACGCCATCTACACGCAATGGGATTGGATCCTCCCGCTCGTGTCGCTACACTACTCCAGCCAGCAGACGTTCAACATGACCAACGGCCCCTGGAACGGCCTTTCGGTGCAGACAGACTTCTTCTACCTGTATGAGGAAGACGATGCCCGCAAGCACCACAACTTCCTGTGGGGCGCGCAGTACACGGCTTCCGGCGAACCCTTGCTCGACCCGGGCTATGAGCGCGACCCGGCCGTCGACCCCGACGGCGCGCACATCCATTTCACGCCCACCTTCAACTCGCTGTACAACACCGCGCGCCAGTCGGGCGTGCGCGTCAAGAAATGGGAACTCGAAATGGGCAACAACGGGTTCCTCAACAGCGACTTCGCCGTATTCCGCTATTCGGACATCCTGCTCATGAAGGCCGAGGTCCTCTGGCGGCTCGACCCGGCCGACCCGCAGGCGCTCGCGCTGGTCAACCAGTTCCGCACGCGCGCGGGTGTGGCCCCCTTCAATTCGCTGACCGAAGCGCGCATGCTCAACGAACGGGGGCGCGAGCTTTTCCTCGAAGGCTGGCGCCGGTCTGACCTCATCCGGTTCGACCGGTACAACGACGCCACCGCGCTGCGCCCCTACGTGAGCGAGCGCCACAAGCGGCTCTACCCGATACCGTACGACCAGATCAACGCCAACCCGAACCTGATCCAGAACCCCGGTTATAACTAATGTACAAATCCCTTCATCAGATGCACAGACTCCGTAATTTCATCCGTTGCTCCACGCTGGCCGGCGTACTCGTGGTCACGCACGCCGCCACGGCCCATGACAGTCCGCACACCCGCAAAGGCGCGGGCCCCAAATACTGGATCGCCTACGAACAGTGCTGGATCACCAACAGTCCGATCGCCGAAGACCGCTGGCAGAAAAACATCGATTGGATGGCGGCCAACTTCAGGGACTACGGCTACGACATGTTCTGCAACGACGGCTGGATCGAAGCCGCGCAGACCGTCGATGCCCACGGCTACATCACCAAATACAACGACGACTGGACGCACACCTTCGCCTACTGGTCGGATTACCTGAAGGGCAAAGGCATGAAACTGGGCGTGTATTACAATCCGATGTGGATGACCAAGGCCGCCTACGACCGAAACGTGACGGTACGGGGCACCCGCCACAAGGCGCAGGACATCGTGGGCGGCATCTCGTTCAACGAAGCCCTGTATTGGGTGGATACCGACAGGCCCGGGGCGAAGGAATGGATACAGGGCTACGTGCACCACTTCAGGGCGCTCGGCGCCACCTACCTGCGCATCGATTTCCTGGAGAACTACGAGCGCAACTACGGCACCACGAAATACCGCCAAGCGCTCGCGTGGATCAAGGAAGCCGCCGGCGACGACCTGTTCATCAGCCTGGTGATGCCCAATTGCTACCACCATGGGGAGAGCGAGTTGGCCTACGGCGACATGATCCGCGTCGACGACGACTGTTTCGACGGCGGGTGGGATTTCGTGAGCGACCGGCGGCGGGGCGAACAGCGCCCCATCTGGCCGCAATACGGCAACGCGTTCGACGGGTTCATCGGCTTCTCGGATATCGGCGGCCGCGGCCAGCTCATCCTGGACGGCGATTTCATGCGCCTGAACACCATGGCCAATGACGAGGAGCGGAAATTCCTGTTCTCGCTCATGGTCATCGGCGGCTCGGCATTGGCCATTGCCGACCAATACGACACGATCGATGGGCACGAATGGGTCTACCAGAACCAGGAACTCCTGGCGCTCAACGACCAGGGGCTGGTCTGCAAGCCGCTCAGCAACGACCCCAAGGACGTGGCGGCGAGCTCCACGTGGATCGGGCAATTGCCCAACGGCGACTGGATCGTCGGCCTCTTCAACCGCGAGGAGACGGCGCAGGTACGCAAGGTGGATTTCGCGCGTGACCTCGGGCTCGCCGCGGACGAAATCGTCGCCGTGCGCGACCTCTGGCAGCACGCCGACCTGACCGATGTGGCCGGGGGCTATGCGCGCGCGCTCCCTGCCCGCTCGTGCCAAATCCTGCGCATCACCACCAACAGCCAACGCTACGAGGCCGAGGCCGCATCCCTGATCGGCCAAGCGCATCACGGCGACACCCATTTCAACCACAGCGGCATGGGCTATGCCGCTGGCATGGATGCGGATGGCGCGCGTGTGTTCTTCGCGGTCGAGGCCCCGGCCGGAGGCACCTATGCGCTGACGCTCCGCTACGGGACGGACGGTTCGGCAGCCAGCGCCTGCACGGTGACCATCAATGACGGTGCCGGGCAACGCGTGCCGCTACCCGCATCGCCGCACCCCAACACGTGGCAGGCGGCCACGGTCAGCGTGGAGCTCCAACCGGGCCTCAACTACCTGGCCGTGGGCCACGGTGCGGACGTGCGCAGCCCCTTCCGCCTGGATTACGTGGCCATCGCCAGGAAGTGACCGGCAGCAAGCCACGCCTCCGGGCAGGCCTTCCCGTACACGTCCCCGACGCAAACGGCACCGTGGCCAGTGGCCATGGTGCCGTGCAAAGCAAAAACGGTACCGTCCCGAACCTGCTCCAGTACTCCCCGTGCAGGATACGGAATTGCTCGCGCGCTGAACCGTATCATCCGGAGAACCGTACGGCCCATCGGTATATACGGACGGGCCATCGGGTGCACCGCACGGGCCATCCGTATATACGCGTCGACGGTACGGAGATACGTGTCGACCGTACGGAGATACGGACGGCCCATCCGTATATACTTGTCGACCGTAAGCAACTACGTGCCGACCGTATGGAGATACGGACGGCCCATTCGTATACACGTGCCGACCGTAAGCAACTACGTACCGACCGTACGGAGATACGGACGGCCCATCCGTATATACGCGCCGACCGTAAGCAACTACGTGCCGACCGTACGGAGATGCGGACGGCCCATCCGTATATACGCGCCGACCGTAAGCATATACGTGCCGACCTCCCGGAGATACGGATGACCCGGTGTACCGGGGAGGCCACCGGGCAATCACTCCCCCTCCCGCCACCACTTCAGGAACGCCGATCGGTGGCGCCTGCTCACTTCCAGCACCCGGCCGCCGAGCGAGTCGAGCAGCACCACCTCGGCCTTGCCGTTGGCGTCGTTGACCCGGCCGATCGCCGCGCGGTTCACCAGCGTGGCCCGGTAGATCAGGCAGAAGTCCGGACCGGCAAGCATCCGCTCCAGTTCGTCCACGCTGTGGAGCTGGATCCTGCGCTCGTTGGTGAACAGCAGCGCCCAGGTGCCCTTCTCCTCCTCCTTGCCGCCCGGCTCGAACAGCGCCGCCTCCGTGCGCATGCGGTCGAGGAACGTTTCGCTCGGGGCCGTGCCCTCCGCCCATTTCCGTTCCATCTCCTCCTCCGACCTGCCGTGCGCGTACCGCCAGGCGCGGAATTTCTCCATGATCTCGCGCGTGCGCACGCGGTAGTAGATCCACAGGATCACGCTGTAGCCCAGCAGCATCACCAGCACGAACGGGAAATCTTCTAGCGCGTAGCGCGGGATCAGGTCGGCCCGGCCCCGCACCAGGAAGTAGATGGCGAACACCCCGAAGATGAAGAAGCCGGGCATCGCGATGCCGAAGAACAGCTGCAGCGCCAGCCGCACCAATGGCCCGCGGTACCAGGCGATCGCCCAGGGGTGCACGTCGTCCAGGATGTAGGCCACCTTGACGATGCCCCACATCACGAACCA
>JBBCJB010000002.1:0-419118 GCA_037190485.1 Parapedobacter sp.
TTGGTCTGCAATTGCGCCTCTTTCGCCCACTCTTCGGCTATTTTTGAGCGCGTAGCAACCAGCTACGAACTCAAAAACGAGCCTCGATTGAACAAAAGATGCATCAATTTCGCCATCAAAAATAAAGTTTAAACAAGCTCAATTGGTGTTTTTATACTAAAACGATTTCTGCGGGGATTTCTTAGTTGTTGGCTGCTTTTCGCTGTTTGCATTGCGCCGATGCATCGGACAGACCTACCTGCGGTAGGCAGGCCTTCCTGCGGTAGGCAGGCACAGGGGTCTGCCCCTAGGCGGGGTATAGCAACAGCGCGGCGTAGATGAGCATGTCCCTGTCCTTGAAGATGTGCCGGAGTTTCTCGATGGCTTTGGAGCGGGCGAAATAGACGTTATTGGGCGTGGTGCCGAGCTTTTCGCAGATCTCTTCGGTGGTGAGGCCTTCGAAGAAGCTCATGCGGAAGACGGCTGCCTGTTTCTCGGGCAGGCGCTGCACCTCTTCGTAGACCTGGTCGAGCAGTTCGGCGTGGATGATGTGGGTGAGCGTATCGTCGTCCGGGCTTGCTAGGGTCTCGGGGTATTCGGCTTCGAGCCGCACCCGGTTCTTGCTGGATTTAGCATGGTCGAGGCAGGCGTTCTTGGTGGTGATGTACAGGTAGGCCTTGATCTTTTCGGGCGCGTGGAAGTGCGCGCGGGCGTTCCAGAGTTTGAGGAAGGTGTCGGAGACGATCTCTTCGGCGGTTTGCTTGTTGCGGATCATCCGGACGGCGAAGATGCGCAAGGGGCTGCCGTGCAGGTTGACGACTTGCTCGAAGGCGCTGGCGTCGCCGCCCTGGAATCCCTGTATGTCTAGTGCCGCTTCTTTTCGTGTCGCCATGGCGATGATCGGTAAATTCGGTTATTGTACGGGGTGAAGTAACGTTTTTTTCGGGGGTTTTCCAAATTTATTGTGATGCGAGCGGATAGGAACCAAGGCGCTCAGGCCATGCCTGTGGCGCTCTTGGTTCCTGTTTTGGGGTTTTAGTTTGGTTGCATTGGCTGCCATCCCTACGGGTGGGTCGACACATAGGTCGACCCCTACTGCAGTCAGCCGATGATGCCTGCGTTCGCCCCGGACAGCGTGGCGATGAAAAAGTTCGCGGAATAGACGCCGAGCATCAGCAGCAGCGGATCCTTCGCATCGTAGCCGCGCGTGATGTCGTAGGCGATGTCATAACGGTATTGGAATTCCCGCCAATTGAACCTGGACTCCAGCTGGATCAGCGTTTCCTTATCGCCGTTTTGCATGACGTACCGATTGGAAAAGAAACCGTCCAATTTCAGGGCGAATTCCGGCCCGCCCTGGAATGCGATCACGATCTGCCCGCCCCAGCTTAGCGACAGGTTGGCGACCGGCGTTCCTTGGCGTGTCACGGCTATGCTCGTGCCGAAAAAACCGACGGGTTTGACGCTATAGGTTTCCGAACCGTGGATATCGATCTCGGCCTTTACGAAAAACAGGTTCTCGTAATTCAGCGATCCGATGAGCCGGCCGTCCTCGGTCAGTTGGAACGTCTTCTTGTCCGTTGATTTGGCTTCCATGATACTTAGCTACTTAGTTAAAATCCGTGTCTTCCAGTTCGAATATCGCTTCGACTGGCGTCCCGAACACGTGGGCCAGCTTCAGGGCCAGCAGCGTGGAGGGAACGAACTTCCCGGTTTCAATGGCGTTCATCGCCTGCCTGGATATGCCGATCCGTTCCGCCAGGTCGGCCTGTGTCCAGTTTTTCCTCGCCCGCTCCACTTTTATCGTGTTCCTCATCCCAACGCCTTGCTTTTTGCCGTCCATGCATGCCTTACCTGTATTTCCGCCTTGAGACGGCCAGGCCGATCAGGTAGAAGAAGAACAACACCGGGAAAACGTAGAGGTAGCTTACGGTGCCCAACCCGAAGGACGCTACCAATCCCGCCATGCCCAACACCATCACCAGGAGCAGCGACAGCAGGAAGGCGATGGATACGGCTTCCAGCTGTATCCGGATCTGCACTTCATCCAGCGACCGCAAGCTCCGGATGAGCTTGACGGTGTAGACCCCGAACAGGAGCGCGTTGATGGCGATGACCAGGGCCGCCACCGGCGCGGCCAGGGTATACCTGGACAGGACAAACGTACCGCCGGCGAAACCGACCGCGAAGATCAGCGCCCACACCACGCTGTTGAGATTCAATCGTTCTTTCATATCAAGTCAAGCATAACTTCCACAAAGTTAAGCAAACTTATCAAAAAGTCAAGTAAACTTTACATTATTTTTTGCGAACGGCCGAAACCGCCGTCTCGCACGTTTCGTAACGTCACGGGCTAGTACAGGTCGCCACTTAACCACCAGCGCTCACGGGAAGCAGCGATGGGTCACGCCGTCCGCTTTTTCTTCCTGAGTAAGCGGTGTCGAGCCTCGGGCGTTGCTCGGTGGCTTCCTGCACCAGCCGCTCCAGGCCGGGCATGCCGAGTCGAACGCTCACCGGGGTTTTGTACCGGGTGAGGTAACGCTCGCCGATGTAGGCGTAGAGCGGGTCGTCGGCGGATAGGAAGGCGACGCTGATCAACGGTTTTTCATGCATGTTCGGTGTTTGTTATGTGGTTTTGAAATTGGGTGGCCACGCCGAGCCTGTCCTTGCCTGTCCCGAGCGCAGACTCGGGATGCGTAGTCTCGGGATCCGCCCTTACCATACCGCGATTTCCTTTCCGTCGGGTGCGACGAATGCCACGCCGAGCAACTTCGCGATCAGCGGGGCGATGTCCGTTACGCGGATGGCGTCCTGCAGCTCGCCCCGCCGGATGCCCGGACCGGCAATCACCAGGCCCGTCTTCATCTCCGGTAGGCGCGGGTCATAGCCGTGATGACCGCCCGATACCGGGCCCACGAGCCCGTTCACCGTGCCGCGTCCGCCAACGCCCGGTGCCGGGGGTGCAGCCGACGCACTGAACACCCAACCCGGGTTGGCCGACAGCGCCAGCACCGCAGCGGAATCAGCCCCAAGCGTGTCCAGCTCGGCGCGACCCACTAGGCGGAAGTTGTCCCGCAGCTCCGGCGGCAACGCATCCAGCCGACTCACCACACTGTCCACCACTGCTGTCCGGCGCTGCCCGACCGTTCGCTCATCAACGTACAGGAATGCCGAGCCTCCGGCGGGTGTGAAGCGCGCCGGCAGGTCCTTGATGAGCAGGTTGGGCCGGATGACCGTATGGATATCCGAAAACCCGTGGTCGCCCACCACCACAATTACAGTGCTGTCCTTCAGCCCGCTGCGGTACACCGCTTCCAGTAATACGCCGATGCCGTGGTCGGCATTGGCCATCGCCAGCCGTACGCTGTCGTGCACCATCCCGTAGGTATGTTGCGTGCCGTCCACCGATGCGAAATGCACCGCCAACAGGTTGGGCCGGTATCGTGCAAAGATGTACGCGCCCATGCGTGCCGCGTTGGCATCCATGCTCAGGTGCATCTCGTCCATATTGGCACTGTCCAGCCTGCCCGTGGCGTATTGCTCTATCTCTTCCACCAGCCCCGGCGTGGCGTGCCTGCGTGTAGCGGTGATCCGGTCGTAGGGGTTGCGGCTGTCCCAGATCTCGGGGATGTTCCAGGTGATGTCGTCCGATACGCTCACCGGCCACTGCACGGCGGCGGTGGTGAGGCCCTGTCCCTTCAGCGCCCTCCACAGCAGGGGTACCCGCACGTCTTTGGTATACCAGTGCCAATCGCCGTTTCCATCGCGTGGGGCATTGTAGGCGATGCCACTCCGGGCGGGCAGCGCACCGGAGAGCATCGCCACATGCGTGGGGTACGTATAGCTGGGGAACACACCCGCCATCCCGCGTGAATACATACCCTGCCGCGCCAGCCGCTGCAGGTTCGGTGTGGGCCAGTCAGCATCCAGATACATCTCCGGCCGCAGGCCGTCGATGGAAATAAGCACCACGTGCTGGGCAGAAACAGTTGTCAAGCCAAACCCAACAAGCATTAAGAATATCCAAGCTCGCCTTTTCATCCGCTATTTGCTGGCCACAGGCTGATCCGTCACATCACGGATGACTAAGACCTCCACCGGCCGCATTTCTTCGACCAGCGTTAAGTCATACTTACGTAGCTGTTGGTTAATTTCTGCCAATGTGAGCTCGCTGCGTGGCTTATCAAAGCGGAGCACCATATCAATCGGCATTTTTAAATCAAATCCCGTCTCGTTGATCAGCAAATTTGTTGTCAACCAGTTATAGGGGATGGCACGCAATAGTTCGCCAAACGGCCGGTTCACCAGTTTGGCTTCGTATTTCCCGGAATATTCATCCTTGATGCCTTCAAACGTTGCTGACGGTGTTGCGCCTCGGGTTCCGATCCGATCCCTGCCCGATGTACGGCGCAGCACCAGGTGTTTGCCCATCCGGCTCTCCAGCGATCCGGACCAGCCGAAATGGCGTTGCAAGTCTAGCTTCATGGTTTCAAAGAGCCGATCACTTTGCTCCATAGGTACTTTGATGCTGTATGAATACCACGTGCGCTGTTTCCACGCTTCAAATTGCTTTGCCTCGTCATAGGGAGGTCTTTGATAGCGCTCCTTGTCGCCCATCTCCAGTACGATCTTGTCTCTCGCCCTGCCGCCGCTTTCCCAATAGGCCAGTTCATACAGGTCAAACACCGTGGTGTTGTAAAAATTCAGGCCGATGACGCTGTTTGTTACGCTGTCGATAATTTTGTTTGGAAGATTGGTTGGATACTCAAACAAATCTCCCTTGACCAACATACTGTACGCCGCTACGTTATCAAAATTCCCCTCGATCCATTCCATTGGCCGGTGTCCATCCCTGAATTTCGGGTAGGGCTTATCCGCCAACCAGGGGGCTTCGCCGTTGAGTACCGCGCGGATCGTTTCCGCATTGGTCGTGGTGGCGTGTGCAATGGCATGGAATATGCCTTCGGGCGTTATCCACACGTGGGTCGGGTTACCGGCATGCGGAAACAGCGCTCCAAACGCAGCATCGCCGATCACGAACGGCAACCGCTTCCCAGCGTCATAATACGACCGCGCTTTGGAGCTTCCTTTTTCAAGCCGGTCCCACAAAGGCAGCATACTGGTGACCGACGTATCTTCGGTTACGACCAATACCTGTAGTTCCGCTTTGAATTCGTCCTGCAACGCCACCATTTCCGGCATGCCGGCAATGCAGGAACCACAACCCGACCCCCAGAAATCCAGGATAAGCAGTTTGCTTCGGTAATCCGAAAGCCGGGTGGGCCGCGGTTGCCTGCCCTTGAAGTCGGAAACGGCAAAGGTCATATCCGGTACCGCATCTCCAAGTTTTACTGCACGAATCGCTGTAAGCTGCGCTGCCACCGGATCTACAGCAAGAATCAGCAGCCAGGCGGCTAGCCAATTTTTGATCTTATTCATCTTCCTCCGTTTAATTGGGATAACCGGGATTTTGTGTCAAATTAGGGTTGGCGATGATGTCACCTTGAGGAATCGGGAACAGCGCCGCGGTCGGCGTCCAGCCGGGCTTGGATGCGCCCAGCACCGCGTCAATCCGTCCGGTCCGTTTCAAATCGAGCCAACGGTGTCCCCATTCACAGAACAGTTCCACCCTGCGCTCCTTCACGATCAGGTCCAACATTTCCTCGCGGGAACCCGCAGTCAACGCCCCCAGCCCAGCCCGCGCGCGGGTGGCGTTGAGGTCGGATGCTGCCGAGCCTTCCCCCTGCAATTTCCCTTGCTGTGCCCGTGCCTCGGCCCGGATCAGGTACTGCTCGGCCAGGCGGAGCAGCATATAGGGCTCCATTATGGTCGGGCTAGCCGTGTATCCCAGCTTGTATTTCGCCGGTGAATAGTAAATTTCGTCACCCACGAACGTTCCGGACAGCCATTGCACCTTGCGTTGGTCAGCTGACTCAAATGCCGCCAACTGTTCACTGGAAACTACGTAATTAGGGACAACTTCCGGTTGGTTATAGAAAACGAAATTTAACCCTTCAGTCGTTTGATAATTTTGTACGACCGGCGCTAGTTGAAAAATTGCCTCCCTGCTGGACACCAAAAACACATTCGCCAAATTGGGCTCCAATGTATGGTTCGCGGAGGCAATAACCTGCGAGGCGGCGAGTTCGGCCTCCTGCCATCTACCGAGGTAGAGGTAGACTCGGGCCAATAATGCTGTGGCGGCCAGCTTCGTCGGCCGCATGCGGCCAGCGGTTAAGTACGATGCACTTAAAAGCGCTTCCGCATCGGTCAGGTCGGCGATGATCTGCCGGTATACATCATCTACGGCACTCCTCGGCTTTATTCCGTTTTCGTGAAAATCAGTTTTTACCATGAGCGGAACATCACTATATAAGTTCGCAAGATAAAAATACGCGTACGCCCTCATAAACTTTGCCTCGCCAATCAACTTACCTTTTGCGGATATAGTCATGGACTCGCTCGCGGCCAACCCTTCAATAATGGCGTTGGTGTTGTAGATAATCGTATAGGCACTTCTCCAAAATCTCTCGCTGTTTGATACACTGTTTATCAAAACGGCATTTTCGAAAAATTCAACCTCTTCTGCTTGCCCGGTATTTGTATATAACTCATCTGCCGAAAGCCCTGTATATACTGTTACCCCACCGTCTCCAAACCAAAAATTTGAATAACCAACATGGTAGTTCATCTGTATATAGACTCCTAACATGGCTGTTGTTGCTGTTGTACTGTCACTAAAAACGTCAGGGCTCAATATTGCATGTCTCGGCGGGTCAATCTCGACAAATTGTTTGCAGGATTGCAAGCTTAACTGAAACAATACCAGCGCCATTGCTCCAGCAATTGGCCACCGCTGGCGCCCCCTGGTTAAACCTCTGTTTGCGTACGTTTTATATAAGAAATTCATAATAAATACTGTCATAAAACTCTTGATTAAAAGTCGACCTGTATACCAGCTGCAATCGTCCGCAGTGGAGGAAGTGAAAAATAATTCAATGTCTCGGGGTCATTGCCCAAGTAATTGGTAATCGTAAAAAGGTTTTGCGCGGTTACATAAAACCTTGCACCTTGTACGTTTATTTTGTGAAGAATACTCGAAAAATCATACGTTAGCGAAACTGACTTTCCTCGGATGTAGGAAGCATCGCCGTAAACAGCGCTTGAACGTTTAAAATAATTATTAAATGCATTCGCTGGATTATTGCCAGAAAGTCGGGAGGTAAATCGTTGGATTTCGCTGATATCTCCTTCTCGTTGCCAGCGTCGTAAAACATCAATAGGTTGGTTATTTATTGAGCCGGGAGATGAGATTTGTGCTAAATAGGTAGGACCAATTTTATTGCTAAATTCCAACAAGATGTCAAGCTGTATATTTTTGTAAGAGAACGTGTTTCGGAAACCGCCGAAGAATTTCGGATCTGTTTGACCAAACGCTGTCCAATCTTCGTATGCAATCGGCCGCGCTGGGTCAGTGGTGGATTCGAATGCGTAGACACCAGTAGTTGGATCAACTTGATCAAATACGTAACCGTATAGTAGATTTAGTGGCTCGCCTACTTGGTAAACTGTATGGTAACTCGACTGCTCAATAGCGGGGTACGAAACGAGTCTGTTTCTAGGAATCGTAAGGTTGAGTGATGTATTCCAACCGAACCGACTATTTTGGAAGAGAGCACCATTCAGCAACATCTCCCAACCTGCGTTTTCAACAGTTGCTGGCCAATTGTCTATAACACTTAAAAATCCAGTATGTAGAGGCAGTGGATAGGACACCAATTGATTACTTGACCGGTTACGAAACCACGTTGCACCAACAATCAAACGGTCCTTCAAAAATCCGAGGTCAATTCCTGATTCAAATTTTCTACTAATTTCCCAACCAAATGATGGATTAAATGGATTTAGAGGCAGTAGTCCAGACGAACTTTGATAAATATTGCCAGCAATATTTGCGCTACCCCAAGCAGATAAGTACAAATAGTTCCCGGTTGCGTCACTACCTGATGTACCATAACTTGAGCGGATTTTTCCAAAACTCAAAAATGGGGAAACGTTTTCAAACCATGCTTCTTCTGAGAAAATCCATCCAGCACCAACAGAACCGAAATTGCCGAATTGCCGTCCTGGTCCAAATCGGCTGGATCCATCCCGACGGCCCGAGAAATTTAAAAGATATCTGTCATCCCATAGAGCACTTATTCTACCAAATACGGCAGTGTAACGGTATTCGGAAAAATTTGATAGGGTAGACGTCGTGCCTGCCGAAGAGACCGAGCCTAGCAAAGCATCGTTTGAATAATTATTTCCTACTGTAGCTGTCGTTGAATTATTGTTCCGTTGGAATGTACTACCTAACAATAAGTTCAACCTTAATTTAGAAACCGTCTTGTTATAGTGTAATTGTGGTTCGATTATCCAACCGTCATAGCCGTTATTGCCGTAACGAGCGGATGAAGTCGCGGGCGGGCGTAGCGCACGTTTTGGGCTTATTGATAGTTCTTTGCCAACAAACATGTTATAGCCGAAGCTTGATTGGATTTTAAGGCCATCGAGCAACTCGTACGATAATTGGAGATTGCTTAGCAAAGTAGTGTTCTGCCCATCATATTTCTCAAACAAATATGACATTGGATTAGGTATATTTCTGCCTCCGTAACTCCAAACTAAATTCCCCAAAGAATCCAAAAATTCTGGATAATTTGGCGCAAAGGTATAGGCCGCGAAAACGGACGGTGAGCCGGTGGTATTGTTAATAAAATGTGCGAAATTACCCGATAACCCCAGTGTGAACCGTTGGTCTTGCGATTTATGCTGCACGCTCATATTGACTGAGGCGCGCTGGGTTGAAAAATCGCCCGGAAAAATATTTGTTTCGCGGTTATAACCAGAACCCACTAAAAATTGGGTATTGGAAGTGCCTCCTGAAACAGACGCATTTATATTATTATACTGCGCGGTACCGCCAAAAAACTGATCTTTGTAGTCGGTATACCTTGTTGTATCGAATACAGCAAGGTCAACTGCATAGCCCAAGGTTCCTATCGTTGCATTTGGCGTAATCCCATCATTCCTAAATGCCTCTCTGCGCATCGCGAGGTATTGTTGCGTATTCATCAGCTCCATTGTGCGTGTCACTCTGCTAAATCCGGAATAGATGTTGCTGCTCACGCGGGTTTTTCCTACAGATCCTTTCTTGGTCGTGATGAGGATAACGCCGTTTGCACCCCTTGACCCGTAGATAGAGGTAGCGTCCGCATCCCGCAGGACTTCGATGCTTTCAATATCCGCGGGATTGAGGTTGTTAAACGGACTTATACCGGAACCGGCAAAATCCGGATTAGCTTCTTGGCCGGGGATTGTGCCTGATGAACCACCGTATCGACTTGCGGCCGATGGGAATAAATTCGTGTTGTTGTTTTGTGTAGCCGAAACCACGCCATCAATAACAATTAACGGGGTGGAGCCATTGTCGATGGAATTCCTACCCCTTAATTGAATCTGCAAGGATGCGCCAGGTACCCCGCTGCTCTGGGTCACGATCAATCCAGGCACCCGCCCAGCCAGCCCTGCGATCGGGTTAGCAATCGGTTGCATCTGGATATCCTTGCCCGATACCCTCGTAACCGACCCCACGCTATACCGCTGCGTCTGCGTGCCGTAAGCGATGACTTGTACTTCGTCCAGCGGAGAATCCGATTTCTGCAGTTTGATGGTGCCCATGTTTGCCGCCGCAACGAGCGTTGTGGATTGGTAGCCAATAAACGAAACATACAGCTGCGCCCCTTCCGGCACGTTTTTGAGCGTGAATTCGCCATTGCGGTCGGTGGTGGTCTGCAGGTTGGTCTTTTTGCCGTCAGCGCTGAGTACGACAACTGAAGCGCCTTCGAGCGGGGACCCGTCTTCGGTGGTGACGCGACCGGAGACCTGTGGAATCGCTAAGATTAGCAGCGACCCATTCGACTCCGCTGCGCTCCGCTCAGGGTGACGGTTGGGGTGGGATGACGCGTCTCCAAGGTAGGTCTCGGCCTCCCCGATCAAAATATTCTTCTCATCCACCGCATACTGCAGTGTCTGCCCCCGGAACACCCGCTCCAGAAAGGCGTCGAGCGATTCCCCGCGGACATCCACGGTGACCGGCTTGGCCTGGCGCAGGTATTCCTGCCGGCTGACGACCATGTAGTCGGTCTGCTCCATGATGGCTTCGACCACGCGCTGGAAAGGGATGTCCTTGCCCTTGAGCGTGATGGTCTGCGACAACCCGGCTGCACTGAGCTGCATGCACCCGGCGAAAAGTAGGAATGTGGTGATCCTCATTGCCCGGTAATAGTAATGTCTTTTCATTTCTGTTGGTTGGCCCCGGTGGGCCCTGTGGCAACATGCGTCGGCAGGCTGGCCTGCAGTGCAGGCGTCTTGCGATTTAGCGCAACTTTTGCTACGTTTACACCGGGTTTGGATAGTCAATCTGTTTATTTTCTCGCAAAGGGATAAATGGGTTATCCGGACCTGTTTAGGGGAGTGTGCAACCACTCTCCTTTTTTGTGGACGCCGGTCTGGGCGCGGTTGTCGTATCTTACTAAGGTATGACCTCCTTTCCGGTTGCGTTATTATGGTGGATGACCAGCCGGTTGCCGGACTGGACGGTATACCTGACCTGTGCGCTTTCGAGCACCTTGAGCACGGCGGACAGGTTGTTGTTGCGGTGGATGCCGCCGAAGAACGCGATCTCGGGCACCGGGCCGTCGTAGACGACCTCGAGGTCGTACCAACGGGCCAATTCGGCCATGACAGCGGTGAAGGGCTTGCCGGTGAAGATGAACTTGCCGGATTTCCAGGCGGTGTAGGCCGTGACGTCGACGCTGTGGACTTGGATGTCCGCTCCCTGCCCCGGCAGGCGGGCGCGGGTGATGCTTTGTTCTCCGGGTTTTAATTCTTCGGTCACCCCCCTACCCTCCCGACCAGTCGGGACAGGCTCCCCAGGGGGGGATATGGCCACGCGCACACGGCCGGTTACCAACGTGGTTTTGGTCGAGGCTTCATCCGCATAGGCGGAGATGTTGAATTGGGTGCCGAGGACGTGGACGGTTTGACTTGCGGTTTGGACATTAAAGGGCGAATATTTATTCGCCCCTACCTTTCCTGCCTGCGGCCGGATTTCGAAAAAGGCTTCGCCGGTAAGCTCGACGATGCGCTCCTCGCCGCTGAAGCGACTCGGGTATTTCAGGGTACTGCCTGCATTGAGCCAGACGCGGCTGCCGTCCGGCAGGGTTATTTGGTAAGTGCCGCCCTTTGGAGTGGTTAACGAGAGCATGTTTACGGATTGAGCGCTCCCGCTAACATCGGGCGAATAATCATTCGCCCCTACACCCACCGCACCCGAGGGGGGCAGTCCTAATGCGGAACCGTCTTGGTAAGTAATATCTTCGGCTCCGACGACGATGCCGGTCTGGCCTTCGTCGAGGTCTATCGTCCGGCCGTCGGCCAAGGTGAGGGTGGCTCTGTTGGTGCCGGGTGCGATGTCTTCCGCTGTTACCCGCCTATCGGCGGAGAGGCGATCGATTACTTCGTGGCCGAAGAAGAACCAGGTGCCCCCTAGGGCAATCAACACCGCAGCGGCGTAGGGAAGCCATTTGGGGAGGTGTCTTGTTTTAGCCTGCACCTCGGGTATATCCGCCTCTGCTGACTTTTCGCAGACGCCTCCTATCGCCTTGTTCAACCTGGCCGCCAACACCTCCGGCCACGAAGTCTCTTCCGGGCCGAGCAGCCGGTGCAGCTCCTTCAGGTCTTCCAGCACGGCGTCGCCGTTTTCGATGTGCTCGAAATAGGCGCTGTTTTCGGGGGCGCCGGCCACCCACGCGTCCAACCGTGCCTGTTCTTCGGGCGTCAGCGCACCTTCGAGGTGCTTCTTGATCAGCCGGGCGATATCGTGGGTGTCTACCATTCCTTTTCGTTTCTACGGGTAAAAACGATTTCGGGAACGGAATCTTAGTCGGGGTGGTGATTTTTTTTCGCGCCAGATCGGATCAGAAAATCGCCTTGGCTAGCTGGTTCTTGATGCTGCTCATCCCGGCGATAGACGGGTGGCCTTCTTGCTTGTCGATGTCTTTCAGTTGTATGTTGGTGATCTTATAATGGGCGCAAATTTCCGCTTGCGACCCTGTGATTTCTGCCTTTAACCCATCGTTTACCACATTGATGATCTTCGCATGGGGGTACGTATTGACAAGATAAGCGATCATATACGCAAAAGCGGGTCGGAAAGACCGCTTGTCATCGGCTGTCCAGCCCTTGTATTTGTAGCTCCCGATGGGCGAATTTGCCCAGGCATCGTTTGTTCCACCCATGATAATGATCGTGTTCGGGTTTCCCAGCTTGGTCATCCGGGTGATAAAGGAAGACCCGGAACTATTGGTGCCGCCGTATCCGGTATTACAGACCGTGGCCCCGGAATAGGAATTGTTTATTTCCAGCTTGCCATTGTGTTCCTGCAGGAGCTGGTGCCACCACGTTTGTTCGACCCGTACGACATCATTTTTATGATCCCAATGTGGATACCACGACTCATTGCCCGGCGTGATGTGGTTTGCGAACGTGGAGTACGAGTCGCCCAATATGCTGACTTTACCGAGTTCCATGCTTGGGTTAGGTGCAACAGGGATGTCTTTCTTGGGGCTTGGCACCCCCAAATCCTTCGTCTTGCTACCACAGGATGACGCCAAAATTACGACCGACGCACACGCGTAGCTAACATACTTCATCAAATACACGCTTTTCATTGTAAATCGGTTATCTATCAATCGCTCATTGCCATAGCACGACAATGGTTTCTTCGGGATCGACGCTAATCCAGCTGCCATCCACTTTTCCGCCTTTGTTTTTAAAAATCACCTTTCCTTTTCGCTCCTTGTCCAATCCTTCCAATCGGACTTGGGTAACCGACGTTCCTTTGTTGACCAAAACCGTACCTAAATCGTTGCCGTTTTGCATCGTCTTGAGCAACATCCCGGGATGATGACCGGCAAAGCGTACGCTTGTTTCCGGTATCTTGACCGTGTTTTCAAGGAATAAGCCCAAGGGTTTCAAATCGTCCGCGATGCGTGCGCCCAGACCAAGCAATGTCGGGATCCAAATCACCTCGCCCGTTCCAAAAGCAGTCTTTACCCCCAAGATCCCATCGCCTTCGGAAGCGATGGTTTGCGCCGCCGGGCCAGGCAAGATCAGCCCCATCCAACCGGTGGCATCCAGCGAGTCGGCCTGTTGGTGCATGCCATACCTGAACGATTCCTTTCTGAACCTAAATTCTTTTATTTCACCTCCGAACACATCGGCAAAAGGAAAGTCCCTCATGACGGTGATCGCATTTTCATCATAAAACCCGGTAAGGCCGTCGACGATAAGCTGGCCTCCTTTGTTCACAAAATCTTTTATCGATTGACGGTATCGGCCAGGAATGGCTATCTGGTGCGGCAATATGACGACCGACCCTTTATAATTGGCCTTCGAAAAATCAAACTCCCCGATTTCCTGGATATTGGACTGCATGCCTCCCTGCATCAGCGCTTCATGATAGGCCAACAGCGATTTCATACCCGCACCGGGCTGCCGGGCAACGTTGTGGTCATCTTGGATACCATTGAGCAGTTTTTTTTCCACCCACATCGACTCCCGGATATAGAGGAGGTTGACGCCCGACTCCAGCACCCGGGCTTTGGCAAAGAAATCCCCATGGTCATCAATCGCTTTGGCGACCGCTGATGCCGAACGCATCCGGTCGGTAGGTCGATCCTGAAAATCCAGTAAGGCCCACTCCCCGGCTTCTATACCCGACAACCTGGGGTTGAGGCACCAGAAGATACTCCCTTTGCTTTCCCCGGCCGTGGTTACCCAAAGCCATTGGGCGATTTCTTCCGGGGTAGGACATAACGGATCGTATCCGCTATAGGTATTGTTTCCGCCCTGCAGTTCGGTCATTAGCCAAGGGATGGTTCCCGCGCCCGACCGGATGATTTCGCTGTTGGCATCCACCGCCAGCGCGTACTGGCTTGGCTTGAAATAGCCAAAATGCCAACTTGCATGCGCCGAGCCGCCGAGACTGGTCAGAAACTCGCGCCAAGCGGGAAAATCGTATTCGGCTACGTTGCGGAACAAATCGTGGTTATTGACGTGTACCGGGCGCCCCGGATCGTGCCGATGGATTTCATTCGTGAGCCATCCGAGGAACCAACTGTTATGGTGCAACAGAAATTTCTCCTGTGCAAAATCGAAATGTTCGAAGCCATTGGCATCGTACGTGGCGGGCTGATGGGTTGCCTTCCACTCCGAAAACCTGCGCTCCGTAAATGGGTGTTGATCCAGTTTACCGCCCACCCCCGGTTCGTTGACCGGCACCCATCCGTATAAGGAGCGGTATCGACGGAAGTGCGTAACCGTCCGCTCGATGTAATCGGCGATTTCCGCCAGGTGTTGGTCTGTCCGGGGGAATTTGAATCCCCCGACGTCATCGAACGGTGTATCGGGGAACAGGTTGCCATAGATCTTGATGCCGTGCCGTTCACCCGATTCGAAAGCCCAATCGAAAAGTTGGAAATCCCAATTGCCTGCCGAATCCTTCATGTAACGTTCGAACATCCGGATACGGGTCAACGGCATACCGCTTTCTTTCAACGTTCGGAACCAACCGTCAATTTCCGCCCTTGTCTGGCCCGGCTCGATAAAGATCTCTGCACCGATCACGGGCCGTTCATCCCGGTGAACTTGGCCAAAAACCATACAGGAACAAGCCATTACCTGCAAAAGGGAAACCAGGGGTGCTTTATGCAATCTAAACATATGATGAAACAGTAAAACCTTAACCTATAAAATGGCCGCCATACGTAATGGAGCCGACACCAGGCCTCCCGAACCTGCAAAGAGGGTTATCTCGCCCCCTTGCTTACCGGCCTGGACAATCACTTGGCATCGGCCGTTGAACAGCCTTCGCCGATACGGCGCATCCGTATACTGGTCGGGTTCGTGGCTACTCGGATCGCCATTGCCGACGCCGATGATGTGTCCATCTCCCTCCACGGCGAAATCAATCAGGGGGTTCGCATCGGGGACGAAGTTGCCCGCACTATCGATGGCCAGCACATCGATCACCGTTACGTCTTCCCCGTTAGCCAATAGGCGCTCCTTGACCGTTTCCAGGACCAAGCCCGTGGCCCTTCCGGTCGTTATACGCTCGGCAGTAAACGTGCGGCCCGCCTTTTTGGCGACCGCCTTGAGCGTACCCGGCTGATACGGAACCTGCCATTCCAAATGGCCATTCTTCGTCATGGACTTATTGCCCAAGCTTTTTCCATTGAGGTAAAGCTCCACCTCATCGGCATTGCTATTGACCCAAACGGATATGGGCTGTCCTTCTTTTCCATCCCAGTTCCAATGCGGGGCGATATGCAGCACGTCTTTGTCTGTCCACCAGGCTTGATAGTAATAATAGACGCTCTTCGGGAATCCGCACATGTCCATGACACCGAAATGCGAGTTGATATTAGGCCACTTGAAGGGTGTGGGCTCGCCCCGGTAGTCCATGCCGGACCAGATAAAACCACCCATGAACCAAGGCCGCTCATCCGCGATCGTCCACCAATGTTGGGCCGTAGAAGCCCAGGAGGGAAAGTTCAGGTCAAAATCAGCCAGGTAAGCCTTGGCACTGTCCGTCACGTATTCACCCCGGGTGCCCACCGTGCTGCCTACCTCCGTGCCGAGAATGGGTTGGTCTGGATTGGCCTTCTTGTAGGCATCCAGGCCGTGCAGGTTATAGTTGAATCCGCGTATAGGAATGATCTGATTCACGCCTTCGCTGACATTGCCCAGGTTGGAACTATAGGTAACCGGCCGCGTCGGGTCGAGTTCGGTGATCCTTCGGATCATGCGCGCGGCGACACGTCGTCCTTGAGGGGTATGGTGGATCTCTTCCTCCTCATTGCCGATAGACCACAGGAATAACGAAGGGTGATTACGGAACTGGAGCACCAGATCTTCGAGCTGCCCCATGTATTCCTGGCCACTGTTCATCAACCGGGTTTCGGCCAGTACCAACATGCCCAGGCTGTCGCAAGCTTCCATCAGCTCCGGACTGGGCGGGTTCGGACTCGGCCGGTAGGCATTGGCACCCATTTCCTTCAATAGGCCTACGCGATAATATTGCAGGTATTCGGGAAGCGCGGCACCCACGCCGGCGTGATCCTGGTGCATACAGACCCCTTTGACCTTGAGCGGCTTTCCATTGAGGAACAGGCCTTCCTGCGCATCCATCCGGACATCGCGGATACCGAAAGCGATTGTCCGCTCGTCTACCAACCGTTCGCCGGCCCAGAGCCTGACCACGGCCCGATAGCGGTACGGGGCATCGACCGACCACAGGTTGGATTGCACGACACGGACCGAATCACCGTATCCGTGACCATTCGCCAAGTCAACGCTGGTTTTTTCCGTTTGGGCCACCAATACGCCCCGGTTGTCATAGATGGCTGTCTGTACGGCGACTTCCTGCCGACCCTCGGCATTTGCCGTAATCCCGGACGAAACATGTACAACCGACTCGTTGTATGGCGGCCGCGTAGTCGCGTGGATGAAGGGCTCAAATCCAGCCAAATGGATGGGGCCGTGCTTTTCTAACCAGACATTCCTGTATATGCCGGCCCCCTCGTAAAACCATCCTTCGAACTGCGAGGCATCCACACGGACCACAACCGTGTTCTCGCCTCCATAATACAGGAAATCAGCGACATCAAAAGAAAACCCTGTATAGCCACTGAAATGCCTTCCGAGGTAAAATCCATTGATCCACACCTGGCAGTTCCGGAACACGCCATCGAAAACCAGCTTGAACTCCCTCCCCTCGTCTGCATCGTCCACGTCAAATCGCTTGCGATACCAGCCGATACTGTGCTCGGGAAACAACGGCCCGATCGCCTTGTACCCGTGTAGCATCACCTGGTCATCGTCCACGTTCACGAACGGCAAGGTCACCGCCCAATCGTGCGGGACTTTTACGGGTGTCCATGCCGAATCATCGAAATGCGTGTCCATGGGCGTACCGGCTACTTCGGCGGTCTTTGCGAAAAGCCGCGTGGTATGGTAATTGAAATCACGGCCCGCATCAATCGCATGCCCGAGCTGGAATTTCCAACCGTCATTGAGCGACAGGCGATTGCGCGGTGACTCCTGCGCGAGGGCAGGTAAAACGGCTATGCACAGCAGAATACCCTGCAATTTTTTCTTTAAAAGGCTATTCATCTCTTAATCATTATTTTTGGCCAACGCCACCAACAGTTCCCGTCGGGTTTTCCTCAAATTCCGTATACTGGTATCATACAAGTCAAACTTATAGACCATCCGGTCAATCAGTTCTTTAGCCAATTCCGGATCCCTGGCTTCCAACATCTGCATAAGGGTATAGTCATTGATGCCATCCCGCATGGCTTCCAGCCGGAGGGAACCATATAGTTTATGGTAGCCCGGATAGACAATCCAGGAGTCACCGGCGGGCAAGAGATTGCCGCCCGAATCGTTAATGAACGTAGTTTCGGCAAAAGGATCGTCCGTCCACCAATTAAATCCCCAATGCAGATACCCGTCAATTCGATACTTGTGATTTATCCAATGGATCAGTCTTGTCTTAATCAGCGGAAGGTCGATGAAGCGATTGGCATAGTTGCCCCTAGGCCACAGGCAGGTATAAAACCAAACCTCGTCGCCCGATTTCTTGCGCTCCTGATAAAAATCAAAGTCCTTGTCCAGTAAATCCAGTTGCGGCACCCACAGGTCAAGGGTTTCCGCAAGGTTGGGGTTATGGCAGGCATCTATGATGCGGATTTCCGGAACGATAGACTTGACAAACCCAGCGATAGCGATGTACGATTGCCTGTTTTGTTCGATGGGCTCGTCAGCGATATGTTGATAGTAGGTATCCCACCAACCTTTCTCCTTTAAGTGTGGCACAAGTGCCTTGAAGAACTGCGTGTAGAAGTCTATGGCCCGCGGGTCTTGGATGGGCAATCGCAGAAAGGTCGTGGAATCAGGCCCCGGATCCGGCACAAGCACGATGTAGTCGCTTGTCCAGTCTGTCGAATGCCGCCCGATCCACCCCCCCTCCAACATGGCGTTTAGACCGGCTTCCTTGAAGATGCCGACCGTTTTATCGAATCTGGAAAAATCAATGCGATATTGCTTACCCTCCTTTTGGTAAATGGCTAATTCGAGCGGCGATGCCAACGCAACATTCGACCCGTAACCCGCCATCTTTTCGGCCAACACATGCAGTAATTCCCAGTACAACTCGCTATACGGTTCAACCGCCTCCCCATTGTTCATCAATGCCCGTTCCTTCGCCTCGAATGTATACCAATTCGCGATCTTTAGCCGTTGTTTTTCGAGTTTTACATTGTGTACATGGATAAAAAAGGATTTTTGAAGCATTTCATTGCCTGCTTCAATGGTTATGCTGACTGGATACGTGCCGGCTTCAGTTTCTGCTGGAATAGCCACCGAAATGTAACATGCTTGTGTCTGACCCGACCGAAGCGTCACTGGATGTCCATCCATGATGGGATCTGCATAGAAACCCGAATTGGAAACAAGTTTATCGAATGCCTGCTGGCCATATTCCCTGCCTGCATGGACATAGCCGATAGGGGCTTGCGATACGGTAGCCTCCGGCAGTCCGTCTATTTCGATATGTAGTTTGACATCATCTACAGGGTGTATGCTACGCAGTATGAGCTGGGCGCTGGCCACTTCCCCTTTGGCTACATCGATTTCCGTAAAGCGCTCGACCGGAAAAATCGTTTCGGGAAAAGCTTTTTCCAACGGATCCACCAGCGTGGCAGAAACCTGTGCCCGCACGGATGGAACCGCAAAAAGGCTGCTCAACATCAATAGGCCAGCGACGACATTTTTCATTGAACGACGATACCGTTGGTTCATGATCAGCGATTGTTTTTGAAGACTTCATCCAAGAAGTCTAATGATTTAGCGTAGTTTTCCGGTGTGAAGAATTCACCTGTTCCGTGGCCTACTCCTTCCCATAGGTGCAACGACACGCGTTCTTGACCGATGACCTGTTGTAATTTTCTGGCCAGGCCGTCAGACTGTTTCCAAGGCACGTAATCATCGGCCAATCCGTGCTGGATAAAAAACGGCGGGTCGTCCGGAGAAATATACGTTTCGGGATTGGCCAGCCGTACCTGTGCCGGAATGTCCTGGATCGGAGCCCCCATCAACAAAGACTCGGGCGACTTGGGATCGTCATGATACAATCCCATCACCGGCGTCGTGCCCGTTTCGCGATCCTGCTGGTCCATGAGCAGGAAGTCGGTCGGTCCATACCAGTCGACAACCGCCTGTACGCGGCTGCGCTGATCGGGGTAGCCCATCGACTTGTCTTCCAATCCGTCCACATCGCCCGAGGTGCCAGCGAGTGCGGCAAGGTAGCCGCCCGCCGAAGTGCCCCATACGGCTATCCGTTCGGGATCGAAACCGTAAACGTCGGCGTTCGCCCTCACCCAACGGATCGCGGCCTTCACGTCATGTATCTGTGCCGGGAATTTCGCTTCCTGGCTGAGCCGGTAATTGATGCACACCACCGCATAACCACGCTGCAGCCCGTTTTTATAAATAAACGACTCCCCTTGCTTGTCGCCCGACCAAAATGCCCCGCCATGGATGCCGACGATGACCGGATACGGCTTGTTGCCTTCTTCCGGCAGGTAAATGTCCAACTTATTGCGATCGGACACCGTGGCATAGGCAACATCGGTCTCCACCAAGGGCTTGCGCATGCCACCCAACGCACAAGCGAGCAACGCGACCGCCACAATCAGCGGCACCCGCATTACGCTAAGAACCCGCGCCATCCGCCCGCTCCTTTTGATATACCCGGACATAATCGATGATGTACGATTGCGGAAAGATATCATCGTCTATCGCACCGCCCCACGAACCGCCCAACGCCAGGTTCAGCAGGAGGTACTGGGGTTTCTGGAAAATCTGTCCGGCACGGGCCACGTTGAAATCGAAACGATTGACCTCTTTGCCATCCACGAAAATCCGTATCGACTCGTTGTCCCATTCCATGCTATACACATGGTATTCGGCCTGTACGTTTTCCACCACGATGGTCCGCATATTCGTGGCATACTGGTTATCCGGCTGCTTTGCGTAATGCACATTGGTGTGGATGTTATGCGGTTCGAACCCAACATGCTCCATGATATCGATTTCTCCACACCTGGGCCATCCGACTTCCCAGATGTTGTCGCCAAGTGTCCATATGGCCGGCCAAACGCCTTTTCCGGCGGGCAACTTGGCTTTGACCTCGATTTTGCCATACGTCCACGATGCCTTGCCTTTGGTGATGAGACAGGCCGATGTATACGATGCGTATTCGTCCTTTGTTTTCCAGGCGGTGGAACCTGCCACGTAGGCCGCGTTCCGTATCGATTCCTTACGCCCGGTGATGGTCAATACCCCATCTTCGACATAGGCGTTCTCCCTCCGGGCGCGGGTGTAGTACTGCCGTTCTTCGTTGCGCACGAATCCCTCTTCGTAATCCCACTTGGTCGCATCGGGCAATCCGACATAGTCAAATTCGTCGCCCCAGACCAAGCGCCATTCGGCCGGTGCTTCAGGCTTTGGATTGTCATCATTTGCCGGGCCACAGGCGAGCAGCGCGAGCAGGAAATTGCAAATCATCATCTTATTCATCTCTTTTTCTTACTTTTAGTCGATTACGACCCTTTCATAGACCTTTACCCAATCTACCTGCATGGTGACCACCCCTTCCATCACTTTTGCGAACGCATCCAATTGAATGCAGGCGTGGTGGGGATTATGGGGGATGGCGTTGGTGTCTGTCAGTGTCCAGGCGAGGGCGCCATTGATGAAAATCCGGAGCCGTGTAGGCTCCCATTCCATGGCAACGTCAAGCCACTTCGTGACGTCGATGGTGTGTTCAACCTGGTGCTGCTTGTTGTCTTCGCCGTAATGGACGAATGTGTGGAAGCTTTGCCGCCTGTTGGTCCCCGTCTCAAAGATGTTGTTTTCGCCGTCCACTGGCCACCGTTCGCTATCCGGCCAGGTCAGGAACACCGCACTGGTGGCTAGGCTCGGGTCGTCGTCCGCCCGCAAGCGGGCTTCGAATTTGCCGTACTTCAACCCGATCTTATGGGCCATGCCGCCGGAGACGATTTCACCATCGACCATACTGGCCGTGACGGTGAGCACACCATCGGCGACCGAAAATGCTTCCGGCTTGCGATAACCGTTGCCAGCATGCCCCGGCCCGTCATACATGCTCCAATGCGCATCGTTCACCTCCTCGCCCTCAAAGTCATCCTGAAAGACCAACGTCCATTCCACCTCCGCATGTTTTGCATAGTCGGGCGGATCGGGAAGTACCCTTCCCTCCGGTTCGCAGCCCGACACCGCGAAAATCAGGGTAGCCGTAGCACACCACATCAACCGTGCACACGTCATGATCATTGGTTTTTTTGATAAATCCTGACCCAGTCTACATACATCTTGACCGTGCCCTTCATCTCCTTTTTGAATGCATCCAATTGCAAGCAGATGTGGTGTGGTACCTGCGGAATCGCGACCCGATCGGTGAGTGTCCAAACCAACTCGCCATCCCGGTAAATCCGGAGCTCATCGGGCTCCCACTCCATGGCCATCACCTGCCATTCGCTGCCGTCGGCATCGTGCTGGAAATGATGTTGCTGATTGGTTTCATCGTAGTGTATGAAGGTATGGAATGGCTCCCGGCTTGCATTGGTACCGGTTTCGTAAATGTCATTCTCTCCATCTTCCGGCCATTTTTCGGATTGCGGCCAAGTGAGTACCACGCCGCTTACCGCTTGGCTCGGATCGGCCTCGGTACGCACCCGGAACTCGAACTTGCCGTACCTGTAGTTTTCGCGGTGCGCCATGCCCCCCGATACCAGATGGCCATCGATCATCTGCGCGGTAATGATCAGGTTTCCGTCTGCCACCGCGAACGCGCTGGGTTTGCGCAGCCCGTTCCGATCGTGCCCAGGCCCGTCATACATGGCCCAGACCTGGGTATCCACCGCCTTGCCTTCGAAATCCTCCTGGAAAACCAGTTTCCAATCGTCTGTACGCGCAGCATGCTGGCACGACGCGGACAACGCCGGTACGATCAACATGGCCAATAGCTGTACCGGTAATGTTCTTTTCCATTTTACTATCATAGTTTCCAATCATTTGATTACATCCAAAAAACTTTTGCTTACTCCAGTTCCAGTAGCCTTACGTTGTCCAACGACAAACTCCCCATGACACCATCCCAAACGCCGAATTTGACGACAAAGTAACCTTCGCCCGAAAATTCGGCCGTAAATGTACCTCCGGTGCCAAAGGCTTGCCCCTCGACACAGGCCATTTCTTCGGCAAATCCCTCGATATTGCCAGATAAACAACCCGCCCACGTGTCGAACCCGAAGAGCCTACCCCACGCATAGTCGCCATCCGGTACGGGGGCATTCGGACTCACGTAAAATTCGAGCCATCCATTGGTGATGCCGCTAGCGGCCAGCTGCACCGAAAAACGATATTTCCTGCCTGCCTCCAATCCGATTTTTTGGTAAATGGCATGATTGAATATGCCTGCACCCGAGCTGACCGTAAACCGTCCTTGTTCGGCCAAGGCAATACTTGGCACCACGGTCGCGGCTCCCTGATCTTGGGCCAGGACGTGCCAATGCGCGTCGTCGCCCGCGTCGAACTTGCCGCCCCGAATCAAATCAGGCAGTTCGGGTTCGGGCAAGAACGCTTTCGAATCGATCACGATGGCTACGGTACTCAACGCTTCGTTCAACGTATAGTTGGTTGGATTCGCAATGGAAAGAACGGCAATCAGGTTTTTGCCGTACAACGCGCCGTATTCTTCGACGAGCCTTCTGTAGTCTATGGTCAAGTAAAAAATGGCTTCGCGCTCGCCGCTAGGTACCTGAACGGAAGCGGGGAACGAAATGAGCCCTTCTGGAATGGGTACGGCATCGGGTACCGCTTGTAGCTTTTCCTGCAATACGGCGTCGTTGGCAGAGACCGTCACGGAAAATCCGTCCAGTTTTGCCAAGCCGGATCGATATACCCCCAACACCACGTTCAAGGTATGCGTGTCTACGGTATCCAGCACGTAATTCTGTGCATTGGCGCTTGCATTGAACGGGACGGGATAATGCGTGGTTATCCCGCCATCCAGCAACGTGGCCTGTGGTATGTAGACCCTTGATTCGCCCCATTCCTTTTCGCTGTCGCCTTTCTCGCAGGCCGCCAGCAGGAGCATGCATCCCCAACCAATCAGTCCAAAAAATATAGATTTGATTTTCATGTTGTTTCGATCTAAAATTACCACAATGGATTTTGGGACAATACGCCCGTTGATTTCCCGATTTCCGTTTGCGGTATCGGATACAGATACATCTTCGGCGCTTGGAAATTCCGCCATTCCACTTCAATGACCGTGTATTGGAACGCCTCGCCGGACCGGGCTACCCGTATGCCCTTGAGGGGTTGGTTCAGCGCGGTCTCGGCGTCCTTCCAGCGTAACAGGTCCCAGTAGCGGTGACCTTCGAACGCCAATTCCACGCGTCGTTCGTGTTTGATGCGTTCGCGCAATTCGGCTTGCGAACCAGCGACCACGGGAGCCAAGCCCACGGCGGCGCGGGTCCGTACCCGATCGAGTGCCTGACGTGCACTGATACCAAACCCATTGTCGTCATCTGGTCCATAGGCCTCATTCATCGCCTCGGCATAGTTCAACAGGATTTCCGGGTAACGGAACACGACCCAACTGCGGAGCTTTTGTTCGCCCTGCACCAGGTTCAGGTTGTCGTTAAGGAATTTTTTAAGGTAATAGCCTGTCCGTGAGGCATTGGGTTTGGCCGGGTCGTCCTGTCCGCCGCTCCATGGCTCAAGTGTGCGCCCTGTCCAATTGCTGCCGTTGTGGGCCACGGTGGCGGCGAGCCGAGGATCCCGATTGGCATAGGGGTTTGCGGGATCCGCAGGCCCCGTGTATTCGTAGACTTCGACAAGGTTGTGCGAAGGGGTAACGCCGGTTGCACCTCCCGGCGTGCCAATCGGATAGTTCTTGCGCTCGAGTTCATTGGTAGCGCCCAAGCGAATGGATAGGATGATTTCCGGACTCCATACCGTACTGATGTCCAGAAACAATGGACCGTAGTTGTCTTGGAAACCATACTGGTCGAGGCGAATCAGCTCCAAAGCCGCTTCGGCCGCCCGCTGCCACCTGGCGAGGTCATTGTTGGGGTTATTGAGCGGACTGGCCGCATACAACAGTGCGCGCGACTTCAAGGCCATGGCCGCCCCTTTCGTAAACCGGCCGTCACGCCCGGCGTCGAAATCCTTCCAGCTGGTTTGCAAGTGGTCTTTTGCCCCATCGATTTCTGACACGATGTAGTCCATGACCTCATCGTAAGAAGCCCTCGGCAAGTCGGTATCGTCCGTGGGTTGCAGCACCTGCCTGACCAGCGGTACGCCGCCGTAACGCTTGATGAGTTCAACATAGTAATACGCCCGTAAAACGCGCGCTTCCGCCCGGAGCCATCCGATATCCTGGATATCCAGCTGGTATTGACGCCCGTTGTCGGAGATGATGTCGCGATTGCGGGCCAACACATCGACATAGTCTTCCGAGTTTTCCAGGAAATAATTGGCCGCGCGTATACCTGCGTAATGGTTGGCGTACACATCATCCGGGTTTGAAAACGGGGTGATGGCTCCTTGGTTGAACAATTGTATCCTGGCTGTCGGATCGGTTTCCTCTGCCTCGTCAGCAGCTGCCGCAAACAGGTTCGTCAGGGTTGAATTGTTGGCGCCCGTTCCGAAAAAACCATGCTGCAGAAATCCGTACGGCGCATATCCAAAACCCCAAAGCTGTGTGTAGCCGGTATTGATCGTTTCATCCGTGGGTTGGGTATCGATGCGGGTATCCAGTTTCGTACAAGCCAACGACATCAATGCCCCCAAGCATGCGATACACCAGCTGTTTTTTTGATAACTTTTCATCTCGTGCTTAAAAATTGACGGTAAAACCAAGGTTGAACGACTTCAAAGCGGGATACCCCGCCAATGTTTCCGGATCCAGGCCATACGTTTCAAGCAGGCTACTGAATGTGAATAAGTTGACACCATTCACATACACCCTGGCCTTATCCAGTTTCACGCTCCGCAAGGCGGATGCGGGAATCTCATACCCCAATTCGATGTTCCGTATGCGAAACGCATTGGCCGACCGTATCCATAGCGACGATGCCTGGTAATTGTTATTGTTATAGACCGTTGATAACCTTGGATACGTCGCCACCGCCCGCGTGTCGATGCCTTGGTCTGGAAAATACGCCCAACGATCGTTGGCGATGGCGTGCGCATTTCCAAAATTGGCAAATGCCACGGTTTGGCTAGCCGATTCCAATAGGCTGATGTCGCGCCCGCCAAACCCCTGTGCCAACACGCGGAGGTCGACTCCCTTGAAACCCAACAAAACGGTAGCGGTATAATTCAGCGTAGGCATGAAACTGCGCCCAATAGGGGCTAGGTCCAAGTCATTGACAACACCGTCGTCATTGCGATCGGCATAACGTACGTCGCCCGGTTGGACATCGCCGAATGCGGGCACCGGTAGGCCAGCCACCAAACTCCCGTTCGCATCGAAATCGGTTACATCGTAAAAGCCCATGGCCTGATAACCATAGGGTACCCAGATTGCCCTACCGGTACGCACCAGCCCGGGTGTTGGCTGTTGTATCTCGGCCATATAATCGATTTTATTGGTGGCATAACCAGCCATGGCCTGGAGCTGATAGTTCAACTGCCCTATCGCCCCTTGGTATGCCAGCGTCGCCTCAAACCCTTTGTTGGTTACCTTCCCGATGTTGCGTAGTGGCGGCGCCACGCCCAATACGGCGAGGAGCGAATTATCGGGCGACACGATTCCGGAACGCTTATCAACGAACACATCGACCGAAAATTGCAGGATACGGAACAGTTCGGCATCCACCCCCATGTTGTACTTGAGGCTCTGTTCGGCGAAAATCTGGGAATTTGGGGTATATGCAAGCCCCATCCCACCGTTGTACGTCGGGTCGCCGTTGCCTGTTGGATAACCATTGAAATAGGCGTAATAGCGCTGATAGCGGTAACGCTGATCTCCGATAGGCCCGTCATACCCGGACAAACCTGCGGAAGCGCGGATCTTCAACAGCGACAACCGGTCGTTGCCGCGCAGGAAACCTTCGTTGCTGATTACCCAGCCCAGGCCGATGGCAGGGTAGAGACCGAAACGATTGCCCGGGGCGTAGTTATCGGAACCGCTGTATGCGCCCGATAGTTCCGCGACGTACCGCCCGGCGTAGCTGTAATGGAATTTTGCGCTCAGGTGCCTGTTGGCGTAGGTGGTATTGATGCCCGCCAAGCCGTTGTTATTGGCATCGATACAGTAGGTGGATTCCAGGTAATTCGTAACCGCCTGGATGCGGTGTGCACCGATCTCTTTGGCGTAGCCAGCTTCTGCATACCATTGCCTGTGATTCCATTGGTTTGTACCGAAATCGTCGGAGATGCCGAAATTGGTATCCTCATCGGCCGTTTGCCGTTGGTTGTTCAGGAAACGGGCGTAGTTGCGTGTTACCCCATAGCTTCCCCTTGTCCATGTGCTGAACGAGACGGCCTGGCTGAGGTACAGCCCAGGCGTGATGAAATCCAATTTTTCTTTCAAACTGAAGTTGGCTTGCAGGGTGCGGTCGTGCGTGGAATGGTAACCGGTGGTCTGTATCGACGCCACGGGATTATCCGGATGTATCGCCGTGCCCGTCCACGTACCGTTCGGATTCTGCACGGGATAGACGTTGGCTGGATAGGTGGCCAGGTTGTTCCATAAGGCAGCACCGGTATAATTCGGGAAACGCCGCCCTTCGGTACGGCCACCCATGTCGATCTTGCCTTCGAAGATCCCGAACGCGTTGAAGTCTACATTTGCGCGGATATTGTATTGTTCCAAACCGGCATTGCTGTGGGTATCGTCGTTCTTGACATCATACAAGCCGTTGCTTTTCATGTAACCCGCCAATACGAAATAGCGCATGATGTCGTTGCCTCCGCGGAACGATGCGTCCATCGTGGTGAACGGAGTCTGTTCTTTCAACACCTCGTCATGCCATGATACGTCGGTGCCAGCACCGCTGCGATAGGCGTCTAGATCGGCCTGCGAATAGACCGGCTGCCAGACCCGGCCATTGTCATTGCTGTAGGCCTCATTGTACAAACTCGCGTATCCGTAGGCATCCAGCGGCCTATTGATGTGGATGGGCCGCTGGAAACCGGTGCGGGCTTGCAGCGTAACGGCGGGTTTGCCGATGCGACCCCGTTTTGTGGTTACCCATAGCGCACCGTTTGCTCCTTTCATCCCCAATGTGGCCAGTGCAGCCGCATCTTTCAATACACTGATCGATTCGATCTCGGAGGCCGAAAGGTATTGGAAATAGGAGAAATTCGATTGGAAACCATCCACGAAAATCGCGTAGTCGCTTTCGTTATAGGAAGCCAACCCCCTGATCGCCAAGCTCGCCGCGTCGTAACCCGGCTCACCGGTCCCCTGCAACACCGTCAATCCTGGCAGGAGCCCGTAAAGCGTGTTGGATAGGTTGGCCACGGGTGTTTTATAAAGCGTCGCCCCGGAAACGGTTGAAACAGCGGCCACGTTTGTCTGCACGGGTATGGTTTGCAGGTGGGTGGCGACCACGACCGTCGAATCCATCGCAGCGACGGTGGCGACGGTTCCCTGCGCCGATACGGCTTCCATGACCAAGGTTAGGCAGCCTGCAAGCAGACTTGCTAACCATCGTTGATATGTGTTCTTGGTATTCATCGGTTATCGATAATTGGTAGGCTAGTAGCCAGGGTTTTGAATCAAGTAGTCTTTATTGATCTCTGTTTTCGGGAAAGGCGAAAGGTATTGGCTCTGCGCCCAAAAACCGTTGTACATCACTTGCACCGAATACCCCAGGTAGTCGGCGGCCACCCAACCGTTCTGTCCATTCACGTAGGTGAATACGAAACTTTTCTTTTCGCCTCCGATGATGCCATTCGCGATAGTTGCCAATCGCCAATGCTTCACATCGTATAGCCGATGGCCCTCCTCATAAAATTCGACGGCCCATTCGCGCTGGATGATTCTCCGGAGCGCCTCCTTGTTGCTTTCGGTCACGGCCGGCAAGCCGGCACGATCCCGGATCACGTTGAGGTACGCGTGCGCGTCCTGCGGACGGTCCAGTTCGTTCAATGCCTCTGCAGCGCTGAGGTAAAACTCGGCAAGCCTGTAAATCGGGAAATTGAACCAATCCCTTGTGCCCGCACGGTACCAGAATTTAACGCGGCGGCCGCACGCCTCATTGCCGGCTAGCCCTTCCCAATTGGATCGGCCACTCACCTGTGCACTGCTCCAATAGGTGTCGTTGGGGTTATTCCAGGCATCGATGCCCGCACCCATCGCCGAAGCCTTGTAGCGGGGTTCCATCGCTTGGATGCGCGTCACGTAGTCCGCGTAACTCGCCCCGCTTTCGCCAGGCCACTCCTGTTCCGTACCGTCTGCCTTCAGGTATTGGGTAAGCTGGAGGAAACTCATCCCATTTGCTCCGCCCCCTTGCGAATTCGGGCTGTAATTCTCGACCGCGTATGCATCTTGCCGCTTGTACCCCAACAACACTTCGGCATTGCCCGGTGTCGACACCGCGTTGCCGTAGTCGTCCAGCGGCGAACCGGTATTGATGATGCGGTAGCCATTTGCTTCGGCCCATTGGATCACGGCCACGCTCGCATCTGCGGCCTGTTGCCAACGATCCCGATTCGCATCGCCGAAACAAATCAGGTTGTTGTGTTCACCGAGCGACATGTAAGGGGTTGCCGAATTGAACAGCGGGCGTGCGGCGAATAGCAAGGCTTCCGCTTTGACGGCCAAGGCAACGCCTTTCGTCACCCGACCGCCGAGCTGGCGATCGTGCGCGTTGGGCAGTAAACCATAGGCTTCATCAGACTGCGACACAATGAAATCGAGTGTCTCTTGCAGGTTTGCGCGCGGAATCTTGATGTCCATGTCAGCACTCAGTGTCTGGCTTACGATTGGCACCCCGCCGTAACGCTTGAACATCTCTTGGTACCGATAAGCCGTGAGCAGCTGCATTTCGGCTTTTATGAGTTGTTTTTCACTTTCTGGCATATCCATCACTTTGTCGATGTTGTCCCTCACCAGGTTGTTTTGCCGAATGGCTTTGTAGTTGAATACGAAACCGTCGTCGCTCCGCGCCAGTCCGGATCCATCATCGGCCACCATTCCGCCGCGCTGGATCAGCCAGCTGTCTTCCCAATTGAATTTCGTGGCGTTCAACTCGCCGGAAAGGTGCCCGATGGTACCAGCACGCAGGTTCCACTCCCGATTATTGTCCCACCCGGATATATTGATACCCGATGCAAGCGACCGGGAATAGGCCTCTGCAATCGCGGATAACGCCTTTTGCCTGGTGGAAAAGATAGAATCTACATTGAGGTCGCTGCCCATCGGCTTCCTCAGGAAATCCTTTTGGCAGGAGCTACCGGCGCATATCACAGCCAGTAGCCCGAAAATAAACCAACTATGTTTCATTCGAATATTTTGTTTATTCATTACTTGTTTACTTTTAAAGGCATTCATGCTGCCTTCGGCGGTTTTAATGGCAATGAAGCTTGCATAAATTATTTTTCACCTTTTACTTGTTTTTAGTGGCGTTCAAGAGAGCGCTACGCTTAGTTCATGTCCTTTTGTTTATGGCAATTTATGCAGGTTTCATTCGAATATTTTTCGTTATTGTGGTTAAAACTGAATCTGGGCGCCAAAATTGAACACCCGCATCATCGGATAGACGTAGCCGTATGCCGACGAACCCGTTTGCTGTTGTTCCGGATCGAACCCGTCGATGAGGGTCGAATTCCAGGTATAGAGGTTGTTGCCGTTGGCGTATACACGCAGCCCGCTCAGCCCCATCCGCTTTACCCATGCACCATCGAACAAATAACCGGCCTCCACATTCTTGAGGCGCACGAACCGGGTGGAGCTGACCCAAAAGTCGCTGGCAACCCCATTGATGGTGTTGGATGTACGCAGCGATGCCCGCGGATACGTAGGTGTTTCGCCATTGGCCACCTTCTCCGGTGTCCAGTGCCCATCGTATTGGAATTGGAAGGCTGCCCCGTTGTTCATGTAAAACGGATGGAGCAGGTAGTTCGCGCCTCCGCCGTCGATGCGTAACGACCCCTGGTCGGTACCGATGAACAGCGCAACGATATCGAAGCCTTTATAACCAACATTAACCGTTCCGTTAAAAGCCATCCTGGGCAAATTGCCATACCCCACGGGTACATTGTCGTTGATGTCCAGTTTGCCATCCCCATCGATGTCTACGTATCGGATGTCCCCAGCTTGGACGCGGTTGCCATCGATGGAAGAATAAGGCCGGTTATAGGCTTCGGCATCTGAATCGTAGAATCCCGCCGATTTCCACCCTTTGAATTGTCCCAATTGGAATCCGGTGGTGTTCATCCAATCGTACGGGAACAACGGTTCGTCCATGAACTCGATCCGATTCCGGGCGTAGGATAGGCTTCCCCGCACCCCATACCGGAAGTCACCGGCTTGATCCATCCAGCCCAATTGCAGCTCAAAGCCACGGTTGGATACTTCACCGATATTGGCGGGAGGCAAATCAGCGGCCACGATTCCGGGAACGGTTCCCAACGACCAAAGGATGTTGTCGCGGTTTTCGGTGAAATAGTCGCCGGTAAACGTCAACCGATTCTTGAACAAACCCAATTCAATGGCCAGATTGGTCTTTCTCGCCCGTTCCCAGGTAACGTTCGGGTTGCCCACGGTGCTTTCATAGGCCCCACCGTAAAGCGGATCCCGGGTACCGCCGTTGCTGTCCCCGAAGTGGTACCCGAACCAGTCGCCGGTTCCCCAGGTACTGGGAAGGTACAAGAACCGTCGCCCGGCAAGCCTATCGTTACCGACTTCGCCATACGAACCCCTGAATTTAACCAGGTTGACCCAATCGTTTTCGGGGAAGAATGATTCATTGGAGATGACCCAGCCGCCGGATACGGCGGGGAAAAACCCAAACCGTTTGTCTTCAGGGAAATTCTCCGACCCGTTGTAGCCCATGTTGAACTCAGCGAGGTAGCGCTCCTTGAAATTGTAGGTAAACCGTGAGGCAATGCCCATCAACCCTTCGGGAACATTGAACAACAGGTTCGGATTGTAGTGCCGCTGCGCGTTGAACAGCACCAAGCCGCTGACGGCGTGATCGCCGAACCGGTTGGCGTAATTCAGGGCCGACTCCACGTAAAATTGGCGCGATTTGTAATTTCCGAACCGGTCTTCGGCAAACGTAGGCCCAACGGTTCCCCCGATGAACAGGACTTCTGCCGGATCTGTGGGTTCCCTCATTATCCCATACATCGGAATGGAGTTGTGAATGAGTTTGCCGGTCACGTAGGTATCGTAGTACGAAACCGTTCCACTTAATGACAGGCCATCGAGCAAATAGTCCATGGTGTGGATGGCTTTGACGTCGGCATTCAGGTTGGATGTGTAGCTTTCCACGATCCCCCGCGCCAACAAAGACGTCACCGGCGACCCTCCCCAGCTCCCCTTTTCCTCGATGGGGTTATTTCCATAACCCACGAACCCGGAAACCAATTTCCCATCGATCAAACCCGGGCCAACGAACGGCGAACTTGAAAAGATACCAACCAACATGGCCTTGTGGCGACTGTATGCACTGGTGATGGGGCCATCCTGTTCGCTACCGACGATCCCCCGCCGATCGGCGAACTGCCCCCCTATCCCAACGGTCAGTTTCAGGTTCTTAGCGACATCCACATCGAAGTTAGACCTCAGGTTGTACCTTTTGAATCCGGAGTTGACGTCCGTTCCGCCATAATTGGCGTTCCTGAATACGCCGTTCTGGGAAAAATAGCCCAATGATGCAAAATATTTCGTAGCCTCGGTACCTCCCGAAATATTCAGGTTGTATTGTTGCTGTCCGGCTTGCTCGCCGAATATCTCGTCAAAAAAGTCTCGGCTCACGTAGTAGATGGCCGGGCTATTCGCCAAGGCTTCCTTTTGCTCGGCCGAAATGTTCATGTCTTCGATCTCGGTAGGCGTAAAATCCCGACCGTGGTAGAACTTCCACAGATCTTCGTCCGTGAAACGGAAGGATTGTGCCGCCCGGTCGCGATCGGATTCGATTGCTTCGTTTCTGAACAAGGCATATTCATAGGATTCAAGCATCTTCAGCTTCGTGGCCAGGTGGCTTGTTCCTAAATTGGCGGTAAAGTTGAATTGCGGCTTGCCCACGCGCCCCCGGCGGGTTGTCACGATGATGACGCCATTGGCGCCGCGCACCCCGTACACCGCCGTGGCCGAGGCATCCTTCAACACCGATATGTTCTCGATTTCATTGGCATCCATGGCATTCAGGACACCAAAGTTACTCTGGATGCCATCGATGACGACCAGCGGATCCTGCCCGTCCCAATTCAAGGTTGCCATACCGCGTATGCGCAACGTGCTGGCGTCATCGCCGGGTTCACCGCTCGATTGCGTGGCCGTGACTCCCGGCACCCGGCCAACCAGCGCATTGCTGATATTCGCGACCGGCGATCGCACCAACTCTTTGGTCGATACGGAAGAAATCGAGCCGGTAACGGTCTCCTTTTTCTGCACGCCGAACCCGACAACCACGACCTCTTCAAGCGCCAACTCATCCTGCAGGAGCACGACCTCGACCCGGGAGCGGCCGTTCACGGTTAGCTCGACCGGCAAATAGCCGACATAGCTGAATACCAATACGGCGCTGGACGGGTTGGGCAACGAGAGGGTGAAAAGCCCTTCCTGGTCGGTCGATGTCGCTTGCAACGAACCTTTGACGGCAACACCGACCCCAACCAATGGCATCCCCTCCTTGTCGGTCACCTTTCCCGACACCTGCGCCGGTTGGAACCCGTTCGCATACCCCTGCGAACAGATAAACAACCACGCTGAAAGTAATGTTAATCTCATCATACTACCAAGGTTAATAATAATGGTTTACTCGTTATGCTATGGCCACAAAAAGAGCACTATTTACCCGCTTCGCCTTGCTCAATTCATTTTAGTTTTTGCTCATTTTCATTTCAGGCAGCAAAAAACGCGGCATTTCTCCATGTCGGCCCGCACCCAGCAAATTGTCCTGATTATTCAAGCTGGATTGTGTATTTTTGCACCACTGACTAACTGATTCGGCTGTATCTCTTCTGTTATGCATTAAAGCGAAGTATGAGTTCTACGCGCCTTTTATTGACGAACATCTTCTTTTGGGCAATTGCTGCATGGGCCGCCAACGTCGGCGCGCAGCCCTTGAAGGGAATGAAATTTTCGCACATCACCCCTGAACAGGGGCTTTCGAACAGCACCGTGGAGGCCATCATCCAGGATCACAAGGGATTCCTTTGGTTCGGTACGGCCGATGGATTGAACCGGTACAATGGGTATGAGCTATCCGTATACAAACATGCGGCGACCGATAGCACAAGCATAAGCGACAACGCCATCACGCACCTTTTCGAAGACAGCAAAAAACGCATCTGGATCGGAACCGGCAACGGCCTGAATCGCTATGACTGGGAAAAAGATGCATTCCGGCAATATCGGCATGTTCCCGGTGAACCGACGAGCCTGCCCAACAATTACATCAACCACGTCGCCGAAGATGCCCTTGGCCGTATTTGGGTGGCTGGCCCCGCGGGCGTGTCCGTTCTCAATGAACGGACAGGGGGCTTCGATCGCTTTTCATTCCTTTCCCGCCTGAACCAGGTACCGGCTTCCAATGAAAAGGTAACCTGTATCCATATCGACCGGGACGAAAACGTTTGGATCGGGACGGAAACGAACGGGCTTTTCATCAAAGACGCCGATGGGAAGGTGACACATGTGAGCCCAGCAAGGGCAGACGGCCTAAACCACCACCATGTCACCGCCATCAAAGAAGACCATCAGGGCAATATCTGGATCGGCACCAATGGTGGCGGTATCAACCTGAAAGCACGCAATAAGAAGTCGTTTACCTACTTCCGCAATAACCCAAAAGATCCCGCCACGGTATCCAATGACGCGATCAAGTTTATCGGCGTCGATCGGAATAACCAGGTGTGGATCGGTACGGAAAACGGTGGGCTCAATCTCTGGGACGAACGTACCGGCGCGTTCGTCCATGTTGAAAACGATCCTGCCAATCCGTTCAGCATTTCGCAGAAGACGGTCTCTTCGTTCTGCGAAGACCGACAGGGCAACATCTGGATCGGCACCCATCGTGGCGGGGTGAATCGCTACAGCCCACAAATGGATCGGTTTGCGTTGCTTAGCCAAGGCGTTGCCGGAAACAACCTCAGCTACAAAGATGTCAAGACGTTTTACGAAGACCGTTCGGGCAACATTTACATCGGTACCGATGGTGGCGGCATCAACGTCTGGAACCGTACGCGGCAGCGTTTCCAATACCACCGGCACGACCCTTTCGATCCACACAGTATCGGTTCGGACGCGGTGCTGCATATCATGGAAGACCACACCGGAAAAATATGGGTAGGCACGTGGGGAGGCGGCCTCAATTCCTTCGACCCGCATACCGGCACCTTCCGGAGGTACCTGCATAACCCTGCGGATCCGACGTCGATCGGATCGAACCACGTGTGGAAAATCCTCGAAGACAGCAAAAAAAGGCTGTGGGTAGGTACGTCTTATGGTGGCTTGCACCTCTTCAATCCCAGCACCGGCCAATTCAAGCGGGTCTTCCAGGATGCGGACGACACGTCCTGGATTACCGGACAACACGTCTATTCACTGCTCGAGGACAAACTGGGCAACATCTGGATCGGTACCGAAGACGGGGGGTTGACCTGTATGGCTGCCGCGGACAACAGATTCACGAATTATTTCGTTCAATTGCAGCAAAACGTATACCAGCCCGCAGCGACCATCCGTGTGCTTTTCAAGGATTCGAAGGATAGGCTTTGGGTGGGTCAGCGCGGCCTATACCGTTTCGAGTACAGCAAGAATGTTTTCACCACGGCCAAATGCGCCTATCCGCTCCACGACGAAATGATACAAGGCATCCAGGAAGATAACCATGGCAACCTGTGGATCAGCACCATGAACGGCCTGATCCGGTACAATCCGGATGATTACTCCTACAAACGTTTCACCACTGCCGACGGATTGCAGGGGCTCGAATTCGGCCCCAATGCCTGTTATAAAACCCGGCAGGGCGAAATGCTGTTCGGGGGGCACAACGGCTTCAACATCTTCCATCCGGACAGCATCCTCACGAATAAGACCCCACCACCGGTATACCTTACGGACCTGCAGATCTCGAACCGCAGCGTCCGGCCCGGAGCCTCGGACTCGCCACTGACCGGTCACATCAGCGAAGTCGAAAGCATCCTACTGAAGCATGACCAAACGGCCTTTGCCATCGAATATGCGGCCCTCAATTACATCGCAAGCGAGAACAATCAATACGCATACCTGCTGGAGGGATTTGACAAGCAATGGAATCACGTGGGCAACACGCGCAAGGCAACGTATACCAACCTAAACCCCGGGCACTATGTATTCCGTGTCAAGGCGTCAAACAACGATGGTATCTGGAACGAACAGGGGGCCTTTGTCCGTATCGTCATCCCCCCACCCTTCTGGGCCACGTGGTGGTTTCGCACGTTGGTGGCCTTGGTGGTTGTCGGTGCGGTTTCAACGTACCTGTGGCTGTACCGGAACCTGGAAATCAAGAAAATCAGCGAACGGAAAAAGGAAGAAATGCACCAATTGCAGCTTCAGTTCTTCACCAACATCTCCCATGAGTTCCGCACCCCACTATCGCTCATCTTGGGTGCGCTAGAGCGTATCCGCGAAGCCGTCGACCCCGAGAAGTATTACCGGGTCATGGAAAACAATACCCAACGGCTCACCTCCCTGATCAGCGAACTGATGGATTTCAGGAGGGTGGAGTCTGGCATGCTCCGATTGAAAATTGAACCGCTATCCACCAACACCTTCCTGGCGGACATCACGGCCGATTTCCACACGATTGCCGAATCGCGGCAGCTCTCGTTTTCGGTGATATCGCCGAACGCTTCGAGGGCCATTTGGTGCGACCGGAATGTGCTGGAAAAAATCCTATTCAACCTGCTCAACAATGCCTTCAAATACACGGATAATCATGGCCGGGTTTCCATCCGGATACTCGATTCGTTGAGCGAGCATCGTCCAAACTCAGAACCCATCGCCGTCGTGAAGAGCCCTTATGAAGCCGCTGGCTACCTTTATCTATTGGTTTCGGACACCGGTATCGGCATATCCCGCGATTCCGCCAAGCACCTGTTCGAGCGCTTCTACCGCATCACGGATGCCCACATGGGTTCTGGAATTGGCCTGGCATTCGTAAAAAGCCTCGTCCTGTTGCACAAAGGCGTTATTTACGTCTACAGCGAGCCCGGTAAAGGCACCGATATCATCGTGGGCCTGCCCAGCCAGCAACACGATTACGATTATCCGTTGGCGAACCCACTCCATGGAGCTGTCATACCCGATGATAAGCCTACCGCGACTTCAGGCGATGACCTACACCATATCCCGGACACCTTCGCCGAATCCAGTACCGTTTCCGACCACTTCAAACACATTTTGCTGGTTGACGATCATGCGGAATTGCGCGCTTTCCTTCGCGAAAGCCTCGAATCGACCTATCGCATCACGGAAGCGGTGGATGGGGTAGCGGCCCTGGAAATGCTCCAACAGGACCTACCCGACCTGATCATTAGCGACCTGATGATGCCCCGGATGGACGGGATTGCCCTATGTCGGCAGATCAAGGAAAACGATTCGTTGAGCCACATCCCCTTCCTGATGTTGACCGCGAAAGACGGGTTGGATTCAAGGCTTGAGGGTGCGGCCTATGGTGCCGATTTTTACTTCGCCAAACCGATCAGCATCAAGCTGCTGCTCTTGACAATCAACAATATTTTCAGGCAGCATCAGCAACTCCGCATACATTACCTCAAAGATTACCAAACCGAGATCAGGGGTACCCTCCATTCTTCCCAAGACAAGGAATTCATGGATCGTGTGTTGCTTTTGCTGGAAGGCCAGCTGGAAAACCCCGACCTGCATGTGGAGGCCCTGTGCCAACAGATGGGCATGAGCCAATCCAAGTTTTACAAGAAGCTCAAGGACATCACGGGCAAAAACATCACCGAGTTCATCCGAACCGTCCGCTTAAAGAAGGCCGCGCATGTGCTGCTCCATGAAAACGTATCGGTATCGCAAGCCATGTACATGGTCGGCATTTCTTCCGCCTCATACTTCACCACCGCATTCAAGAAGGAATTCGGGGTGACGCCGTCTCAGTATGTGAAACGATTGGATTTGACTGCCGACGGCTGACGGCTTCCTGTCCTGCGTATGCGCCGCTGGACGTGGCATTTTATGCGTTGCCCACGAAATAAAATAATTCATTACATTCGCACGGAATTAGCGATCATCGAAATGGATATTATCAAGTTGGCCGAGGTGCTGAAGCTTTCGAAATCGACCGTATCAAGAGCGTTCCGGAACACGAGCGACATCAGCCCGAAAACAAGGCAACGCATCCTTGAAAAAGCACGGGAGTTCAATTACCACCCCAACCATTACGCCAGTAACCTTCGCGAGCAGAAGAGCAAGACCATTGCCGTGGTGGTTCCGGAACTCGCCAACAACTATTTTACGCAAATCATACAAGGGGTTGAAAAAATCGCCAAAGGGAGCGCGTACCATACGTTGATCTATGTAACCGACGACGATATCGCGAAAGAACAAGCCTTTGTACGGGGCGTCTCGAATGGTCGGGTGGACGGGATCGTCATGTCGGTTTCCGGCGAAGCGACGGATCACAGTTACCTGAACCAAGTGGATTTCGATCGGCTTCCAATCGTACTTTTCGACCGTATTTACGACGATGTCGAATTACCTAAAATCGTCACCGACGATTACGAGGCCAGTTACCAATCTACCCAACACCTGATCCAGCAGGGCTGTAGGCGAATCGCGTACCTCGTGGTCAACAAAGAGCAATCCATCGGCAAGGTGCGCATGCAAGGCTATCTCGATGCGCTGAAAAAGCACCATATCCCGCTACGCAAGCGATTGATCGTCGATTGCACGAACTCTTACGCAGAAAATGCCGGCATCATCGAAAACGCCATCAGGAAACAACGACCGGACGGCGTACTCGCTTCGGTAGAACGGCTGGCATTTTCCACATACCACGTTTGCAACAGGATTTCGGTACGGATTCCCGCCGACCTGAAAATCGTCGCCTTCTCCAGCCTGGAAATCGCTCCGTTGCTTAACCCGCCCCTCTCTACCGTGATGCAACCCGCCGTGCAGATCGGTGAACACGCAGCCACCCTGCTCCTCAAGAAATTGCAGGGCAACGACCTGGAAGATGACGAGCTGTTCACCACCATGAAATCCGAGTTGGTTATCCGGTCGTCTTCGCTGGCCGACCAGCCGGGTCTTCCGACAGGAATAATGTCGCGATAGCGGCGATGAACATCAATACGCCAGCGAGCACCAGGCAATAGATCGCTTGGTTATGGAAGAGGTGCTTCACGATCCATCCCCCTAAAAAACCATTCACCAGTTGTGGCAGCGTAATAAAAAAATTGAACAAGCCCATGTAAAGCCCCATTTTGTGTGGTGGCAATACCCCCGACAGCAATGCGTACGGCGTAGCCAGGATACTTGCCCATGCCATTCCGACAGCAACCATCGGGATAAAGAGTAGGTTCGCATCGCGTATGAAATACAAGGAGATGAAAGCGACCCCACAGCCCGCCAAAACCACGCCATGCGTGGCCTTCCGTCCTACGCTCCGGTAAAAGAACGGCAAGGTGAGCGCAAATACAGTGGCCACCAGGTTATAGACACCGAACAAGACGCCCGTTAGGTTCCCGGCATCGGCAAACGCGGCTGAAGACGTATCGTTCGCAGGCAATCGGTAGATGTGCTGCGCCAAGGCCGGTGTCATGTATACCCACATCGAAAAAAGGGCAAACCAGGAAAAGAACTGGATGACGCCGAGCTGCTTCATGGCTTTGGGCATGTTACCGAATTCCTTCAGGATGCTCCATACACCCGAACCGACCTTATCATGCGTATGTGCATGGCCTTCTGCGTCGGCAAAATCACGCATTTCTTCTGGTGAATATTCACTTGTCGTCACCACCGTCCACAGCAGCGCGACGACCAATACACCCGCTCCGATGTAAAAAGACCAGATCACGTTAGCCGGTACGTGCCCCTCGGCCGCCGTCTTGTCGAGTCCGAAATACGTGGATAGGACGTAGGGCAAAAAGGACCCGATGATCGCGCCTGCGCCAATCAAGAAGGTCTGGATGGAGAATCCCGTTCCGTGCTGTTCTTTCGGCAGGTTATCCGCCACCAGTGCGCGAAAGGGTTCCATCGAGACGTTGAAGGCGGCGTCCATCATCATGAGCATCCCGGCACCGATCAGCAAGGGTGGGAGAAAGGCCGTGAACAGCGACGCATTGGGCATCAGTGCCAGCGCTGCGGCGGCTACCAGCGCGCCCGATAGGAAAAACGGTCGTCTTCGCCCCAAGCGCGTCCATGTCCGGTCGCTGTAGTAGCCCACGATCGGTTGCACAATCATGCCGGTAATGGGCGCCACCAGCCAGAACAGCGAGAGGTGCTCTACGTCCGCACCAAACGTTTGAAGGATCCTTGAGGCATTCCCCGTCTGCAAGGCAAAACCGAACTGGATGCCCAAGAAGCCGAAGCTCATGTTGAAAATCTGCGACGTCCGCAGCCGTATTTTTGTCCGTTTAGTCATAACTGTTTAAAATCAGTGGTTTATCGTAAATCGACGTGCCTGTCATCGGCAGCGCGGCCCATCGCGGGCGATCGCATCGAAAAACCGAAGCGTCTCCATGATGTGCCGTTGCCAATACGGCCATTCATGCCCGCCATCGTATTCAAAAAATCGATAAGGCACGCCTTCTTCCAAAAGCTGCCGCTCGAATTCGCGGTTGCTCGCGAACAGCGGGTCGGAACGCCCGCAATCGAATCGGAACGGGCGGAGGTTGACGCGGTATTTCCGTATCAATTGGATCAGATCCCCTTCGTCGGGCAGCGGCCGGTATACGTCTAGCGGCTCCTCGACGAAAAGTGAGAGTTGGTGCAGCGCCGTGATGGACGACAGGCCCGAGAACCCGCTGAAGACGTCGGGGTATTTCACCCCGATGCGAATGGCCCCGTAGCCTCCCATCGACAGCCCGGCGATGAAGAACGGTGACGCCGGAGACACCACCGCCGAAAACACCTGCCGCACGGCACCTTGCACGTCATCCACGATCCAGCGTTCGAAATCGGCCGATGCGTGCGGCACATAACCCGACCCATCGCCCCACAACCCATCGGATGGCATCACTAACATCATGGGCGCCAACGTCCCTTGCCGGATGGCCGCTTCCGCCTGCAAGTGCACACCGGACGACAGCGGCCAGCTCCACGCGCTGCCGTAAACGCCGTGCAGCAACACGACCACTGCCACGTCTTTCGGACAATCGATGGGCACATAAACCAGGATATCGCCGCGCCCACCGAGGTTAGTCGATTTAACCGTGATGCACCGCAAGTTGTCCCGTTCGAACAAGGGGTTGGAAACCTCGAGCGTGCGAAATGAGTGGGTTGCCATAGACCTTATTTTATGTAAACTGGATGATACCCTTCGCATTCTTGCCGCTCACCAAGTCATCAAAGGCAGCGGGCAGTTGTTCCAGCGCGTATCGAGCGGTGATCATTTCATCAAGCAACAATTCGCCTTGCAGGTAGTGATGGATGATCCGATCGAAATCCTCGTACGGATTACACTGGCCATAGAGCGGATTGAGGTACAATTTATCCCATTCAAAGAGATTCATGTCAAACGGGATCGCTTGCTCGATGCCACTTACCTGCACAGCCGTGCCCGCATTGCGGACCATGGCCAGCGGTGCCGCCCCCAACTCCGGCCTGGCCGTGCATTCAAAGGCGTAGTCGGCCCCCCTACCTCCGGTCAGCTGGCGCACCTGCCCGGCAATGGCCAGCAATCCGTCGTCTTGCGCATCGGCCAGCAGGCATACGGTCGCTCCAAAGCGTTGCGCCATCTCCAGTCGGCCGGGTTTGATGTCTACGGCGATGATGGGCGCGGCACCGCAGATCTTGGCCGCTTGCAGTACGCTCAACCCCACGCCACCCGTCCCGAGCACGACCACCGAACTGCCGGCTTGTACTTTGCCGGCATTGACGACCGAGCCATAGCCCGTCATTACCCCGCAACCGATGATGGCCGCACATTCCAGCGGAAAACCGTCGGCTTTGATTTTGGTAACCGCCGCCTGCTTCACCAAGGTGTACTCGCTGAGCGTACCGATATGGAACGACCGGTCTATCGGCTCACCATTGAAGCATGAACCATCGGCATGCGCATGCCCGAGGTTGGTGCCGAGCAGGCCGCCCGTCACGGGAGATGAATGCTCGCAGATGTGGAAGCGCCCGTGTCCGCACTGGTAGCAATGCCCACAGGGAATCGCCCAATTCAATAATACCCGGTCGCCTTTGCGCACATGCGTCACCCCCGCTCCGACCTGCTCCACGATGCCTGCGCCTTCATGGCCGAGTATCAGGGGTTTGCCCCATCGCAGCGAATCGTAATCGGTATGGCACACACCGGCGGCCACCATCCGGATCAACACCTCATCCTCCTTCGGATCCGCTACGGATATCCGCTCGATGGCAAACTTCCCCTTGCCATCCGTAATGGCTGCATTGCAATCAATCATCGTGTGCTATGTGATTCTGTCTATAATTCGATCGATACGAAAGTAACATTTACCGGCCAATATCCTAACCGGCAATTTTAGCCAAAAAGTGGCTTATATTGGAAAATTATCCGATATTCGCTTCTGTTTAAGCCAATTTATGCAAAAAGCAACCCCAGAGATCTTGCCCAACGGGAACCGGCAGTCGTTTTTGTACCGGAAATTCGGCAATGAAGCGTTTTCCGCGCCCTTCCACTACCATCAAGAATATGAACTCACCTGGATCGTCAACGGTTATGGCAAGCGCTTTGTCGGCAACCGGATGGAGGATTTCCTTGCCGGCGACTTTGTGCTCATCGGCCCGAACCAACCGCATTGCTGGAAACTTGACGGCAACGTGCGATCGGCCAAGGCGATCGTCGTTCAATTCACCCATGATTTCCTGGGCCCCGCATTTTTCGAAAAGCCCGAATTCGAACCCATCCAGTCGATGCTCAACACCAGTGTTTCGGGATTGAAGTTTGACTTGACAAAGCCCGAGATGGCTTCCTTGAAGGCAATCGGCAAGGCACAAGGCGCCCGGCGCATCCTGCTGCTGTTGGACTTGCTGCACACCCTGAGCCAACATCCGTCCGCTTCAATCGGCGCGGCGGCCTTGTACAGCAGTACAGCCAACGCTGCCGACACCAAGCGCATCAACGTCGTCATGGCCTACATTGTCGAAAACTTCAAGCAAAACATCTCGCTGGAAGCCGTCGCGGACATCGCCAACCTCACCCCCAATGCCTTTTGCAAATACTTCAAACGCGTCACCCGCCAAACGTTCATGGACACGGTGATCCACTATCGGCTGAACCACGCCAGCCAGCAACTCATCCATACCGATGAACCCATTTCGGCCATTGCCATCGCCAGCGGATTCAACGACCTGTCTTACTTTTACAAGGTCTTCCGGGCCAAACTCGGCGTCAGTCCGTTGACCTACCGGAAGTCGTTCGATCAGTGATCCAGGAGCCATACTTGCGTGCCGTAGCCTTCAACCACGCTGTTCAATGAGCCCTCAGCAATCTTTCCGTCCGGCGCACCGTATACGCTTCGCCCCTTTTCCGCCCCGACAGAAACGGATAGCTGCTCGGGTTGGCCCGATAGATTGATGGCAACAAGCGCCCGCTCCGCTCCGGTCGACCGCAAAAACGTTAGGATATGCCCGCTGCCGTTTCCAACGGTCTCGTACCCCCCGTCGATAAGCACCGGGTACATGCTCCGGAGCGCAAGGAGATCCCGATAGGTATTCCAAAGCGAGGTCGTGTCGTCTTTCTGTTCCTCGAAGGATATGCCGTCACCGCTTTTCACGTTGGATGCATCCCACCAAGGCCCCGAATCGCGGTACCAGTAAGCCATGCCTTCCCCGTCCTTGTCGCTGTGCCATTCGAACGCCTCGCGTGAAGGGATTTCGTTGGCGTCTGTGATCCCGCCGTACTTCCCGAAATAACTCTCGCCCAACATCCCGATTTCCTGGCCCGCGTATATGGAAGGTACGCCACCCAGCAAGAGGTTGAGCGCGGCACCGACCTTTTCTTTTCCCCGATCCTGCGCGACGACCGTAGAAAACCGGGTGATGTCGTGGTTCTCGATGAAGATGATCTGGTTCTTTCCAGCAGGCGTACGTGAAAAGGTGGTATCTGCAAATGCCGCGATCTTATCCCGGTCGAACGTTCTGATCGCTTGCTGGATGCGGAACGCAAACACCCAATCCACCCCGGCATCTTCCAAATAATCGATGCCGTAGGAACCCCAATCGGCCTGCTCGGCCATGATGGCGATCGCCGGGTTGATCGACTTCAACGTATCGATCAATGGCAACCAGAATTCCTGGAATAGGTTGGTCAACCTTCCTTTGTTATCCAGGTCATCCATCATGTGGTCCAAGCGGAAACCATCCACGCCATCGTCAAAATTGCCGTCCTGATTCGGATCGAGCCAGAAGCTGAAAAGCGACTTGTTGTATTCCTTCACCTTTTCGCTCAGGAGGTTCACCGTGGTGATTTTACGCACCGTGCCGTCAAATCCCTTCAGGTCATAAATATCGAATACGATGCTTGAGGGCTTCAACTGTTCTTCGTCATCCCAAAGGATATATTCCGAGTACGGCGAAGCCGGATTGCCGAACGACTCCTTGTACCACGGGTGGTCTTCTGTCACGTATTGGGTCTCCATATCCATGTAGATTTTCATACCGCGGCGGTGGATGTCCTTTACCAGGTTGATGTAATCCGCCTGGGTGCCATACGTTGAATCGATGGCTTTGAAGTCGCTGGAGTAATAGTTGTGATAGTAGACAGACTCATACAGGGGCGTCATGAGGATGGACGTTACGCCCAGTTCCTGGAGGTAATCCAGTTTCATGCGCAGCCCGTTGAGATCGCCGTGGCTGTCGCCGTTACTATCGTAGAAGCTCCGCTGGAAAACGTGATAGACGATTTCGTCTTTCGGCCCCTCGCGTTCGGCAGGCGTGCAAGCCGCCAACCAGCCCAGACTGCAAAAGCCCAATGCCAATTTAATCCTGTTCATGATAAAACCGCGCTACAGTAAGACAGGATTCAGTTCCGCATCGGCCAACGAGCCGGGAGCCTTCCCCATCAGCCATTGCTGGCGGTCATTCTCCTGCCACTTGTGCTTCGGTTCGGTCACGCGCGCGCCGTCGGCAAAGAAGATAACGGTCATCACTTCACGCATCGTGCCAGACGAATTGCCCGGTGCATTGTGTATGGTATAGCCGTAGTGCCAGGTCGCATCCCCGGCGTGCATATGGGTAGGCCTGCTAATCGGGAAACCACTTTCTTCGACGTATTTCGCAAATGTTGTTTCCGATTCATCGGATATGATCACATCCGCTACGTCATTTTCCTTGTGCGAACCCGAAGCAAACGTGAGCATACCCATTTCTGGATTGGGGATATCGACCAACGGCATCCACATCGTTACGGTATTACTGGTGTCCAGTGGCCAATAATTCTGGTCCTGATGCCAGGGCGTAGGTCCGCCGCCGGGCTCCTTGAATAAGGCCTGATCGTGGTAGAGCCGCACGTTGGGTACACCCAATAGGTCCGCTGCGATCTTCGCAAAACGTTTGGCCAATACAAAGCGCTTAACTTCGTCATCCGTGCGCCAAAGGTTCATGATCTGAAGGAATGCCTTTCCGTACGTGTCCCGATCCTGGAGTTTCCGCTTCTCCTCATTGTTCCGATGGGCGGCCTGGCTGATCACCTGTTGGAAATACCGTGCCGCTTCGGGCGAAATCACGTTACGGATGAGCAGGTGGCCATTGTCCCTGAATTCCTGTTTCTGTGCATCGGAGATTACCTTGTAGTCTTCCAGATCGCTTGCATGTTTTGCCATCATGATTTACATCGTTGGTTATCGTTACAAAGGTATCGAGCCCGCTATTTGCAATGTAGGGCAAAATGGGCGAATTAATGGACTATATTATCCAAGAATCATCCATAAAATCCATTTTTAGACAACATATACACGCCATGCTTTGCTGTGGCCATCGTGTCGCAATGTGATGCAGCTTTTCCCATTTTAGGAAGAAAACGGCTAAAAATTACGAGAACGTTCCCGGAAAAATAAGCAAACAAAAACGATAATAAAGAAAAAAATACATATTATTCAACTGAAAAACAGAATATTACAAAAAAAAATCAATCGATAAATATTTTTTCAGAAATCCTTTCTTTTGTAAAAACTCTCTCCTATCTTCGTTGCACAGCCCGTTGATAAAAAATCAAGGCGGCCAATTATAGACAAAACACACGTAATACATGGCACGTTTTTTTACACCAGTTTTTGGCGTACTTTTTATCCTCCTTTGTTGCCTACAAGGATCATACGCCCAAACCCATCGACTGATCGGCAAGGTCGTCGACGAGTCGAATATCCCCCTGCCAGGCGCGACCGTGGTGGTGAAAGGCACCGCACTGCAAGCCTCGACCGATGAATCCGGCAATTACACGCTTGACCATGTCAACCGGGGAACTCACTTCATTGTCGCTACGTTTGTGGGCTACCATCCCCTGGAACAGTCGGTAACCATCACCGGCCCGCAGACACTCAACTTCACGCTGTCTTCCAGCGCGGAAGCGCTGGGCGAGGTGGTTGTGATCGGCTACGGCACCGTGGAGCGGAAGCATGTCACCGGCTCGGTATCGAGCGTACAGTCAAAAGACTTCCAAAAGGGAGCCGTGGTTTCTCCCGATCAGCTCATCCAGGGAAAGGTCGCAGGCGTATCCATCACGCCCAATGGCGGCAGTCCCGGATCGGGCAGTACCATACGGATACGCGGCGGCGCATCCTTGTCGGCCAGCAATAGCCCGTTGATCGTGGTGGATGGCAATCCGCTGAGTGGCGACAACCTTACTGGCACATCCAATCCCCTTGCATTGATCAACCCCAATGACATCGAGTCGATGACGGTCCTCAAGGATGCCAACGCCACGGCCATTTACGGCTCGCGCGCTTCGAACGGTGTGATCCTGATCACCACCAAATCCGGAAAAATCGGCCGTCCGAAGCTGGACATCTCCACAGTCAACTCCATTTCTACCGTGGCCAACACCGTAGACGTGCTTTCGGCCGGCCAGGTCCGTTCGTTTGTGAACCAACAGGGTACGGAAGCCCAGAAAGCATTGCTCGGTTCCGCGACGACAGACTGGCAAGACCTCATTTACCGGTCTGCCTTCAACTCCGACAATAACTTCACCTTCTCTGGCGGCTTGGCCAACATGCCCTATCGCTTGTCGCTCGGCTACCTCGAACAGCAAGGCGCCTTGGGCAAAGACCTGATGCGCCGGGGCACCAGCGGCATCAACCTCTCGCCCAAGTTTTTTGACAAGCACCTCAAGATAGACCTCAATGTAAAAAGTACCCTCACCAACAACGATTTCGCCAATACCGGCGCCATTGGCTCGGCCATCGCCTTTGACCCTACGCAACCGGTATACGACCCCAATGGACCTTTCGGTGGTTACTTCGAGTGGATGGAAGGCGCCGTACCCGACCCGCTTTCGCCGCGCAATCCCATGGCCCTGCTCAACCTGTATGACAATCGCGCCTACGCAAACCGCAGTTTCGGAAACCTCCAGGCCGATTACGCCTTCCATTTCCTGCCGGACCTCCACGCCAATGTAAACGTGGGGTATGACGTGGCGCGAGGTTGGGGCGCCAGCTTCATCCCCGAATTCGCGGCCTCCAACGCGGCCAACAAGGGGTTCTTCCAACGCTACCGCGGCCGCCTGAACAACACGTTCATCGAAGCCTACCTCAATTACGTGAAAGACATCGAAAGCATCCGCAGCAACATCAATGTCACTGCCGGGTACGGCTACTATGACAACAAGGTGACGACACAGAATTTCCCCAGCTACAACGCGCTTGGCGAGCAATTGTCCGCCCCGAATTTCCCGGACAATCCACAACAAAACCGCCTATTATCCTATTATGGACGGCTGATTTACTCCTTCGCGGATCGCTATATCCTCTCAGGTACCATCCGCACCGACGGATCGTCCAAATTCAATCCCGAAGGCCGATGGGGCATTTTCCCATCGGCGGGCTTTACCTGGCGGGTCAAGGGCGAGAACTTCCTCAACGACGTCGATGCCGTTTCCGACCTCAAGCTGCGGTTCAGCTACGGCGAAACGGGCAATAAGGACGGCATATCCAACTATGGATACATCCCCAGTTACTACCAAAGCGTCAATGAAAGCCAATACTGGGTAGGCGACCAGTTCCACCACGTCTATTCGCCCATCGCTTATGACAGCAGCCTCCGGTGGGAATCTACGGAAACCACCAACATCGGATTGGACTATGGCTTCTGGGGCGGACGCATTTCCGGAAGCATCGACGCTTACATCAAGAAAACGAAAGACCTGCTGGCAACCGTCGAAATCCCGGTGGGCACCAATTACAGCAACCAGCTATTGACCAATGTGGGCAACATGGAAAATCGTGGCCTCGAAGGCAGCATCACTATCCAGGCCGTACGCTCCGAAAACTTCAACTGGGACCTGGGATTCAACATCACCCTGAACAGGAACGAAGTAACGAACCTCACGCTGAACGAGAATCCCGGATACCAACTGGCTGCACGCTGGATTACCGGCGGCACGGGCAACATTATCCAGTACCACACCGTAGGCCTGGCCCCCTACCAGTTTTACGTCTACAAACAAGTCTACGATCAGGCTGGCAAGCCCGTGGAGGGCGTATATGAAGACCTCAATGACGATGGGATCATCAACACGGCAGACCGCTACTATTACAAGACGCCAGCCCCGGACTACTTCATGGCCTTCAACACGTCGATCAATTACAAACGGCTCACGCTGAATGCCGTGGTGCGATCCAACGTCGGCAACTACCTGTATGACAACATATCCGCCAATTTCGGCGTAGGCCGGAACATCCTGAATCCGTCGGGTTTCATCAACAACGCCACAACGGACGTGCTCCATACCGGTTTCGTGACCAATCAATACTACAGCGACTACTACGTCAAGAACGCCTCGTTCCTCAAGATGGACAACCTGGGGCTCACGTACGATGTCGGCGCGCTCGACCAAGCGGGCAAGGTCACGTTGATGCTCCAGGCAAACTGCCAAAACGTGTTCGTGCTATCCAAGTACAACGGCATCGATCCCGAGGTTTTCGATGGCATCGACTACACGCTCTATCCACGGCCGCGCATCTATTCACTGGGGTTAAATTTCGGGTTCTAACCATTCAACTATTCGAACAATGAAACGCATCGTAAAAAACACCGCCTATACCCTAATGCTGGCCATAGTCACCGCTTCATGCAGCGAAGACGTGCTGAACCTGACCCCGAAAAACGACATCACGGCCGATCAGGTATACAGCTCGGAACAGGGATACAAGGAAGCATTCCTCAAAACCTACGCCAGCATCGCCATGACGGGTGGCGGCGGCGAGGGAAGCAGCGACCTGGCCGGTATCGACGCCGGTCAATCGGATTTCTTCCGGCTATACTGGAACATCCAACAGCTCACCTCGGATGAGACGCTTTGCGGATGGAACGACCCGGGCATCCCCGAAATGGTTTATGGCACTCCGAACGCCGACAATCCGATGGTGAAGGGGCTGTATGCCCGTTCGCTGTATACCATTACGGTTGCCAACGAGTTCCTGCGCGAGAGCACCCCGGAGAAACTGTCCGAACGCGGCATCTCGAATGTGGCGCCGATCGATACGTACAGGGCTGAGGCCCGGTTCCTGCGCGCCTACCAATACTGGATCCTATTGGATCTTTTCGGCAACCCGCCCTTCATTACCGAAGCGAATACAATCGGCAAGATCGCCCCTGAACAGATCAAGCGGGCCGAGCTATTCAACTATGTCGAATCCGAATTGTTGGCCATCGAGCCGCAACTCCCCCAACCCCGGCAAAACGAATACGGGCGGGCCGACCAAGGAGCCGCTTGGACGTTGCTGGCCAAACTGTACCTGAATGCCGAAGTGTATACCGGTACGGGCAAGTATACCGAGGCCGTTACCTACGCCAAAAAGGTCATCAACGGCGGCTATACCCTGGCCACCAGTTACGCCAACCTATTCCTGGAGGACAATCACGTGACCAGCCGCGGGGAGCTTATCCTAACCATCAACTACGATGGCTTTTTCACCAAAAACTATGGCGGCACCACCTTTCTCATCAACTCCACGATAGACGGTGCGATGACACCCGCCTCATTTGGCGTACCGACCGGCGGGTGGGGCGGCAATCGCACCATCAGTGCACTTCCCGAAGCCTTTGGCGATTATAGCGGAGCCACCGACAAACGCGCGATGTTTTTTGGCGACAAACTGGCCAATGATGACGTCGGTGTATTTACCGACGGCTTGCGCATCACGAAATTCAAGAATGTCAAATCGACGGGCGAACCCGGTGCTTCGCAGGGAGGCACCTTCAGCTCACTTGATTTCCCGCTCTTCCGCTTAGCCGATGTGTACCTGATGTTTGCCGAAGCCGTGCTACGTGGTGGAAGCGGTGCATCCAACGCCGAAGCGTTGGATCACGTCAATCAGGTGCGCCGTCGCGGATTCGGAAACGCGAGCGGCAACCTGTCATCGCTATCGCTTGACGACATCCTCCATGAGCGGAGCCGCGAATTGTATTTCGAGGCTTATCGCCGAACCGACCTCATCCGATTCGGCAAGTTCGGCGGCGGCACGCATACCTGGCCCTGGAAAGGGGGCGTGAAGGATGGAAGGGCGATCGAGGACTTCCGGAACCTGTTGCCCTTGCCGGCTTCGGACGTCATCGCCAACCAAAACCTCGAACAGAACAACGGGTATTAATCGACAAGCGTATCAGTCATGAAGACAATAACAATCAAGCAACTACTGGTATTCGGCCTCGGCATGGTGTTGCTCGCGGCATGCGAAAAGGACGAAACCAAGACGATCATGAACGAAGGCGTATCCGGCTCACTGAGCAGTACCGCCACGTCGGTCGCGTTATCCCGCGAAACGCTCGAGGCGGAAGCCATTTCATTTTCACACACGCCAACCGATTTCGGTTTCCGGGCAGGCACGGTCTACTCGCTCCAATTCGCATTGAAAGGAACGAATTTCGCTACATCCCGCGAAGTCGTGCTGGCACAGGGCGCGCAGACCCAAAGCTACTCGGGCCTGCAATTCAACAATCTCTTGCTGGCGCTCGGCCTGCCGTTAGACGTACAATCCGACGTGGAAATCCGCCTGAAATCGACCATTTCACCCTCCATATCCGTGTATAGCAATGTCGTAACCATCAATTCGCGACCCATACCGCTCACCTCGTGGATCTATGTACCTGGTGGCTACCAAGGCTGGAATCCCGCCACGGCCGACAGCCTGGTTTCGCTCACGGGCAACGGCATCTACACCGGCATCATCGCCTTCCCGCCAAACAACGGCGAATTCAAGATTACTCCCGCCAAATCTTGGGACATCAATTACGGCGATGCCGGCGAGGGTGTCATCAGTGCCACGGGAGGCAATTTCAAAGCGCCTTCCGCAGGTGGCGCCATCCGATTGACCATGAACATGAACACCAATACGTGGACGATGGAGCCCGCAGCGTACTGGTCGATCATCGGCGACGCCATACCCGGCAGCAATTGGGGAGTGGACACAGACCTCAAGGCCATCAACGACGGAACCGACGACTGGATCGTGACCGTTGACTTGACGCCAGGCCAGTTCAAGTTTCGGAGGAACCACGATTGGGGAACCAACTTAGGTGGTAAAGACGGTAAACTGACCGTCAATGGTGAAAATATCCCGATTGCCGCCGCGGGCAATTACACCATCCGCATGAACCCAGACGCATTGACTTACGAACTGACCAAGAATTGATATGCGCACCGCGGCAATCTTGCTCGGATGGCTATGGGTGGGGCCGCTGACCGCCCAGATCCAGCGTATCGAGCCCACGCACTGGTGGGTCGGCATGCGGGATCCCCATGTACAATTGTTGGTATACGGCCAGCGAATCGCGGAGAAAACTCCGGCAATCGACTACCCAGGCGTTGAGCTCGTGCAGGTACACCGAGTCGAAAACGCCAATTACCTGTTCCTGGACTTGCATATCGCGGCGACGGCAAAACCCGGACGCGTTCCGATCCGATTGACCGAAACGGGCCAGGAAGCGTCCGTATACGACTACTTGCTGAACGCACGCGACCCCCATCTGCACCGATTGCAGGGCGTCAACTCCTCCGACCTGATCTACCTGATCATGCCCGATCGGTTTGCCAACGGCGACGACCGGAATGATGTCTCGCTCGGCCTGGAAGAAACCGCCCTTAACCGCGACAGCATGTATTACCGTCACGGCGGCGACCTCAAGGGCATCGAAGACCGGCTGGACTACCTCGACGAACTTGGCGTGACGGCGATGTGGCTCAATCCGGTGCTGACCAACGATCAGCCCACGACATCGTACCATGGTTATGCCAATACCGAAAGCTATGCCGTAGACCCCCGTTTCGGGGGGAACGAGGCCTACCGCAGCCTCATCGAGGCCTGCCACCGGCGCGGCATCAAGATGATCAAGGATTTGGTGCACAACCACTTTGGCACCGGCCATTACACCGTCCGCGATTTACCCATGCGGGATTGGGTACACGAATGGCCCGCCTACACCAAGACCAACTACCGCGAGCAGGTCCATATGGATCCCTATGGCGCGAAGGCAGACCGCGCGATCATGGTAGACGCATGGTTCGATCGGCAGATGGCCGACATGAACCACCGAAACCCATTCGTCCGCAACTACATCACGCAAAGTCATATCTGGTGGATCGAGGAGATGGGCATCGACGGATTCCGGCTGGACACCTATGCCTACAACGACCTCGAGTATATGGCGGAATGGGCAGCCAAAATCACGGCAGAATACCCGAAGATGACCTTTTTCGGCGAAACGTGGGTACATGGCGTACCGAACCAGGCTTATTTCACCATGGGTAACCGCATCGGTCAGGGCATCGACACCGGGCTCCAGGGCGTGACGGATTTCCAGGCACTATGGGCCATCTATGAAGCGCTCAACGGCAAGTTCGGATGGATGGATGGGGTTGCCAGGCTCTACAATACATTGGCCAATGACTTCCTCTACGAAGACCCGACGCGCAATGTTGTTTTCCTGGACAACCATGACATCAGTCGCTTCTACTCGGTGGTGGGCGAAGACGACCGCAAATTCCGGTCTGGGATCGCGTGGTTGCTCACTACCCGCGGTATCCCGCAATTGTATTATGGCACGGAAATCCTGATGAAGAACCATGCCGATCCGGACGGACTGGTGCGCGCGGATTTCCCGGGCGGATGGACAGGTGACCCGGTTGACAAGTTCACCGCCGCTGGTCGAACCGCCCAGGAAAACGAGACCTTTGATTACGTCAAGAAACTGGCGAATTACCGGAAGCGGCAGCCCGCACTCCATACCGGCAAGCTGTTGCAGTTCATTCCCGAAAACGGAATATATACCTATTTCCGCTATGACGAACAGGCCACGGTGATGATCGTGATGAATAGCAACCCCGAGCCGGTCACCCTTCATACCGACCGTTTCGGCGAAGGCATCAACGGCAAAACCAAGGCCCTGAATATCATAACAGATGAGCAAGTGATCAACATCGACCAACTCTCGGTACCCGCTTCAACGACCTTGGTTTTGGAATTGCAATGATGGCGACAGCGAAGATGCAAGCCTGCCTATTCGACCTGGACGGCGTGTTGGTAGACACGGCGCAGTATCACTACCTGGCGTGGAGAACGCTGGCCAATGCCTTGGGCTTCGATATCAGCCCCGAGCAGAATGAACAGCTCAAAGGCGTCAGCCGCATGGAAAGCCTGGACAGGATACTGGCTTGGGGCAACGTTTCGTTGCCCGACCGCGCACGGACCGAACTGGCGGAACGCAAGAACGAGCACTATGTCAAGCTCGTATCACAGATGCCGACCGACGCCGTACTCCCAGGCGCCATCGCGTTGCTCGATGCCCTGCGCGCCGCTGGCGTGCGTACGGCATTGGGTTCGGCCAGCAAAAACGCCGAACTTATCCTCCGGAACTGCGGACTTGACCGGTATATGGATGCCGTGGTAGACGGCAACCGCGTAACCAAATCCAAACCGGATCCCGAGGTTTTTCTGCGGGGCGCACAGGAGCTACATGTGCCCCCTCAGTTTTGCGTGGTTTTTGAAGATGCCATGGCAGGCATCGTGGCAGCCAAGCGCGCAGGCATGAAAGCCGTCGGTGTGGGCAACCCCGCCGACCTGCAGCAGGCGGATTGGGTGGTGCCTGACCTGACCGCGGTAACCTTCGGCAAACTTCAGCAACTGTTTAATCGTACGTGAACTTGCAATCATGAAAAATTATATTGAGCCCGACGAATGGAAAATCATTGAGTCGGGTTTTGACCCCGCCTTGAATCGCGTGTCGGAAAGCCTTTTCAGCATCGGCAATGGCAAAATGGGCCAACGGGCCAATTTCGAAGAAACCTATTCAGGTCCTTCCTTACAAGGCAGCTACGTGGGGGGCATCTATTGTTCCGATAAAACGCGCGTGGGCTGGTGGAAAAATGGCTATCCAGCCACGCTGGATAAGGTGGTCAACTCCACCAATTGGATCGGTATCGACCTCCTGTTCGACGGCGAAAAGCTGGACCTGGCCAAGTGCAGGCTGCAGGAATTCAGGCGTGTCCTGAACATGAAGGAAGGCTTCCTGGAACGCACCTTCCGGGCTGAATTGGCAAGCGGCAACGCGATAACGGTAACCGCGCAACGCTTCTGCAGCATCGCCGACGATGAGATCGGCGCCATCCGGTATACCGTACAGCCCATCGATTTCGACACCGACCTACAGGTCATCTCTTACCTCGATGGCGACATCAAAAACGAAGACAGCAACTATGACCTCAAATTCTGGGAGTTCGTGGCCGACGAATGTGACGAGCTCGGAATCTTCCTCCATGCGCAGACCGTCAAAACCGGGTTCCACCTCGGCGTCTATGCCCACACCGCTGTCGGTGACACGGCCCACCCCTGCGCGGGGCGAATGATCCGGGACAAGAACTACATCGGCCAGGTGTTCGAAACGTCGGTAGCCGCCAACCAAGAGGTCGTCATCGAAAAAACCGCGGCCATCCTTTCCTCCCTGAACCACGATGCAAACAAGCTTAAGGCATGCGCGCGCGGCAAACTCCGGGGTGCCATCGCGAAAGGTTTCGCGCAACTGAAAAAGGAGCAAGCGGAAGCCTGGGCCGAAAAATGGGAACACAGCGACATCCGCATCGAAGGCGACGTGAAGGCGCAACAGGGCATCCGCTTCAACATCTTTCAATTGTTCCAGACCTATACCGGTACCGATCCGCGACTGAATATCGGCCCCAAGGGCTTTACGGGCGAAAAATATGCCGGCGCCACCTATTGGGATACCGAAGCCTATTGCGTACCGTTTTACCTGGCCACGGCACCGCAGCACGTGAGCCGCAACCTGCTGGTATACCGCCACCGCCATCTACCCCAAGCCATCGCCAACGCGGCGACGCTCGGTTTTACGGATGGTGCCGCGCTTTATCCCATGGTCACGATGGATGGCACCGAAAGCCACAATGAATGGGAAATCACCTTCGAGGAAATCCATCGCAACGGTGCCATTGCTTTGGCCATCCATCATTACATCCGGTATACCGGCGATGCTGACTACCTTGCCGATCACGGGTTGGAAGTCGTGGTGGCCATCGCACGCTTTTGGTCGCAGCGCGTCAACTGGAGCGAAGACAAGCAGCGATACGTCATCCTCGGCGTAACCGGGCCAAACGAATACGAAAACAACGTGAACAACAATTGGTATACCAATACCATCGCCGTATGGTGCCTTGACTACGCCAAATCGGCGCTGCAATACGTGAAGGCAAACCACCCGACCCGATACCGTGAAATCACCGCGGCCATTTCATTCGCGGAGGAAGAAAGAGCGCATTGGGACAAGATCGCCTCGCTGATGTATTATCCTTATGATGAAACGCGCGGCATTTTCCTCCAGCAGGACGGCTACCTCGACAAGGCGCAGCTGACCGTCTCCGATCTTCCCGCTACAGACCGGCCATTGAACCAACGGTGGAGCTGGGACCGGATCCTGCGTTCGTGCTTCATCAAGCAGGCCGATGTGCTGCAAGGCTTCTATTTCTTCGAAGACCGTTTCGACCACGCGACACTGCAGCGCCATTTCGATTTCTACGAGCCGCGTACCGTACACGAAAGCTCGCTTTCTCCGTGCATCCACAGCATACTCGCCGCAACGCTCAAGGACGAGCAGCGGGCCTACGAATTCTACTTGCGCACCGCACGGTTGGATCTCGACGACTACAACAACGATACGGAAGACGGCTTGCACATCACGTCCATGGCCGGCACGTGGATGGGTATCGTGGAAGGGTTTGCGGGCATGCGGATCAAGGACGACACCCTCTGCTTCGACCCATTCTTGCCCGCTGCCTGGCATTCCTTCAGCTTTTCAATCGGCTTCCGCGGCACGGCGATTACCTGTACCATCCGTACCACCCGGATGGAAGTGACGCACCGGGCAGGCCCGAGGCTCGATTTCCGTGTACGGGATAAACCGATTCAGGTAGAAAACCAATCGACGGTGGTGATTGATGTCTTTTGAGACCCTCCCTTACTTTACACCTACACTATGGCAGGCGTTGGCTAGGGGTTGGACAGGCGCAAGGCCTGCCCCTACGGGTTTTTATTTTTTTCGTACCTTGCGGCATGACCCAATTGTATTCCCCGCCTTCGGCCCGTACCGTCAAGGCCATCGTCAGCGGATCGGTGGCCAACCTGGTGACCTGGTATGACTGGTATATCTACTCGGCATTCGCCATCTACTTCTCGGCGTCGTTCTTCCCGCACGGCAGCCAGACGGTGCAATTGCTGCAGACGGCGGGCATCTTCGCACTGGGTTTCCTGATGCGGCCGGTTGGTGGCTGGGTGCTGGGCGCGTTCGCCGACCGCTACGGCCGCCGCCGATCGATGATCGTGGCGGTGGGCCTGATGTCGTTCGGTTCGCTACTCATCGCGGTGACGCCGTCGTACGAAAGCATCGGCGTGTATGCGCCCATCCTGCTGCTGTTCGCGCGGCTGGTGCAGGGCCTGAGCATCGGTGGCGAGACGGGCATATCCACGGCCTACCTCAGCGAGATGCCGCCGCCGCACCGGCGGGGATTCTACTCCAGCTTCCAGTATGCCACGCTGGTGGGCGGACAAATCCTGGCGTTGGGTACGCTGATTGTGTTGCAGCGGTTCTTCCTCAGCGAGGAGCAGTTGCATGACTGGGGCTGGCGCATCCCCTTCGTGATCGGTGCGTTCCTGACGCTGATCACCTTCTACCTGCACAACCACCTGCATGAGACGAAGGCGTACGAGACGGCCAAGGCCAGGTCTGCCGCGAAACCGCAAAGCACGTGGAAGAAGCTGGCCCAGCACCCCAAGGCCGTCGCCACGGTGATCGGGCTTACGCTGGGCGGCACGCTGGCCTTCTATACCTACATCACCTACATGCAGAAGTACCTGGCCAACACGGTGGGCCTGTCCAAGGCCGACGCAACGCTGATCACCTTCGGGGCGTTGCTGGTCTTCGCCGTGGTGCAGCCCCTGTTCGGTGGACTATCCGACCGCGTGGGCCGCCGGCCGTTGCTGATTGGCTTCGGCATCCTGGGGGTATGCTGCACGGTGCCGCTCATCGGGGCGATCAACCGGGCGGGGTCCAACTGGGAGATCTTCGGCCTACTGTGCATCTGCCTCATCATCCTGAGCGCCTACACGAGCATCAGCGCGGCGGTGAAGGCCGAAGTGTTCCCGGCCGAGGTGCGGGCGGTGGGCGTGGGCCTGCCGCATGCCATCACGGTGGCCGTGTTCGGCGGATCGGCCGAATACGTGGCGCTTTGGCTGAAATCGGTCGGCCACGAGGGATGGTTCTATTGGTACGTGGCGGCGGCGATATTCATCTCGCTGATCATGTTCATCCGCATGAAAGACACCCGCACCCATAACCGGATGGATGGGGAGCCGCATGGATGATAGGCACGCGCGACACGCGTGCGCCAGCCACGGGAGTATACGCGCCAGCGGTACATTTGGCATCCCGACATTTTTGCGTACTTTAGGCGCTCGATTTTATAGACATGGAGATGGATACGACCACTGCTACCTTACGGGATGCCGTATACGAACAATACCAGGAACTTTTTTCGGATGCGCCGCTGCTGGTGCGTTCGCCGGGCCGCGTGAACCTGATCGGTGAACATACCGATTACAACCAGGGGCTGGTGCTGCCGGCGGCGATCGACAAGAACATCGTGCTGGCCATCGGCAAACGCGCTGACCGCACGATCCAGCTGCATTCGCTGGACCAGGGCCAATCGCACACCGCGTCATTGGACGCCTTGGAACGCTCGCCGCTGCTGTGGCCGGATTACATCCTCGGGGTGGTGCAGCAGTTGGCCAAGCGCGGGCATGCGCTGACGGGCTTCAACCTGGTGTTCGGCGGCGACATCCCGCAGGGCGCCGGCCTTTCTTCGTCGGCCGCGCTGGAATGCGCCACGGCTTTCGCGCTGAATGAGCTGTTCGGGCTGGGCATCTCCCGGCTGGACCTGGCGCTGTCCGCACAAGCGGCCGAGAATGAATTCGTGGGCGTGAAGTGCGGCCTGATGGATCAGTTCGCCAGCGTATTCGGCCAGGAGCAACGGCTCATCAAGCTGGATTGCGCCGATTTCTCGCACGAATACATCCCTTTCAATAACCCCGACCTGCGCATCGTGCTTTTCGACACGCAGGTGAAGCACTCGCTGGCCTCTTCCGCTTATAACGAGCGACGCGAGCAATGCGAATACGGTGTCTCGCTCATCCAAGCGCACCATCCCGAGGTGAAGAGCCTGCGCGATGCGACCATCGCCCAATTGGATGCCTACGTGAAGCCCGTGGACGAAGTGGTGTACAACCGCTGCCATTATGTGGTGTCTGAAATCAAGCGCCTGCAAGACGGCTGCGCGGATTTGCAACGGGATGATTTCGCTGCCTTCGGGAAGCGGATGTTCGAAACGCACGATGGGTTGCAGCACCTGTACGAGGTGAGCTGCGCCGAACTGGACGTCTTGGTAGACCTGGTGCGCGGCAACGATGCCGTGCTGGGCGCCCGCATGATGGGCGGCGGCTTCGGTGGCTGCACGATCAACCTCGTGAAGGCCGACCGCGTCGACGAGGTGGTGGATACCGTGACACGCGCCTATGGCGAACGGACGGGCAAAAAAGCGCAGGCGTACGTGGCCAAGATATCGGCCGGGACCAGCATCATCGACTGACTTCTTTTAACCATACATCGATATGATTGATTATTCTTTGCCCAGTGCCGACGATTTTTCGGGCCTGGTGGCAGGCAAACCGACCCAGCTGACGGTATTGGAAAACGCCAACGGCATGGCCGTCGCAATCAGCGACTTCGGCGCGCGCATCGTGAGCCTGATCGTACCGGATAGGCAGGGCAACCCTACCGATGTGGTGCTGGGCTTCGGCTCCCTGAAGGGTTACCTCGGCGCAGGCGAGGTCTACCACGGCGTCACCGTGGGCCGGTTTGCGAACCGGATCGCGGACGGTTCTTTCGTCCTTGATGGCCAGACGTATACCATCGCGCCCAACAACGGGCCTAACGCGCTGCACGGCGGCGCCCGGGGTTTCCATGACCGGGTGTGGGAACGGCGTGCGGTGACCACCGATCGCGTGGAGTTCGCCTACGTATCGGCCGATGGCGAGGAGGGTTTTCCGGGCCAGCTCACGGTGGTGGTCAGCTACCGGCTCGCCGAAGACAACGCACTGGTGATTACCTACCGCGCGGAGACCGACAAGCCTACGGTGGTGAACTTGACGAACCACGCCTTTTTCAACTTGCACGGCGAAGGCAATGGCGACGTGCTGGATCACGTGGTGCAAATCAATGCGGCGCATTATTTGCCCGTGAACGAAAACCTGATCCCTACCGGCGAATTGGCCGAGGTAGCCGGTACGCCATTCGACTTCACCTTGCCGAAGGCCATTGGCCGGGATATCGACCAGCCCGATGCCCAATTGGCGGCTGGCCTGGGCTACGACCACAACTATGTGCTGAATCCCCAGTTCACGTCGGGCGACGTGGTCGCTGCCAAGGCCGTATCGCCGAAAACGGGCATCCGGCTGGACGTGCTCACCACCGAACCGGGCTTGCAGTTGTATAGCGGCAATTTCCTGAGTGGCAAGGATGTTGGCAAGCAAGGGCGGCCGTATGGCAAACGCGAGGCTTTCTGCCTGGAAACGCAGCACTACCCCGACTCGCCCAACCAACCGCACTTCCCGACCACGGTACTGCGCCCTGGGGAGGTGTTTGCGTCGGAGACGACCTATCGGTTTGGGGTGGTGGAAGGCGAGGCGCACAGGCAACCTACTTCCTAGGCCCTCATTGCCCACAAGGCCAAACGAACCAAGCAACGCCCTGCGCGCCCCCCTAGTCACGTTGTGGTGGTTCGCTTTTGGCCTCGTTTGGCTGCTGGGGCCGTCGTACGCAGGCAACGCCTGTACGCACTCGCCTTCCCTATGGGTTTTCAGGGTCGGGTGCCCTTACCTACTACTAAAGCATCACCGGCTGTCCGGTCTTGACCGACTCATCGCAGGCCAGCGCTACTTCCAGGCTGCTGATGGCCTGTTCGGTCGGCACCGTGAGGTCAAGGCCTTCGCGGATGGCCCTCAGGAAAAACCGCTGCTCGCGGTTGCATAGCTCCTGGTGATCGGGTTCGTCCGTGAGGTCGATCCATTCGTCGGGCTTGGTGAACACATTGTTTTCATCAATATCGGCATGGTGGAGCCGCAGGGATTCGGTCTGGGTATGGGCCGATACGTTATCCGAATTGCCGGACTTGCCGGCCTCTTTGGCCACGATCGAAAGCGAACCCTTCGGACCAAACACGTCCTTGACAAAAAAGGCCGTTTCGCTCACCATCGGGCCCCAACCCGCCTCGTACCAGCCCACCGAGCCGTCTTCGAACCGGAGCTGAAGCTGTCCGTAGTTGTAATTGCCTTCGGGGATGTCGTCCGTGAGCCGCGCGCCGATGGCGTTGACCTGCACGGGTCGGCTGCCGGTCATTTGGCACATGACATCGATGTAATGTACGCCGCAATCCACGATGGGGCTCAGGCTGGCCATCAGGCTCCGGTGCACGTCCCACATCCGCCCCTGGCTTTGTTGGTTGAGGTTCATCCGCATCACGAGCGGCCTGCCCAGCCGCCCGCCCAACTCCACGAATCGCTGCCAAGAAGGATGATAGCGCAGGATGTAGCCAACCACGAGTTTCCTGCCGGTCTGTTTGGCCACTGCAGCGACCCGCCGTGCACCATCAAGGGTATCGGCAAGTGGCTTCTCGATGAACACGTGGCACCTGTGCTCCATGGCCCTGATGGCGTAGGCCTCGTGGGTGTCGGGGTAGGTGGAAATGCATACGGCGTCTGGACGCGTGGCCTGGAGCGCGGTCTCGTAATCGTCAAACAGCGGGTAGCCGCCGCCGAGCTGTTCGCTGAGCCTTTCCTTACTGGCGCCGCGGGCCACCAGTCCGCAGATCTCGAAGCCTTCCTCCGTATGGTAGGCCATGGCGTGCGATGCGCCCATGTTGCCGCAGCCGACCACAAGCACCCTGATGTTATTTCTTATTGTAGTCATGTTCCTTTGTTGTCTGCTTTTCTTCTTTCGTGCTACCAGCCGCTTCGGTTTTATGTTCAGGTTCACGGAAAAAGACCACAAAAAGCCCCAAAACCACCGCTGCGATGCCTGCGGGAACCAACCAGACGCCTTGCCAGTCAAACTGCTGCATGCCTCCTGCCGGTCGCGCATACCGTGCGGTAATCAGGCCCGAAACATACGAGCCGATCAGCATCCCCACGCCGTAGGTGGCAAAGGTAATCAATCCCTGCGCAGCATTGCGTATCGGTTTGCCTGCAACATTGTCAACGTACATCTGCCCGGTTACGAAGAAGAAATCATAGCACACACCATGTAGTAGGATGCCGGCGTACAACATCCACATGCCTTCGCCGGTATCGCCGTACGCGAACAGCACATAGCGGGCAATCCAAGCCACGATACCGGCCGACAGCATGGCCTTGACGCCCAACCGACGGAATGCGAACGGGATGACCAGCAGGAACAGGAACTCGGAGACCTGCCCCAGGGTCATCTTGCCCGCGGCGTTGGCCACACCCACGTCGTTCAGGAATGGATTGGCAAAACTGTAGTAGAAAGACAGCGGGATGCATATGGCCAACGATGCGAGGAAAAAGACGACGAAAGACCGTTTCCGGAACAACACGAGGGCCTCCCCACCCAGCAGTGCCATGATACCTGCTGAACGGACTTTGATGGGTGGGGTATCGGGTAGCGTGAAACTGACCACCCCCAGCAGCAGCGAAGCGCACGCGCCGAGGTTGAACATCGCCCGGCTGCTTTCCAGGCCGAGGTAACCGATAAGCAGGCCCACGGCGATCCAGCCTACCGTACCGAAGACGCGGATGTAGGGAAACGACTTGCCGCCATCGTCCAGGTGCCTGAAAGTAATGGCATTGACCAGCGCCATGGTGGGCATGTACAGTAGGGTATACAGCAGTAACAGCCACCAAAATGTACCATAGGAGGCTGTTTGCCCAAGTGCGGCCAAGACGACGGCTCCCGCTAAATGGAGCGTACCCAGCACCCGCTGTGCGGAAAAATACCGGTCGGCGACCAGGCCCACGAAGACGGGCGAGACCGCAGCCGCGATGGAGAGGTTGGCGTAAGCCGACCCGACTTGGACCGCACTGGCCTGGAAGGCTTCCATTAGGAAGGTGCCTAAGGTTACATACCAGGTGCCCCAGGTAAAGTACTCCAAGAACATGACCAGCGACAGTTTGCCGCGAAGCTCTTTTTTCATCATTGTGTGTTGTCAGTGGTTATAGAACCGCAACCAGTCTACGTGGAAGAGATTGCCTTCGCTTTCTGCATTTTCAAACCCAATATACAAGTCAGCAATGCCCGCGGCACCGGAAACCGGCATAACAAGCTCCTGCCACCCGTCAACCGATCCATGGAAGATTCCGGGAGGGATGTCCATGCGGCCGACAACGGTGCCTTCAGGTCCTCCTTGGCGGAGGGCGATACTTCCGCCCACGCCGTTGGGCTGGATGCGGATGCCGATGCGCCTAACGCCCGTGAGATCCACATCACTGAAAACCAGGTAGCTGCCGTGTTCGATGCCATCGACATAAGACATGAAGGCCGTCGTAATCGTGGTGACGTGTACGTTGCCTGCATCGAAATCTTCGGCCTGAAGCAGCGGATATCGTAGCTCGAGATGATCTTCGCCGCTGAGCGACGGCATACCACCACCCCCACCATCAAGATAGGAAGCATGCAAGAGGTATACCCCATCCCGGCTACCGCCAACATGATCGACCAGTGCCAATCGACCAGAACGCGGAAAGGCCGATCGCTCACCGGACAGGGAAAGTATATATCCCACCATTTCAGAAACGTCTTCAGGCAATAAATCTGGATGTGGCGACATGGCTCGTTCCCCCCAATTGCCGCTGCCCCCCTTGACTACCTTATTTTCCAACAATCGCCGGGCCGTAGCCTGTCCGTCGTAACGTTCGGCAATAGCCCGATAGGCCGGTCCTACCGACTCCTCATCCGGGGAATGGCACGAGCGGCAACCATGACGCGCAACAAGGGCCTGTCCCTTCGCGTACCTCAAGGTCAACGCATTGCGGCTACCGCTAAGGACGACCGCTGCATCCCTGCCGTGCGGTATATAGCCAAAAGACACCTTAACCCGATCCGATTGCACAGCCTCTTCGGCATCCGTAACGAAAACTTCATAGTCGAGATGCGTGCCATCCCAATAGAAGCTCCGATTGCCCGATACCCCTATCTTAACGGAGGGCGGCGTATTGCCTACGTGCACCTGCCGCGAAACCGTGCCTGAACCTCCCGCCTGGTCGGTTACGGTAAGCCGTACGTCGTGGCTACCGTTGACCGTGAAGGTATGCGACACCTCCATCCCATCATGATCGTTCCCGTTAATCCGCCATCGGTACTCCAGCCCTTCGTCGCCGTCGTGGTCTATGGTGCCGGCTGCCGAAAAACCAACGGTAAGTGGAGCACTGCCGTATTGCCGATCCATCACGATGTCCGGTATCGGATTTCGGTTGCCTTCTGTGTATTCGATGCGAGTGAGCCGTGCATCCCTATTCTTCGTAAACCAATTGGTACCGTATTCCAGCATATAGATGGCGCCGTCTCCAGCAAACTGCATATCTACCGGTGCATGGAACGTCCAATGTGACAGGAATGGCTCCATGCCGACATACCGTCCCTCCCTATCGAAACTGACAGCCATAATCCATCCCCGCATCCATTCGTAGATGAACAGTTTTCCGTCATAGTACCGCGAGAGCCTGTGGGGTGCATCCCGAAAGAGCTTGCTGTGGTACACCGGCCCTGCCATGGCCGTGGCCCCACCGCTACCCACCAACGGGAAGCGTTGCGACCTACCCTTTCCGTACCAAATCATCGCGGGTTGTGCCGGCGGGAGATTGCGCAAACCAGTATTATTGGGCGAACCGTTTACCGGCTTGGCCGGATCCTTGCCCGGCCTGACCTTCTTGGTGGCGTAATCGTAGTGGGGAAATACTTCATTGTTGCCCAGGAAATACGGCCAACCGAAGAAACCCGGGCCACGTACCTGGTTGATTTCGTCGTAACCTATCGGCTTGCCGTCCGACCCATTCACTTTCGTGTCCGGTCCCACTTCTCCGAAATACAGGAAACCTGTCTCGTCATCTATACTGAACCGGTAGGGGTTACGCATGCCCATGGCGTAGATTTCCGGCCTCGTTTTGGCGGTACCCCTAGGAAATAGGTTGCCTTCAGGGATGGCGTAACCACCCTCCTCAAGTGGCCGGATACGCAATATCTTGCCCCGAAGGTCGTTCGTGTTGGCCGCGGTGGCCTGGTCGTCGGCAAGTTCATGACCCGGGCGCTCGTCTACCGGTGTGTAGCCTTCGGTTTCCTCGGCGTTCGTGTTGTCGCCCGTGGAAAGATACAGGTTGCCTTGCTTATCGAACTTCAGGTAACCCGCCGAATGGCAGCAGTAGATCCGTTGCGTGGGGATTTCCAGGATGACCACCTCGGTGGAGCGGTGCAGGCTGTCGTGACGAAACTCCATGCGCGACAAACGGTTTATGGAAGTGTCTCCCGCAACGGCATAGTAAAAGTAGAGCCAGTGGTTCTGTTCATAGTTTGGATCGGCCACCACGCCCAGCAACCCATCCTCGATGCCACTGAACACATCCAAGTTGGCCACGGTACGAAGCGCTTTCGTGGCGTCCTTATACAGCCGGACACCACCCCTGCGCTCCACGAACAGCACGTCATTACCTGGAAGGATGACCATCTGCATCGGCTCGTCCAATCCTTCGGCCAATACGGTGCGTGTGTAGCGGGTACTGTCGGGAGCCGACGTGGGCCGCACATCGCCGCCGCCCGAGCAGGAAACAGCGAACACCGATAAAAATATTGCCAAGCGCACCACTCCCGCGAAAAACGGAATTGGGCGCAACTCTTTGATACTCCTGTACACGTTGAGTCTATGACGCTTGCCTACGGCTACTTAAAATGCACTGTAGGGAACAGTATCTTGATATGGTTCGGGGTCTTCACGTTAGGATGCAACCATTCGTCGGCAATTGGCCGAAGTGCCCATTCAGCGGGTTTGTTGTCCGACAAAACCACGGGAAAACCGTTGCCATCAAGCACAGGCGCCCCACCCCCATCTACCGCTACCGCTATACGACCCACCAACATCGTGCTATCGCCAAACAGCCCCAAGCACTGCGGCCCGTCGAAAATAGCGACTGCATCCTGCTTTACGTTGGCCAACGAGACCAGGCGAACTCCGCCAGCGAAAAGTATTTCAATTTCGTCGCCTGCCCTCCACTTCCGATCCAGTAGAACCCGACCGCCCATCAAACCATGCTTGACCGCTTTACCATTCACGCGGACAACGGCATCGTTCGCCCATGCCGGCACCCTCAGGCTGATTTGTTTGTTTTTTGGATGTTTGGTATAAATGGTTATTTGTGTTGTCCTTTGGCGAGGAAAATCGCCCTTCATCACAAGATGCATATCATCCTCGGGGATATCGATTTGTGCATCTGCATAGAGGTTTACTTCCAATCGGCCATCAAGACGGGTCACGATATATTGCCCAACCTGCCCCAATGCCCACTGCCCCCACATGGAGCAGCACCCTGGATTTTCACTTCCGAACCGGCCTTCCCAACCCTGGAAAACCTTGTCGCCGACAACATCGTGGCGATATCGGCGATGGCCGAAACCGCCAGTGTGAAATTGGTTCATGAAGAAGTGATTGACCAGCGTATTGTCTGCCGTCTCCAAAAACCGGTCTTCACCGGTACGCACAAACATCATCAGATTGACGACGATGTAGTCGGCTAGCGCACAACCCTCGTCCTGTGCGGCTTCTTCCGTCCCGGTGAAAGGGAGTAATTCTGGGATACCTCCAGACGCAATCCCGCTTTGCTTGATGTAGTCGAGATACCGCTCGGTCTGCTCCAGATACACTTCGTCGCCCGTGAGGTCATACAATTCGATCACTCCGCGATATGCCGAAAGCGCGTGATGGGTGTGCTTATGTATTCCCATCTTTGCGGCGATGCGCTTTGACAACTCAAGTACCTCAGCTGTTCGATCGACCCTGTAGAGCCTCACCAAACCATCAAGGCAATGCGAATAATATTCGTCGATCCCCCCTTCCGTGACATAAATATCAAAGGTTTGTTCGAAAAACCTGACCATTTTACGCGCGGCCCGTAACGCGCTTTCGTTTCCTGTATCGTCGTAGGCATCCATCAGGCCCCGAAGACCAAAGGCATTTCCGGATGGCACCCTGTTATCGCTATCCTTGGCAGGATCCGTCCCAAAATGCCCACGCGCGTGTTGAAGCGGCAAGATGGTGTTCAACACCGCCGATCGACTTGCGCCTGCAGCGGTCCAGCCAGTTCCATCCGCCACCTGCAATACGCTAAGCCAACGGCCAAATTGGTCGGCAGGCCACTCCCACCACAAGGCCCCTGGGATACCCAATGCATTGGCTTCGAACGAGGCCATTGTATATCGGTCTTGCCGAGTGAGCAGATTGGTGGTCGCCGCGCAGTAGCGGGTATTCAACTCGCCCTGCAGGCTGACATCCGTTAATGCCGTTATGGTTCGCATGGTTGCCGAACGGCCGGGTTGCGCCACCGCCAATTCAAAGGCCATCCCCATGGCCAATAAGCAAAATACGACCTTGAACAGCTGATTATTAATATTTTTCTTCATAACTTCCATGAATATAATTTTTGCTTTAATTGAATAATGGTTATGTCTTCGAAAGCGCGACGTATTGACCCCTACGCCGCTTACTGATATCTGCTGCATGCATGAATGCGAACAATTCAAGGGTTTCTTCGGCGCCGACAGGCGGATGGCCGGTGTCAAAGAATTGGATGAGTCCCTGAACCAATCCCCGATAGGCCTGGTCGGAGAACGGGCCCAATGGCGCGGTGCCTTTCTGACCGAACGCGGTGCCGGCGATGCCGACAGGCCATTTTCGCACGCATCTTACCGTACCGATGCGTCCATCGTTCCAAACACCGGTAATCAAATCGGTCTCGGCCGTACTTAACCGCGATACCTCCCTACATCCTGAACCCAGTACCGCATACAGCATTTCCAGCCCATGGATGGCATACCACGCCATATCAAGGTGGTTGGCTTCCAGCTCGGCCGGTGTATACACGTCTGCGCCGTTAACGGGGCCAATGCCCCCTGACACAACGGCCTGTACATTCGGGTCGAACCGCAACGATGATGACGAGAAAAACGGCGTACCGTACCTTGCGGAAGCCTCAACAATGGCCTTGGCACCGGCCAGCGAAGCCGAAAGGGGTTTATCGATAAACACGCGTTTCCGCGCCTCAAATACGGGTAGCACCTGTTCCAAATGCGGCCCGCCCTCAACGGTTTCCAACAGCACGACATCACACGCGCCAAGCAGTTTGTCCATGCTATCTACCAATGCAACACCGAGCTCGGCCAGCGCTTTTGATACCGATGGCACCAGGTTCAGCACATCGCGATTGGTGGGTGGCTGATAGGCCACGGTGACCCGGAAACCAAGACCGGCATTGCCCATACCATTGATCATCCGCGCAAAAACCTCGCTGTGTGAGGTATCCAGCCCGATGATGCCTATGCGTTTGCCACGCTTGACACCTCCGACTCCGCCCGACACGTGCGGCCCCAACAACCCCACGCCGAGCCCTGCCATGGCGGCGGAGCGTATAAAAGATCGCCTTGAAAACATTGCTTTTCCGATTTCTTATTTATCTCCCTAATGCGTCGTCCTGATGCCCTGGTGTGCTTGATCGTCATATACCAGGCAATCTACCGTCCGAATTTCGTATTGCGGATGGGGATTTGATACCTTAACTTCCACACGATGTATTCCCTTTGGAAGCCGGTAGCGCCAGAACAAATCCGTTCGCGCCTTCACGGGATCGGTAGGAAGATTGGCCTGTTCTACTTCCTGACCATCCACATATAGGCCCGCACGCAATACGTGTGCCGGTGCATCTTCGACTTTCTTTGCCGCATGGCCACGGATTACAAACCCAATCCCATCCACTTCAAATGAAAAACTATCGGAAAATGACGTACCCAACGACTTCATTTCCTTGGGGAAATGCCCTGCAAAATTTTCCTCAAACGCTACTGTTACTGCGGGTAGCTTGGGCAGACGAATCGTGTTGCCTGTTGTATCTCCTCCATGGTGCACCACCGACTCAAGTGCATGGCGATAGCCCATCTGGTATACGTCTGAAAGCGAAAGGTTCGTGTAGCTAAACTTCCGATGTTCGGCTTTTTGCAAAGGCGCTAGCCAATACGAAGGTATTTTGCTATAGCCGTGTACTACGCCCAATACACCGAAGGCCGTAGCCGGATTGCAATCCGAGTCTTGACCCACACGCGTGGCTATCTCGATGGTACGCGTAAAATCCCCTTCCCCATAGAGCAACCCCATCACCACATAGGCCGCATTCAGTTTCGCATCAATGTTCAACGGATGAAACACGCCATTGGGGCAACCTACTTCCTCCGCCCACTTCTTTTGCAATTCAAACCAAGTTTGTTTCCAGTCCTTTGGATATTGCCCATGCCACCGGATCACGTCAGCAATACATTTGTGAAAATTACTTTCCGCCGGTATCGCTGTTAATGCCTCTTCCACGATAAAAGGCACATCCTGATGAACAAATGCCAAGGCATATAGGTTAGCGACATACACGCCTCCATATAACCCGTCACCAGAATTCACCAGCCGGCCAATCTTGTCGGCCACACCAGTCGCCGCACCCGGCATACCCGGGCTCATCAATCCGGCAAAGTCTGCCTCAATCTGGAAATCGATGTCATCGGCATGTGGATTGTTTAACCAATGTCCGGCTTTCTCGGGTTCAACACCCTGCTGCAGGTTATAGCGGCCAGCTTGATTCGCGTGCCACAACGCATACTCTTTTTCGGCAAAGGCATTTGCAAACGCCTGTAGAGGTGCATCGACACCCAATTGCTCAAAAACCTCCACAAACGTGAGGTCGACATACACGTCGTCGTAAAGCCCAGGGAATGTGACCATGGCTTCGTTGACGTAGTCTTCATGCCATTTGATGGTCTCGTAATCCTGAATGTACGTGCCCAGGTATTTGAACTCAGACGGCCAACCAAACGTTACGCCAATGGTTTGCCCCGCCCATCCACCTTTGACCTTGTCTAACAAAACCGTTTTGTCAATGGTATCCCTTGCCACGGGCTTTTCTGTATTGGCCTCAGTACACGTCGTTTGTGACAACGCGACCGCAACTACGCCAGTGTAAAAATTGCTTCTTTTTCCAAATATGCTCATCCTAACTTTTCGTATTATCGATTTATTTACTCTCCTTTCCTGTACTTCGCGCGTTTATCCAGCCAGGATTTGTACTGGTTGTACAACCGTACGGACTCCTGGTTGCGATGCCCTGCGTAAGCCTTGGATCCGGGTTTGTTAAAACAACCCAAATACTGGTAAATCAATATCTTATCCACAAAAGGCGAAAGGTTTTCCATTTGTTTCAGGATACGCGTTTCAAAATCGGCCGGGAGCAAGTTGCCTTTTGTGCCTTCTTCAAAATAAAACACTTCCATGTCTGCCCATATCCTTGCGCGTGAAGCCTTTTGGTGGGCCCTGTGGAGATTCTGGAAGTATCTAGCGGGTTCGCCCAACTTCGTGGAGTTGACTCCGACGCCGTCTTGATATGCAATGATCTCGATATTCATTCGTTCCAATTGTTTCACAAACGAATCATCCGCTTTCTCGGCTTTGATGTGGTAGGGTGCAATCAGATTGACCGATGCGGGCATCAGCGATTTTGCCACATGAGCACACTCATTCATGTAATCGATGAACTTTTCATCGAAATGGGGCATCAAGTATGATTCATTGGGAAAGTACCAGCCATAAAAACAGGCGTGATGACCGTATTTTTCGGCAATCTCTTCCATGGCCCTAGCCCTGAATTTCCGAATACCGGGATCGGTCATCAAGAACTCTCCCTTATGGCAGTCATCCCAAAAATCATTACTCACGAAAAACTTCATCCCTGTTTCGTCGCCTGCAGCGAGCACCGCTTCGAGTGGATCTTCACAACCCAGCTTGAATTGCGGCGCAAGCTTTGACGGATAAATGGCCTCTCCGTTGTGCGCAACCCCTTGGATGACCAAATATTCAAATCCCAACTCACTGATTTCGGCCACTTTTTCCTTCCATTGTTCTTCGGAAAAACCGGCTAAATCGGGATCCCAATACCGCCCCTCGGCTGGCAGCAGATGCTGAAACTCAAACCAAGAACCGGATATAGGCTTGACCGCTGCCTGATCCGTGACAAGCCGATCCTTACCGAACACCGCATTAGACAAAGCCACTCCTGCCGAACCCAGCGATGCATGCCGTATAAATCTTCTTCTATCCATAGCGCGATTTATTTATAAGGTTATTAACTGTTTCAACGCGACCGTCAGCGAGGCTTGCGGGCGACCTCGATTTGAATACGCCTGAAATCTCCCCCGAATTCATTATCCGCCCTTACGACTACGTAATATCGACCCGGCTGCGTCAACGAACCGATGATCAAACCCGTTTCTTCATCGATGAGCAGCCCTTTGGGGAGTTGGTAGGCCGTAAACTTTATCGGGCGTTTGCCTGTAGCCACGATCTGATAGCGAAAAAAATGGTTGCTATCTATTTCAACCAACTGCGGTGAACTTATCCTCGGAGTGTCGCAACTTACAGGTTGGCGCTCTTGCGCACGGGCCAATCCCGAAAAGACCGACGCTTCCATATCCCACTGCGTATATGCAACGGAGCCAGTCGTACCAAACAACCCTGTCAGACCCAACATGACCAGGAACCATTTGCTGCTGCAAACCCTCATCTGCTAATCTCCTTTTCTATAAATCCTAAAATTATCAAAATACATGGCAACGTTCTCGACGGGTGCAAAATTTTCGACGCGTATATTCAGCGAGAAATTGGTCTCTGTGTCGGTGTTCCCGACGGGGATAATCCGTTCAAGCGGTATGGATCTCGTTTGCCAACGACCCAGTGTCTGCACATTGAACGATTCGCTGCCAATCGGCCCGGGCGCGACCGCCCAATAGTAATAGATAAAAAAATTGGTCCGCTGGATGGGCATCGCCATATTGAGCTCAAACTTGAGCTCATAGCGCTCCGGATGCTGGATCATGTCAAGCGTGTATTTGAAATTGTTCTCCATGAGATAAAACCAGCCTAGCCCAGACGGGTAGGTTTGCCGATCGACCTCGAAACGGATGTATTTACCCGATGTGGGTTTAGGATTGGGCCATGCTCCCACCCACTGCTGGCCAGTTGAGCTGGTATAGGGAAAGTCATCATCGAATGAAGTGATGATATTGTTCTTGTCTTGGTAATAACCCGGGCATATTGCCTTGGCTTCGTATTTCTTGTTGATTACTTCCACCTTCACGTCGGGGGTTACATTGACGGGGACTTTGGCCGTGAGATAGGTGTCGGTCGCACTGATCACGGGGGTTTCGATGCCTCCGAAAGAAACCACAGTATTTTCGCTGTCAACCTCGTAAAGCGTGAGGAAGCGTCCGAAAATACGAAGCGTGTCGCCTGGCAAGGTATATTCATTGAACATCCCGGTCATCTCCAGCGCGGGGATATTGACAGTGAAATCAAAGCTGAACTCGCCACCCGAAGTGGAGACCTTGAGTTTGTTCGACAATTCCTGCGGCATCTTGATGGGCACTTGAAGGTACACGATATCATGCTCTACATATACATCGTCCAATTCGACCGGCACATCATTGAAAACGATGGATTGCAGATCTGTCAAGTTCGTGCCGTGCAGGGCAATCCAATCGCCCATTTCACCTGCTGTTATGGTTCCCTCTAGGTCCTTGATGGCCGAGATCCTCGACCCAGAAGGTACCTCCGTAACCAATTCGCCTTTTTTACAGGACATGAGCTGCACAGCAACCAGGATGACCATGTAAAGCCAAGTATAGGAGACATTTTTTTTCATTTCCGTACGATTATGATATGTTTAACAACTACCAACCAGGATTATTGGTATCGATATACTCATTCGTGTTCACCTCATCCGCGGGCAATGGCACAAGTAAATGCCGTTGTTCGCGACGCTTGATTACCCCGTTTTCATCTGCATTCCCGATGGCATTCATGGCCTGGAGATAGACGCCCCAACGCAAGAGGTCAAACCGGCGAATCCCCTCGGCAGCAAATTCTTTGACGCGCTCCTGAAGGATATACGACCGGAACCCTTCCAACGTCCATGGGGTAGCCGCTCCGATGTCTTGGGCAAGCCTTGCGTTGTTGCGCCTGTTCAACTCATCGACACGTGCAATCGATTCGGGAGACGGGCCGCCATTCACCTCATTATCCGCTTCGGCGTAAAGCAACAATACCTCAGCGTATCGCATGAACGGCCAATTGAAATCGGTACGGGCACCATCACGGGCAACGGACACCTGGCCAAACTTCATCAATTTCGAACCATAGAGGTGAGCGTCATAGCGCAGTTGATCGGTCGGTCGGTAGCCATCCAGCCCCAAGCGTACCTTTACGCTATCTTTTGCGGGATAATAGCAGTAATGCAGTGTGCCCGTGGCGCTGTCGTAGAAAAATGGGATGCGGTGCATCACTCCCCACGTAACGCGTTCGTCATCTTCGTCAAATAGCTGATACCAATGATCCCGTTGAACGTAATACCCAGATGCCAACTCACCATTTGGATGGTAAAAGCCTAAGTAGTCAGTAGACACAAAATTACTGAGCACCTCGTTTCCCGCAATCGTCTGCAGCGAAAAGATGATTTCCTTGCCGTTTTTGTTTGCAGGATTCCATAACGCCTGTTGTGACTCGTACAAACCGAATTCACCTAACGCGATAAGCTCCCTGGCTTTCTCCATGCCAAGGCGATAGTGTTCCTTGTAGTCGAATCCCTCGTAACCGGCAACCTGATCCTTCGGGATAACCAACCTGGCCGGATAGGGCACCCGTACGCTATTTCCGTCATCATCCTGGTACGTTGGGGCTCCTCCCATGATGGCAACTTGATTGCCCGCAGGCATCGACGCCGACCCAATGGTACAGTAAATCTTGACGAGCAAGGCCTTTGCCGATCCACGCGAGGGATGTCCTTTCTTGTATTTGGCGTCTTTGTTTGAATACATCATTCCCTCGGCCAGCGTCAGCTCCTCGATGATGTGTTCATAAACTTCCTTGATGGGGGCCCGTGGTTGATACATGGGCGCACCCTCGGAAACCGATGTCTTGTAAAGCACGACATCGCCATAGAACTGCAATAGGTTGAAATAAGCCCACGCCTTCAGGAATTTCAGCTCGCCAAGCGCATTGTTCTTTTCGTCTTCGGCAACAGTCATCTGCGCAATCAGATAGGCGTGATAGTTTGCCCGATGGATAGCCTGGTAATGTGATCGGTAGAAACTGATGTTTGAGCTGTTTTCATAGAAATTGCCCGCTCCAATCGAACCAAAAGCCCAAACGGGCCCCGTTTGATAGTCCGAATCAAAATTAGTGATGTGATGATAGTCTCCCCACTGAAACGGAAAGCTCAGCGTATTGTATGCTCCCGTGACCAACTCGGCGTAGCTACCTTGCTTCACCAGATCCTCACCCGAAACAAACGTGTACACCTCTTCGTCTAGCATCCCCTTACACGAGACACCCAAACAAAGCACCATTCCAGCCAACAAGATCCTTGATAAATTTTTCATTGTCTTTGGTTAATAATGTACGTCCATTTAAAAATCAACTTGTAGACCCAATGTGAATGTCCGGGCAGAAGGATACGAAGCCATGTCGACACCCCGCCTTGCCGCATCGCCACCAAACGAGTTGACGTCGGGGTCATACCAGCGATACTTCGTGACAGTGAACAGGTTGTTGCCCGACAACGTAACGTTCACCATTTCAATATGCTTGAAAGGCAGATTCCATCGATAACCAAAACTCACGTTCCTCAACCGTAGATATGAACCGTCTTCGATTAGGCGGTCGGATGCCTTGAGGCTACGGGTATACGTGATATCAGCCCGGGGAAAACGTGCTGCTTCCCTGTTACTTTCAGTCCACCGGTTATCCCATACGAATTGCGGCATATTGAACGTTCCGGCCATATCATATGATGCCAAATTGACATTGAGTATATCGTTGCCCTGGATACCCTGCAAAAAGAAACTTAGCGAAAAATTCCGATAGGCTACATTATGTGTCATGCCGTAGATGAAGTTTGGATTGGTATTTCCAATAATCACCTTGTCGCGATCATCGATAACCCCATCGCCCGAATGGTCCTTGTATTTAACCTGGCCGACCATACTGCTGATCTTACCGTCCGATTCATTCCTGTATGCGGGGTTTGCCCGCACCTCGGCTTCATTGTCGAAGAATCCATCTTCCTCATACGCGTACAGGATACCGATGGGGTAGCCATTCCGACGCAAGAAAACGCTTTCTATGCCCCACGCCACGTTCGAAAATTGGTCGGCATCCAGGCCGCTGACCCGATTTCGGTTAAAGGCGACGTTGGCGTCCATGCTCCAATTGAAATCCCCTTGGCGGACAAACGCGAAATTCCCTGAAATCTCCAACCCTTTGTTCTCGACATTTCCATAGTTGGTCGCGATGGTTGAAAAGCCGGTACTTAGTGGTATATAAGCGTTCTGTAACAAGTCGGACGTTTTCTTATGATAGAGGTCTACCACCATATTGATGCGATTGTCCCAAATACTCGCATCCAAGCCCAGATTGAATTGTGTTGTGGTTTCCCACTTCAGGTTCGGTGACGCTGGTCCCTGACCGCGGCTCTCGGCGTAGCCACTGTTTAAGCCACCATCGTAGGGATAGTTTTGCGCCGTCATCCGCGACCGGGTAGCGTATGCGCTGATTCCCTGGTTTCCGGTCTGGCCATAGCCAAATCGGAATTTGAGCTGATCGAAAACATCGAGGTCCTTGATAAACGCTTCATCCGACGCACGCCAGGCAAGTGCCACGGAAGAGAAATTGGCCCATCGCCCGCGCGGCGAAAGGCGGCTAGAGCCGTCCCTCCGGAAATTTGCAGTAACCAGGTAGCGATCCATGAATGCGTAGTTTATACGCCCAAGCATGGACATGAGCGAACTCTTACCTTTGCCGGTTGAGTTTGGATTTTGGATTAAAGCAGCCCCCATATCATTGTTCTCCGTCAAGTCATTCGGGAAATTTGAGCCGCTCATCGTCTTATCCCCCCAATTGACATTTTCGTATGTCCAGCCAACCACGCCGTCTATTCTATGGCTGTCGTTAATCGTTTTGTTGAAAATAAGCGTCGACTCCGTGAGCACGCTCTCATAATGGTTGTCCGCCTGCATACCATAGCCATTGATGGGCGTGACGCCGCCACTCACAAAACGGTTGTAATAAACATCGCGTTTATTGTTGCTATAACCGTATCCAAGATTTTGCCTGAATTTCAAATAATCGGTAAATGCGATCTGCGCAAACGTCGAGTTGTAGATATTCATGGAAGCAACAATGTTTTTTGCCGTTTTGACGTACAAGTATGGATTACCTAATCCATTGGCAAAATCCTCCGAAACGCCAGAGGGGTCGTCCGGATCGAAAACGGATCGCGTAGGGTTAAACGACAGTGCTGCGGGGATGACACCAAACGTTTCACTATTAGTCCGCGACAGCCGATTATCGGATTTCGACGCCGTGAGATAATTGCCGAATTCAAACCAATCGGTTACCCTACGATTGACGTTTGACCGGACACTGTACCGCTCAAAGTACGAATTGCGGATGATGCCCTGTTGGTCAAGTTTGCCTAATGAAAACAGGTAAGTTCCTCGCTCGTCGCCACCGGATATGCCTAGGTTATAGTCCTGTGAAACCGCTGTGTGAAAAATCTGATCCTGCCAATTGGTGCCGTTGTCCATATAGCCGTCCCGGAAATCCTGTGGACTCGGCATATACGTACTGTCTATCCGAACCTGTTGACCTGTTTCCGGATCATTCGCCGTGACGTAACTGTACCTTCCCGGTATGGGGAACGGCAACTCTGATTCGGGCACGAATTCGACCCCATCATAGCGATAACGGTATCGTACTTGCTCATTTCGATATTCCGCATAGGTAGCCGCATCCAGTACATCGATGAGCCTGACGGCCTTCGAAACCGAAGTATTCGAAGTGAATTCAACTTTTGTCTTCCCTCGGCTTCCAGACTTGGTCGTGATGAGCACGACACCATTGGCCGCCCGGGAACCATATATGGCCGTAGCCGACGCATCTTTCAACACCTCTACCGATACTACATCACGTGGATTGATCAGGTTCAACGGATTATTCGTTTGCTTGGTGGCTGCATCCGTGCCTGGGGCGCCGCCAGCATTGAAAGGGATTCCATCAATGACATAGAGGGGCTCTGTACTGGTCGTAAATGAGTTCGCACCGCGTATTTGGATATTGATCCCGGCTCCAGGGGCACCATCCGCCTGATTGACCATCACGCCCGCCATTTTGCCTTGCAATGCCTGATTGATGCTCGTCGGATTAGTCCTTAGCAATTCTTCCCCGCGTATGGAAGCAACGGCACCCGTCAAATCGCGCTTCTTCGCCGTACCGTAACCAATCGCCACGACTTCATCAAGCATAGCGACCACGGTAACCATGCTGATGTCTAGGATAGCACGTCCGGCTATCGGCTCTTCGATTGGCTCATATCCCAAGGCCGTAAACCGCAAAGCTCCGCCTTGAAAGTCCTTGACCAATATTGCGAAGCTCCCATCCATCCCCGTAGAAACACTGTTCGTCGTTCCTTTCTCGGACACATTGACCCCCTGTAATGGTTGCCGCGATGCATCTACAACGACTCCCCTTACTTGGATAGCCTGCCCACTTACCGAAAGCCATCCAGATAGCCACAGCAGGAGTGACAACGTTGGCTTCCACCGGCCGAAAAAATGAAAGGCCCTTTTTCTTCTTTTCATACTGTTTACTCTTTTAGATTAATAATAATTAGATCGCATTTGTATGCTGGTATATAGACTATCTACATGGCACCCGTATGGATTCACGCCCTACGGTGTTATAGGTAGCTATTTCGTATAGGGCGCGCCCATCCCCAACGTCATCGCTAAACTGCGCTTGGGCATCGCCGTGTTTCCGGAACTGGATATTTCCGATCCGCACCCCGTTCCGGTAAATATGGTATCCACTGATGAGGTCACGTTCTTTGGGCGGTGCCCACGTAAGCTGAATCACGCCTTCCAGTTGGGTTATCCGTACGTCCGCAACTGGGGGTAATTCTTCGGTAATTGGCAATCTACCGGTCGATACGTAATGCATATAGGCTTGATGGAACGAGTCATCCCCCCGCAACGGACTGTAATAGTGGCTATACGCAAAACTGATGATTCCGCTGACATAGGGTGTAACTAATTTCATTTGCCGCACGAAACGATCCAACGTAGCGCTTGTCCAGAACTCCTGTTCAAACGTCTCGGCATCCGACCAGAATCGCAACCCCGGTTTGGATTTCACGGCTTCACCTAGCGCCGCAAACCATTCCTGGACGTGTTCCATGCCCAGCCCGCCGGCGCCGACACAATCTTGTGGACCGAAGATATCTCCCGACTTGAAGTGGGTCATCGAGAATACGTTCTTCCACATTTTAGCATAATCACTCGCATTGCCAATCCGATAATTCATGTATGGAGCTAGCATAAAAGGCATTTCTGGATAACGTTCGTTCAGATAGTCCAAATTGACATTCAGCGCGTTTGCCAGCATTCGCTGACCGTCGGCGTGTGCGAATACCTCAACGTTGGCAACCTCCCAAACCCAATACCAACCATAGCATGCGCCGGGATATTTTCTGCCGTATTTTTCATAGAGCTCGCTTGCTACCCGATTGCCGATGGCCATTTGACCGTAAAGCCACTCAGGATCCATATTCGAAGCCCACCAATGTTCGTTGAAATTCAGGCCCAAGAAGACCTTGAATCCAGCCAGCTCCGCGTTACGCAGGCATGCGTCAACGACGTCATGTTCATTTCTTTGACTTACCCCAGGTATATCGCTGGGATACGGCGCCGTAGTTTTTCCTTCCTTGTCTTCGTGGAGCAGCGGTGCAAAGACCAGGTAACGCATTCCCGCTGCAGCGAGCGTTTCAAACTCTTGCTGCCACCTGGCATCATCCCAATCCCGTACCAGTGCGTTCTGGATAAATGTGCCATTTGCTATCGGATAGTCGCATTTGGCCAGACTGGGTTCAAATGCGTAGGAATCCAAGGCCCCAGACAAGGTACGGACTTGCGTGCCAAGCCGACGTTCGTCTTCGTAAATCCCAATGATTCGAGCTCCTTGTACCTCGTTTTCTTTGCCTGTCGGCACGATGCATATCCGATCCTCGTAGGTGCGGATAGCGCCGTCATCGTAGTCAACAAACGCCCCAACCACATCTCCCTCTTCTAAAAAGGCCTCAATCAGTTCCGAATAGGAGGTGTCTCGCGTACCGGTATCCTCGTCTACATGGGGATAAAGGAAAGCGACAGCTGGACATTCGTACCGCCCATCACCGCGCTGCCCCTCTCTTTTGCGCCTATACCAGTCGATGTGTGCCCTCTTCACGTCGTTCGTGGCATCGCTTTTCATGGCGGTTGGATAGGCATATCCATCAAAAAAATACAATTGCCATTTCGCGGTCGAATCAGTGGCGGATAGCACGGGAACAGTGCTAGGGTCGTCGATGTAATATGGGATACCTTGCAGATACTCCGATATCTCGGAACGCCGCGTTTCGGATTCTTTCCTTGATTCGCGAAATATGACCGTAAACGGCACTTGATACCTTACCAAGGGCTTCACCAACTGCTTCCACCCATCAATCGTACCCCGTGAATCAACTCCATAGTCGGTCATTATCACCATGCCAGGCTTTTCCAATTGGATAAGGCGTTCGAGCGACCGCATAGCGCTTTTACTAGCCGGTGCCTGCGGGTTCCCTTCATCCCCACGAACGCCCGGAAGTTGAAGTATCTTAAAATGCCCGCTTTCATTGAATCTCAAGGTCGGAGTTTCTGCCCACCCGACACGAACAAGCAATATCAAACCTATAGCACAAAAAAAGTTAACTTGTCTCATAGCTTTTCCCTTTCGGCACTTCCGTGAGTTAATTTATTCGACTTATACCCTTTCACCGCGAAAAAAACGATATACACATAACAGAATAAGGGCAAAAAGAAGGAAATCGTCCAATTGAAGCGGTCGATCAGCAGTCCTTGGAAATATGGAATGATGGCTCCGCCGACGATAGCCGAGGAGAGCAATCCAGAAGCTTTGGTGGCCTGTGCCCCAAGCCCGGCGATGCCCAACGAAAAGATAACCGCAAACATGACCGAATTGCACAACCCAACAGCAACCATGAACCACACTGCCAGACTGCCTGCAGTCGTTAGCGACAGTACGATGAAACTTATCGCAACGATAGCGGACCATAGCAGTACCTTCTGCGGCTTGTTCCACTGCAAAACCAGGGATCCCAACAACCTACCGACCAACATCCCTCCCCAATACAAGGCCACATACGTATTTGCCCGATGTTCTTCCATGACCAAGGTGTCTGCCACGTAATTGGTCAGGAACGTGCCGATAGCAACCTCCGCACCCACGTACATGAATATGGCAACAATCCCGAAATTGAGATTTCTAAATTCTAATACACTGGTTTTCAAACCATTAATACCATCTACTGGCGGAGCGTCGACATTCCTTTGCATAGCGGGCAAAGCCAGCCAATATACGGCGATGGCGATGGCGAACAACACCATCCCGATACCGATATAGGGGGCGCTCACTACGCTGCTCGACGTTTCGGAATCCGCTACTTTTGATAGGATGAAGTGCGCACCGAACAACGGTGCCAACGTGGTGCCGAGCGATCCCACGCCTTGTATCATGGCCAATCGGGAAGAAGCCGTTTCGGGCTTGCCCAACAACGTGATATACGGATTGGCAGCCACCTGAAGGAGTACAATCCCAATGGCCAATACGAACAATGCACTTAAAAAAAGCGGGTACTGGTGAAACCAGGAAGCCGGCAGGAACAACAATGCCCCAATACCTGCTATGGCAAAACCAACCACCATTCCACGCTTATATCCCATGCGCTCGACAATCTTTCCCGCAGGTATAGACATCAATGCATAGGTGAGGAAAAAATAAAACTGTACCAACGACGACTGCGCGTAACTCAACTCGAACCCGGTCTTAAAAAAAGGCACCAACGTATCGTTCAGGCACGTGATGAAGCCCATCATGAAGTATAGTATAGCCAACACGATAAGTGCGTATCTATATTTGGTTCGCGTAGCCGGGTGTACGGGAGAAATGCTGTTGCTTGTCGTAATGGTAGCCATCGTTTCTTAAGTTGAGCGATCAAACGTGCAATATCGGATTTTGTTGCTTATCCGAGATGGCTTCCGTGGTCTTCCACAATTGGAACAATCCCCTCGGCACATGGAAACAGCCCTTCCATTTCCCTCCTTTGAGTGGCAGCAATACTTCTCCCCGACGATTGAGGTAACCGAACCATTCCCCGTATTCCGGATCGGGAAAATGCGTCCAGGTGTAATCGTGTAATCGCTGGAACCATGCGGCACAACGCTCGTCGCCGGTATGGAGATACCCCTTGGCAAACGCAATCATCGCCTCGATGTGCACCCACCAAAGCTTCTGATCCCATTCCAGCTGCTGCGGTGGGCTTCCTTTGGCATCCATGAAATAAAAAATACCGCCATGGGTTTTGTCCCAGCCGTATTCCACCAGCTGCAGTGCAATATCCTTTGCTTTTTCCGCCAGTTGCCTATCGCCAGCGCGTTGCGCCAAATCCATCAGGAACCAGGTGGATTCCAACCCGTGGCCAGGATTAATGAGCCTGCCCTCAAATGAATTGGAGAAACTGCCGTCCAACGCAATAGATTCCAATATTATGCCTTCGTCTGCCCGGTAGAAACGATTCATCACCTCATCGACACCGTAATGTATGGTTTCTTCAACAACCGACCTATCAAGGACGTGTTCCAGCTCCAACACCAGGTTGCACAGGATCATCGGCAAGGCAAAACTTTTCAAATCGCGAGCGCCAGGAATTTCCTTGGTATACAAACCCTTGGGACTTTCCCTGCGCCTTAAGATGTTATTAAATGTCCTAACCGCCAACTCCGCATAAACGTTCTCGCCAGTTGCCTTGGCCAACTGTCCGAAAGCCATCGCCGCGAAACAATCCGAAAATATATTGTACGGTTGAACTAAAGGCTTGCCTTCACTGTTCAACGAAAAATACCAGTTCCCTTGGTCGTCCATGCCATGCCGCCTTAAAAACTTCGCTCCTACCAAGGCAACATCCAACCATTCCTGTTTGGGTTCAACCTGATTGTACAGCATGGAAAACGTCCAGACCTGACGTGCTTGCAGCCAAACGAACTTGTCTGTATCGAACACCTTGCCTTGACGGTCAAGACAGGTGAAATAACCCCCGTTTGCAAAATCCACCGAATGGCTTTGCCAAAAGGGAATGACATCATCCAACAAACTTTCCCGATATACGGCCGCTAACTTCTCAAAAGCAATCATCTATAATCTATCTCAAAAATGTTCTTCCTCGATTCTCAAGCATCATTGGTTAGTGCTCCATAATCACACCGCTAAATAATAACTTATTTTTTTATTGTCCAAATTATTTTTAAAATATTTTAATAATACAATGATTATTATTAAATATATTGCTTTTAAAACTTCTCCACCAGCGTTCAAGACGGCAATAAATCCGGGATGCAGCAGACTTACACGTTATAATTATTAATTTTTTTAAAAATTCAGCTAACTTTGCGCTCGTGATATCTTCAACAACGACACAAGAGTCGATGGCACAGAAAACTACTTTTTTTGAACAACTCCACAATCTGGAACTGACAGGTGTTGCCTTTAAAAACATCCAATTAAAAAAACGTATCCTCACCCAGTTTGCCAACGAGGGAAATTCGACGCTCGCTGACCTTAGCAAGGAACTGAACATCAGCATCCCCAAAACAAACGAGCTGGTCACCGAATTGATCGCCGACGGCATCGCGAAAGATTATGGGAAAACAGAGGCGGGGGTAGGCCGCAAACCAAACCGCTATGGCCTGGCTCCAGACTCGGCATTCTTCGTGGGGGTGGAGGTCAAGAACTTCCACGTCAACATCGGACTCATGGATTTCAGGCGAAACCTCGTCAAAAGCACGTTCGGCATCGCCTATTCGCTTAACAACACAGAAGCTTCACTCGAATCACTCTGCGCCATTATCAATGAGTTCATCAAAACAAGCGGCATCCAACGGGAAAAGATACTCGGTATTGGCGTGAACCTCGGCGGGCGCATCAATTACTTGACGGGGTATAGCTACAGCTACTTCAATTTCCATGAAGACCCCCTGAGCAAAGTCATCGAACACACACTTGGCATCCATACCTTCCTGGAAAACGACTCGCGGGCCATGGCGTACGGCGAATTCTGCAGCGGAGCGGTCAAAGACGAAAGGAACGTGCTGTTTGTGAATCTTGACCACGGTATCGGCATGGGCATCATGGTCAACGGCCAGCTCTACTACGGCAAGTCGGGCTTTGCCGGTGAACTCGGGCACATCCCAATTTTCTCCAATGAAATCATCTGCCACTGCGGCAAGAAGGGGTGTCTCGAAACGGAGGCGTCAGGCCAGGCCCTGGTTCGAATCTTTCGGGAACGCATCGCCCAAGGCGAGACGAGCATACTCTCAAAAACGAGGGAGAACCTCAATGACATCATCCTGGAAGATATCATTCAAGCGGCCAACAACGATGATACCTTGGCCATCGAGCTCATCACCGAAGCAGGCGAAAAAATCGGCAAGGGCATGGCTACCTTGGTCAACCTGTTCAACCCCGAACTGATTATCCTCGGTGGCGCGCTTGCCGCTACGGGAGACTACATCAGGCTACCAATAAAAAATTCATTGAATAAGTATTCGCTTAGCTTGGTAAACAACGATTCGCACATGACCATTTCCAAACTCGGCGTAAAAGCGGGCATCGTAGGCGCGTGCTTGCTGGTGCGCGATCGGCTGTTGGCCATTACGTCGTAGGCCGGGCAGGCGCAAGGCCTGCCCCAACAGGCCTGCCCCTACGTGTCGGCAACCAACTCCGCTAGGGCATCGTGTACGTCCTGGAATCCGAAACCGGCGTAGACCTCGTAGAAGGCATCCTTGATTTCGGCGGTGCAGAGGTTGCCGATGCTGCCTTCGTGCGTGTGGTTCACGGTCTTGCGGGGCTGGAATGTGCCGGCCTCGATGGCCAGCCCGATGTTCCGGTAGGCTTCGCGGAAAGGCACGCCCTTGAGCACCTCGTCATTGACAACCTCCACGCTGAACAGGTAATCGTATTTGGGGTCATCGAGGATATTTTCCTTGACACGGATGTGTTCCAGCATGAACGTCGTGATCTCGAGGCATTCCTTGAGCGACTGGAAAGCCGGGAACAGGTTTTCCTTGAGCAGCTGCAAATCACGGTGGTAACCCGACGGCAGGTTGGTGGTCATCAAGGCAATCTCGTTGGGCAACGCCTGGATCTTGTTGCACCGTGCCCGCACCAACTCGAACACATCGGGGTTCTTCTTGTGCGGCATGATGCTCGACCCGGTGGTGAGGTGGTCGGGGAAGGTGATGAACCCGAAATTCTGGTTCATGTAGAGGCATACGTCCATGGCAAGCTTGGCCAACGTGGCCGCGATGGCGCTCATGCCCTGGGCGAGGGTGCGCTCGGTCTTGCCCCGGCCCATCTGCGCGTAAACGACATTGTGATTGAGGTCATCGAACCCGAGCAATTCCGTGGTCATCCGGCGGTTGAGCGGGAATGAAGCGCCATAACCAGCCGCCGAGCCGAGGGGGTTCTTGTTGCAGATTTTCCAGGCGGCTTGCATCAACGTGAGGTCATCCACGAGGCTCTCGGCGTAGGCGCCGAACCACAGGCCGAATGAAGAGGGCATGGCGATCTGGAGATGGGTGTAGCCCGGCAACAAGACGCCTTTATAGTCCTCGCTGAGGGCTTGCAACCGTTCGAACAGGCCCCGTGTGAGCTGCACCATCTGCTCGATTTCCGTGCGGAAATACAACTTGAGATCGACCAGCACCTGATCGTTTCGCGAACGGCCGCTATGGATCTTCTTGCCGGCATCGCCGATGCGCTGGGTAAGCAGCAGTTCCACCTGCGAATGCACGTCTTCCACACCATCGGCGATGGTGAAATCGCCGGCCGCTACCTCCCGGTAGAGCTGCTTGAGCGCAGCCTGCACCTGCAAAAGGTCTTGCTGGTCCAACAGCCCGATGCTGTGCAGCATCCGCGTATGCGCCAACGAACCCAGGATATCCGCTGCGGCCAGTTGCAGGTCCAGCTCGCGATCTTTACCGACGGTAAACGTGTCGACGAATGCATTGACATTCGTGGTTTTCTGCCATATCTTCATTTCGATGCCAAACTTAGCTAAAGTTGCTTTTCCACGCAATGATAAAAATGCCGAAGGACGAACAAAAACAAGCGGCATCGAGTCTCCCTTCTCGATGCCGCTTTCTGTAAAAATAAACAAATAGGTTTATAACTGGTTAGCGAAACGTTTTTCCGATTTTAAGACCCGGATGTCTATCATCAATTTATGTTTACAATATCGAGTAATTCAAGATCCACTCACCTATTGTAACAGTGAGTGAATCAACCCATTTTCCCCTGTTACGGCTACAAACGTAGGAATATAAATCTTTCCTGCAAAGGTTTTTTTAAAAAATAAGTGAGTGTTCACTTACTACTGAATTTGCTTTACCCTTTTAGCGCGCTATATCCTTAGAATGCACGTTCTTCCAGGTGTTTGTCCATATCCAATAGGTCGATCCCTTTCGACCACCATTCGGGTGCATCCTTGCCTTTGAGGTAATGATCGAAGTACTCCATCATCCGGACGGCATAGTCCTTTTTGTTCGGATCTTTCGCGATGCCATGATTCTCGCCCTTGTAGGTGATCATCACCACGGGTTTGTTAAGCCGCCGCAGGCCATTGTAATACTCAATGCCCTGCGTATAGTCAACCGCGCCATCCTTATCGTTATGGAGCAGCAATAGCGGCGTCTGCACCTGCTTGATGTGATAGATGGGCGAGTTGCGGGCGAAAGCATCCCAGTTATCCCAATACCCGGTCGTGAGCCTGCCTTGGCTGGATTCGAATATCGGTTGGTTGGTGCCGCCGCTGTTCCAGTAGATGAGGCTGTACATGCTGATCATGTTGGTAAGTGGCGCGCCCGCCGCAGCGGCTTTGAAGATGTTGGTCTGCGTGATCAGGAACGAGGTTTGGTAGCCGCCCCAGGAATGGCCGTGGATGGCGACGTTGTCGCCGTCCACGATGCCCGTGGCGATGGCGGCCTTGACCGCGGGCACCACGCAGGCGACCGCCGACATGCCGGGTTCATTGAGCTTGTATTTGATATCGGGCATCAAGACCGCGTAACCGTTGCTGGTGTATAACGCACGGTTGAAGCCCGCACCGGGGAAGCCGGGCATGGCGTAGCCGTTGAGCCCCTGCGTAAGCCGCTCGTAAATGTAGGTAATGGTGGGGTAGCGCTGCCCTTCCACGTAATTTGCCGGCAGATACAGCGCAGCTTGCAGCGTATCGCCGTGATCGCTTACGTAGCTGATGAGCCTGACGCCCGATGACCAGGCATACTTGTCCTGGTCGGGCGCGTTGGCTCCCATTGGCTTTGTTTGGCCGACGTCTTTTGAGGCAGCCACCAGCAATTGCGGCGGCTCCACGCTGGTTTCGCGCGAATAGGCGTAAACGTCGGCATGCTTCGCCTTGCGGAAACCGCCATACGCTTGGTCGCCGATGAACAGGATGCGCAGTTCCCGCTTGGCGGGATCCCACTGGGCGATGCCGTTTTCTTTGGTGGCGTCGTTGAACACATCGAGGTATTGCGTTTTCTTCAGATCGATCGCCTTGTCGTCGGGATAGATGCGGTGGAAGTTGCCCACCTGCAACCGCCTGGCTTGCCAATTGGCGGAGAGCGAAACGGCCTGCTTGCCATCGGCCGATATCCGCCACAGGTCGTGGTTATCGCGGATGAGGGCATGCTTCGAATCTTCCGTCCATCCGAAATTGGGCGTGGCCGGTTTCGTGACGTTATAATCCACCTTATCGTTGACGAATGACACCGGCAATTGCGCCGTGAGCGGATGGGATTGCCGCGTCTCGAGGTCCATGGCGTAATAGGCCCCGTCTTGGTAGTAGCTGATCAACTTGCCGTTTGGCGCGAACGGGATGCCCCGGGATGCGGATTGGTAATAACGTTCTAGCAACAGCGTCTTGGTACCCTGCGCCAAATCATACAGGTAGACGTCTACATAGCTTTGCCCGTCCAGGCTATTGGTCATCTCATAGACCGTGTCGTCAAAACCCAACGCGTAACGCTGCTTGGGCCCGACGCTGATCCGCCTCACCGCGCTGTCGGCCAACTGGATGAATCGCTTTTCCGCCGGTTTGTAGGCGCTTGCGAAACTGAAGTCCTTGTCGCGCTGCTGCTGGACCTGCTGGGCCGATTGGAGTCGCTTGTCTTGCCAATTCCAGATGATCATATCCGGTTTGTCGATATCGTCCTTGGATTTGGCCTTGGCCACCGCGGGCTTCTTGGCGGTACTGTCTGCCGGGGCTTTTGCAGTTCTGGTGGAATCCGTGCTTACGCTGTCTTTCGCAGCCACCGAATCGGGCTTGGCCTTTTCCTTGCCATCCTTGTCTTCCTTCTTTTCCAACTTGGCGATGCCGAAGAACAGCGTGCTGAGGTCGTCCGACCAATACGCACCTCCATGCTCACTGATGCCTTGCCCTTTCGGGAAGCCCGCGTCATCGATACCGGAATAGATCGCCTTCGCGGTCTGGTCGCCATTGATGCGGCTGATGCCGATGACGCTGTACACGGGTGTTTTGTAAGCTTCCTGCTTCTTGGCCTTCAGCAGGGCGAATGCGGTGCCTTCTTCGTTCCATTGAATCCTGCTGTAGGTGGCCTTGTCATTGTCTAGGGCGGTGGTGATACCCGAAGCCAAATCGCGGATGAACACACCATTGCCGTTCTGCCCGTTGGCATCAATGACGTAAGCCAGGTAATTGCCAGCCTTGTTGAAGGCATACCCCGCGACGTTGCCGATGTTGAAGCTACGTTTGCTGGCGAGGTGATAAAGCAACAGGTCGGTACCCTTGGCGGCGTCGTCTCCCTTGGGTGCGCCTTCGGGCGCCACGAAGCCGATGGCCAACCATTCGGCGTTGTCGCCCGCGAAGCTGAAATCCTTGATCTTGTCGAATACGACCTTTTGCGTGTCTGGCAGGGAAACGATATGCAGCTTGGTGAACACGGGCTTTCGCGACTTGGCAGCCGCTTTCGCGTCGGCAAACTTGGCCGATTCGCGGTAAGCCAGGTACTTGCCATTGTCGCTGAACGTCGCGCTTGTCGACGTGCCGCCGATGGCGAAGTCGAACTTCGACGTGTCTTGCGTGTGCTGCACGGTGAGCGTGAGGTCGCCTTCGGTAGGCCCCGAGACCCAAGACAGCCAGTTGCCGTCGGGCGAGAGTTCGGTGTTGAAGAGGCGGATATACGACCACGAGGGGATGTCTTGCCAGGTGATGGGTGGCTTGTCTTGGGCTTGTGCGCCTAAGAAAGGCATGCATAGGGCAAGCCATAGCAGAAATACGAGGTTTTTTTTATTCATTGTGCACTATAATATTTGGTGATTCTCAAACTAACTTAATCTTTTTGGGTTGCGAGCCGCCGCCGTACCTTGCTGAGGAACTCGGGTGTCATGCCGAGGTAGGAGGCGATGTAATGTTGCGGGATGCGCAGCACCAATTTGGGGTATTGCTTCACGAAGTCTACGTAGCGTTGCTCGGCCGTCTTCGCCATGGTACGGATAAGCCGGCGTTCTACGGCAGCCACGTGCCGTTGCAACATCAACCGGAACACCCGTTCAAACTGGGGCAACCGCGCCAACAATTCTTCCTTGCGCGCCGGATTGAGCGTCAACAGTTCGCTGTCTTCCATCGCTTCGATGTACAATTGGCTGGGCTTCTGGTCAAGGAAGCTGCCGATATCGCTGACCCACCAGTCTTCCACGGAAAATTGCAGGATCACTTCGCTGCCGCTTTCGTCGATGTAATACGTGCGCAGGCAACCCTTGGCGATGTAGGCCTCGAAATCACAGACCTCGCCCTCGCGCAGCAGCAGCTGCTTCTTTTTGACCGATTTGGGCTTGAGCAACCCATTGAACACGGCGAGGTCGTCCGGCGAGAATACGCCGCAGCGATTGACGTAGTCGTTGATGGTGGCAAACATGTGTTTCATTTAGTGGTATCAAACATAGGGATTATTTATGGGAATTCTTATTCTAGGTTAATGGCTAGCCCAATAGACCACCGTACCTTTGTACCAAACAAAGAAAGGAGTACAACGATGGACAACAAGATCTTAGGCATCCATCACATCACCGCGATTGCTGGCGACGCGAAACGAAACCACGATTTCTACACCCGTGTACTGGGATTGCGGTTGGTGAAGAAAACCGTCAACTTCGACGATCCGGAAACGTATCACTTCTATTTCGGCGACGAGGCAGGCACACCCGGAACGATCCTTACCTTTTTCCCTTGGGGAGGCATCCGGCAAGGCCGTCGCGGCACGCGACAGGTAACGGAAATCGGCTACGCCGTGCCGAGCGGCAGCCTTGAGTTCTGGAAACAGCGGTTGGAAGAAAACCATGTGATCATGAACAACGTCTCCGAGAAATTCGGCGAACAATACCTGACGTTCCTGGATCCCGATGGGCTCAAACTGGAGTTGACGGTGCCTGCGGTGTCCGATACGCGCAAGCCATGGGAAACCGAAGACGTGAATGCTGAACACGCTACGCGCGGGTTCCACCACATTACCATCACCACCACCAAGATCGACGCTACCGCCCGGATCCTGACCGATGTGTTCGGCTATCGGTTGCTGAAGCAGGAAGTGAATCGCTACCGGTTCATCACCGATGCCGTGGATCAGGCCGCATTGGTCGATCTCGTGGAGGCTCCGGGCGAATCGGCCGGCGTGGTCGCTGGGGGATCCGTGCACCACGTTGCCTTCCGCGTAAAGGACGAAGCGACGTTGATGCACTTCCGCGAATTGGTCGTGGCCCAAGGGCTGCACATCACCGAGAAAATAGACCGGAATTATTTCTATTCGCTCTACTTCCGTGAACCGGGAGGGGTGCTGTTCGAAATTGCGACCGACAACCCAGGGTTCGCAACGGATGAAACCCTGGCTGAATTGGGCAGCGGGCTGAAATTGCCTGCGCAATACGAAGGGTATCGTGAGCGGCTTGAGCAGGTATTACCGAAATTGGATTAGGATGTATACGCACGAAAAACAATTCATCCAAGCCGGCAAATCGGCTGCACACGCCAAAAAGGCCGTGGTGCTGCTCCATGGACGGGGCAGCACCGCACAAGGCATCGTGTCGTTGCAGCGCCACCTGTCCTTGGACGATGCGTGGCTGCTGGCCCCGCAAGCGACGAACAACTCGTGGTATCCCTATAGCTTCCTGGCTCCGGATGCCTCCAACCAGCCCGCACTGGATTCGGCGCTGGCGGTGGTGCACGCGGTGGTGGAAGAGGTGCTGGCGCAAGGCATCCCATCCGACCGGATCCATTTCGTCGGGTTCTCGCAGGGGGCTTGCCTGGCATTGGAATATACGGCCCGCCACGCGGAACGTTACGGCAGCGTGGTGGCTTTCACCGGCGGGTTGATCGGCGAAACGCTGGATGCAGCACGTTATCGCGGCGACTTCGGCAGCACGCCGATACTGATCACCACGGGCGATCCGGATCCGCACGTTCCGCTGGCACGCGTGGAGGAAAGCGCGGCGTTGCTTCGGGAACGAGGTGCAGCGGTGCGGGTGGAAGTCTACCCGGGAAAGCCCCATAGCATCAGCGCGGATGAAACTTTATTGGCAAACGAAATACTAGTTACATGAATCCAGAAGAAGCAGTATTGGTAAAAGATACGGCAGCTAGGCAGTATCAGTTGGCGATAGACGGGCACACCGCATTTATCGACTACAAACAGCAGGGCAAGAAGGTGTACCTCATCCATACGGAGGTTCCCGCCGAATTGGGTGGGCGGGGTATCGCCGCTACCTTGGTCAACAAAACACTGACCGATATGGAAAACAATGGTGAAGTGCTGGTACCATTGTGCCCCTATGTACGGGCCTATCTAAAGCGGCATCCGGAATGGAACCGCCTGTTGGCGCAACAGCCTTGACGGCGCCACGAACGATTCCGGGACCGGTTCCGACGCCGATCCCGGAATCGTTTATCGCTAATGCAACGTGAAGCGCTTGACTTGCGTATCGCGTGAATTGCCGCCGATGAATACGTCAAACTCGCCGTTCTCGGCGACAAAGTCCAGGTCTGCGTTGTAAAACTTCAGGTCTTCTTCGGTAATCTCGAAGTCGACCACGCGCGACGCGCCCGGATCCAAGTGGATTTTCCGGAATGCCTTGAGTTCCTTGACCGGCCGCGTGACGGATCCTACCAAATCACGGATGTAAAGCTGCACGACTTCCTCCCCCGCGCGGCTCCCGGTATTCGTGACGGTGACGCGCACCTGCAGGCGGCCTCCCCGACCCAACTGTTCGGCACCCAGCTGGATATCGCCGTACGCAAACGTGGTGTAACTAAGCCCATACCCAAACGGATAAAGGGGATCGTTGCTCACGTCCAGGTAGTTGGAACGGAATTTCTGGAACCACTGGCCTTCGGCCAATGGCCTGCCGGTGTTCTTGTGGCTGTAATACAATGGCACCTGACCGACATGCTGGGGGAACGTGGCGGGCAGCTTGCCCGAGGGATTGACCTCGCCGAAGAGCACATCGGCCACGGCCTTGCCCGTCTCGGTGCCACCGAACCATACATTGAGGATGGCTGGCACGTGCTCGTGCTCCCAGGTGAGCGTGAGTGGCCTGCCGGCGAAGAGCACCAGCACCACGGGCTTGCCCGTTTCCAATAGTTTCGCCAACAGCCGCTGTTGCGTGGCAGGGATGCCGATTTCGGTACGGCTGGAGGCCTCGCCGCTCATCTCGGAGCTTTCGCCCAATGCGGCGACGATGACGTCGGCCTGGTTGGCGACCGCCAATGCTTCGTCGATGATGGCCGACTCCGGGCGCTCATCGCGCGGGATGGTGCGGCCGAACATCGTGGCCCGTTCCTGATATGCGGCATCTTCCAGCAGATTGGCCCCCAGGTGATGAACGATCTTCACTTGGCTGCCCAACGCCTGCTGCATGCCTTCCAGCAAGGACGGGGTGTTTTCCAGATCGGCGCTCACGCTCCAGGTGCCGGGCATGTTGACGCCCGTATTGGCCAACGGCCCGATGAGCGCGACCGTGCCCTGCTTCTTCAACGGCAACGTCTGCGCATCATTCTTGAGCAACACGAAGGATTTGCCCGCGGCCTCGCGTGCCTTGGCGAGGTGCGCGGCGCTCAGGATGTGTTGCTTGGCCCGATCTTCGTTGCAGTAGCGGAACGGATCCTGGAACAGCCCCAGTTTATACTTTGCCTCCAAGACCAAGCGGCAGGCCCGGTCGATATCGGCCTCGCTGACCTTGCCCTCGTCCAGTGATTTTTTGAGGGTGGTGAGGAATCCTTCGCCTACCATGTCCATTTCCACACCGGCCTTGATCGTGAGCGCGGACACTTCCTGCAGATCGCCCAACCCGTGGTCGATGAGTTCGTTGACGGCGGTGTAGTCGGTCACGACAAACCCGTCAAACCCCCATTGCTGCCGCAGCACATCGGTCATCAGCCACTTGTTGGCAGTGGCGGGCACGCCGTTGATGTCGTTGAACGCCGTCATCACGCTGCCTGCCCCGGCGTCGATCGCAGCCTTGTAGGGTGGCAGGTATTCGTTGTACATCCGGTGCAAGCTCATGTCGGTGGCGTTGTAGTCCCGCCCGGCTTCGGCGGCCCCATACAGCGCGAAGTGCTTCACGCAGGCCATCAACGTATTGTCGGCGGCCAGGTCATCGCCTTGGTAACCGCGCACCATGGCTTCGGCAATGCGCGACCCTAGGTAGGTATCTTCGCCACTGCCCTCGGAAATACGGCCCCAACGGGCGTCGCGCGAAATATCGACCATCGGCGAAAATGTCCAGTTCAGTCCGTCGGCCGATGCTTCGACCGCCGCAATGCGCGCGGTTTCCTGGATCAGCGCCATGTCCCACGTGGCGGCCAGCCCCAACGGGATGGGGAAGATGGTTTTGTAGCCGTGGATGACGTCCAACCCAAAGATGATGGGGATCTTGAGCCGAGAATGCTTGACCGCCAGCTCCTGCGCCGCACGGATACGCGGTACGCTGGTCATGCTGAAAATGCCGCCGATCTTGCCTTCCTTGATCTTGGATTCGACATCGGTGCTCACCACGGAACCCGTTGTGGCCTCTCCGGCCGTAACCAGGTTGAGCTGTCCGATCTTTTCGTCGATGGTCATGCGTTGCATGAGCTCCGTTACGAATCGATCCATCTCGCCACGCTGCTGCGCCTTTGCAGGTGGCGCAGCCATTCCGGCCCAGAGCAGGCCGGAACAGGCCATCGCCTTCAGTTTAACAGGTATGTTCATTTTAATGGGATATATTCGTTCAACTATTCTCGCTATTCTACCCTATTCACCGCGGTGCGCTCGGATACGCCGTTTTCGTTGAATGCCTCCACGGTAAAAAAATAGGATTGGTCCGTATTCAACCCCTTGATTTCCAATTCACGTCCATCGTAGACCATCCATGCACTGTACAGTTTATCAGGCGCGATCCCCCATCGCACTTGATAGCCCTGCACACCGTGCTGGGTATCCCAACCCAATCGGACATCGCGTCGATCGGTCTGGCGCTCCACCGTGAAATTCGTGACATTGGTGGGCTTTTCGCCCTCCCCGACGCCGAACACCCGCAGCTCGGAAATCGACAGGTTGGGTGTAGGCGCATGGATATGGCGGTACCGGATGTACCGTACGCGTTGTGGATTGCCCAACTCGACATAGTCGTTGGGTACGTCCTTGAAGCCATTGCTACGGTCCACCAGGCGATCCCATTCCCGACCGTCCACCGACCCGTCGATCACGTACCGATGGTACAAACCATCCGGTTTCCCATACAAATCAGACAAGTAGTCATTGTAATTCAACTGGATGGCATGTACCGTACCGGGGCTTTGCAAATCGATTTCCAGCCACTGCCGATCGTCATGGCGCGCTGCCACCCAAAAGGATTTGATGTCTTCGTCGGTCGTACATGCAGGTGGGTGAGCTGGCAAATGCGACGACGCGCTTGTGGGCTTTTGGTAGGACAGGAGCATCCAGCCCGTAAATCGGCCTTGCTGTCCGGGGACGTGGGGCGCATAATGCGGATAGTCGCCGAACGCGGTATTGGCATACAGCAATCCATCGGCATCTACATAGGTGGGAAACATGCCCAATCGCCGTTCCCAGCCCACATTGACGCCTACCGCCATGGTGGCGAAGTGCCAGTATTGGCCACTTGGCCCCTTGACCGTACTGCCGTGGCCAGCGCCATTGATGAAACCGCCGGGCTTGTAGGAAAATGGGTTGTTGGGCGCATAGGTATACGGGCCGAGGGGTGAAGAAGCGGTATATACGCCATCGCCGTAGACGTTGAACTCCGTACCGGGCGCCGCATACTGCAAGTAATAGTTCCCTCCGTGCTTCAGCATCGATGGGCCTTCAATGTAACCTGCGAGCACCGTGTCGCCGTGGTTTTCGCCAAACCGTTCCCAACCATGCTGCTCACCATCCAATTTGAAGAGTTCATGCACGTCGTTGGTCGGAAGGAACCGGTTAGTCCGATCGAGCTTCTTCGCCCAGATGGGAAACGTGTTGGAAGATCCCCAAAAGACGTAGGCCTGTCCGTCGTCATCGATGAACAAGTCCGGATCCTGCAGTTGATCCAAAACCGATGGCACCGCTTTCCAGTCGCCCCGCTTTGGATTGTCCGTATAAAGCACGGCCATCGCGCCAGAAGGGTTGCCCATGGCGTAAAGTACCGAGTCGCGGTAATTATAGGCGGTGGGCGCATTCTCGCCCTCGAAATACCACCTTTCGGGCCGGACAAATGTCCAATGGAAGAGGTCGGGCGAATGCCAATAACCCATGGATCGGGTAACGAATAGGAAATATTCGCCGCGGAACGTCACGACCGTGGGATCGGCACCCGAACGGTAAGACAAGCTATCGAAACGGGTTGCATAGGCATAATCCAGGTTTAGCGGATTGCAGTAGGTGCGCTGCTGGAGCGATTGGGCTGACAAGCCGGTAGTGGAGAGCATGCCAACCACCACAGCCGTCAATCCGATGCGTACCGTGTTTACCATCCCGCTCATTCCACTCGTTTCACCTCACTGCGCACAGAAACCCCGTTTTCGTTGACGGCTTCGATACAGAAATAGTAGGGTTTCTGGCTATCCATCGCCTTGTAATAGTATTCATTGGCACCATGCACCATGATGCAGTTGTAGAGCTTATCCGGCTCCAGCCCGGTATAGATGTTGTATGCGTATGCATCGTTCACGGGCCCCCATTTGAGCCACGCGCTACGCTTGTCCTTTTCCGTGCGCAACACGATAAAGTCGTTGACCGGTGCAGGCTTATCGCCATTGCCGTTGCCAAACACGCGCAACCCACTGATGGCGAATTTGCCGGTGGGCATGTGGCGGTTCTCGAGCCGGATGTAGCGGGCCTGCACGGGCCGCTCCAACGCCACGTATTCGTGGGGGATATCGGTCCGATTGCCGCTCTTGTCGACCAGTACCTTCCAGTTGCGGCCGTTTTCGGAATAGGACAGGACGTATTGGTGGTAGACGCCCTCCATCTTACCCAGGAATGCGCTGTCGGCGTCTTGGTCGGCATAGTTGATCTGCACGGCATGCACCGTGCTTACTTCGCCCAAATCGCTTTGCAGCCACTCCCCGGCATCGCCCGTGGCGGCGCTCCAATAGGTTTTCATGCTTTCGTCGACGGCATGGTTGGCGGGATACGCAGCACCGAGGGTAGAGGATACCTGTACGGGCTTGTTGTAATTGAGCAGCATCCATCCGGTGAAGCGGCTTTCGCGATGGTCTGCCGGGCCATCCGGCAGGTAATGCGGATAATCGCCGAATGCCGTGTTACAATACATGACGCCATCGGCATCGAAGCCGGTTGGCCAAATGCCGAGGCGCCGTTCGAAATTGTTCTTCACGCCCAGGGCGATGGTGGATACATGCCAGTAGTTGCCGTCGTTGTCCTGGAACGTGGCCCCGTGACCTGCGCCACGCGCGAAACCGCCGGGCTTGTAACTCAACGGATCGGACTGCGTGGTGAACGGCCCTAACGGACTGTCGCCTACCGCTACGCCATCGGCGTAACCGCTGAATTCGGTGCCGGGAGCGGCATACTGGAAGTAATACTTGCCGTTATGTTTGGTCATGTGCGCCCCTTCAATAAACGGATCGAGGAAGGTATTGTCCATGTATTCCCCAAACCGCTGCCAACCGTAGCGCCAGTCTTCGAGGAAGTAGAGCTCCTTGCGAGCGCCAATGGGCTGGAAGGTCTGCCGGTTGAGCTCGATGCCGTAAAGCGGATACCGGTTGCTGCTACCGTTGTACATGTAAAAACGCCCGTCATCGTCGGTGAAGAAGTCTGGATCCCACCCGCCGATCGCGAACGAGTCGACCAGCGGCTGCCATTGGTTGGCCTTGGGGTCGGTGCTCATCCACAGCGTGAACCTATCGGTGTACGTGGATCCGAACACCAGCATCGTGTCGCCCACGACGCCCACGGCGGGTGCACATAGCTCGTCAAAGACATCGCCATTCCACGGGCGCAGGAATTTCCTGGATACGAAATTCCATTCGGATAGATCCGGGCTCCACCAATACCCCCATTGGTTGGTGCTGAACAGGTAGTAGTCTCCCTTATAATTGACGATAACCGGGTCGGCCGTGGCGCGATGCCTGCCCCATTCCGAGAAATTGGGGATGGGTGTGTAGCCGTAGTCGATGTTGATGGGGTTGCAATAGGTTCGTGGCGATTGGGCAATGGCCGCAAACAGGCCGCAAAAGAGACACAGCATCCCACTTGCGGCGACCCGCAAAAACCAACTTGAGCACGCCATCATCTGAATCCCAGTTTCGTCAATCCGTCCTTGATCTCCGGCGCGCCCATGAACAGGCTCCAAAGCAATCCGCTCCGGTGATTTTCGATCATCACCACGATGGGGCCCTGATCGATGGCCAAGTAACGCTGGGGGAACCATTCCTCCGTTTCGCTATAGGCATCGTAGAAACCGTACTCGCCCCAAACCTTATCGCCCAACTGTTCATACAGGTAGCGTATCATGGCCAGGCTTTGGTCTGGCGTATAGGGTATGGATGACAGCGCAGCCGTGGGAGAGATGACGCCCAGATCGTTATCGGGATTGTGGGCTGAATAGCCATTGATGGAGTAACTCGCCGTAAGCCCCCACGCCTGCGGACCATAACCTTCATACCCTTTGGGATTATCCACGCAATAATCGTAGTGTATCAACGCATGATTGCGATTAAGTGTCCAGTAGTCTGCATATTGATCTTTGAGTCCTTTAGGATTCAACCCCAAGTAGGAATAATGCGCCCAGAACAACGGCCCCACGCCATTGCTATCGGGCACATTGTGCTTGAGGATAATGGGATGGCCATAGCGTTCGGACGACGACTTGATGGCCCCGCTGCGTGCCCATCCTTCGTGGTACACCTCGGCCGGGACGCCATGGGTGGGAGATGACGCCGCCAGCATATACGTAATCAAACATTCGTCATAGCCCCGCACGGGGTGATTGGCTGCCCAACCGGCGGTCGGGCTCCAATGCCAATACAATATGTTTTGGCCGCCTTGGCGGTAGTGATCCCATTCGATGGCCTTCCAGAGCGCATCGGCGCGCTTGGCCAAGTCGACTTCGCGTTCGCTGCCGTTCTGGAAGTACTCGCGGACGCAAATGAGCGCTTGGGCCATGAATGCGGTCTCGACCAGGTCACCACCGTTATCGTTCTTGCTGAATGGCTTCACGGCACCGGTAGGGCCGTCCAACCAATGCGACCAAGCCCCATGGAAACGTTCGACCCGCTCAAGGAACCCAATCGCGCGGTCGAACCGTTCAATGCCCTGCTCGCGCGTGATGAAACCACGTTCGATGCCCACCAGCACCCCCATCAAGCCAAACCCGCTCCCACCGATCGTGACTATGTCGCGGTCGTTTTGCGGGTATTCGCCATCCATGTGGATCCGCTCGCGGGCAAGCCCCGATACCGGCTCTGCCCCATCCCAGAAATACCGGAAGGTCTGCCGTTGTACCAGCGTCAGCAGCGAGTCGTCGGTCAAGGACTCGCTTTGTTGGGCTGCCCCCCGCTGCGCGGTGTTGGAGCAACCGTAAAATCCAACGGCCAGGGCCGCGGCTATCATCGTGATTATCGTTGTCTTTATCATGCTTCGTCCAAGTTATTGCCTGGGGCACCAGCACCATTCAAGGGCACCCCTAAAGCCTAGGGCTGCTGAAGCCCAATTTACGTAAGCCGGCCTTGATCTCTGGCGCGCTCATGAACAGTTGCCAGAGCAGGCCGGTACGGTGGTTTTCGATCATGGTGATGATTGGCCCTTGGTCGATGGCCAGGTACGAGTCGGCCACCCATTGCTGCGACACGTTGAACGCATCATAGAACCCGTAGGGACCCCACAACCGATCGCCCATGTTGTAGTAGAAGAACTTCAATGCCTTCATGGATGCCTCCGGTGTGTATGGGAAGGCCGACAGCGCCGCGGTGGGCGTGATCACGCCAAGATCGTTGGTGGGCGAATGGGCGGAATACCCTTCGTGGTTATCACTGGCCGTAAGCCCCCAGCATCGCTCACTATACCCGGGATACCGCTGGGGATTGCGTATGCTGTACCGTTGGTTGATTTGCGTATGGCTTACGTTCTGGATCCAGTAATCGGCATATTGATCGCGCAGGCCCTGCGGATCGATGCCCAGGAACGAATACTGGCTAAGGAACAACGGCCCGCCGTATGGCGACCCCAATGGCAACGTGATACCCTCGTAGGTCTGGCCGTTTTCCATCGCGCCACTGCGTGCCCACCCTTCGGTGTATACCGACTGCGGAATCGTATGTGTCGGCGATGCGGCAGCCAGTACATAGGTGATCAGGCTTTCGTTCCAGCCCTGTATGGGCATGTTCATGGCCCACTCCTTGTCGGGCGACCAATGCCAATACAGGACATGCTGTCCGCCCCTTCGGTACCAGTCCCATTCGACGGTTTCCCAAAGCGTATTGATGCGATCGACCAGCGCTTTTTCGGCCGCCACCGACGGATTGAGGTATTGCCGGAACGTCAGCAAGCCTTGCATCAGGAGCGAGGTTTCGACCAGGTCGCCTCCGTTGTCATTGGCACTGAATGGCATGGCCCTGCCGGTATTGCCGTTGATCCAATGGGACCAGGCGCCGTGGAAACGGTCGGCACCTTCCAGGAAATCCAGGATCATGTCCATGCGGGCCAATCCTTCGCTGCGGCTGATGAAGTTACGCTCGATGCCCACGATCAACGCCATGATACCGAAACCGGAGCCCCCGCTGGTCACGAGGTCGCCAGAAGTATTGCGTTCACGCGCCATGCCGCTGGCGGGATGGGCAAAATCCCAGAAATACTTGAACGTTTGCCGCTGCACAAGCGTGAGTAGCTCTTCGTCAGCAATAACGGGGAACTTGGGCGTTTCGTCGACGGTGGTGTACAACGTCTTGCTCATTCCCGAAAACGATTCCCCGCCGGCACCCTTCAACGCGTCTGAAATGTTAAGCTCGTAACGCGTGAAATCGGCTAGTGCCGCGCTGCTCGCTATCGCTACGGATTGTCCATCGTCTGAACGCGTAAGTTGCAAGCCGACATTACCCGAAGCCCCGACGAGCGTAATGGCATTTGCCAACGATGCTGCGCTCACAGGTACGGAAAAGCGGACGTTCAGGAGCAAGTCCAACGGCACATCGATGAGCACGGCCAAATCGGTGGCGTTGTCTTCGCCAACCGTGAGATTGCTTACCCGCAAGTTGTCCATCTCGGTCTTGAAGGCGACATTCCGCGCCGTGAACCGGCTGCCGTTTCCGCCTTCCAATTGATTGCTGATGCCAATGGTATGCTCCGTATTCTTGCGCAACGGCCCACTGGGGTGGATGACCACCGTGCTGCCACCCGCCAGGAGTGCCAAGCTCGCGGCTACGGCTTCTCCATCCGCGCTGAGCGTGATCGCCGCCGTTGCCGAAGCCTGCGTAACGGCCTGTGAAAACACCAACGTGATGCTCCGATCGATCGGCAACCCTTCGGTCGTGTTGCCATCGATCGCGAGCTGAGTGTCGCCCACCGATGCCTGTAAAAGGGTAAGCGTACCGACCATCCGATCTTTCTTGCACCCTGCCAGCAGGCAGCAGGCAATGGCCACTAAACAACGGATGTATGTCGGTACGCTACTGCTCATGTGTTTGTGAAAAAAACTTAATTATCTTCGAAAATCGTCTTTACTTCGGCCTCCGTCAACGCCTTGTCGAAAATACGGAGTTCGTCGATCTGGCTCCGATCCGACAGGTGATTCCACTCGACGAAATTGGGCGCACCGGACCCGATGGAGAGTATTTCGGTATCCGCCCAACTCATGCTGGTGTAAGTCGACTCCCTGACCAATTGCCCGTTGATGTAGACCGCCGCGCGGGTGCCCGATATGGTGAATGCCAGGTGTACCCAACCCGTGGTCGTGGTTGGATTGATGGATGCCGCCGCGCCGCCGTCGACCCAAGTCTCGGCTGCGCCGTTCCCGACATTGAGCTTGAACGTCTGGTTTGTCGCGCTCCCCTCGCGGAAGAACCTAAAGCCCTTGTTCCGGCTTTTGTCTGTTGACCCCAGCGTGAGAATACCGGCACGGTCGGGTGTCGCATTCACTTTGTACCAAAGCGAAGCGCTGAATCCGGGGTTGGTCAGTCCGGCAGACGGGAATGTCAAGTATGCATCGTTCGCTCCGGCATAAGCACTGCCCTTCTTACCCGAGTTGCTGAATCCTGGATTGCCCACGATAGTCGGGTTCGTGATGCTCACCAGCTCGATGTTTTCGCCATCGAAAGGCATGTAGAAAATCTCTCCCTCATAAACGGGCTGATAGGGTTCTACCTTTTCGAACTTGACCGACTGCGTGGTGGACTTTCCGGCGATATCCGTCGCCGTTACCGTGAGTGTGTGCTCGGCGGTGGTTACCTTGTCGTATACAAAGGATTTCACGGCCTTCCGGTAATCCAGGAAGTCATCGAAGGCAGCAATCTGCTCCCCGTTCAGTTGCACCACGACCTTAGCGATTTCGATATCGTCGCTTACGGTAAACCGGACGTTCATGGATGTCACGTCCTCGCGTACCCTAATCAGCGTTCCCTCGAGTGGGTAGGTCATCGTAATGGCCGGCGCGGCGGTATCGGCTCCTGCCTGCACAGGCTTGATGTCATCGATGTAGCCTTCCTGGCATCCCAACGCGAGCGTTAGCACGGCAAGAAGCAATTTGGTTATCCTTTTCATGTCAATCATTCTTTAAATCAACCATTGTTAGTTTTCGTCGCGCAGTTGCGGCAATATGTCTTGCTGAGCCAAGGGATAGGGGAAATACCTGTCGGAGGCCGGGTCGTACGTGCGGCCTTCATAAGAAAGCTCCGTGGTCCGATCATGCCTTACCGCGTCGAAAAACCGAATACCCCATTCCGCGGCGAACTCCGCCAGCTTTTCATCGAGCACTTGGTTTAGCGTAACGCCGCTCAACGCACCGAGCCCTGCACGGCTCCTAACCTCGTTCACGGCCGCATCGGCCGTCATCACCGAACTAGTGGCTCCGTTGGTCAATGCCTCGGCGTGCATCAGCAACACTTCCGCATAGCGGATGCAGGTGAGATTCTTGTTATTGCCGTAGGCGGTGCGGCCCTGGGTGAGCATGTTAGAAGGCCAATAATGCTTCCCACTGTAAAACTTGGTCCTTACGCTGTTGTTAAACACATCGCCATTTGGCGTCACATTCGATATCCAGTTCGGCAAATTTGGATACGCATCGCGCAAATCCGCGATGCCATCGGGCGTGAATATCACCGTTGTCTCTAGGCGTTCGCGATCGCCGCGGTCGAGCATGAATCTGATATATTTCATACTTGGCTCCCAGAAACCCCAGCCCCCACTCGCACCGTTGCGTGCCGGTGTCCAGCTCGTCGGCCCGAAGAAATCCCACAAAAAATTGTTCGATGCGCCCGAACCTGTCCCATAATCGGAATATTGGAACTCGAGCAGGTTTTCATCATTGAGCTTCCCCCGCAGTTTGAAGAGGTGATAAAAATCGGGTTCCAAGCGGAACAAACCGCTATTGATGACTTGACCTGTGGCTTCTGCTACCGCAGGATAGTTTTTCAACTCGAGGTTGGCCATGGCTTTGATGGCCAGCGCGGTGAACCGGGTAACGCCGCCACGCACATCCGAACGCTGGTTGGGTCGAACCGTGGGCAGTAGCGGTATCGCTTCGTCCATCAGCGCCGAGACGTGCTGCATCACGCCTTCGAAGCTCACCAGCTCCTCGTTGAAAAGGTCTCGGGGTTGCGAGCTCGGCGGTATCAGAATCCTTCCCCAAAGGCGTGCCAATTGGAGGAAATTAAATCCCTGCATCACCTTGATCTCGGCAATGTATTGCTGGGCGCTGGTGGCATTGGCGCCGGCTTCCTGGTACTTCTGGATTTCCTCAATAGCACCTTGCCAATATATCAGGTCACTGTAGAGGCTGGTCCATGAATTGTTCAATGCCCAGAAGTTTCGGTCGTACTGGAACCGATCGGCATCGGCCAATAGTGGCTGGTCGCCCAGCCCCCCTGCATTGATATCGTCGCCCCTTACGCTTATCACGGGGTATACTTCCCATCCAAAGTCGTAAAATTGATTATAGGCGCCATGCAGCATCAGTACCATGTTCTGTGTCTGCGTGTAATCGGTCCCTTCAGCAATTTGCTGATTTTCGAGTGGCTCATCCAATAGACCACTACACGATGTGCCGAGCAGCAGTGAGAAGAAAACAACCGCCACATATTGGATATTTCGTATCGCTTTCATGATGTCTTTCCTTAATCCTTTATAGTTTAATGGTTATGCCCAAGGTATAGATTGCCGGTATCGGGTAGACTTCTCGATCGACGCCATCGGCCACTTCCGGATTGAAGCCATTATACTTGAAAACGGTGAGCGGGCGCTCGGCAGTGAGCGTAAGCCTGGTCTCCGGCCACGCGATACCGTTGATTTCTCTGCCGAGGAGTGAATAAGACAGGCGGACGTTCTGTAGCCTGAAATATGATCCCTCTTCCACGAAATAGCTGCTCATAGACTGGTTCCAATCCCTCCGCAGACCGGATGCCGACGGATAATTCTTCGCGGAAGGCCGCCCTTCGCCCCACAGGTTGGTCGCTAAATCAGCATCGATGTTCGTATCGTTGGTAAATATCATTTCACCGCGTTTGCGATTGAGGAGATGATAGCCCATTTGACCTTGCAGAAGCGCGGCAAATTCCAGCTTTTTATAGCGGAAACCCAAATTAGCGCCCCATGTGAAATCGGGCAAGTATGACCCCAGAACCACACGGTCACGGTCGTCAATGATACGGTCGCCGTTCTGATCCTTGAAAATCAGGTCACCAGGTACGATTTCTTCAGCTACGATGAAATCCTCATCATACATGCTTGCTATTTGTTGCTCCGTATCAAATACCCCCGCCACTTCGTAGCCAAAGAACGCTTGGTAGGGTTGGCCGATGATGGAACGTTGGCGAAACTCTGCAGAACCTGCATTCAAGCCGTCAGCGCCCCCGAGGCCCAGCACTTGGTTGTTTAACGTAGCGATGTTGCCGCCTATGTTGTATGAAAAGTCTTCGGAAAGGTTATCGCGCCAATTGAGGTTCAGCTCCAGTCCCTTATTCCGGATTTCACCGACGCTCCTGCGTTCTGACGAGGCAAACATCGGCGGAATAATGGATACCGCCAGGTTTCGCGTGTCTCGGACAAAGTAATCGGCTTCCAAAGACAGCCGGTTATTCAAGAACTGGGCGTCCAAACCGAAGTTCCTTTCGACGGTGGTTTCCCATTGGGTGATCAAGTCGAAGGTAGGGTTCAGCCGCCGACCGATGATGCGGACACCGTCAATGGCGCCATTGTTTTCTTCAACCGTAGGTAATCCTACTGACGGCCTGATCGCATCATTACCCAACTGCCCCCAAGATGCCCTTAATTTCAAGAAATTGATACCTTCGATATCGAAAAAATCCTCTTCCGAAAGCACCCATCCGGCACCCACAGTCGCGAAATTGCCCCATTTCTTTTGAAACTTGTTATTGCCGTCGCGGCGGACGGTCGCATACAAGAGGTAACGATCGTCGTAGTTATATGCAGCGCGGCCGAAAAACGACAAGAATTGCAGGTTGGCGTTGATGGAACTGTAATCACTATCGTTCGCGTCACCGATTCCACTTACGTCAAACTCCCTTGCATTGGCGAGGTACCAATACTGTTCCGCAGCGCGGGAAGGTGCCGGGTTGATCAGCGTACCGCGCGCATAAAGCAGTTCACTATATTCGCTGCGATAGGATTGACCGGCCACCACGTTCAGCTTATGTTTGCCGAAGCTGTCGTCATAGGTCAGGAAGTTGTCCCACACCTGATCATAATCCGACGTATTCCTACGCCTAATGGCCGATTGGTGTTGTGTCAAGCCATCGTGATGCTCGAAATCGACACGTCGCGTGTTTATGAAACTGAGGCCATAATTATATTGGGCGCGATACTTCAACTTATCTTCCCATAGGTTGATCTCCGCGTGGAAATTACCCAATACCTTGGCCACGTGATTTCGGTTATCGATGTACTCCAATGGAAAGAATGGGTTCTGGCTACTCCTATACTCCAAATCCCGCGCGTTTGCATATTTAACCGGGTAGGCATCGGTGTTGCCTTCGTCGTAAATGGGTAAAATCGGTACCGCGAAATATGCCCGGAACCAAGCGGTATTCTCGCCATTGTATTGCCTAGCGGTGCTCACGTTGAAATTACCACCTACATTCAGCCACTCTTTGACCTTGCTATCCACTTTCACCCGGAAGTTCATCCGACGATAATCGTTACGTTGGACATTCAGCAGGCCTTCTTGGTTGAAATAGCTTCCGCCGATGGAGTAACGTGTGCTTTCCCCTCCGCCGTTGAACGATAGGTTGTGGTTTTGGATGGGAGTCGGCGACATAATCTCTCTATACCAATCGGTATTCACGTCGGGGAGGTTCGGATCGATCCGACTCCTCCCATACCGCTGGATCGCATTGTCTACCAACGCGATGTCGGATGGACTCTCGGTTTCTCTGATGTACTGCACGAATTGCTGTGCATTGGCCATCTTGAGCACGTTTTGCGGGTTCTGGATACCGTAATAGCCATCGTAGACGATTTCGCCGGGCTTGTTGTAGGCCCCGGATTTGGTTTCGATGAGGATTACGCCATTACCGGCCCGTACGCCGTAAATGGCGGCCGCCGATGCATCTTTCAAGACGTTGATGGTCTCGATATCGTTCGGGTTCAGGAAATCGATGTTGTCGAAAAACATCCCGTCCACCACGTACAACGGCGCGGAGTTGCCTTCGAACGAGCCTATACCCCGGAGCCTCACCGTGGGGGATGCACCGGGCGCGCCATTGCTCACGATTTGCACACCGGCCACCCGCCCTTGCAAGGATTGCATGGCATTGGTCGTGGGTGTCTTCGCGATGTCATCGGCCCGTATGGTCGTCACCGCCGTGGTCAAATCCCGTTGGCGCTGCGTACCGTAACCGACCACCACGACTTCTTCCAATTCGGTGCCTTCGCCTTCCATCACCGCATTGACAATGGTTTGATTGGCTACGAGGATTTCCTGTAGGGCATACCCCAGCGACCGGAATACCAATACGTCCGTACCGGCGGCTTCAATGGAGTAATTGCCTTCCGCGTCGGTTTGGGTGGCCGTCGTCCCCCCTTTCACCATGACCGTGACGCCCGGTAGCGCCCCGGCGGTCAGTGCATCGGTCACCTTTCCGCTCACCCTGTTCTGCTGGGCATGCGCTACGGCAGTCCACATACACAGCGACACTAAGCAGCATGTAAATAACTTCCTCATGTTGTTACTCAATTTAATTGGTTTACAAATTCGTTTAACTAAGCGTGTGTCCCTCGCCCACTATCGTGGACCCAATTGGTTTTTGTATTATGCAGACAATCTAAACCGCTGCATTGTTTTGCAAAGGTGTGATGTATTGGCTGATGCGCAAAAAAAACGGCCTACACATCCCTACATCATCGCCGAATTAATTTCTCAATTCAATCACAATAAATTTACAATTAGCTAACAATAAACTTGTTAAGACAAATATCCAGCTACTCACTTTGCCGCAATGTGTGTATTGGATACACTATAGGTTTTGAGAGGTAATGATGTAGTCGGTAGTTGAAGCCACGCAGGGTTCGGGCGGGGCTGTGCCGTCGTTGTTCGTTGCCATACGCCCCCGACGGGCTGAAGCTGCTGCGCTTCGACGGCCCTTTTCTTGCCGCTTTGCTGGTGTTTTTCAACTGGCGTGTATCGGCTGCCTGCCCTTGGGTAGGCGGGCCGACAACTTCCTTTGCAGCGAAACTATTCTCGCTGTGGGCTTGCGCATGGGGTTGCGGGACACAGCCGACAATTGCATATAAAGGGAACTTTAGCTAAGTTTGCAGTCCCTATGGCTGCGATGGAACGGATCAGGAATTCAGCTTTGATGAGATTGTTTTGGTGTTGTGTTGCAATGCACGTCTTCAATCTTTCCATCGATGTTGATTTACAGCCAGCGATGTACCTAGACATCGGCACGAATGACCAGGAGAGCATGATCGAGTTTATCGTGGAACAGGTGTTTTGCGTTGAAGACCTGTTCCCCGAGGGGGATGAGGGCGAGGGTTACAAATTCGTACCCAGCGTAGACGCGATGCAACATTGCTGCCTGCGCACCCCAGCGAGCTGGCACATACGCATGCCGGTACGCCTGCTTAAGTCTGCCGCCCAAGGTGTATCCACGCCCCAAGCCTGGCAACACCCGCTGCTAGACCAAGATTGCCCGCCACCTGAGTGCTGAGCATCCGCCATCCCGGCGATATTGAGCAGCGATTACATTACATTCTGAACAAATGCTAAGCAAAAAATGAAAATCCAATATACCACCCTCGTGGCAGTCACTGCTTTGGCAGCCTCTGGTACGCCTACCTATGCCCAGCATGCCGACGAACCCGCCAAGGTGACGCATGCCGAACCGCTTTATATCGACCTGATCCGTGACCTCGGGGCACGGAAAGGCGAAAAGGAATGGAACATCGGCCTTGGCCTCAACGACCGCAGCGACCGAGACGAATACATTGCCTTGGTGGAATACGAGTGGGCCCCAATCAATCGACTGGGGCTGGAAGTGGAGCTGCCATTCACGATCTACCCGTCAGGGACACCTGCTGGCGAAGCATTGGGATCCCGGCTGAACAGCTTGAAGCTTGCAGGTCAGTATTCCTTTTTCGTCTCTGAAAAGTGGCAGACCACGTTGGCCATTGGCTATATCCATGAATTTGAACTCCCCTCGTTCGCATCTTATGGGTCGGGAAAATGGATGACAGGCAACGTCTACAATCCCTTTTTCGTTGCTGCCAAGCGTTGGGCGCATGATATCCATACCTTGATCTATACGGGCCCGGTTTTCCATCATGATTTCGCTACCGGCCATGTGGGCACGGCATTCCAGGTGAACTCCAACCTCCATTACATGATCCCTTCTTCCCGCAATTTCATCGGGGTGGAGTTCAATAAAGAGGCCTATCAGGGTCGACTCGACGTGACCATCCGCCCACAGATGCGCGTGAGCATCGCCGATCACTTGCTGGTGGGCATCGTGACCGGCATTCCGGTCGATAAGAGCCGGGAACGGCTGAGCACGTTCCTCCGCCTTATCTACGAACCTGGGCATCGCATTCCCAGTAGAGGCCGATCCTGACGGGCTTCATGCAGCGTGGGTTAATCCGTAGGTGTAGCTAAAATCAGTTTGACCAGCCGGGCATCACGCGGTGAAACCGCGATGTGGAGTCGATCATTGCCCTCACGGAAATCAGCAACCGATTCGCCGGTCAGGAAGTCCACGACGCGATAATTGCCGTTTCCAACACCAAGCTGACGGCGATCGAAAACCGCGTCGAAATCTCCCTTCTCGTGGAAATTGAAGGCCGCTGCCAACACGGTGTCACCGCGCAGGAAAAACGAGAGCCGCTGATCCATATCCGCACCTTCGGCCAGTTTTAACGGCGTGAAGGCCCGTGGCGCACGGAAAAATCGCGCAACCTCCGGATGATCCAAAAACCGGTGCGCACGATCCTGCACCGCCTTGTCGCGGTAATCTGAACCGTCGCCGAGGATGCTCCCCATGACCATGAGGCAATAGAGCCGCACCTTCACTTCCGTCTCGCTTAGCGGCGGATGTTTCTGGAATTGCTTCATCACCAACACATCCATATTCGTGTACGGCCAAAGCGTTCCCTGTACCCAGCCCATGTGTGAAGCGGTGATCATGGATGCCGCCGTGCTGCCGTAATGCGGGAATCCCGGCTGGCTATCGCGCAGGTGCGAATGTACATCCGTGGAGACAAACCGCGTGTGGGCGTATTGATGCGGGAACATGGGTGAGATGGCCTGGGTGATGAATACGTCCGGCCCCATGATGGAATCGATAAGTTGCCGAAACAGCTTCATGCCATAGTCATATGCTTGCATCCCCGTGCGGACACGGGGGTCATACCGGACGGCCGACTCCAATGAGCCTGCGGTAAGGAAATCGATCTTGATGAATCTGGCGCCCACGGCTTCCGCCTTTTCGAGCTGTTGGATCATCAGCATCCGGGTGGCCGGATGGGTGGGATCCAATGGGAAGGCCCCCCACTCGCCGTCTTTGTATGGGATGTACCGCCCATGTTCATCGCGCAGGATCACGTCACGCAAAGGCGTTCCGGAACCGGGTAATGTCGCGTGGTCGATGTTATCCTTCCAGGTCCACAACGAAAACGGGCAGCAATAAAAGCCCAGCTGTTGCCCACGGCTGGCGCCGTATTCTCCGATTTCGCGCAGCACCGCGGTGGAATAGATTTCCTGATCGTACGAATCGATGCTGAGTACAGGTTGCCCGTGGGCGCTGAAATGGCGCATGCCCTGGATGAAATCCGAGACTTCGTGCACGGCGCGTGGCATCATGACACGTTCGTGGCCCAAGACCCCCTCCACGCCAAAACTATTCCAGTAGACCGGAGCCGGGCCGTTCCATGTGGATGCACCCGCCAGCCTGGCCTGCTCGCGACCATAATTGGCCAGCGATTGCCTGACATCCGAGCCCGCCTCCACGTAGATCAGTGGTGACCGCAACGTATCACCCAACAGGGTGCCGTGGGCCATGTAATCGTGCGTGCCGTCATACCCGCCGTATTCGGCAGCCAACAACGGATTGTCTGGCCGGGCCGCACCGCCATACACGACAAAAGACGCCAACGCACCGATGTCGGCACCGCTTCGGTACGCGATACCGGTTTTCCAACAATCATGCTCGAGGCTGCCCACGACCATTCCGGCAACGCTTGCCGAGTCGTACACGGCGGCAAATTCATGGCTCACGCCTTCCAGCGGATCGCCGCCGGGCTTCGGCCACGGTTGTACCAGCAACTTTACCCAATTGTCGTTATCAAAGGGGGCGTCTACCAGCCGTGGTGAATGACCGGGCATGTTTGCCGACCCGCTGTATTCCGGAAGTACCGCCAATGGGCTGATGTGTCGGCTTTCGATGGCCTGCGTATCGACCGCCACGACAACCGCCCGCAATTGCAGGTGGGGCCGGTCATCGTAACCGCTCAGGTATTGGATGAACTTGATGCGCCTGCGATCGTCGGTATGGCTAACGGCAATACGCATGCCGGTACCCAATGAATCGCTGAATCGTTCGGCAAAACTCGTGTGACGATTGAAATCAGGGGTGGCGACGACACCCCGACCCACCAATTCGGCATAGGCAACGGTTTGGCGAAGCGCCGCACCGTTGCTGAATCCATAGTCGATTTTGCCGGAGCCGTGATGCACGACAACCCGCGTCTGCCCAATCGCATAGACCGCACTGTCACCCTGTGCGGCGGATGAAGGGAGCACCCACAGGAGCAAGCCAATGATCGTGAACGCCTTCATTCCCCAAGTCGATAGACCGCGAGCTGCACGATGTGGAAATAGCTGGTGCTGCCCCAGGTTTCCACTATCCGGAAGCGGAGGTATCGCACAGGCGAGGTAGGTTCTTCAAACATATAGGCATCTCCCGCCGCGGCCATGGCCTCGTCGGCGGCGGAATTTTGCCCTACTGGAAGACCGGACGGTTTCACATTGGCAAAGGTACCCAATTTGATCCATGAATCCCAACTACCGTCTGGCGCCGGGTCGCTACTGCCCCACACCTCGAACACCTTGGGATTACCGTAGTTGTATAGCCCGGAATACCGCTGCCACACCTTCAGGCTGGTGAGCGACGCCGCAACCCCTAAATCCATGGAGAACGAAATCGGGAATGCGAGGTCGGGCGTATGGAAACCGGGTTCCCCGGCATTGCCATCCCAGCTATAAGGAAGCACCCATCCCCAAGCGTCGGGGGCGTCACCGGGCAAATACAAAGGCTGGAACAACGACCGGTCTGCCAAGACGATGTATTGGATGGGCGGAAACGACTGGGCCGACAACGCGTAAAAGGTATCGGCGGCATTGGGTTCGGGCACGTAGCCCGAGCGGTAGGTGATTTCGGTACCGAACCGGAAGTCGGGGATAACGATATCGCTGGCCCCCGGAGCGAGCACCGCTGTCTTCGCTTCATCGGCGGTATTCCGGTAATGGATCAGCGTACCGGTATTCAGGGTATCGGGCGCATTGAAGAAAAGCCTTACGGCGCCGCCTTCCAATACTTCGTACGGACGGGAACCGTCGTACCCCCGGTTGAGCAACACCGATTGATAGGTCGGTCCATACACCCTGACGTTGTTGGCTTCCTGACCGATGGAGGCATTGCCTTCCCGATCGAACGCGGTGATCGTGAAACTATAGACGTATTCGTCAAGATCGGGTATCGAAACCGTGATGCTGTCGGCCGGGTTGTGGGTGCTCGCGGCTACGGTGACCGAGCCAGCACCGTTGTTCCACCGAACGGTGTAATGGTCTATATTCGGATCCGGGCTCGGGTTCCATACCAGGATCGTGCGGAGATTGCCCGCTTGGTAGCGCACGTTCCGCGCCAAACCGGGATAGACGATTTCCTTGCCGTCCAGGTAATCTTTGTAATCGTCGGCATAGCGTTCGCAACCGCCCAACGTGGCAACCAGCGTAACGGCAACAAGGAGATTGAGTGATGTTTTCATACACATTGATTGTTAGGTGTCCCGGTTATTGGGCACTCCCGTAAAACGAAATTTCCATGGCGTTGACATAATTCAAACCGCCCCACGTCTGCGTACACACGAATCGGACGTATTTCACCGCAGGTGCCGTGCTGGGCATCCGGAAGTTGATTCCCTGTGCCGCATAGGCATTGTCCGCCGCATTGGCTTGGCTGCCCGGCAGGCCAGAGGGCGGGTTCGGGTAACTGAAATTGCCCATGTTGACCCAGTCGCCCGCCACGGTGCCCGGCTCGGAAACCCGGGGTAGCGGATGGTCTTGCGGGTTATCCACGTCAGACCCCCAGATGGTGATTTCCTTCGGGTTTTGGTAACCGTACATATCCGGCAACCGGTTCCACAACACGAATCGGCTGATCTTGGCGGTCTGGCCGATGCCGAACGTGCCAGCCATCAGGGGAGACGTGGTGGTGTGCCATCCATTGCCATCGGTCTTGCCATCGAAGAAGTAGTGAAGCTCCCACCCGTAGCCGATCGGGCCATCGCTGGGCAGGCGATACACGAAGAACTTGCTTTTGTCCAACAAGGTCTCAAAAAGCGGGGTCAACGTGGCGTACCGTACCTCGGACGTATTGCCGAACCGATCGGAGGTGTACACGCCAAACCGCCGCTCCTGCGCCTCGTACCCCCGGATGGATACATCCACGGTACGACCGGTCACGTACTCCGGCTCGAGCTCGTCAAATTCGTCCGTACGTTCATTATAGGCCAATAGATGGACCGATATCGGTGTGCCGGAAGGATTCTCGCCGAAAAAGTTAGCCCCACCGAAATCTGCCGATATCTGCAGGTTGTCGTTGACCAATTGGTAATTGGGTTTTTTGGGGTTGACGCTGACCACCACGGGATCCGATAGCACATTGGCACGGCTCACGGTATACAGCGTGACCTCGTATTCGCCCTCACGCGCGAAACCATCCACCACGATGGTGTCGCGGTAGTAGCTGGTCTTCGATTCGCGTACACGCTCATCGTTTATCGGGTAACGGGCCAACACATACAGCAGGTTCCGGGCATCTGGCAACCGGTACGTGATGCGGGATTCGCCGTTCAGGTTCTCGACCCGGACATCCGTAACGACGCCGGGTTTGGCTTGGTCGCTTGAAATGATTTCGACCGGTGACTCGCTGGGTTCACATCCCATGAACAGGGCTACGACCAATGCCGACGCGAACCATAAGGGGTTACGCTGCCGGCGGGTGTTATCGCTATGCGTTATCATCATCATTGCGTTAAAATTGGTTTACCAATAGGGGTTTTGCGTAAGGTTTTCATTGACTACGACATCGAAATTGCTGAGTGGCCACAGGTAGTCGCGCAACCCGAACACGGGAATCACCACCGTTACCGGACGGTAATATTCCGCCGGTTGCTCGGCATTGACGTTCCATCCCTGCAAGGGCTGGCTCAATACGCCTTGCAGCTCTTTCCAGCGCCGCAGGTCCCAACCGCTTTGACCTTCGAATGCCAACTCGATGCGCCGCTCCTGGCGGATGATCTGGCGCATCCCCGCTTTGGTCTCCGGTTTTTGCGGCGTACGTGAATACGCCGCCCAGGCTTCGCGGACACCCGCCAAGCCTGCACGCGCACGCACGCGATCCACGTATTCGTACACCGAAGCCGTTGGCGCGCTTTCCACTTCATTGAGTGCCTCTGCATACAACAGGTACAGCCCCGCCAACCGGATCATCGGCAGGTTGAAATTCACATCCGTGAAGGTTTCGTCCATCGTGGTCAGGTAATTGGTCAGCTTCTTCGGCCAGTAGCCGGTGATGTTGGTCGCGTTCAGGCTTTTCGGCCCGGCCAATCCGGTGACGCCACGGGCTTGCACATGGTAGGCATTGGCTTCGTCGGTGCGGCCATTGCCAAACCAGATTCCTCCATCGAACGCGAGGGCCGCGTAGAAGCGCCGCTCGCGGTTGAAATGCGCCTTGGCCGTCTCGTACCCCTGGCGGATGTAATGCTGGTGCGCCTCGTCGCCTACCTGCGTGGCGCGCCGGCCGTTGTAGTCCCACGTCAGGTCTTCGTTGATCGGGACGCCGTTCTTGGTATAGAAGAGTTCAGTGGCCGAAAACGGCACGGCCCAGTTGGATGGGTACGTATTGGACATCCCTACGGCCCTGTCGGTCATCTTCGGCATGGTAAAGCCCTGGTAACCGAAACCGTGGTTCAATGCCCAGACCAGCTCGGGGTTTTCTTCCCAGCGCTGCGTAACGACGTGCTGGAGCGAGAGTATCCGTCGCATCTCATCGGATACGTTGCCCACGCCCGAGGTGGGTGCCTGGGTATTGAGCCGAAGGCCACGCGCCTCGCATTCGTCGATCGCTTCCTTGCAGGCCACGGCGGCGAGCTGCCACTTTTGTGGATCCGGTTCGGCGGGGAACAACGCCCGTCCATCCTTGTCCAGATAACCGGCGTAGTCGGGATTCCCGTTGAACAATGGGCTGGCTTGCCATGCGAGCACCTCGGCCTTGACCGACATGGCGATGAATTTGGTCATCCGTCCGAATTCCTGGGCCCGGTTTTCGATGACTGGCGGCAGGTCGATTATGGACTCGTCAAGCAAGGATACCACGTATTCGAACGACTCGTCGAGCGTAGCACGCTTCCGCTTGGTCGCTTCGATATCCACGTCGACCGGATTGTTCTCCTTGACCAGAATCACCGGGCCGTAACGCCGGATCAGGCAGTAATGGTAATACGCTTTCAGGAATTTCGTTTCGGCCACCCATCGCCGTTTTTCGGCTCCACCCAGGTCGATGGGCTTGTCGATGTTTTCCAGCATGATGTTGCAGCGCCTGATCGCGTCGTACATCGTTTCCCACTGGGACAGTACCGGGTTGCTGCTGTTCTGCGTTCCGCGGATCAGGTTAAACCCCGAAGGATTGAAGTATTGCGTCTCCAACATGGGGTAGATCACTTCGGACGATAGCGTAAACCCCGGATTGAAAATGACGTCGTGCTGGCGTTGCATGGTCGAATAGCAGCCGAACAGGTAATTTTCGGCCTCATTCCGGTTTCGGAACGCGTATTCCAGTGTACCTACGTCGTTGGGTACGATATCCAGGTAATTGCAGGAGGCCAACAGGGCACACCATAATACAAAACAGCTTTTTTTATAGGCTCTTTTCATGATCGGTTGCACTATAAGTTCACATTAAGACCGATATTAAACACTTTCTGCAGCGGATAGGCAAATCCGTTCCCGCCTTGCTCGGGATCCCACAGTTTGAAGGAGCTGAACGTTACCAAATTCAATCCGTTGAAGTAAATCCGGAGGTTGTTCAACTTGATGCGTTGCGCTACGTGCTCAGGCAAACTATAGCCCACTTCCAACGACTTCAGACGCATGAAGCTGCCATCGCGCATCCACCAGCTGCTGGGTTGCAGGTTGTTGGCAATGGACGGGACGTTGACCCCCATCCGGGGATATTGCGCATACAGGTTCTGGTTTTCTTCAGACCAATGGCTGTCGGCAAAAGCCGCAAGCACCTGTGTATTGCCGTAAATGTAAGGTTGCGGGCTTTGTACGAACGGGCTTACCCGCCACGGGTCGATGAAAAACGAAACCCGGGCCTGTCCCTGAAAAAACGCGGACAGGTCGAATCCCTTGTAGCCTGCGGAAAACCCAAATCCATACACCACCTCGGGCGTAGTAGGGTAGCCCATGAACACCATATCGAGGTCATCGATGCGCCCGTCGCCGTTCATGTCGCGGTACTTGATGTCACCTCCTTGTGGCAAACGCCCCTGTATGGCATTGTTCCAGCCATCGGTGACGCTCATGATCTGCCTCGGTGAATTCTGCACCTCTTCGTCATCCACGAAAAGGCGCTCCGCGATGTATCCGTATTGCCTATTGATGGGCTGCCCCATGAAGTGGCGCCAGCGTTCGGCATAATCCGGCTCCTCGATGTAGGTGTACCGATTGGTGGCGTAGGTAAAGTTCCCGCGGAAAGAAAGCCAGAAACCGTCGTTGAAGTTCTTGCTGTAATCGGCGGATAGGTCGATCCCCTCCGAGTCGGCCACGCCCAAGTTGGTGCTCACCGAAGACTCCAGGCCTTCTGACGACGGGATGTAGCGCTCGCGCAGGATGTCGTAGCGGTGGTTCCTGTACACCTCGGCGATGATGTTCAAGCGGTCAAAGAACGTGGCCTCCACGGCCAGGTTCGTCTGCCGGGAAGTCTCCCAGGTGATGTTGTTGTTGGCGTAACTCCGGATGAAGACGCCTTTGCGCTCATACTGGTTGTTGAAACCGAACTGCGACCAATTGTTGCCACCGGCCAAATCGACGTCAGAGAGGTAGAAAAAGCGTTGCTGGCCAATGGCGTCATTGCCGACCAGGCCGTGGCTGCCCCTTATTTTCAGCTTATTGAACCAGCCATCCGTATTCCAGAAATCTTCGTTTGACACCACCCAAGAGGCGCCGGCCGTTGGGAAGAAACCAAAGCGGTGTTCGCGCGAGAAGCGTTCGGAGCCGTTGTAGCCGAAGTTGCCTTCGATGAAATACCTGTTCTTGAACGAATAGGTGAGCCTTCCGGCCAACCCCATGTTCCGGAACGGCAGCGAGTAGGGGAGCGTCGTGGTATTCGTCCGTGGATCCCTTGCGCTCGAATAGAGCGTGCTCTGCAACGTGCCGATCAACGTGGAACTTACGGTGTGATCGCCGAACGAACGGTTATAATCGAATGCCGACTGCACGTACATGAAGGTGTTGGCGTTGGGTTCATTCCGGCTGTAATTCAAGTATTCCGTCGCCACGTTATTGCCCACCGGCTGCGGGTTGAGCCATAGGAGCGAATAGGCCCCCGTCTCTTGATCATGGGTACTGATGTTATAGTAGAATGGATTGTAGGCCAATTGCGAATCGAAATAGGCGTACCGGTTGGTATTGAACAGCCCCCTGAATTTGAGCCCCTCGGTCACGAATGCAAAATCCTGGTTCAGCTCAAACTGGGCAGACATCCTGGACTCCGAGTACCGTTTCTGCCCGCGCAGCATGTGCGCATACGGGTTGTTGTACAGGATTTCGTTGTTCGCCGTTCCGCCCGCCGTGCCGTTGTTGCCAAACAGGATGTGCTCGGTGTTGGCCAGGGCGCCGACGGGCTCGTAGTATGCCGGGAACAGCACCGGGCTGGTATGCATCGCCACATTGTATAGGTCAGAAGCGAAAGAGCCGTCTGCAGTGATCGGCCCACGGTATTCGCTGAAATTGCCCGACAGCCGAACCACCATCTCGGTGGTGGAGGTCAGGTTCACGTTGACGTTGGAGCGTAGCTGGTAATTCTTGAAATTCAACCGGTTGTCGTTGTTGTTGCGCGCATCGGTGCGCAGCACGCCGAAATCCTGGTTGTAGGCCCCGGCGATGAAATAACGCGCCACCGAGCCGCCACCGCTTACGCTCAAATTGTTGCGTTGCGTGGCCGCCTGCTTCTTGAACAGCAGATCGAGCCAATCGACGGCCGGGTATACATACGGGTTACTGCCCGGCGCACCGGCCAAGGTGGCTTCCGTATTGCGGATCTTGGTCGGCGTGAACGGCAAGGGCAGTTCCGGGTCGCGGGTCAATGAGGCTTCGTTGTACAGCTGCATATACCGGATGGGGTCGACGAGTTGGAGCGTCTGCGTGGATTGCGAAGCAGACAGCTCCGATCGGAAGTTGATCTTGGCCTTGCCTTCCTTGCCTTCTTTGGTGCTGACCAGGATGACACCGTTGGCGCCGCGGGCGCCGTACAGTGCCGTGGCGTTGGCATCTTTCAGGATGACAAAACTCTCGATATCGTCCACGTTCAGCCGCGCCAGGTCGTTGGTGGAGAGTTCGACATTATCGATCAGGATCAAGGGTTCCTGCCGGTAACCGAAGGTGGTGACCCCCCGGATAAAGAACTGGGCATTGTCCTGTCCGGGTTGGCCCGAACGCTGGAAGCCGATGACCCCGGCGATCTGCCCGGCCAGCGCATTGGTGAGGTTGCTGGCCGGTATCCGCAGGTTTTCGGGCTTTACGGACGTGACCGACCCCACGATGGCCTCGCGCCGTTGCCGCTGGCTGAAGGCCGTGACCACCACTTCGTCGACCGCCGTGGCCGACGGGGCCATCATCACGCGCAGTTGGCGGTTGCTTTCGGTTACGGCCACTTGCTGCGGGTCGAACCCGACGTAAGAGAACTGCAAGACGGTGCCCGGCCGTACCAGGATCACGAAGCGGCCGTTTCCGTCGGTTTGTGTCTTTTGCCGATTGTCCTGCTGCGAGGCGACGGTCACCCCGGTCAACACGGATCCGGCCGAATCCGTGACCAGCCCCGTAATGGTGAGATCCACCTCCTGCGCTAGGGCGCTGCTCGCCAAACCGGCGAACAACAAGCATCCCAAGGCGCAGCAAAGAAGCCTCACATCCTTCATCGTTTTCATCATCATAAAGGTGTTCGTTAATTGGTTTTATAAATTGACTACATTAGTTATGTTCTCTTAGGTGTAACACCACGCTTGCACGATCCTTGCTGACCTGCGGATTGAACCCGATATTGATCAGGAAATCGCCGGTATACACCTTTGTGCCGTCTATGGGCGATTGCACGCCCGGATAACCGTTGATTTCCGCGACCCGATACGTTTTTGCCGGGTCGAGACCCGCCACCTTGATGGCATGCTGGCTGCCCTCGTCCTGCCTGTTGCCGACCAGGTAATTGAAGATCACCCCTTCCGATTTGTCTTTATCCAGGAACAGCATGGCTGCGACGCTGGCTTCGCGCGGATGGGTCAGCCGATATTGGTCGCCGTGCCAGATGGTGTGCTTGATGTCGTTGTAGGTGGCCACCGCCTGCTGGCAGAATTCCAGGTCCTGTTCATCCAAGTGGCCGATCACGATGTCAAAGCCGAGTTTGCCCATCATCGCGACATCCGTCCGGAACTTGATCGGCTGCTTGCCCCAATCGGTCACGTGGTTGGCACTGGCTATGGCAGGGTAGAAAAAGGAATACTCCCACTGCATGAAAATCCGTTCAAACGGATCGGTGTTGTCGCTGGGCCAATACTCGGTGAAGTGTTTCAAGGCGGCGTAGTCGACCCGTCCGCCACCGCCGGAACACAGCATCATGGGCACCGTGGGGTATTTGGCGCGGATGCGCTCCAGGACGTTGTACAAGCCGCGAACGTATTCGATGTACAGGTGAGACTGGTTGTCCAAGTGGGCCGAGTACGCGTTGTAGATCACGGCGTTGCAATCCCATTTGATGTAGGCCAGTTCCGGGTTGGCGGTGAATAGGTCGTCCACGACGCCGAAAACGAAATCCTGCACTTGGGGGTTGCTCAGATCCAGCACCAGCTGGTTGCGGAAATAATACGCCTCGCGATTCGGTTGCTTGATCACCCAGTCTGGATGCTTTTCGTACAATTCACTCTTGGGGTTGACCATTTCGGGTTCGATCCAGATGCCGAACTTCACGCCATTGGCCGTGGCCTCGCTCACCAAGGCCGCGATCCCGTTGGGCAACTTGGCTTTGTTTTCGGCCCAATCGCCCAGTCCGGCCACGTCGCCGTCCCTGGGGTACTTGTTGGCGAACCAGCCGTCGTCGAGCAAAAACAGGTCTACCCCCAGCTTCTTGGTGTCGCCGATCAGCGCTTTGAGCTGCTGCTCGTTAAAGTCGAAGTAAGTGGCCTCCCAATTGTTCAAGAGCGTGAGGCGCTCGCCGTATCCATCCAAAAGCCGGTGCTTCCGCACCCAGTCATGCAGGTTACGGCTTGCCTGCCCCTTCCCGGTTGCCGAGTAGGTATAGACGAAAGCGGGCGTGACGAATACTTCTCCCGGCTCCAAGGTATAGGCGGATGCATAATTGTTGATGCCGGAAATCAACCGGAGGTTGTTGAGCGGGTCGAGTTCGAAGTCGGTACGGAAATTACCGCTCCATTGCAGGGCACCGAAAATCACCTCCCCGGTCTCTTCCGTGGCCGGCTGTTGGAGCGATACCATGAACACCGGTGGTTGGAACAGGTTCGTCCGGGTGCCCAATTTGGAGTCGAGCGTCTTGATGCCGTGGGTAAGGCGTGCCTCCTCGGGTTGCATCTCCTTGATCCAATCGCCATGGTATTGGCGCAACCAGAACGATTCGCCTTTCACGTGCAGGTTGGCCGAAGCGAACTTCCGCAACACCACGGGGCCATTTTCGTTGTGCGAGATTTCCGCCCATTGCTCCACCACGTCCTCTTCCGCATAGGATTTGAAGCACAGCGTGACCTCAAAGGGGTATGCCGGATCCTTCAACAGGATCTTCAGCAACGAAATACCGCTACCCAGGTCGGAAACCTCATGCCGGACATAACGCAGGTCGAGCGCGTTGTTGCCATCCGCATGGGTCACCGAAATCGCCGGCTCCAACAGGTTGCGGGAACCCGCAGGTGTATACGCCGAGTTGTACAACCCCGTGTAGTCCGTGCCTTGTCGATACATCGCCCCGATGTCGGCGTAGCCTGCTACGTTCCGCAACCGCTTGCCGAAATAGGCAACGTTGACATCGCCTTCGGGCGATACGCTCAGCGCCTGCGTGTGGCCTGCGGTCTGTATGGTGATCACGTTTTCCTGGGCGACCACCGGTATGGCCAGCAACATGATCGCAGCGGCCAGCATCGACCGCCGCATGCCTTTTATTTTCGTATTATCCATATCCATCGTCATTTTGCCAGGGCGGGTTGCCCTGCGGTTTCCTGTTTCAACATCGCCAGATGGATGGCCGCCCCCTGATGCGTGCCATCCGCCTGCAAAACGGCCTCCAATGCCGTCCTTGCCTCGTCATACCTGCCTAGCCCGAGGTAGCCCAGCCCTTGCATGAATAGGCAATGCACCCTGTTGCGAGCGTCCAGATCGGCATCGAAGATGAGCAGATCGGGCAAGGACACCGCAAAGTAGTCGATGCGTACGCGGTCTTCGAGGTGGCGCTGGCCGTAGGCCAGCAGCTTCTCGAAAATGCGGTTGGCCTGCGCGGCATCCCCCAACGCTTGCCAGGCAAGCCCTTGGTAAAAGATCTTGTCGGGTTGCTGGTCGTTGTAGAACAACGCCGCCGCCGGTTGGTCGAGCCCCACGGTCGCCGCTTCGAAGGCCGCACGCGCGGCCTGTTGGTTGCCCTGTTGCGCGTGCGCGCGCCCCAGCCAATAATGGACGTCATTCTCCTGGGCGCCGTGCAATTTCCCCTCGCCCAGGTTGTCGGGGTAGGCCTGTGCCTCCTGCAGGTGCGCGATGGCTGCCAACGGATCTCCGGCGTGCAGGGCCGCTTTGGCCAGCGCCACCTTGCTGAACACATACTGGCCGGAAGCCTTGCCTTCGCCGCCTTCCCACGGATGGAACTTGCGCTGCAGCAACAGATCCAGCGCTTGCCGGGGCTGCCCGAGCGTATTGTACAGGGCTGCCCGCTCCAGGTATACATCGTCGCGCTGCACCGCCGTTTCGAGGTGCGCCTCGAGGAAACCGAGCCGTTCTTCCGGCCGCTTGCCCCGCAGTTTGTCCAATTGGTCGAGTTCCATCAATACCCGCGCATCGGTGGTATCCCGGGCAAAGGCCTTTTCGTAGTACGCCACCGCGCGATCGGCATCGTGCCGCTTGTTGAAGTAGGCGATGCCCAGGTTGCGGAATACCGTGGGCAGGGCATCGGCAGACTGGGCGGCTTTTTCCCACAGGGCGATGGCTTCGTCGTATTGCCGTTTGTCGTAATAGAGGTTACCCAGGTAATAGGGCGCCCTGGCATCGGCCGGATTGGCGTCGATCGCCGCCCGGAGCACCTGGATGTCGTCCAGCCGGTTGGGGAAACACAGGTACGGACTGGCTTGCGCCGCTTTGCCGAACAGGACCTCGGCCTGCGCCTTCGCGCCCAACCGTTGTTGCAGCCAAGCCCGGTAGTACAGGTTCAATGTGTCCTCCTGCCCTTCCGGAACGATGCCGAGCAGCGCATACGCTTCGCGGTACGATCCGGCCTGCAGGTAATCGATGGCGTATTCCAGCAGGTTGTGTGCCGTGCCACGCGCCAGGCCAAGCAGCACCTGCTGTGCGGCTTGCGCCCGGTTTGCATTGCCCAGGGCCTGATGCACCAGCACGGTTTCGAAATAGGCCCCCAGATTGAATCGATCGAGGCGCAACGCCTCGGCACATGCGGCCAAGGCCGCCTCGTGATCGCCCAAATGGCGCAATGCCGCGGCGCGCAACACCTGGGCCTTGCCGTTCGCCGCATGGTACCGCAATGCGGACTCGACGTGTTCCAATGCCGCTTGGAAATGCCCACGGAGCATGTCGATCTGCGCAACGGAGAAATAACCGGCCGCAGCCCACGCATGGCTCCAGGTGGCCTTGAAAAACGCCTCGTATGCACCGTCGGTGTCGTCTTGGTAGCGCAGGCATAACCCCAGGTTATAGTGGGGTTCGCCGTCGTAGGGGTTGGGGTTGCGGCGCGTGGCCGTGGCCACGGCCTTGCGGAAATGGCCTTCGCCCTTGGCGAACTGCCCCCGGCGGAGGTACCAAAGCCCCAGGGCGTTGTTGTTGCGGATGTCGCCGGGATCGCGCCGAAGCGCTTCCTCGTAGTACGGCACCGGGCTGTAGGTGGCGTGGCGGTACTGTTCCAGGTGCTGGCCGGTCAGGAACAGCTGTTCGGCATTTTCGACCTCGTCCGGTTGCAATGCCGGCTTCGCGGGTTCCGGCACCTCGTTGACGCGGTTGGCTGCCGGCGCATAGCGGAGCAGCTCGCGCCCCGCGCCGTCGCGCACCGTCACGCGCAGGTGCCGTTCATCCACCGGCCTATCGAGGGCGACGAAACGCTCGTAAACCACATCGGGGGCCAGTGCGGCCGTATCGGCCCACAACTCCGTGCCGGATGCCGAAAGCCGGATGTCGAGCTGTGGCTGGGTGCCGGTGGCGAAGAGTTTCAGCGACCAGCCGCCGTCTTGGGCTTCCAGCGCCAGCAGCAGGTCTTTGGATGCGTTCTTGACCATGCCAAGCTCCCGGTACGGCATGAAATATTGGGTGAACGATTTCTCCTCGTATGGCATCAGCCACGAGAAATCGGGCTGGTTGTCGGTATACACCCCGGTCATCAGCTCGATGTAGGGCCCGTCTTCGTCGGTCAGGTTGCGGTCCCATGCCTGGCCGAAGTCGCCGTTGCCCCAGGTCCATTGCTTTTTGCCGGGCGATACGTGATGGTTGGCCACATGCAGCAACCCCGCCCGGGTATCGTGCTCGTAGCCGCCCACGAAATCGTAGTCGGACCGGATGGCCATGTACGAGGTGGGTACGGGGATGTTCCTGTAGCGCGAGATGTCGGTACCCGGCGCGTAGTCCACTTTGTAGTAGGTGCCCGTGGCGATCGGAAACGTGGCCACGTCGCGTTTGCCATGGTCGAATACGGCATTCACGTCGGGCGGGAATACCGACTGGTAGTGGTCGTTGACCTTCACGGCCGGATTGGCCCACCACAGGAAGGTCTGCGGAAGCGGCGAGCGGTTGTAGAGCTTCGCCTTGATCTCGATGTACGCCTTGTCGGGGTGCAGCGTAAACCCGGCCATGCCTTTCGTGTGGAACATCTTCTCCACTTCGTTCACCCACACCGTCTTGCTGCCATCGGCATGTTCCTCCAGGTCGAAATCGATGGGCTCGAACGTGCTGGGCCGGTGATGCTGCGGCCAATTGAATTCGATGCCGCCCGATATCCACGGCCCGGTGAGCCCCACCAACGCGGGCTTGATCACCCGGTTGTGGTAGATGAAGTGCCGTTGCCCGACCTTGTCGTACGCCAGTTGGATCCGGCCGCCCAGCTCGGGCAGGACCATGACCTTGAGGTACCGGTTTTCGAGGAATAGCCCGATATAGGCCTTGTCGGCCTTTTCGTCGAATACCTTTTCGATGACCGGGTTGGGGTACACCACTCCGCTGCTTCCCTGGTACACCCGCTTTTCGAAGAACATCGGGTTTTTATCGGGTTCGCCCACCCCATACGTCGGTATGGTCACTTGCTCCTGCCAAATCGTTACTTCCTGCTTATGTTTCATGTCCACTATGTTTTCTATGCTTGACGTTTCGCGTTTCAATGCCCGGCCATCGTGTTTTCCAGTTCCTCCAGGCTCTGCCCCTTGGTTTCCTTCACCCGGCGCTTCACGAACCAGAACCCGAGGAAGCAGATTACCGCGTAGAGGTAGAAGGGGCCGAACGTACCCAATTTGCTCGCCAGCACCGGAAAGGTGAACACCAGGATGAAGTAGCCGATCCATAACGAAACGATGGCGATGGACGAGGCCATGCCCCGTATCTTGTTGGGGAATATCTCCGAAATGAGCACCCACACCACCGGTGCCAGCGTGGTGGCGTAGATGGCGATGGCCAGCAGCACGAACACCGAAACCAGTGCCGCCGCAGCCTGCCCCTGCAGCAACAGGGCCAGCACGATGTAGGCGATGCTCAGGCCGAGCGATCCCACCAGCATGAGTGGCCTGCGGCCAAGCCTGTCGACCTGCCACATGGCCACCAGCGTGAACACGAGGTTGACCACCCCGATCGCAACGGTCTCGAGCAGCTGCCGATCCAGGTCGGCCCCTACCGATTCAAAGATGGTTGACGTATAATTGAACACGACGTTTATGCCGCACAGTTGCTGGAACAGGGCCAGGGTCACGCCGACGATCACGGCGGGGCGCACGGCTTTTTCGAACACGGCGCGGTAGGATTGCTTCACGCCCCCCTGCAGCGACCGGCGGATCGTCGCCAGGTTGGCTTCGGCATAGCCGGCCGATCCGAGTCGGCGCAGCACCCGTTCGGCCTGCTCCTGCCTACCGGCCTTGACCAACCAGCGCGGGCTCTCGGGCAATGCGAATACGCCGGCAAAGAACAGCACCGACGGCACGGCTCCCAGGCCGAACATCCACCGCCAAGCCTCATTTCCCATATCGGCCAGGAAATAGTTGACCAGGTTGGTGACCAGGATACCGATCACCACGGTCAATTGGTTGATGGCCACGTTGCGGCCGCGCACGGCCGCGGGCGATATCTCGGCGATGTACATCGGGCTCAGCAGCGAGGCCATCCCCACGCCGATCCCGGCCGCGAAGCGCATGCCGATGAACATGCTCAGGTTCGCCGCGAACGCCATCCCCAACGAGGAAACGGCGAAGATGAGGGCCGCCAGCAGGAGCCCCGGCTTGCGGCCATACCCATCGGCGATCCGCCCGGCTGCCAGGCACCCCACGATGCATCCCAATGCCAGCGAGCCGGTCAGGAATCCTTCCCACCAAGCGTCGAGCGCAAATTCCTGCCGCAAGAACGGCAATGCGCCGGCGATGACGGCAAAATCGAAGCCGAACAGGTAACCGCCCAAGGCCGAGATCAGCGAGATGCCGACGATGTAGCCGTTATTGAATGTCGATGCGTTGTCCATATAGCAATGATTACGTTGTTGTATCAAACCTGTATACGATGCGTTCATGGTAGCGGCCTCCAGCCTCCAACACGGTGGATGGGAATGCCGGATGGTTGGGGCTGTCGGGAAAATATTGGCATTCCAGGCAGAGGCCATCGTATGGCATGTAGTTCCGGTTCCAGTGGCCCGGCTGCTGGCTATGGAGCAGATCGCCCGTGTAGAGCAGCAGTCCGGGATACGTCGTGCATACGTCCAATACACGGCCGGAGACCGGGTCGGCGAGCCGTGCCGCCTGCCGCAACGTGCCGGCCGGCTCCGGACGCAGCACGTAGCAGTGGTTGAGCCCCCGCACGTGGTTGCCCTGATGTGCCATGCGTGCCCGCAGCGTCACCCCCGGGAACGCGTGCACACCCGCGGGCACCAACACGCCCGTTGGGATGTGGTCGCCCCGGGTCTCCACGATCTCTGCGGCGTCGATGCACAGGTGATGATCCACGATCGTGCGTTGGCCGCCCGAAAGGTTGAAATATGCATGGTTCGTCACGTTGAGCACGGTCCTCCTGTCGGAAATGCCGGTATATTCGATGTGCAGCTCGTTGGTCTCGGTCCATCGGTAGGATACAGCCAGTTCGAGGTTGCCGGGATACCCCCCTTGACCGTCAATGCTGTGCAAGCTGAACGTGACCGTATCCCCGTCGACCGTGGCTTCGAAGAGCTGTTTGTCGAATCCATCGCTTCCGCCGTGGTTGGAATGGTGGCCATCGTTCGCATCCAGCCGGTAGCGCGAACCGGCCAAGGAAAACTCGGCATTGGCGATGCGGTTGGCAAAGCGACCGATGGTAGCGCCGATGTAACAGGTATCCTGCAGGTACCCTTCGGCGGCTGGGAAGCCCAATACGACGTGCTCCAGGCAACCGTGGCGATCGGGTACCACCGCCGAGACCAGCGATGCGCCGTAGTTCGTCAGTTCCACGTACGCACCGGCCCCGTTTTCCAACCGATAGCGGAAAATCGCTCGCCCATCCAACATGCCCCAAGCCTCTTCTGAAATCAATCCTGCCATCCTGTACCGTGTCCTATTGGTCGTTTATTATTGGTTACCGCCATCACCTGGTGGAACAAGGGCAAAACTACGGCACTCCCCCCATTTCAAAAATGGATGTTTTCCAAAAAAACATGGACAATACAACTATCTTCCCATGGTTTTTGAAAACCAAGATTAAATCGCCACCTTTATCCCGGATAAAACGGAACGACCAATTTAGCCAATGGACTGATTAGCATCCAGGGAATGATGGACAATATTACAATTCAAACCAAAAAGGTGAAAGAAGGCTTCATCGGTGAGAAGCGGATTGTCTTGCCACCAAACGTGAAGCGCAAGGTCACGAACAACAAGTTGACCAAGAACCTGTACCTCACGGCCATCGGATACTACCCCAACGCGATTTTCCATGACATGGAGCGCAAAGCCGGTTGCGGACAATACATCCTCCTCTACTGCGTGGAAGGCGAAGGCCATATCCTGGTGAACGGCCAAGCATACGCACTTACGCCAAACACGTACTTCATCATCCCGAAGCATGCCCCCCATCGCTACTACAGCGCACCCAACAACCCTTGGACCATCTACTGGCTGCATTTCTGCGGGGATCATGACAACGACCTATTCCGGCGATCCTTGCAGCAAGGCGCGCCATGCGTACACGACATCCCGTATGAAGAAAGCCGCATCAGGCTCTTTGAACAGATCTATGGCCTCTTGGAACGCAGCGATGAAGACCGGGAGTTGGAAATCATGAACCTGAACCTCCTGCACTTCATTTCCTCGTTGATCTACTACCGGCAGAGCAACCCCGTCGCGAACAGCGAGGACACGGTGAGCAACTCGATCGCCTTCATGAAAAAGCACCTACGGTCGCAATTCAGCATTGCGGAACTCGCCCACCAGCAGCGCATCTCCGTATCGCATTACAGCCGAATCTTCAAGCAGCGCACCGGCCAGTCGCCCAGCCACTATTTCAACCAGCTCAAGATCCAGCAATCCTGCCAATACCTGTACTTCACGGACAAGACCGTGAAGGAGATCTGCGTGGCGCTGGGCTTCGAAGATCCCTTTTATTTCTCACGGCTCTTTAGCAAGCTAATGGGCATATCGCCCTCACATTATCGGAAGACGCATAAGAAATGAGGTGCCAGGACTACACCTCCATCAGGAATTCCGTCAGGTTTTTGTGCGGCGTGAGGCTCAACTTCTTGCGCAGCCGGTACCGCCTGATCTCCACGCCGCGCGTGGTGATGTTTAGCAGCGATGCGATTTCCTTGCTGCTCATGTTCATGCGCAGGTAGGCACACAGCTTCAGGTCATTGGGCACCAGTTCGGGGTAATCGGCCTTCAGCTTCTTGAAAAAGTTCTCGTGGGTTTCGTTGAAACTCTCCTCGAAAATGTTCCAGTCGCGTTCGTCGCTGCGGGCATCCTCGATGATCTTGTTGATCTTGCGGAGCTGCTCATTTGACAGTTTGCGTCCGTCGCCGTCGCGCAGTTGGAGCAGCTCGTCGTGCACGGTGTTGAGCAACTCGTTCTTGTAGACGATGCTCATGGCCGAATTGGCCAATTCCCGGCTCTTGCTGGCCAGCTCGAGTTCCAGCTGCTCATTCTTGAGCTTCATCACCCGTTGCTCGTTTTCTTCGGCTTCCTGTTTCAATAGGGCCTCTTGCTGCCGGATCATGTTGTCCTGCACCATGCTACGGTGTTTCCGGATCTTGTGGCGGTACCACGCCCGCCCGGCGAGCAACAACGCTAGCAGCGCAATCGCATACAACACGATGGCCACCCACGACAGGTACCAGGGCGGCAACACCACGAACCGGAAATCCGAGATCGCCGATACGGTCCCGTCGGGCGCCATGGCCCGCACCCGGAAGGTATACTCGCCTTGGCGCAGGTTGGTAAACTCCTTTTGCGCGGCCTCGTCCCATTCAGACCACGTACGCGAGTAGCCCTGCAGGTAAAACTGGTAACGCAGGGGGGCGGCGCTGTACCAAGGCGACGCATAGCCGATGCGGATGTTGTTGTGGCGATACGGGATTTCGGGCACGGCATCGGCCGTATATCCCCTGTCGGAGAGGCTGTCGGTGATGTTGCGCACCGAACGGAACAGTGGCGGCGGCAACCTGACCTTGTTCACGGTCGCGTCGGGCGCCTTGTACACCGCAAAACCATCGTCAAGGCTGATGAGGTAGAGGTCGTCCTTGACCCGGTTGATGCTTTCATAGAACTTCATCATGCGCCCATTCAGCGTGGCGAATTGGGTGGAATCGACCTGCACCACGCCCTGCGGCCCAAAATAGACCAGCGACATCCGTGCGCGGTTGACGAACCAATAACGCCCTGCATCGGCGGCGATGATGCGGTTGGCAAAGGCGAATGAGCCCAGCTGGCGATTCAGTTGCGCATAGGGATAGAAGCGGTCGGTAATCGCATCATGCTGGTAGAAACCGCTGTCGGTGGCGAATACCACGCTGCCTTCCAGGTTGAACACATTGGTGAATTGGCTGTTGGGAAGCCCTTGCGCCGTGTCGTACACCTGCACCTGCTGCGCCGTGGTGAACCGTTCGTCTACCGTGAGCAAGCGCAACCCTTTGTATCCACTCGCCCAAAGGCGCGTAGGCGACACCGGCTCGACGTACTGCGAGGGGTCGTTGTAACCCGACAACGGCGCGAACGCCCATTGCCCGTTGGCCTTGCGCAGGTGGCCTATGCCCGTGTACGTGCCTTGCAAGAGTTCGCCGGGCTTATTGGCGAGGGGTTTGAAGGTCCAACCACCGCTCCGGCCGGACACGAGCGTAAACCGGTTTCCCTCGACCACGAACGTACCGTCGTTGTGTCCGCAGAGCAGTTGGCCATCGGCAACCACCAAATCCCAGACCTGGCCCTGAGACTGCGCCACCAACGAGAAATCGAAGGATTGGAAGCCGCCGGTCTCGCGCCAAGGGCTCTGGAACAGGCCTTGGTTGGTGCCCAGGTAGATATTGCCGTTGAAGATCTTCGCGGCATATACCGTGCCGATGCGGCCTTTGTTGTCGCGATAGAAATACAGGGGCGAATTGATTTCGATGCGGTCCAGGCCATTGTCCAGGCCTACCCAGATATTCTGTTGCGCGTCGGCGCTGATGCTCAGCACCGTATTGTTCTGTAGCCCCTGTTCCTTGTTGATGTGCTGCACGATCTCGCCCTGCCTGTCCAGGATGACCACGCCGTTCAGGATGGTACCGAATGCGTAATAATTATCGAGCACGTTCAAGCCGTTGTTCAGTTGCCACGCCTGCAGTATCCCGTTCGCTTTGTTTTCCCACGGGTCGATCCGGCCAGCGCTGTCCATCAGGAACAATCCCGCCTTGGCCGTACCGATCAATGTGCGCCCGTCGGCGAAGGGCAGCATGGTCAGGATGTTGGCGCCGCCCAATTTGTCTTTACCGGCCACCGGCACCAATGCCAAGCCCTGCACTTCGTGCAGCCCCGAAGGCAGCAGCTCGATGAACAGGCGCCCGCGCACCTGGTGCAGGAAGAGGAACGGTTGGCCCATGCCCCTCACCGTCTCCAGGCTATTGTCTTCGTAGCTATACAGCGTGGAGAACGATTGGAAAAGCACCCGGTCGCCATCGATCACGATTTTCCAGATCTCATCCCGCACCCGGTCGTCGGGTCCGAGCAGGCGGCTCACGGAATGATAGCGCAGCTGCCCATACCCAACGTCTTCCCAGTAGCCGAACTCGGCCAGCCCGCCGGTATAGATCCTGCCGGCGCTGTCTACCGCCACGCTGCGCACCGTGCTTTTGTTCGGAAGCTGATGCAAGGTCCAGTACTGGCCGTCAAATGCCAGCAACCCTTCGGCATTGGCGGCATACACGATGCCGTTTGCCCCGCTCGTGACCGACCAGTTCTGGTTGCCGGCCCGGTAATCGGATTTGGCATATTGCTGCACCAGCGGTGACCCCAGGCGCTGGATGCCCTGCGCAAGGGCATCGTCGCCGCAAACGAGCGTAAACAAGAGGACGATTGTCGAGATCCGCATATCCAGCTATGGCGCATTTATCTTGGCGCGCAAGGCAAACATACGAACAAATCGCGAAAACAGCCGATGCGCAACCCACCGCATGGCGATTACCGCTAAAGCAAGAAAAAAGTTTTCGGTTGCAGGGGCTCGGGAATGTCCGCTTCACCGAGCAGCTCCCGGATGTTGATCTCGATGGTCCGGGCAATGCTGGTCACGGGTGTGTCGCTCGGACGGTTCCGGAACGGATCCTGCAAATGGTAGGCGGTCTTCTCCGCCAGGAAAAACAACGTGGCAATCAGGACCAGCAAGGGGATCTCGAAAATGGGGCGCACATCCTGGATGGCGATGGAAAGCGTGATCAAGAACAGGTAGATGGCCCCGTGCAGGAACAATCGGTACGTCACGGGGAATACCGTGGAGTTGATCCGTTCGGCTTTGCCCATGGAATCGATCAGGCGCACGATGGTCTGGTCTACCTGTACCCGGCAGAAGACATCCAACGCACCCCGGTCGGCCAACGCCTTGACGGCCAATGCCTGCCGTTGCATGATCGCCAAGGGTTTGTTGGCAACCTGGCCAAGCGCCGCCACCTCGTCGGGGGCGAGGCAGCCCGTTTGCCGCGAAAGCGGATTCAGCCCACGCAAGGCATCGCCGAGTGCATAGCACCAGCCGATTTGCCGATGGCCGATGCCGTTGATCGTGGCCTGTTCTTCGACCCCGAGGTAGCTCTGCAATTGCACCACCAACGCACGTGAATCGTTCACGATGGCACCCCAGATCTTGCGGGCCTCCCACCAGCGCTCGTACGATTGGCTCATCTTGAACGACAACAACACGGAGATAGCCGTACCCAAGAACGCCGGGACGCCCAACGGCATGTCGGGCAATCGGTCATTGAGCACGTAGGTGAACGCGTTGAAGAACAAGCCGACCACGGTGACGATGGCCACTTCGCGTTTCACCTTATCGAACATGTAGCGAAACGGGATTCCCTTGGAGTTTACGATCATGAACGCTAAACAAGATTTCAGGTAATTATGTTTGACAAGCCGTGCTGGTTGTACCCGCATGTGCTTTATTTTCGCTACTTTTAGCGACTCTTATTCCGATCGCTAAACGTATGGAGTCATTTTTGCCGCTACAGAAAGAATTTGAACACATCAGTCACACCCTCCGTCCCTTGGCGCCGCTCGACGCAGCAAGCGCGCGGCAACCGGATTTCTTGCAGGTCATCGATCGTTCGGACTACCTGATCACCATCCATGACGTGGAGTATTACCGCCCCATCTGCATCAATGAGCGGCTGCGGGCGTTCTATGGCTTCAAGAACCGGGTGTTGCAGGGCATGGACCATTTCTATTACCTCAAGACCATGCACCTGTCTACCTATTACACGCTCATCGAGTCGATGGCTTTCTTCCGCAACGATCAATCGGGATACCTCGACCTGACGTATAAATTGCGTGATGCAACGCACCAGTGGAAGGTCGCCATCGGCACATCCAAAGCCATCATGCGAGACGATCGCGGCCGGCCCAAGATCGCGATGACGGTGATGGACGTCGCACAGCGGGACCTTTCGCCGTCGCCGCATGAACGATACCTCCTGCTTACACCGCGCGAACGCGAGATCGTCGATTTGCTGTGCACGGGCTTGAGCAAGAAGGAAATCGCCGATAGGCTGTTCATTTCGCCGGCCACCGTGGTGACCCACGTCAAGAACATCTACCGCAAGCTAGGCATCAACAAGGTATCCGAGCTCGCGATGCTGATGGATCGGTTTGACCGTTAAGGAACTGACACGAAATAACCTAAACACTCAAGCTTGCCCTTTTGCCCGTTATCTTCGTTTCACATCTTGCCCATAGCTCCACTATGAGCCGCAATATGCGCCTTGATAACGAACAAAATCGCTACGCTTGATTTGCTCATTCCATTTCGTGTCAGATCCTAAAATACCGCGTTTGCGGTATTTGCCCATTTGCCGCAACCCGGTACTTTTGCCTCCGAATTGATTAACTACCACATACTCAACCGTATCATGTACATCAACACATCATTAAAGCGATTCGGCCTCGCTACCTTGCTTTTGTCGGCCGTCTTGGTTTCACACGCGCAGATCACGAAGGAAGGCAAGGGAAACCGGGGCTACTTCAGGCTGGGCCTCAACAATTTCGGCGCCGACCTCGAGGCGGATTACGCCAACCTCGGCGGCAGGGGCGTACTGAACAGCATGGTCGACGGAGCCTACGGTGCCGGCACCGGCTATGCGCTCGAATTCGGCCGGAATTACTATTTCAACAAGAAGAGCCTGCTGCCCATCTTCGATGCACGCATCGGGTTGGACTGGACGCAGCTGGCACTGACCTACAACGAGCTGGATTGGAGCGAAACCATTGCCGCCGATGAGGCCGAGGGCTATACCGTCGACGCCTCCAATTCGCTGGCGATCTCGGCCTCTTCCAAGATCGGCCCGGTATTCTCCATCGCGCCCATCGGCAAGTTGGTGGTGGACGTACGGATCCAGCTGGCCGCCACCTATTTCGTCAACACCACGGATTATTGGGCCTACAAGGAAGACGATTATGATGACGAGCGGTATTTCTCGTTCATCGATGACTCGGAAGACAGCGAAGACGCGTCCTTGTTCCAGCAATTCGCGGAATTCGGCAAATTCGGCTTCAAACCGAATTATGGCGTCACGGTTCGCTACGGCGGCCTCGGCCTCGCCTTGGATTATTCGCCGGGATCGATCAAGACCAAGTATTTCTCGTCCGAAGGCAATGGCGAAGAGCCCTTCAAGAACAACATGCTGCAGTTCAAGCTCAGCTTGACGCTGTGAGGCACCCCGCGAAACCGGGTATACGTGCCGCCCGCCGATCGGTGGGCGGCATTTTTTTTATGCATCAGCATTTTTTTTTACCTTCGCCTGTTTGACAATCGATTCGTTTAACGATCAATCAATGGGGAACGACCAACCTATGGATCAAAAGGTGATGGATAGGCTACCGAACGTAGCCGAGGAGGAGGCGATTGCCGAACGCCTGGCAGCGTACGAAGCCAGCCAAACCGCCTTTCCGGTCACGTTGCAGCAGTTCCTGGGCAACGGATACCTGGTATACGGCCTGGGCACGCGCGGATTCCTATCGCTCGAGGACATGCCTTGGCGTTATCAACGCAGCGAGTTCTGGCTGCCCATTGCCCGGAAGTTGGTTGGCCAGCGGCTTTTCTGCACCCTGAAATCGATCGTGGCGCCCGAACCGGGCAAGCCCGATCACCGCTTCATCGCCTCGGCCCGCAACCACGGATACCCACGCCACCGCCTGGTGCCGGGGCAGCGATACAAGGCCACGGTGCTTTATATCAACGAGCGATACGCCGCATTGGAATTGGGAGGTTCGTTCGCTTGGGAATACGGGTCGGTTTTCGGCGTACAGCGCAAATACGGCTTTCCGCCCGGCACGTTCAAGGGCATCACGCCCGGCATGCGCGTACCGGTGGTCTTCCAGCGATACATCAGGCCGGATATCGCCCATTTCAGCGAAAAACCGGCTGACACCCTGTGGTACGACTGCCGCTGGTTGCGCCACGTGGGCAGCGTGAAGCATTTCGAGGTGAAGAAAAAACCCCGGCACCTGCCTGAACTTTGGCTTGACGGGTACGAGGGCAAGCTCGACTTGGGCAAAGACCTGTACGGGTCGGACCTCCCCTATTTATTGGCGGCGCTCAAAAAACTGCCCAGCGGCGCGCAATTGGAGGTCCGTATCGTGCAGTACCAGCCAGACAATCAGCATATCGGCCTGCAATTGACCGAACTGCAGGCAGACGAGCTCATCGAAGATGAAAAGCTGGAGTGGGCGGTGGTGGCCCGCCGATACGAACGGCTGGCCGACGAGCCGGCGACCCCGCACTACACCTTCGTCAAGAACGGCAGCGGATACGCCATCCTGGAGCTCGGCGTGCAGATCAACGCCAAGACCAGGGTCGCCACCGCGGGTATCGCCGTGCCGAATGGCCCGTTCGGCCTGTCTTACCGCATCTGGACGCCAAAGACCGCGATAGCCGACATCGTCGAGGACTTCTTCAGCTACCAGCAAGTGGATGCATCGTTGGTCACGTATGTGGGTGGACAACCCGCGACCGAAAGGCACGCCATCGCCGACCTGTGGAAATTGCTGGTGGAAAAGGACTTCCTGGGCGGCTTGGCGGATATGCTCACCGACCACGACGGGACCATGAGCCGCCAAACCCATGCGGACGGCAGCATCGACGTCATGAACGACCGATTCCACGTGCTGTTCACGCAAACCAAACCGACGCAATTTACCGATGTCGATTGGTGGTTGCATCCAGCGTATGCCACCCGGCGTTACGTGCTGGTATACATGCCCGCCGATCAGCCGCGGCCCGTTCGCATCGACATCGATCACCACCGGCTGGTGCTGGGCCCGCAGGTCAGGGCCATTGCGCCCGTGCTGCAGGCCGCGTGGTCCATCCTGCAGACCGTCATGGCCGAAGACGCCGTGTGATCCGGATGTCGCGATTTGCGTAACGTCGCGATTATCGCTATGTTTGTACGATGCGCAACTACGATCTCACCAATTGCGACCTGGAGCCGATACATCGCTCGGGCGCCATACAGGGCCACGGATTCCTGCTCGTGGTCGATGGCAACCTGGGCATCATCGGCTGCAGCGAAAACGTCGAACGCATCGTCGGCACGCCCGTCGGTGCCTTATTGGGTGAGCCCATCGGCGCGCTGGACTTCCTGCAGCACCTGTTCCCGCCCACCTTGCCGCCTGGTTTCAGGCCCAGCAATCCGTATCCCGTTTCGATCGGCGGCACGCGCTACGCGTTGTTGGTCTCGGCTGCCGACCCGTACTGGCTGCTCGAATTCGAACCGGAACGGTCGCATGCGGCTCCCATCGAGCTCCAGCTGGAGCACGCGATGACGGATATACTGGCCTCTTCCGCGTTGACGGACCTGCTCCAGGCCGCGACGGAGCACATCCGCAAGATCATCCAATACGACCGGGTCATGGTCTATCGGTTCCATGACGACGGACACGGGGAGGTGGTGGCCGAATCGAAGGCCGAGCGATTGGACACCTGGCGCGGCCTCCACTATCCGGCTACGGACATCCCGCAACAGGCCAGGGAACTTTACCGGGTGAACCCCACGCGCTTGATCGCCGATGTCCATGCCCAGCCTGCCGCCCTGGTCATGGCTGCGCATGTGGGCAGCGCAAATGCGGTGGATCTGACGAACAGCGGCTTGCGTGCCGTATCGCCGATCCATATCCAATACCTGAAGAACATGGAGGTCGCCTCCAGCTTCAGCGTTTCGATCCTGGATCAAGACAAGCTCTGGGGCCTCATCGCGTGCCACAACTATACCCCCCGGTTCATCAACTTCAGGCAACGCAACGCCGCCAAGCTGGTGAGCCAGGTGCTCTCCACGGCGGTAAGCCTAAAGCAGCAGGAACAAGACCGACGGCTCGCGGAAAGCCTCCGCGTGGCCTCCGAAGGCATCGTGCGGCACCTGTCGCGCAACATACCCGTCAAGGACGCCCTCATCAACGACGAATGTTCGTTGCTTGACGCGATTCCGTCGACCGGCGCGGCCATCGTCTACAACAAGGAAATCCACGCCGTCGGCGAGGTGCCCGAGGCGGGCTTCCTCCAGGCGCTCGCAAGTTGGCTGGCCCGCAATCACCTGTCGCCGGTGTTCCATACGGATTGCCTGTCGGCACATTTTCCGGAAGCGGCCGCACAATCCGACACCGCATCTGGTGTCCTGGCCTGTCGGCTTTCTTCCTATCACCCGGAATACCTGCTTTGGTTCCGCAGCGAACGATTGCGCAGCGTCGACTGGGCGGGCAAGCCCGATAAACCTAGCGAACTGGCTGAAAACGGCCTGCTCACCATATCGCCCCGGCAATCGTTTGCGGTATGGCGGCAAGACGTACACCATACGTCGGCCCCTTGGGAACCGGCCGAAATCCAGGCCGCCAGCAAGCTCACGCACGAAGTGAAATTCGCCATTGGCCGGAAAGCTTCCGAGATCAGGCTGCTGCATGACAAGCTCCAGGAAGCCTATACCGAGTTGGATACGTTCAGCTATACGGTCTCGCATGACCTGAAGAACCCGCTCACCACCATCAAGAGTTATTCGCAGCTGCTCCACATGCGTTTCGGGACGGACCCCAAACTGAAGCAGGTAGCCGAACGCATCGGCGAGAGCACGCAGAAAATGCAGCTCATGATCGAGGAAATACTGAATTATTCGCGCATGGGCCAGGATACGCTGGTACGCAAAACGGTGAACATGAAGCGGCTGTTGGCCGATCTCCGCGACGATTTCCTCATGGCGCAAAACAATGCCAACCTTCGCATAGACGTGTACGATACACCGGCCGTAGCGGGAGACGAGATGATGGTGCTGCAGATATTCTCGAACCTGCTGGGCAATGCCGTCAAGTATTCATCCAAGGCCGCCAACGCCTACATCCGCATAAATGGCACGATTGCTGATACAGGAATAACGTATGCGATCGCGGATAATGGCATCGGTATAAACGCGGCCGATGAACACCTCATCTTCAACCTGTTTTCGAGGTCGAAGGAAGCGGAGGGCTTTGAAGGATCGGGCGTGGGTTTGGCCATCGTGAAACGCATGGTCTAAAAGCACCAAGGCAAAATCTGGGTGGAGAGCGAGCTGGGCAAGGGATCGACGTTCTTCGTGCATTTCCCCCACCCCGAGGCACCGCGACAGGAATTGGTTTACGCGTAGTGTTGGATTATTGATACGGTTATTGACATGGATACCAAAAAGATATTGGTCTGCGACGATGACAAAAGCATCGTCGAGTTGCTGGAATTCATCCTGGAAACCACCCGCGACGTCGACGTGATCGGCGAGGTGGACAGCCGCGTGGTATACGACCGGATCCTGGCCGAAAAGCCGGAATTGGTGATCCTGGACCTGCAGATGCCGATGGTTACCGGCGACGAGATCGTACAGCGGTTGCGCGCCAATCCCGAGACCGGCCGGTTGCCGGTGTTGGTCATCTCGGCCAACCGTGACGGCAAGCAGGTCGCTTTGGCCGCTGGGGCGGACAGCTACCTGGCCAAACCCTTCGACGTCGAAGATGTGCTGCAGGAAGTGAACAAGTATCTATTTTCGAATGGCTACGCCAAGTAGTGCTCGTTGACCTTGTCGATTACGTCGTACATGTCAAAAGGCTTCTGGATGTAGTCTACGGCACCGCATCGTTGGGCAATTTCCTCGATTTCGCGCGCAGCGGACAGCATCACGATCGGGATATGCCTGGTCTCTTCATTTTCCTTCAGCACCAGGCACAGGTCGCTTCCCCGCGTCCAGCTCAGCACTTCATCCATCAGGATGAGGCCCACCTTGTGTGTTTTCAATAGGTTTTCCAGTTGTTTCCCACTGTCGGTAATCACGTCATAGTCTTCATAAGCCATGATGTCACACACTACATCCTTCATATCGTGGTCGTCCTCGACATAGAGAATTGTCTTTTTCACGAATTTCCTCCCATGCTATTTGCGTGCAAAGATAAACTATTTTTTCAACGTTGTACGGCGCCTACTTTTTCGGGACTTCGCGGTTGATTTCCGTGATGTCAACGCTTTCGCTGTGGTCGCCCAGGAGGTGTTGGCAGAAATAGTCGCCCATTTTCCAGAAGAAATACTCGGTCATATCGCCAAAGGCGTGCCGTTGGCCCGGCAGCAACAGGAAGTCGAACCGCTTGTTGGCCTTGATCAGCGCCTCCGCCATCCGGATGGTATTGGCGGGATGGACGTTGTTGTCGATGTCGCCGGTGGCCAACAACAAGCGGCCCTTCAGGTTTTTCGCGAGTTGCGTATTCCGCGCTATCGCGTAGGCGAACGTCGTATCGCCCTTGGCGGACACGCGCTCCGTGACGCCGTGATGCCGCTCGCTCCACCACCGGTTGTAGATGTTGTTCTCGTGGTTGCCCGCCCCGGAAACGGCGACCTTGAAAAAGTCGGGATAGACCAGCATGGCCGCCGTGGCCATGAAACCGCCTCCGGAATGGCCGGTGATGCCCACGCGGTCGATGTCGATAAACGCGTGCCGATCGGCCAGCTGCTCGGCGGTGGCCTTTTTGTCGGCCAACCCGTAATCCCGGAGGTTGCCATAGCCGTAGTTGTGGTACCATTTGGACCGGGCGGGGTGCCCGCCCCGGTTGCCCACCGTGACCACGATAAACCCGAATTGGGCCAGCCGATCGATACGGTCCATGCTCCGCCCGAAGGCCTTGTTCACCGCCTCGGTCTGCGGCCCCGGATACACGTATTCGATCAACGGGTACGTTTTGGCCGAATCGAAATCAAATGGCTTGTACATCACGCCATACAGATCGGTGATGCCGTCATCGGCCTTTACCGTGAAAGGCTCCGGAAAGCGGTATCCGGCAGCGAACAACTGCGACAGATCGGCCGTTTCCAGGTGCAGTAGCTGCTGGCCCGCACTGTTGAACAGGGCTGCCTCCGGCACGGTATTCACCCGCGAGCGGTTGTTCACGAAGAACTTGCGTTGCTCATCCATGTCGACCTGGTGGTCGAAATCGCCGGTGTTGAGCAGCTTCATTCCGCTGCCATCGAGGTTTACGCGGTACAGGTGCTGGTAATAGGGGTCTTCGCCCGCTTCGCGGCCATTGGCCACGAAAAACAGGGTGCGCGTCTTGGGGTCGAGCCCCGCGATGTCCGCGCAGTAGAACGCGCCCGACGTGATGGGATTCTTGAGCTTGCCTTGGCCATCGTACAGGTAGTAGTGCCCCCAGCCGTCGCGCTGCGACCAGAGGACGAATTCCGCACCGTCGTCGATCAATTCCGGACGGCGGACATCGAGGTACGTGTTCGATCGCTCCTCCACCAAGACCGTCACCTCCCCGCCTCGGCTTACGGTTGCCACGTCGATGCGCTTCAGGTCGCGGCTGCTGCGCGCGAAGAAAAAGCGCTCGTTGGACCCCAGCCACGTGGTGATCCGGATATCATCCGGTCTGCCGTTGCGCGGCTGCGGCTTGGTCCAGATGGACAGCGTCTGGTTCTTGAATGCGGCTACGTTCACCCGCTGCGGCTGCTTCGTGGCGAAATCGAATACATGGAGCTCCTGCTCGAGGCTATCCACTTCCCCGGGCATCTGGTATTTATAGGTTTCCAGGGTCGGCCGCTTGTCTGCCACGTTGTTGATCACCCAAAGCGCATGGAGGTGCCGGCTGTCTTTCCGGGTCACCACGAAGCGGCTGCCATCGGGCGACCAGATGATGCCTGCGCGTTTGCGTTTCTCCCGTTCTTCCTGGTCTTTCTTTTCGTCGCCCGTGGTGGTGCTGTATTCATCGCCGCCCCAGGCGTAGTATTGCACACCGTCGGTCGTGAACCGATGCTCCACGATGGTGCTGTCCTTTTCGTCCTTTCGCGCCTTCTCGTAGTTTTCGCGATCCATCCAATAGAGGTTGTAATCCTTGGCGAACAGCACCGTGTTGGTATCGGGCGAGAACGATGCCCAGGACGGGTGCGGTTTGGGCTTCAGGGAATCGGCCAGCTCGACCAGCTGCCGGGTTTGCAGGTCGTACTCCATGAAAAAAACCTTCTTTTTCAGCGAATCGGTCTTGTTGGTGCTTTTCTCCCGTTCTTCCTTGGTTTTCAGGGTATCCCGTGTGCTGTTCACCTCAAACCGGATCCGCCGTTCATTCTCCGTGAAGTTGAGGTTGCGGATATCGATGTGCTGCGCGTCGAATGGATCCCTGACGATGCGCGTGAGCTGTGCGGCAAGCGCGGCGTTATCGAACAGCGGTTCCTTCCGGCCAGCGGCTGGGTCGACGATATACCAGTGCTTACCCTGCGGCGTTTCATAAACATACCAGAAACGGCTGGAATGCTTTAGCCAATTGGGTTCAACCGACGTCGAAAAGATCAACCGCTTGAGCTTGTCGGGCGAAAACCTGGCGGCAAGCTGGTAATTCGCCTTGGTATGTGTTTGCTGTCCCTGCGCAAATCCGATGGTGGATACGCATAGGGCAACGATGAGCAGGGTACTGTAGCTGTGCATGGTAAGCGGAGATTAATGCTTCTTGTAAAATAGGATACAAGTTTATCATTTTTGGCTGATATCGCATGAATGCCGGTGTAAAATTCATATGACGTGTTTTAGGAGACGCATCGCTACCCGAGCCTTTCTTCAATTAAATTTCTTTTTCCCAACCCAATAGCCGAACTTTGTTTCAGAGAAAAGGCATGGAGCCGACGCCTATCACCGACGAAAAGGACTTGCTGCTCAGGCTGCGGGATGGTGACGGAGCGGCGTTCACCGCGCTCTACAACCACTACCACCGGCCACTGATCGCCCACCTCGTGCGCATGCTCAAATCGACCGAACTGGCCCAAGAGGTCGTGCAGGACACGTTCATGGCGTTATGGGAAAACCGTGACGGACTCCACACGGACAGCCCGCTGAAACCCTACCTGTACACCATCGCGGCGAACCATGCGTACGGCATCTTCCGGCGGGCAGCGGTCGACGAGAAAGTACGGGCACACCTGCTCCCGGCCATCGAGGGGGGCTATGACCACATCGAAAGCCAACTCCTGAAAAAGGACAACGAGCGGATACTGCAGGAAATCCTACAAGAAATGCCGGAGCGGCAACGCGAAATCTACGTCCGCTGCAAACTGGACGGCAAGACCTACGCGGAAGTCGGGCAGGAATTCAACGTCTCGACCGGCACCGTGCATACCCACGTCAAACGCGCCAACAAATTCCTCAAGGAACGCCTGCTCAACCACCCCGAGTTCGCCGGTTACCTCATCATCGGCATCGCGCTGGGCGACACGCTGACTACGTGAATTTTTTCTCGCTGGAAAACAACGGATTATAATTTCATTCCAATTTCTTGTACCCCATATCCGCCCGAAGATCATATAGGTTTAAAAAGGGATTGCTTTGGAACATCGGGAAACCATCAGGACGCTCTTCAACAACTACCTCCGCGGGGAATATACCGCCGAGGAGCTGGACATCATCCTGGCCTACTTCCATGTCGATGCCGAAGGCCCCTACCTCACGCAACTGATCGAGCACGAGCTGGACACCGAGCTGGATGACTCGGCGCATGCCGAAGCCATCGACCAAGTAGCCGCGGGCGCCCGGGCCTACCTCACCGAGCGGATCCGGCAACCCACTACGCGCCCGCGCTTGTCGCGTTGGATACCCTACGCCGCGGCAGCCATCCTAGCCGTTGCCATTGGCGGGTGGCTTTTCATCAGCGATCAACAATCGGCAGTCAGCTTGGCCGCGACCGAAATCCTGCCCGGCGGCAACCGCGCAACGTTAACCCTGGCCGACGGCCGAACGATTGACCTCGACGAAGCCCAAACAGGAATTGTAATCGGAACCGAAAACATCACCTACACAGACGGCTCAGCCGTTAATCCAGCAGATAGCCCGCATGCAGGACTGACGACTTATGACTTACAACTTACCACGCCAAAGAGCGGCACCTACCAGATCACCCTGCCGGATGGCTCCAGAGTCTGGCTCAACGCCGCCTCGACATTGAAATACCCAAGCCGGTTCGCCAACGATACGAGGGAGGTGATTCTCGAGGGGGAAGCCTTTTTCGAGATTCAGGAAATCCAAGGCGCGCGCGTGTCGCGCGCGCCCTTCAACGTCCTGACGGCAGGTCAGGTGGTGCAGGTATTGGGCACCCAATTCAACATCTCCGCCTACCCCGACGAAGCCGAAACGAAAACCACCCTGGTGGAAGGCAAGGTAAAGGTGACGTCCGGCACGCGGAACGGCAACACGCAGACCGGCCTTACGACTAACGACTTAAGACTTACGACTAAAATACTCTCGCCCGGAGAGCAAAGCACCACCCGTGGTTCAGCAATAACAGTCAACACCGTCGACACCGAGTCCTATACCAGTTGGAAAGACGGCATCTACGTCCTCGACAACGGCGACCTCCATCAGCTCATCCGGCAGCTGGAGCGTTGGTACGATGTGGAGTTCGTCATGGACGGGAACATCCAGAAACCCGTTTCGGGCATCATCCCGCGCAACGCGAACCTGTCGGAGGTGCTGCGCGCCATCGGGGACAATACCGGGTTGACATTCACGTTTGGCGACTCGCCTGCCGGCGGTAAAGGAAGGAGGATCATGGTAGCAGAGTGACCAAAAAAACCCGGTGACCCTGTATAAAAATGCCGTCCTGAGTGCAATCAGAACGGCGAATGCCAGGCACCAACGAACAATCAAGTGTCTAATTCAATTCATTCATTTAACCACCTAACAGTACAAAAGTATGAATATTTTTCATGCCATACCATCATGTTATTTGCTGGTCATGAAACTGTGTCTATTGCTTATGCTCGCCTGTTGCCTCCACGCCTCCGCGGATGCGTTGGCTCAGCGCGTGGCGCTTGACGTCAAAAACGCCCCCCTCCGGCGCGTGTTGCTGGACATCAGCAGGCAAAGCGGCTATACCTTCATTTTCCAGGACGAACAATTGCGCCACGCGACCCCCGTGTCGCTCATCGTCAACGACAAGGAAATCAGCGAGGTACTCCCGTTGCTGTTCAATGGGCAACCCTTCTCCTACGAAGTCAGCGGCAAGGCCGTATCCATCAAACCGACCACCGACGCGTCACACCGACGCGTCGCTGGCGTCCCGAATGTCGGGATGCCTGATAACCACCTCGTCCTCGCCTTCCCCGAAGTCCGCGGAAAAATCGTTGATTCGCTCGGAAATCCGCTATCAGGCGCCTCGGTGCGGGTGTTGGACGCCCAAGGCAAGCGTACTTCGTTGCAGACGCAGACGGACAGGAATGGGGAGTTTGTGATGCGGAATGTACCGGAAGATTCACGTCTTGAGATTTCCTACATCGGCTACATCACAAAAACAGTTAGCGCAACGCCAACTATCGGGCAGGTCACGCTTCAAATGCAACCCGCTGCGCTGGACGAGGTAATCGTAAATAAGGGCTATTATACCGAAAGCAGACGATTGTCTACCGGATCGGTAGGCAGGGTTGACGGCGAGACCATCGCCCACCAACCCGTAACCAATGTGATGGGTGCATTAATTGGGCGCGTCCCGGGATTGGAGGTTGTGCAGAGCGGTGGCGTTGCAGGTGCGCCCTTTCGCGTCAGGCTCCGTGGACAGAACAGCATCGCCGCGGGCAACGATCCCTTATTTATCGTTGATGGTGTTCCATTCTCGTCCGAATCGATGGGAAGCGGCTCGGTAAGCGAGCACCTCCCATACATTGACGGAATAAAGGCAATCAGCCCCTTCAACACGCTCAACCCATCGGATATCGCCAGTATCGAGGTATTAAAAGATGCCGATGCAACCGCCATCTACGGTTCCAGGGGCTCAAATGGCGTGATCCTAATCACCACCAAAAAAGGTACCACAGGCAAAACGCAATACGATTTCAACCTCAACCATGCCGCTAATTGGGCACCGGCGCTCATGGAAACAGTCGATACAGAAACTTATCTAAAGCTCCGGCGTGAAGCCTTTGCCAACGATAACCGCACGACCATCCCGGCCACGATATACGACATCAACGGCACTTGGCCGGAAGATCGCTACACGGATTGGGAAGACGAGCTCCTGGGCGGCATCGCCAATGTCATCAATTTCCAGGCGGGCGTTTCAGGTGGGTCAGAACACACCCAATTTCTCGTCAGAGGGGGGTACCAACGCGAAACCACCTTATTCCCGGGCGATTTCCATTACGACCGGGGCTCCATGTTGGCCAATGTAAGCCATCGCTCCAACGACAGTCGGTTTACGTTGAATCTCTCTGCCAATTATGCCACGGACAATAACAACGTAGTCGCACTCGACATGACCCAACGTGTCCAATTCCTGGCTCCGAATGCCCCACCTATCCATACGGCAGACGGAAAAATAAACTGGGAAAACCAGCTATCTGGGCTTGCGGGCAATCCGCTGGCCGAGCTGGTCAACGAGTATGATGGCGATACGAGAAACCTGAACACCAACCTCCTGTTGGGCTACCAACTCACACCCGACATCCTGTTTAAAACAAGCTTGGGCTACAGCGATTATCGGGTGGATGAATTCCGGATTTCGCCATCCACCCAGTACAACCCCGACTATGGGCTTACCAGCATCTATTCACAAGCCTATTCCAACAGCGGAAGCCGGCAAGGGTGGATCATTGAGCCACAGGTCAACTGGACCAAGGATTTTGGCAGGGCAAAGGTGCAAACGTTGCTGGGTACCACATTCCAGCAGCAGCATCGATCGGGCACCGGGCTGGCGGGCTATGGATTTCCAAGCAATGCACTGATTTACGATTTGACGGCCGCCAGCACGCAACAGACCCTTGGTTCTACCGATGTGCTGTACAAATACAACGCTTTATTCGGCCGCATCAACTTCAATTGGGCAGGCACTTACCTCATCAACCTCACTGGCAGGCGCGACGGTTCGAGCCGTTTCAGCCCCGAGCGGCAGTTTGCCAATTTCGGAGCTATCGGGGCCGCCTGGATTTTCACCAACGAACCGTTTACCCAAACCGCGTTGCCTTTTATCAGTTTCGGTAAGCTACGGGGTAGTTACGGCCTTACCGGCAACGATCAGATCGGAGACTACCAGTTTCTGGACACCTATGCAACCTCAGGTGGCAACAACTACGAGAACATCGTCGGGCTAATCCCCCAGCGCCTATACAACCCCAATTTCGGCTGGGAGACCAACCGTAAATTGGAGGCCGGCGCCGAGCTTGGCTTCATCGATGACAAGCTGTACCTCATGGCCACCTGGTACCGAAATCGGTCAAGCAATCAATTGGTTGGCATTCCACTGCCCGGCACCACCGGCTTTCCTTCCATCCAAGCCAACCTGAACGCGGAGGTGCAGAATACCGGCTGGGAGTTTGAGATCCAGTACCAGCCGGTACGTACCGGTCGATTTACGTGGAGTGGCGCGGTGAACCTCACCATTCCAGCCAACGAGCTCATATCGTTTCCGGGATTGGCCAGCTCGACCTATTCCAACACGTACGTTGTCGGTCAGCCGTTGTCTATTGTCAAACATTATCAGTTGTTGGGTATCGATCCCAACACCGGCATCTACCAGTACCTGGATGCCAACAACGACGGGCAACTCTCCGCAACCTACGACAGGACCGCCATCCGCGATCTGTCATCGGCCTATTACGGTGGTTTGTCAAACAACTTCACATTTGCCGGTTTCCAGCTTGACCTCTTTTTCCAATTTGTTAAGAAAACCGGATATAACTACCTCTACTACATCAACCAGCCCGGCATGACCACCGCGAGTATCACCAAAGAAGCCGCAAGCAGCATCTGGCGGCCGGGCAGTACGGATGCCACCATCCAAGTGCTCACCAGCGGGCTGAACCAAGCGGCGTACAATGCCTGGAATCGGCTTTACGCGAGTGATGCAGCCATTTCCGACTTTTATTTTATCAGGCTGAAAAACGTGGCGTTGTCATATCAACTTAACAACCAATGGCTAGGGGGCATCCAGGCACGTGTTTTTGTGCAGGGGCAAAACCTGTTTACCCTCACGGACTACCTGGGCAACGATCCGGAATCGACGTTATTCCAGAACTTACCTCCATTGAAGACGGTCAATCTAGGCATTCAATTCACCCTTTAAGCGCACTGAAATGAAAAAAAACAAACGACCCTCCATACCATACCTCGCCGTTTTGGTCGGCTGCCTGATCACCGCCGGTTGCTCGTCTTTTGTCCATGTGGAGCCCCCCAAGTCGCAATTGTTGGCCAACCTCGTTTTTAACGAGGCCGGCACGGTAGATGCCGCGTTGGCTGGGTTATACAGCCAATTGCGGGATGGCAACAATGGTCTATTGTACGGTGGCACCATGGGCATGCCGCTCTATACCGCATATGCTTCGGATGAGCTGGTAAACCACAATCAATCAAGCACCCAATTTGGCCCGAATTTTTATCGGAATAGCCTGTTCGCCGATTCGGAAGACATCCTGTCGTTGTGGAATACGGCCTACAAGCAGCTATACTATGCCAATGCCATTATCGAAGGCATTGAAGGAGCCACCGCTGCCGTACCTGAGGACAAAAAAGCGATGGCCGCAGGGGAAGCCCTTTTTGTAAGGGCTATGCTCCACTTTTACCTGGCCAACCTGTTTGGCGATGTACCGTATGTCGCCACGACCGATTACCAAGGCAATAAGTCGATTGGCCGCATAGCATACCGTGATGTGCTGGCACGGATCATCGAAGACCTCGTCCTTGCCGAAAAATTGCTCGGGGAGTCTTACCCCACTACCGACCGGGTACGCCCCAACCAATCGGCGGTTCGGGCCTTAATGGCCCGGGTGTACCTCTACCGGGAGGATTGGGCCAACGCCGAGCAGCTGGCCGGCCAAGTGATCGATCATACCGCCTTGTACACTTGGGTGGAAGCGCTCTCCGGGGTCTTCTTGAAGGATAGCAAGGAGACCATCTGGTCGTTTAAACCCGAATACGCGGGGGCAAATTCGCTCGAGGGATCCACCTACCAGCAAATTTCCAATCCGGTGATTTTATCCCTGAACACGTCGCTGATCCAGGCTTTCGAACCTGGGGATGCCCGCCGGGACGTCTGGGTAGGACAATTCGAAGTAAGCGGGAGCAGCTACCACTATCCGGCCAAATATAAAGCACGCTATAAAAGTGGTACGATCGATCTGGAGCACACCATCCTCCTTCGGCTCGCCGAGCAATACCTCATCCGGGCCGAAGCGCGGGCGCACCTTGGCAACCTGGAGGGTGCCAAACAGGATCTGGATCATGTGCGCAGCCGGGCCGGGCTTAACGGCACCCATGCCGGCACGCAGCAAGCGCTGTTGGATGCCATCCTGCATGAGCGCCAGGTGGAGCTCTTTGCCGAGTTTGGCCACCGCTGGTTTGACCTTAAGCGCACGGGCAAAGCCACCGAGGTACTTGGGGCCGCCAAGCCCAACTGGGATGCTACCGACGTGCTATTCCCCATTCCTGACAAAGAGTTATTGACAAACCCCAACCTATTACCGCAAAACCCGGGCTATTAACCCCCACCCACTGTACGTCCATTAAAATAACTTCACATGAACATGAATTCAGTCAACGGATCGTTGCGTTATGGCCTATCGGCAATGATCGGTATCTTGGTTATGGGAGCGTTTGCCTTTGGTCAAAAAACAACGGCACCAACGCAGGGCAAAGGAAATCCCAATGACTTCCCAGCACTCGCTTTCACCGCTATCCCTGGCGCCCCCATGCTGGGCAAACCCACACTCGTCATGGCCGGCAATCGGCCAGCCATGGCCGAGGGAGCGGGCTGGGCATCTCCGGCTTTTTACGATCTCAGTGGCAACGGAAAGAAAGCCCTCCTTGTCGGCGAATACCTAAGCCTCATGGAAAATGGACAGGTTGGCGGAAACTTTGTGCGGGTATATTACAACATCGGCACCGCGGAGGCACCAGCGTTTAATGACCAGCATCGTTATCTGTACACGGGTGTGGGTAAATCACCGAAGACCGTTCCCCTATCCATCGAAACCTGGTGTTGCCTGGGTTTTACACCAAGGATCATTGATTTAGACAACGATGGGTATGACGACCTGATTTCCGGGCAATATGACCCCGGATTGATTACCTGGTTCCGGGGGTCGGAAGACGGATTCCTGCCCGGAGCGCCACTACCCCAATTCGGCGATCACATGTTGGGGCAGAAGTATCCAAGCCATGATGTCCCTTGGACCGATCCGGACAGTTGGTTTTATTGGCAATATTCGTCGGCTGCATTCGGTGATTTTGATGGCGATGGCTTGGCCGACATGATTACCGGAGGAACCACCCTTCGCATCAGCAAAAATATTGGCAAGCGGCACGAGCCCGTCTTCGGGCGAAGGGAATTGCTGCTCGATACGGCAGGCAAACCACTGCACGTGAGCCCCTATGATGCAACACCGGAGGAACGATTTGCGGGCAGGCCCGAATGTGGCGAGGCGATGATTCCGTGCGTGGCCGATTGGGACGGAGACGGGCTACCGGACCTCTTGGTGAGCCATATCCATATCCAGGAAGGCAGCCAGGCCGTTACGTTCTTCCGGGCTGTGCAGACCGACAACGGGCTGCGCTTCGAACCCGGGGTTCCGCTTTTTTCTGCCCAAGATGGCGGAAAATCATTTCCCGGTTCGTGGCTGCACGTTGATGTGACCGACTGGAACAACGACGGTGTAAACGACCTGTTGATCGGCACCAGTGTAATCACGCTGGACAACCGGTTCGACCACCAGCTTTCCTGGGAATGGGAAACGGGCAAGGAATACATCAAATCAAGTCCGGCCTATGCATCCCCTGCATACCGGGCCAAGCGCAGCCAGGCGTATGATGCAGCGGTTGCCAAACTGGATTCGATCAAGCGAAGCAAACGGCTTCCGAACGATGTCTTAGCGGATATTGACTCAGCGCTTTCCATCAAGCAAAATGACCATGCCGATTCAGGCGCCAAACAAGCGGCAGCGCACAAACTGACAGCACTTATGCTCCAGCATAAGCTATCCGACGCCGATCTGAAAAATCTATACGGGTTGATCATCGAGCGGGACAACAATAAAAAGTCGGCTTATGAAACCCTGGCCCATAAGGGATATGTCTATGTCATGTTGGGAAGAAAGGAAGCCGATGATTAATGGCATGCTAAGGCAGCTGTCGCTGGCGATTACGCTGCTGATTCCCGTAGGCCAAACCGGCAAGGCCATGGCCGCTGGAAGGCTGCGGCTTCCGCCTGTCACGGCAGTGCTTTCGGACACGATTCCCATGGCGGGAAGCAGGGCCGAACGAGAACGTGAAGCCGATTCGGCTTGGGAAGCCCTTGGTCGAACCGCGTCGCTGTTTACGGACGGGCAGGAAGCCGCACGATATCAGTCATTGAATCCACTGCGGCAGTGGCGGTTTGAGGATGCAAAATCCCTCCGCAAGGCCGAACTGGCTTACGGTTTCTGGAAACGGTTTCCGGACGACCACCGACGGGCGCAAGCCTTGGCAAGCTATCTTTCGGCCGACCCCCACTTCATTGCTGATCAGGGCAACGATTCGCCGGATTCGATCGAAACCTGGAAAGGCCTGGATGGGAAAGCGTTTGTACGTTCGCTGGTTATCGATACCGCGTTGCGCAACCAGTGGTTACGCAGCGGAAACGAAATGGTTCGCGTCGCGCTGCGCGAAGGAACGGCGGCCACGGCCGAGCGGGCTTCTTTTTCGTTGTTTGCACGTGATTTCAGGCAGGCTTCGCGGCTATTCGTTTCCCTACCGGCCGGCTCGGGCGAACACGATTACTGGCGGTCCGTGGAGGCCATCTATTGGGCTTCGTTCTACGCACGGTTCGAACAGCACGCCCTCACCTATCCAGCAAGCCCGGAACTTGGTTCGCGCGCGAAAGATTTCCTTTCCACGCTGAAAGGCTATTCAGCTGACATTGCGTTGACGTACTGGCGCAGGCTGCTGGCGCTGCAGGCCGGAATGGAATCGATACCGGCGGGGATTGCTTCCCTTCATCAGGCAGCCCGCGAGCAGCTATACGCCATCGACATCGAAAATGGATCGGTACCACTGGACATGGAGTTCACCGCACTGGACGGGAAGGCATTCAAGCTATCCGATCTCCGGGGCAAAACCGTCCTGGTCGACTTCTGGGCTACATGGTGCAAACCCTGTGTGGAAGAACTCCCGCATGTGAAGGCTATGCATGATCAGTATCGCGCACGGGGTTTCGAGGTGGTGGGAATCTGCCTGGATGACGAATCCGCACGTGACCGCGCCAAGGAACTATTGCATAAAACCGGGGCCGAGTGGCCGCAACGTTTCGAGGGTATTGGTTTCAACGACGACGCCTATCGACTGTTATATGGCATCAGTTCCCTCCCGACCGTTTGGTTGTTGAACACCGAGGGCAAGATCATCGCCAAGAACCTGCATGGCGAAGCGCTGCACGCCAAATTGGCCGAGCTGTTGAACTAAGGTCACCGTCGTGCCGACACGGTAACGCACAAGGCCGGTTGGTGAAAACACCGACCGGCTTTTTTATGTATTCCTTGCCCGCCGAAAAATAAATTTCTTTTTCTCGACCCAATAGCCGAACTTTGATTCAATTGATCAAAGAAAAGGCATGAAGCCGACGCCTATCACCGATGAAAAGGACTTGCTGCTCAGGCTGCGGGACGGGGATGAAGCGGCATTCACGGCGCTTTACGACCGCTACGCCGGGCGCATCACCGCCAAACTGTTCCGGTTGCTGAAATCCAGGGAACTGGCGCAAGACATCCTGCAGGACGTGTTCATGAAAGTCTGGGACGTACGCGCAACCCTGGATCCCGAACGGTCCTTCTCGGCCTACCTGTACACCATCGCCGTCAACCTCGCCGCCAACAGCTTCCGCAGATCCCTCCGGGAAGCGTACATGCGCGCGGAGATCGGCATGGGCGAGGAAAGCCACAACCCCATCGAGGAAGCCATCGACGCCAGGGACCGGCAGGACATCCTGCACCGGGCGCTGGCGAAACTGCCCCGCAGGCAACGCGAGGTCTACACGCTCCATAAGCTGGAGGGCAAAAGCTACAACGAGATCAGCCAGCAGCTGGGCATCACCCCATCGGCCATCAACCAGCACATCCACCGCGCCACCAAGTCGCTCCGGCAGGCCCTGGATCCGGAACTCGGCATCCTCCTGGCCATTTTATCAGCCTCGCTATCAGCCACCTGAAAAATATTCGAAAAAACCTGCGGAAAAAAAGTAATACTTTTTTGCGCTGCGGTGTATACCTCCATAAACGGGCACGAAGCCCGACAGCGATATGGAGCGACACGATGACATCCGCAAATTGATCGACAAGTACGCCGAGGGCAGCTGTACCCCCGGCGAACTGCGCATGCTGCACGACCATTTCGGGACTTCGCACCGCGACGCCGAACTCCGTGAACACCTGCTGGCCTATTTCAGTGCCGCCGGACCCGGTGCCGACGACACCGAAGACCGGCACGTATGGGAAATCACGGCCGAGACACGGGCCGCATTGCTCGACTACGTCCGCACGCCCCGCAGGCGCCATGCGCACATCCTGCGGTGGGCGGCGGTGGCCGCGGCGGTGTTGCTCGTAGCCTCCGTTGTCGGCTGGTGGACGATCAGCTATCAGCGATCGGCTATCAGCCTCGCAGCGACCGACATCCTGCCCGGCGGCAACCGCGCCACGCTCACGCTGGCCGACGGCCGGGTAATCGATTTGAATTTGGAGCAGGAAGGGATTATCATACAGGACGGGATTACCTACCTTGACGGTAGTCAGGTAATGGAGAATGAAGAACTAAGGATGAAGAATGAAAGGCCTAGCGAAGAGAACGGCATTCTTAATTCTCAATTATCAATTCTTAATTCAATAACCACTCCAAAAGGCGGCACCTACCAGATCACCCTGCCGGATGGCAGCAGGGTCTGGCTCAACTCCGCTTCGACATTGAAATACCCGAGCCGGTTCGCCAATGATATGAGGGAGGTGATTCTCGAGGGCGAAGCCTTTTTCGAGATTCAGGAAATCCAAGGCGCGCGCGTGTCGCGCGTGCCCTTCAACGTCCTGACCTCCGGCCAAACCGTCGAAGTCCTCGGAACGGAGTTCAACATCTCCGCCTACCCCGACGAAGCCGAAACGAAAACCACCCTCGTGGAAGGCAAGGTAAAGGTGACGCTCGGCACGCGGACCGGCAATACGCAGACCGGCCTTACGACTAACGACTTAAGACTTACGACTAAAATCCTCTCCCCCGGCCAACAAGCCATCACCCGCGCCCGCCCCGATGAATCGGGACAGGCTCTGCCGGGGCAGGGAGCGCATATCGAAACGCAACACGTAGACGTACACGACTTCACTGCCTGGCGCGACGGCGCCTTCCGCTTCAACGAGGAACCGCTGGAGGCCATCATGCGGCGGGTCGCCCGCTGGTACGACGTGGACGTACAGTACCAGGACGACGCGCTGAAAAGCGAACCCTTCACCGGCAGCGTATCGCGCCGGACGAACGCCTCGCAGGTCTTGAACCTGCTGGAACGTGCCGGCGACGTGCGGTTCCGCATCGAAGGCCGAACCATCACCGTATCACGCAAAGCCAAGGATAATTAACCATTGACAATTAACCATTGATAAAATTGAAAAGATGAAACAGGAACAGGACTAACCCAAACGCGGTCGGCAGGAAGAAAAGAGATCCAGGGGCGGTTGGAACGCCCCCGGATCGATGCCTGGCCCACTGAAAGCAATGTTGTAACCAAACTATCATGTAGTAAAACCAGAACGTACAAATGTATAAAAATTATACCATAAGCTGGCGTCACGGCCAGTTGCTAAAAATTGTGCTGATGATGAAATTGATCGCACTCTTCTTGTCCATCGGCATGCTCCACGTCAGCGCGTCGAGCGTGGCCCAGTCGGTCACGCTCTCCAAGCAAGACGCCAGCCTGAAGGAGGTCTTCGATGCCATCAACGCCCAGACGGGCTATGACTTCGTGTGGTCGGCCAAGACCGTCAGGAACAGCACGCGCATCCGCGTGGAGCTGCGCGACCAGCCGCTGGAAAAGGCGCTGCAGCAGGTCCTGAAGGATTTACCGTTGGGGTATGAGATCGTGGACAAGACCATCGTCATCAAGGAAGCCCGTTCGATGGATGGGCGCGGTGGGCGTAGCGACGCGATGCCTCGCGTCTCCGGGAACGGGTCAAGCCTCATCCTCGCCTTCCCCGAGGTCCGTGGAAAAATCGTTGACAGCCTCGGGAATCCACTTTCCGGCGCATCTATCCTCGTGCTGGATGCCCAAGGTAAGCGGACATCGCTACAAACCCAGACGGACAAGAATGGAGAGTTTGTGTTAAGGAATGTGCCGGATGATGCCACACTCGAAATCTCGTATATTGGCTATGTCGTGCAACGTGTTAAGGCAAGTTCCAATGTCGGTACGATTTCCTTGCGAGAAACTTCGTCCGCTCTACAGGAAGTTGTCATTAACAAAGGCTACTATACCGAGAGCAAGCGCCTATCAACGGGTAATGTGGCGCGCGTGAGTTCAAAGGAGATAGAAAAACAGCCTGTTAACAACCCTTTAGCTTCCCTTCACGGACTCATGCCTGGCGTATACATCCAACAAACCACGGGAGTTCCTGGTGGAGGATTTAACGTCTTGATAAGAGGCGGTAGGAATAGCATAAGAGCAATTGGTAACAATCCACTTTATGTTTTAGATGGGACACCAATCATAAATACGGACTTAATTACTTACGCTGGTCAAAGTGTTTTTCCAGGTGCCGTTGGCAATGTATTCAATAATATCAGTCCCTCGGATATTGAAAGTATCGAAGTATTGAAGGATGCAGATGCAACTGCCATATACGGGTCAAGGGGAGCTAATGGAGTAGTATTAATAACGACAAAAAAAGGCAAACCAGGAAGAACCAATATTGAAGCAAGTGTATCTAATGGTATAGGTAAGGTGGCTAGCAAACTGGATCTTCTTAATAGGGAACAATACTTAGAAATGCGGAGAGAAGCTTTCGCGAATGATGGTGCGACACCCCAACCGTGGGATTCTGACTTGATGCAATGGGACACAACGAGATATACCGATTGGCAAGATGTGCTCCTAGGTGGAACGGCAAATTTCACAAATTCACATCTTAGTATTTCCGGTGGTACAAATCACACCAATTTTATGATTAGAGGTTCCTACAATAGGGAGACTGCGGTGTTCCCCGGCGATTTCGCATTCAACCGTGGATCACTTCAATTTCAACTTAATCACACTTCTGAAAATGAAAAATGGAACCTCTCCTTGTCTTCCATTCTCTCTGCAAATAAAAACAATCTACCTACAGAAGATCTAACCAGTTACGCAATTAGTCTAGCCCCGGTCGCTCCCGCACTATATGATGAAAATGGGCAATTAAACTGGGAAAACTCGACTTGGACAAATCCATTAAACAAATTAATGCGCCCTTTCGATTCGAAAGCAAAGACAATTAACCTGAATACAGGAGTGTCATACAAGGTTATAAAGGACGTGATAATAAAAACGGATGTCGGATATTCTACAAATCGCTTGGACGAAATTGCCGTAACACCTATTAGTTCTTTTAATCCTACAATACAAGCTTTGGTAACAGGACAAGCTAATGAATCCAATAATGACGCTGAAACTTGGATTGTGGAACCACAAATTAGCTATCAAAAGTCAATTCGAAATATCCACAAAATAAACGCCTTGATAGGAGGAACGTATCAAAAATCAGTTTCTGAAATAAGAGGTTTAAGTGCTTCAGGCTTCACAAGTGATGCATTGATAAAAAACATCCAATTCGCTCCGAACACTACTATACTCGGGAATGTACATAATGAGTATAAATATGCGGCACTTTTCTCACGTATCAACTACAACTTTAAAGATAAATATGTGGTTAATCTCACGGCAAGAAGAGACGGATCAAGCCGATTTGGTCCCGGAAAGCAGTTTGGTAACTTTGGTTCCGTTGGAGCAAGCTGGATTTTCACAGAAGAAGATTTTGTGAAGAGAAACCTGCGAATATTAAGCTTTGGTAAGCTGCGATTCAGTTACGGCTCGATAGGAAATGATCAGATTACCGATTATGGTTTTCTGGACACCTATTCTTCAACGAGTTATCCCTATGATAATGTTCCTGGTCTGACGCCCACCAGACTGGCAAACCCCGATTTTCAATGGGAGAGAACGAATAGCTTCGAGGGTGCCTTTTCTCTTGGGTTTTTAGAGAATCGGTTGACATTCGATGCCAGTTATTACCGATTTCGCACATCAAACCAATTGGTAGGGTATGCTTTGCCTTCAATGACAGGGTTTTCTTCCATCCAATACAATCTTCCCGCAGTTGTTCAGAATTCTGGATTGGAACTGCAGTTTTTGGCACACCAAATTGGTAACGGAAAACTCAAGTGGATTAGTAATATTAATGTTACTGTTCCCCGGAACAAGCTGGTCGAATATCCGGATATCGAAAAGTCGTCATATGCGATGATTTATAAGGAGGGAGAACCCCTGTTCATTCAACACCTGCTGAACTATACAAATGTAAATCCGCAGACAGGAATTTATGATTTTGAAGACCTGGATGGCAATGGCTCAATAACTAGCCCTACTGACAATTCGTTCAACAGCAAGGTCTATCAGCAGCTTTATGGAGGATTCCAAAATAGCTTTAGTCTAAGCAATTTTCAGTTGGATATCCATTTTCAATTCGTGAAACAAACTGGCTGGAATTACTTGACGACGTTTTTAACTGCACCGGGTTATTTCGGCTCAAATCAACCTGTTTGGGTAATGGATCGGTGGAGACAACCTGGTGATGATACGGATATACAGAAATTCACTCAACTATTTAATCCTATCTACCAAGCCTACCAAAATGCATCTCTTAATAGTAACAAGGCTGTATCTGATGCTTCCTTTATTCGCCTGAAAAACGTATCCTTTTCTTACACGCTTCCAGCGAATGTTATAAGTAGACTTGGAGTTAATGCTTGCCGCTTCAGCATAGACGGACAGAATTTACTTACGATTACCGACTATCTGGGACTCGACCCTGAAAATCCATATAGAGATAATAGCAGAACATTGCCACCGTTGCGGGTTGTGACTTTGGGTATACACGTCGGTCTCTAACAAACCATTCCTAATTAAGCAAGAAAATGAAAAGAAATAAGCATAAAAGAAAGCTATCGCAGACCATCAAATTGACACTATGTATCATTGTTGCTTTTGGTTCGTCCTGCGAAAAGTTAGTTCAGGTGGATGCACCGAACAACGCTATTAATAAATCAGTGGTTTATACCACTGACCAGACTGCAACTTCGACGGTCCTGGGCATGTACAGCATTTTGATGCAAGGAAGTAGTATTGCCAACTACAGCAATACCATCTACGGTGGATTATCGGCAGACGAATTCCAAATAATCAACAATCATCTGAGCAGTGAATATGCCGAGCTCTGGTCCAATAATATCTCGGCCACCAACTCGGCAGTAAGCGGCCTATGGGGATCCGCATTTAAACTAATCTATCACGCTAATATTATTCTAGAAGGATTGGCATCATCTTCCAGCCTAACAACTACCGTGAAAATACGGTTAGAGGGAGAAGCTAAATTCATCCGGGCATTCTGCTATTTCTATCTCATCAATTATTGGGGGGAGGTTCCCATTTTAACCAGTTCTGACTATCGGATAAACAGAATGGCAACACGGAATAGCCAAGAAGATGTCTTTGGTCAAGTGGTATCTGATTTGACCGATGCCGTCGATTTATTAACGGAAGGTTACATTGGTACAGAGAGGGTTCGCCCCAATAAATGGACGGCGGCCGCGCTGCTTTCTCGAGTTTACTTGTATATGGGTGATTGGGAAAAGGCCGAATCGCATGCTACTTCAATCATCAATGCATCGAACTATAGTCTAGTGAATCTTGACCAAGTCTTTTTAAGCACTAGCAATGAAGCAATCTGGCAATTAAAGCCCCTTACTAATGGTAGTAATACTTTTGAAGGGGGACAATTTAATCCCGGTATGATTGGATATAGTAGAGGTGTATTAACATCCAATATCTCAAATGCTTTTGAGTCTGGAGATCAACGAAAAATAGAGTGGGTTGGCACTTATACTGATGCATTTGGTACATGGAGTTATCCATTCAAATATAAGACAGGCACTGCCTCCGTTACTACGGAATACAATTTAGTATTCAGGCTTGCAGAACAATATTTGATTCGTGCCGAAGCGCGGGCACAACGGAATAACATTGATGGTGCTATAGAGGATGTTAATAGAATAAGGCAACGAGCCGGTCTAGAGGGAACTACTTCAGATGACAAAAACTCTTTACTAAGGGCTATCGAGCAAGAAAGAACGATTGAATTTTTCGCGGAGTGGGGGCATCGCTGGTTTGATTTGAAAAGGGCGAATCGGGCAGACGAAGTATTATCACCTATAAAAAGCGACTGGCAAGCCACCGACAAATGGTATCCCATTCCTCAAAATGAACTTCTTAATAATCCTAATTTAACACAAAATGCAGGATATTGAAGAATTCTATTTCACACGTTTTGCTTATAAACATATGAAGAGTCTCGTTACCGCAATTGTCGTATTTCTTAATTACTCCTTTAGCATTGTAACGGCTGAAGAATGGAAGGATTCAGTTAACTCACTTCAGGTTGGCGCCCGTGCACCGATGCAATTGAAGGTCGAACAATGGATAAGGGGAGAACCGTTTGAAAACCTCAACAGGGGGCATGTCTACGTCATAGAATTTGGTGCTACATGGTGCGGGCCGTGCCGTGCTGCCATACCGCATCTATCTGAACTTGCCAAAAAATATTCCGGTAAAGCGACGATAGTCAGTGTCTATACAGATAAGTCGGTAGCCGCTGTAGAGAGCTTTATCCAGCGGATGGGCGATCGCATAGCGTATCCTGTGGTTATGGATAATCACAAGATGGGAATGCAAAAAACCTGGATGGAACCCTCTGGCTTAGGAGGAATACCCAATGCGTTTATAGTAGGCCCAGAAGCGACTGTAGTATGGATTGGCCATCCGATAGATATTACTGACGACATGCTGGACCAAATTATCAACGGAACCTTCGATTCTCGGCAAGCGACTGCCAAACAGGAGAAGAAGCGTCAAGTTGTCGCTGAAATCCGTGTCGCTGAAAAAATGGGAGATTTTGAAAGGGCATTGAAGTTGATAAATCAGCTTGTCGTGGGTAACCCCAAGAATCCATACACCCCGGTAGACAAGTTCAGGATATTGCTTCAATATGATGAAAGCGAGGCATATGCTTATGCTGGACGGTTATTATACGGACAATTCAGCGAGTCGGAATCCCAGTTGTTCTATTTAGCGACTACACTTACAAGTATCAAAGACAAACTGGAAAAACCTGACTGGAATCTCGCAATAAATCTTGTCAATAAAGCGATCAGCTTGTGTAAAGACGACAAAACCATGTCGTATATGGTAAAGTACAAGGCGGACGTTTATTTCCTTGAAAAGAATGATGCAAAAATGGCAATCGAGATTCTGGAAAATGAGATTCAGCGTCTTAACACACTCCATTCAAATGAAATTCAGGATGTAAAACAAGCACTAATTGGCCAATTGAAGGTGTATAAACAAGAGTTATAACACGAATCAGCGATAAAGAATCATCACTTGTCGCAAAAGCAGTTTCTCGTCTCTGAGACGGGGATGAGGGCTGCTTATTTCAAGTCGGAAAACCTGTTAGAAAAGTAGCAAAACAAAAAAACAACAACAATACACCATGAACGAAAACCAAAACAAAAAAGACCAACCCCTCTTCGCCTCGCTCACCCTGCACGACGGCCGTGTCATCAAGATCTACGGCCACATGCCCGCATTGGAATTGAAGAAGCTGATGGATGTCTTCACCAAGCAGGTACGGGACAATCCAGAAATCGAGATAAACGATGTCTACAACCAATAGATGGGATAAATAACTGAAAACAACTCCCCATGAACCACACCACCGGCGAAGCCGTAAAACACATCCGGATAAAACAGGGACTCGACATCCCTACGCTGGCGATCGTCCTCAACATCTCCAGCCTGCACCTCTTCGACATCGAGAACGACCGCTGCGAGCTGAGTTTCCTCGTGGCGCGGCGGCTGCTGGCCTTCGCGGGCACGACGATGGAGGAATTCGCGGAGACGCTCTCCGAAAAGGAACTCGGCAGGACGGACTTCGCGCCACTGAAGTATTGGCAGAAGAAGAAAAAAAGGAAACCATTGAAAAATTTTTAAAACCGGCACGGATTTCTACGGATGAAGATAATCGCAAATACACCAAAGAGAAACATGCCCCCGTTAAGCCCGCAGAACACGGGCCGTGAAGCAATAACGAAAAGCATGTTAAAACCGGGGACGGTCCCCACCCTTTTAACATCAATTTTTTAACGGAATGCAAAACAGAAAAGAAGTAACGGATAGCCTCATCTATCCGAAGGAACTGGCTGCCGCGCTGCAGCGCAGCGTACGCTGGGCACAGCGGTTGTTCCTGGACATCCGCTACGTGCTGGGCAAGGCGAAACACCAATTCATCACGCGGAACGAAGTGGCCGATTATTTGGGCATCCCACCGGCGATGCTGCGCTAAACTAACTACAACGGGAGGGTACCGGCACCCCGATGCCCTCCCCTTTTATTGAACCTAACAAACGAAATATGATACTACCGAACTTAACATACCTCGATTTCATGCAATTCCTGCGACCGTTCCATCCGCTCGGTGCGGCCTTCCAGCGTGCGCTGGACACCGAGATAGAAACCCTCCAGTACGAGAAAGGCGAACTGATCGTGGCCAAGGGCAAGACCGTGACCAGCTACGGCTATTTCAAATCGGGCTACGCCCTGGCCCACGCCACGACCGGCAAACTCATCATCCAGCGGTTCTACGTGCCGGGGCACGTGGCCATGCCCGGCGACGAGCCGCTGGGCAGCAGCGCATCGGATTCATCCGTGGTGGCGCTCTGCACGTGCGTACTGTACACGCTCGAGCTGGCCAAGCTGAAAGCACTGTGCAAAAGATACGAGGAAGCGCAGTTCCTGCTCACCGCCTTCCAGGGCCGGGAGATCGAGTTCCTCCGCAGGCGCGCCGACTGCCTTGCCCATGCGGATGCGCAGACACGGCTCGACCTGTTCCGGCTGGAATATCCGCAGGAGCTCATCGACCTGTTGCCAAACCGCGGCACGCTGGCCAATTACCTCGGCATGGATGCCTCGCACCTGAGCAGGCTGCAATGGCCGCCACTGGATGAACTCCGGGCCAAATACGCCTGCAAATGAATGTAAATCAACCGCATATGCACTTGATGGCAACAAGCGAATACCCGAACTTAGCCCGCATGACCGCTTCGGTGGCGTGCCGGGCCGTGCTTCCGCCCATACAGGCCGCCGCCGGGGCGGTCTGTTAAACGGATTTGCATAAAAACCACTCAAAACCATTAACTTTGGCAATACGTATAAACAGCATGGAAAAAACAAGACAATACCACCGCGGCCAGCAATTCAACGACCTCCGGTTATCCATCGGCATGCCGTGGCCGATCCTGTCGAAACAATCGGGCATCCCCGAAGCGGAGCTGCTCATCCTGAAGGACCAGGAACAGATCGACGACGAACGCTTCGCCAGGATCGCCGCGGGCCTGGGCACCGATCTGGAAACACTGAAATCATACCGGCCCAGCGGCTCTTCGGTATACATCGACGAAATGAAGGACAATACGAATTCACCGGTAGGTGCGCGGCAGGAATTCAGCAACACCGATTTCACCACGCAGGAATTCCACGAGAACTCCAACCCGACCATCCATCACATGGATAAGGAACTCCTCGCCAAACTCGAGGCCAAGCACGAAGCCTTGCACGAAAGCGAGCGCGCCCGCATCAAGCTGCTGGAGGAAAAGATCGCCTTGCAGGACGAGAAGATCGCGTTGCTCGAAGAAAGGAACGCCTTGCAGGAAGAGGTGATACGGATGTTGCGGGGTGAGGGGAAATAGGCCGAAATGACGTGCTTCCGACCTATCCAGCGCCGCATCGGACAGGTCCGATGATCCATTCGACCTTCTCGATGATCCTTAAGACCTTCGCGAAGCGGCGCTCGACCTTCTCGATGATCCATTCGACCTTCTCGACGCGGCGCTGGACCTTCGCGATGATCCATTCAACCTTCACGATGCAACGCTGGACCTTCGCGATGATCCATTCGACCTTCGCGATGATCCATCCGACCTTCTCGATGATCCATCCGACCTTCTCGATGATCCATTCGACCTTCTCGATGACGCTTAAGACCTATCCGAAGCGCCATCGGGAAGGTTAAATGAGTCGCTGGACCTGTCGGTTACTTCCTGTTCGACCGCCTAGCCATGTACGCATCGATAAAGCGCCGGTTGTTTTCATCCGAATCGCCGTATTGGTTGCGCAACGCCTCGAGCTTTTCGTGCATCGCTTTCCGCGTGTCGGCATACGCGGGGTCGTCATACACGTTGCGGAGTTCCTTCGGATCCTTTTCGAGGTCATACAGCTCCCATTCGTCGATGTCGTAATAGAAGTGGATCAGCTTGTAGCGGTCGGTACGGATGCCGTAATGCCGCTTCACCATGTGGATCGACGGGTACTCGTAGAAGGTGTAGTAGATGGCGTCGCGCCACGCATCCGTCTGGCCGGATGCCAGCCGCCTGAACGACTCGCCCTGCATGTCCGGCGGGATGCCCACGCCGGCATAGTCCAGGAACGTGGCGGCGAAATCCAGGTTCTGCACCAGCGCATCGGACCGGGTGCCCGCCTTGATCTCTTTCGGGTAGCGGACCAATAGCGGCGTGCGGAGCGATTCCTCGTACATGAACCGCTTGTCGAACCAGCCGTGCTCGCCCAGGTAGAACCCTTGGTCTGAGGTGTACACCACGATGGTGTTCTCCTCCAGCCCGTTTTCCCGGAGGTAATCGAGCAACCGGCCCACGCCGTCATCCACGGACTGGATGGTGGCCAGGTAATCCTGCATGTACCGCTGGTAGCGCCAGCGCAGCAGCTCCTCTTGGCTCATCGTGGGGTAGCGCCGCTTGAAATCGGCGTTGATGGGGTCGTAGACCGCATCCCACGCCGCCCGCTGGGCGGAATCCATGCGCCCCACGTTGTTCTCGTACGCACCCTTGTCCCAATTCAGCGTGGGGGGGATGCCCAGCTCGTCCATCAATGCCGGCCGGATCTTGGAGTCGCCGGCCCAGTTCATGTCTTTCAGGATGTTCATCTCGGCGGTCCTGGCGGCGGTGCCGCGCCCCGCGAAATCGTCAAAGAGCGTTTCGGGCTCGGGGAAGGCCTTGCCCACGAATTCGGGGTAATGCCGCTCGGCGGCCAGCCACTCGCGGTGGGGCGCCTTCTGGTGGTACAGGAGGCAGAACGGCTTATCGGCATCCCGCCCATCCAGCCATTGCAGGGCCAGGTCGGTGGTGATGTCGGTGACGTAGCCGTGTATGCGCTCGGTCGTGCCGTTCACGATGAAGTCCGGGTTGTAATAGTCGCCCTGGCCGGGCACCACGGCCGAATAGTCGAACCCTTGGGGCAACCCGTCCATGTGGATCTTGCCCACCATGGCGGTCTGGTAACCGGCTTTCTGCAGCAGCTTGGGGAAGTTGTCTTGCGCCCAATCGAACCGGGCCTCGTTGTCGATCTTGCCGTTCACGAAGCTGTGCTTGCCCGTGAGCAGCACCGCCCGGCTCGGCGCGCACAGCGAATTGGTGACCGTGGCGCGGGTGAACAGCAGGCCTTCCTGGGCGATCCGGTCGATGTGGGGCGTGCTGTTCAGGCCGTGGCCGTAGGCGCTGACGGCCTGGTAGCCATGATCGTCGCTCATGATGTAGACAATGTTGGGGCGCCGGGCCTGTTCCTTTTCGGGTACCGGGCCGCACGCCCAGGCCATGGACAGGGCCATGGCCGCAATGATCGGTTTATTCATCGTTATCGTTTTTTTTGTGTTCCATTGCCGATCCGCTCCATTCCGGATCTTCGTGCGTTTCCATCCATCGTAAAAGTGTCGACTTCATCGCTGCGATCTCGGCCTGATAATCCGGATCGCCAATCAGGTTATGCAATGCGTCGGGATCGTTCTCCAGGTCATAGAATTCTTCCGGGGTCCTGTACGAAAAAAATTGGACCCGTCGCCGGAGGCCAGGGCTTGCCTTCGCTTCCCGCGTCATCGCGTTCCATGTACGGCCCATCTGCGATTCATTCCTGAACTCCTTTTCGCCATCCGCCCAAAAGTTGTAAATATATCCATACCGTTTGTCTTGAACGCATCGGATCGGATATTTATTTCGCGCGCTGGTCTCGAAGAATTGGGTGAATACCATCGACCGATCGGCTTGCCTGTTCCCGTCCAGCAGCGGCAGGAACGAAGTGCCGTCAAGGCCCTCGGGGATGGGGATCCCGCACGATGCCAAGATCGTCGGGAAAAAATCGATGCCCGAAATGAAGTGCTCGTCATCGACGGCACCGGCTTGCACCCGTCCGGGCCAGCGCACGATCCACGGGGTTTTGGTGCTGTTCAGGTAGCAATTGGTCTTTGCAAACGGGAAAGCCATGCCATTGTCCGAGAGAAACATGACGAGGGTATTGTTATCCAAGCCTTCTTCGTGCAGCACGCCAAGCACCGAACCGACCAAATCGTCGAGCCGTTTCACGGAACTGTAGTACTCGGCCAGCTCCAGCCTGACTTCGGGCAGATCGGGCAGGAAATCGGGCACCGCGACCTCCGAGGGGCCGTATGACCGCGACGGCGCCGACAACGGGATGGTTGGCCACGCCTTCTTTTCCTGGGCACTCCCGGCAAACGGTCGATGCGGGTCATTTGCATTGAGCATGAGGTAAAACGGTCGACCGCCCGCGCGGGATCGATCGATCACCGCTCGCATATTGGCCACGTACAGGTCCTTGTCTCGCCCCATACCGAGCTCTTCCATGTCAACGACGTAGTCCCAGGGTGTGTCCGCCCGCGGGGACGAGTGCTCGACCTTGCTCAGGATACCGCAGAAATAACCCTGCTGCCGCAATGCGGGAACGATAGTGGGAATGTCCTTCTCGGTGTGAAAGAAGCCCTCGATGCCCGACTTGTGCGGATATCGACCCGTGGCGAGCGCCCCGCGCGACGGCTGGCACACCGCGACGGTGACATGGGCGTGATCGAAGCGCATGCCCTCCGAAGCCAATCGGTCAATGTTGGGCGTGATATCCGCGACGGGGCTTCCGAAAGCCCCCACCGAACTCCAATTCAGGTCGTCCGCCACGATGACCAGCACATTCAGCCTGTCGGCTTTTTCCGGCGAGGCGCAGCCGTGAAGCGCCAACAGCGACGCGAACAGCGAAAGGCGGAACAGTTGCAGAAACGGTACCATGTGCATCGGTTTCAATAGCCTTGGTTTTGCTCCAGCATGGGATTGACGCGCAGATCCGCTTCCGGGATGGGCCACAGGAACTGGTGGTCCCTGACTTCGTCGGGGCGGCTCTGGCGCACCTTGTCCAGGAAGTAGGCCTTGCCGCGGCGCTTCAAGTCAAAGTAACGGTGGTTTTCGCCGATCAGCTCCATCGCCCGTTCGGCGAAGACGAGTTCCCGGAACGCGGCTTTGTCCGTGACGCCTTCGATCGGTGCCTCGCCGGCCCTGCGCCGGATCTGGTTGAGCAGCCCATGCGCGATCGGTGTGGCGCCCCGGAGTTCATTCTCGACCTCGGCTTTCATCAGCAAGACATCGGCATACCGGAATACCTTATTGTTGAAGGGGTTGTCCGTATTGACCTGCCCGAATCCGCCCCGGTGTTCAAAATCATAGAATTTCATCAAATAGACGCGCTTTTCGGCGGTGGTGACCACTTCGCCATACGGACTGACCATGACGCCTTTGCCAGAGAAATAATGCTTGTAGCGTGCGCTGTTCGGATCGTGCATGGCCAGCGCATAGTCATTGGGGCTATACGTCGAATTCCCGGTAAAGCGTTCGGTCGGCATCCAGAAATCCATGGAGGTGTTCCGCCTGCGGGGCGTGAAGCCTTCGGAATAGTTGCCTTCAAAGATCGATTCCAATCCATTTTCCTTGGCAACCTTGAAAACATCCGCGACGGTGGCCTCCAAACCGTACTCGCCCGACGCGATGATCAGATCGATCTGCGCTTCGGCTTCTTCCCATTTCGCTTGCGCCATGTAGCTTTTGGCCAACACGACCCGGGCAGTCCCCTTCGACGCCCGCGCACGCTGGGCATTGTCGTATGCGCTCTTCTCGGGAAGCGCGGACACGGCGGCGCCTGCGTCGGCGATGATCTGCGCCCATACGTCGTCCGGGTTCGCTTGCGGCACGTTCAATGCGCCGATGTCCGTTTTCTCCTCCACGACCAACGGCACATTTCCCCAGAGCTGCACGAGGTAATAGTACATCAGCGCCCGGAAGAACCGGGCCTCGCCGATGAGGTGTGCCTTCGTGCCTTCGCCGATGCCCGGGCGGTCCTTGCTCAGGTTGGCGATGACCGAATTGCACCGCCCGATCGCATCGTATGCGCCGCTCCACATGCCGAGCAGCAATGGATTTTCGGAATCGACGAAGTATTGCGGAAACGACCGGGCATTGAACGCGGCACCCGGCTTGTAGGTGAACAGGTCACTGCTGGCTTCGGGCCGTACGTACATATCCAGCCGGAGCAATCCCGAACTGAAGAACACGACCTCATAGATACCGTAAACCGCGGCGAGCGCTTCGTCGTCGTTGCGGTAGTAAAACTCGGAGGTCACTTCGCTCCTGGGCCGCTCTTCCAGGAACTTGTCGGCACACGACGAAAGGAATGGGAAAGCCAATGAGAACAATATACTTAAGCGTTTCATAAAACAAATCTTGGTTAGCGTTAAAACGTTACATTCAATCCCAACATATGCACCTTTGCATTCGGATAGATACCGATATCCACGCCCTGGGCCAACGAGCCTCCACCGAACGCGCTTCCCTCGGGGTTGTAACCCGGATAGCGGGTAAAGGTATGGAGGTTGTCCGTGCTCACATACGCCCGCAATCCGCGCACGAACCGGATGTTCAGCGCGTGGACGGGGATATCATAGGACAGGGTGACGTTCTTGATCCGGAAGAAGGTGCCGTCGAACACATGCCATGAATTGTCCACGTAGTTCCGTGCATCGTGTCCGGAGCGGGGGGTATGGCTATTCGGGTTTTCGGGTGTCCACCGGTTGAGGTAAAAGTCCCTCGCCATGTTATAGCCCCGATCCATGTACGTATTCATGACATGCTGCAGGCTGTAGATGTCATTGCCGACCGACCAATGCGCCAACACGGTCAGGCCAAAGCCGTTGTACGTGAGGTTATTGATCCAGCCGCCGGTATACTTGGGGTTCGCGTTCCCGATAATGGTCCGATCGGCCACCGTGATCGCGCCATCCCCGTTGATATCCTTGATCTTGATCTCGCCTGGCAGCGCCCTTGATTGCTTGATCGTTGCGGCCTCCGCTTCGTCCAGGATGGCACCATCGAACACGTATCCATATAAAATGCCGAGCGGCATGCCTACGCGCAGTAGCGTGGGCTGGCTCTTTGTATCGCCCGATATGATGCCGCCACTCGGATTGTACAGCTCCTGGATGCCGCTCGAAAGGGCCAACAGCTTGTTGCGATTGAACGCGTTGTTGATGGTCATGTCCCAACCCACCTTCCCGCGCAAGACCCGTACACCAAGGCCGAGTTCCAACCCCTTGTTCTCGATGCTGCCGATGTTCTGCAGCGCCGACTGGAAACCGCTGGTGCGCGGGATGTCGATGGCAAACAGCAGGTCGGTGGTCTTTTTCCGATAAACGTCTACCGTTAGCGACAACCGGTTATCCCAAAGACCGATATCGACACCCAGGTCCGTCTGGGCTGTCCGCTCCCATTTCAAATTGGGGTTCGGAAGGCGCGTTTGATAGAAACCGACCGCATTTTCATCTCCGCCAAGGATGATCACGCCCGCCGTCAAGCTGGATAACGAGCGGAAACTTGGAATGGCCTGCTCGCCGGTGACGCCGTGGCTGACGCGGAATTTCAGGCTGTTTACGGTCGGGGTGAGCGGTTTGAAGAACGGTTCTTCCGACAACCGCCAACCCAGCGCCAACGAGGGGAACAGCGCGTATTTGTTTTCGGCGCCAAAGCGGGAGGATCCGTCTATGCGACCGGTGAACGTAAGCAGGTACCGATCCAACAGGCTGTAATTGGCCCGCCCGATGTACGAATGGATGGAAAACATGTTCGGGCTGCCCGACGCCGTGCTCAGGTTGGTCGCCGAACCGAGGTTGTTGAAGGTGAGCTGGTCGGTGACGAAACCGGACGCCGTGCTGTTCAAGCTTTCCCCCACGCTCCGTTCCCAGGTCACGCCGCCCATAAGCGTAAACCGATGGATGTCCTTGATTTCCTTGGTATAGGTCAGCGTATTCGTACTGTTCCAATACACGGTATTGATGACGCCGACGCGTGCCAGGCCGTCGTTCAATCGCCCCACGGTGGTGCTTTTCGGCGCATAGAAATTCGCTTTGCCGTTAGAAACGTCCATGCTGAAACTGACCTTCGCCTTCAGCCCGGGAATGATGTCGAGCTCGCCGAACACGTTGCCGAGCAAGCGGCTGCGGATGTCCCTGTTCACGTACTCCCGCAGCTTGGCCACCGGGTTGGGGTTCCGGTTGTCCATGTCAACGTATAGGATGTATTCCCCATTTTCCTTGATGGGCAGTATCGGCGATGCCAGCAACGTGGCACCCACGACATCCGTGGCGTTTTCACTGGCCGACTCGGCAATGCCGCTGTTGGTACCGACAACGGAAAAGTTGGATCCGATCGTGAGCCGTTTGGAAACCTCCCTGTCCAGGTTGAGCCTGAAGGAATACCGGCTGAACGACGAGTTCAGGACAATGCCATCTTGGTCCATGAACCCCGTAGAGAGCATGTACCGCGTTTTTTCACTTCCGCCCGAAAACATCAATTCGTAATTCTGTATGGGGGCCTGTCGATAGATCTCATCCTGCCAATCGGTCCTGGCCGGCAAATTATCCGGATCGTACCGGGTGGATACGTTCCGGTACTCCGCCGCTTCATTCCACATCGTGGCCCACTCCTCGGGCGATGTCAACTCCACTTTTTTATCCAGTTGCTGCACCCCGGTATATACGTTGAAATTGACGTTGGACGTCCCCTCCTTGCCGCGCTTTGTCGTAACCAGTACCACGCCGCTCGCGCCACGGGCGCCATAGATAGCCGTCGCCGATGCATCCTTCAATACCTCTATCGATTCGATGTCAGACGGATTGATGTGGGTCAAGCCCGTCGGTGTGGCGTCTATGCCCGCCGCCAACCCCTCGGCGTTCGTGCCGCCCGACAACGGGATGCCATCCACCACGTAGAGGGGCTCGTTATTCCCCTGGATGGAATTGGTGCCACGGATCCGGATGGTGGTGCCCGCCCCGGGTTGGCCGGAAATCTGCGTGACCTGTACACCGGCTATTTTCCCGCGCATCCCGGCGTCTACCGATTGCACCATGCCGATGTTGAGGTCTGCCGATTTCAAGGACGCGATGGAACCCGTCAGGTCGCTCTTCCGGGTGGTGCCATAACCAACCACGACCACTTCCTCCAGGTCGCTGACCAACGCCGCCATCGAAACATCTACCGTGGTTTGACCGGCCGTACCACGCTCAACGGGCACGTATCCGACCATCGTGAATTTAAGCGTGGCGTTGGCCTCGGTAGCGGTTATGGTATACCTTCCTTCGCCATCGGTGGTACTGACCTGCACATTCCCGATCGATGCGACCGTTACGCCTTCCAACGGATAGCCCTGTTCATCCGTGACCCTTCCGGCAATGGTTCGCTGGAGCTCGACCGCCCCGTCCCGAAGGTCTCGCGCATGGCGCCTCGCGCCGTCCCGAAAAGCCGTGATCACGATGGTGCTTTCCGTGATCCGGTAGGTCAATCGGAGTGGATTGAGCAACGTCTCGAGCGTGGTCGCCAACGGCGCGTCGTTGACCTCGATGGATACGGGCGTGGACGAGTCGACAAAGCGATCGTTATAGACGACCGCGAGATCGGTCTGTCGCTTTATCGCCTGCAGCACGCTGCCGAGCGATTGGTTCCTTGCCTTGAGCGACACCGTCTGCGACCGCGTGGCGCCACTGAGGTGCAGGCAAAAAACGAGCAATAAGATTGAAGTCAACTTCATGATCCTCAAGATTAGTCCGATGCCGGCAATCGGCATCATTTTCCCTCCCAATGGGGAAAAGCCATAATTTATCATTACGTTTGTACGTTTAGATAACCTAAAAAAAACTGATTAGCACTTGGTTCAATACGGGTATTGTCTGAACGTTAGGGAGGTGTTTGCCGCACTTCCCTTGTTCATTTCTGATGGGTCAAGTATCCATTTCCATAATCATCATCTTTTACGTTTGTCAATCGGTTATTCAGAAAAATCAATTCACGATCAATGACTTGCCCTCCAGCTCGACGTTGATGGTAGACAGCTGCAGGATCTCCAGCAGTCCGCGCAACGAGACATTCCGCTTGATGTCGCCGCTCAGGGTCTCGTTGGGGGGGATGCCGTTTTTGTACCGTACGTCTACGTCGTACCACCTCGACACCTGCCTCAATACCTCGTCAAGGGGTGTCTTCTTGAAGTAAAAATAGCCCTCCTTCCAAGCCGTGAAGGGTTCGGTGTCCACCTCGTGGATTTCGATGGCCACATCGCGGAGGATGGCTTGGTGGCCCGGCCGCAATTGATCGACGGTTTTCGATTTCAGGTTCAAGATGGCCACGCTGCCTTCCACGAGCGTGGTCTTGGTGACGTTTTCATCGGGATAGGCCGAAATATTGAATGCGGTACCCAATACCTCCACCCGCTGCCCATTGGTCACGACCCTGAAGGGCAGGCGTCCGGCCGCCCGCTGACCGCCGGCATGCGACACCCCATGGCTGATTTCGAAGTACGCTTCGCCCTCCAAAAAAACGACGCGCTCCTCGTCGCTGAAACGGCTGGGATACCGGAGCGTAGAGGCCGAATTGAGCCAGACGTTGCTGCCATCTGGCAGTGTCAATCGGTAGGTGCCCCCCTTGGGGGTGGTGAGTGTGAGCGCCTGAACCTGCGCGTTCGTGAGTTCGTGCGTTTTCAAGACGGAACTTCCATCCATGTAGGTGATGCCGTCCGTCACGACGATACCACGTTGTTCAGCATGCAGATCGATCGTCCTGCCGTCGGCCAACGTAAGCGTAGCCCGATTCCCGCCGGGCAGGATATCTTCGGCGACCGCCCCGTTGCCGGCCTGCCCGATCGGCAAGTCCGACGCCTTTTGCACGGTGTCTCCCAAGAAGAACACCCCGGTAGCGGCCATGGCCACCAGGAGTGCCGCCGCGGCATACGGAACCCATCGGCGGAGCCGAATCCCCGGATTCGACCGATTGGCCGCAAGGTGCTTCAGCAAGGCCTGCATCATGCGCTTGTCGGCCTCATCGATGCGCTCGGGCGTAGGCCATGCCCCGTTGGCCCGTAGTGCTTCATTGAAATACCGCTCCACCAAAACCCGCTCCGTATCGGTGCATCGTCCGGCCAGGTATCGTTTGATGAGGGTGCGTGCCTGCTGTTCGCCCATGCGTTCTATCTCGTTTCAACCATTGACATGTAGGCCGAAAGACCGGATTGTCCCTGAGAAATTCCATTTATTTTCGAGGATGCGAAAAAATGCCCCTGGGGAACCGTCAGGCAAACAGCAGCGAGAACCGGTATGGCCCCAACCGACGGCGCAAGGCTTTCATGGCGCCGCTGAGGTTGTTGCGGACGGTCTTTTCGGATAAACCGATCAATTCGGCGATCTCGTGGTTTGAAAGTTGATCCTGGTGGCTGAGCTCAAAGATACGGCGCATGTTGGCCGGTAGCCGGGAGAGGCCCTCCTCCACGAGCGCCTGCAATTCGGCGACCAACAATCCGCTGTCTGCCGGGATCGGCTCTCGATCCAGCCACCGGCCGAAGCCCTGCGCATAATCCTGCCGGACACGCCGCTTGTCTACCCAATCGAAAAAGCGATAACGAACCGCGCTATAGAGGTAAGCCGAAAGGCTGCCCTGCAGGCGCAGGCTTGAACGATGTTCCCATAGCGAAAGGAAGACTTCCTGCACCAGGTCTTCGGCTTGGCCTTCGTCATCGGCGATGCGGCAGGCAAACGTGTACAGCACGCCGCGATAGCGCTTGTAGACCTCCATAAACGCTCGATCTTCACCGGCGTTGATGCGATCCACCAACTCTTCATCCGATTGGGTCGCTAAGCTATCTGATGGTTCGCCATTGGCCATGCGTATTTCCTCGCCGTCAATATTACTAATCTTTTGACGGAAAACCAACCGGGCAAAGGCAGGCGGTTACACTTCCATCAAGAATTCCGTCGCGCCCGGCCCAGCCCCATGGGATTGCGCCGGAGCAATGAAAATGCCGCTCAATGCGTTGTTGCGCGAGCGGGGAACCAGGCACGCTGGCTGTGCCATTTGCTTTTCCCGCCGCAAAGGTTTACATTAGGCCCCTCAAACACGGACTGATGGATACCAATAGACGTACCTTCTTGAAACAGGCAGGCCTCGGCGCGGCGGCGGCGTACCTCGCGCCGGCGTGGCTTTCCTGTACGCAACAGCGGAAAACGGCAGGCGCCTTGACCCAAATCGGCCTGCAACTCTACACGCTCCGCGACCAGCTGGCTGGCGATGCGCGGGCCACCATCGCGCGCGTGGCCGAAATCGGCTATGACCATGTCGAGACCTTCGGCGCGGAAATCGGCGACGACGGCAAGGCCGATTTCTGGGGGCTGAGCGTAGCCGAACTGAAAGCCGTGCTGGCGCAGCATGGCCTGAAGACCTACAGCGGCCACTACGTGGACAACGATTTCCTGACGCCCGGCAACGGCAATGAAGACCTGCTGAAAACCTACCTGGATACGGCCGCCGAATTGGGACAAGGTTACCTCGTCTTTCCGGTGCCGCCCATCCCGCTCATCGATGCGCTTACGGCCGACGACTACCGCTACATGGCCGACCAGCTCAACCGTGCGGGGGAGTTGGGCGCCGCCAGCGGGATAAAGGCCGGCTTCCACAACCACTTCTGGGAGTTCCGCACCTTGGCGGACGGGAGCACGGGCATGGACATCCTCCTCGCGCATACCGACAGGGATCGCGTGATCTTTGAGCTGGACCTCTTCTGGAGCGAGAAATCGGGTGTCGATAGCGCGGCATTCTTGCGGAAATACCCCGGGCGGTTCCCACTCTGGCACCTCAAGGACATCGACCCGGACAACGCGGATACCGTGACGGGACCGGGCTATGACGACAAACCCGCGATGGACATCGCGGCAACCATCACCTACACGGAAGTAGGCTCCGGCACGATCGACTTCAAGGCCATCGTGGCCGAAGCGCAGACGGCCGGGCTGCGGTATGCCTTCGTGGAACAGGACTTCATCACCATCGACCCGTTCGAAAGCATCGCCAAGAGCTACGGCTACGTCACGGGCGAACTATCCGGCTAGCCGTCAGCGTCCTGACAGGAGCTCGTCAACGGTCTTGCGCGACATGCCGAAGTAGAACTTCTGCCCCGGATAATAGCGCTCCCGGAGCTCGAAATTCTCGAACGAGGGGCCATTGGGAATGGGCAGGTAATGCCTTTTATCCCGCGAAGCACCGCTCCAATAGCGTGCACGCCCGTTCACGCGCACATGGAGCGACTCGTCAAACCGGGCGCGCTCCTTGCGCCAGTATTGGGTGAGCTGGAACGGTGCGCGGTAACGCCAATTCGACTTGGTCGCGGCCAACGAATCGGTCGGCCAATCGGCCAACTCGGCCATCGACTCGTCGGTGGTGGCCAGCACGATGAAGTCGCCCTGCCGGTCTTTCAGCATGCGGTGGTAGGGGTAGCCCTCCCGCTCGATGAAATCAATCTCGTCATACCCGGCATACAACGCGGCCGAATGCACGGTATCATCGGCCAGGAACAATTGGCGCAGCCGCCCGTAATTGCCCATGGTGGCGGTGATGGCGCACCGCTCCATCTCGGCACTCCGCTCGTGGTGGAATACCTCGATGGCCAGCTCTTCCGGCCGGTCGTTGCGCAGCGACACGCGGAGGTAAGGCGCCGCCCCGTTCTGGAAGCGTTCCATGTAGAGGTAGGTGGTGAGCTGCTCGACGGTCGGGTCATCGGGATCCGGATGGCTGATGACCCCTCGGGTACCTGCCGATGGGTGGAAGCCGGGATCCAAGTCCGTATCGGCCGCCCACATGAGCTTGCCCCACTTCCCATCCACGGCCGAAGGCGAGATTTCGCTGAACTCCCACTTGCCGGCCACGACGGGTTCGATGGCGATGTAATTGATGTGATAGATGGTGTCCCCGTGTTCGTACCCAATCCGGAGCAACCCCCGCGGCCCGCCGCCGAACGGTTGGCTGGCATGCTCGATCCCGTAGGGCCAAAGCGCGAACACGATCCCGCCGCGCAGCCCCCAGATGGATTTGGACGACCTTGCCTCGGGCCGTATCCATTCGGCCCGTCCAGACGGGCCTGGTTGCGCGAGCGCGGCGCCCGCCAACAGGGTCAAACAAAAAATCCCGATTGTCTTTCGCATCAAAACAAAGCTAACGACAATCGGGATCTAGGCCTACCCGAATCTTTACCGAAGGTGGCTGTTTCTTATCAATGGACGTGCTTGAACACGTACACGGTCCGCGTCTGGTATGTTTCCCCGGGCTTCAGCACCGTCGATGGGAAATCCGGGCGGTTCGGGGCGTCGGGAAAATGCTGGGTCTCGAGGCAGAATGCCGAACGGTAACCGTAGGTCTTGCCGCCCTTGGCATTTTGCACGTTGTCCATGAAATTGCCGCTGTAAAACTGCAATCCCGGTTCTTCGGTCAGGATGTCCATCACGATCCCGGTCTTGGGGCTCTCCACCGTGGCCACCAATTGGAGGCCAGGGTCTTTCTTGAGCACGAAATTGTGGTCATACCCCTTGCCAAGCACCAACTGGTTATCGGCGGTATCGATGCGTGCGCCAATGGCCGTGGGCTGCCGGAAGTCAAACGGGGTGCCTTCCACGGGCGCGATCTCGCCCGTAGGGATGAGCGTCTCGTCCACCGGCGTGTACCCATCCGCGCGGACGGTGAGCACGTGATCCAGTATCGTTCCATCCCCTTCGCCACTCAGGTTGAAGTACGCGTGGTTGGTCAGGTTCACGACGGTGTTCTTGTCCGTCTTGGCCCGGTACACGATTTCCAGTCCATTGTCCGGGGTAAGCGAATACACCACCGTGGCCTCCAGCTTGCCGGGATAGCCCGCATCGCCATCGGGCGACACGTACTGCAGCTCGAGGCTGGTCTCCGTGACGTTCTTGACGGCCCATACCTTCTTGAAGAAGCCGTTCGTGCCGCCATGCAGCGAATTGGGGCCGTTATTGACCTCCAGCTGGTACGGCTGGCCATCCAACGTGAACTGCCCCTTGGCGATGCGGTTGCCGTAGCGGCCCACCACGGCCCCGTAGAAACCTTCGTCGGGTTGCCGATACGCCGCCAGGTCCTTGTAGCCCAGCACCACGTCAACCAGGTTGTGATCCTTGTCTGGCACATGGAGGCTGATGACGCGCGCGCCGTAATTGGTGATGGCGGCCACGGCCGTGCCATTCGTCAACGTGTACAGGCGCACCGAATCGCCGTCGACTTCGGCCTCGAAATCGGCGGGTGATACCGTCAAGACGGATTCCGTCCGGGCATCGGACGATTGTTGTTGCGGCGGGTTGCACGCGGCGAGGGCGGCGATAGCCACCACCGCGGCCATTGATTTGCTTACGTTCTTGTCCATTGCGCTAAACTAGTTTTTATTCGCAATATACACAAGCCTAGCCATACCTTAGCGCGACAGTGTAAACTCGGGCAAGCGTACGATCTCCCCGCCCCTCATCGCCGACTCATGGGCCAGGATGCCTACGCAGGTGATGTTGGCCGACTGCCGCACGTTCGGGAAGGGTTGGCGCCCGTCCACCAGCGCGCTGACGAACTCGTGCACCAAATGCGGATGGGAGCCGCCATGGCCTGCTCCCTGCGTGAAGGAAAGGTGCTGGTGGTCGTCCTCGTCGTATACGCCGCCGGTGGTGAAATGCCGGATGGGTTCGGGCAGCAAGTGGGCATAGTCCGGACATTGCACCCGCTCCGGGATTTCCGGCTCGGGTTTCTTGGCCGTATGCACCACGAGCGGCTCGCCCTCGATGAGCGGCCATTCGACGGCTTTCTTCGAGCCATAGACCTCGAAGCTCTCGCGATATTGCCGCGCGGTGTCAAACAGCGACCGGTATACGTGGGCGCTCAGGTCTGAACCGCGGAACCTGATGTGGGCCGTCTCCACGGCGAACGGTGAGTTGTAATGTTGGTGCAATTCTTCGCGGATGGTACCCGAGCCGAAGCACGAAACGTACTCGGCCTCGCTGCGCGTAAGCCCCAATACCGGCCCTACGCAATGCGTGGCGTAGTGCATCGGCGGCAACCCCGGCCAGTAATTGGGCCAGCCGTCCATGTCCTGCTGATGGCTGGCCTTGAGGAACTGGATCTTGCCCAGCTCGCCCTTTTCATACAGTTCTTTCATATAAAGGAACTCACGGGCATAGACCACCGTTTCCATCATCATGTAGGTGAGCCCGGTCTCTTCAACCGCCTCCACCAACTGCCGGCATTCCTCGACCGTGGTAGCCATGGGTACGGTACAGGCCACGTGCTTGCCTGCACGGAGTGCCTTGAGCGATTGCTCGGCATGATTCGGGATGGGCGTGTTGATGTGCACCGCGTCGATCTGATCGTCCTTCAGCAATTCGTCATAGTCGCGGTAACGCTTCTCGATACCGAACGCATCGCCGATCTGGTCCAGGCTTTCCGCATTGCGCTGGCAAATGGCGTACAGGTTGGCCTGCGGGTGCTGCTGATAGATGGGAATGAATTCCGCCCCGAACCCCAAACCGATAATGGCTACATTGATTGGCTTCTTACTCATATTGATTTTCTAGTTATTGTCCGCAGAATCTAACGCTTTGATTTACAAGAGTGATTATAATCGTAAAGGCGAAGATAGGTGTTTTTGACCATGTCATCACACCTATTATTTAACCATTTTTAACTGTATTTTATCCAGTTGACCCCTTCAATCGGCAAATAATGGATAATTAATTAACATTTTGATTACAATATGCGCCAAATGCCATCGGTTTCCCTATTTTTGGCTAGGCAATTGAGCCTAGGAACCGTGACGAAATAAAATGAGCAAATGAAGTCACGGTTCCCTATAGACTTAAGGAGTGAATCGCCATGAATATCGCCGTAAAGAAGACCGCTATCCAAAAAAGCCGCATCTCGGAATCCAATCTGTTTTTCATACGGCAATTGCATGATCGGCATTTCGATGCGACATGGCATGCGCATCAGGAGCTCCAGCTCTTCCTGGTGGTATCGGGCACGGGAACCAAATTCGTCGGCAACACCGTGAAACCGTTTGACAAGGGCGACCTCACGTTTCTCGGCCCCAACATCCCGCACCTGTGGCGGAGTGATGAGTGCTATTTCGAACCGCATAGCGAGAAAATAAGCGAAGGCCTGGTCATTTACTTCAATGGCAATGCGCTGGAGCTGCTGATCGAGAAAGAGGAGTTTGCCCAACTCAAGGTCTTGCTTGAAAAGATAAGGCGCGGCATGGAAATCTACGGCAAGACCGCGCAGCGGGTCGCCAAATTGATGCAGGAACTGGTGCACCTGCATGGCATGGAAAGCGTCATCCAGCTGTTCAGGATACTGGAGCTGCTCATCAACAACAAGGACTATCGGCTGCTGCACGACGACACGGTTCACTACCAATTGAAAGCGATCGAGACCAACCGCATCAATACGGTCTACAACTATGCGGCCAAGCATTTCAAGCAGAAAGTGAGCCTCGAAGAGGTCGCTTCGTTGCTGAACATGACGCCGACCTCGTTCAGCCGGTACTTTACCATGAAAACCAGCAAATCCTTTTCGTATTTCCTGACCGAGCTCCGCATCCGCAATGCCTGCAAGGCCCTTTCGACCGAAGAGGCAAAGAACATCGCGCAGATCTGCTACGAATCGGGCTTCAACACGCTTTCGAATTTCAACAAACAGTTCAAGACGTTCGTGGGCATGACACCCACCGAGTACCGGCAGAAATTCCTGACGCTATGAGCCGAACCGCTTACGGACGGTGATGCCGTACGTGGCGGGCCTGCCCAGGTGGACGGCCGCGAAACCGAAATCGTAGGCATAGTCCACGTAGCGCTTGTTGGCCAGGTTCTGTCCCCACAGGATGAACTCGAAACCTTGGAACGCATAGCCCACGTTGGCGTTGAGCAGGCCGTAGGTCGCCTGCCCCAGCGTATTCTCGACATTGAAATACTGCTGGCCCACGAACCTGCCATAGGCGCCCAATTGGACCTGCTGGCGGTTGCCACGGCCCAGCGGAACGGTATATTGCGCGCCCAGGAAACCGGTCCATTCCGGCGTGAATACCGGGCGGTTGCCCTTGAGCTGTACGTTACCGCCGTCGCCGGCGGTGTTGAGGTCCCGGTAACGGGCGTGGGTGAAGGCCGCGTTGGCCCAAACGCTCAGGTGCCGTGTCAACCGGCCGGTGGCTTCCAGCTCGGCACCCATGCTGTTCATCCGGCCGGTGTTCTGCGTCACGGTGATGGCATCGGGCAACACCAGCGTCGGCACCTGCGCATTGCGCACGCTACTGAAAAAAGCAGCCAGGTTGAGCTGCAGGCGCTGGCCCCAAACGTTGTTCTTGCTGCCCACCTCGATGTTGTTGCTGTACTCGGGATCGAACGGCCGCAGCGATGCCTCGCCTGGATCGGAAGACAGCTGGGATATCCCGCCCGCCCGGAACCCGCGCGTATAGCCGGCATAGACGTGGTGCGATTCATTGAACGCATAATCGATATTCGCGCTGGGCGTTACCGCATGGAAGGCCGCCGAGGTCGACGTGTCCGCCTGCACCTCCATCACCGGGCCGCCATCGGGCTGGAACTCGCCCAGCGCATCCAATTTCGCGTGTTCATAATCATAGCGCAATCCCGCCTGCAAGGTCAACCCCGCAACGGGCTGGTAACTGGCCTGGCCAAAGGCGGCGGCGCCCCGGTTGCGCGCCGAATTGGTCAGGATGCTCGTGGCGTGGGTGGGCGTACCCGGCCCCATCATCCCCGCATCGGCCCCGAAGTAGGTGCCCTGCTTGGTCGGCGCCTGCTGGTGGAACAGGAACGTGCCCGCCGTCCAATGGAACGGCGCGACGTGCGACGGCGGCGACGACAGCCTGAACTCCTGCGTGAAGACCTTCACGTGGTTCCAATCCTTGCCGTAATCGTTCACGATCGAGATGGCATCGGCCTGCGAGAAGTCGCCGTCGATGGGGTTGCGGTAATAACGGTAGTTGGACTGGAAGGCGGTCTGCGAGGAGAAGTGGAGCGAATGGCCGAAATGGTTGATGGAGAGCGACGCGTTGCGCGACTCGTCGATCATGGTCGTCTTCGCGTTCTGCGTCAACCGGAACGGGTCCTCGAAGGCATCGTCCAGCCCCATGATGAGCGCGAATGCCCCATTGTTGCGGCTGGAGACGTACTTGAAGTTGAGCGTCATCGACCACTGCGCGCTGGGCAGGTACTTCAGGAAATAATTGCCGAAGACGGTATGCTGCCGGTCGTACCGCGAATCATCGAAGGCATTGGTATAGAATCCATCCAGCTTGTTGAACAGGCCCGAAGCGCCCAGAAACAGTTTGTCTTCCACCAGTGGCGCACGGATCCCCAACAGGTAGCGTTGCTGCCCATGGTTGCCGACATTGACCTCGGCGAGCCCGGTGACCTGGTTGGTGGGCTGCTTGGTGACGATGTTGATGACACCCGCCATCGCGTTGCGGCCATACAGCGTACCCTGCGGCCCGCGCAGCACCTCGATGCGCTCCACGTCTTGCAGGTAAGGGATGTAGGTATCCAGGCCGAATTGGTTGACCCCATCCACATAGGTGGCGACGGCCTGGTTATAGGACGTGGTGGTGATGCCCCGGATCGACGCGACGTTCCGGTTATCGCCCGGATTGGCCATGTTCAGGTTGGGTACCACGGCCGTGAGGTCCATGATGTTCCAAACGTACTGCTGCTCCACTTCCTTGGCACCGATCACCGAAAGGCTGGCCGCGACGTCGTGCGGGTCGCTTTCCACCTTCTGCGCGGTCACCAGCGCCTCGTCCAGCCGGTAAGCGGCACCAGCCAAGGCAATCGTGAGGCTCGTGGGGCCATCCACGGCGACGCGGCGGTTTTCGGTGGCATACCCCAATGCGCTCACGCGGATGACCTGTCGCCCCCCGGCGACACGCTCCAACCTGAAATTCCCCTGTTCATCGGTCGATGTCGCCAGGTTCGAATTCAGCACCTGGACACTTGCCTTCGGTATGCCCGTGCCATCGCTCGCCGTGACCTTGCCCGTAACGGCCTCTTGGGCCATAGCCGCCGAAACACTCAACCACACCAGGAATAGGGAATAAACAACGTTCGGTTTGAACCAATGAGCCATGTCAATCTTCTTTCTTCTTTCTTTGAACGCGCCGAAATTAGCACATTTCCGGCACATATCCAGCAGTCGAATGAAAACGTTGGCATAAACCGCCTGCGCACCGTCGGGGGGCGATCAGGCTTTCAGCAATTCGCGCGAAATGACCATCCGCTGGATCTCTGACGTGCCCTCGTAGATCTGCGTGATCTTGGCGTCGCGCATCAGGCGCTCCACGTGGTATTCCTTGACATAGCCGTAGCCGCCATGCACCTGCACGGCCTCGACGGTGACCTTCATCGCCACCTCGGAGGCATACAGCTTGGCCATGGAAGCGGCTTGCGTGTAAGGCAGCCCCTGGTCCTTGAGCCAGGCTGCCTTGAGGCACAGCAACCGGGCGGCCTCGATCTGCGTGGCCATGTCGGCCAGCTTGAACTGGATGGCCTGGTGGTGGGCGATGGGCTTGCCGAAGGTCTGGCGCTCCTTGGCGTAAGCCAGGGCCAGCTCGTATGCGCCCGATGCGATGCCGAGCGCCTGCGAGGCGATGCCGATGCGCCCGCCACCCAAGACCTGCATGGCAAACTTGAAGCCGAACCCATCTTCGCCGATGCGGTTTTCCTTGGGTACTTTCACGTCATCGAATTGCAGTGAATGCGTATCCGATCCGCGGATACCCAATTTGTTTTCCTTGGGCCCCACCGTGAAACCGGGCATCCCCTTTTCGACGATGAGCGCATTGATGCCCCGGTGGCCCTGCTCGCGGTCCGTTTGGGCGATGACGATGTAGGTGGAGGCGGTGCCGCCGTTGGTGATCCAGTTCTTGGTGCCGTTGAGCAGGTAATGGTCGCCATGGTCTTCGGCCGTGGTACGCTGCGACGTGGCATCCGAACCGGCTTCGGGTTCGGAAAGGCAAAATGCCCCGATATGCTCGCCGGCGGCTAGCGGCTTCAGGTACTTTTCCTTCTGCGCCTCGCTCCCGTATTTTTCGAGGCCATGGCAAACCAGCGAATTGTTGACGGAGACGACCACGGAGGCCGAGGCGTCTATCTTGGAAAGTTCTTCCATGACCAACACGTACGAAACGGCATCCAGGCCAGCTCCGCCATACTTCGGGTCGACCATCATGCCCAAGAAACCCAATTCACCCAGCTTCTTGACCTGCTCGGTTGGAAAACGTTGTTGTTCGTCGCGCTCGATGACGCCCGGCTTGAGCTCGGTCTGTGCAAAATCGCGGGCGGCATCCCGGATCATCCGTTGTTCTTCGGTGAGTTCGAATATCATAATCATTCATGCGGTTAAGCTGCAAACTTACGAAAAAATACTATGCTTGCATAGCTTTTCGGGTTGGCTCACTCCCTGGGCTGTTCCGCGTCCAGCATCCGGAGCCGATAGCCGTTCATCGCGGTGGTGCCCAACTGTTGCACCAACCGGTAATTGACCACGGCCCCTACCGCAGCGCCGATGACCGGGATCAGCTGGGCCATCTTGGCCAAATCGATGTAGTCCCGGTATTCCAGCTGGAACGTGCGCCAGTCAAAGCTATCGACATCATCGGGTAGGCCCGCCACGTAATCTTCCCAGTGCACCAATCGATGGTAAACCGCTGCCCGGTGCTTGTGGCTGGAGAAGGCCAACTGGAATACGGTGAGGATGAACAGGCGCTCCTTGTATTGCCGCACGTCGTAACCGTACGTGGCGGCCACGTCAAACAACAGCTTGACCTTGATCGCCAGCAACGCCGGGAAATCGGCGATGCCGATCAGGATACCGCCCGCCCCGGTGATCGCCCCCTCGATGGAGGCAGCCTTGCGGTAGCTATCCACCAGGTTGCGCACATACGCCTCGCGCAACTGGAAAGAGCCGTGGGCCCTCGGTGCCATCGTGGCGTACTGCGCGCCGAACAGCACGCCCTTCACCATCTTCTCGATGGTGAACGTGATGACCTGGTGCACCTTCTCCGGAATGAGGTTGTTGAGCTTGGTTTGGATATTTTTTGCCCATACGCTGCCCAACGGCTGCTTTTTGGTCATCTTGTGCTGCCAAAAAGCCAACTCGATCATCACCCTTTTCCGGTAAAGGGCCGACATTTCCGTTGAACGATGGTTATCCATGGGTCATTTTTAGACGCCGATGAACCAGCAATATTACATCGCTCTTTTTTTTGCCCAAAAATCTATTAACTTTGTAGACTACAAAAAGTAAAGGAGGAACAATTATGAGTTTACGATTGGGTGATACCGCGCCGAATTTCAAAGCGGTAACCACAATAGGTGAAATCGACTTTTACGATTACATTGATGGTAAATGGGCCGTGCTGTTTTCGCATCCAGCGGATTATACGCCGGTATGCACGACCGAGCTGGGCAGGACCGCCCAGCTGAAGGACGAATTCGAAAAGCGGAACACCACGGTGTTGGCCGTGAGCGTCGATCCGATCGACAGCCACCACGGCTGGATCAATGACATCAACGAAACGCAGAACACCAATGTCGAATTCCCGGTCATCGCAGACCCCGACCGTGCCGTGGCCGAGCTGTATGACATGATCCACCCCAATGCGTCGGCCACCGCGACGGTGCGGTCCGTCTTCGTGATCGGGCCCGATAAGAAAATCAAATTGACGCTGACCTATCCGGCTTCGACCGGGCGCAATTTCGTGGAAATACTCCGGGTGATCGATTCGCTGCAGCTCACCGCGGACTACAGCGTGGCCACGCCAGCCGATTGGAAGCATGGCGAGGACGTGATCGTGGTGCCTGCCGTACCGACGGAAGACATCCCGGCAAAATTCCCGAAGGGGCACAAGATCATCAAGCCCTACCTGCGCACCACGCCGCAGCCTAATATTTAAGTGGCTTCAACAAAAAAATGGCCTGAAAAACCAATTTCAGGCCATTTTTATTGTTAGTAAACCAAGTCAATAGACCTTTACCAAGTACACATAGTCCTGGATCCTTTTCAGCTGCTCGGTCCGCTTCAGCCCGTTGAGCGCATTCTTTTTATTGATCACCAGCTTGGCTTCCAACGAGTCGGCGGGGATGGCCGAAATGGATTTGAGCAGTGCTTCCGTCTTGATGGCGAATGAGGCGCCGTCGATACCGGTCTGCTTGCCGCTGATGATGCCGATGACCTGCCCCCGGCTGTCGAGCACCGGACCGCCACTGTTCCCCGGATTGACCGGAATGGAAATCTGGTAGGCCGTGGTGTCGCCCGCATACCCGGTGCGCGAGCTCAGGTATCCCTGCCCGTACACGACCTCATCCCGCGGGAACCCGATGGTATACACGTCTTCGCCCAGCTCGGAATCTGCCTCCTTGAACGTATACGGAGCGGCCTTCAGCGCCTTGAACGTGCTGTCCTGGATATGCAACATCGCGAGGTCATTGATCGGGTCGATATAGATCACGTTGGCCCTGTACGAATCGCCCTTGGTATTCTGCAGGTGTACGGAATCCGCACCCTTCACCACATGGTAGTTGGTCACCACGTAACCGTCGGCGGCCACGATGAATCCGGTTGCGCCGAAATGGCTTTCCGCATCGCTGCCATTGCGTTTCCCGTTGTTGATGTTGCGGATCACCGCATTCTGGGCATTCACGTTCTTCTTGACGGTATTCATGTCGCGGCGCAGGGCGCTGTAGTTGGTCGAGCTCTTCTCGAGGGCTTGGTAGTAGCCCGAGAGCCATAGCGTGGAGAACACGGCAATGATGGCGACACTGGCCGCCACCAACGAATTGACCTTGAACCGATTCCACAACGCCACGATGAGCGGCTGCGGGCGCCTATCGGCGGCGGACGGCACCACGGTACGCTCGTAGCGGTGGGCCGCGGAGACCAGCGCGCGCTTGAATGCGGCCCGCTCGCCGTGCTCCCTGAGTTGCGACACGAGCAGGCGATGGGTGGCCAGTTGCTCGGCCGCGGCCGGATTGGATTCGCAATACCGTTCAAAGGCCAACCGCTCGGCGTAATCCATTTCGCCGTTCACGTACCGATCGGCCTGCGCTACAAATTCCTGCTCATTCATCATATCCGTGTCACTTTACGTCGTTGTCTCAAAAAATAGCTTCTTCAGCCGCTGCAGGCATTTGTATTTCTGGGTCTTCGCGTTGTCTGCATTCGTATACCCCAATTTTTCGCAAATTTCCTGCATGGACAGATTCGCCATGTAGAAATCATGGATGATCGTCCGGCAAGGCTCTCCCAATTTATCCATCGCCCGCTCCATCATCGACAGCTGTAAGTCCTTCTCGCGATGCTTGGCCAGATCATCCTCAACGGGAATCACTTCCTCGTAGCTGCCGATGTCTTGGAAGGCGCGCGACTGGCTTCCCAACTGCTTGAGCCATAACCGCCTGCAAACCGAGTAAATATAGGTTTTCAGCTTGCTGCTTAACGCGAAATCAGCCCGCTTCGCCTTGTCATACAGCACAATCATCGCCTCTTGGAACACATCCTTCGCCTCGTCTTCCGTACCGTTGTTTTGGATCACCAGCTTCATCACCATGGGGAAATAATCGCGGTAGACCGCTTCCAAAACGGCGACGTCGCCACGAGCAATCCCCTCGATGGTCTTCAAATCCGCATCCGGCACGGCAGCTCCCGTTGACTTACTCACCTATTAATACGCTTACGCCCAAAATGTAACCCATGTACCCCCCAAACCTAACACATTTTTTTTAATTATCTATTCCCTATCTTAGCGGCAAAAATCACACGGCCCCATGCATGATATGCTTGATTTGCAACAACGGATCGCCAACGGCCTGGCAAACATCGACATCCCGGAACGTCCGCAAAACCTGTACGCGCCCATCGGCTATTTCATGCGATTGGGCGGCAAACGCATCCGGCCACTGCTTACCCTGATGGGTGCGGACCTCTTCGGGGCGCCCGATGTGGAGCGTGCCGTGCCAGCCGCGCTCGCCATCGAACTCTTCCACAACTTCTCGCTGGTGCACGATGACATCATGGACAAGGCGCCGTTGCGACGCGGGCAGCAGACCGTGCACGAAAAGTGGGGCGCCGACATCGCGATCCTTGCCGGCGACAACCTCTTGATCATGGCGTATGGCCAGCTTGCCAGGTCCCCGGCAGGCAAACTGCCCGCGCTCCTGGAAAGTTTCAACACGATGGCCACCGAGGTGTGCGAGGGGCAGCAACTGGACATGGACTACGAAGGCATGGATGCCATCGCCATCGCTGATTACCTGCACATGATCCGGCTCAAGACGTCCGTGCTGCTGGGCACGGCGTTGAAGCTGGGCGCCATCCTTGGCGATGCCTCCGAAGCCGACGCCCAATACTGCTATGATTTCGGCGTGAACGTCGGCCTGGCCTTCCAATTGCAGGACGACATCCTGGACGTATACGGCGACCCCGAACGGTTCGGCAAGCAACGAGGCGGCGATATCCTGGCGAATAAAAAGACCTACTTGCTGCTGAAAGCGCTGGAGCTGGCGGATGCGGGCACCGAAGCCGAATTGCGGGGCTGGCTCGCGAACGACCGGGATGGCGATGCCAAAGTGGATCGCGTAACCGAAATCTACGACCTCCTCGGCGTACGGCAGGCCACGGAATCGGCCAAGCGGGCCTATGTTTCGCACGCATACGATGCACTGGCCAGCATCGCACGGCCGGACGACAGCAAACGACCGTTGCAGACCCTGGCGCAAAGCCTGATGGACCGCATGCAGTAGCGCAACTTGGTTGCCGTATCTTGGCAGCATAATTGCAGCGTTAAAGATTTTTTACTAACTTGTGCTTTTTGCAAGCCATGGATGCATTAAAAATCACGACTTTTCAAGCGTACCTCTTCTGGGAGAACGTCGAAAAAAACCTCGAAAATCTCGCGCTTCGGCTATCCGCCATCCGCGAGAAGACCGATTTGATCGTACTGCCGGAGATGTTCAATACCGGCTTCACGATGAACGTGGAAAAATGCGCCGAAAAGCCGGACGGCCGGACCATGCACTGGATGTTGGAGATGGCGCAACGCTATGACTGCGTGGTGGCCGGTAGCCTCATCATCGAAGACGACGGCCGCTACTACAACCGCTTCGTCTGGATGACGAAAGATGGCGACTATGTCAAATATGACAAGCGGCACCTATTCGGATTGGCCAAGGAAGACACCGTGTTCACACCGGGTAAGCAGCGCGTCATCGTGGACCTGCACGGCTGGAAGATTTGTCCCATGATTTGCTATGACCTGCGCTTCCCCGTTTGGTCGCGCAACCTCAACGCCGCCTACGACATCCTGCTGTATGTAGCCAGCTGGCCCGACAAGCGCTCGGGCCATTGGCGCAGCCTGATCCCGGCCAGGGCCATCGAGAACCAAGCCTTTGTCATCGGCGTGAACCGCGTGGGACATGATGGCAACGAAATCTATTATTCCGGTGGCTCCATGTGCATCTCGCCCGTAGGCGACGTGGTGTACTACAAGCCCGAATATGAAGACCTGTACACCTTTACGATCTATCGGAAGGACCTGGACGATACCCGGCAGGGATTACCCTTCCTGAAAGACATGGACGACTTCAGCTTGAAGGTCTAGAATTGCAGGTCTAGAATTGCAGGTCTAGAATTGATACGGCCGTTCGAGGATGGCCGCTTTGATGACAGCATCCCGCAGGTCAAAATCGGCGTCCCGCCCGCGCCCGGTGTCCGACCCTTCGTCCACCTCGACGCGCTGCGGCGTCAACTGCCGTTGCCCCGCCTTGCCCAAACGCTTGATCCGTTCCGCATCGACAATCCCTGAATAGCGCTCATACGCCGGCACGACCGCTTCCGGCAACCGTTGGGCCTGATAGGGCTTGCGCGGATCGGCGGGAGGGGCTGGCGCCGGGATCGGCTCTTCCCAATAGTCCGCTGCAACGGGTCGCTGCGGGTTGTTGTCGGGCAATGGAGGCCATTCGGCTTGATCTTCCGGGATCGGCGGATGCTGGCCCAAATCACGCTTCTTCGCCTTTTCCTGCTCCTTCTGGAAATTGGAATACGCCTGGAAGGCGAAGACGGCGAGTGCGATGATGATGGGTATGAATGTCTCCATGGCATAAAGGTAATGAAATTCGCCGAGCTTGCAAAAACGCGCCTATCTTTGTAACAACGTGCCCCCATGGGCGTCAAAACGCCGAACAACGGCCATTGATGAGTAGCCAACGACAACTGTTTCAGGAATTATTCGAAGCCAACTCCAAGAAGGTGTACAACCTCTGCTATGGCTACACGGGAGACCGCGATTCGGCCAATGACCTGATGCAGGACACGTTCATCAAGGTGTGGCAGAACCTGGATAAATTCCGCAACCAGGCGCAGCTTTCCACCTGGATATACCGCATCGCGGTAAATACCTGCCTCTCCTACCTGCGCACCGCGAAACGCCGCGCCACGGACGAGCTCAACGATACGATCATCGAGAACTACACCGAGGAGCCTTCTGAAAAACAAGAACAAATCGCCCTATTATACAAATCAATTGCACAGCTGGAAGAAAATGAACGCCTAATCATCACCATGGTCCTGGACGAGGTGCCGTATTCGGAAATCGCGGAGATCGCGGGGGTTTCCGAAGGGAACCTGCGGGTGAAAATACATCGGATAAAACATAAGCTAACAGAAATATACAACAGCAATGAAGGGGTTTGATGAGATACAACAACTTTGGCATGGGCAAAAACCGGAGCCAAACGTTAGCTTTGAGCAGGTGCTGAAACACATCAATGACAACAAGACCGCACTCGCGAGCAGGTTGTTTTGGCAACTGGTGGGCATAGGCGCCGCCATCGTGGTCCTGCTGTGGCTATGCGTGGCGGTCGACTTCTCGACATGGACCACCTACCTATCGCTGGCCATCATGGTGGGTTGCCTCTCCTACTATTTCTTTAACCAGGTATCCGATTATCGGCAAATCAACACCAGCCACCAACTATTGGACAAACCCCAGGATTACATCAACTACCTCAAGGCCTTCCAGCAAAAGCGAAACCGCTTCAATACCCGCAACTATGCCGTCTACGAGGCCTGCATCGGCGTGGCGTTCGCGCTGTACGGCATCGAGATGTTCTTTGTGCTATCCTTCTGGACATTCGTGGGCTTCACGGTATTCACCGTGATCTGGTTCCTGATCTGCCACTTCGTGTTCATGCGGCAATACATCACGAATGAGAATGCCCGCATAGCGGACATGATCGATAAGTTGGAGCGGATAAAGGGACAGTTCAGGGAGTAGGCCGTATCCGCTCGCTCAACGTGCCGTAGAGTTGGGCCAAGCCCGGGCAATCGGCCAATAGTGCCAAATGCCTGCGCATCGTATCGGTATCGTTGCGCACCGCCGGCCCGGTCTGTACCGCATCCGGCCGATGCGCCATCACCTTCGCCGCGGTCTCCAAGATCAACGGCCTGATCAAATCGAAATCAAGGCCATGCCGCGCCAGGATGGCATCACCGATCGCGTAGCAATGGTTGACGAAATTGCAGGCGAACACGGCCGCCACATGGAGCGACAGCCGCTGGTTGGAGTCGCAGCGAAAGACGCGACTGGACAAGCTGGCCGCCAATGCCTCCAGCTGCGTAAGCGTGGCTTCATCCGACGCTTCCACCGCGAGGGGCAACGACGAAAAATCGACGGCAACGGCTTTGGAAAATGTCTGGACCGGATACAAAACGCCGAAATGCGCCGCATGGCCGGAAAGGGCATCCATGGGTATACTCCCGGCGGTATGGACGACGATGCCTGTAACGGGGGGCAACGACGACGCGACGTCGCCGATGGCCCCATCGGTGACGGATATGACGTAAAGGTCTGCGCCGGTAGCGATGGCTTGGAGGTTGTCTGTGGCAGCGACGCCCAACGCGTCCGCCAAGGCCTTTGCACCGGCCAAGGAACGGCTGTACACCTGCGCAATGCGGTGGCCCGACGCAATGAGTGCCCGCCCAAGGTGCGTGGCGACATTTCCGCTGCCCAGCAAAACGACGTCCATCAGGCCTTTTCGGGTTTGATTTCCTTGTTGCGACGCAGGATGGACAGGATGAAGCCGATGGTCATGACCACCGAACCGCCCCAAAAGAAATTGATGTACGGGAATTTGATGGCCTTGAAAACGACCCACCGTTTTTCCGGCAACGGTTTCTGGTACACCATCAGTTCAAGCTTGTCTTTCTGCGGCATGATGTTGCTGAACCGAAACCGAAGGCCCTGTTCTTCCACATCCTTGAACAGATCGAACGTGGTGCCGCCACGGATGAGGAACACGGGCTCGACTTCATAGGTCTCGCCATTCACGGCGTGTACCCGGAGCTTGAGCCCAACGATGACGTCATCGTCCTTGCGGGGGATGTTCTGCACGGTGGCATCGCGGTTGATGCCCATGACCACCACATAGCCGTTGCGGTAGCGTACGGTATCGCCGATGTTGGTTTCATAGACCGCCGGCTCTTCATACGCGTCGAAACCGGCTTGTTCGCCGCCCGGCTGCGCTTGTTGATGCGTATCGGACATCGCCGCGGTGATCAGCGTATAGATATCATGCGTGGCGTAATGGCGCGTATCCGGCGTACCGATCAGCCCGCCCATCTGGGGGTTGTTCTGCGCGAACGGCCGGAGCTGGAAACTTTCGATAACGCGCCCGGTCTCCTCGTCTATCTTCTCGTAATCGATTTTGTAGTAGACGTTCGGGGGCGCTACACTGTCGCCCACGTAGGTGATGCGGTAGTCGCCCATCTGCGTGGGTTCCCCTTGGGTCAGGAAGAGGTTGTCTCCCGGCTTCTCGACCTGGTCGAATCCCGCCACGGCAATGTAATTGCTGCTGTTGACCGAAATCACCTCGCTGGTTGCCGCGGCAACCAACGCGCCGATAAGCAGCAGCCCGAAGCCGATATGCGCTACCGACGAACCGGTGAGCTTCCACTTGCCGCGAAAGGCCTCGCCCAAGATCCGGCCGTTGGCCACGAGCGTATAGGTAGCGGCGAATACCAACAGGATGTACATGAAGTTGGTGTACACCTTCGTGACGTAGACGATCACGGCGGTCACGACCGCGGCGACCAGCAACGATACAAGGGCGGCCGCATAGAACTTACGGGTATCCGTCCGTTTGTACTTCATGAACTGCGTGAAGGCGGATAGCAACCCCACGACCACCGCAAAACCGGCCTGCCATTTATTGTAGTACTGGACCGGTTCTACGGGCGGGGCTATCTTGGTGCCGAAAATGGCATTGAATACCGGGATGGACGTGGCGCCGATGATTTGCAGACAGGCCACCGAAAGCACCAGCGCACCGATGAAGAGCCAAAACTCGCGCGAATAGATCTCTTCTTCCTTCTGGTGGCTGGGCATGTGCCTTTTGTGCACGACCAGCATCACGACCATCAGCACAAGGAAGATGACGTTGTAGGCCACCAGCTGCCAAAACAGGCCCAAATCGGTGAACGAATGCACGGAGGTCTCGCCCAAGATACCGCTTCGGGTAAGGAATGATGCGTATAACACCAACACGAAGCTGATCATGACCAAGAAGGTGGCCGTAAAATAGGAATGCCCGGAGTTCTTGTAGGCCACCATCACGTGGACGGCCGCGATCATCGTGAGCCAGGGGACGATTGCTGCGTTCTCGACCGGATCCCACGCCCAGAACCCCCCGAAATTGAGTGCTTCGTAGGCCCAGAGCGAACCCATGATCATGCCGGCGCCGTGCACGGCCACCGCCACCAAGGCCCAGGGCATGGCCACGGTCATCCACTCCTTGTATCGACGCGTCCACAACCCCGCAACGGCAAAGGCAAAGGGAATGCCCATGAGCGAATAGCCGAGAAAGACCACGGGCGGATGGATGACCATCCAGTAGTTTTGCAACAGGGCATTCAGCCCACGGCCATCGGCAATCATGGCAAGGTAATTGGGCTGAGCGAATATGGCGTCTTGCACGGCTTCGCGCAGCAAGATGAACGGAGAGCTGCCGATGCGCTCCCCGAAAATCTCGACGCCGATGAGCATGGACCCGAGGATCGCCTGCGAAAGCATCACGACGGCCATCACCGGGGATTCCCAGCTCCGGGATTTGAAGACCAGCAGCACGCCTAGCAGGATCTGCCAAAACATCCATAGCCAAAATGCCCCTTCCTGCCCTTCCCAAAAACTCGCGATGACGTAGTGGGCGGGCAGGGAACGCGACGAATGCGCCCATGCGTAGTGGTATTCGAACAGGTGATTGTAGATGATGTAAAACAGGCAGCTACCGATGGCCAGTACCGAAACGACATTGACCCAGAACGAAGCGCGTGCGATGCGCTGCCATGACCCGTCTTCGCGGTGCTGGCTGGCAAAATAGTAGCTCACGCACGACAACAGTGCCGAACCGAAACAGAGGATGACGAAAAATTGTCCGATTTTGCCGGGCAAGAGGTTTTCCCCGAGATACGTGATATCCATCGACGCTATCGATTATCGGTTGGTGTCGCGATGTAGCCCACCACGGGTCCCGCTGTCGATGCCTCGATGACTTCCACCTCATCCTCATTGTACTTGGACGGGCATTTCATGAGGATCTTGCTGGCGTGGAACTCGTTGCCAACCATCTTGCCCGTGAGCACGATCTGTTCGGAACGCTCGATATCCTGGGGCTTGGCCCCGCGAAACACCACCCTGCATTCCGTGCTATCGTTGTCATACATATAGAACGAAAAGTGGTTGGCGTCTACCACCGGATTGTATTGCAGATCTTTCTCCTTGTTGAGCACGCCCACCACATACAACTCCACTTGCTTTTCCTTTGCCTCGGTGAAGGTGGAATACGTACTCGAATCTGCATACATCATGATGATCATCGCGATGGCGATGGCAATGATAATGATAGCGATTACCGAACTTTTCTTCATGTCATTATCCCCCAATGGATTACTATCGGAATGCAAAATTACGAATTGGAAAATGAAGCGGCGAATATTGCAAGCGATTGGTATTTTTTAGAATTGTTCTAAACAAATGTACCCTGCTGGCAAACTTCGGGCCTTTTCCAACTTTCGGTCTTTCGGACTTTCCAACGAAAACCGTATGTTTGTTTCCTGATGACCAACAACCTATATAACGCATGCAGCGCCTGCCTGACGGCCATGGCATTGGCGGTGTATACGCCAAGCCCCGCACAGCATGCGCCACGGCATGAGTTCACTTTCAGGAATGACAACGACCTGTATCTCCTCAACAAACAAGACCAGTACTATACCAATGGCATATTCTTCAATATCCGCAAAACGGCGACAGCGTCAAACCTCGCATCGAATGAAGCCAACAGGCTGTGGGGATTGACCGTCGGCCAGAAGATGTACAACGCCTATACCGCCCACGTGCGCTACATCGAAGAAGTGGATCGCCCCATCACGGCTTACCTCTTCCTGGCGGCCAACGTGGATCGCTATTTCACCGATGAATCGTCCGTGTCGCTGCAAATGGAAATAGGCACCATCGGTCAGCGGGCGATGGGCCAGCAATTCCAGGAAAGGATACACAAAGTGTTCAACCTTTATGACATCGCGGGCTGGGAGTACCAACTGGAGAATGCCTTTGGCGCCGATATCGGCGTACAGTATGGCCGTATGCTCTACCGCAACGCCGCCCAATGGTTCGACGTTTCCGGTCGTGCCGAGGCCACGCTCGGAACGAATCGTACCGGAATGTCAGTCGCACCTACGCTGCGGCTGGGGCGCATAAACCCACTGCACCAATCGGCTTACACCGCCAGCCGCCTGCAAGCGAACGGGCGGGCGGTGTCGAAGGAATTCTTCCTGTACTATAGCCCGCAATTGAACTGGGTAGGCTATGACGCCACCCTGCAAGGGGGGATGTTCCTGCACGATAAAGGCCCGGTGACCTACCGGCCAGCCCGCTGGGTGTTTTACAACCAAATAGGGGTGTTATATGCGCGGAATGCGCTCACGCTGCGCTTGCAGTACATCTTCTACAGCAAGGAAGTACCGGGCATGTTCTTCCGCCATCGCTATGGCTCGGTGGGGATGGGGGTACGGTTCTAGTGTCTTGTCAACCGTAAAACGTCGTAAAAGCCGCGGTAATTTTCGTTCCTGGCAACGCTGGAAAATGTGCGCGTAGCCTTAGCTACGTAAGCATTTGACAAGGCAGCCAGGGGCGGAAAGGACAAGGCTTGGTACGATGGGGTATGGTTGACAAGACACTAATCCCAATCCTTCTTCCGATTGATCTTGCGCAGGGCTTGCACACGCTTGGCTTCCAGGCGCCGCTGCATCGAAGCCCTGGACGGTTTCGTGGCTTTGCGCGGCTTTTCGATTTTCAGCGCGCCAGTGAGCAATCCAGCCAACTTTTCCAGCGCGATTTCCTTGTTGCGAAATTGGCTACGGGTTTCCTGGCTACTGACCTGCAGCAACCCATCGCCCTGCAACCGGCTCGCCAAGCGCGTCCGCAGCCGCTCCTTTTCTTCGGCCGAAAAGGGCGTGGCGGCCTCCAGATTGAACAATAAGGTCACCTTGGTCTCCACCTTGTTGACGTGCTGCCCACCGCTGCCGCCACTCCTGGAGGTCTGGAATTGCACGAACGGCAACAGCGTACCCGAATCGATTGGCCTATCCCGCTCCATCACTGTCCTTTGCTCCCGACGCACCCACGCCGTTGCGCCCCACGGAAAATCGGCTCACCAGCATCGCCGCGACCGTATCGCCCGTTGCGTTGAGCAATGTGGCGATCGGATCGACCAAGGTACCGATGATCATCACGGCCGGGATCGCTTCGGTGGGCAGCCCATAGACCGAAATCATGAGCATCTCGCCGATATACCCGCCATTGGGGATACCGCCCGCCACGATGCTGACCAATACGGTGATGCCGATGGCGGTAAGGAGCGTCATGGGTTCGAAAAAATCACGACCGATGAGCACGAAGGCCACGTAGATCTTGACGATACTGGACATGGACGACCCGTTCTTGTGCAGGGTGGTTCCCAACGGGATCACCACGTTGGCCACCGACGCGGGGATGCCCATCTTCGGGGCGGCCGCGAGGTTGACGGGCATGGTCGCGATGCTGCTGCAGGTGCTGATGGCCGTGGCCGAAGGCAGGATATTGTGCTTCCAATACCGATCGACGCCTTGCCGTCCACCAGCGATGTATGCATACAGACTGAAGAAAACGACAAAATAAAATGCCCCAAGTAGGTAGTATAGGCCCAGCGGCTTGGCGTAGAATCCGAAGAGTTCCGGACCGATCGTACCGACCTGGTAAGCGAAATAAGCCCCAAGTCCAATCGGAGCGGCCTTCATGATCAATAGCAACAGTTGCTTCATCACTTCATTGCCAGCGACGAGGAATCTACGGAATGCCGCGCCCCCCGCTCCCGAACGCATGGACGCGATACCCACCAGAAAGGAAAAGATGACGAAGGCCAGCATGTTCTCTCGCGATAGGAGCTTGTAAAACTCGTCGACGGTGACGAAGCGGACCAATTTGGCACCCCAGGTGTCGTTCGGGTCGCCTTGCAAAGCGGTGCCTGCCGCCGCTGCCGCTCCGCGCGGCGCGTCGACCGGGAAAAGCCACAACGCCACGATCGTACATACGGCCGCGATGACGATGGTAGACAGGAACACGCCGACCATCACGGAGATGATACGTCCCAATCGCTGCGACCCATCGATGTTGGCAACGGCTGATGCGATGGCAAAAAACAACAACGGGATGACCGCGGCAAACAGCAGGTTGAGAAAGATATCGCCCAAGGGCCTAAGCCACGTCACGGTGGCCGGGAAAAAACCACCGACGATGCTGCCCATGCCGATACCGAGCAACAGGAGCAGGATACTGCCGTAGTTTGCCAAGAAATTGGACCGTCGCGCTTCCATATATCAGGTTACTAAAGTAGTGGATTATTTCGATCTTTTTGGATTGACGAAGGGCCGAACAGCAAGATATTGGAAATGAATAGATTAATAAAACCCTGTAGTGGCATTGTAGGTATATCAAGCAGACGAATCGGGTAGTTATCGGGGCATTGTAGGGGTAATGTAGCTCCCGGTAAATCTTTTTTTTGAATCCCGCCCGCTAGTTTTGTTCCTGCTTCGTCACCCGGATAGTGCGAAGTGTATTGAACCAATTTTGTTGATCCTATTTTAACTAATTTTTTCAGCTATTATGAAAAAGGAAATTCTACATGCATTCATGATGGTATGTGTGTGCCTGGCTCCATTCGCGTTGGCTGCGCAGACGCTGCAGGTAACGGGAAGCGTGACCTCGGCTGCCGACGGGAGGCCGTTGGCCGGCGTCACGGTTACCGTACAGGGCACCAATACGGCCACGAGTACCGACGATTCGGGACGCTACCAGCTTACCGTACCACAAGCCGGATCCATACTGGTCTTCCAGCAATTGGGCATGGCCACCCAGCAAATCACCGTACGAACCGGCGGGCTCGTCAATGTTTCCTTGCAGGAAGACCTGAGCACATTGGAGGAAGTGGTGGTGATCGGCTACGGTACGCAAAAGAAAAGCGTGGTCACCGGCGCGATCACGAGCGTGAAAGCCGCTGACATCGAGAACCAAGTGGTTGGCCGGTTGGAAACCGCGCTGCAAGGCCGCACCTCGGGCGTGACCATCACCACCAACTCAGGGGCACCTGGATCGGGTTCGTCCATTTTGGTGCGGGGCGTGACCACGATGAATAACAATACCCCGTTGTATGTGGTCGATGGCGTGGTCGTGGACGCCGGTGGCATCGACTACCTGAACACGTCAGACATCGAATCCATCGAAGTCCTGAAAGACGCGGCCTCGGCGGCCATCTACGGCACACGGGCAGCCGGGGGCGTCATCCTGGTGACCACCAAGAAAGGGCAGGCGGGCGACGTAATGATCAACTACAACGGCTACTACGGCACCCAAGCCCCAGCAAAAAAGCTCCAGTTGCTCAACGCCACGGAATACGCGACCCTCCGCAACGAGATCTCGCTCAATGATGGGGGTAACATCCTGTTCGCCGATCCCGCTTCGTTCGGCGAAGGCACGGATTGGCAAAGTACCATCTTTGAAAACAATGCGCCCATCCAGAACCACGAGCTTAGTTTTAGTGGAGGAAATGAAAAATCGACGTTCTACACGTCGTTCGGTTACTTCGGCCAAGATGGCGTCGTGACGCCTGAAATATCCAACTACAACCGCTATAACGTACGCATCAATTCAGAACACAAGGTAAAACCTTGGTTGCGGTTCGGCGAGAACCTCGGCTATTCCTACATCAAAAGCCAAGGATCGCTGGCGACCAACAGCGAATTCGGAGGCCCGCTGAGCTCGGCCATCAACCTGGATCCGCTGACGCCCATCACCATGACCGATCCGGCATTGCTGGGCCAAGCCCCGTATAGCAACCAGCCCGTGGTGCGCGATGCCAATGGCAATCCGTACGCCATTTCGCAAAACGTGGCCCAGGAAATGACCAATCCGCTGGCCTACGTCGACACCCGGCTCGGCAACTACGGCTGGTCACACAACATCGTCGGCAACGTATTCGCCGAAATCGAACCGATCGAAGGGCTGCGCATCCGATCGACCGTGGGTACCAAACTGGCTTGGTGGGGAAACGAGAGCTTCGACGGCATCTATTACCTGAACGCCGCTCAAAACCGCTCCACCACCGCCTTCCACCGCAATCGGAACCAAGGCTTCAATTGGAACATCGAGAACATCATCTCCTACAGCCGGAAAATCGAGGATCACAATTTCACCGTGCTGGCTGGCCAAGGTGCGTATGTGGAAGATTTCACCAGCGGCCTGAACATCACATTCAACAACATCCAAGCCGGCAATTTCGAAGATGCCACCTTCAACCTGAAGGTACCAACGGCCGATCGGCTTGCCGATGCCTACGATGGCATCACGCATAACCTATCTTCGCTATTCGGCCGCTTGATATACGACTACAAGGAAAAATACCTCTTCACGGGTATCGTGCGGCGCGACGGATCCTCCCGCTTCGGCGATGATCGGAAGTACGGCGTCTTTCCATCCGCTTCGGTCGGTTGGGTGGTCACCAATGAAGATTTCTGGCCTACGAACGCTTACGTGAATACACTGAAGATCAGGGGATCGTATGGCGTGGTCGGCAACGACGCCAGCGGAGGGAATTTCCAATTCATCCCCACGATCGGCATGGGCGGTGGAAGGAACTACATCTTCGGCCTCGACAACATGTACATCGGGGCCAGCCCCAACGCGCCCGCCAACCCGATGTTGGCCTGGGAAGAAACCAGCCAATTGAACGTTGGGTTGGATGCATCGCTGTTCGGCGGCTTTACGCTCGGATTCGATTGGTTCCAGAAGAAGACCTCCGGCATCCTGTGGCCGCTCGTCATCCCCGGCTATGTGGGGGTAGGCGATCCAACCGTCAACCTGGCCAACATGGAGGCGTCGGGCATCGAACTCGAATTGGGTTATCGCAAGTCGTTCGGCGAGTTCCAATTGAATGTAAACGGCAACCTCTCCCATGCTTCCAATACGGTGACCTTCATCGATGGGCAAATCGACTTTCACGAACGTGGCGCAGCAGGCATACAGAATTTCGCCCATGGACTGCAACGTACGCAGGTAGGCCAATCCTTCAATGCGTTCTATGGATACAAGATCCTGGGCGTATTCCAGAACCAAGCCGAAATCGATGGCCATGTATCGTCCAGCGGCCAGAAAATACAACCCAACGCGGTGCCCGGAGATTTCAGGTGGGCCGACCTGGATGACAACGGCAGCATAAACGCCGATGACCGGACATTCCTCGGGACAGCCATCCCGACCTTCAACTACGGCCTTACCATCAATGCATCGTACAAGAATTTCGACTTGTTGGTATTCGGACAAGGGTCTGCCGGAAACAAGATCTTCCAAGGCCTTCGCCGATTGGACATCGGCAATGCCAACTGGCATGCCAAGGCCCTGAACCGTTGGGTGGGCGAAGGCAGCTCCAATGAACGACCACGCGCCACATTGGCCGACCCTAACCAAAACAATTCGCGCCCTTCCGAATACTACTTGGAGGACGGATCGTACCTACGCCTGAAGACGGTGCAATTGGGCTACACACTGCCCTACGCATTGACCGGAAAGATCGGCCTCCGTAAAATCAGGGCCTATGTAAGCAGCAACAACTTGGCGACGTTCACGAACTACACGGGGTATGACCCCGAAGTGGGTGGTGGGTCTGATGTATGGGGCGTGGATACGGGTGTGTATCCGCAGGCCCGGTCCTTCTTGTTTGGTTTGAACTTCACATTGTAACATCAAAAAGTCATTCGTCATGAAATTCTATAAATCAATTCGATTACGGTATATGCTACTGGTCAGCGTAACGGCGGGCCTTGGCGCGTGTTCAACGGAGTTCCTGAGACCGGACCCGAAAGGAACGCTCATGGAAGACACCTATTACAGCAACCCTGATGAAGCTTTCGCAGGCTTGGTGTCGGTATACGACCCCATCGGCTGGCAAACCGCCGTGACCTACTTCAACTTCGGGGCTGTCAATGCGGCATCCGACGATCACGTTGCGGGTGGCGGCGGCGCCAACGACATGGAAACGTGGCAACGGTGGAGCAACTACACGCTCAACGAATCGCAGGGCCCCCAGCAGGATTACTGGAATCGCAATTTCACGGGCGTATCCCGAGCCAATATCTTCATCAAGAAAATGGAGGCCACCGTGCCGGGGCTGAACGACGCACTCAAGTCTCGCTATGTCGCCGAAGCGAAATTCCTGCGCGGTTATTATTATTTCGATCTGGTGCGACTGTTCCGCAACATCCCATTCTATACCGAGCCGCTGATAACCGAAAACATGCGCGAGCAGGCCCAAGTGGCGCCAGAAGTGGTGTACGCCCAGATCGAACAAGACCTGAAGGACGCCATCGCCGTGTTGCCGCCCACGGTACCCAGCGCTTCCGAAGGGGGCCGGATGACCAAAGGAGCGGCCCACGCCCTGCTCGGCAAGGTATACCTGTACCAGGAAAAGTGGAATGAAGCGGCGGCCGAGCTCGCCCAGGTGAATGGCGACCCCGGAGGTGCAGGCCCGTTTGGGCATCGGCTGCTGGACAACTTCGCCGATGTATTCCGTGTGGACAACAAGTTCCATTCGGAAGCCATCCTCGAAATCGTGCATTCCGCTGTGGGTGCATTGGATTGGGGCGCATGGGGACAGTTCTACGGCAACGTCGCCACCGTCATGTTCGGCCCCCGGGGCTACAGCGGCCCCCACTATTACTCCGGATGGAGCTTCTGCCCCATCACCGAAGACCTGTATAACCTCATGAAGCCCGACCCGCGTTTCGCAGCTACCGTGGCCGACGTGGATGCCCTCGAAAAAGCGGGGCAAGCCCAGTACGAAAAGGGCTACATGAACACCGGATGGTTCATCCAGAAATTCGCGCCACTCACCGCCTTCGGCGCGACCAACGGTGTGCGTGAGCTGAACTATCCACAGAACTACATCGAGATGCGGCTGGCCGACAGCTACCTGATGGAGGCGGAAGCGTTGATCGAAGGCGGCCAAGGCGGCGGGGCCGGTACGCGTGCGTATCGGTTGCTCAACGCCGTAAGGGCACGCGTCGGGCTAGCGGCCGTGAATGCGACGTTGGACAACATCTTCCTGGAACGCCGCAAGGAACTGGCGACCGAAGGCCACCGCTGGTACGACCTGGTACGCTCCGGACGGGCCCCAGCGGCCCTGGGGGCACGCGGATTCGTCGCAGGGAAGCATGAAATCCTGCCCATACCGTACAACGAGCTGCTGAATACGCAGCTAGTGCAACACGAGGCGTACAGATAACTTGACAGCAAATCTAGCGGATCTTAGTTCTTATCAACATGAAAACGAGCAAAACCATATACGCTGCAAAGGCCCTGGTCAGTGGGCTGCTGGCAGCCATCATTCCCTTCCAAGCTTGCCAGGAAGAAAGCTATGGACTAGGCAACATCCCAAATGCCGACTTTGAAGTCAAAGCGGGTGCCGACGCCAATACCGTCATCTTGGTCAACAAGACGCCGGGCACATCGATCGCTTTCTGGGAAGCCACCGGCCAAGAGGGAAAAGGCGACGAAGTGTCCATGCGGTTCACGTTTCAGGGCAGCTATGACGTCAAACTAACGGCGGCGACGCCGGGGGGAATCGCTACGGTGACGAAGTCCGTAACCATCAGCGAAAATGACCCCACCGCCTGTAACCCCGACAGGGCCCTCGGCTTCATTGCCGGCTGCACGCAACGGGTATGGAAACTCAACCCGGAAGCCGGGGCATTCAAGGTGGGGCCCGGGCCGGATAATGGATCTTGGTGGGGTAGCGGCACGGCGGATGTAGCGGCAAGGGCCTGCGAATTCAACGATGAATTCACCTTCACGTTTGATGCTGCCGGCACATTCAAATACGACAACAAAGGCGATTTCTTTGCCGATGGATACCTCGGGAACGCCTCGTCCGGCTGCGAACCCGCCGGCAACCTCCGCGGTGCCCAAGCGACGTGGAATTCGGGGACTTTTCGTTTCAGCGTGACCGAAACTGGCGGTGTCAATGGACTTGGCCAACTCCGCCTAAGCGGCCAAGGTGCGCATATCGGCATCAAAAAAGCACACAACGGCGGCGAAACCACCACCGGACCCACCTGGAATTCGGTTACGTACGACATCCTGGAGATGACCCAGGGTGCCGGTGGCGGTGCTTATGACATCCTGAAGATCGGGGTACACATCGGCGGTGAGGGATGGTGGACATTCACCTTACGGTCAGCGAACTAGACAAACCACCACGAGCGATTCGGCCGATGGCGCCGGATCGCTTTAACTTCCCCAATCCGGGACATTTGGTCATACCAATCATACGCGTCAAATGAACGATAAACACATGACAAACCTTTTTTTGATTCCGTTGCTTCTCCTGGCTTGCGGTAAAGAATCGCGGAAGCCGAATATCCAGACTCCCGAACCGCCCCAACCCAAGGAATACACATTTGCGGCCACGCCCTCATGGGCCGACGAATTTGACTATGAAGGCCTCCCGGATGATACCAAATGGGGCTATGACGTTGGATCCCAGAACGGTGGTTGGGGCAACAACGAATTGCAGTATTACACCGAGAAGCGATTGGACAACGCGCGGGTGGCGGGCGGCGTGCTGACCATCACCGCCAAAAAAGAAGCGTTCGAGGGCCTGGGGTATACCTCGGCCCGATTGGTGAGCCGCGGCAAAGCGGATTTCCTGTACGGGCGCTTTGAGGTGAAGGCGAAAGTGCCCCCCGGCCGGGGCACCTGGCCGGCGGTATGGATGCTGCCCACCGACTGGGAATACGGCGGGTGGCCGGCATCGGGCGAAATCGATATCCTCGAACACGTGGGCCATGACCAAGACGTGGTACACATCAGCGTGCATACACAGGCGTATCACCATTCCATCGGCACGCAGAAAACGTCAACCAAGAAAATCGAGCATGCCACGACCGAGTTTCACCTTTATCGCGTGGATTGGACACCCACCTATATCCGTGGCTATGTAGACGACGTACAGCTCTTCAATTTCGCGAACGAAGGCACCGGATTCCGCGTCTGGCCATTTGACAAGAAATTCCATTGGCTGATCAACATCGCCGTGGGCGGCAACTGGGGCGGGCAGCAAGGGGTCGATGAAGGGGCTTTCCCCGCCAGCATGGAGGTCGATTACGTGCGGGTGTACAACATGATCGAAAACTGACCCGATTGCGCATCGATCAATGGTAACGGCATACAAAACGCTGGGGATGCTTACCCTCTGGGCATGCCTGGGCTGCGGCGGCGAAAATCCGCGCAACCCCAACATCCCGCCACCGGCGCCACCACCTCCCGCAGCGCGCATTTCGCTGTCGTTCAATCAACTGAGCCGACTGCGGGCCGACGGCAACCGGGTGGTGAATGCGCAGCAAGAGGAAGCCGTGTTGCGCGCCGTGGGGCTAGGCTATTGGTTGCTCCAAGAAGGCTACATGCTCAATCCGCATGACCAAAGCAAAGCGGCGAACCAATGGCAGATGAAACGAATCTATTACCAGGAAGGGCTTTCGGAGGAAAAAGTAGAAGCCTTCTATCGGCAGTGGCGCGCGCATTTCATCACCAAGAAAGACATCGACTACATCGCTTCGCTAGGTTTCAACTCGGTGCGGTTACCGATGCATTACGACCTGTTCCTCACACCGGCGCAACGGGCGGTGCGCCACGGCGTGATCCGGGATCGCGCGAACCTGGAGGCTTACACCAACGCGTTGGCCGAGTGGAACGACAGCGGCAGCCTGTTTACCGCCGACGATCTGGATGGTTTTGCCATCATCGACAAGCTGTTGGACTGGTGTGCCGCCAACAAGCTGTACGTGGTGCTTGACCTGCATGCCGCGCCCGGCGGACAAGGCACGGACGCCAACATCGCGGATGTGTTCGAGCCCAACTTGCTTTGGTTGGGCAGGGACAACAGAGGCCGCCCCGTGTACCAGGATGTCACCGTCGCGCTTTGGCAAAAGATTTCCGCACGTTACTCCAACGATGACCGCATCGCATGGTATGACCTCATCAACGAACCCAATAACGTGCCCCAGAACCAATGGATCCGCGACATCCACGAACGGATCATCAACGCCATCCGCGACAACGGCGACACGCACCTTATCATGGTGGAGGGCAATGGCTGGGGCAACAATTACAACGGGATCTTACCCGGTAGCTTCACCAATCGAACCAATCTGATATACAGTGCACATCGTTACTGGATACCGGAATCGGACGACCTGCAAGCGGATCCAGATCCCAACCAAATCAACCGGATACTCAATTTGGTCGGTTTCAGAAGCCGTGTGAATGTGCCGGTATGGGTAGGCGAAACCGGTGAAAACACCAACGACTGGTTGCGCCAGAACATCCGCAAGCTGGAGGATAACGGAATCGGCTGGTGCCACTGGCCGCTCAAACGGCACGACACGAACCCCAATGCGGCCTTGATGCGGATACCGGGCAATTTCCCGACAGACGGGGCCCACGCGATGGAAACGGTCTTGCAAAGCATCAAATTCGAGAACTGCATTGCCAACCCAGGCGCCGTAGGCGCGGCGGCGCCCATCCATTATTCACCATGAACATGATTCCCAACGCCATGAAACAAGCGCTCTTCATCGTCGCGTACATGATCTTGACGACCTCGATGTCGTGCAAGCCACCCCACCACGGCGATGTGATGTGGTGGCTCACCGACACGCAAGACGGCTCGGTCCTGTTCGAACGGCAGACCTCCCTTCCATGGGATGGGCATGCGGAAGACGGTGTTTCGACCATCGAAATCGATAGCGACCAACGCTTCCAGCCCATCGACGGGTTTGGATTCACACTGACCGGCGGTAGTGCCCATCACCTTGTCCGGATGTCGCCGGCGATACGGGCAGGGTTGCTCCGTGAACTGTTTTCAACCGACAGCACGCACATCGGCATCAGTTACCTCCGCATCAGCATCGGGGCTTCCGACCTCAATGCATTCCCCTTCTCCTACAACGACCTGCCGGAAGGCCAGACCGACCCAGCGATGGAACGTTTCGATCTGGGGCCGGATCGAAACGACGTGATCCCGATATTGAAAGAAATACTGGCCATCAACCCCGACCTGAAAATCATGGGATCGCCCTGGTCTCCGCCAACGTGGATGAAAACCAACAACGACACGCGCGGAGGGAGCCTCAAACCGGAACATTACCCGGCTTATGCGAAGTACTTCGTGAGGTACATCCAACAGATGGCTGCCGAGGGGATCCGCATCGATGCGGTGACCGTACAGAATGAGCCCTTGCATCCAGGCAATAACCCCAGCCTGTTGATGCTGGCCGAAGAGATGGCGGCGTTCGTCAAGGGTCATTTGGGTCCCGCCTTTGAACAAGCGGGCATCACCACCAAGATCATCGTCTACGACCATAACTGCGACCGCCCGGACTACCCCATCCGTATCCTCGATGATCCCGAAGCCAAAAAATACGTGGCTGGATCGGCATTCCATCTCTACGGCGGCACCATAGACGCGCTTTCCGCCGTGCACGAAAAACACCCCGACAGGGAATTGCACTTTACCGAGCAGTGGATGGGTGCGCCTGGCGACCTGTCAACGGACATGCCGCACCACGTGAAGCACCTCACCATCGGCGCTACGCGCAACTGGAGCCGTACGGTGCTGGAATGGAACCTCGCCAACGGCCCCGACCACCGACCGCACACCGATCGCGGAGGCTGTGACCGTTGCCTCGGCGGCATCACGATCTCGGGCGACAGCGTAGTACGCAACCCGGCATATTATGTGGTTGCGCACGCTTCAAAATTCGTGCGTCCCGGCTCCATCCGGATCGGATCCAATGAACCCGATGGACTTGCCAATGTAGCGTTTGTGACGCCCAACAACGAGACGGTACTGATCGTCTTGAATGAAAGCGGATCGGCCAAGGCATTCCGCGTGAAAAATGGCGGCCGCCAATACACCCCGACGCTCCCGCATGGGGCCGTCGCGACCTTTGTCTTTTGATTAACTTGAAATAACGATCATGAAAACCATAAGCTTGTTTTTACTGGGCATCGCATTGGCCTTTTCGTGCGAAACACCGAAAAAGAATTTCCTGAAAGCCCAAGGGCATCACATCGTCGATGGCCGTGGCGATACGATCATCCTGCGCGGCATGGGCCTCGGCGGATGGATGCTGCAGGAGGGCTATATGTTCCAGCTGGGTTTCATCGGCCAGCAGTACCGCATCCGGCAACACATCGAAGACCTGATCGGCGAGGATGAAACGGCCAGATTCTACGCCCAATGGCTGGCCAACCACACCCGCAAAGCGGATATCGACTCCATGGCCGCTTGGGGGTTCAATTCCATCCGGCTGCCCATGCATTACAACCTCTATACGCTCGCCGTCGAAGACGAGCCCGAACCGGGAACGAATACCTGGTTGGACGAGGGCTTCGTCCTGACGGATAGTTTGCTTGAATGGTGCAAGGCCAACCGGATGTATCTCATCCTCGACCTGCATGCCGCGCCGGGCGGCCAGGGCAATGACCTCAACATCTCGGACCGCAATCCGGACAAGCCTTCCTTCTGGCAACTCGACGCCAATCGGGAAAAGACCATCGCCCTCTGGCGGAAACTGGCCGAGCGTTATGCCGACGAAGAGTGGATGGGTGGCTACGATGTACTCAACGAAACGAATTGGGGATTCGAGGATTCGACCGACGTACTGGGCATCCGGGAACAAACCAATGCGCCATTGCGCCAATTCCTCGTCGACGTGACCCACGCCATCCGCGAGGTGGACACCAACCACATCATCTACCTGGAGGGCAACGGCTTTGCCAACAACTACAACGGCATTTTCCCGAAATGGGACGACAACTTGGTGCTGAGCTTCCACAAATACGGCAATCCGAATGTGCAGGAATCCATCCAGCGGTTCCTTGACCTGCGCGAGGAACACGACATCCCGCTGTGGCTTGGCGAATCGGGAGAGAATTCCAACACCTGGTTTACGGAAGCCATCGCGCTTTGCGAACGCAACGGCATCGGATGGACCTGGTGGCAGAATAAAAAGATGGGCATCAACCAGCCCTTGGAAATCAAGGCGCCCAACGGTTATGGGCGACTGCTCGATTATTGGTCAGGTAAAGGCGAAAAGCCATCGCGCGACGATGCGCGCCGCATCCTGGATGAATGGCTGGAAAACCTGAAATTGGAAAACAACATCTTCCATCCCGATGTCGTGGATGCGATGTTCAGGCAGGTCACCCCCCACGGGCCGATCCCTTTCGCGGAGAACCGCATCGCGGAAGGAACGGTGCTTCCCGCCATCGATTTCGACCTGGGTGGCCAACGCATCGCCTATTACGACACCGATACGGCCAGCTACCACTTTACTCCAGGTGTCGATACCCAAGGGAACCGTGGTCGAAGTTACCGGAACGACGGGGTGGACATCCGATCGGATTCGACAGGGTACCACGTCTTCCATATCGAAGACGGCGAATGGTTGCACTATACGCTTGACGTCGCGGAAGCGGGCTTGACCCGGTTGGTGTTGCGATTGGCCAGCAGCAGCGAGCAGGGCCGCGTAGCGATACGTATCGATGGGCAGCCGGTCAGCGAAACGCTGTCCGTACCGAATACGGGCGGCGAACGAAACTGGAACGACGTCGAGTTACCGATTCCAGCACCCGGTCCTGGAAAACATACGCTGCAAATCATCGCCGAAACAGGCGGCTTCAACTTCAAATCCATTGCTTTTGGGCGTTAGTGCCCAAAAGCAATGGATCCGTGGCATTTCGTTGGGGCGCCCGCTACTCAAGCACGACGGCCGTGCCGCTCGCGGTGACCATGAGCATACTGCCTCCGCTGCCGATGGTTTCGTAGTCCAAGTCAACGCCCACTACGGCATTTGCACCCAAAGACGCCGCATATTGCTGCATTTCGTATACGGCGGTTTCTTTCGCTTCGCGAAGTATCTTTTCGTATGAACCGGAGCGCCCACCGACGATATCGCGTATCCCGGCAAAGATATCCCTGATGAAATTGGCGCCGATGATGGTTTCGCCGCTCACCAGGCCAATGTATCGTGTAATCCGTTTTCCCTCAACTTGAGGCGTTGTCGTCACCAGCATAACTCTTTGGTTTTTGACCATTGGATACCTGCCGAGCGGAAAAGTTACAGGATGGCTTTCAATAATCCAGCCGAAGGAAGTTGCCATTCTTGTCAAACACCAATTCGAGGCGATTGTTGAGCTTCACTTCCTGTCCACGGTCATCCAATTCCCAATCGATGATGAACTGATCTGGATAATTGGCGTTGACATAGGCCAGTATTTTGGCCGGCACGACGCTGTCCGGTAGTTTGTTGTTGCCTTCCACGCCCTGGATTTCGCCTTTCTTGTTGAACTCCAATTTGTACCCTTCACTCAGGTAAACATCATAGCTGACCCGCAGATCATCCCGCTCCTTGACAACCTGGAGTACGTCGAGTGCCGGGAAATGCTGTGTGATGTACGTCTGTGCACTTGAGGGGAGGCCGTCTGCGTTTACGATGCTTTCCTTGTCACAGGCAACGGTTAGCACGCTGATGGCACTCAATAGGACTAAAAATTGAATCGTTTTTTTCATGACTATCTATCTTAATTGTTCTTGATTTTAAACCAAGACAACCAAACTCGGATTTACCCCTACGGCGTCATGAAAAATTATTTTTAGCGGCGCCCTTTCGCCCAGATTATTTTACAACTTGTTCCAATATGGCGATATAAAGCCGGATGCCTTCGCCGATTTCGTCGATGTGGATGAACTCATCGGCCATGTGCGAACGAGCTGAATCGCCTGGGCCGAGCTTGAGCGAAGGGATGTCAAGCAATGCTTGGTCGCTCGTGGTGGGCGAACCGTACGTTGTACGCCCCAGTGCGATGCCTGCCTTTACGATCGGGTGGTCCTTGGGTATGGATGACGGCTTGAGCCGCACGGAACGGGGATTCACCACGCAATGTACATGTTGCTGGATGATATCAAGCACCTCTTCGTTGCGATAGGCGTCCGTGACACGGATGTCCACGACGAATTCGCAGGTAGCGGGTACGACGTTATGCTGCGAACCGGCATGGATAACGGTAACGCTCATCTTGATCGGCCCGAATTCATGGGATTCCTTCGGGAATCGATAGCTGCTGAACCATGCGATATCCTTCATCGCTTTGTAGATCGCGTTATCGCCCTCCTCACGCGCCGCATGGCCGGCCTTCCCCGTGGAGGTACAATCCAACACCAACAAGCCACGCTCGGCGACGGCAAGTTGCATCCGGGTTGGCTCGCCCACGATGGCAAAATCCAATGGCCCCAATTCGGGAATCACCAGTTCGATCCCATCCGCACCAGAGATCTCTTCCTCGGCGGTGGCGGCCAGGCAAAGGTTGTAGCGCAATCCTTCCTGCGGATAAAAGTGAAGAAATGTCGCGATTAGCGAGACCAGGCATCCCCCCGCATCGTTGCTCCCTAATCCATAAAGCTTGCCGTCCTCCATGTCAGGCGAAAAAGGATCCCGCGTATACCCGGTGTTGGGTTTTACGGTATCGTGATGGGAATTGAGCAAGACGGTCGGCTTGGCGGCATCGAAATGCTCGTTATACGCCCATACATTGTTCGATTTACGGTACGTGCGTATACCGCGTTGCTGCAGAAAACGGGCTATCGCATCGCCGGTCTGCCGTTCTTCCCTGCTAAATGAAGGGATGCGGATCAAATCCCGCAAAAGAGAAACGCTATCCGCTATAAGTTGTGCCGTCACCCTCGATCAATCATTATACAATCCTCCGGCTTGGCGCGCGGAGAGCTTGATCCCTTTGATAAAGGCCGAACTGAATCCGTTGTGTTCCATCTCGTTCAAACCGGCAATCGTGCATCCCTTCGGCGAAGTTACCTTGTCTATCTCGCTCTCCGGGTGGCTCTCGGTCTGCAACAACAGGTCTGCGGCGCCTTTGGCGGTCTGCACGGCCATCTTCAGCGCATCGTGCGCGTGGAACCCGATCTCTACCCCGCCTTGTGACGCAGCTCGGATCGCACGGAGGAAAAAAGCGACGCCGCAAGCACACAAGGCCGTGGCGGCTGTCATGAGATCCTCGTTGATAATCACTACCGCACCTACCGTTTCAAACAACCTCGTCACGCGTTCAACGTGATCGTCGGTTGCATTGTCCGATGCGACGCAGGTCATCGATTGCCCGATAGCGATGGCGGTATTGGGCATCGCGCGGATGACCTGTACGTCTTCACCGAGCTTTTCCCGTACATCGGCGCAAGTGACCCCGGATACCACCGATACCACGATGTGCTGCTTGGCCGACACGGCCGGCGCGATTTCCTCCAGCACCTTTTTCAGTTGTTGGGGCAATACGGCCAACACGATGACGCTGGCACCTTCGATCGCGACCTTGTTATTGTCGCTCACCTGGAAGCCTTTGGCGGCTTCTTCACTCAACAATTTGAGGTTGCGGCGAGTCAACGTGATGTCGTTCGCTTGGCAATAGGACTTATTCACCAGTCCTTTGGCCAACGACAGGCCAATGTTACCGCTTCCAATGATGGCTATCTTGCTCATGTTTAAAGTCAAAAAATCGTAAATCGTAAATCAGCATCACCTAATCATCCGCGTACCGAACCGTTGCTCGCGCAGCAGATGCAGCTCGTCGGCATGGCCGATACACACCTCGGCAACGCCTTTCGCAATCGCGTCGAACGCATTGTGCAGTTTGGGCACCATGCCATCGGTCACGACACCCGAAGCTTTCAGTCCTTCAAATTCATTGGCCCTTATCTCCGGAATCGCCGAGTGGTCATCGTTTACGTCGCGCAGCACACCGCGCTTCTCGAAACAATACACCAACGACGTATCGTAACGCCCCGATAACGCTACCGCCAATGCCGATGCGATGGTATCCGCATTGGTATTGAGCAACTGCCCGCGTCCGTCGTGTGTGATGGCCGAAAAGACCGGCGTAAACCCGGCCTCCAGCAAGGAAGCGACGGCGTCGTCATCGACAGAACCGGCTAGGATGTCGCCCACATAACCATAGTCGACTTCCTTGACGGGACGCTTGACGGCCTTGATCGTGTTGCCATCCGCGCCGGTCAGCCCCAGCGCGTTGCAACCGTAGGCCTGCAGGCCGGCTACGACTTGCTTGTTCGATAGGCCGGCGTAGACCATCGTGACGATGCGTAGCATTTCCGCATCCGTGACGCGCCGCCCCTCGACCATTTCAGCCTTGATACCCAAATCCGCGGCCATTCGCGTCGCGATCTTGCCGCCACCATGCACCAATATCCGATGCCCACGTAAATACGAGAACCGCTCCAGGAACCGCTGGAGTGCGGCGGCGTCGTCAACGATATTGCCGCCGATCTTGATAACCCAAAGTTTTGCTGGCATACGCGATCAATCCGTTGAGCCAACACTTTCCAACAACCGCTTCAAAACGGCCTGTGCCGCCCAAACCCGATTGCCTGCCTCTTGGATAACCAGGGAATGCACACTATCCAGCACCTCGCCGGCCAATTCGACATCCCGCCGTACCGGCAAACAATGCATCACCTTGGCTTGATTGGTGCGCCCCAATTTGGCAAGGTCGAGCATCCACGGTTCGCTGACGGGAGGGATCTTGCCATAGTCTTCATAAGACGACCAATTCTTGGCGTACACGAAATCGGCCCCCGTGAGCGCTTCGTCCAGGTCATGGGTAATCGATGCGCCGCGGGTAAACGCCTCCGAAAGCCCATACCCTTCGGGATGGGCAATGGTGAAATCGACCAGCCCCTCCGCTTGCGCACGGCACATCCACTCGGCAAATGAGTTGGGAACCGCTTGCGGCAGCGCCTTTACGTGCGGAGCCCATGCCAGTACCACCTTGGGCCGATGTTCGGACCGCCAGTTTTCGCGGATGGTCAGCAAATCGGTCAGGCTTTGCAACGGATGGCGCGTGGCGCTTTCCAGGCTCACGACCGGAACGCCGCAATACGTGATGAACTTGTTGAACAGATCTTCGCCATAGTCCTCCTCCCGATCCTGTAGCTTCGGGAACGACCGAATGCCCAAAATATCGCAATATTGCCCCATCACGGCCGCTGCCTCGCGGATGTGTTCCACCGTGGTTCCGTCCATGGCCACGCCGTCCCTTGTTTCCAAGGCCCACCCGTCCTTGTCCATGTTCATGACCATGACATCCATGCCCAGGTTCAACGCCGCCTTCTGCGTGCTCAACCGCGTCCGCAAGCTTGGATTGAGGAAAACCAGCCCCAGCATCTTCCGCTTTCCCAAATCTTCGTAAGCAAAAGGGCTTGCCTTGAGTGCCAACGCTTCGTCGACGATCGCAGACAGGTTGTCAACGTCTGCCACTGAAAAAAATCGCTTCATTACACTACGGTCCAAATCGCAAATCTAAAAAACATCAATATCCTATGCCTCCCTCAGCCGTTCATCGAGCGCTTCCAAGAAACGATCGGCATGCGCCTTCGTGATGTTCAGTGCCGGGAGCAGCCGAATCACGTTCGGCTTGGCTTCGCCGGTGAAGATACGGTTTTTGAGCAACAAATCCCTTTTGACCGTGCCCAGCGCTTCCGGTAGGTCGATGCCAATCATCAACCCCCGGCCCCGAACTTCCTGGATGCGATCGAACCTAGCGAGCTCACCGATCAGGTATTCGCCCATCGTTGCCGCATTGTCGAGCAGCCCATCTTCCTGGATTACTTCCAGTACCGCCACGGCCGCCGCGCAGGCCAAGTGATTCCCGCCGAAGGTCGTGCCCAACATCCCGTGCCACGGGCTGATCTTTGGCGAAATGGAAATGGCGCCGATCGGGAAACCATTCCCCATGCCTTTCGCCATGCTGTAGATATCGGCCGATACCCCGGCATGATCATGCGAATAGAACGAGCCCGTGCGCCCATACCCGCATTGCACCGAATCGGCGATGAACACGGCGCCGTACTCTTCAGTCAATGTCCGGATGCGCTGCAAGAACCCGGCTGAAGCGACCCGAATGCCGCCCACACCCTGTATCCCTTCGATAATCACGGCAGAAACTTCCCCGCCGTAGGAAGCAAAGGCGGCTTCCAAGGCCTGTATGTCGTTGAATGGCAGGAAAACCACGTTATCCGTTTCGTTGACGGGCGCGATGATCCTGGGGTTATCGGTCGCCGCAACGGCCAAGGAAGTCCGGCCGTGGAAAGCTCCCTTGAAAGCGATGATTTTCTTCCGCCCATTGTGAAAGGATGCCAACTTCAACGCATTTTCATTCGCCTCGGCACCCGAATTGCATACGAACAATTGGTATTCGGGCTTACCGGAAATATCCCCCAATAAAGCTGCGAGTTGCCGTTGCAACGGTATATTAATCGAATTGGAATAAAAGCCGATCTCGTTCAGCTGTTCGGTGATCCGCTTCACGTAATGCGGGTGGGTGTGGCCGATGGATATCACGGCGTGTCCGCCATATAAATCAAGGTATTCCTGTCCTTGGGCATCCCAAACGGCGCTTCCTTGCGCCCGGGTGATGGTTATGGGATTGATTGGGTATACATCAAATAAATTCATCTTCAATCAAAAAACAATGTACAATAAAAAAACCCGTCTTTCGAAATCAAAAAACGGGTTCAACTCATTTAAAAAACCAATTCGCTTAGTCTTCTTTTTTGTCCTCCTTTGGAGTTTCTTCCGTTTCCGTAGCTTGTTCTTGGTTATCAGCAGCAGCCTCGATCGCTGCTTCCGCTTCATCTGCGGTTGCCGGGGCCTCTGCGGCTTCGACTTCTACCGAGTCGGCAACCGCTTCAGGAGTTTCCTCTTCTGCTACCTGGGTGTCATTAGCGGCACCAGCGGCTACAGGCGCGTCAGCCCCCGACTTCTTTTTGCCTCCACGTCGTCGCGTAGACTTACGTTCGGTAGTCGCGGCTTCCTTCTTGTATACCTCGTTGTAGTCTACCAATTCGATGAAGGCCATTTCGGCGTTGTCGCCCATCCGGTTCTCCAATTTGATGATCCGTGTATATCCGCCAGGACGGGTAGCCACTTTCTCGGATATCTCACGGAATAGGATGGTAACCGCCTCTTTGTCCTGCAAATAGCTGAACACCGTGCGGCGTGAGTGCGTGGTGTCGTTCTTCGACTTGGTGATCAAAGGCTCAACGTACTGGCGTAACGCCTTGGCCTTGGCCAACGTGGTCGTGATGCGCTTGTGCTTGATCAGCGAAGTGGCCATGTTCGACAACATCGCTTTACGATGACTTGCTGTGCGGCCTAAATGATTGAATTTTTTTCCGTGTCTCATTACTTTGTTAATTTGTGCATACCGTTTCCCGATCCGTCGGGAAGGAATTATGCAACAGGTCGCTTATTTACTGTTTTTATTATTCTTCGTCAAGTTTGTATTTGGCCAGATTCATACCAAATGACAACCCTTTTGATTTCACCAATTCCTGGATCTCACTCAGGGATTTCTTCCCGAAATTCCTGAACTTGAGCATATCAGCCACATCGTAGGTTACCAGTTCGGAAAGCGTACGGATGTCGGCCGCCTTCAGGCAATTCAGCGCACGCACGGACAGATCCAGATCCACCAATTCGGTCTTGAGGATCTTGCGCATGTGCAAAATCTCCTCATCGACTACTTTCGTCTCTTCCTTGGCTTGAGACTCAAGCAACATATTCTCATCCGAGAACAACATGAAATGCTGGATCAAGATCCTCGCGGCTTCTTTCAGCGCGTCTTCCGGATGGATGGAGCCATCGGTCGAAATATCCAACAGCAATTTCTCGTAATCGGTCTTTTGCTCTACCCGATAATTCTCGATGGTATACTTGACATTCTTGATCGGCGTAAAGATCGAGTCGACGGCAATGACGCCTACCGGACCATCAACCACCTTGTTTTCCTCCGCATTGATGTATCCGCGCCCCTTGGCCACATTGAGTTCCAATTCCAATGTAACGGAACTCTCCATGTTGCAAATCACCAAATCCGAATTCAAAACGGTAAAGTTATTGGAAAAATCGGTGATGTCTCCCGCGGTCAACTGATCTTTCCCATTGACCACGAGGAAGATTTTCTCGGAATCTCCCATCTCTCCGGTCTTCTTGAAACGTACTTGCTTCAGGTTCAGGATAATCTCCGTGACATCTTCCACGACCCCTTTTATCGTAGAGAATTCGTGTGAAACCCCTGAAAAACGCACCGACGTAATTGCATACCCTTCCAAGGAAGACAATAGGATACGGCGTAAAGCATTACCGATGGTCACACCGAAACCAGGCTCCAATGGGCGAAATTCAAACGTGCCATCGAAATCCGTCGATTTCTGCATGATAACTTTATCAGGTCTTTGAAATGCTAAGATTGCCATTTATATGATGCTTTATGTTTGTTTACAAAATTGCCATGCGGCAATAGCATAACCCCATGTGGCCATGCTGCTGCCGCCCAACACTTATTTCGAGTACAACTCGACAATTAGGTTTTCCTTGATATTCTCAGGGATTTCGGTACGCTCGGGGTAATTCAGGAATTTACCGGACAGGCCATTCGCGTCCCATTCCAACCAGCTGAATTTATTGATTTTCCGGCCAGCGACCGAATTGGAGATGGCTTCGAGTGATTTGGAGCGTTCCCGTACCGCAACAACATCCCCAGGACGAAGGCTATACGACGGAATGTTCACCACTTCGCCATTCACGGTCACGTGCTTGTGACCGACCAATTGGCGGGCTGCTGAACGCGTGGGGGCGATACCTAACCGATACACCGTGTTATCCAACCTTGCCTCCAATAATTTCAGGAAAACCTCACCGGTAATGCCCTGCTTTGCCGAGGCTTTTGCGAATAGGTTCGCAAACTGCCGCTCCAATACACCATAAGTGTACTTGGCCTTCTGCTTTTCAAGCAGTTGGATCGCATACTCGGACTGCTTACCCCGGCGTTTCGAAACACCGTGCTGCCCTGGAGGGTAATTTTTACGTTCTAACGCTTTATCAGGCCCAAAAATAGGCTCCCTGAATTTCCGTGCAATTTTGGACGTTGGTCCTGTATATCTCGCCATATGATCGTTGGTTTTAAAGTATCGTTCAGCCTATAGCTGACGAATCTTAGCTTTAAAAAATTTAGTATTATACTCTTCTGCGTTTGGGGGGGCGGCAACCGTTGTGGGGCAACGGGGTGATGTCTTTGATAGCCATAACCTCGATACCGCTATTTTGCAGTGTACGGATAGCCGATTCGCGGCCGGCACCGGGGCCTTTCACGAAAACTTCCACCTTACGCAAGCCAAGGTCGTGGGCCACCTTTCCGCAGTCTGCCGCTGCTTGGGAAGCCGCATACGGCGTATTTTTCTTGGATCCCTTGAACCCCATTTTCCCCGCACTGGACCAAGAAATGGCCTGCCCTTGGTTATTGGTAAGCGTAATGATGATATTGTTGAACGTAGCGTTGATGTGCGCTTGCCCAACCGCTTCAATCACGACAATACGCTTTTTAGCTGCTTTTTTAGTCTTAGCCATTGTATCTTCTCAATTATTATTTGGTCGCTTTCTTCTTGTTTGCAACGGTCTTCCGCTTCCCTTTTCGGGTACGCGAGTTGTTCTTGGTACGTTGCCCGCGAACAGGAAGGTGTTTACGATGACGAAGGCCACGGTAACAACCGATATCCATCAAACGCTTGATATTCAATTGAACTTCGGATCGGAGCGCCCCCTCAACTTTGATTTCATCGTTGATGACGGTACGGATAGCGGCCAATTGCTCGTCATCCCATTCTTGCACCTTAACGTCATAGCCGATACCCGCCTTATCCAAAATGCGCTGGGCGGTAGAACGACCGATTCCATAGATATAGGTGAGGCCTATCTCTCCTCGTTTGTTTTTAGGTAAATCGATACCTGCGATCCTTGCCATATAATGCTCTTAAAAATTATTAACCCTGGCGTTGCTTGAACTTCGGGTTCTTCTTATTGATTACGAATACCTTGCCTTTGCGACGGATGATTTTGCAATCCGCACTGCGCTTCTTGATGGATGCCCTGACTTTCATGATCCCGCTTTATTTATACCGATATGTTATTCTTCCTTTTGTTAAATCGTATGGAGACATCTCCAACTTCACCCGATCGCCAGGCAGGATCTTGATGTAGTGCATCCGCATCTTACCTGAAATGTGGGCGATGATTTCGTGCCCGTTTTCCAACTCCACGCGAAACATGGCGTTAGAAAGTGCTTCCTTAATGACTCCGTCTTGCTCAATAGAGGCTTGTTTAGCCATATAGTATTGATTATTATCTAATTATACCCCTGTACAAACAGGGATGCAAAGATAAGCAAAAAAAATTGAAAATCAACTCTTTTTATCCAAAACTTCCTCAATGTATGCAAATGTAGTCAATACTTCGGGTGCTCCCTTTTGCACGGCCACCATATGCTCGTAGTGTGCGGATGGTTTCCCGTCGCGCGTGCTCACCGTCCAACCGTCGTCCCAGAATTTCACCCCGGCCTTGCCCATGTTGATCATCGGCTCGATACAGATTACCAATCCCGGCTCCAGCATCGTGCCGGTGCCGCGCCTCCCGTAGTTGGGCACCTCTGGCTTCTCGTGCAATTCAAAGCCTACGCCGTGCCCGACCAGCTCTCGGACGATACCATATCCGTATTGGGACACATGTTCCTGCACCGCATAAGCGATATCGCCGACTCGCCTTCCCGCCACGGCTTGCGCTATCCCCAAATCAAGCGACTCCAACGTCACGCGAAGCAGTTGCTTCACATCGTCGGCCACGTCGCCAATCGCAAATGTGTATGCCGAATCACTGATGTAACCATTCAGCTTCACGCCGCCATCCACCGACACGATGTCGCCGTCACGAAGTTCGTAGTTGCCGGGCAGGCCATGCACAACCTGGTCATTCACCGAAATGCACAACGAGTTCGGAAATCCGTTGTAATTCAGGAATGCGGGACTACCACCGTGATCGTGGATAAAGGCATAGGCCAATTGATCCAACGTCAGCGTGGTCACGCCAGGCCCGATCACCTTGGCTATTTCGCCAAGCAACTGCGAAAGGATCGTTGCCGACTTCCGCAGTTGCTCAATATCTTCCGGTGATTTGAAAAATACTTTATTGCCCATTTATTGACTATATCACGGACTGGGTAGGCCCTGAAGCAATTGGGGTCCGACCCTTGATGCGGCCGGTCTTCATCAAGCCATCATAGTGGCGCATCAAGAGGTGGCTTTCGATTTGCTGCAACGTATCCAACACCACACCGACCAAAATCAGGAGCGATGTACCGCCGTAGAAATGCGCGAATTGGTTGTTCACCCCGAAAAGACTGGCAATTGCAGGCATTATCGCGATGATCGCCAAAAAGAACGCGCCCGGCAACGTAATCTTGGATATCACGCTGTCGATGTACATGTTGGTGGCATGCCCCGGTTTCACGCCTGGGATGAAGCCTCCGTTTTTCTTCATGTCTTCAGACATCTGTTGCGGATTGACCATGATAGCCGTGTAGAAAAACGTGAACGCGATGATCAGGACCGCAAACGTCACGTTGTACGCCACCGAGGTATAGTTGCTCAACGACGTCAAGAACGACGATTGCATATCCGGGAAAAACTGGCTGAGGCTCATGGGCACGAACATGATCGCCTGCGCGAAAATGATGGGCATAACGCCCGCTGCGTTCACCTTCAAGGGGATATACTGGCGAACCCCCCCATACTGCTTGTTTCCGACAATTTTCTTTGCGTACTGCACAGGGATCTTTCGCACGCCCTGTACGATGAGTATCGTAAAGATAACCACGAAAAACAGCGCGACGAACTCGAGTAGCAAGGGGATGGGACCACCGCCACCGGTTGCCATCCGAGACGCCCATTCCGCCGTTAGGCCACGCGGCAATTCAGCGATGATACCCGCCATGATAATCAACGAAATGCCGTTGCCGATACCCTTATCGGTGATTTTCTCACCGAGCCACATCACAAACAATGTACCCGCCGTCAACACGAAAGCAGACAGGATGGTAAACATGGGGTCGGCAATCATCTTTGCCCCCCCGTCGATCTGCGTACGTACGTAAGCGACCGATTGTACCAACGTAATCGCCAGCGTGAGGTAGCGCGTAATCTGGTTCATCTTCTTGCGCCCGCTCTCCCCTTCCTTCTGCATTTTCTGGAAATAAGGCACCGCGATGCCAAGCAATTGGACGACGATGGAAGCCGAGATGTAAGGCATCACGCCGAGCGCGAATATAGCCGAGCGGGAAAAGGACCCACCTGCGAACATGTCCAACAAGCCAAGCAGACCTTCTTTATCCTCATGCTGAAGCGCAGCTGGATTAACGCCGGGTAATACGATATGGCTACCCACGCGATAGATCAACAGAAACAAAAGCGTATTCAGGATACGCGTCCGCAGATCCTCGATCTTCCAGATATTGGTCAAGGTTGTGATTAGCTTCTTCATGTATTAAAGTTTTACAATCGAGCCCCCTGCTGCTTCAATCGCTTGTTGCGCCGTGGCCGAAAATGCATGCGCCTTTACTTCAATCTTGGACGTCAGTTCCCCCCGGCCCAGAATCTTCACCAAATCATTTTTTGAAACCAACCCATGCGTCTTCAACGTATCGAAGTCGATCGCGGTCAATTCGAATTTCTCTACCAACCCTTGCAACACATCCAAATTGACACCTACATATTCGACGCGATTGGGATTCTTGAAGCCGAATTTAGGCACCCGCCGTTGCAACGGCATCTGCCCGCCTTCGAATCCAATCTTCGTGCTGTGGCCCGAACGGGACTGAGCGCCCTTGTGCCCGCGCGTAGAAGTGCCTCCGCGACCGGATCCCGTACCACGGCCAATACGCTTACCACTTTTTACAGATCCCGCTGCCGGTTTTAGATTACTTAAGTTCATCTTTGAAACTAAAATTGTGTTGTACCTTCGCTTTCACTATACAGGTACAACGATTAAACGTATATTATACTTGCTCTATTGCCACAAGGTGATTCACCTTGCGTACCATGCCGATGATGGACGGCGTTGCTTCCACCTCCACAGCCTGATTGATCTTGCGCAGCCCCAGCGCCTGCATCGTCCGCTTTTGGCGCTCGCTCCTATCGATGGTACTCTTGATTTGCGTAATCCTGATCTTTGCCATCTTCGTTTATCCGTTAAATACCTTATTCAGATCCACGCCGCGCTGTTGCGCCACTGTGTAGGCGTCACGCATTTTCAGCAACGCGTCTATCGTGGCTTTCACTACGTTGTGCGGGTTGGAAGACCCCAGCGATTTCGCCAATACATCGGTTACGCCCGCGCTTTCCAACACGGCGCGCATCGCACCGCCAGCAAGTACGCCCGTACCGTGCACCGCCGGTTTGATCAATACATTGCCTCCTGAATATTTGCCGATCTGTTCGTGCGGCACGGTCCCTTTGATGATTGGCACCTTGATCAGGTTCTTCTTGGCATCGTCAACACCCTTGGTGATGGCTTCGGTGACTTCCTTCGCCTTGCCGAGGCCGTAACCGACCACGCCGTTTTCATCTCCTACAACCACGATGGCTGAAAAGCTGAACGTACGGCCGCCTTTGGTTACCTTGGCTACCCGCTGGATACTGACCAAGCGATCCTTTAATTCGATCTCGCTTGATTTCACTCGTTTTATATTGCTTAATGACATTTCCTTGATTGATTAAAAATCCAAACCAGCTTCCCGGGCCGCGTCGGCAAGCGACTTCACCCGCCCGTGGTACAAATAGCCATTGCGATCGAAGACCACCTTACCGATTCCTGCCGCCAATGCCTTCTCAGCGATGAGTTTACCGACAGCCTTCGATTGATCGATTTTGGTGCCCGTTGCCGAAAAGTCTTTGGCCAATGAAGAAGCCGAAGCCAACGTTACGCCGCTTTGGTCATCGATGACCTGTGCATAGATTCCTTTGTTGCTCCTAAATACAGACAAGCGCGGCCGTTCCGAAGAACCGGAAACGCGTTTCCTGATTCCCTTCTTGATGCGATCCCTACGCGATACTTTATTTCCTGCCATGACTATTATTTTTTAGAAGCTGATTTGCCCGCTTTCCTGCGCAATTGCTCGCCAGCGAATTTAATACCTTTTCCTTTATACGGTTCCGGTGCACGCAATGAACGGATCTTTGCCGCCACCTGTCCCAACAATTGCTTGTCGATGCTCTCCAACGTAATGGTCGGGTTCTTTCCCTTTTCGGCCGTGGTCGTTACCTTCACTTCTTTGGGAAGGATCAGTACCACTTGGTGCGAAAACCCGAGGGTCAAATCCAGCGTAGACCCTTGGGCATTGGCCCGGTATCCCACACCCACCAATTCTTGCGTGGTCTTATAGCCTTCGGTAACACCGACAACCATATTGTTCAGCAATGACCGATACAGGCCGTGCAACGCCTTGTGGCGCTTTTGCTCCGTAGGCCGCTTCACTAGCAATTGGCCATCTTCCTGTGCGATGGCGATATCCCGATCCACCTGCTGCGTCAATTCACCTTTCGGTCCCTTTATCGTCACCAAGTTCTTATCCGATACGGTTATGGTTACCCCTGACGGTATCGCTATCGGTGCTTTTCCAATTCTTGACATCTCGTGAGTTCCTCCTGATTAATACACGTAACACAAAACTTCGCCACCCACGTTTTGGAGGCGTGCCTCCTTGTCGGTCATCACGCCCTTTGACGTCGACACGATCGCAATCCCCAAACCATTCAGTACGCGGGGCATGCTTTCCACGCCTGCATACTTCCGCAGACCGGGCTTGCTCACGCGCGTCAAGGTGCGGATTGCCGACACTTTGCTTACGGGATGGTACTTCAATGCAATCTTGATGGTGCCTTGCACCGATTCGTCATCAAACTTGTAATTCGAGATGTACCCCTTGTCGAAAAGCACTTTCGTGATCTCCTTCTTGAGGTTCGATGCAGGAATCTCTACAACCCTGTGGTTGGCCTTGATGGCATTCCTTACTCGAGTAAGGTAATCCGCTATTGGATCTGTATTCATTTATGATGTTCAATTTGACAACGGTTTCCTTCGCCACCTTGGCTTCAGACCTACTGTCGGTTAATGTTCAATGCTAAAACTACCAAGAAGCCTTCTTCACCCCCGGTATCTTGCCGGCTACGGCCATTTCGCGAAACGTAACCCGCGAAATACCGAATTGGCGCATATAGCCCTTGGGGCGGCCCGTCAGTTTGCAGCGGTTGTGCAGGCGTACCGGCGATGCATTCTTCGGCAACTTGTCCAAGGCCAGGTAGTCGCCTGCAGCCTTCAACTCGGCACGTTTCTCGGCATACTTAGCCACCAATTTCGCACGTTTGATCTCGCGTGCCTTGATTCCTTCTTTAGCCATTTGATGTTGTATTTTGGTTCTTGAATGGTAACCCAAATTGCTTTAGCAATTCCAATGCCTCGATGTCGGTGCCAGCACTCGTCACGAAGGTGATGTCCATCCCCTGGATCTTGTTGATCTTGTCGATATCGATCTCTGGGAAGATGATCTGTTCGGTGATGCCCAAGGTGTAATTCCCGCGGCCATCGAACCCTTTGTCGTTGATGCCGCGGAAATCGCGGATGCGTGGCAGGGCCACCGCCACCAAGCGATCCAGGAATTCATACATCTTGTTGTCGCGAAGCGTTACCTTCACGCCGATGGGCATGCCCTTGCGCAACTTGAAATTCGAGACGTCTTTCTTGGACTTGGTCGCCACGGCCTTCTGTCCCGTGATGAGGGTCATTTCACTGACCGCATTGTCGATCAATTTCTTGTCGGCCGTTGCGGCACCTATCCCCTGGCTCAACGCGATTTTCTCCAACCGCGGAACCTGCATAACGCTTTTATATTGAAACTTATCTTTCAGCGCGGTACGGATTTCCTCCTTGTACTTTGCCTTCAATCTCGGTGTATAAGCCATTAGTCTATTACCTCCCCTGATTTCTTCGCTACGCGAACGATTTTCTTATTGCCATTCACTTCAACCACCTTACGCCCTATGCGCGTAGCCTTCCCGCCTTTGGGGTCCACGTAAGCCAGGTTGGAAATGTGGATCGGGGCCTCCTTCTCGATGATGCCACCGTTCGGATTGGCCGCGCTGGGTTTGGTGTGCTTCTTCACGATGTTCACGCCTTCCACGACCGCCCTGTTCTCGGCCACCAATACCTCCAGCACCTTCCCTTGGGTTCCTTTGGAGTTGCCCGAGATGACCGTTACCACGTCGCCCTTGCGAATCTTTATCTTGTGTGTCGATGTCTTTTTCTGTCCCATGATTACAATACCTCCGGCGCTAATGATACGATTTTCATGAACTGCTTCTCACGCAATTCCCGGGCTACCGGGCCAAAGATACGTGTTCCGCGGGGTTCATCCTGATTATTCAACAATACGGCCGCGTTGTCGTCGAAGCGGATGTAGGATCCATCCTTGCGGCGGATTTCCTTCTTTGTCCGCACAACCACCGCTTTGGAAACCGTCCCTTTCTTGACGTTGCCAGAAGGCAACGCGCTCTTGACGGTCACGACGACCTTATCACCGATGGATGCATAACGCTTGCCGGTACCGCCCAACACCCGGATTACGAGCACTTCCTTGGCGCCGCTGTTGTCGGCCACATTGAGTCTTGATTCCTGCTGTACCATGTTACTTAGCCCTTTCTAAAATTTCCACTAATCGCCAGTTCTTGGTCTTGCTCAGCGGACGCGTTTCCATGATCAACACCGTATCGCCGATACCGCAGGTGTTCTCTTCGTCGTGCGCCTTGAATTTGGTCGTCTTCTTCACGAACTTACCGTAAATGGGGTGCTTCACCTTACGCTCCACAGCCACCACGATAGACTTGTCCATTTTATTGCTGACGACCAAGCCGATCCTTGTTTTCCTTAAATTTCTTTCCATTTCGACGTTCTTTTATGCCTCAGCGGCTGTTTCATTCGCTGCGCTGGCAGCCTTTTCGGCGTTCTTGCGCTTGGTCAACTCGGTCAGGAGCCGAGCGACCGTTTTCCGCGTGTACTTGATCCGGTTCGGGTTCTCGATTGCCGAAACAGCATGTGCAAATTTCAATTTGGTGAGGGCAGCCTTTTCTTCAGCGATTCTGGCCACTAAATCCCCCGTTGACAATTCTACGATTTCTGAATTTTTCATCTCATTAATTAATTAACTGGATGCCTCTTTGAGCGTACTCCCGCAGTTAGACCCTGCGGCGGTCTTGCCGGTAACGGCGGCAAGGCCGTGAGAGACAGCGCCAGCGCGTCTATGGCTTATACGTAATCCCTACGTATCACAAACTTCGTCTGTACGGGCAGCTTCTGGGCCGCGAGGCGCAAGGCTTCCTTGGCCACTTCCAAGGGCACACCTTCCGCTTCAAACAGCATCCGTCCTGGGCGCACCACGGCAACCCAATATTCCGGCGCACCCTTACCTTTACCCATCCGTACTTCGGCAGGCTTCTTGGTTACGGGTTTGTCAGGGAAAACCCGGATCCACACTTGGCCTTCCCGTTTCATATAGCGGGTCACCGCGATACGCGCCGCTTCGATCTGGCGGCTGGTGATCCATGCTGGCTCCAGCGATTTGATGCCGAACGAGCCGAAGGCCAATTCCGCCCCACGCGTGGCGTTGCCTTTCATGCGGCCTTTCTGCATCTTCCGGAACTTCGTTCTTTTTGGCTGTAACATGTTTGTATTTTAATGCTTTGCTAATATCTATTGACTATCTCCCTCCGCGGTAACCGCCGCCACCGGCGCTACCGCCTGGCCGGTTTCCACCACCACGGTTTCCACCACCACGGTTCTGTCCAGGACCACCGCCACGGCGTTGGTCGCCTCCGCCACGGCGGTCGTTGTTCCGGCGATCGCCTCCGCCGCGACGGTTGTCACCGCGGAAATCGCCCGGCGCACCCTCAGAACGCGGCTTCAGACCGGATGTCTGGCCCACATTGGGGGATAGATCGCGCTTACCGTATACCTCGCCTTTGCAGATCCACACCTTGACGCCGATCTTGCCATAGGTCGTCAATGCCTCCACCAACGCGTAATCGATGTCCGCGCGGAACGTGTGCAACGGGATGCGACCGTCTTTATACTGCTCGGTACGCGCCATTTCGGCACCGCCTAACCGGCCCGAGCACATGATCTTGATGCCCTCGGCACCCATGCGCATCGTGGATGCGATAGCCGTCTTCATCGCGCGACGGAAGGAGATACGTGCCTCCAACTGCTTGGCGACGCCTTCAGCGACCAAATGGGCTTCCAGTTCGGGACGCTTGATCTCGAAGATATTGATCTGCACATCCTTCTTGGTGAGCTTCTTCAATTCCTCCTTGATCTTGTCCACTTCCTGGCCACCTTTACCGATCACGATGCCCGGACGGGCCGTGTGTACGGTCACGGTGATGCGCTTCAGCGTACGTTCGATCACCACTTTCGCCACACCGCCCTTGGCGATACGTGCCGACAAGTACTTCCTGATCTTCTCGTCCTCAACCAATTTATCGGAATAGTTCTTGCCTCCGTACCAATTGGAATCCCAACCTTTGATGATCCCTAATCTGTTACCTATTGGATTTGCTTTTTGTCCCATTGTGATAAATTAGTTTTGTGCTACGTTGTTATTGCTATCGACGACCAACGTCACATGATTCGAGCGTTTACGGATACGGTATCCACGCCCTTGGGGAGCCGGACGCAACCGCTTCAATTGACGCCCTCCACCCACAAAGATCTCTTTCACGAACAATCCGCTCTCTTCGACCGATTTGTCCTCGTTCTTCGCTTCCCAGTTCTTGATCGCTGAGAGCAGCAACTTCTCTACCCGGATAGCGACCTCTTTGTTGGTATGCTTCAGGATATACAGGGCATGCTCCACCTTCTCGCCGCGGATCAAATCCACCACCAAACGCATCTTGCGCGGTGAGGTAGGGCAGTTGTTCAATTTGGCAGTAGAAGCTCCTCCTACCTGAGCCTTTTCTTGCTCTTTGCGCTGTTTGATGATAACAGACTTCTTCAGTTTTCGTGTTGCTTCCATTACTGCTTACTTTTTCTTTTCTGCGTGCCCCCTGAATGTACGCGTCGGCGCGAACTCACCCAGTTTGTGGCCTACCATGTTTTCCGTCACGTACACGGGGATGAACTTGTTGCCGTTGTGCACTGCGAACGTATGTCCCACGAAGTCGGGCGAAATCATGGACCTGCGAGACCACGTCTTGACGACCGTCTTCTTGCTTGTTTCATTCATAGAAAGAACCTTTCTTTCTAGGTTATGGTCGATATAAGGACCTTTTTTAATTGAACGAGCCATTATTTCTTCCTCTTTTCAATGATGTAACGACTTGATGCCTTCTTCTTGCTGCGGGTCTTGTAGCCCTTGGCCAGCAATCCTTTGCGTGAGCGTGGGTGCCCACCGGACGCGCGGCCCTCACCACCACCCATCGGGTGATCTACCGGGTTCATCGCCACACCCCGTACCCGAGGACGGCGGCCCAGCCAGCGCTTCCGACCGGCCTTGCCCAATACCTCGTTGGCTTTCTCGGCGTTGGATACCGAACCGATCGTCGCCAAGCAAGTGGCCAGGATCAATCGGGTCTCGCCCGAAGGCAATTTGATGACGGCGTATTTGCCATCGCGGGCAGCAAGCTGTGCGTACGTACCTGCGCTGCGTGCGATGGTGCCGCCTTGGCCCGGATTCAACTCGATGTTGTGGATGATGGAACCCAGCGGGATGTTCTGCAATGGCAACGTGTTGCCCACTTCGGGGGCTACCTTATCGCCCGAAACGATCGTCTGGCCCACGGTAAGCCCTGCAGGCGCGATGATGTAGCGTTTTTCGCCATCTACGTAATGCAACAAGGCAATGCGCGCTGAACGGTTCGGATCGTACTCTATCGTGGCAACTTTTGCGGGGATGTCTTTCTTATCGCGTTTAAAATCAATCAATCGGTATGCCTTTTTGTGGCCCCCACCGAGGTAACGCATAGTCATTTTACCGGAATGGTTCCTACCGCCCGACTTCTTGATCTTCACGACCAACGACTTTTCCGGAACGTTGGTGGTGACATCCGAATAATCACCTCCTACGCGGAAGCGAGTACCAGGGGTAACCGGTTTGAATCTTTTAACTGCCATCTCTAATTATATCGTACTGTAAAAGTCAATCGTTTCGCCATCCTTAATGGTGATGATGGCCTTTTTATACTTCGGGGTCCTCCCGGATACGAAACCAGCCTTGGTGTAGCGATTCTTTGCCTTGCCAGCCACCACGATGGTGTTCACGGCCAGCACCGTTACGCCGAACATCTGCTCAACGGCTTGCTTGATCTGTATCTTATTTGCCTTGGGATCCACTTTGAAAGCGTAGCGATTCAGCTTTTCCGTCAGCAACGACGCCTTCTCGGTCAATACGGGTTTCTTGATAATTTCCATATTACTTGGCAAATGCCTCCTCCAATGTTTTGACAGTAGCCGTGGTCAACAAAAGCTTGGTCGCATTCAATACGTCGTACGTATTCAATTCATTGGCCGTGATCACTTTCGCCTTCTTCAGGTTCCTGCTCGATAAATACACGTTATTGTCTTGCGCCGGCAACACCAACAGGGTCTTTTCCGTGGCCACGTTCAAGCTGTTGACCAGGTTGAGGTAATTCTTGGTCTTGATCGAGTCGAAATTGATCTCGTCGAGCACCAGGATGTTGTTCTCCTTGGCCTTGTAGCTCAGCGCGGATTTACGCGCCAGCGCCTTCAGTTTCTTGTTGAGCTTGAAGCTGTAATCGCGCGGCTGCGGACCGAAGATCCGTCCACCGCCGTTGAACAGCGGCGACTTGATGCTGCCTGCGCGGGCACCGCCGGTTCCTTTTTGCTTATGCAGCTTGCGGGTAGATCCAGCGATCTCGTTGCGTTGCTTGGACTTATGCGTACCTTGGCGTTGGTTGGCCAGGTATTGCTTTACATCCAGGTAGATTGCGTGGTCATTGGGCTCCAACCCAAATACCGATTCAGGAAGTTGCACCTTGGCACCTGTTTCTTTGCCTGAACTATTTAGAACGTTAACTTCCATCTTCTTATTTATCTACGATTACGTATGAACCCTTGGCCCCGGGGATGGAGCCACTCACAACCAGTAGATTTTGGTCTTGATACACCTTCAATACCTGCAGGTTCTGTACCTTCACGCGATCGCCGCCGGTACGTCCAGCCATGCGCATGCCCTTGAATACACGAGACGGCCAGGAAGACGCGCCGAGTGAACCGGGTGCACGCAAGCGGTTGTGCTGCCCGTGGGTAGCACCGCCCACACCGCCGAAACCATGGCGCTTCATGACGCCTTGGAAACCCTTACCCTTTGAAGTGCCCACCACGTCGATGTAGTCGCCTTCTTCAAAGATGGAAACGGTCACCGTGTCGCCGAGGTTCTTTTCGTCGGGAAACGTTTTGAATTCCACCAATTTACGCTTGGGCGAAGTCTTCGCTTTGGCGAAGTGCCCTTTCAAAGGAGCCGAAGTGTTCTTCTCTTTCGCTTCATCGAAGGCGAGTTGAACAGCGGAATAGCCATCCTTTTCTTCCGTGCGTATCTGCGTTACCACGCACGGGCCAGCTTCGATCACCGTACAGGGAATGTTCTTCCCATCGGCATCGAAAATGCTGGTCATTCCTACTTTTTTACCAATAATTCCTGACATGTTTCTATTAATCTGTAAACGTCCATCGAAGCAGTAGGGCTTCGCTCAAGACACACCATCCCCTTAAAAGGGACGGCAAAGATAGGAAACTTACTTTAACTGTCAAATAGTTAGTGCATTATTTTTTTCCATGCCCGTTTTTACCGGTGATAGCCCTGGTTCTTGAACTCCATGGACGCATAATATGGGTAGGTTTTCGCGTCCAACGGGTAGTCCCAGCAGCCCATGCGGTGGTGGAGCGTGCCGCCGAACCCGGTCTTGAAGCGGTACAGGCCGTACAGCGGATGCGCCGGATCCGCCTGCGGCGCCACCCCGAAAAAATCGTACTCGGTGCAGCCCATGGCTTTCGCCAGCCCCACGGCATGCCATTGCAGCGCATAGGTGGCCATGTACTGCCGGCCTTCGGAAGCCGAAGCGCCGTATAGGTAGGTGGCCCGGTGTGCCGACACCACCAGGAACATCGCCGCCAGCGGGTTGCCGTCCACTTCGGCGACCAGGAGGTGCACGTGGGCCGGCGATGACGTGTCGCTGGCCCGCGCGGTGAGCACGATGCGGAAATAGCCGATGTCGTGCAAGACGAAGTTGTTGCGGAGGGCGGTCTGCCGATACAGCGCATACCAGACGTCCAGGCTTTCCAGGCCCAATGGCCGTACGGTTACGCCCTTTCGCCGCGACAGGTTGATGTTGTAGCGCGTCTTGGGCTTCATGCGGCCCAATAGCCGGTCTTCGTCCGCCCGCAGGTCCATGAATACCGTGTTTGACGGCAGGATATCGGTATTGGCCTTCCGCAGGTTCCAATGCTCCGTATCGAAATTGAGCCGCAGCTCCTGCATGTGCCGCTCGGGCACCCCCAGCCAATTGCCGCGCAGGTCGTAGCACGACTCCTCCTTGGCCCACAGCGATTCCCAGGACAGGTCGTACCGGATCATGATGCAGCTTTCCGGCAGGAAGTGGCGCAACGCTTCAGACAGGCGTTCCAGGAAATGGCCCTGGGTCTCGCCTGCGGGCTCCACCTCGGGGCCATACGGCACGTAGGCGATGCAATGGATGCCGTCCACCGGCTGCAGGATCACCAGGAGGTCGCCTATTATATAGGTATCGCCTGCTGCATCGGGCAGGATGTCGGCGCGCTTCACCCTGAAATCGAACGCGCGCGAGCCGACGCCCTGCATTTTCTTCACTTCAGACCAAAACGCCGTCTGTTGCACGATGGACGTTTTATAGACCTGCCTGATGGCCTTTTCCCGAATATCCGCGATCATGATAAAAAATGGCCAAACATAGGCAAACGCGGCGAGGCATTTGTCAGGATCGCGCAAGAAAGACAAAAGCAAGAATCAATCAACTAGTTGAACAAACGTAGCCGCAAAAATCGGACTGCCGAACCCGCAGATTGACTCACCAATATTTCAACATGCCAACGATGAGACTGACCGATTTATCCCTAAAAATAAAAAACGCAAAAATATCTTCTCCAAACCAAGTTAGGCACGGCGTTTGTTATTAAAAGAGCAGGTTTAGGTTGATTAAGAGAGGTCCGGTTATCCCAAAAATACCGGGCCTTTCACTTTTCTGGCCTAGCACATCCACCTACTACCTTTCCAGCAACTTCTTGTACCGCATCAACGCTTCGATGTAATAGTAATCCGCGTAGGTAAGGGGCACATCGATTTCGCTGTTATGCGGTATGGACCCCACGCTGTGTTTCAGGATAAAACCGCCGTTGGTACCCACTTGAGCTTTGTATGGGGCCGCTGAAAGGCTTTGCAGCATGCGCTCGGCCTTGGTGAGGTAATTGGCGCTTTCCACGCCAGTGGTCTGCGTGCTCAGCTCGATCAACGCCGAAGCGAGGATGGACGCGGTCGATGCATCGCGGTTGTCCTTATACTGCGCTGCGTACGGGCTGTCGTCGCTTAGATCGGGGGCGTCGAAATCCCAATACGGCACCAAATCTTCAGGCATGTTCGGATGATCGAGGATAAACGTCGCGATTTTCTTCGCGAAATCGAGGTACGTGTCGTCGCCCGTTTCGCGGTACATCATCACGTAACCGTATAACCCCCAAGCCTGCCCGCGGGCCCAGGCCGACTCGTCAAAGGCGCCCTGTGCGGTCTTCTTGCCCACGATGCTGCCGTCTGCCGGATCGTAATCGATGACATGGTAGCAGCTGTGATCCGGGCGGTAGTGGTTCCGGATGGTCGTGTTCGCGTGGATGACCGCGATGTCACGGAATTTCGGATCGCCACTTAATAATGACGCCTGCGTGAGGAATTCGAGGTTCATCATGTTGTCGATGATGACGGGATACGTCCACCCCTCCCAGGAACGGATAGCCTTTACGGTCGGGTTATACCGGCTGATCAACGACTCGGCACCCGTGACGAGGATTTCCTTGTAAGCCGCCGTATCGCCCGTGAGCCGCAACGCATGGCCAAAGCTGCAATACAGCATGAAGCCCAAATCGTGCGTACCTTTGTTATACTGCTCCCTTTCCAGGATAGCCAGCTTGTCTTTCGCCAATTGCAGCAACCGCTCATCGCCGGCATGCTCGTAGAGGTACAGCAACGAACCGGGGTAGAACCCAGACGTCCACCAAGCCGTATTCGAGCTAACGCTGGTATCGGCTTGGAACGTCCTCGGCATCCGATCGGCCGGTACGCTGTCTGCCAATACCTGGATCTGGGCGACAGCGGCATCCAGCTGCCCGTCGATAAACGCGGGACTCAGGGCAAGGGCCTTGGTCTGTTCGGTGGTACGCTCTTGGCAGGCAAAGGCGGTAATGGCTAGCCCGCAACCCGCAAGAAACGCGTAGAATCGCATCATTTTATTCATAATCAGCTATTTTAACAATTAGTGATTGTCAAAAATAGCTGATTATCCTGAAATGCGCAAACGTTTACATCAATTGTGCGCCACGATAGCGTCCTGCCCGAATTCCGATACGGCTACGGGCCGCCCTTCGGTGTACGACCGCTGGGCCGCCAAGGCGATGCGCGTGGCCTGCAATCCGTCGATGCCGCCCACCGGGATTTCGCCTTTGCCCTGCACAGCCGCGATGAAAGCCTTCATCTCGGTGAGGTAAGACGCGGTGTAACGCTCCATGAAGAAATGCAAGGGCAATGCGGATTGGGCGCCGGTCTCGTGGTAGTACACATGGCTGTCGGGTTTGTTGTTGTCTACATGGGCCATCCCTTCGGAACCGAATACCTCGACCCGCTGGTCATAACCGTACACGGCTTTCCGGCTGTTGTCGATCACGGCCAGGGAGCCGTCTTCGAACGTGAGCGTCACCGCAGCGGTATCGATGTCGTCCGCTTCGGCCACGGCTCCGCCGGTCAGGGTGGCGGCAGCGGCGTATACGGTCTTTACCGCTTTGCCCATCAGGTAACGGGCCATGTCGAAATCATGGATGGTCATGTCCAGGAACATCCCGCCCGAACTGCGCAGGTACCCGACGGGTGGCGGTGCCGGATCCCGGCTGGTCACTTTCACGAGCTGCACGTCGCCGATCTTGCCTTCGTCGACCAACGCCTTCAATTTCAAGAAATTGGCATCGAATCGCCGATTGAAGCCCAGCATCAGCTTGATGCCGCTTTCGCGCACGATCCGCAAGGTTTGCTCGATGCGTGCGAGCGACAGGTCCAACGGCTTTTCGCAGAACACGTGCTTGCCCGCACGGGCGCAACGTTCCACGAAATCGGCGTGCGTGTCGGTCGGCGAGCAGATGATCACCGCATCGATGTCGGGGTGATCGATCAGCTCCGACGCGCCTATGCAGGCTACGTCTTCGGGCAGGTTCCCGCGGTCGACGTCCGCGACCAGGGTCACGGTCGCTTCCGGCAACTGTTGCCGGATGTGGTTATAATGGATCTTGCCTATCCTTCCAAGGCCTATGATACCGATTCTGAGTTGCATAACAATTTCTATAATCCCAATTTTTCCAAATAAACACGATTGTTGCGGGCACACACCTTGGGGGTGCCCATGCCGGGCAGCACGTCTTGCTCAACGACGATCCAGCCGCGGTAGGCCGCGGTGGCCAAGGCCGCGATCACCGCCTCGAAATCAACGCTGCCTTTGCCAAGTTCGCAGAATACGCCCTGCTTGACCGATTCGAAGTAGTCCCACCCCTGCTGACGGGAATGCTGGCCCACCTGCGCTTCGTAATCCTTAAAATGCACGTGCCAGATACGGTCGGCGTAGGCCTGGATGGCCGCCACGGGGTCGCCGCCACCGAACGCATAGTGGCCGGTATCGAAGCAGAGCCCCAATAACCGCGGGTCTGTCAAGGCCATGAGCCTATCCAGCTCGGCGGGGGTCTCCACATACCCGGCACAATGGTGGTGAAATACGGTGCGCATGCCATAATGGTCTCGAACGGCCGTTGCGATACGCTCGGCACCGCGCGCAAAAATTTGCCAACGCGCCTCGTCAAGTCCCATCGCGGCGGTGACCCGACCCGCGTGTTGCGTGCGCTCGGCGACGGTGCCGTTGTTATCGGCCAACACGATGAAGGCCTCGCGATAACCGGCATCGGCAAGCAGCCCGGCCACGCGCAAGGCGTCGGCTTCCCCTTGCGCATGGACCGCTTCATCGGCGAGCGCGACGGGCACGAACGCGCCGATCAACGACAAGCCAAACCCGCTCACCACGGCGTGCAATCGGGCCGGATCGGTGGGCATGAAGCCCCAATCGCCCAATTCGCTGGCCGCATAACCGGTTTCGCTGATTTCGCGCAATACGTGTATGTGATCCGGCGCCTTGGCGTCCAGATCGAATTCCAATGCCCCCCAGGAGCACGGTGCATTCGCTATCTTTATCCCTTCCATCCGTATCAGAATTTTCTTGACCATTCCTTGGGCCACCGCTCGATGACCACCTTCGTCTGCGTAAAGAACTCGATGGCGTGCCTGCCCTGACCGTGCAGATCGCCGAAGAAGCTATCGTTCCACCCGCTGAACGGGAACTGCGCCATGGGCGCGGCCACGCCGATGTTGATGCCGATGTTGCCCGCACTGGCCTCACTGCGGAATTTTCGCGCACTCGCGCCGCTACCGGTAAACAGGCAGGCCATGTTGCCGTAGGCATTGCCGTTGATGAACTGGAGTGCCGCATCGACCGAGGGCAGGTTGATCAGGCTCATCACGGGGCCGAATATCTCCGTCCGCACGATCTCGCCATCCAATGGCACGTCTTCCAGGATGGTGGGTTTGACGAAATTACCGCGCGCATAACCATCGATGGTCGCGTTGCGACCGTCAAGCAGGAGCTTGGCCCCTTCCTGCACGCCCTGTGCGATCAACCGCTCCACGCGCGCCTTGCTTTCGGCCGAAATGACGGGCCCCATCTCCACGCCTTCGCTCCAGCCGTAGCCGGTTTGCCGGCTCTTGGCAGCCTCATACAGGGCATCCTTGACGGTACCCTGCCCATCGCCCACCACCAGGATGTTGGAGGCGGCCAGGCAACGCTGCCCGGCGCAACCGTACACGCTGTCCACGATGATCCGCGAGGTGGTGTCCAGGTCGGCATCCGGCAGTACGACAACCGGATTCTTGGCACCGCCTTGGGCTTGCACGCGCTTGCCGTACTGCGCGCCCTTCGCATAGATGTAGCGCGCGATCTGGGTGGAGCCCACGAAACTGATGGCCTTGACACCTGGGTGTTCCAACAGGGCGTCCACCGTCTCCTTACCGCCATGTACGAGGTTGACCACGCCATTGGGGAGGCCGATCCGCTCGATCAAACCCATGACCTTTTGCATGGTCAACGGCACTTTCTCGGAGGGCTTGAGGATGAACGAATTGCCGCAAGCCACCGCATAAGGCAGGAACCAGAACGGGATCATGCCCGGGAAATTGAATGGCGCGATGCAGGCGCACACCCCCACCGGCTGGCGGACGACGAACTCGTCGATGCCCCGCGCGATGTTTTCCGAAAACTCGCCCTGCATCAGTAGCGGCGCGGCGCAGGCCGTCTCCACGTTTTCGATGGCCCGCTGCAATTCGCCCAACGATTCGGCCTTGGTTTTGCCGCACTCGTCGGTGATGGTTTGCGCAAGCTCTTCGAGGTGTTCCTCAAGCAGCGCTTTCAACCGGTAAAGGGGTTGCACGCGTTGCATCACGGGCACCTGGGCCCATTCGGCCTGTGCCTTGGCGGCCGCGACGACCGCATCCGCCACGTCGCCAGCGGTACCAGCGCCGTGGGGCACACGCCCCATGACCGCCTGCGTGGCGGGATTCAGCACGTCTACGGCGTGCCCCTCCCGGCTTTCACGCCAGTGCCCATCGATATAATTCCGTAAGATTTCCATGTATTTGCTTGTTTTAAACGTTTCCTAACAAAATGTAAATGATCAATGTGATGACGACCAACGCGGTGGCGAATGGCCGTGTGTAACGCCAGGCCTCCATGGGCACGGCGGGGGCGATGGCGGCTTCCGATGCGGCGACGTCACGCCTGGGATAGGCGCGCGACACGCCAAACATCACGGCCATGTTCAACACGAACTCGATGCCCCATACGTGCACGAAATGCAGGTCTACCTTGATGATGAACGTACACAGCACATAAAACACCAGCCCGGTGAACAGCGCGGCCTTGGCGCCCTGTGCCGAGATCTGCTTGAAGAAGAACCCGCCCAGCATGATGGAAGCGATCGGGATGAAGAAAATCCCGTTCAGTTCCTGCAGGAGTTGGTACAGCCCATCGGGCGCATTGGCCACGAACGGTGCCGCCACGATCGAGGAGACGGCCAGCAACGTGGCGGCAAGGCGCCCCATGCGTACCATCTTCCGTTCGCTGGCCTGCCGATCGATCAGCCGTTTGTAGATGTCGATGCTGAAGATGGTGGAGGCGCTGTTGAGGACGGCGTTGAACGTACTGAGCACCGCCCCAACGATGATAGCCGCAAAAAGCCCCCACAGTGGCATGGGCAGCACCTTCTTGACCAACTCGGGGTAGACCATATCCTGGTGGCCGTAGTAGGCGTCCTGGAAGTAATAGAACCCGATGACCCCCGGCAGCACGATGATGAACGGCACGAGTATCTTGAGCAACCCGGTATAGAGCAGGCCCTTCTGTGCTTCCTTGAGGTTCTTGGCGCCCAACACGCGCTGCACGATGGTTTGGTTCATGCACCAGAAATAAAGCTGGTTGACCACCAAGCCGGTAAACAAGGTACTGAAGGGCAACACCGAATCCGGCTCGCCGATGACGTTGAATTTTTCGGGACTGTGCCTGAACACGTTGGCCAAGCCGTCGAGCGGATTGCCATCGCCGATGTAGACGAGGGCCAACGTAGGCACCAAAAGCCCGCCGAACAGCAAGCCGTAGCCATAGATCACATCGGATACGGCCACCGCCTTCAGCCCGCCGATGATGGCATAGGCGGCGCCAAGGCAACCTACGCCCACCACGGTGATCCAAAGGCCGGTCTTGGCGTCTACCCCCAGCACCCCGGAGATATCGAAGATGCTCTCCAGGTTGATGGCCCCGGTGTACAGGACGATGGGCAGCAACGTAACGGCGAACGAAACCAACAGGAACAGCGCAATCAACGAGCGCGTGCCCTTGTCGAACCGGCGCTCCAGGTATTCAGGGATGGTGGTAAGCCCCATACGCAGGTATTTGGGCACGAAATAGACCGCTGCCACGATAAGCGCCAGCGCCGAAGTGACCTCCCAGGCGATGATGACGAACCCGTTCTTGTAGGCCGATCCGTTCATCCCCACCAAATGCTCGGTAGAGATGTTGGTCATGATCAACGATGCCGCGATGACGGGGCCCGTGAGGCTACGGCCGCCGAGGAAGTAGCCGTCTTGGGTGTGCAGGTTGTCGTTGCGCATGCGATACCAGGCGTAGCCCGCCACGAACAACGTGAACCCGATGAAACTGATGAGTGTGATGATCATAATTTAGTGGTTGGCTTAGAGGTGATACCGTTGATCCGTTTTGTGGGCCGTCAGCTTTCCATGGGCCTGGCGCACGCCATCCTGTGCGGCCACGGCCGCGACGGGAACCTCCCACCAGGCGTGTCCGTAGCCGGCCAGCTTCCGTTCGGGCGCGGCATCGATGTAGATCACCGTGGTCTTGGCATTTTCCTTGGCTTGCCGCAACGCGGAGCCAAAGGACGCTTCATCGTTTACCTCGATGACCTCGGCGCCGAGGCTGCGCGCGTTCGCGGCCAGATCGACCGGCAACAGCGCGCCGTCCAGTTGGCCCGTGTCGGCGTTCCTCGCGCGGTATTGCGTACCGAAACCTTCCATGCCCAACGAGCGCGATAAGCCCCCGATGCTGGCAAAGCCATCGTTGTTGATGAGGATGACGGTCAGCTTGTACCCTTCCTGCACCGATGTCGTGATCTCTGAAGCCATCATCAAATAGCTGCCGTCGCCGACCATGACATAGATTTCCCGTTCCGGGCAGGCCATCTTGGCGCCCAAGCCACCCGCGATCTCGTAGCCCATGCACGAATAGCCGTATTCGAGGTGGAAGCCCTTCGGATCGCGCGTACGCCAGAGTTTGTGCAGGTCGCCGGGCAGGCTGCCCGCGGCGCACAGCACCACGTCTTCCGGATCGGAGAAGGTATTGACCAACCCGATGATCTCGGCCTGCGAGAGGCGGGAAGCATCTTCGACGGCGTAAGCCCAAGCCACTTTCTCGTCCCAAGTGCGGTTGTATGCCGCCACGCGGTCGCTATAGGTGGTATCGACGCGGTAACCGGCCAGGCGCTCGGTGAGCGCTTCCAACACGGCCCGCGCATCGCCGGTGAGCGGCAAGGCCGCCTGCTTGTGCGCATCGAATTCGGCGACATTGATGTTGATGAAGGTGACTTCGGGATGTTGGAACGCGGTCTTGGAAGCCGTGGTGAAGTCGCTGTACCGCGTGCCGATGCCGATGACCAGGTCGGCCTCGGCGCTGATGGCGTTGGCCCCTTCGGTACCCGTGGCGCCCATGGCCCCCAACTGGTGCGGGTCGTCATAGGGCAACGACCCTTTGCCGGCGAACGATTCGGCCACGGGGATGCCCGTGCGGTGCACGAAATCAAGCAGCGCGGCCGACGCTTCGCTGTAGATGACCCCACCACCGGCCACGATGAGCGGCCGCTTGGCGGCACGGATGCGCGCCACGGCACGGTCCAATAGCTCGGCATCGGGCAACGCACGCGGGATGAACCATACCCGCCGCGCGAACAGTTCTTCGGGGTAATCGAATACCTCGGCCTGCACATCCTGCGGCAGGCAAAGCGTAGCCGTACCGGTATCGGCAGGCGAGGTGAGCACGCGCAAGGCTTGGGGCAGCGAAGCGATCAGCTGTTCGGGCCGATTGATGCGATCCCAGAAACGCGACACGGGCCGGAAGCAATCGTTGACGCTTACCTCGGGTGCCGAAGGGAACTCAAGTTGTTGCAAGACCGGGTCGACGTGCCTGCTGGCGAAGATATCGCCGGGTAGCAGCAGCACCGGTACGCGGTTGATGGTCGCGGCGGCCGCGCCGGTAAGCATATTGGTGGCGCCAGGCCCGATGGACGAGGTGCAGGCTAGCGTGGACAGCCGGTTTTTCATGCGGGCATAGGCCGCAGCGGTATGCACCATGGCCTGTTCGTTGCGTGCCTGGTAATACGTGAATTCGGGATGCTCGAACAGTGCCTGGCCGATGCCACCGACGTTGCCGTGGCCGAAGATGCCGAAACACCCTGCAAAAAACTTGTACGTTGCCCCATCGCGTTCCACATACTGTTCGTTGAGGAACCTCATCACCGCCTGTGCGGTGGTCAATCGTATCGTACCCATGCTTAAAATCCTCCGTGTTGTTCAATGAAAGCCAACGACTCGCCGATCGTCGGCATGAAATTGGCGCATCCCGGCTGCAACACCACCTGCGCGCCGCTGGCATTGCCCATCCGGCAGGATTTATAGAGGTCCCAACCGTTCAGGTAACCGTAGATGAAGCCCGACGCGAACGCGTCGCCAGCGCCCAAGATATTCAGTGGCACCACCGGGAAGCCCGGTACGTCCTGTCGCTTCCCGTCGCGTTCGTATACCGTTGCTCCGGTGGCGCCACGTTTCACGACAAGCACCTCCACCCCCAGGGAGAGGATGTGCTGGATGGCGCTGTCGATATCGCCGGTGATGGTCGGTGCCGATATCTGCTGGTGCTCGATGGTGACTTGCGACGCGTCTTGCAACATGGCGGCCAGTATCTCTTCTTCGGTGCCGATGGCGATCTTGATCTTGGGCAGCAATGCCCGCACGGTGATGCCGAACGAACGCAGGTCTGCCCATTGGTCGGCCCGGAAATCGATATCGAGCACGGTGGTGACGCCACTGGCGTTGGCCCGTTCGACCGCGTGGAACGCGGCGCTGCGCGTGGGTTCGACATTGAGTGCGGTACCCGAAATCTCGATGAGCCGTACGGCTTCCATGTCGATGGCGTTGACGTGATCGATCGTGATCTGCGAATCGGCCGCGTTGTTGCGGTAGAATACCAGGGGAAACGTATCCGGCGGCTGGATGCCCAATAGTACGGCGCTGCTCCGCGCACCGGGAATCCGGGGGATGAATGCCGTCTCTACGCCTTCATCCTTCAGGAACTTGAGGATGAAATCGCCCACCTTATCTTCGCCCACGCCGGTGAGCAGCGCCGCCTGAAGCCCCAAACGGGCACAACCGGTGGCAATGTTGAGCGGCGAACCGCCCACGAATGCGTCAAATGCCTTGATGTCTACGAAATCGGCCCCGATATTCTGCGAATACAGGTCGATGGACGACCGGCCCACGGTCAGTACATCGTATGTTCTGGTGTTGCTCATTGTCCGTTCATCTTGGCGGTAACCATCGGGATCCGCGGATCCAGCCCTTGCCACGTACCGAAAATCCAAGCATGTTCCGGATCGGGCGTGTTCGCCAGCGACTGATCCGAACCGGTGAGGAAATTCAGGTAATATACGTCGTAACCATGACCGGCCACCACGGGGTGATAGCCCCGGGGCACCAATACCACGTCGTTGTTGCGCGCGATCGCGACCTCGTCCAGGCTACCATCGGCCGTGTAGACGCGTTGCATGGCATAGCCCTGCGGTTTATCGATCTTATAGAAATAGGTTTCTTCCAATCGCGCTTCCAAGACGGCACCGTCATTGCCCACGATGCGCTCATCGTGCTTGTGCGCCGGGAACGAGCTCCAATTGCCCGACGGGGTGTAGACCTCTACGGCCACCAACCGGTGGCATGGGAAACCCGGCCCCAACAGGTCGTTGATTTGCCGGGTGGCGTTGTCACCGCCGCGGACCTCGACCTGCACCTCCTCCGGACGCTTGAAGACGGACGCGAAATCTCGATCCGTTTCGCACCAGCCGTAAGCGATATCGAGCGTGTCGCTTTCGGCCACCAGCTTGAACGCGGTGTTGCGCGGCAGGTACAGCGAATGCGGCATGCCCGAGAAAACATCCTTGCGCCCATTCACCGTCTGCCACTCGCCCTTATCGGTCGTGACACGGTAATTGCCGCCCAACAGGATGATCGCATACTCATTGCCTTCGGTATGGCCCTCCCAGCTTTCGCCCCGACGCAAGGTGCGGGCGGCGAAATTGAGGTATTCCCACCCGCCGTCTTCGCGGGTGATGTGCTGGTAAACCGACGCGGATTCATCCGGACGGGCCAACAGCGGGTATTTGTTATCTCTTATCATCGTTCAACATGGTTTCAAACTTCAGGACAAAAAGGCCTCGGCCTTGCCGACCGACCCCAACTTCTCGAACTTCTGGATGCACAGCCGTTCCAATTCGCGGATGTATTCCCTCCCGGGTATCAGTGGATCGAATTGATCGGGGTACGCAGCGAAAAATTCGCGGTGCACGCGCGTCCAGAGTACCCGGAGGTCTGTCGCCACGTTCACCTTGCATATACCGTACCCGATGGCCCGCGTGATTTCCGCGTCCGAGACGCCACGCGCATCCTGTGCCAACTGTCCACCGGCGCGATTGATCCTGCGCAGTTCGTCGGCGTCGACCGAAGAACCCCCGTGCAACACCAACGGGAAGCCCGGCAGGCGTTGCTGGATCCCGCCCAGGATATCGAACCGGATGCCTTGGTCGCCGGAAAATTTGTAGGCGCCATGGCTCGTGCCCACCGCAACGGCAAGGCTGTCGCAGCCCGATCGCTCTACGAACTCAGCGGCGTCTTCAGGCCGGGTGTAATTCGACGAGGCGGCGTCTACCACCAGATTGTCTTCCACCCCGCTCAGTACGCCGAGCTCGGCTTCCACGCATGTGCCCAGGGCATGTGCCCGATCCACGATCGCACGCGTCCGGCGGATATTCTGCTCAACGTCGTCGTGCGAAGCGTCGATCATCACCGAGGTGTACCCGCCAGCTTGCAGCGCGGCGTGGATATGTGTTTCATTGCCATGATCCAAATGCAGTGCATACACCACGTCAGGATATTGCTGGGCAGCAGCAGCCACCATGGCCAACAACAGGCGCGGTCCGATGTAGTCGCGCGCCACCGGCGTGGTCTGCACGATCACCGGCGAGGCGCTCGCATCGGCCGCCCGGAACACCGCCAATACCTGTTCAACGGTGAAGACGTTGATGGCTGCCAAGGCGTAGCTGCCGTAGCAATGTTTGAAGAAGGCACTCGTTGTTACAATCATTTTTGGCATGCTATAATTGATGATGCAATTAAAACAAATTTGGTGGACGCACAAAGACCGATAACGCAAAGGTTTGCGCAATTGTGGCCGGAATATTTGGTTATGTCGCTTTTCTTCCCGACCTTGTGAAGGTAGGAATCCAGAATAACGGCACTGATGATCCAACCGTATGCAAAGACCCAAACAGACAACGATCGTTGATATCGCCAGCCAATTGGGCGTATCCCCTTCTACGGTATCGCGCGCCTTGCACAACCACCCTTCCATCAGCGAAGAGACCAAACGCAAAGTCTTGGCATTGGCCGAACAATCCAGCTATCAACCCAATCTGTTGGCGTTAAGCCTACTGAACAAACGCACCGGTATCATCGGCATCGTGGTGCCGGAAATCACCGGCTATTTTTTCGCAACGGTCATCAGCGGCGTGCAGGACATGGTATCTTCCGCGGGCTACAAACTGATCATCTGCCAATCAAACGAATCGTTTGAAGAAGAAAAGAAACTGCTGCAGGACATGGCCTTGCTTCGCGTGGATGGCGTGCTCATATCGCCCACGCGCGATACCCATACGTTCGACCATTTCCATAAACTCAGGGCCGCGGGCGCGCCATTGGTCATCTTTGACCGCGACTGCCCGCAGTTTGAAGCCGACAAGGTATTGGTGGATAGTTATGACGGCGCCTACCAAGCGGTGGAATACCTCATCAAGACCGGGTGCAAACACATTGCGCATATTTCCGGCCCGATTTCGATACCTACGTTCAAGCAACGGCTTGACGGCTACCTCAACGCCCACTACGACAACAACATCCCCATCCGATCGGAATTGATCGTATACAGCGACGGCTTCGTATCGGACGACGGTGTGAAGGCCATCACGCAGTTGATGAATCGAAATGACCACTTGGATGCTGTGTTCGCGGTTGACGATGCCGTGGCGATCGGTGCCATGCGGATAATCCGCGAACGGGGTCTCCGCATACCGGAAGACATTTCCATCGTTGGTTTTGACGACGAGCCTTACGCCTATTTCTTTAACCCCTCCTTATCATCCGTATGGCAACCGGTTTATGAACTGGGCATGCTCTCGGCGAAAATACTACTGGACCATTTTACGAATCGCGGTGCAAAAAAATCCTATCGATACGAAATCCTGAAGCCCGAATTGGTCATCCGGGATTCTTCGCGGCAAATGCCGCTGTAGCGAATACACCTATTGAGCTTGTTTAAACTTTATTTAAACAAGCTCATCGCTTTTCAAAGAACAACACGCTATCAGGGAGCACCGTTTCCGGGAAATACCGACTGGCATACCCTACTTCAAGCGCTTCGCCCATATAGTCTTCAAAGTAAGCCAACTCAAACGCATGGAAGCCCGCTTCAAGCGCCACCTTGCCATCCACGCGGCGCGCGCTGCGCGAGCCATCGTTGTCGACGACCACTTGCCCACCGATCGAGAGCCGGGATCCGTCATCGGAGTAGGTATAGAACCGATAGACCCCGCGCTTAGGGATCTTGATGAGACCATTGAACACCAGCGCAAATGAATCGCGCACGGAAGCAACGTCCAAGCTGATCCCATCGGCCCTCCCGGTACGGACCAACTTGGCGCGCTGCTGGACATCGGCGAGTTGCCGTAGCCGACCACCCTCATAGTAGCGGTATTGCACCCCCTGCGTGGGGTTGTGGATCGCTTTGGCCGGTAGGTATTCCATGTGTTCCTCTTCTTCGGCAGAAAGGCCGGAAGGGTAATAATAAGCCCATTCGGTCGTCGTTGGCGTGCGTATCCACGTATCGAACCGACGCTCGCCTTCGTGCAGCACGACGATACGCGCACCCCGCTCAAGTTCGCCATACGCGTCGATGCCCGTGGTGCGGCCGAACGCCAATGCGACATCGTAATGCATGTCGATGTAATCGTTGTTGTGGTCGTGGCCCACGAAAGCACCCATGACATCGCCCATCTCGATGAACGACGCAAACAAGCCGGAATTGATGTTGGACGATGCGATGCCTTCCCGAGCCGTCCCGAACTTATCGTCGTTTCGATGCACCTCTTCGAATTCCTTGATCGGGATGTGGAAATAGGCCAACGCGGGTATATGCGCGCCTCCACGCCCAGCCGCATAACGGGCGCTTTGCTCACGATACCATTGCACCTGATCGAAATGCACCCAGTCATAATGGCCGTACTTGTGTACAGATGGCCGGTTATGGGTGTCTAGGCAGTACAGTAGCGCGGCAACGTCATCGCTGCCACTCGCCAAGATGGGCAGTACGTAATTGCCACTGCCGCTAATCGCGGGCCCAGCCTCCCCCACGAAGTAAGGGCTGCCGTCCAACAGGTCGAAAATCTCCGCACGGGTAAGCCCCGCTTCGTCATCGTGGTTGCCCAATGTCAATGCCCACGGCATCTTGGCATCGGCAAAGATTTGCGCGATTGACTTCCACCCCTGTTCAGCCGGCGAAGCCGTTACGACGTCGCCGGTCACGATGGCCAGATCGGGCTTCTCCGTTTCCAGCACATGCTGGATGACCGCCTTGGTTTGCGGTGTATTCGCCGATGTATCCACCCAATGCAGGTCGGTGAACTGCGCGATCTTGAACTGTCCTGACGCATTGAAACGGAGTTGCATACTCGCTGACTGCTGGCTTGCCATTTGTCCGCAGCCTGTGACGAATACCAGCACAGCAAATAGGCCAATCAATCTTTCGATGGTCATCATCCGTTTGTTACTTACCATTTCAGCAGCTGCTTGAGTCGTTGGAAAATATCCGTATTTGGATACACGCCGTTGAATGCATCGGCCTTTGGTCCATAAGCAAATACCGGCAGCATGGTCGGGGTATGATCGTCGGTTGCATACAAGGCCGTGATTTCGCCCGCGTCCCAGTCGCCATCAATCAGGGTCAGTCCACCGGTCTCGTGATCGCCGGTGACGATGACCAGCGTGTGTCCGTCCCGATCGGCAAAACGTAATGCCTCGGCTACCGCCAGGTCGAAACTCAACGTCTCCATAATGGAACCCGGCAATGCGTTGGCATGGCCTGCGTAGTCAATCTTGGCGCCCTCCACCATCAGGAAGAATCCCTCCTTGCCTGTCGTAGCCAATTGATCGATGGCCGTACGCGTGGCATCGGCCAACAGCCCGATGGACACCTCGTCCACGGCATTCGCGAAGCGTTCATCCAAGCAGATGGTTTTCGCTGGACGCTGTTGCAAGGTCTGTAGCTTGGTAGCCAATTGGTACTTCGCGCCGAGCTCTTCCCAAAGGTTACGGCCGTCTTTACGGTGGGTGAAAATGCGTTTTCCGCTACCGATCAGCAAGTCCAATTTGCCATCCAACAGATAAGCCGTGAGGGCATCGCTGTCATCGCGTTCCACCGCGTGGCCGTAAAAGGCCGCTGGTGTCGCGTCGGCTACATTGCCCGAGGTGATGATACCAGCCGCCTTGCCCGCTTGCAAGGCAAGGTCTGTCATCGATGGGTTTGGGGTACCGGTCGAATCCGCACTAATATGGCGATTTTTAGTCTTCTTGCCTGTCGCCAAGGCACTACCTGCTCCGGCTGAATCCGTCGTGTAGGCATCCGCCGCTCCGGTTTCCTGTATACCGATGGTCGGGATCAACAACGTGGTCAACGTCCGGTTGAACGCGTAGGCCGCTTGCAATTGGGCCAAGCCCATCCCGTCGCCGATAAGGAAAATGACGTTGCGGATGTCGGCATCCGTGCGGTCGACGGCCCGGGCGGGCGTGTAAACGGGTATCGGCTGCGACAACGACATGCTGTTGCCGTTGAATCCCCGGAACTCGCGGGTGGTGACATCAAGCCGCTCGGCACGGGCCGTTCCACCTCCCATGGTGGGGTGTTTCAAGCTAAACTGCTTCTTGTCAAAATCGGCAAAGAATGCGGCGCAGCGCTCGATTTGATCGGTGTTGATGATGTCTACGCCCATCTTATGGAGCGTGTTCCAAGCCGTAACGCCATCGGGCGTGCCCCAGAACCGGATTTTCTTGCCCAAGCCATGGGCTTTTTCGACGGCGGCGGCCACTTGCTTGCGATCCTTGTCAATCAACGCGCCTTTTCCGTTCCACCTGGCATAGCTGGAAAACGGCGCACTGATGAATGCCACCCGTTCCAACTGGTCGGGTGTATAGGAGACGTCGAGCCTTCCATCAAACCCTATGAATGCCGGGATATCGGCGAACTGCGCTGGATCCGGCATCGAGCCGGAAATGACCACCGTGACGGCATATGGATTCACGGTTTCGTCGAACACCTCCGGATGCTTGGCCAATAGGCCAATGACCGAATCTAGGGTTGTCGATGCCGGAGTCTTCAAGTCGATGAGTAGCACGAACCGATTTTCGGATCCGCTCCATGCGCGGCCACCGTTTCGGGCGAACACGTCAACAATGGGCCGGATATAGCGTGCTTCCAACGACCGGCTGGGGTGCAGCTCATGCCAATCGTGCCCCACCAAGATGGTGCCGCTATCGGTAGCGAACACATCGGCTTCGATGGTATACACCTGTTGGGCATAGGCCTGATAGAATGGCACGCGCTGGTGATAGTCGTTGTGGGCATGGATCAACACGCGATCCTGCTGGGCGTCCACGTGTAGCGGTGCCCAACAGGAAAGCGTTGTTAACAGGATAACAAAGAGGTGCTTCAATCTAGTACCCCTTGTTTTGTGGCAAGTTCTGGCTGGTCGCGATTTCGCGGACCGGAATCGGGAACACGTGGTGTACGGTTGGATTGAACGTACGTGCTGGCCACGCCTCCACCTCTTCCAACGATGAAATCGCACCGTTTGTAAGGTTGACCTTGAAACCGTGAAGCGGCCTTGAATAAGTCGATTGCGCATCGCCCCAACGCACCAGGTCGAGGTGGCGCCAAGTGCCAAACTCAAAGGCAAACTCCACGCGACGCTCGTTTTTGAGCTGCGTTTTGGTTGCCTGGCTATTCCGCGCCAAACCTGCTCGTTCGCGCACATCATCGATCAAGGCTTTGGCAGTAGGGTCGCCATCGCCATTCTTCCAGATTAGCGCTTCGGCCTTGATGAGGTACATTTCGGCATACCGCATCAGCGAAACGTTCAGGTCTGTGGTCATATTGTTCCCATCGGGATTCACCGTTTTACCGATGGCGTCGGCGTCCCGAAAAGGGGCCAAGTACTTCCGCAGGGTCATCCCCGTGGGACTCGAAGTGGCAGAGGGATTGACTTGCCAATGGATGTCGTTCCCGATGAACGACACGTGATCACCGGGTGCGACAATCGTAGCCGCCCGGCGTTCATCACCCGTTTCGTAAGCCTTGTAGAGTTCTACCGTCGGCTGGAAATAACCCCACGTATTGTAGTAACCAAAACCACCATTCTGGAAACTGATACCGGGCCACTTCGACCCGTGCACTTCGTTGCTGGTGATGCTCAGGATGTACTCCGAGCTCCAGTTATTTTCAATCTCAAACAAATCGGCGTAGTTGTCCAGCAAGCTGTGTTTTTGCGAGTTGATGACCCTATCCGCGTAGGAGATGGCCACATCGTAAAACGAAGCGTCAAACTGCGCTGCATGGAGCGCTGCCCGGGCGGCGAATCCCCAAGCCGCGGTCTTGTGTACCAAGCCCCAATCGGCAGTGGAAAGTTCATCGAAATACGGCAACAATTCAGAAGCCTTCTCCAAATCTTCAATGATCATGCGGTAGTTATCGAGTACCGATGCAGGTCGTGGCTGGTCAATTTCTTCGATTGGTGTCTCTTCCGTTACTATAGGAATCCCCCCATTCGGCCCGTTATCGCCATACCAAGGGGCCAACCATAGGTACGCAAATCCACGCCAGAAATGGGCATTACCCATCACTGTATTCTTCACTCTATCGGAAATCGTAGTTGACGCCGGAATCTGATCTATTATCCGGTTGGCGTAGTTGATGGTCTGATACATCGCGGGCCAGTTATCCCGTACATCGCGGGTCATGGTGCCGTTGTCGATGAAGTTCTTGATATTTGCGGCTTCGGCTTGCGTACGTCCGGTCACCATATCATCACTGGCGTTTTCATACCAGAAAAACCCTCGGCCAGTCGTTCCCTCGCCGTACTGCCACTCATACAGCGCATATACGGTCTGCATGGCTTGTTCATCCGTTACGCTGCCTAAGTCGGCTGGTTGGCCGTAGGGTTGAAACTCCAAGAAGTCTTTGCACGATGTGAATATCACCGTCAAGGAGAACACGATCCAAATTCTATTTTTCATTTTAAAAATCTCTTTAAATTCAACTTAAAACGACACATTCACGCCAACGCTATACATGCGTGACACGGGAAATCTGCCTGAATCGATACCCAAATTTCCAACTTCCGGGTCAAATGCCGTGTAGTCGGTAATGGTAATCAAATTCTCGCCATTCATGTAAAACCTGACCTTACTTTGGGCGGACAACCCAATGCGCGTGACAAGCGATTGCGGCAGCGCATACGCGAGGTTTACGTTCTTCAAGCGGATGTAGTCTGCCTTATCCAGAAAGTAAGAAGATACCTTCGAGTAATTTCCATTTGCATCATCAATAAACGATAAACGCGGAATACCCGAGTTCGGGTTGTACTCAAACGATTGAAGGATATCCGTGGTCATGTTCCACCCTTTCAGGCCTGATGACGACATCGCCTTCACGCCGTTGTAGACATTGACACCGGTGACACCCTGCCAAAACATGCTGAAACTGAAATTCTTCCAATCAGCACCCAACGTGAAGCCGTACGCCAAATCGGGATAGTCGTATGCCCCCATGTACTGGCGGTCACCGTCATTGATGAGACCGTCGTTATTGTAATCCACGAAACGGATATCACCGGGTTTCGCATTGGGTTGCAGTAAGCTAGTAGCACCGGTTTGCGGATTTGTCCATGTATGGTTGTTGATTTCCTCCTGCGTTTTGAAAAGACCGTCGGCTTCAATCAGGAAATAGGAATACCAAGGCTGGCCAACAGTCGACTGCAGTGGATTCTGCGAATTCACGCCTTCACCATGACTTATGAAGTTGCGTTGCCCGATATTCAACACATTGTTTTTCACGGTAGCCAAATTTCCGCGGAAATTCAGTCCAAAATCTCCGAAACGCTGATCGTAGGCCAATGAAAACTCAAACCCTTTGTTTTCAACTTGTCCAATATTGGTTTCCGGAGGAGATGCTACACCAGCCACTGAAGGAACAGGTAAGCTTTCAATCAAATCGATTGTCTTTTTGTTGAAATAGTCGACGGTCAGATTCAATCGGTTGCTGAACAAACCGATGTCTGCACCAAGGTTTATCTGTTCAGTTCTTTCCCATTTCAGGCCTGGGTTGGGAATCGTGCTTTGGAAAAGACCGAACATCCGTCGATCGGCATTCTCTCCCAAAAATAGGCCACGACTGCCTAGCGAATAGGGAGGGGCGTAGATGAAACGTCTAACGGAACGGACGTTACCGACTTGCCCCCAACTGGCCCTGAATTTCAAGAAACTCAGCATTTCGCTTTCAGGCATAAACGGCTCTGAAGTGACTTTCCACGCCAATGACGCGGCCGGGAAAATGTCCGCATTATCTTCCGGATTTAACTTAGACGATGCATCTCGACGTATGCTCGCGGTAAGGAAGTACCTATCATCATAGGTATATGACACACGCCCAAGATGCGACAAAATTGATTCTTCCCAAATGGACTCGCCTGGTCTGTCGGATGCCCAATCCCCTGCATTTTCAAATACGGTGTAGTTCGGGTACTCAAACTGGTAGCCGCGAGTATACACGTTGTGGCTGCGACCGCTTGAATAGTTCATGGTAAAGGCCCCTAGTGCCGACACATAATGTTTCCCAGAAAACGTCTTCGAATAGGAAAGAATGTTCTCCCAGTTCCAATTTTTGTCTAATGACGACCCTATGCTTCTGAAATTCTCATCAATGGTACGACCGGGTGCAGTAAAGCGCGCCGTAAAACTCTCGCCGCGATAGCTCGAGCTATTAAATGAAAAGTCAGATTTGAACTCCAACCCTTCTATCGGCTTGAGAACAAGCGACGACAGCGAAAATATCCGGTTATTCGGATTGTGCTGGCGGGTGTTGAGTAATTGGGTCATCGGGTTAAGTAAATCGGCCTCTACGCTAAAGCCATCAGCCAACGCGGAGCGGGGTACAGTGCCACTGGGCAGCCGATTGCCCAGTTCATCGTACTCATAGGGTTCATTGAACCGTGGGTAAGCCATGGCACTGAATACCGCCCCCGTGTGGCCTGCACCGATATTACTTTGTCCATTGTTGTAACCATACAGCAAACTTTGGTTCAAGTTGGCCCATTTATTGATTTTAAAACCTATATTGAGCCGGGCGGTCAAGTTTTTATTCCAAGTGTTCAATAACGTTCCATCAACGTTGTCATAAGCCAATGAAGCCAAAGCGCTTAACGACTCGCTACCCCCACTAATGGTCACGTCGTAGTGTTGCATCCGACCCGAACGGAAAATCTCATCCACCCAATCGGTTCGGGTGACGTTTCCGTATGGAAACTGAGCTGGATCATAAACGGCAGGCAGGTTTCGGTTGGCTGCGGCCGATGCGTCTTTCCAAAGTCGGTTGAAATCTTCGGCGGTGAGCACCTCAGGTGTCCGCCAAGCCTGCTGAACACCGTGCCAGACATTTGCATCGATGCGCACCTCACCCGCACGTGCCCTTTTCGTGGTAATGACGATGACGCCACCTGAACCGGCGTAGGCACCGTAGATGGCTGAAGACGCCGCATCTTTCAATACCGTAACCGACTCGATATCGGCCGGATTGAATGGCGCATTGGGAACGCCATCCACCACGTACAATACACCGTCGCCACCCCTATTACCCCGTCCACGGATGCTGATGTCACCCCCTGACCTTGGATCGCCGCTTTGTTGCACGCGCACGCCCGGCATCTGCCCTTGCAGCACGTTGCCCAACGTGGCCGGACGCCCTTTGAACTGATCTCCCACCGTGATGGACGACACGGCGACCGACAAGTCCTGTTTCCGGTTCGAGCCATAACCAATGGCCACAACTTCGTCCAGTACGTGTGCATCGCCACCCATCTGGACATCGATCACTGATTGCGCATTGATTGGTATTTCTAGGGTTGGATAGCCCACGTACGAGAATACCAAAGCGGCGCTTCCACCGGGTTGGATGGAATAAGCACCCTGGTCATCAGTGATTGTAGATTGGCTTGCGCCCTTTGCAATAACGGTGACACCGATAAGCGGCTCACCGGAAGCCCTGTCCGTAACCTTGCCGGTCACGGTACTTTGGGCGTAGCCCCCGAGGCACATTGCCAAGAGCATAATCAGCGCCCCAAACTTTAGATAATAGATTTTTCTCATATTGATTGTTATTTAGTGTACGTAAAAAGATTTAGCTTCATGACACAAAATTCGGCCTCGTCCCAAAAACTTTCCATTAATTCCATGTTATGCTTACCTTAACCCGAATCTATAATTGCAAAGGCAAACTAATCGATTTCCGGTCAACAAATCAATAGTGAAGGGTTTTATCGTTACGCAAAGGTTTGCGTAACGGCCCCGGCAATGGCGCTGCACCCCGTGTATCGCCGCGAGCGAAACAGGTGGCGTTACGGAAAGAAAGCCAAATAGTTAACCCATCTTCAGGTCGTCATCCGCCGCACCAAATCGACGGGACAAACGACGGGCGTACGTAACGCGGTCGACGAATTGGCGGATTGCAAGGCACCGATCAATGTCTCGGCTACTTTGTCTGCCATCGCACTTGGATATTGTTCGATGGAGGTGATGGCAGGGGTGACGATAGACGCACGCGGGTCGTTGGAGTAGCCCACGATCTTCAGGTCTTCCGGGATCCGTATGCCACGTTCCCGGGCGAATTCGACCGCCGCGATTGCCGTAGTGTCGTTGGATGCAAATAACCCATCGGGTTGGCGGTCGCCGACAAAAAGTTTGCGCAAACTGCTCCAAGCATGCTCCGCGTTCAACTCGTGATGGTACACCCAATCGTCGCGGAGGGGCAATCCGCGCTTGGCCAGCGCATCGCGGAATCCGCGACCGCGCTCACGGTAGATGTTGCTGGAGAGCGGGCCGCTGATGTAAGCGATCCGCTCGCATCCCGCCTGCAACAGGTGATTGCCGGCCAACAATCCGCCGCGGTAATCGTCTCCCTTGACGACGAAGGCATCGGTCGTTTCAGGCACCCTGTCGTAAAACACCAGCGGAACCCCTTGGTGCAAAAACCCATCAAAGTGCGCGATGTCTTCGGTATACAGCGTAAGCGCCACCACCAGGGCATCCACACGCGCGGAGTACAATGTATTGGCCAGCGCTCGCTCAAGGTGCACCGAATCGTTGGATTGGCAGATCATCAGGTTGTAGCCCGCCGCCTGCAACTGGCGCTGCAAAGCGGTGATGAAAAACGAATGGAAATACATGGAGATTCGTGGCACGATCAGCCCGATGATGTTGGAGCGCCTGTTTCGGAGTGAGGACGCCATGCTGTTGTGCCGATAGCCCATTTCCTTGGCCATCTCCTTGACCCGGTTACGCGTGACCTCGCTGATGCGCGCATTGTTATTGAGCGCCCGCGACACGGTGGCCGGCGATATGCCCAGCGCATGGGCGATATCCACGATACTTTTCTCTGATTTGGGCTTCTTGGGCGTCATCCAGTTCGTTATCTCCGCGCCAAAGCAACGTTATTTTGTTGGAAAAAACAAATCGCAAGCTATCACGCATTGATATCGATTGCTTTTGTTAGGTTTGCACCAGCGCGCTTTGCGCTGAACCAATTTATTCATGTCCATGAAGAAGGAATATCCGTACCAAAACCTTTCCTTGCACGACATGGAAGGCGAAATATGGAAAGACGTCCCAAATTACGCGGGGTATTATCAAGTCTCGAACTTCGGGCGCGTGAAGCGCTTGGCCCATGTGGTTACGCATCGGCTCGGCTCGCAGCCCGTGCGGACAATCATCCGAAACCAAATCGTGGGCAAGTCATACAATGCCTACATGAAGGACTACACGTTCCATCTTCGCTTCGCGGCGTCGGTACAAGGACGCACCGAGAATTTCAATACGGCTCGTTTGGTGTACCATTGCTTCGTGGAGCCGTTTGACATGAAAGACCGGAATACGTTTGTTTATTTCAAAGACGAAGACCCCTTCAACATCCAGCCGGAAAACCTGTACCTGGCCAATCAAGCCGACAAACAACGGCGCATGGAGGCCCGTGGCCGACGCGGCACGCCGTTTCTGGACATGACACCCGAAAAGCGGAAGTGGGTACAGGAAAAAATCAGGAGAATCCGGGCACAGAAAACGGTCGATCAAATCAGCCAGTACGATGCCGATGGACGTTTGATCCAGACGTTCCACAATGCTTCAGTCGCTGGAAAAACGTTGGGCATCAATCCCCGACGCATCGCCTATGCGGCAACAGAAGCCCGGAAGAAGGTACTTACGGCGGGTGGGTTCCTGTGGCGACGCGGCACAGCGCGACAAATCGACATCAGCCCCATGCTGTCTTCGCCCGGCGTTCACCGGACCATCTTGGCCAAGCACTTGAAACGTGTGGGGCAATATGACCTCGATGGTAACCTGATCCGTACCTTTCCATCCAAGAAAGCGGCCGCCAAAATGCTGGGCTTCAATTTCCAGCAGATCATCGATGCCACCAAGGGACATAGCCTCACCTACAGGGGATACCTCTGGCGGGAGAATCCCGTTGCCAAAATCGACGTCAAACCCCTGCTGAAGGGGCGCGAACACCGCATTACCCCACTAAGCGCAAAATGCCGGGTGGTTACACAGTACAACCTTGACGGCATTCGCATACGGACGTTTGCCACGAAGACCGAGGCCGCCAAGCTGACCGGAACGGACTCCACAAGCATCACGGATGCGACCACGGGCAAGGCCATGACCGCTGGCGGCTACCTTTGGCAATTGGGGGAAGCGCTTCGACTGGATATCCGCAAGCTCACCAAATCTCCCCGTTTCAAGCGTTCGCAATTGGAGAAGCACCTTGCCGAGAAACGCAGGAAAAACCTGGAAAAAATAGACGGACGAAACAAGGGCTAGGCATTAGTACTGTCCCGTGCCCAACAGCACCAACGTACAAGCCTCGAGGGTATCGATGCCGCGTTGCCTCGCCAACGCATCCAATTCCGGGTTTTCCGTGCCGGGATTGAAGATGATTCGCCGCGGATTGGTCGAGATGATGTAATCGTAGTATTCCGGTTGCCGCTGCGGACCGATATACAGCGTGATGGTATGGACGTCTGTCAACGTTTCCCCGGCCGGTTGTATCGGCGCCCCCGCCACCTCGCCACGCTTAATGCCGATGTTGACGATGGGATGGCCCGCGTTAGCCAATCGATGTGCCGCCAAATAGGCATAGCGACCAGGATTGGTCGTGGCGCCAAGGATCAAGGTCTTTTTCTGTGTCATTTTTTTGGGCTCTACGGATACTATTGCGTGTCGAAAAAATTCGCCGTTGCCGCCACGACCTGATCCCAATTGCCGGGCTGTCCGAACCCGTGATCCGCTCCCGCGATCATGACATGCGTGCTGGCCGACCCTTTGCTGTTCAACAACGTCGTTAAGCTATTGTATTGCAGCTCGCTCACGTCGGGAATAGGCCCCACGGTATTGTCTTCGGGCCGTACGCTGATCGTGGGTATACCCCCCGTGTTGTTGGCCACCCAGTAGGGGCTGGCCGCCATGTAGGCAAGCTTATTTTCATTGGTGGCTTCCGCGCCAACAATGCGATAGAACAATTCCCTTAACCGTGGGTCAAGCAGTGCGACCTCTGCCTCGTCATTGAACGCGAACGTAGTCAATCCAGCCCAATTGGCGGCGGCCTTGATACGGCCGTTTGTATTGTCATCGCCATACGCATGCAGGAGTGCCAAGGTGGCACCTGCGCTGTGCCCGGCAATGAACCAGTCCGTGCCGCTGACGGCCCACTCCGCGCGTTCGCTCCATGCGGTCTCGACCGCTGCCGCGACATCGTCCAGCTGCTGATGAATGGTGATTTCGCTGGGTTTGTGTACGGGTGGATTATCCAACACACCGGTGATGTCCACCAACCGGTAATTGATGTTCACCACGGCATAACCCCGGGCAACCAGTTTCAGTACGACTTCCTCTACTTGCGTTTTATCGCCCGCGACAAATCCGCCGCCATGGATAAACACGATGACGCCGGTGCGATCGGGTGTACGGCCTGCGGGAAGATACACATCCATTTTATGGCGCTCATGCTGGCCGTAAGACACGTTGGTCATGCGCGTCTCGTCTCGTTCACTTTCGGGCGTGGGACCGTCGTCGGTACACCCGACCCACGAAATCGCCACGATAAAAAATAGGCTGGTTCTCAACGCTGCGCTTGCCATATCGCTCCCTATCTATATAACTGCAGCAAGCGTATCAAGAATCACGCCACTACTTCTTGGGTCGTTGCTATTGCGCCGTGAACTCGCCCGATGCCGAATAGGCGGCCTGCCGGATCACCGGCATGCCAAGGATCTGGTAAAGCTCGTCCAAATGCAACAAGCTGCCATTCGCCATATTGGTGAGCAGCACGATGGTGATGTCTTCCTTGAGGTCTCGGATATAGAGGTTGCGGAACCCGTGCCACCAACCCGTGTGGTAGACCACCCGATGGTTGCCGGGGTCGAATGTCCGCCAACCGTAGCCGTAATTGAAGATCTCTTTGGTCGGTTTGCTGTAGCCCGCGTATGCGGAATCCAATGTCTCGGGCTTAAGCAAACGTCCGTCGCGCAACGCGCGATCGAACAGGAATAGGTCCTGGACGGTGCTGTAGATGCCTTTGTCGCCCAACGGGCCATCTTGGTAGTTCTGCACGACGGATCGCCGCCAAACACGATCATGGCCCACCACGTCCGTCGGGATTTTCTCATACACGGCCGTGGAATAGGCGCCCGTGTTTTTCATCCCGGCTGCCGCAAACACTTTTTCCTGCATGTAAACCGCGAAATCTTGTCCACTCACCTTTTCGATGATGGCCGCGAGCACCATGTAATTGGTGTTGTTGTAAAAGAATCGAACATCCGGATTGGCGTATTTGGCCGGCTTGTGCTTGGCAAACAGGTTCATGACGTCCATGTTGGACATCCCTTTGGAACGGTCCGGCCAAATCTCCCGTTTATCGGTGAAGTAAAGGTAATTCGTAAGCCCTGAGCGGTGGGTGAGCAGCTGCTTGACCGTAACGCCGGGATACGGGAAATCCGGGAAGAATTCGTCGACCGTCTGCTCCAACTTGATCTTGCCATCCTCCCAGAGCTTAAGGATACCGGTTGCGGTCAATGGTTTTGAAACGGAAGCGAGCTCGAATTGCGACGCGATTTTCAGGCTGTCTTTCAGCAGGTGATTCGCCCATCCAAACGCATGCTGGTATAAGATCTTGCCTTTTTTGGCGATGAGCACATTGCCGTTGAAACCCGACCGACTGTGCAACCGCTGCATAAAGGCCTCCAGTCGCGGATCTGCCTGTGCGGGCTCATAGACCAACATCAAGCTATCCTGTTCGCGCTGTTTCCGCTCGGCATCCAACCGCTTGCTTTTGGAACAGGTGCACGAAGCGCTCAGCAAGATGGAAAACAACGCAACACCGACAACGATACCGACGGATAACTTTTTGACAATCATCATACGGGCTACGAAGTTATCATGATTGGCGATCAATGACAAAACAATTTTCGTATTTTCGCATTTATTGGCTTATATGCATTGGATAATAATCATAAACAAACACGATCATGCGATTTATCATTGACGTATTATTGACAGGATTGGCTGTATTCCTTGCAGCATTGGTTCTCCCCGACTCAGCGGTGACTGTCGCTGGATTCGGTTGGGCGATTTTGGCTGGACTGATCATCAGTTTCGTAAACGCCACGATCGGAACGGTACTCCGTTTCTTTACCTTTCCGCTCAACATCCTCACGCTCGGGTTGATTTCGTTCATCATCACCGTGTTGATGGTACAGCTAACCAGTTACTTCATGGGCAGCAAATTCGAGGTAGCCAACTTTTGGTGGGGTGCCGTATTTGCCATCATCGTGGCCATCATCCAAATCGTCCTGAACGGCATCTTTGGATCGAAAGATCGGGATTGACCCATCTAGTGTCGTGTCAACCATACTCCATCGCGACACTTATTGTACTTTTTACACTTAGTCAGGAATTTGTTTTATCTTTGTATGGATTTAAGAATTTGACAGGTGCCTGAAATAACTCATCGGAAACGTATCCGAATCGCGGTCTCCTTATTTTACTTCTGCCAAGGGCTGGCCTTTGCTTCCTGGGCAAGCCGCATTCCCGACATCAAAACCGCATTGGGCCTTTCGGATGCCGCACTGGGCACGTTGTTGTTTGCCTTGCCGGTTGGCCAGTTAATCACGATGCCGCTTTCGGGCAAGCTGGTGACCAAATACGGCAGCAGGAGCGTCCTCCGCATGGCGGCGCCGCTCTATGCCATCGTACTGACGTTTTTGGGGCTGGCCACCACGAGCTGGCATTTGGGCTTGGCGCTGCTCATCTTTGGCGTAGTGGGTAACCTTTGCAACATCGCGGTGAACACACAGGGAGTTGCCGCTGAAAAATTATACGGCCGATCCATCATGACGTCTTTCCATGGCGCATGGAGCATTGCCGGTTTTGCAGGCGCGCTCATCGGGCTGCTGATGATGAATTTGCATATCGATCCATACCCACACTTTTGGATTATCGTGGGCTTGGTAGTGGCTAATACGTTATTGAATGAGAAACATTTGGTATCTGCCATAAAAACCCAACAGAAAAAAACCAGCTTTTTCAAGAAGCCCGAGGGTATACTCATGCAATTGGGCATTATCGGCTTTTGCAGCATGGCAGCCGAAGGGGCGATGTTCGACTGGAGCGGTGTCTATTTCAAGGACATCGTACAGGCGCCGAAATCCTTGGTGGTATTGGGCTATGCTTCGTTCATGGTGATGATGGCGATGGGGCGGTTTGTGGGCGATTGGGCCATCCGACGCTTCGGTCGCAAGTCGTTACTTCAAGTAAGCGGCTGCCTCATCTTTGTCGGCATGGGGCTATCCGTGGCACTTCCCAACATCGTGGCAGCGACCATCGGGTTCATGCTGGTCGGCCTCGGTGTAGCCTGTGTGGTGCCCTCTGTATACAGTGCCGCCGGACAAAATGCGAAGGTCCCTCCGGGGGTTGCGCTGGCCATGGTATCGAGCGTAAGCTACCTCGGCTTCCTGATCGGCCCTCCATTGATCGGGTATATCGCGGAGTTGGCCAGCCTACGTTATTCCTATGCCGTAATCGGGCTCTCCGGGTTATTGATTACATTTCTGGTATCGAAGACGGCGGTTATCCGTAACGGCGATTGACAGGACGTATCGAGCTTGTTTAAACTTTATCCTTTGGTCTGCAATTGCGCCTCTTTCGCTCACTCTTCGGCTATTTTTGAGCGCGTAGCAACCAGCTACGAACTCAAAAACGAGCCTCGATTGAACAAAAGATGCGTCAATTTCGCCATCAAAAATAAAGTTTAAACAAGCTCATCCAACATAAAAAGAAAATGCCCGATCGTCGGGCATTTCGCATTCATATAAAGAACCGGGATCATTCCTCATCATCAAACTTCCAACGCACGAACGCTTCGATCGCTTCGTACTCGGCCATGCCCAATTCGTCGTACAGCTTCGCCGTCTCGCGGGTCCGCTCTTCGGCACGCACCCAAAACTCTCGGGCATCGTCGCCGGGGAATACGGGCAGGTCTTTTTGGGATTGGTGCTTGAAGATCGCATAGCGTTTGCGCAATACCTCCTGGGGCGACAACGGCACGGCCATCTCGATTTCATGGATCTCGAATTCGTGCCATGCGCCCCGGTAGAGCCACAGCCAGCAGTCTTTTGTCCAAGCTTCCGTTTTCCGCAAGCGCAGCATCGCCTGATGGATGATATCGAAGCACACCTTGTGCGTACCGTGTGGATCGGCAAAGTCGCCAGCCGCGAAAATCTGGTGCGGCTGCACCCGTTGGAGCAGCTCCATGGTTTGGACGATATCGTCCTCGTAATCAGGCTTCTTGGTATACTTGCCGCGATCATAGAACGGCAGGTTCTGGAAATGGATATGCGCATCCGGCAACCCCGCGAAACGCGCACCCGCGATGGCCTCCCCTTTGCGGATGAGTCCCTTTACGGTCAATAACTCCTGGATATCGATTTGGTTTGGTTTCTTGCCGGCGATGAATTTCCGGGCATTGTCGTACAACGTTTCCAGTTTCTGCGTATCGATGCCCTGAGACTTGGCGAAGTCGGTGGCAAACTCGATGAATCGCAAGGCGTCATCGTCCCACACCGCCGTATTGCCCGAGGTCTGGTACGCCACATGCACCTCATGCCCTTGATCCGCCAACCGGATGAATGTCCCGCCCATGGAGATCACGTCGTCATCGGGATGGGGTGAGAAAATGATCGATCGTTTCTTGCCCGGCTCCCGCCGTTCCGGACGTTGGCTGTCATCCGCGTTTGGCTTACCCCCGGGCCAACCGGTGATGGTGTGCTGAAGTTGGTTGAAGATATCGATATTGATCTGGTAAACGGGCCCTTTCTCGGTAGCCAATTGCGCCATCCCGTTGTTATTGTAATCGTCTTCGGTGAGCTTGAGCACAGGCTTTTTCAGCGTCTTTGAAAGCCATACAACGGCCTTCTTGACCGTTTTGCCATCCCATACGCAATCCTTGACCAACCAAGGCGTATCGAATCGGGTCAGTTGAGACGCCGCATCCACGTCTAGCACGAACTCCACGTGATCGGAAAGCTGCAGATAAGTCGCCGGCACGTCGGCTGCGATTTCACCCTCGACCGCTTTCTTCACGATTTCGGCCTTTTTCGTATTCCACGCCATCAGGATGATCTCGCGGGCCTTGAATATGGTACCGATGCCCATCGTGATGGCTTTTGTGGGTACGTTTTCCTTTCCGCCGAAATCGCGCGAGGCATCACGGCGCGTCAGGTCGTCCAACGTCACCAACCGCGTTCCGGAGTTTGGCGCCGAACCGGGTTCGTTGAATCCGATGTGGCCGGTACGTCCAATGCCCAGGATCTGTAGGTCCAGCCCCCCCAGCACCGTGATCTTTTGTTCATAAGCCAGGCAATAGGCAGCGATGTCTTCCAAGGCCAGTGTGCCATCCGGGATATGGACATTGGCACGTTCGATATCCACGTGATCGAAAAGCTGCTGGTTCATGAAGGACACATAGCTCTGTGTCGCATCGGGCTGCATCGGATAATACTCATCGAGGTTGAAGGTCACCACGTTCTTGAAGCTTAGTCCTTCTTCGCGGTGCAGGCGCACCAACTCCGCGTACACTTTTACAGGGGTTGCACCTGTCGCGAGACCTAGGATGGCCTGCTCACCTTTTTCCTGTTTGCTGCGAATGAGGTCAGCGATACGCTTTGCCACGGCCAATGACGCCGTGCTTTGATCGGAGTAGACGCTTACCGGTACTTTCTCGAAGCGTGTCTCTTCCAGTAAATTCAATCTTGCCATTTATAACGAGTTACGTATAAGGTGAGACGCAAAAATACGGAGTTGCCTTGAAAAAAAATAATGAAAGACCACAATACTTTTACAATTTTTTTTCAAAACATCCAAACAATCGGTTGCGCGATGATTAGGCAAACGGTTGCGTTGTTTTTGCATTTTGATAACTCGGCCAACTGCCCTATACTTGTTGAAAAAAAGCGATAACTGCGGCAAATGCCGTTTCAATAACCAATGCATGAAGTACAACCGTAGAAATTTCCTGAAAAACGCCACGCTCCTATCCGGGGCCGCAGCCACCCTCCCCGCCGTTGCGAAAGCGGCCATCGTCAACGGGACAACGACCCATCAAGCAGCCGGCCGCCCCCAGCGGTTCAACATGAGCGGTTATGGGGCCCCAAAAATCGATAAAGTCCGTATCGGCTTCATTGGTTTGGGGCAACGCGGTCCGGGCGCCGTGAACCGGATTTCACGTATCGAAGGCGTAGAAATCAAAGCGCTGTGCGACCTGCATCCCGATCGGGCCACGAAAACACAGGCCATCCTGGAAAAAGCAGGACTTCCCAAAGCCAAGGAATATTCGGGTGCGAATGGTTGGAAGGACATGGTGGCCAATGAAGATCTCGATTTGGTGTATATCTGTACCCCTTGGGATTTGCATGCCCCGATGTCGCTCTACGCGATGGAACACGGCAAACATGTCGCTTGCGAAGTGCCCGTTGCCGTTACGGTGGATGAATGCTGGGAACTGGTGGATACATCTGAACGGACCAGAAAGCATTGCATGATGCTCGAGAATTGTTGCTACGACTTCTTTGAAATGCTGACCCTCAATATGGCGCGTAACGGCCTTTTCGGCGAAATCGTCCATGCAGAAGGCGCGTATATCCACGATCTATTGGACCTGAACTTTGATAAAGACGGTTATCAAGACATGTGGCGCCTGCAGATGAATGCGACTCACAACGGCAACCTGTATCCCACGCATGGCCTTGGCCCCATCGCCCAATGCCTCGACATCAACCGGGGGGACAAGATGGACTATTTGGTCTCGTTGTCTACGAACGATTTCCAGATGGGCCAGACAGCACTGGACAAAGCCAAAGAAGATGCATTCTTCGTACCTTTCGTGGGCAAAACATACCGGGGCAACATGAATACCACGCTGATCCGTACCGCCAAAGGCAAATCGATCATGGTGCAACACGACGTGACCTCACCAAGGCCGTACTCGCGCATCCACCTCATCAGCGGCACGAAAGGCGTCGCGTCCAAATGGCCGTCGCCCGAGCGTATCGCCTTCGGGCATGATTGGGTGAAGGAGGACGAGCTGAAAGAACTCTACGCCAACTATACCCCTCCGTTGATCAAACACGTGGGCGAAGTGGCCAAACAGGTGGGCGGCCATGGTGGGATGGATTTTATCATGGACTGGCGCCTCATTGATTGTCTCCGCAATGGGCTTCCGCTCGACCAGGATGTCTATGACGGCACGTCATGGAGTTGCATCTTCCCGCTCAGCGAACGGTCGGTGGCTGAACGCTCCCGTTCGCTGGATATCCCGGATTTCACCCGCGGTGGATGGAGACAGAACGCCCCCGTAAGCCTCACATTGGAAGGGGGGGCGACCACCGGTGTCAAAAAAGTTGGCTAACCCATCGAGTACATCAAACCTCATCGACGTTGGCAAGCCGTTCGATGCCGCTTGCCAGCGTCTGGTCTTGCTTTGCAAAGCAGATGCGCGCCAGCCGTTGGTTGGTTGGCTCACTATAAAATGCTGCCACGGGTATGGTCGCTACGCCGAACCTACGGGTTAGCGCCCTGCAGAACTCAAGTTCGGGGAGCGTGCTTACCGCCGAATAGTCGACCAACACGAAATACGTGCCCTGGCAAGGCAATGCCTTGAACCGCGTCATCGCGAGGCCGCGCAGCAGGAAATCACGTTTCTGCTGAAAGAACGCCGGGAGCCCGAGGTATTCTTCCTTGTTGTCCATGAAATCCGCCAACGCATGTTGGATGGGCGTATTCACGCTGAACACGTTGAATTGGTGCACCTTCCTGAATTCTGCGGTCAGGTGCGAAGGCGCCAGGCAATAGCCGATTTTCCAGCCCGTGGTGTGGAAGAGCTTGCCGAAAGACGATACGATAAACGCCCGCTCGCGCAGTTCGCCATATTGGGCGGCGCTCCGGTGTTGCGCGCCGTCGAACACGATATGCTCATACACCTCGTCGCTCAGGACGTAACAGCCAGTATCGCGGATGATGCCGATGAGTTGCCTATAGTCGGTGTCGGAAAACATCCTGCCCGTCGGGTTGTTGGGCGAGTTGATGACGATCAGCTTGGTCCGGGCCGTCATCAATCGCTTCACGGCTGCCCAGTCAATGGCAAAGTCGGGTGCCCAAAGCGGTACCGCTTTGGGGATACCACCGAACACCCGGACGCTCGGGGCGTAGGAATCGTATGCCGGTTCGAACAGGATTACTTCGTCGTCTGGCTGCACCAACGTGGCTATCGTCGTGAAAAGCGCCTGGGTCGCGCCCGCGGTAACGGTAATCTCCGTTTCGGGATGATAAGCCGCCCCAATGGTCGACGCTACTTTGGCAGCGATCCGCTCACGCAACGCAGACACCCCCGCCATCGGCGCATATTGGTTGTGCCCTGCGGCGAGGTGACGCTCCACCAACGAAATCAATCGAGGGGAACAATCAAAGTCGGGAAAACCCTGGGACAGGTTAATCGCCTGGCACTGCTCCGCCAACTGCGACATCTGTGTAAAGATTGAAGTGCCGGTATCCGGTAATTTCGATGGAAACGTTTTCAAAATGCCCTGCTTTCTCGAAGTATCTCGCGGTAAAACCGCACACTGTCTTCGAGTTGTGCAATATACGCTTCTTTATCGTGAATGATTTTATCGTATAATGCTTTTTCTTCGCTGATGAACCGGGCAATGTCTCCGTGCGGCGCCTCGTCATTCAACAATTCGGGCAACGCCACCTTAAGCACCTCAGCCAGCTGTCCAAGGCGCTCGATATCGATACGGGTGATACCCCCTTCGATATTCTGGTAGGTTTTCAGGGCAATGTGCAACGCCTCGGCCATATCCGTTTGGGATAATCCGCGTTCCTTCCTTAACCGTTTGATTTTGCCCAGAATGTCTAATTGTGCCATCGCCGTAACTCTTTTAGGTATAAATTATACCACTTTTAAGCATGATTTATGCGTTCTTTATCCTGAATGAACGCCTTACCTTTGTTGCAGGAGCAAAGGTAATTCTTTTCAATCAAAAAGACTACTTGTTTGGTAGATTATTTTTTCGCCATCGAAAGCATGGCAGGCACATAGCTAAAAAAGTTTGTTTGTTGTTTAGTTAAAGCGGTAAGTGGAAACACTTGCCGTTTTTCGTTTAGCCCTATTCTTCGTATACTTGCTCGGCGTCAATGCCTTCGCTGCCCAAGGCATTGATGATATCCAACGCCTTGATATTAATCCCTTTGACCGAAAGAAAAAATTGGTTGAAGAAATAATCGACACACCAATCGGCGATATTGGGCGCATTTTCCATGATGTGTGAAAGCTTTTCCAATTGGGAGGGTGTCTCTGCCGACGTTTGAAATTTCAAGATCTCCATAACTTCTCCTTTTTTATCGGTGTAAAAAATGAATATTTAAGGTTTCAGGATCAATGTCGAGGGTGTCTCCTTGAGCCAATCGGCTTTGTCCTGCACCAGTTGCTTCCATGCCGAAAGGCTCACCAGCACCAGGTCGAACGAACGAAGCTCGATAGCCCCCATCTCCGGCTCGTTGACCACGTTCACGTGATTCGGAGCGGCATAGTCCACGGCACGGACGGCTTCCTTGAACTCCAAGGTATTCCTGATGGCATTGTTCACGTCAAGCAGTGTCACGTGCAATCCACTGTTCTGGATGAACTTCTGCATATACACCAACAGGAAACTGTCGCTGATGGAATATATCGGCACGATGATACGTTGGCAATCTTCAAACCCCTTGTCAATGAGGATGCCCAATGGAATCTGAACGGCACGGATCATCGTTTTCGTGCGTTCGTCGAGGAAACCCGACGAAAACAGGTTGTCTTTGCCCGTCAACGTTTCGTACAGCCGTTCGGGATTGATCACCTTGCTGGTGAAGCCCAGTATACGCCCCAACACCGTGCCGTCGAAAACCGATTGGCCCACGCCCATCAGCAGCAGGTCGTAATCGTCGGTATTGGATACCTCGGCGATGTCGTCGTCGATGTTATCCGTAGGTTTGAATATCGGCAGGAACGGTTGCTGCAGCTTCGCCCCTTCTTCCTCCAACAGCGTGAAGCTGTCGCGTTCGTATTCGACCGAATTGAAATGGTTCAATTCATTGCCCAGCGACAGGTGAAGCGCCGTCACGGTCGTATTCGCCTTTGATTTCTTGGTCAGCATATTCGCGATACGCAGCAGCTGCCTGCCCGTATTCGGGTTGCCGAAAGAGATCAGGATGTTGAACTTGTCTTTCTTGGTCAGTATCGCCTCCTTATCTTTCGCCGGCTTGAACAACCTGTTGATCAGGTCGAGCGACGGGCCGGTCATGAACGTGGTCACGAGGGCCATCAACACGAGGATGGCGAACATCTCCGGCGTCAGCACGCCGAGGTCATAGCCGATATTCAAGGCAACCAGTTCCATCAGCCCCCGCGTATTCATCAGCGCACCGATACTCAGGCTGTCTCGCCAACTCTGCCCCACGAATCGGGCCGACAACGCGCTGCCGACGAATTTACCGGTCACGGCCACCACGATGACGATCGCGCAAAGCTGCCACAGGCCCGGCTCGTTCAGCAAACCGATCTGCGTGCGCAAGCCCGTAAAGACAAAAAACAGCGGCAACAGCAATACCTGCGCCACGTCCTCCACCTTTTCGATGAAGATGTTCCGGAAATTGATGTTTGCGGGCATGATCACGCCAGCCATGAACGCACCGAACAAGGCGTGTATGCCAATCACCTCGGTGGCCCAGGCGGAGAACAGTAACGTCAGGAAAAATGTACCGACGACGGGCCGGCTCAAGCGCTCCTTGGTCGCGTGGAGATCGCCGATCCGCTGCAGGAAGGGCGCCACGAAACGGAGCATCAGTATCACGTAGGCTATCGAGAATAGGATGGTGTAACCGGCGCTGGCCAGCGAACCCGCTTTCACCACGGCGATCACCGCCGCCAAGATGCACCAGGCCGTGATGTCATCGGCAGCCGCACAGGTGATGACGATGGAACCCAATTTGGTCTTCGTGATGCCCCGTTCCTGCACGATACGGGCCAACACCGGAAACGCCGTGATGCTCATGGAAATGCCGATGAAGAGCGCATAGGAAAGGAACGAAACCCCTGTCGGCGCCGTTGCCTGGTAAATGAAATAGGCCAACCCCATCCCCAAGGCAAACGGGAAGATGATGCTGGCGTGGCTGATGATGACCGCCTCGTGGGCCTGGTTTTTCAGCAATTTCAGGTCGAGCTCCATGCCCACCACGAACATGAACAGGATCAAGCCGACCTGGCTCACGATCCCCAGGTTTGACAGTGAGCTTGCCGGAAACAGGAAGGCCGAGAACTCGGGGAAATAACTGCCCAATAACGATGGCCCCAACACGATGCCGGCCACGATTTCACCGATTACGGACGGTTGCCCAATCCGCCGGAATAGCAGGCCAAAAACCCGCGCCACCAAAATGATCGCAATGATCTGCAACAGCAAAATCGAAAGCGGATAGACCAAGTTGCTGCCAAGCGACTCCTGGAAATGCTGCCATGCCGTGCCATCGCTCGTATGCTCCTGGATTTCGGAGGCGTTTTCGAGCGACTTCCCTCGCTGCAGGATCCAATAGCCAAACGCCGCTAGCGCGCCGACAACCCCTGTGTAGAAAATGACGTTCTTAAACTTCATGCAATGGCACTGTTGACTTTTCAGCTTCCAATTATACGCGTTTTCAGGCGAAAACAGCGGTGCCGACCCTTGTTTTTGTACCGAGCCGCATTTTTTCTGTACCGAACTAAGCCATGCCCGCCACGAATGCCTCCCTATAGGGCGCTGACAGCGGGTATTGCAAGGGGTTGCCCCCCTGTCTGGCACCTACATACACCCACTGCATGGTATAGCTCACCACCGTATCGAGTGCGATCATCGTTTTGCGGCTTATCTGGCAGAATTTCCCTGGTGGCAGCTGCCGCATCAGCCATCCGAACGTGATGTTCTTGGCCAGGACATCCGTCCCATCCCGCAACGTGATGATTTTGTCCCGCCGGTCGTTCCCGGCCACGTTGACCACGGCGATGTCGTCCCAGCGGATCCGTCGCTTGCCTACGCTGGTGTTCAGGGCCAAGTAAACATCGGCCATGAACCGTTTCGCCAACAGCCATTCCCTCGCCTTGGAAAACGCCCTGTCCAGGCGCTCCAATTGGTAGGGCTTCTGCAGATAGTCTACGGCATCCAGCTCAAAAGCGTCTGCTGCATAGGTTTTGTACGCCGTCGAGAAAATGATGGCCTTGCCTTGGAGCCGACGCGCCACTTCCACCCCATCCATGCCCGGCATCGTGATATCCAGCACGCACGTGTCGTAGGGCAACGTCGGTGCCTCATCCAGGAAACGTATCGGGTTGTTATAGGACTTCACCACGTTCACGCCATCCAGTTGGCCGCAAAGCAGCTGCAGGTAACGAAGGGCCGGCAATTCATCCTCAACCAATATACAGTTAATCGGCTGCATGCAACTTGATTTCGAGTTTCACCTGGTAGACGTCGCCGTCCGATTCGGTCGTCAACTTATAGTCATTGCCATAAATCCGATCCAGCCGGTCGCGGTAGGTTTGGTTGCCCAGCCCACCTTTGCGGTCTTTTGCCAATGCGGTGTTGGCTTGGATTTTATTGGAAACCGACAATAGGAACACCTGCTCCTTGACTTCAAACACCACGGATATGAATGCGTTGTCACTTTGCACATCGGCATGTTTGAACGCGTTCTCGATCGGGTTGGCGGTCACGAACGGCGCGATGAGCAAGTTTGCATGCGATTCGCTGATGCGCTTCCGTACATGAAGATCGAAAAGCGGACTGATTTTCAACCGATTGATTTCAATCAGGTTTTGCGTGAACGCGATTTCTTCGTGCAACGGCACAAAACGCCCATCCGATTCGTATAGGATGTAATCCAAGACATTGGAAAGCTTGTCTAATGCATAGTAACTTTGGTAAGCATGCGACTGGATGGCGTTCAACGCATTCTTGAGCAGGTGAGGATCCAGTTTATACTTGAACTGCTCGACCGCCACCCGGGTGCCCACGGCGTCCAGTTTATCGCGCTTCGCTTTCCTTGCGTCCAGCTGTCTGCGGGACCTGGCGTGCGCGATGGCGATGATTGCCAACGCCACCAGCGCTACCGTGAGCGCAACAACCAACACCCATAAATACATACTTTCCATCCACGTTGCCTAGTTACCTACCGGGCACAAAGGTGTGCAAAAGATCACGTTTGGCAAAATTTCGCACCAACGCTGCTTGAAACAACCAAAAGCGGGCGCAACAACAATTGATGCACCCGCTTTGCCAGGCTTAGGAATCAAACGCTGAACCTGCCCCCTAAAAAGAATAGCGCAACGTAACGCCGAAGGTCCTGGGGTCTCCCAGCACCGCTGCATAATGCCCGGCATTACCCACTCCGGGCAACAATTGCTCAAAATAATTTTTATCCAGCAGATTCCGAGACCAAACGAAGGCGGTGAACCCGTCCGTTGCCCGGAAACCGGTCCGCGCATTGACCAGGGCATAACCATCGATGTTCATCACCGCCGATGGTGAAGGGCTCGAGGAAAACTCCGAGCGATAGGACGTTTCCAACGCGATGAAGAACTGGCCTTCTTTGCCGATCAGACTACCTGATTTTGACGACAGTTCTGCACCGATATTACCGGCCCATTCCGAAATCCCCGGCAACCGCTGTCCGGAAACATCCTTGAATGGAACGCCCGAAGCCCCTGTTTCTTCCAACGGCAATGGCGCGTTCGTGAAAGACACGTACTTGCCGTCTGTATACGCAAGCGCGCCATACAACGAGACGTTGCGGCTTGGCCGATAACTGCCGTCTATTTCCACGCCGATTACCCGCACCTCTTCGGCATTGGCCAAGTAACCTCGGGCAATGGATGGATCCGGATCCTGTACCTGTGTTTGGTAATCTTTGATGTCCGTGAGGTGCGCCACCACATTCAATATCACGTTTTTGCCCGGTGACGTCTTGATGCCGATTTCGCCGTGCGTCAGGTATTCCGGTTTGATCCTGGCCAAACTCAAGTCTGGCTGTCCATTCACGTTGGGCAGCCCCCCCAAGTTTACGCCTACGGGTTTGTAACTCGTCGAATAGGTGGCAAACGCATTGAAACGCTCGTTTGCCCGATAGGCTACTGTCAACTGGCCGGTCAGGTTGCTTTCGTCGGCCGTGAAATTGAACGATTGGTTGTTGTATATGCTGCGGATGGACAGCAACACGGGATCGGTGGTCTCGTACAATCCGTAACCCGTCCGGTTGAAATCGACGGTCTTTTTATCGTAGTTATAGCGCAAACCGGGCAATACATGTAATTTCTCGGTGATTGCCCAATCGATGTTGGCAAACACGGCGGCCCCAAAGGTTTCCAAGGTGGAATTGATTGCCGATCCGTGGCCGGCGAACAATCCCGGTGTACGAAAGGCATCATCCCAATTCGTGAACGCGCTGCCAAAAAACTTTCCGCCTTCGGCCAGGTCAGCAGCGGGAATAGCCCCGAATGAATTCTGCTGGAAGCGCCATTGGTGCTCGCCCGCCTCTTCGGTATGCACCGGATCCGTCTTCAGTGTTTGCCCGATGGCGTACACACCCACCACGCCGCTGAGCTTTTTCGAGAAATCACCGGCATAGCGCACTTCCTGCGACCAATTTTTGTGTTTCGACGGCGCTTGTGATTTGGCCGTGGCATTCAATCCGGTAAAGTCACGATCGTTCATCGGATCCCAATTCCAATAGCGCCATGCCGTCGTCGACGTCAGCGTACCCGGACCGATCTTGGCATCCACGTTGAGGGAAGCGCCCCCCAAATCATTGCCGGACCGCCATGTCGAATTCTGGTCAATCAACCGATCGAATGCATTTTCGCTGGGCAGTTCCCAACCCAAATCGCGTATGATGCTGCGGAACTGCCTTCCTTCGCTGCGCGCGGTCTGCGTCACCCCGGCAATCACTTGGGCATACCCTTCATTGGGGCGTTGGCGTGAAAAATCACCTGCCAACGTAATGTCTATGTTTTGGTTGGGGGTGAATAGCAACTGGGCACGTGCCCCCAAGTTATTGAGGTCGTTTACATACTTGCTGTTGCGCACGTTGTAAATCGTACCGTCGCGTTGCGTACCCGAGAATGACACGCGGGCCGCGAGCTTCTCTTTCACCAGCGGACCCGTCACGGACGCTTTCGCCTGTATGAATCCAAAATTGCCATAGCTCAACTCGAACGTCGCCCCGGGATTGAAACTGGGCTTGCGCGTGGTAATGTTAAACGCACCGGCGGTCGTATTCTTGCCGAACAACGTGCCTTGGGGTCCACGCAATACCTCGATTTGTTCCACATCCACAAAATCGAGGGTGGTCGCTGCCGGCCGGGCGTAGTAGACACCGTCTATATAGAACCCTACCCCCGGATCAAGGCCATCGTTGGTCAGGCCAAACGTAGAACCCAAACCGCGGATGTTGATGGTGGTATTACGCGGATTGGAAGAGTACAACTGAACGGTAGGCACCAGTTCCTTCACCCGGTTTACGTTGAAGGCGCCGGCCTCATCAACGAGTGCGCCGCCTACCACCGACACCGCAATGGGCACCGATTGGGCCGATTCCAGCCTACGCCGCGACGTTACCACCACCTCATCAAGGCCGGTTGCTCGTCTTTCCAGCACAATCGTCACTGGCGTCTCGGATACCACCACCTCTTTCGTGGTGTAACCAATATAGGAAACAATGACCGTGAGCGGCAACTTCTGCCCGGTGACAAACCGGAATCGCCCCTGCCTGTCGGTCTTGGTGATGTGGGTAACGCCAGCAAGCTGCAACGTCGCGCCCGGAAGCGGGTCCTGCGTACCCGCATCGACCACGACACCCTCAAAGGTTGCATTGATCAACGGTTGGGTTTCCTGGGCCGACAACGTCATCGACGACACCAACGCAAAAAACAATAATACAATACGATAATAGGTTGCAACTTGGTTAAGTAATCCTTTTGACATACACTTTCTTCTTTGGTTAACTATACCTCCACCATTCGGGAGACGCAAAAGTATACCTATTTAGTAGACATTAAAAGGTATAAAACATGCCTACTTTAGGAAGAAAACATGCGCATTTTTCGATGCGTTCCCTTTCTAATGACACCAGCCTTTTACTGGGCTTAGCGTTGGCGTCGAAATCAGGTTAAATATGCATGAAACATACGCATTTATGCAGTTATCATGCGTATTCTTTTGTTTCTGCCTTAAAGAACAGACATTTGGGTTAATTCCATGCATTACTCCACACTTACTATGCAAGTTTATGGCAGAACAAACAAAAAACACCAGACAAACCGCGCTTAGCGACATCGCGGCAAGACCGTTGGCCATTGCCACCCGCACCGTACCGCAAACATCTTTTATCACCCCCCGCTGGCTCCCCCATCTGCTTAATTGGGTAGCCGTGGAATCAGGCATTTACCGTGTCAACCGCGTGAAGGAAGGCAATACGGTAGAGGTAGACTGCTCGAACAGGGATGAACGCGCGCTTCCGAACACGTTCGTGGACTATGTGGAGCAGCCCCGTGAATACCTACTGAGCGCGGTAAACACCGTCCTGGATGTCCATACACGGGTATCAGATCTCTACAGTAAGCCTTACAACCAAATCAGCGAGCAGCTGCGCCTCACGATTGAAGCCATCAAAGAACGGCAGGAAAGCGAGCTGATCAACAATGCCGAGTATGGTTTGCTGCATAGTGTCGCCAAATCACAACGCATCAAAACCCGTATCGGTGCGCCGACGCCCGATGACCTGGACGAATTGATCACCAAGGTCTGGAAGGAACCGGGCTTTTTCCTACTGCATCCCTTGGCGATAGCGGCTTTCGGACGCGAATGCACACGGCGGGGTGTCCCGCCACCTACCGTATCCCTCTTCGGATCGCAGTTCATCACCTGGCGTGGTATCCCCTTGATCCCTTCGGACAAAGTGCCCATCGTGAATAACAAGACCAAGATCATCTTGATCCGTACCGGCGAAAGCAGGCAGGGCGTGGTGGGTCTGTACCAACCCAATCTTCCCGGCGAACAATCGCCAGGCCTGTCGGTACGATTCATGGGCATCAATGAAAAAGCAATCGCTTCCTATCTGGTTTCCCTGTATTGTTCATTGGCTGTTTTGGTCGAGGATGCATTGGCCGTGTTGGACGACGTCGAGATCAATAGGTATCACGAGTACAAATATTGATACATGCCCCATCATCAATTCAACTCAACGGGGTTGCCGGATGCAGGTGAACTGGAAAAATTGGCGAATGCCTATTTTTCCAGCTATCCAGTAGCGGGTTCGCCCAATCGGCAAGATACCCCATCACAATCGGCGCTGTTGGCTCAGCAGCCCTTTGGGCATGGCGCGGGCGTAAATGACGCTTCGCCGTTCTCGGGGCCACAGGTACCCCATTCGGTCACCGGCAGCGGCATCTCGCCATCGGCCGTGCATCAGGGAAATGCAGTGGATATCGAAGATCCCCAGACCAGTCTTCCCGATCCGCATCACCATGGCTACGGCCAACTGCCTTCTTCCACGGCTGGAAGCGGCGGAGCATCGCCCACAGCTCCCCAAGCCTTGGCCATCGGCACCAACCCCGTCATACTGCCCTACGAACAGGAAGACCCGTTTGGCCACGCCTTGCAGCAAGCCTTGGCCCATGTCAACGTGTATACCCCGTCACCCCAGCTGGCTTATACGCCCCAGGCCGCTATCGACGAGCGTGCGTTCTACTTCCTAGGCAGCGACTTTGCCGCCGGGTATGCGCCAGGCGTTGCATCCGCTGCCCCTGCGTTCAATGTAAACATCATCCGAAATGACTTCCCGATCCTGGCTGAACGGGTCAATGGACAGCCACTGATCTGGTTGGACAACGCCGCCACCACGCATAAGCCGAATCACGTCATTGACCGGTTGTCGCATTTCTATCGGCACGAAAACTCCAACATCCATCGTGCCGCCCACGAACTGGCCGCACGGGCAACGGACGCCTACGAAGATGCCCGCCAGACGGTCCAAGGGTTCGTAAACGCTCGGTCACCCAATGAAATCGTTTTTGTCAGGGGTACAACCGAAGCGATCAATCTTGTCGCCCAGTCGTGGGGCGACCAGTATTTGCAAGAAGGCGACGAAATCATCGTGAGCCACCTGGAACACCACGCCAACATCGTACCCTGGCAGCTCCTCTCACAAAAGAAAAACCTGAAACTAAAGGTGATTCCGGTAGATGATGACGGACAAATCATCTTGGAAGCCTATCACCAGCTGTTGACACCAAAAACAAAGCTGGTGGCCATCACCGTTGTCTCCAATGCCCTGGGCACCATCACCCCCACCAAGCAAATCATAGAAGCGGCCCATCTCATCGGGGCCAAGGTGTTGGTAGACGGTGCGCAATCCGTGTCGCATATCCGCACGGATGTACAGGCGTTGCATGCAGATTGGTTCGTTTTTTCGGGGCATAAAGTCTTTGGTCCCACAGGTATCGGTGTGTTATACGGCAAAGAGGAGCTCCTCAACCAAACCCAACCGTGGCAAGGAGGCGGCAACATGATCGAAGACGTGACCTTTGAACACACCCGCTACCATCGGTCGCCTGCCCGTTTCGAAGCCGGCACGGGCAATATTGCCGATGCTGTCGGCTTGGGAGCCGCGTTGGCGTATGTCAACCGCATCGGTATCGACAACATTTACCAGTATGAGCACTATCTTTTGCAATATGCTACCCGTGCCTTACACCAGATACCCGGACTGCGCTTAATCGGTACCGCCGAACACAAAACCAGTGTCCTGTCATTTGTCCTTGACGGGTTCACCACCGCCGAGGTTGGGCAGGCCCTCAGCGAAAGAGGAATCGCGGTCCGGTCGGGACACCATTGCGCCCAGCCCATCTTGCGACGCTTCGGTTTGGAAAGCACAGTGAGGCCTTCACTGGCGTTCTACAACACGTGTGCGGAAATCGACGTGCTCGCCGATACGGTCTTGCGGTTGGTTAGCTCACGTCGTCGGTAAAATACGACGAGATTACCGATTCAGGAAAATAGCGAGCGCCATCCTCAAGACTTGGCGGACCCCTGATCGTACAGGTTTGCCGCAATCCGTTCCAGCAGGGACTTGGGCAGTAGCCTTGCAGCCAACACCGCTATCTTGTTGGGAATACCGGGAACGATTTCCGATTTCCGACGGAACAGGCCACCTACAGCCTGCATAGCGACGACCTCGGCATCCATGTTGTAGCGATCCATCAGCCGCTTCAGTGATTGCATGCCGGCACGCTCGCCGAACCCTGTCGCTACAGGCCCAGGATTCAGCACCGACACCGATAGGCCCGCTTTGCCGAACTCGTGACGCAATGCCCTCGAAAACTGCATTACATAAGCTTTGGAAGCGGCGTATACGGCTAGTGTAGGTACTGCCTGATAGGCAGCCAAGCTCCCCACATTCAGTAGGTAGGATCGCGTATGCGTTAACAAGCTAGGCAGCAAATGATACGTCAGCTGGGTAAGCGACCTCACATTGAGGTCTATCATATTCGACTGGTCGGCAATCGGGAGGTTATCGAAACGGCCCCACAGCCCGTAGCCTGCGTTATTTATCAAAACAGCAACGGCATATCCCTTTTGTCGTATCCATTCGCACAATTTGTTTACCCCCAAATCCGTGGATAAATCGGCAGAGAAGTAATATACATGCACGGAGAATCGCCCACTTAGCTCCGCACCCACCGCAGCGAGCTTTGTTTCAGAGCGTGCCACCAGCAATAAGTCGTACCCCCGTTCGGCCAACTGCCGTGCAATCGCGGCCCCTAGACCCTGGCTTGCACCGGTTACCAATGCGTATCCCTTTCCGTTCATTTTTTCTATCGATAAGTTTGCAATTATAACAAAGATAATTACTTTTGTAAAGTCTACTTATTTAGTAGTCTTTATATTGTTGTTGTGACTAGTCTTATCCTGATAGCGCTCTTTACTTCCCGCACGTGTTGTTGCATGTGCATGCCTCTTTGACCAAACAAAGAGGCCCAACCACGCATAATCCCACCAAACCGTTGCATACGGAGCAGGTGATTCCAACTACTCATCGCATTCATACGATTTAACTTAATTTTTTAATCACAAAAAAATGGCTATGGAGTCTCAGTACGTCAAGTTCCAACTAGGTGAGCGACTCACTTCGGAACAAAAATCCTTTTTCGAGCAATTCGGCTTTATCCACTTCAAGAATTTCATCGGATCCGATGCTGTACAGGAGCTGATCAACGCGTCGATTGAAATCCAACAGGACTGGATAACTCGCGATGTCAAAAAAATCAACGGCATTCCGATCAAATATGGCCAGGACCTGAATGGACAATCCATCATACAGCGATTTGCCTTCGTGAACCAGCATCATGGCGTTTTCGAGTCGTTCGCGTCCGACCAACGCTTCCAGTTGTTGCTCGAGCTGATCGGTGACGGCGCACGAATCGGGTTACAAGAAAAGGACGGCATGGTTTTCAATCACTATGTAAATGGCCCAGCGAGCAAATTCCGCAAAATGGGATGGCACGTAGACGGCTTGCGGGACATCTTTCTGGATGGCAAACTGAATCCGATGCTCAATGTAGGCATCCACCTGAATACGATAGATCGGCGTCATGGTGGCGGACTACGCATCATCCCCGGCACGCATAAACAATCGCTATACCAGCTCTTCTTCCGCAAGCGCCATTTTTTCGATCATGAAATTGACCGGAATGAAATCACGATCGATGCGGAGCCTGGCGACCTCACGGTTCATGATGGCCGTCTCTGGCACCGGGTGGCATTGCCCAACATTGTCGGCGAAGGCAGTCGGCGAAGGGTCATCTACTTTCCGATCGTCGCGGGCAAATACAATCCGAAGCATGAAAATAGCCCCACACCCTTTTACCAGCGATTCGCTAAATTGGTTGGATAGCAACCGAAGCCATACGGCGTGTCGCGCGGGAAGGATTAGCGCAGGGCTTGGCCAAGCCGGTCCTGCGCATACTGGTTTTCCTCAGGCAAGCCGATGCTGATGCGTAGCCACGTATCATAGGGCGCGAATGCGCGGCCTATGATAATCCCCTGCTTGCGCAGCTTCTCGGCTACTTCGGCATGTGGTTTTCCCGCATCGAAATAGACGAAATTACCGTAAGAAACGGTATGGCGAAGCCCGTTGGCGTCCAAAAACCGATGCCACTTGTCGCGCTCGACGACTGTCGCTTCGATGGCTGCCGTGAACGCCGTGGTGTCCGAAAGCGCGGCTTGCGCCGCCGCCACCGCCAAGGTATTCAGCATGTGTATATTTCCAAGCCCCTGCTGCTTTAACTTGGCAACCAATGGCTCGGGGCCTATCGCGTATCCCAGCGGCAACCCAGCCAACCCGTAAGCTTTCGCAAGCGTACGAAACACGAGCACATTACGACCCTCCCGCACCTGTACGGTTGCCGTCCGGCCATCAAAATCATCCGAGTACTCCAAATAGGCTTCATCGACGATCACCAATGCACGTTTGGCCAGACGTTCGACGAAACGATGGAATGCCTTACGCTTGTTGACCGTACCCGACGGGTTATGCGGATTTACCAAGAACACCGCCCTCGTACGCTCCGTGACCGCGGCCTCGATGGCCTTTAGGTCGTTTTCCAATCGCTCGCCCAATGGTACCTCCACCGCCACGCCGCCCACCGTCTCCGCGGCGTTCGCCAGCACCGGGTACCCTGGCACTGAATAGACAAATTCACTACCTTGCCCACCTTCCAACGCCAACGCGACACCAAGCTGTTCAAGCACCTCCCCCAGCAACACCTGACCGGGCCTTACCCCCTCCTTTTCGGCGATCAATCGCACCAAACTGTCGGCTTCGATGGCCCTTGCATAACGATTCGCATGACCAATCCGCCCCGTTATCGCCCGTTGTACAGACAGGAACGGCGCAAATGCGTTTTCATTCAAGGAAAGATGGATCGGTGTGTCCACCGCGAGGTAAGACAACTCCTTAACCAACGCATGCGCGGCAACCTCGCTTTTCTTCCGGATAAGCGGTTCAGGCGTGTCATCCCCGATTTCGTAAACCAATGCCTCTGCCCCATAGGTTTCAAAAAGGTAACTATAGGCGGTGAACGTGGGTGGTTCGAAATAAAGTGGTTTGATATTGGGTTCGTACCCCGGCAAATCCGCTTTGACAGCTGCCAACCAACGCGTCACCAAACCCGGCGCATTGCCCTTTCGCCGCGGATCGACCGTGTAGTAGCTATCGTCATGCGTCGAATGGAAATCAACGGCAAAATATAGCTTGTCGTCTCCGGTCAATTCCCGCTTGAGGTAATCGCGTACGGCACGCGTTTCGGGCTGATTGAAATCCGCCCAGTCGCGATCCAGGTCTACCCCTCCACCATTGTGCCGCCAAAAGCCTTCGTCCACGCCATCCGGGTTTAGCAATGGAAAGACATAAACATGGAATTTCCGCCGGAACCTATCCCATTCGGGTGTATTGGCCAATACTGTTTCCACGAAAGCCTGTAAAGCGTAGTGCCCGGTAACTTCGGGCGGATGCTGGCGCCCAAGCACCACGATCTTGCGATGGCTACCGGTATCTCCGATGTGCACGACGGTTAGCGGCTTCCCTTGCGCACTCCGTCCAATCTGTACGGTTTGCAAACCATGTCCAGCCTGTAATCTCGAAATCCAATCCTGGATATGATCACTGGTCACCACCGGTTGTGCGGCTACGCGTAGCGCGTCCCGGTTTACCGCGATCCGAAACGCATAGCTAAACCCGGAATCGACCACGTGACCGGGCAAAGGCTGCCAATTGACCCCATCGCGGCTTGCCTTCGGTGCATACCTGTGTTTCACGCCGGCCGGATAGGTCAGCTTCAGCGTGATTTCCTTTGCTGTATCCGCCCAGACTTCAAACGCATACCACGGGCTTGGATTGATCGGTTCATTTTCCGGCAGGATGGTCAGCGCAACCAATGTATCGTTTTCCCACCGCACACCGTCGAGCCGTCCGCCTTTAAAGTCGTTATTGAAAAACAATCCCGACACCCCCTCCACATACGTACCCTTCCACTGTTTATCGATGGGACGCGATACCGTACTTACGGGTTCAACAGGTTCTTGGCCTTTGAATGAATTGTTTGTACGTTGTGCAAGACTTCCGGTTGCGATTCCCAGCAGCGCGCAAACGAGCGTTGCCCGGATTATACCTTCGCCTATGGTCGGGTTCGAATATGATGCCATGTCGTTTCTATTTCGATGACTGAACTCGTCCTATTTTCTTGATAACAGGCAACACGTCGTTGCCCAGATGGGCCAGGAAATCGGCAGACGGCTGAAAGATGCTTAATACCACCATCGGCTCATCGGTTTCACCGATTGGCAACCAATTTTTATTTACATTGGGCCTGGCAAGGACGATCCGGTATCGCGTGCCGTCATCTTCGTAACGTATGGTTCGCTTGTCCAACAGCTGATAGCTGCCTTCGTACGGAATCGGCGAACCGTCTTTCTCATGAATGGCTATCGTCCAATGCCAGGCGTCAATATCCTTTCCTTCCAGGGTATAGGCATGATTGACATCAAGTGGATGCCCGGCGTGATCACGAAAGGCAACCAATACAAGGGCATCGTCGGGAGTAAGCGCTACCTGATCACCTGCCGCGTGTTCAATGGCCTGTTGCACCAATCGATGATGGCGGCTGTCGCTTTCATTCAGCTGCGCCCAACTGCCGAAGAATGTCTCGTGGTTTGCTTTCCAGTAGGAAACACCGTAGATAGCGCAAACGGCCACCATTACGGCTCCCCCGAGTAAAATAATGAGACCCTTACTTTTCTGCCTGACCATGAGACCGTGGTATCGAACGCATTCGGGTAAAAACAAGGATGAATACTGCCGTTAATGATTTAAAGTCGCTGTTGTCCATATGCCATATCCCATTTTTTCAAGTACTGTCCTTTTTCAAAAAGCGGGATTCCTGATGGGCAGGAATCCCGGCTTTAACTAACCAATTATAAACCTATATTATGAAAGAGACGAAACTTAACGGCCGGCCTATTCAAACCAAAGGCCCCTGCATGTGATGTAGGGGCCCTCCGTTTCTCCAGCTTAAACTTACCGGTGACACCTACAACAGGATCCGTTACACATCAGCTGCATACACATCTTCATGCCGAATCGTACCGTTGTTTTGATTTCCATACTGCAAATGTAATGAAAATAAACTACCAAACAAGTAGTCTTTATTGATAAAACCGATAACTTTTTGTCAACCAATTGAATATCAACAGAAAAAGTTTTTTCAGCCAGCCACATGCTGGCAGATAATGTCGTGTCAACCACATTCCATCACTCCAAGCCTTGTTCTTTACGCCCCTGGCTGCCTTGTCAAATGCTTACGTCGCTAAGGCCATGCGCGCATTTTCCAGCGTTGCCAGGAACGAAGACAACTGCGACTTATGCGACATTATGTGGTTGACACAACGCTAGTACCGCGCCGTTCCGCCGCCGCCACCGAACAATATCGCGTTGACGAACGTCCTGCTGGTACCATGCCAGCTTCCGCGAAATAGCGGATTATCCGCGAATAGTACTGCATTGCCCCGTTCCGACGCGTTCACCGCGATGGCTGCGGTGCCCTTCAGCGCCTCCAATTGGCCCGCAGCAGCGTAACCGTTTAGCAGCGGATCGTCGGTGTAAGCGGAGACGACGCTCCCAACTTCCGATGGCGCGATCAATAGCGAGCCTTCACGGGCTACAGGCAGGTATTCACTTGTCAATCCAAACGCGATTGGGTGTTCCAATGCGATTTTCGTTTGGAAGACGGACGTGGGGATACCACCTCGGCCACCCGCCGGCGCCCGGTTCGCCACCGAGTCCGTTTTGGTTGTACGGCGTTCCGAGCCGACTTGCTGTTGAATGGCCCACGTAGAAGCCCTGCCTAGCGTGATCAACGTACCGCCATTGCGAACCCAGCCTTTCAACTTCTCGACGTCGCGTGCCTCCAAGAAAGCGTACGTACCGCTGGCGAATACGATGCGGTTGAAATCTTGAAGGTTTACCCTTGCGAACGTGTTGGATTCTACGCGCACCAGCGGATACCCCAGCACCTGGTCGAACAGGTGCCAAACTTCACCCGCCTCCGTCGAAGACACATCGCCCGCGGTCAGCAAAAGCACTTTCGGCCGCTCTACTTTCCTGAACGCGCTGCTGCCCAAATCGACCCCTTTGACGCTGAACCCCGTCGAGACGGGAATCAAGCCGACGCCCTCTTGCACACCCAACCGGCTCAGCAGGCCGTGCAAATCGGTCGGTGACAGGGATTGGCCACCCACGGGGACGAGCAGTGTCCCGTGCGGGAAATCCTCAACCCCTTCGCCGGTCTGGATGGAAAACGACTTGGTTCCCACCTTTACCGACACGTCCGCTTCCAATAGCTTGAAAAGTAGACGCTGACTCCTTGAATCGCGATAATCGACCAAGTACGCATAATCCGACCGTTGCAGATCTGCGACTACCGTTTCGGGCAGCGCGTGCACTTTTGCTCCCTTACCGAGCGCCGAAGACGACGCGAAGGAAAGCCCGGTAGCATAGGCGACCGAAAAGCCGGCGCCATAACCCAGGTTCCTGGGATTGTCATAGTCTTTCTTTTCATCGAAGATAATGCCCACCAACGCGCTGTTGGGCTGACCTAGGGGGATGATATATGATTTGCCCGGCTCGTATTTCACGCCCTCGATGGCGACGTCGACCGGGTTTTCGTATACGTCGAGTCGATGGTCCAAGAGTAACTGAATGAATTTATGTAGCCTCGAGCGGTCATGTGGGGCTCCGATGATGTAGGATTTCGCCGCATCTTTCCCCAGCCGCGTCGCGTCGAAAAACTCCGCTTGCAGATTGAACAGGGCCTCCTGGTGTGCATGGGCCGCTTCGACCGTCGCGATGCTTGTGACCAGTTGATTCCTGACGGTGTGCGGAAGGGTGACCAACCCATTATCCGACTCCTGCCGCAGCCCCCTTGATGATCCCTGTTCGAAAAGGATCCCAACCCCGCCGTTGTAATCGGGATATGTGGAGCCAAAGTTCGGGTTCTTGTTATCATAAGACTCCTTAGTGTAATAGAAGGAGCCTATTTTGTCCAATGCCTTTGAAAAATGATCCGCGAAAAGCCGATTCAGCTTGTAGGTCGATTGTGGCACGAACCGGCTCTCGGTGCCATCCGGATCGGTGGGTTCAAAGAAGAACGTGCTGTTCGTACCCATCTCGTGGTGGTCGGCCTGCACGTGGGGCAGCCAGTCTTGGTAGAGCGACACGCGCGCCCTGCTTTCCGGGTGCACGATGTTCACCCAGTCGCGATTCAAGTCAAACCAGTAGTGGTTGCCGCGTCCGCGTGGCCAAGCCTCCGTATGTTCCCTGTCAAACGGCGAGGTGTTGTAGGTGTGCACGCTCGCATTTGAGTTGACCCAAGATGCAAAGCGTTCCTGCCCATCCGGGTTGCGAACGGGGTCGATGAAGTAGATGCCTTCTTCCAGTTGCTTTGTCACGAAATCGTTTTGCGCCGCGGCAAAGTAGTAAGCGGAAAGCAAGGCCGCTTCTGCCGATGAGATTTCGTTTCCGTGTACGGTATTGCCGAGGAATACGATGAGCGGACTATCGGGCCGTTGTCCCTGACGCACTTTTTTCCGTTCCTCGGCGATGCGCCCCAAGCCATTGATGTTGTTCGGGGACGAAACGATCAGCACGTAGATCTTGCGATTTTCGTGCGTGCGCCCGATCTCGATCAACGACGTGCGGTCGGAAAGCTCGGCGAGTTTCTCGTAGTACGCATTGATGCGGCTGTGTTCGGTGACGCGACTGCCGATTTCGTACCCCAAGAATTGCTCCGGGCTCGGAATATTCGCGTCAAATACGATGCCTTTATCGAAATAGTAGTCAATCCGTTCGGCATGGACCATGCCAAATGTCAATAAGCAAAGCAGGGTCGCCGCTATCAGTCTTGTTTTCATTTACAGTAATTGCGTTATCGGGGATGTATGTCTAATGCTGTTTTTTAGTTAGTGGTTCTTGTCGCCCAGCAATCGGGCCAGCGTCTCGTCCAGCTTTTCTCCCTTCAGGTTCTTTGCAACGATGACCCCGTCCTTGTCCAGGAGGAAGTTGGCGGGTATCAACCGTACACCGTACGTTTTCACCCCTTCGCCCGCCCACGCGGCCCGGTCGATCAGCTGTGTCCAGGGCAACCCGTCTTGCGCTATCGCCTTCACCCAGGGTTCATTCCGGCTATCGAGCGATATGCCGACAATCTCGAACCCACTGTTTCTGTAGGCGTCGTAGCATTTCACCAAATGCGGATTCTCCGCCCGGCATGGTGGACACCAAGAGGCCCAGAAATCGATCAACACGTAGCCGCTTCCAAGATAGTCAGACAACCTAACGGCAGTGCCATCCACTGTCTGCGCACTAAAATCAGGTGCTTTGTTCCCCACGCTGATGCCTTCGATGACATCGGCGAGGTTCCTGAGCACGGCTACGTAAGCGGAATGTTCAAAAGAAGGGTCGATCAAATCGATACTCGCCCGCAGTTCGGTCGGCGTTAGGCGGAACGAATGGTACCGGTACAGGTAATACAGCGCAGCCAGCGAGGCCGGATGTTCCTTGAGAATGTCCTGGATAGGCACGCCACGCCTCGCCCTGAACTGCGCGAGCAGATCCTGCTCTTTTGAACCCTTCACCACGGTATTCCTGAACTCGTGCGCAGTGTCCAAATCGACGTTGATTTGGGTTTCATCCAAAAAGACAATGAAGGAATCAAATGGGCTTTCGCCAGATCCAATCAACGATAGCCCGTAAATCTCGGGAAGCAACACCTGGGAGTTGAATGAGAACGTTCCATTCACGATGGTTGCTGAATCGATGGTGAAGAACGATTTGTTGTCGTATCGCTGCAGGTAGATCGTCCCTGAGGAAACGTCCTTTACGGTCCCTGACAGGTTGAGCGGCTTCGGCGAGGGTTGGCCGTGCACGGCAATCGCCAGCAAGGCGGCGATCAACGAAGGAATTAACTTTTTCATCTGTTTCTTTTTAATCAAGTAGTCGTTTATTCGTTAAGATTTCATCATTCGGCAACGGGAAGACGTAGCCATTGTCTGCCGGACGTACAACCCGTGCGGTATAGCTACTCAGCGACGGCTTGTCTGGAAACACCAGCAAGTCGCGCAAGATATCGTTCGCCCTGAAGCCCTCGCCCAGCAATTCGATGCGGCGCTCGGTCCGGATGGTGTTGACGATCTCGCTCGAAGACAGCGCGTGTTCCGGAAAGGCATACGCCGCGTCCGAACGGTTCCTGATCGCCTTCAGCAACGCGACGGCATTCGAAAGGTTTCCGCCGCGTGCCTCGGCTTCGGCATAGTTCAGCAGTACTTCGGCATAACGAATCACCGGGACGTAGTCGATATTGGGGTTCCTCTTCAGGTACTTGGCCAGCAATGACAAGTTCAGGCCGCTGTTGTTAAACACGAATTGACGCCGACTGTCTGTTGCTGGCCACGACGGCTCCGCGACAATGCCTCCATCGGCAATGTTCAGGGCGAAATCCGGCGCGTAATAGTAGACATTCGTCAGTGCCGACCCTGAAGGTGGGTCGACGACGGTCATCGGCATCGAGAAAATGGACTCGGCCGTGGTGTAATCGATCGAAAACAACGTCGCTATATTCGCTTCGAGCTTATGCGGCACACCGCTGGTCGCCGCAAAGGGAGCCCCTCCCTGGGAGACGATCTTACCGGCTTCGGCACGGACGTTGGCGAAATCGCCCTTATTGAGATATACCCTCGTTTTCAATGCGATGGCTGTATTGCGATGGGCCCTGGTGGTATTCAGCAAATTTGAGGGATAGGCTGTTGGCAGGTTGGCTTCAGCGTAATCCAAGTCTGCCAAGACCTGATCGTAGACGTCTTTGACCGTGCTCCTTGCCAGGTCGTTGTTCGAAGATGATACTTCCGGGAGCAGGCGCAACGGTATCGCCTTGTCCGCACCTTGGTTTTCAACGTAAGGCCGCCCATAGATGGTCACCAAGTTGAAGTAGGACAATGCGCGGATAAATCGGGCCTCACCCAAATAATTCCGTTTCAATTCATCGGAGATGACGCCATTGCTTTTTTCCAGCCCGTCAATCAATACATTGGCATTGTTGATGACACGGTAAAGTTGCGCCCAGGTCTGATTGACCTCCCCCAGGAGGTTGGTCACGTCATTCGCCCATACGTACCCGCCTGCCAACGCATTCTCGGTGCGGCATACGAACTCCTCGCCCCGGAGGTCGCCATACATGAGTAACCTGCCGCTATACAGGTTGGCACTCTTGAGCGACTTGTAAGCGCCGTTCACCAACCCTTCGATACGCGAAGGTGACTGAAAAACACTGCTGGAACTTATCGCAACCTCGGACGTGGTATCCAACAGCTTATCGCAGGCAACCAGTGCGCATATCGCGCCGATCATTACCAGCTTTATGAACCGATTTTTCCGTAATCTATTTCGCTTGTTCATCATTATCCGTCTATCGTATAACTAAAATGAAACGTTCAACCCAACGGTGAACGTCCTGCCAAGCCCCGCGGTGTTGTACTCTACACCCGGCGCCACGTTTGAATTCCCGTTGGCCGACACTTCGGGATCGATGCCGGTGTAGTTGGTAAACAGCAGTGCATTGTTTACTTGACCATACAGCCTTACCCGGCTCAACCGAACAGCGGACAACACGCCCGTCGGCAGATTATAGGCCAGCAACACGTTTTGCAAGCGCAAGAAATCCCCTTTCTCCACGTGTTCTGAAATCGGCGTGGATCCACCGAATGAAATCCGGTCTCCAACGACCACGCGAGGCACATCCGTCCGTTGGCCCGGCGTCGTCCAACGGTCCAATATCTCGGTGGAACTGTTGAAGAATATCTGATCCGTCAACGTCGACCTGGTCCTGTTCATCACATAATGGCCACCCGCATAACTGAAGTTTAGGTGCAACTCAAGCCCTTTGTAGGAAAAGTTATTGGCAAACCCGCCATACCATTTCGGCAACGCGTTGCCGAGCAGGTAGAAGTCGTCTCCGGAGAGTGCTGCTGCCGGAGACCCGTCGAGGTATGTCCAGGCACCCAGGCCATTGAACTGGACTTGGTCCCCGTGCCGGTTCAGGAAGATGCGCTGGCCGTTATCCGGATTTACGGACAACGATTTCAAGCCATATAAACTCCCTATCGATTCGCCCACACGCGTCACGTTGGTGTTGCCCGTGCCCGTGGAGCCGATGATGTCCGCATTTCCATCGGCAAGGGCCGTGACCTTGTTCCGTATCGCGGTCAGGTTTACGGCTACGTTCCAGCGAAAGGACCTGTCGGCGATCACCTCGCCGCTTATTCCCAATTCAATGCCTTTATTGTACATGGAGCCCACATTCGCCAATATCGTATTCCCGGGAATGCCTTTCGAAGGCGACTGGGGGGTATTCAAAATCAAGTTGTTCACATCGTTTTGAAAATACGCCACTTCGACATGCACGCGCCGATCGAAGGTAGCGAAACTGGCGCCGATATTCGTTTGGTCGCTCGTTTCCCAACGCAAATCCGGATTCCCCTGTTGGTTGATGCTCCACGTGGGCACCGTTCCGTACAAGGAAGCCGAATACAGATCATACGAACTGTAGGCGGATAGGTTTCCATTTCCGACGCGTCCCCAGCTTGCATTCAATTTCAGGTCGTCCACGATGCGTTGCAATCCCGCTTCTTTGAAGAAGGGTTCGTCCGAAATCAACCACCCGATTGCCGCCCCCCCGAAATTGCCGTACTTGCTGCCAACGGCCAAAGCCGAGTTTCCGTCCCTCCTGAAGTTGCCGGTCAGGTAATACCGATTCTTGTAATCGTAATTCAATCGTGTAAAGAAGGAGGCGTAAACCAAGTCGGACCGCGAATTGCCGGAAGCCGTTACGTTGCCCCAACCACCTTGGTAATATTCAAAGAAATCATCGGACGCCTGGGTCGCCGAAGCCCCCCAGGAAGCCACCTTGTTCTGTTGGATATCTACGCCCACCAATACCGATAGCTTATGGCTGTCAAAACCCTGTGCATACCGCAAGGTATTCGTCCACGTCTCATGGGTTCGTAGCCTTGATGTGTTGGTTGCCGACCCGCCACTGTTGAAGGAAGGTGAGCCCAGGAGCGGGCTGCGATAGGCTTCGTCTTCGGCGTTCACCCTGTCCACCGCATACAGGGAGGTCAGCTCCACGCCGTCAATTGGACGAATGGTGGCGCTGACGTTACCGATGAAATGGTTATTCCTGGAGACATCGCGCGTCAACGCAAACAGCGACACCGGATTGAATAGGGGTATGGTTCCCGTGTTCTTGCCCGAACCCAATGTGCCGCTGTTGGGGTTCAAGTTGAAACTGCCGTCCTCATTGTATGCACTCACATTGGGCGGCAATACCAGTGACAACCGCGTGGCGCCGGTAGTCGTCATGGACGAGCCAGGCAAACTACCGGAATCAAACGACCTGTTCTTGCTGACGTTATAGCTTGCCCTGCCGGCAATGGTCAACCAGGATGTGACCCGATTATCGATATTGAAGCGTATCCCATTCCTTCCGAAATCATTGCCGACCAAAAAACCCTGTTGATTTGACGTATTGGCCGAGAAATAGTAATTGACCTGATCGCTACCGCCAGAAACGTTCAGGGAGTGGTTGTGCGATAATCCAGTATGGTACACATATTCCCGCCAATCGGTATCCACGACGGAGCCATCGGCGCGATGCGATAAAAAATAGGCGGGATTTCGCGCCACCCCGTCTAGCTGCGTAGCATTGGCTATCGCCTCGTTCTTGATATCGGTGTATTGCTGGGCATTCAATACTTTCGGGATCCTGACCGCTTGGGTAGCGCCGATCCATCCATCGTAATTGGTCGTTGCCCGCCCCGCTTTGCCCTGCCTAGTCGTCACCAAGATGACCCCACCCGCCGCGCGCGATCCATAGATGGACGTGGATGCGGCATCTTTCAGCACATCGACCGACTCGATGTCTGCGGGGTTGATATCACCCAAAGGGTTGTTGGCGGCGTGCGTACTGGACAGCTCGCCCGTACTCACGGGTATGCCGTCGACTACGATCAATGGATACGAACTCAATGAGATGGAATTCACCCCACGGATGCGAATCACTGGGGGGCTGTTCAACTGTCCATTGGGGAGCGCCACGCTGACACCGGCCGCCTTGCCGACCAAGGCCTGTTCGAAACTCTGTACCGGTATGTCTTTGAGTTGATTTCCGCTTACACGCGCCACAGAACCGATGAAATCACGTTTGGCCTGCTGTCCGTACCCGACCACCACCACTTCGTCCAAACTGCTTGACTGTTCCTCCAACACCACGTTCAGGGTGCCATTGGAAGGAATGGGTAAAGAAGCGGTCGCGAAACCGATGGAGCTGAAGACCAACCGGTCCGCTGTCCGCGGTGCATGGAACCGATAGTAGCCGGACTTGTCTGTGGTTGTCGAAAACCTGCCGTCTTCCGACCGTATGCTCACGCCTTCCAATGGCTTGCCGCTTTTGTCTATAACCGTACCCGAAACCAGCTCCTGCATGTCGCTCCCGTCGCGTGTGGAAACCCGCTCCAGATCGGGATCGACGCGCGTCTTCGCAGCCTTCTTGACGATGACCGTATTGCCTACGGCACGAAAATCGATGCCGTTTCGCGTCAATGCCTTGTTCAGCAAATCCTGAACGGACAGTTTGCCCTCCTGGAAGCTGACCTCACCTATCCGACTGATATCCTTTTCGTTGTAAACAAAGCGATAAGCGGTCTGTGCCTCGATGATTCCAAACAGCGCTTTCAAGGAAACCAGCTTTTCGGGTACGGTGACGCTAGTCTCCGCCAGGCCCTGGCCCCTCGCTTCGGCTGCGGCCAAGAACGGTATGGCCAGCCCGATCAAACCGAGAAAAATGACACCTATCCGCAAGATCGCCTGGATTTCCCTTAGTTGTCTTTGAAAGAAATGGCGCGGCATGGAGCGCCCCGTTTGCGTTGATTTTGTATAAAATTGCATATATTTGAAATGGTTTAATTCATATCTGATTATTCCAATATCGCCGCTTTGCCAACTGAGGTCCGAATTCAGTGCTTGGCAAAGCGGTTTTTCTTACCGTGTAGGCCCTACGACGCCCCATTTCGGTGGAGGCCTGCGCATGTATTTATCTATCATTTAAGTCGTCTTTTTTTATAAATTTTTTTCATCAACAGCCCATTCCCGATAGGGTTACCACTTTCCCGTCCGCGCTGATTTGGTATGCAATATCGTTTATCGAACAGAGCAGCGGAAGTATTCTCGCCAACGGTACGCCCGCCTCAAACGCCGCCGAATACACGCAATGCGCCAATCCGGGATCCGAGAACTCGAATGCCACGCCATACCTCCGTTCGAGGACTTTCGTGATGTCATGCAGGTTTACTGAACGGAAGCGTAGTTCGCCGGTCTTCAACGCAAGGACATCCGGCAAAGCCACCTTTGCCCTTGCGGATCCGCCGGTCGCGACGTCATACGTTACCTGATCCAACGGTTGCAATGTTGCCAGTCGTCCTGTTCGGTCCGACACCGCAACCTTTCCGTGCGCTACCGCTACCGTGATCCTATCCTCGTCGGGGTAGGCCGTGACGGCAAAGGCCGTGCCTAATACGGTGGTATGCAGCTTGCCTGATTGAACAATGAAGGGGTGCGTTTCGTCTGCGACGACATCAAAGTATCCTTCGCCATCCAAAATGACCGAGCGGTTCTGACCGAAGTTTTCGGCGTGCGCCAGTTCACTGTGTGCGTTCAGCCACACCGCCGTCCCGTCGGGCAACCGCAATTCCTTGATCTGGCCCGTCGGATTCTTCACGGAAACGTACCGGATTTCCTGCTTTTCCAAGTCCAGTAAACCCGTACCCAGAAGCGACAAAGCGAGTCCGACCACTGCCGTGACCATCGCGACGGCAATCCATGTCCCAGTCTGTCGGACACGCTTCGGCTGCGGGCGCAATGCCGGTATGCGCGCATGCAACCGTTGGCGTATCCGCTGCTCGGCTGCGCGGCCGACATCTGCACCTCCATCCACCGGCGCTTCGAAATTGGCTGCGTACCATTCTTGAAGCGCTCGCCTTTCGGCCGCTGTCGCCTCTCCAGCCAGGTATCGCCAAACCAATCGATGCAATGCATTCGTATCCATATCGTCCTTCCGTTATCAATGAAGTACCACAAGTCGCGCATTACCCTTGGTAGCCGAAAAAAAAAACGGAAAAGGATCAGGGCGATGCAGGCGGGCTATCGGAAGATTTCACCCATGAAGATCGCCAGCAGTGTGGGTACGATAGATCGCAAAGACAACCGAATGGTCTTCAAGGCCTTCGTTAAATGTCCCTCTACGGTTTTTGCAGATACACCGAGCTCGTCTGCTATCTGTGGGATGCTTAGCCCGTCAAGTCGGCTCTTCCGGAATACTTGACGGCATTTATCCGGCAGCCGGTCGACGACACCGTTGACGAATTCCTCGGTGAATCGTGCCTCCAGCATGGCTTCGTCGTCTTGTTGCTGTGCCTGGTAATAATGCAAATGGATGATTTCGCTCCGTCTTTTCTCGCGCAGGACATGCTTGAACACGGCAAATTTCACGGCCTTGGCCAAATAGGCCTTGATGTTCAAAATGATCTCTTGGTCGCGGCGTTCCCACAAACCAACGAATACGTCCTGCACAAGCTCCTCCGCGATAGCGCGGTCACGCAGTTGACGCAATGCCATATTCAATAGCCAAGCCCAGTAACGGCAATAGAGTTGCTCGAAGGCCTGGGCTGAACCTTGACCTAACGCACTGGCAAGTGCCTCGTCGCTTGATTGTCCAAACCGACCTTTCATGGCTTTGCATCCTTTATGGATAACGGTGCCCCCATGCTAAACCGCTGCGTAGCTGGTGATCGCGTTGCGGATACTTTGGTGATCGAAATAATCGATGACGTATTGGTTTTCCGACTCATCGCCCAACAAGTGCAGTTGCAGGTGCCCGAAATTGGCGTTCCCGACGTATTCCAACTGTGCACTGATGATCCGGATGCGTACATCGCAGTGCGCGGTCAGGTCCGTGATGATCCTGTTCAGATTCGTTTCGCCATTCAGTTGCAGATCCAGCAATGGCCTCAATGTAAGGGACGAAGAAGGGTGTAAACTCATGACTTCTATATTTAACTCGACCAACCATCGCATTTTGTCTTGGCTTTCCAACCTTGGCTTAACACTCGGCTTTCTCCAGAAAGTGGTGGCTCCTGATGGGCAGGAGCCCCACTTCGCTAACCAATTATAAACCTATATATGAAAAGAGACAACCTAAAATCCTCAAAAAAAAACCCTTCATTTGCAGTGAAGGGGCATCTTGCTTTATCAAACCGGCTCCGCGGCACCCCTACCCCGTACGTGCTTTCATTCGCATGCACATCCCAAGACCGTTCGTTCCACTCGCGTTAACCATGGTGCAAACATAGCAAAAAAGACTATTAATTCAGTAGTCTTTTTTGCTAAACCTAAACATTCATTAATAAACCACTCATTTACTGCGAATTATTTTTCTTTAATCGACAACTTCGGTATATCATCGGGTCCACGCGTCGAAGCCCTTAAATCTCACCATGGAAATAACGAAGCATCGCCGCCCAAAACCGCCTGTTGCAGCTTGGCCTGGTAAATCCGCGCCTGATCGGCATTCCCCTGCGCCTTGTACACCTTGTAAAGCCCCCACAATCCATTCGCCGTGCCCGGATGCCGAACCAATAGTTGACGGTAAGCGTCTTCCGCCTTTTCAAAGTTGCCTGCTGCGAGGTAGGTTTCACCCAAACTGATCAACACCGGGCGGGCATAGGTAGGGGGCTCGCTGTACCCCAGTTGCGCTTCTTTCCTGTTCGCCAGTTCCAGCAAGGCCAACGCCCCGTCGTAATCGCCCACCGCTGCCAGCACCCGTCCACGCAACTCGACGGAAGCGACTTCAAGCGACGGCAGCCACCGCCCCCCGATCTTGTCTTGCGCCGGCCCTTGCCCATTGCGCCAAAGGCTCGCGTCGAGTCCTTCGGAATACCGCCGTGCCTCCTCCAAATCTTGCCTTGCCAATGCCGCCAACCCTTCAGCAAACAACAGGAGCGCGTCGCGATAGGCAATGGCCCGCCGTGGGTATATCGAATCCGTATTGGTTATCGCACGCAGGCGCTCCACCGCCCTATCGTACTTGCCGAAACAAAGTTCCATTTTGGCGGGCGCGATCTTGCCCTGGTAAAAAAACCGTCCATCATACTTGCGCTTTCGTTCTGGCGTAGCGGGCATGTCTTCCAGTCGCTCGGCGTAATAAAGGGCGATGCCATATTTTCCGCTTTCCGCGGCATTGGATAGCAGGTAATTGATGTTATGGATGTAATTCCACGTATCCACCTCGGGAATACCTTGGTCTGCCATGTACGCCGAATCTGCCCTAACCGCCTCGAGGAAAGATCGCTGTGCATCATCGTAGCGGCCCAGTTTGTAATACACATGACCTGGCATATGCAGCATATGGCCGGAAGCCGGAGCCAGCTTGGGCAGGATCCGCGCGCTCTCCAACGCCTGTTCCGGACAGCAATTTTCCTTCAGGTGTATCCAGTAATGGTGGGCCGCCGCATTATCGGGATGCGAACGCAGTACGTCACGCAATAGGAATTCGGCATAAACGGTACCATCCCTCGGATTCAAATCCAGATCATGACCACTGCGCACGCTCATGGCCAGGAACAACTTGGCTTGGATATCGTCGGGGTACTTGTGCAACACGGTTTCCAGCTTCTGTTGATAGGTCTTCCGTCCGGCCACCCGGTCTTCATTGCGCGCAACGATCGCTTCGGCGTAAAGCCGCTCGTGTTCGTTTGCGTGATGCAACAGCCCTTTCAACCGCCGCAAAGCAAGTAATCGGTCATGCCCGAATTCATCGCCCTCGATCGCGCCGATCGCGCTCAGTAACCCCCAATAGGGCATGATCGCCGTCGAATCATGGCGTATCGCCTCCTTGAACGCCCGATAGGCCTCGAAGTCCCAAAAGCAATGCAACAACGCCACCCCTTGGTTAAACCATTGTTGGGTCAATCCCGAAGCGGTGGCTATCGGGAATTCCTCTTCGCCGATACCCTCCAATCGCTTCGGTTCGGGCAAGTTGGCGAGGAAAGGCACTTCCCGGCGATGGTGCTCGATATGCGCCAGGTGATCGTGGCCTTGATGCTGATGGGTGTCGTGGCCTTCGGGATCGACGAAATGGTGTTCATGTGGCTGCGCCCGTTGCGCTGTCAGCGTACCCGCTGTCCCGAACAGCAGCACCCAAATCCAAAGGAACGTTTTCCCACCGTTGGTAAATCGCCGATTAGAAACCATACAATTCGGCAAGCTTGTTCTGCAGCTCTTCCCCCCGGATGTTCCGGGCCACGATGATTCCGTCGGCGTCGATCAATACGTTGCTGGGAATGAACCTGACCCCATATAACTTGGGGGCTTCCGTGTCCCAGAACGCCAAGTCGGACACCTGTGGCCAGTCCAGCCCATCGTCCGCGATGGCTTTCAGCCAGCTGTCCCGATCCTTGTCTAGCGAAACCCCGAACACATTGAATCCGCTGTCCTTGTATTTCGTGAACGCCGCAACGATATTCGGATTGTCCCGTCTACAAGGCCCACACCAAGCCGCCCAGAAATCGAGCAACACATATCCCTTGCCCAAATGGTCCGAGAACCGCACGGGATTGCCATCGGGCCCCGACGAGACAAAATCAATGGCCTTTTTGCCCGGTAACACGGATTCCTGTACGGTTGCCAAGTCATTCAGTATCCGCACGTACTGCGTATTGTGTAGCGAAACGTCCAATAGCTTGACGTGTTCCCGTATCTCTTGGGGAGATAATCCGTAGGAATAATTCCTGAACAGCACATAAGCCGCCACGATGGAAGCCGGATCTTCCTTGATGAAATCGGCTGGCTTCAGCCCCCGCTGCCGGGCGCGGAAGTCGTCGAACCGTTGTTGCGCCTTGGATCCGGTTATCACGGCGTCCCGGTAGCCGCTCCCGTCGCCGAGCTCGACCGCTATGGGGTTGTCTTCCAGGAAAACAGCCAATGGGCTGGCCGTCGTATCCAGGCTGACCCCATACAGTTCGGGCAAGGGTACCTGGGTGCCAAACTGGAAACGCCCATCCTCCACGACCGCGGAGTCTATGGTCCGGAACACCTTGTTGTCGTATCGCTGGAGATAGACCTTCTGTTCTGCCGACGATTTGACGGTACCTGATAGTTGCAGCGGTCGCACTTGCTGTGCCGAGACCGTACCCACCGATATCGCGAGGGCGACTGCGATTGTTGCTGTGTTCATCCGCTTATAAATTTGGATTGTTATTGATTTCATTCAGTGGAATGGGGAACAGGAAATAGGGGCTGTTCGGGCTCAACGGTGTTCCATTGGGAAACCGGGTGATCCAGTGGCCGAACAGCGCCACCGTGTTGCCCCGATCATCGACGAAAGTCCGGGATGTCTCTTTTCTCACCGGTGCCGTCTGCGTCCGTAGGATATCGTACAAACGGAACCCTTCTCCCCAAAGCTCTTTGCGGCGTTCGAGCAGGATCTCGTCGATGATTCCGTCCCTGTTGAATTCAGCGGCCGATAAATCCGGAAGGTTCCGCCTGCGGCGCAATTCGTTCAATGTTTCCACCGCGCCCGGCACATCATTTAAACGCGCCTTGCCCTCTGCCTCGATGAGGAGTTGCTCCGAAGCGCGCATCAACACGATGTGGCCGTCGCGATTGGGGTGCTTGTTCCTGAATTTTCTGTTGCGGTAGTGGCGATAAATCGCTTCGTCGGGCTGTGTCGCGATCTCGAATAGCGACTTCCGTATATCGCCGTCGTCAAACAGCGCGATGTAATGCGGGTCGGGCATGATGCTGTTGTAACCGGCGTACAGGTTCGTCCCCGAAGCGTTCGTCGTATAGGGTGTCGTCTCCAGGTAAGCCAAGTACGAAGCGCCACCCAGGTTCTGCACCTGTGTCTGCGGATGTCCCCAGATCCATTCCGGGTTACCCACGTCGCTGAAACCCTCCGTAAATTGCGTCGCCGTCATAATGGGATAGCCCGTACGGGCCTTCGCGGCATATGCCTTTGCTTGTTCCCAATTCTCCAACGTCAGGTAGGCGCGTGCCAACAGTCCGTATACCACATTGATGTCGGGCCGGTTCTTTACGGTGCGCTGGAAGCCCGGCAGTAGCTTCTCCGCCTCCAAAAGGTCGCCGATCACCTGGTCGTATACCTCCTGTACCGTGGCCCGGGGGCGCGGCTCGGTGCTTGGTGTGGTGGGCTGGGTATAGATGGGCACGGCCTTGGCGTTAGGATCCTTGGCGTATGTAAATTGATACTGCCGCACCAAATTCAAGTAGTTGTGGGCGCGCAATGCATAGGCTTGGCCCTTGAGGTGCTTGATCGATGGCTTGGTACTCTCGTCTACCGAGATGTTCGCAATGAGGTTATTGGCGTGATCGATAGACGTATATTGCAACGTCCAGAAAAACAATGCCCGCCGAGTGGTGTGATCGAAGGGATCGCGATACGGATAAGAATCACGATAGCCATACCGCCCATCGCGGGCAAAGGCATCCTCGCCCATGACATCGTGCGTGAGGAAAATGGTTGGCAATCCGGGATTGTCCTGAGAGGTGCTGTTCTCCAACAGGAAACGGATAGCCCCGTTCACAAAGGCGTTGATGTTCGTTTCGGAAGAAAAGACCTCATCGGTCGTAATCTGCGTGGCGGGGGAGGTGTTGAAAAACTCATCGCTACACGACGAAAAGGCCAAGAACAACACCGAGAGTAACTGGATTGATTTATTGTTACGTTTCATGTCAATGATTCTTGTAGGTTAAAATGAAACATTAAGTACCAGGGAATAGGCCTTTTGGGCTGGATAACGGTAAAAGGTAGCCCCTCCAACCGTCTGCTCGGGATCGAGCCCTTTATGTCCGTAAAACGTCAACAGGTTTTCGCCTATCAAACGCAACCGTACATCCGTAAGCCCCCAGCCCGACACCAACTGCCGCGGTAGCGCATAGGATAGGTTTACGTTACGCAGCCGCGCGTAGGTGGCATTGTACAGGAAACGCGTGGAAGGTATCGTATTCCATGAATCTGACACATACGATAGCCGCGGAAAATCCGTATCCGTATTTTCCGGCGTCCACCGGGAGAGGGCCTCCCGTGACCAATTGCGACCGGGAGCATAGCCCAGGTGCATGATCATGGGTTGGTCGCCATCGAAGATTTTGCCCCCGATGTTGTACGAAAGCAAGAAAGATAGGTTAAAACCCTTATAGGAGAAACTGTTGTTCAATCCGCCATACAGATCAGGCAACGAACTTCCCTGGAAATAAGGCGTTGCCTCCGTTTGGTTTTCGGTGGTTGTTCGCCCGGTAATGTTGCCGGATTCGTCCACGACATCCTTATACCACGTTGCCTTTCCATTCTCCGGATTCACGCCGGCCCATTCCTTGATAAAAAAGTCGTACACCGAGCCGCCTTCAACCATCTTTTTCGTGTTTCCGTATTGCCCGATTGAGCCGGTGAGGATTTCGTCTTGCGGCAACCGTGTGATGCGGTTTCGATAATGCCCCAAATTGAGGGTGATATTCCAGTGAAAATCGCTGTTCCGTATCGGTACGGCGGTGATCTGCCCGTCGATGCCCCGGTTGCTCAGCGAGCCGATATTGGCATCGATACCGTTGTATCCGGTAGATGGTGTCAACGGTTTATTGAATAGCAAATCGCGCGACTGGCGGTCGAAAAGATCCAGTTGGGCCACCAACCTGTTGTTGAACAATGAAAAATCCAACCCGAAATTGAGGTTAAGGTTGGTCTCCCATTTGAGCTCAGGCGTAGGCAGGTCGGACGGCCGAAGCCCGAGCATGTCCAGGCTGTTGTAAATGGAATAGAACCCACCGTAGGCGAAATTGCCTACCCGGTCGTTGCCTTGCGCGCCATAGCTGACCCGTAGGTTGAGGTTGTCGAGCTTTTCCACATCCCGCAGGAACGACTCCCTTTTTATATTCCACGCGCCACCGATCGACCAAAAATTGCCCCACCGCGATTGTTTGCTAAACCGGGAAGAGCCATCACGGCGGAAACTCGCCGAAAAATGGTAACGATCCAACAGGTCGTAGTTCAACTGGCCTAACCAGCTCGCCAACCGATAGTCTGTAGACGTGCCGGTAAAGGCGCCGCTCACCGTACCTGCGGAGGGCTCGGTTTTGCCCAGCACCTGGAAACCGGTTCGGCTTCCCGACAGCTCGGATTCATTTTCCACGTAGATCTCGGGGCCAGCCAGTACGGTGATGGCATGTTCCCCACCGATTTGCACGGCATAGTTCAGGAAACTATTCACCGTGTAGTTCAAATTGCGCCTGGCGCTTCGACTGGCCGAACCTGCTCCTTCGGCAATGACCCCGGTGCTGTAGTACGAATGCGAGTAGGTATGTGAAGTACGACTGCGGTAATCCACATTGGCGGTGGTGCGCAATGACAGGTTCCTCAAAAAGTTAATGCTGAAATTGGTACCAAGCAGTACCGCGTCGGTCCGATCGCCGGAGATGGCATGTGCTGAACTTCCGAGTATATTCACGCCCGACGAGGCAGTGGCGGGCCGCCACAAGCCATAGTCCCACTTCCGGTTGCCGTCTTCGTCCAAGATGTAGGTACCATCAGGGTTGCGCTCGTAAACCGGATAGATATTGGAGAGCAGGCGCTGAAAATTGGCAAAATTGCCCATATTGCTATCGCTTTGGTTGGGCGAACGCTGGAAACTGGAGGTCAGCGAGACATTGGCCCCTGCCTCAAACCATCGATTTATTTTCGATTGGATGTTTGTCCGGAAGTTGTAACGCTCGAATTCGGATGTCCGGATCCACCCCTCTTCATTCAGGTAGCCACCCGAGAGGAAATACTTGGTATTGGCGCTGCCGCCGCTCGCACTTAAGTCGTATTGCTGGCGCAGGCCTGGCCGTGAGATGGCGGTGCCCCAATCGTCGTTCCACAACGGTGTGGCACCCGTGGCCAAGCGGCCATTGGTCCCTACCGGATTCGGATACTGCGGGCCGAAAATATTGACCTTGAGTGCGCCATCCACCAGGTAATCGGTTGCATACTGTGCCGCTTCGGCGAGTGTCTTTCCCTGATCGACCTGTGTATTGCGAATGGCCTCCCACTGCAACTCATAATACTCCTGGGGAGACAAATAATCGTAATCCGCTACCGCACGGCCGGTATATCCGTGGTTTGCCGAAAAGTTGACGCTCGTTTTTGCATTGAGCACACCTGATTTGGTCGTGATCACGATCACACCATTGGCCCCGCGCGAACCATACAGCGCACTGGCCGTTGCGTCCTTGAGCACCGAGATGGACTCGATATCGCTCGGATTCAATTGGTTTGGATTCCCTCCCGGGATACCGTCAATGACATAGAGCGGAGCGGTTGACGCATTGACCGATCCGATACCCCGTACGAATAATTCCGCATCGTTGCCCGGTTGTCCGGCCGAAGCAATGGACTGCAGTCCAGGTACGGTGCCCTGCAAGGCCTTTCCGATGGTCGTGATCTGCAATTGGTCCAATTGCGCCGCGCTGACGACGGCCACCGATCCGGTGTAACTCGATCGCTTGGCCGTGGTATAGCCCACCACCACGGTCTCGTCCAGTTGGTTGAGTTCTTCGGCCAAGGCGACAACCAGCGGTTCCCGCGCGTCGCGAACCTGTACTTCCTGTACCTGATAACCGATAAACCGGACGGTCAGCGTAAGCGGAAATGTTCGGCTGGTCGAAAGGCTGAACTGCCCGTTTTCGTCGGTTGTCGTCCCGTTTTCCCGGCCATCGCCCGCTCCCTGCGATTTGAGCACGACCGTGGCCCCGACAACCGCTTGTCCGGCGCCATCGACGATACGCCCTTGAATGGTCTGTTGGGCGTTGACCGCCACCGTAGCGATCAGGGATATAAGAAAAACCAATATACCCCTATTCCTGACAAAAAGTAATATATTTGCCATACTTCTAAAGATTGCTTTAGAAACAAGTGCTTCCGCATCCGACTGCAATTGGCTAGCGGGAGCGCTTATTTTCGTTAAAAAATAGTACGCTGATCCTGAATCGAATAATGATGGTAATCACATTCGCATTCGCCTGGAAAGGCAGTATAAATGGATGTAAGTGGATGGTTGGTAATGTTGTACCATGACTGCTTTTTAGCTTGTTAAAAAATGAATTTTCATCGTGGATTACCCAAACGACGTGATCACAAGGCAAAGGTATACATTCATTCCTGAATATCTACTATTTTTGTAGACTATTTTTACGCCGCCGTAACAGACGCCCGGTTCGCCACTTACCGGATATGCACCTCAGGCTTTAACTGTTCAACTTTTTGCTTTCCCTTGGCATTGACGCCTTCCAATGGTACGTGGACGATATCCGGATTCAAGAACGTTCCCCCATCGATGTGGACATAAATTCGTTTCAAAACGCATTCTTCCCCCCCATTTTCACGTAGACATGGTGACTGCCGGATGGCGTTCAGCTCCTTCCTTCTGCTGTCTTCCGCATAACGCATCCAGAAGATACCAAAAGGCGGGTGCATGTTTTGTCGGGCGATCCGGTGCAGCCCCTGCTTACTCGACGCCACCGCCCAGGCTCCGATACAGCAGCACATACGCATCGATTTGCTGCCGTTTCAGGTCGGCCAGTTCCAGTTCGTTCTGCAATGCGTTCTGCTGGGCGGTGATGACTTCCAGGTAGGAAGCCAGCCCGCCGGCAAAGAGCAGCTGGGCGTTGGGGATGGCTTTTTGTAACATGTCCTTCTGCGATTGGGAGCGCTCCAGCTGGGCGGCCAGTTTGTCAAGCTGCGCAAGCGCATCGGACACTTCGCCCACCGCCTCCAGTACGGTGCGCCTGAAGCCGATGACCGCATTCTCCCGCTGTATCCTGGCCGCTTCCACTTGCGTTTTCAACTTCCGGTTGTTCAATACGGGCTGCATCAGGTTTCCGGCGAGGTTGCCAAAAAGCGAAGCCGGCGTAACAAACCAGTTGCTGGCCTGAAACGTATTCAGCCCAGCTGCTGCGGTTATGCGCAATGCCGGATAACGATTGGCCTCCGCAATCCCCACCTGCGCATCGGCGATGCGCAGGGCATATTCGGCGGTTTTGACATCGGGACGTCGGCTTACCATGGCAGCCGGGATACCGACTGCGAATTGCCCCGGTACTTCAAAGCCGCGGAGCCGCCCGCCCGTCGCTATCCCACGGGGCGCCTCGGCCATCAGGACACTCAACGTGTTTTCCTGGGTGAGCAATGCCTGTTCAATCCGGGGTATCCAGGCCTTGGTCCGTTCCAGCTGCACCTCCGCCTGCTGGACAGCCAGCATGGAGACCTGTCCAGACTCGTATTGGAGCCGGATGATGCGCAGCGTGCTATCGGCGAGCGCGAGGTTGCGCCCGGTGATGTCGAGCTGGTCGTGCAGCATCAACAGGTTGTAATAAGCGGCGGCCGAAGCGGATATCAAACTGGTTTGTACTGATTTTACCGCCTCGTTGCTTTGCAGGTATGCCGCCAATGAAGCCTCCCGTTGCCGACGGATCTTGCCCCAGACATCGATTTCCCAGCTCGCCCCCAGTGCGGCGGTATAGTCTTCGATGTGGTTGGTGCCAAGGAAATTACCCAGGCTAAGCCCATTCAGGCTGTTCTCGGACGGCCTCGACGTGTTGGCCGACACGTCTGCCTGCACCGTGGGCAACCACGCTGCCCGCGCCTGTTTGAGGTATGCCTCGCTCACCTTGATGGTGTTGAGCGCAACCTGCATGTCGTAATTGCGCGCCAATACGCTATCGATGATCCCTTGCAGGGTGGTATCGGTAAAGAACTGCCGCCATTCCAGTTGGGCGATGCTCGTGGAATCGGCCTCGGCCGTGGCTTCGGAATGGGTATCCACCACGCGGAACGCGTCAGGCACGCCGTAATCGGGGCGTATGCCTTCTCGCCGGGAAACACAAGACAGGGCCAGCAGCGGGAGCAACAACAGCGATGCCAGACGGGCACCCGCCAAACGTCCTTCCGGTTTGGCGCGCACGCGCTCTTGCAGGTACTGAAAGACCACGAAAAGGACCGGAATCGCGAATACGCCCAGTACCACACCGGTGAGCATACCGCCCACCGCGCCGGCACCGATCGAATGGTTGCCCAACGCGGATCCTCCCGTGGCGCGCAGCAGGGGGATCATCCCGGCGATAAAGGCGAATGAGGTCATCAGGATGGGGCGTAGCCGCAACCGCGAGGCCTCCAACGCCGCATCGACGAGCGCCATGCCCGCCCGACGCCGCTGTACGGCATACTCCACGATGAGGATGGCGTTTTTTGCCAACAGGCCGATGAGCATGATCAGCGCCACCTGCACGTAGATGTTATTCTCGATACCCATCAGGTTGATGAACAGCATCACGCCAAAGACGCCCAACGGTATGGTCAGGACCACGGCCAGCGGGAGGATATAGCTTTCGTACTGCGCCGCCAGCAGGAAATAGACAAACACGAGGCTCATCACGAATATGATGATCAGCTGCGAACCCGCATTCTCCTCTTCGCGGGTCATGCCCGTCCACTCGTAGGCAAAGTTGCGTGGCAGCACCTCGCGTGCGGTCTCCTCGATGGCCAGGATCGCGTCGCCCGTGCTATACCCCACGTTCGGCTTCCCGTTTATCGTGACCGCGTTGTACAGGTTGTTGCGCGTCACCGTTTCCGGGCCGTACACCCGGTTCAACGACGCCATCGCATTGGCCGCCACCATGCCCCCATCGGCATTCTTCACGTAGATCTCATTGAGCGAAGACGCGCTTGCCCGGTGCGCGATGTCGGCCTGTGCGATGACGCGGTAGAACTTGCCGAAGCGGTTGAAGTCAGAGACGAAGCTGCTTCCGAAGTAGATCTGCACCGTCTGCAGCAAGTCGCTGACGTCGACGCCCAGCTGCTTTGCCTTTTCGTCGTCGATCACCAGTTCGTATTGCGGATTATTGGCGGCAAACGTGGTAAACGCAAACGCGATCTCCTCGCGCTTGCCCAGGGCCGCGATGAATTCCTTGGCCATGGCATCCAGTTTGTCCAACGAGCCGTTGCCGCGATCTTGCAGCATGAACTCGAAGCCATCGACGTTGCCGAAGCCGGAAACGGTAGGAAAGGTGAAAAATACGGCTTGGGCCCCTTTTACCTCGGCGGCGACCTTTTGGGTCAGGCTTGCCGCGATGGCCTCATAGTCCTTGACCGGGCCGCGCTGGTCTTTGGGCTTCGTGCGGATAAAGCCCGCTCCATAGGGCGCCGCATTCGCGTTGGAGATGAAATTCAGGCCGTCCACCTGGTAGTGGTTGAGCGTAAAGGGTTCGTTGGCGACGATCTCTTCGATTTGCTTCATCGCCCGTTCGGTCCGGGCCAGCGAGCTGCCCGGGGGCGTGTTGACCGCATAGAGGACGAATCCTTGGTCTTCGGTGGGGATGAAACCCGTCGGTGTCCGCATGATCATCACGGCCGTCACCGCTGTCACCAGGGCCAGCCCGGATACGACCACCCACCTGTGGCGTACCAATACCGCCAACGACTTCACGTATTTTTCCGTGATGGCGGAAAAGGCGATGTTAAAGGCCGCGAAGAAGCGCTTCATGAACCCACCCCGTTCGGTGGCGCCTGGCGTGGCGGCATGCGCGTTTTTCAGGAAGAGGGCGCACAGCGCCGGGCTTAGCGTCAGCGCATTCAACGCAGAGATCAGGATCGCTACGGCCAGCGTAAAGGCGAACTGCGTGTAGAATACGCCCGCGGGTCCCTGCATGAATGTCACCGGCACGAATACCGCCACCATCACCAGCGTGATGGAGACGATGGCCCCGGATATTTCCTTCATCGATTCCACTGTCGCTTCACGCGGGGGCATTCCGGTCCGCTCCATTTTGGAATGCACCGCCTCCACCACCACGATCGCATCGTCCACCACGATGCCGATGGCCAGCACCAGGGCAAACAAGGTCAGCAGGTTGATGCTGAAGCCGAACAGTTGCATGAAGAAAAAGGTTCCGATGATCGCCACCGGCACGGCGATGGCCGGGATGAGCGTGGAGCGGAAGTCTTGCAGGAAAATGAACACGACCAAGAACACCAAGATGAACGCCTCGATCAGCGTATGGTTCACCTGGCTGATCGACTCGTCCAGGAAGTCCTTCGCATTGAACATGACGATCGGTTCGATGCCTTTCGGCAGCCGGTCGGCAAACGCATCGATCTGCCGCTGCGCTTCGGTGAGGATCTCATTGGCATTGGATCCCGCGGTCTGCAACAGCGCGATACCGGAAGTCGCCCCGCCATTCAACCGGCTATTGGCGGCATACGAAAATGAACCGAACGAAACCCGCGCCACGTCTTTCAGCCGGACAAGCTGGCCGTCGTTCTTGGATTTGATGATCATGTTCTCGTAATCGGCGCTTTCGCTGCGCTTGCCCTTGTACTTGAGCACGTATTCGAACATCTCGGGGCTGCTCTGCCCCAGCCTTCCGGGCGAAGCTTCGACGTTTTGGTCCGTGATGGCACGCATCACCTCCTGCGGGGAGAGGTTATAGGCCACGAGCCGATCCGGCTTCAGCCAGATGCGCATGGCGTATTCACGGCTACCGAAAGGCTGCACTTCGGCCACGCCCGGTATGCGCTGCAGCGAAGGGATCAGGTTGATCTTGATGTAGTTTTGGATGAACGCCTCGTCGTATAGGCTATCCTTGCTCATCAGCGCCACGAACATCAGAAAACTGTTCTGCTGCTTTTGGGTGGCTATACCCGCCTGGATGACCTCTTGCGGGATCTTGTTGCTGGCCTTTGAAACCCGGTTCTGCACGTTGACCGCGGCGATATCCGGATCGGTCCCCTGCTTGAAGAAAACCGTCAGCGTCATGCTGCCATCGTTGTTCGAGTTGGATGTCATGTACGTCATGTTCTCCACGCCGTTGACGGCCTCTTCGATGGGCGTGGCCACCGATCGCGCCACGGCTTCGGCATTGGCTCCCGGATAAGAGGCCGTTACCACAACGGTGGGCGGGGCGATGTCGGGGAATTGGGATATGGGCAGCATGAACGCCGAGATGGCGCCAAGTAAAATCAATAGAATGGAAATGACGGTCGATAACACCGGCCGTTCGATAAATCTACGTAACATCGGGGGGAGATTAATTATAAGTTATCGGCAACCATGGGCTCCGGTATGATCCGTGCCCCGTCCTGCAGGCGATCCAGGCCTGCATAGACAATCCGGTCGCCCGCTTGCACGCCGTTTTCAACCAAGTAATCGGTGCCGTTCCTGCCCGCGACCCGGATCGGCCTGCTTTCTACGCGATTGCTGTCCGCGAGGGCGAACACGAACACTTTGTCCTGCAGCTCGAAGGTGGCTTCCTGCGGGATCAGGAACACGGACGGGGACACATGGGGGATGCGTATCTTGCCCGTATTGCCCGACCGCAGCAAGCCGTCTGCATTGGGGAAAACGGCCCGGAACGTGATGGTACCCGTCTGGCTGTCGAACTGACCGGATGCAAGTTCGACGTTGCCCGGCTGGGCATACGTGCTTCCGTCGGCCAGTACCAGCTCCACCGGAGGCAGGTTGGCGATTTTGTCGGCCACCGTGGTACCCGTTACCCGGTTCTTGAATCCGATGAAATCATTTTCGCTCAGGGAGAAGTACGCATGGATATTCCGTATCTCAGACAGTACCGTCAGCGCTTCGGGTGTCGTCGTGCCCACCAAGCTGCCCGTCTTGTACGGGATACGCCCGATGTAACCCGATACCGGCGCCGATATCACGGTATACCCCAGGTTGATCTGGGCACTTTCTACCAAGGCCTTCGCTTGCTGCACATTGGCTTGGGCTACCCGCTCGGCCGCCAGGGCCGCATTGAGCTGCACGTTGGAGAGCACTTGGTTTTGCACCAACGGGGCCAACTTGCCCACGTCGATCTGCGCGTTGGCCAGGTTGGCCTCGGCGGCCGCCAGCGTCGCCTTGGCGTTGTTCAACTGTTCGGCATAAACGCGCGCATTGATCCGGAAGAGCGGCTGCCCTTGCTGCACATATGCGCCCTCGTCGATGTAGATATGCTCGAGCTGACCGTCTACCTGCGGCCTGATTTCGATGTCTTTGCTGCCTTCGAGCGCCGCAGGGTATTCGTCATGCGTCGTGGCCTGTTGCGTGTGCAGCGTCAGTACCGGAAGGCGCTGCAGGGTTTCGGTAGGCTGCTCACTTCCCGAAGAAGTGCCGCAAGCATAGGGGAAGGCCAGCATGGCGAGTACCGCGGGGAGCAGCAACAGGCCACTGGGCCGGCTTATTGCGTGGGGTAAGCGTGTTGTATTCATTGACTATTTCTATTTTGGTTTTCCTTAAATTCCTATCACTATTATATTTCCTAACACCGTTAGGTAAATAGACAAAAAAAATTCAGCTTTCCAGGTTTTTGATGAAACCCATGATTGCATCGTCAAGCACCCGTTTGTTCAGCTCTTCGGTATCGTCGGGTGGCGCCACCATCTTTATCGATATCAGGCCGTGCAGGATGGACCAGAACGTGTGGTATTTCAAGCATGCATTCGACTCGGCATCCGCATGTGCCTCCTTCTCCAGGATTTCGACGATCGGTGCCATCACCAGGTTCCTGAAGATCGAACGTTCGGGCATGCACTTATCCATCTCGCAACAGGGTATGCTCATTCCCCACATCAGCTGGTAGTGTTCCTTGTTCTTGAACGCAAAATCCCAATAGGCGTCTGCGATGGCCTTCAGTTGCGCTGCGGGTTCGGCATGGCGGGCCTTCGCTTCGGTCAATTGCCCGATGACCAGCTCAAATCCCTGCTTGCCGAATTCGATCAGTATCGCGTCCTTGTTCGCGAAGTGGTCGTAGATGACCGGCACGCTGTACTGGATGGCATCGGCAATCTTGCGGATGGAAAGCGATTGCCAGCCTTCATCCGTCACGATCTGCCATCCGGTGCTGAGGATGTTCGATCGCATGGCTTCCTTTTCCCGTATCCTACGTTCCGCGATGCTCATTTCCTACCTGACTTAACAGTGTTAGCAAAAGTAACATCGCTCGGTCATTGGCGCAAGTATTTTTATAAAACTGATGATTCGCTGACATAACGGCCGCCGAACACGCGCTATTGCCGGCGGAGCCTTTCCTTCACGTACAGGTCTACCTCGTCATTGATCCGTTCATACCGTACGGCACCCTGCTCGGCCAGCCGGTCGGTAAACAGGATCCCGAAGAGGTGATCGATCTCGTGCTGGAAGATCACCGCCGTGAACCCCTCCACCAATTCCTCCCGGTTTTCGCCTAGTGCATCCTGATAGGTAATCCGGATGGTGTAGTTCCGGACAACCCGGCCGATCGTATCGGCGATGGACAAACACCCCTCCACCCCTTTCCGGAGCAGCTTGGAGCGCCACGTGATCCTGGGATTGACATACCATTCGAACGGTTCGCCCGGCTTATCCAACCGCTGCACCCAGATCGCGTTGCGGTTGATGCCCACCTGCGGCGCGGCGATCCCTACCCCTGGATGCAGGGAATCGGTTACGGCCAGGTACATGCGTTTCGCCAACAGCGGCAGCAGCTCGTCGTGTGCATCGATGTCTTGGGAAATGGATGTCAATATACGCGATTCATCGGGTACCGTGTCCTGTATCACGCGCAAGGGCCGTGCCGTGTCGCCCGCCAGGATCAGGCGCCGTTCAGCCGCCGTGAACGGGCTGGGAGGCACGGCCGGTCGCGGCCGTTGCAGCAACGGCCCGGTATAGTTCCGTTCGCCCGCACGGATGTATAGCTGCACGTTGTTCTCCGCGGGCGGTACCGGACAGCGGTACCCACTGCTGTAGGCGCAATAGGGGTTATAGGCGCCATTGAAGTCGATAACCAATCGGCCGCTACGGATATCAGCGGCGGACAGGTCGATATACCGCCCTGCACCATAGGTATCCGTTCCGTTGGTCAGGTCCGTGAACGGTAGGAACAAATGGTCGCGGTGATCCGGATTGGCAAATGGGTCGAGGCTCCGGTAAAGCGTCAGTTCGGCCGAATCGCCGTGGATGGCGAACCGGGCCTTTGCATACCGCACATACGCTTTGCTGGTACCGTCAGACGTCGGCATGCGGAAGGAAGGCTCGCCGTGCAACAACTCGACCGCGGCCTCCACGCTGTACGCACCGTCGGGCTCAAAGTGATGCAGGTGCGTTATCTCGGCCGGCCCGAGCGGTACCGACGGGTCTTGCGCAAGGCGTTCCAGCTTGGCTTTCCTCGCCTGCCTAACGCTATCGACGCGGTACTGCCCGCTGGCGGAAGCGACGACAGCGAAAAAGGAAAAGGCGAAAACAGCCGCTTTCATCCCAAAACCAGATCCCCCCGTCATCCTTGCGCGCCGATGAATTTGATGGTCGGTTCATGATACACCGTCGTGTACGCTTCGACGCTCCGGGTAAGCCAAACATTGCCGCCAATGACGGCATGGTGGCCGATGCGGGTCTCGCCGCCGAGGATCGTCGCACCGGCATAGATGATCACGTAGTCCTCGATGATCGGGTGTCGCTGCGTACCCGCCAGCACCTTATCCACGCTCATCGCCCCCAACGTCACGCCCTGGTACAGCTTGACATGCTCGCCGATGATGCACGTCTCGCCGATCACCACGCCGGTGCCGTGATCGATCTGCAGGTAGTTGCCGATCGTCGCGCCCGGGTGGATGTCGATGCCTGTGCGCTCGTGCGCATACTCGGTGAGGATACGCGGAATCAACGGCACCCTATCCAGCCAAAGCTGATGGGCTATCCGGTAGATGCAGGTGGCCAGGAAACCGGGGTATGTCCGTATGACCTCATGCAGGTCGTTCGCGGCCGGATCCCCTTCCAATATGGCGTGGGCATCCGTCATCATCACCTTATACAGTTTGGGCAACCGCTCGAAAAAATGCGCAACGATGTAGGCGTGGTCGCAACCGGCACATGCCTTGCTGCTCAGCAATAGGTCGTACAGCTCATTTTCCAGCATCCGGAAACTCGCCTTCAACGCGTCTATCGTGAGCAATTTCTTCGAACTGCGCTCCGGGAACAGCAATCGGAACACGTCGCGGGCCCATTCCCATATCCGGACGTTACTGGGCATATCCCGTGCATCCTGCTGCCTTAAAAACAATTCTCGATAAAACTCTTCCATACCAATTGGTCTGCTCGGCATCGTGTACCCGTCGTTATGCACCTGCAACAGGCATCCATTGAACCGGCACTGTCCGCATCGCAAACATACAATTAAGTCTACTAAAAAAGTAGACTTATAGGGAATAAAAAAGGGATTGACAACTAATCAACTTATTTTCAATTAACTATTTTCGACCCCGTACACCCACACCCGCTGTGCCAACCCTGCATCAACCATCCGTGCGTGCCAAAAAGGGTGCACCTCGACAATCATTAAGAAAAAAATAATCCTTTCCTTTGTATCCGTGCAATACGACCCACATGGCCAAGCGAACTAGTCACTGCGATCTGAAAACCTGCATGATGTGCCGGTTGAGCATGCCCCATTGGCTGCCCGCCATCGAAGCCGCCCGCAAAAACCTGCGGATCAAGAAAGGGCAGACCGTCTTTTCGGAAGGGGATCGGGTCGAAGGCATCTACTTTATCCATGAGGGCACCGTCAAGGTGCACAAGCACTGGGGGGACAAAGAACTTATCGTGCGCATTGCGGGCCGGGGCGCGATCCTCGGGCACCGCGGCTTCAGCACGGAACAGGAGGTTTTCCCGATTTCGGCCACCGCCCTCGAAGATTGCCTCCTGTGTTTCGTCGCCATCGATTTTTTCAAGGACACGCTGAAAGTCAATCCTGATTTCACCTACCAGCTCATGCTCTTTTATGCCCGGGAGCTCCAGCAATCTGAAAAAAAGATGCGCAACCTGGCGTTGATGCCCGTCAAGATCCGATTGGCATGGGCATTGATCAGGCTCCGCGATGAGTTCGGCATCGACGGACAGGGCATCCTCGGCATTGCGCTGAGCCGCCAAGACCTAGCCGCATTTATCGGCGCGAATTACGAGACGGTATTCCGTGCCATGACCGAACTGGAGCAGCAGCAGCTGCTTGCGTTTTCAGGGCGCACGATACGGTTGGTCGACCCCGACGCCCTATCCGATATTGCCGGAGAGGCCCACCGGCCTTGATGCTCAGAGCTGCCAGCCCAGTCCAACCCCCGGCATCCACCGGCCATTGGCCGTGGCCGTCTTGGGCTGGTAGAACAAGGGCACCTGCCATGCCAACCGTTTCCAACCCATGGTCAGGCCGGTTCCCAGCGTTGGGGTGAAGACCGAATTACGGGATTGACCCGCTGCCACCCGGTCCTTCTTGATCCGGATGGTGGGCAACAGCCCAAGCGCAACCGACCAGCTCCCGTGTGCATACTTGATGTTCGGCCCCACGCAATTGAGGTAAGCGCCGCCATCCGCATATCCCGCCACGATGGTTCCTGCCCAGAGGCCGGCCGTTGCTTTCCGTTCCTGCCCATGTGCCGGGTCCCAAAGGCACAGGGCCGCCCAAACGACGATGATCGACCGGTGCGGCATCAGGCTTCCTGCTTCCCGGTAAGCCGGGGTTTACCCAGCGAGTAATAGATGGGAAGGCCCGTGAACAACAGCCCACCGACCAGGTTGCCAACCGTGACGATCAACTGATTGTACAGCCACCAGTCGGCGATCGTGACCTCGGCGCCGAGCAGTATCCCGATGGGTATCACGAACATGTTGACCACGGCATGTTCATAGCCCAAGGCGAAGAAAATGAAAATAGGCATACCGGCAGCCAGGATCTTGCCCGGGGTGGATCGGGACGTCATGGCCATGACCACCCCCATGCAAACCATCCAATTGCAGAGGATCGCCTTCACGAACGCCGCGATAAAGCCGCTGGCACCATGTTCGGCATAGCCGATGGTTTTCCGTTCGGCGATGCCGACCATCATCCGCTCCACGGCATTCAACACATGGTTGGCTTCGCCCTCGGCAGCGGCCAACCAGAACAAAAGCGCAAAGCCCAGGCTGCCCAACAGGTTGCCGACGAACGCGAGCGAAAGGTTGGCGAGCATCCTCGCCGCGCCGATGCGCCGCTCGAAAAAGGCCAACGGCACGAGGGCGAAGCTCCCGGTTACGAGTTCCAACCCCAGGATCACGATGATCACGAAGCCTACCGGAAAAACCACGGCACCGGCGATGCCGAAACCGGTCTGCGTCGTGGCCAGGCAGGCCAGGGCGACCGAGATGCCAAGCAACGCGCCGGATAACGCGCCACGCAACAGGATGTCACGAGCGGACAGGGATGATTTGGCCAGCGCACTCTGCAACATCGTGCCGGCCACCTCCTTTGGGTTTACATAATCCATGATCGAACGTTAATTTGATGAAATGAATACATAGCCATCCTCCACCTTGACGCGGTAGGTCTTCAGCGCACACTCGCCGCCGCTCAGGCATTCGCCCGATTTCAGGGAGAATTGCTTCTTGTGAAACGGGCACGCCACCTTCGGCTCCTCGCCCAGCGACCCCACCATGCCCCGGCTCAGCGCCATCTGTCGACGATGGGGGCATTCGTTCTGCACCGCATACCATTCGTCCTGCCGTGAAAAATAAAACAACGCGATCTGTTCATCACCGCGTTTGATGCACACCCCGCCGTTCGGGATCGTGTCGGTGACCCGGCACGCCAGGAACCACGGCGTTTCGGCTGCCGTCTCAATTGTCTCAAAAAGTGTTTCCATATTCGTAATCATGAAGTGAATAGCTATTTAATTAATCCTGCACTGCCGTCCAGACCATCGCCGCTTTCTGTCCCCGCAACGGCCGGAAGGAGACGGAAGGATCCCGTTCTTCCGGCGCATTGACGAAATGCGTGAATCGACCGCGTATTTCCGGCGTTTCCACCGCCGTTTTCCATTCGCACCGATAAGCCCGGAGCAGGGCGGCCAGCTCCTCCTCCCATCGGCCGGCCATGCCCAGGCTATCGTTGACCACCACATTGCGCAGGTAGTCTATCCCCCCTTCCATCTTATTCAACCACGTGGCCGTGCGCGTGAGCGGATCGGCGGTCTGGATGTAGAACATCAGGAAACGGTCGATGTAACGGATGCACGTCGCACTGTCGATATCCGACGCGAGCAGTTGGGCGTGCTGCGGCTTCATCCCCCCATTCCCGCACACATACAGGTTCCATCCCCGTTCGGTGGCGATGATGCCGAAGTCCTTGCTTTGCGCTTCGGCACATTCCCGGGCGCATCCGCTGACGGCGGATTTGAATTTATGCGGCGCCCGCAGACCCTTGTACCGGTTTTCGACCTCCACGGCGAAGCTCACGCTGTCGTGCAACCCGAAACGGCACCACGTGCTGCCCACGCAACTCTTGACCGTCCGCAACGCCTTGCCGTAGGCATGGCCGCTCTCGAATCCGGCCGCGATGAGTTCCTCCCAGATCAGGGGCAGGTCATTCAGGTGCGCCCCGAACATGTCGATGCGCTGCCCGCCGGTGATCTTGGTGTATAGGCCGTACTTCTTGGCAATCCGGCCCATCACGATCAGCCTGTCCGGCGTGATCTCGCCGCCGGGTATCCGGGGTACCACCGAGTAGGTGCCGCCCTTCTGGATATTGGCCAGGAATCGGTCATTGCTATCCTGGGCGACATCGTTGCCCCGGGCCAGCACCATGTCATTCCACAGGCTGGCCAGCACCGATGACACGAGCGGCTTGCACACCTCGCACCCCGCGCCCTTGCCGAATTCGTCCAACACGTCGTCATAACTGCGCAACCCGTGGATCTTGACCAAGTCATACAGCTCTTGCCGACTGTACGGGAAGTGCTCGCACACCACGTTGCGCACGTACTTCCCGTGCTGTTTCAGCGTGTCGTGCAGGATGTCTTTCACCAACGGCACACAGCCACCGCATCCCGTCCCCGCCTTGGTACAGGCCTTCAATCCATCCAGGGTTTCGCAGCCTCCCACCACCGCATCCATGAGCGCGCCTTTGGTTACCCCCTCGCAACTGCAGACCACGGCCGCTGGCGGCAGCGCCGCCATCCCACCGCCTGCCACCGGGTTCGGCCCGGCACGGTGTCCGAAGAGCAATGACTCGGGCTCGTCGGGCAACGGCAGCGCATGGAGCGCGGTCTGCAACAGCACGTTGTACTGCGAAGCATCACCGATCAGGATACCGCCGGTAAGGCGGCTGCCGTCGGCACTCACGTTCAGCCGTTTGTAAACCCCCCGGTGACGGTCTTCGTAAACGATGGAACGACACGCCGGCTCCGCGTCGAACGGATTGCCGAAGCTGGCCACATCCACGCCGATCAACTTCAGCTTGCTGCTCATGTCGGCCCCTTTGAAGGCCACCTCTTCGCCGGCGATGGTGGCAATGGCCACATTGGCCATGTCGTAGCCGGGTGCCACGAGCCCGTAAACCATACCGTCAAACAGCGCGCATTCGCCGATGGCGAACACCGCCGGATCGCTGGTGCGCATCTGGCCATCGACCACGATGCCCCCACGCGGACCGACCGCCAATCCGGCTTGGCGGGCCAGCTCGTCGCGCGGCTTGATGCCCGCGGAAATCACCAGGATATCGGCTGCCAACGATGTTCCATCGGCAAATTCGAGCGCTTCCAGTCGCTCGGCGCCATGTATTGCAATGGTCTGTTTGCCTACGTGCACACGGATGCCGAGGGCCTCCAATTTCTTTGCCAGTAGGTCACCGCCCGCCGCATCCACTTGCCGGGGCATCAACCGCGGGGCGAACTCCACCACAGCTGGATGCCGGATCCCCAGGTCCATCAGGCTTTTCGCCGCCTCCAGGCCGAGCAGCCCGCCGCCGATGACCGCACCCGTCTTTGCCCGTCCAGCATATGCCCGTATCCGGTCGAGGTCATCAATGGTGCGGTAAACGAACACGCCTTCTTTATCCACCCCAGGGACGGCCGGCACGAACGCATCCGATCCCGTGGCCAATACCAGGTAATCGTAGCCCACCTGCGTCCCGTCTTCGGCGGTGACCGCTTTGTTATCCAAATCCACCTCGGCGATCCGGCTATTGAGGCAAAGTTCGATCCCGTTTGCCTCATACCACTCGTTGGTTGCCAACAAAAGCCCGTCGACCCGGCCCATTTCCAGGTAACCACTCAAATGAACCCGATCGTACGCCGGATAACGCTCTTCTCCGAACACCGTAACGGCAACATCAGGCATTTTTTTCATCAATCGCTCACAGAATTTATACCCAACCATCCCATTTCCTATAACAACCACCCTAATCCTAGCCATAAAATCCAAATATTTAACAGTAATAACAAAAACAAACTACTTTCCAATCGCTAAACTAACAACAAAAATATAAAATAGGTTATTTTTTGCTACTTTTACAGCATTATTTTAATTTTTTCAAAAACAATACTAAATTTTAAGCTACATTTATCAATATTTCAATCATAAAATGGAAAATATGCACAAAAAACTTACATTGATTGGCGCAGGTCCTGGCGACCCGGAGCTACTGACCCTAAAAGCATATCGAATTATTGAAAAATCGGAAGTGATCCTTTACGACAACCTGGTGAATCGGGAAATATTGGACATCGCCCCGACGGAAACGGAGAAAATCTATGTGGGAAAAATCCCCTACAAACGCTTTACGCACCAAGACCGTATCCACGAGCTTATCGACCACTATGGCAACCGCAACAAAAGCGTCGTGAGGTTAAAGGGAGGCGATCCGTTCATCTTTGGCCGCGGATTCGAGGAGCTGCTATTCGCGCGCCGCCACGGTTTTGATGTCCAATACGTACCGGGCATCAGCAGCATGCAGGCTATCGGCACCTGCGGGATCCCGCTTACCCACCGGGGCGTGAGCGACGGGGTTTGGGCCGTTACGGGCACCAAATCAGACCATGCCCTTTCGGGCGACGTGGCGCTCGCCCTGCAGAGCCGCTCCACGCTCGTCATCTATATGGGCATGAACAAATTGGATACCATCGCGACCCTATACACGTTGCACGGTGCCGGCGACACCCCGGCCGCCTTGGTCCAGGAAGCCACCACACCGCGCCAGAAAGTGGTATACACCACCGCTTCCAGGCTCGCGGATGCCGCTTACGAAAGCAGGCTGACCCATCCTGCACTGATCGTCATCGGCGAAGTCACGCAGTTGGCATCACTTGCCGCGGCACAAGCACATTACGCTGTCAATCGAGTGGTTTAGGCTTCGTGGGAATCCGGAAAGCCTTAGCCCAGCGAATTCCACAATGTGAACGACGAGGTAAGCACGATCAGCACCCCGACGGCGACGAACAATACCTTTTGGGGTACGCGCTTCGTGAGGTACGCGCCGAAGGGCGCGGCCACGGACCCGCCGACGATCAGGCCCAGGATGATCTGCCAGCTCTGGATCCCGGTGAAGTAGATCAGGATGCCGGCGGTGAAATAGGTTACGAAAAACTCGGCGGTGTTGACCGTGCCGATGACTTTATCGGGCGCATTGCCCTGGCTGATCAGGTTGGACGTGACGATGGGCCCCCAGCCGCCGCCGCCGATGGCATCGAAGAACCCGCCGAAGAGCGCCAATAGCGGGGCACGCTTCACGTTCCGCTTGATCTCCATTTTCTTGCGGAACGCCTTCCGCAGGATGACGATGCCCAGCACCACCAAATACGCGCTGATGAACGGCTTGACCGCCCCACCGTCCAGCACGGCCCCCAACAAAAAGGCACCGGCCGAAGCGCTCAGGACGCCCGGGATGACCAAGCGGAAGAAAAGGGATTTGTCGAAGTTACCGAATTTGATGTGCGACAGGCCCGACACGCCCGTGGTGAATATCTCGGCCGAATGGACGGCCGCCGAAGCCAATCGCGGGGAAAGCCCGAACCCGAGCAGCACGGCGTTTGACGTGGCACCATAGGCCATCCCCAACGCGCCGTCAACGACCTGTGCCAGGAAACCGGCCAATACGAACCAAAAAAACGTGCTCGTCACCTGGAAGTCGCTCGCCTCGGCCGATGGCAGGTATTTCACGACCACGATACCGATCAGCAGCGCCTTGAGGAAAATGATGCCACCCGAAATGTGCCTGGTCGTAATGCGATTTGCCGTAAAGTTGGCCAATTTGGCGCTGATTGCTTGGATCATATCGGCGACAAAGGTAAATAAAGTCTATTAAAATGATGGATTTAATTTGCATTTATTTTCTGTTTTTCCCCCGGTTGCGGCGGCTCATCGTTTCTTATTTAGAATAAGTCTATTTAATTTCTATATTTGTCGCGTTTCAACAACGCAAGATAACGTGGATCGCGAAGATTTGGTGTTTCAGGACAAACGTACGGTCGATTGGCTCGATGAGCGGCTTTTTAAGTCGCTGTTTGACCAATATTGGAAACGGCTGTATGGTTTCTGCATGCACCACATCCCGGATACCGACGATGCCCAGGAAATCATCCAGCAGGTGTTCCTGTCGTTGTGGGAACGGCGGGATCGCTTGGACATCGACGTCAATATCGGCCATTACCTGTTCAGCGCCGTGCGCCGTCGAATCGCCCGTTATTATCGCGACCGGGCCTTTGCGCGCGAACGGCTTTCGTATGCGAACGATTTTTGCGAAGAAACCAACAACACCGAAGAAACCATCCTGTTCAACGATATCCAGCGATATATCGACAGCCTGGTACACCGACTGCCCTGTCGTTGCCAGCAGGTTTACACACTGAGCCGGAACAGCGGATTGACCATTCCCGAGATTGCCAGGCAATTGGGGATTTCTGAGAAAACAGCGGAAGCACACCTGACGAAAGCCCTGAAAATCCTCAAAGCGGCCATCAAATCCGCCTGAAGCAAAAAAAGTTTCGTCAGGCTAAGGGTAACCGACCGTTTTTGGAACTACTTCCCAAAAACAGGCGAAACGAATGGACATCGATCAGGGGGTATTGCAGCGGTATTGGCTCGGGCAATGTACGGATGCCGAACGGAAACAGGTCGAAGACTGGCTCGAGGCCGGCGAACCGCCACTGGAATACGCCATACACGGGTCGGTTGATGCGGATCGGGTTGGACTTGACCTTTGGAATGCGCTTGAGCGATCGATCGGTGCCGCACCGAGCCAGCCGCGCCGCGTGGGGCGCCCCCGGTGGCTGTGGGTCGGCATCGCTGCGTCGTTGCTCGCGGCGATCCTGATCGGTTACCGATGGCAATCGAAGCCGGGTCCAGAAAAAGAAGTCGCGTTGTCCGATTACCGGGTTGCCTCGGCGCCATTGGGCCGTAAGCTGACCGTTACCCTTTCTGACGGTACGGTGGTGCACCTGAATGCCGGCAGCAACATACGTTATCCCGAGCGGTTCAAGGGCCCAAACAGACGGATCTTGCTGGAGGGCGAGGGCTTTTTCAGCGTTACCGCCGATCCGTTGCGCCCCTTTGTCGTGGAGACGCCGCATACGGTCACCGAAGTACTCGGTACGCAGTTCAATCTCCGCGATTTCGCTGGCGATACGCAGCGCAGTATCGTCGTGCAAACGGGCAGTGTGCGCTACGCGGCCAAAGGTGGTGAGGGCGGCATCGTCCTCCATGCGCAGGACCGCGCGGTGTGCGATTCGGCCGGAATGGCCAAAGACCGGGTAAACAGCGCGGACTATACCGATTGGAAAGATGAGGTGCTCCGGTTTGGGGACATCCCTTTGGGCGAAGCCATTCCCCTGCTGGAGCGCTGGTATGCCGTCCGCATCCGGCTAAGCGACCCCGCGTTGGCCGCGCTCCGTGTCAAGGCCAGTTTCCGGAATGCGCCGCTGAACCGGGTGCTGGATGACCTCGGTTACCTCCTTAACCTACACTATCGATTGAAAGACCAGGATGTTTTCATTTTCCCAACAATTCCATGAACGATGAAAGGAACACGCTACATGTAACATACACATCACGAAAAGAAGGAACCCGGCGCCCTGTCGCCAAACATCAGCACCGGGCCATTGCAACAGATCGTATCACCAATCAACATTACAAGTTCACCAAAAATATGAAATCTTTACGAGTATTCTTATTCCTTGCGCTGGTTTTAGCGGCCGGCACCACACTATATGCACAGGAAGATATCCTGCAACGCCGGATTACCCTTCAGTTGGGTGAGATAACCGTGGGCGATGCGCTCCGGGCCATTGAACAGGAGACCGGTTACGAAATCCTGTACAGTTCCAGTCTCGTCGACACCAAACGGCTTGTCACCGTCCATTTCCGGAATGCCACCCTGCTGCGCGTGCTCCGGGATTTGCTCGGGGAGGCCGCCAACGGCGTGCGCGCCGAGGGCAGGCAGATCAAGATCCAACCTGCACAGGGCAAAGGAACCGTGCGCGGCACGGTACAGTCGAGCGACGGGCAGGCCGCCGGATACGTCACGGTGGGCATCCGTGGCCAACGGAGCATCCAGGCCGATGATCGCGGCCAGTTTACGCTGGAAAACATCGACGCCGGCAACCACACCGTCACGGCCACCTTCGTGGGCCTGAAACCGCAGCAGCAACGCGTCACGGTAACCGCCGGGCAAGCCACTGCGGTTGCATTTGTACTCAGTGAAGACGCGCAGACCCTCCAGGAGGTCATCGTGAACGGTGAGCGCACCAATAGATTCGCCAACAAGGAAACGGAATACGTGGCGCGGATGCCGCTGAAAAACCTGGAGAACCCACAGGTATATAACGTCGTGACCAAGGAGCTGTTGGCCGACCAATTGAACACCAACATCAACGACGCGCTTGTGAACGCGCCCGGCACGGGCGTGATGAACAACCCGGCGGGTGGATTGGCCATCACGCTGCGTGGATTTTCCGGCGGTCCCATGGCCCGGAATGGCCTGCAGACCTCGTCGGTCAGGTCATCGCTCGATCCGGTCAACCTGGAACGCATCGAGGTGCTCAAAGGCCCGTCGGGCACGCTCTTCCAAGGGGTAGCGACCTACGGAGGCGTGGTCAATTTCGTCACCAAGAAGCCGTATGAAACGCAGGGTGGCAGTGTGGGCTATTCTTTCGGTAGCTTCGGCCTGAGCCGCACCACCATAGACTACAATACCCCGCTGAATACGGACCGGACAGCGCTGTTCCGCATCAACGCGGTGCTGCACCGGGAGGGCAGCTTCCGCGAGGCCGGTCACAACAATACCTATACCGTTGCGCCAAGTTTCCGCTATCAGGTAAACGATCGGCTCGAATTCCTGGTGGACATGGAATTGTATAACTTCGACCAGACACGCACGGGCAGCCTGGACTTCGGCCCCTACACCTCCGCGGCAGAAGTGCCCCTTCAGGACGTGGCGCTGTTCGTGGACGACGTCAATGCCGTAGGCACCAATGTGAAAACGTTCGTGCAGGCTAACTACAGACTGTCTGACCAATGGGTGTCGTCGAGCAATGTGGCGATCATCAACGAGCAGCTGGACAACAGCTACCAGCCGCACTACCAATTCAACCGCACCGGCGACAGCATTTACCGCAACGTGCATGTTTACGGCCCCATCATCAATAAGTTCCTCAATGTCCAGCAGAATTTCACCGGCGATTTCCGGATCGGCAACCTGCGCAACCGGCTCCTGGCCGGCCTGGATTACAACCAGAACACCAACATCCGCAGCGACCGCGGCCGGGGATTGGTGGTGGATACGATGGCCGTGGCGCGTCCAACCAAGCTGAACCGGCGGCAGATCGAAACGGCTTTTGAAGCGTCTCGCCTTGGCATAGGCTCTTCGTTCTCGGAGTTCGCGCGTTACGGTGCGTATGCGTCCAATGTACTGAACGTCACCGACCGGCTGCTGGCCATGGTGAGCCTGCGCGTGGACCGCTACGAGCTTAAGGGGGCAAACGGTTGGAACCAAACGGCCTTCTCGCCAAAGCTCGGCTTGGTCTACCAACCCGTCAAAGATCAGCTGGCCCTGTTCGTGAACCTGCTTGACGGGTTCAACAATGCCAATACGACCACCCGTGCGGACGGCACGTTGGTAAACCTCGATCCCGAACATGCCACGCAATACGAAGGCGGCGTCAAGCTCGATGCCGCGGGAGGCAAGGTCAATGCCACCGTGAGCTATTACCACATCCGGATCCACAACGCCGTGATGCGCGACGACCAGAATTTCTTCCTTTCACAGGATGGGGTGCAAGAGAGCAAGGGCTTCGACGTGGAGGTGATCGCCAACCCGCTGCCCGGGCTGAACATCATGGCGGGCTACGCCTACAACGACAACCGTTACGTCCGCGCATCGAGTTTCGAAGGCAAATACGCCACGGGTATTCCAAGGAATATGGGCAACTTCTGGGTCAGCTACAAGTTCCAGCCCGGCAGTGGCCTACGCAACATCGGACTGGCCATGGGCGGCAACATCGTGGACGACTCCTATCGTGACGGATTGAATACCGCGATAAACCCGGCTTATGCGTTGTATAGCGGTAGCGTATTCTACGCATTGAGCAAGTGGCGTTTCGGACTCAAGCTGAATAACCTGACCAATACCCGGTACTATTCCAACGGCGGCCTGTTGCAGCAACCGCGCAATGCCGTTGCGAATGCCAGCTTCCATTTCTAGCCGCATGACGAAGCAAAAGAAGCCCCTGTGGCGCCGTATAAACGAGTGGTTGCACCTGTGGCTGGGGCTGGCCTCGGGCATCGTCGTGTTTGTCGTGTGTTTCACGGCAGCCATCTGGGTCTTCCGTGATGAAGTGGCCTATTTCACCATGCCGTTCCATCGCATTGCACCGCAGCATGCCCCCTTCCTGCCGCCGTCGAGGCTGCAGGAAGGGGCTATGCACTACTTGGACAGTGCATTGGCCGGCAGGCCGATGGCCCTGCAGAACATCACGTACCGCGGACCGGACCGCACCACGTTCGTCGGCTACCTCGATACCGTCAAGAAGGTGTACATGGGCTTTCTGCACCTGGATCCGTACGCGGGACGCGTGGTGCACAATGAGCTTTTCGAGACCAGCAAGACCCGGAAGTTTTTCCTCTTCATCCGGGCCGGGCACCGCTTTTTCTGGCTACCCCGGGAAATCGGCAGTCCGGTGGTGGGCGCCAGCTGCATCATCTTTCTCATCACGCTCATCACGGGGCTCGTCTGGTGGTACCCCAAAAAGTGGACGAAGAGCACCCGCCAAAAGAGTTTTGCCATCAAGTGGAAAGCCGGGTGGAAGCGTATCAACCTCGACCTGCACAACGTGCTCGGCTTTTACACCATGTTGTTGGCCTTCATCCTTACCTATACGGGTGTGTACTACAGCTTTGGGTGGTTTCGCGATGGCTATCACTACCTGCTTGGCCAGGGCGAGCTGGCCGATCGCACCACGCCCGCCCTACCGGCTGGAGGCATCGTGCCGCGGTTGGACAATCCGATTGACGCGCTCTGGCAGCAGCTCCGTTACGCGGAGGGGAAGACGGACGGCCAACTGTCCATTGCTTTTCCGAAGGATACGATCGAGCCGATTTCGGCGACGTACAATCCGGATGAAGGCCGTTCGTTCCGTTCGTATACACGCCTATACGACCAGCGGAACCTGCAAGAACTTCCGCAAACGGGTTTCGGCAGCCGTGGGAGCAGCCAGCCCTTTGAAACCTTGAGCCTCGGCCAGCGAATCATCCGGATGAATTTCGATATCCATGTCGGATCCATCGGTGGATTGAGCACGAAGATACTCGCCGCATTGGTGTCGCTTGTCGGTGCTTCCTTGCCCGTTACGGGTTTTATCATCTGGTACAACCGCAAGTGGGGGAAGCGTCCCGCAAGGCCGCGAAAACCGTCGTGATGTCGTCTTTCCCTATGCTTTCCCGATAGGTTCCCGATGAAACGCCGTGTTTTGGGCGTTTTGACGGCATTGTATCGACGATATATAGGCGATGCATGGGATATCCTCGGGATGGGCCATGGGTGAAGGATGTGTAGGTGACCCATGCGTCATTTAGCGACAATTGCGCCGTATCGCGGCATACGCGCCATCGCTCCTGCCGATTGTCCAGACCTTTGTTCCGTTGTTCAAATCACCAGATCATGGCGGAACAGAAAAGTATCATCAAATTGAAAGGAAGGATCGGGGATCTGACCTTTTACAAAAACAAGGACGGGTATCAGGCGCGGCAGGCCACGGGCGTGGATCCGGCGCGCATCGCCAACGACCCGAACTACCAGCGTACCCGCGAGAACAATGCGGAGTTCACCGCGGGGGCCGCGGCATCCAAACGGCTGCGCGACACGCTGCGGCCCATCATCCTGCTCACCTACGACCCCAAGATGTCGAGACGGCTGTTCAGCCGCATGATGCGCGTGGTGAAGGCCGATGCGGTGAGCGACCGCGGCGAGCGCAAGGTATTGCCCGAGAACCTGGGGTTGCTTGCGCAATTCGGTTTCAATGCGGCGGCGCAACTGGCCAACACGCTGTTCGTGGTACCTGAATTGGCGATAGACCGCGTCACGGGGGATGTGGAACTCGCCATCCCGGCGTTGAACCCGGCGTATACCATCGCCCCGCCGCTGGGCGCCACGCATTTCCAATTCAACCTCGGCGCGGCCCTGGTGGATTTCGATACGGTGGGCGAAGGGAATGCGTCGGTGATCGAGGTGGCCGAAACCGCCGTGTCGGACCTGAAAACGCCGTTCGTCGGGGAGACGCTATCGGTTACGCTGCCTGCGGCCAGCACGCTGCCGCTGTTCGTGCTGTTCGGCGTGAGCTTCTACCAGGAGGTGAACGGCAAGCACTATCCGCTCAACAATGGGGCGTACAACCCCATCTCCATGATCCGGATCGATACGGTATGATGGAACTCCATCTCCGCCGTAGCTACCACGAGTCGGGTACCAACGGCATCATCAGCCACCGGCACGATCCGGTCTGCGCCTCGATCGAATTGCCCTGGCGCAACAACAAGCGCCACATCAGCTGCATCCCCGAGGGCCGTTACCGGCTCATCAAGCGGCAGCATACGCGCTGGTGCGAACAACTGGCCGTGGCTGGCGTGCCCCAGCGCGAAGGCATCCTCTTCCATCCGGGCAACAACGCGCTCCAGGAGTTGCAGGGCTGCATCGCGCCGGTGACCAAGGCCATCGCGCCGGGCGTGGGCAACCACAGCCGCATCGCCTTGGAACGGCTGAAGGCGCTCGTGTATCCGGTGCTGGATGCGGGGGAACCGGTCTGGTTGGTTGTGTGTTCGATTTGAAGATTCGATGATGGATACGAACACACTGAAAAAACGTTCGTTACGGGTGTATCGACGTGTCAAGCAGGGGTTGGGGGCTGCGGCCGGATTGGTGCTTGCTGCACCGCTGAAGCTGCCGTCGAAGGTGCGGCAAGGCGCACACTATGTGGCGCTGCTCATCGGGTTGCTGGATGCGCTGGAGCGCGAAAAGCCGGATTCGCCGAAGGCGGAAGGCACGGAGGGCGATGCGCCGTGACCTGCAACTCGGTACGGTGGCCGGTACGCTGCTGTGCACGCTGCCTGTGCTGGGCGCGGACGAGTTGCTGAAGACCGCGATCCTCGCCGCGGTGGGCGCAACGGCAAGCTTCCTGGTCAGCTGGTTGCTGCGCACCCTCAGCAAGCGCAGGCGCCGCTAACAAGGCGCGTTTTCGGAAGCCTTTTCCATCGCGAACCGCCCTTGGGAAACCGGGGGCGGTTTTTTTGGCCTTAGTTTACTTTTTTACTTTCTGGACGATTTCGAGCAATTCGTGACGTTCGGAGCTACCGTCCATCATCACCTCGTTTTCCGGCACCGGTGTGGTCTTTACCCGCAGCACGTATTCATAGCCCGGTTCATAGTCGAATCCCTCAATCCCGAAATAATGGTTGTGCCAGTCTTTTTGGTTGGGCTCATATTTGACCTGCAAACAATCGTGCTCGCCTACGGCCTGGCATTTCTTGGTGAATGAAGCAACCAGCCAAGTGCCTTCCTTGTGCTCCAGCTTGGTTTCTTTGTCGCACGCAAGAAACCCTAATCCAATCAGTAATACGGCAAGCAATCTCATCATCTTCATTTTTGGTTATTGCGGATAAGACGGAATGTTGGTGGGATTCGCTACAGCGCCAAGCCAAACAATTTACAGCAATCCTTCCGGATAGGAAACATACACCCGTTTTGGGCCTGGAAAGCATCGGATCGGGCTGTCGTGGAGGTTGGCTTCGATCCGTTCCAGCAGGCGTTGCCCCTGCGTTCGGTCGCCCTGTAGCACGAAGGGCGCGTAAAGCGCGGTCCCGGTTTCGTCCAACAGGATGGACACCACCGATAGCCGTTCGCGGCCATCCGTCTGTGGTGGATGCCGATCGACCCGCAACCGCTCGGCATGGGCGATGCGTGGGAAAAATAGGACCGATGACCGACGATGCAAATAGGGCCATGCCCGCGTTGCGGGGTGTGCATCCCATAACGAGCGCCAAATGGTTATTTCCATGGCCGTCTGTACGGGATGGCCACAAAGTACCGCAGGAGACCAGTTTCCCTGTCTGGTGATGATACCCGCGATTGCCTCGTCGCGTGCGCCATTCACCTTGATGAGGTAGGCTACATGCGCCCATGCGGTGTCCACCACGAAGGAGATGACCATGGAGTCTTGCACTAGGTATTGTTCTAGGCCTTTATGCCGTCTCAGTCCGGAGACTAGGCTGTCCACAAAGGTGACCCATCCCCCGGGAGCCTCGGCATACACCTCGTAATTGACAAACAGCCTTTCCGTGATGGTGTCGCTGCGTTGCTTAATCAATTTGCTAAACCAAAGCCTGTTGGAAAAACCGTCGTGGAATGTCGAGAAAAAATAATAATGTGTTGTGTCTTTAAACAGCGGGTTGCCGGATAGGCGGCCGGTCTGCCGGTCGAAATCGACCAGCCGGGCAACCAGTGCCGAATCGAGCGGATACCTGGCCCCGGGGTTCACCGGTGCGAACCGCCCCAAGGAATCGAAAGCCAAATGCACCGTCATTTTCCCGGTACGATCGTGCCCAAAGGGTTCGTGGTTTTCGTTCAACCAGGTTTCGATGGTCGTTGCGAGTCGGGCCAACGCCAGCGAATCGTTGCCGTGAAGGGGTTGGCCCGCGTGTACTGACCCCAACGACAGCATCGCGGCGACCAAAGCCAATAAACGGAAGTACGGTCTTTGCATGGTTTGTCTTTTTTGTTGGATGCTTTACGGGATGGAAATCCATAAATGATCCGAACTATCCCACCACCCGCTCCACCTCTTCGAGATCCAGGGCCATGTATGCGGCGAATTCCTTGACGGATACGGGTTGGTGCTGGGACTTGCCGAGGGCGTCGCGGATGGTCTGGAGCAGGCGCTGCGCCTGGCGTTTGCTTTTGCCCGTGATGGCGCAGACATCGGGGGCAGGATGAAACGATTTTTATGCGCAGTAACGCCTTGAGATTTGCAACTATTGCCGGTAGTCGTTAGTTTTGGGAAAAATAGACATGGGCAACCGGAAGAGCCGTTACGAGAACGCTTTGGAATGGACAGATGAACAACTGCTGGCATTGGTGCGGCGGGATGATGATCTGGATGCCTTTTCGACTTTGTATCGGCGGTATTGGAAACCGCTGATCGATGCGGCTTACCAACGTTTGAAAACCAAGGAAGCGGCCGAAGAGGCGGTGCAGGCAGTATTTGTCAATTTTTTCATTAAGCGGCGCGAGGTTGAGCTGAAGTCTACCATCGAGGCGTGGCTGCGTACGGCGCTTAAGTTTCATATCTATAAAACCTACCGAACGTATAAGGCGCACGCGGTTTATGTGGAGGCCACGAGGGCCGAAGGTGACGAAATGCTGTCGACAGCGCCGGATGCACTGCTGGAAGCCAAAGAATTGAAAACAAAGGTGCTTGAAGTTGTTGGAACCATGCCCGAAAAATGCCGAGCGGTGTTTATGCTCAGCCGGTTTGAGCAGCTGACGCAACAGGAAATAGCCGAACGTCTCCACATTTCTGTAAGCACCGTAAAAAAGCACATGAACAAGGCGATGGGCATCCTTCGCGCAGCGTTTACCGATCATCCGTTTGCGTGGCTGGTGTTTCTCTTTTGGCTTTCCTGATTGGCTGCGCCTAATCTTTTTTTACTCATAACCAAGTGTTTGAAAATTATTCGCCGCGCGGAGTAGAACCTTTTGCTCGCTGGTGGGAATACCTTAATGTAACCACAAGTAGTTGGACATGATCAGCAATCGGATTTACGAACTTTTGGAACGTTTTGAGACGGGCCAAGCCTCTGCGCAGGATTTGCTAGCCTTGGAAGCGTGGTATGATGGGTTCGAATCCGATCCGAAGCTAACCGATCAATTTCCTGAGACTGATCACGAAGCCGAACGCGAGATGCTCTTGAGGCGTATACATATGCGCATTAGCACACACCGCAATGACGCGGTGAAGCCTGTTAAAAGGCGCGTTACCGTGATACAACGTTGGCTGGCTGCGGCAGTGGTTTTGCTGGTGTGTGCTTTTGGCGGCTATCTTTTAATCAACACCCTGCACGAGAAGGTTCAGTTGGTGCAGCAAAACGGCGTTGACTTTGCTCCCGGCAGCAACAAGGCGGTGCTTACGTTGTCAAGCGGTCAGGAGATCGTGCTTAGCGATGCGACTACGGGGTACTTGGCGGAGCAAGGGGAAGCCGTGATTGAGAAAACCGCCGATGGAAAATTGGTATATGCCGCCGGTTCGGGGGTGTCAGGCCGAACGCCGTTGCTGAATACCGTGAGCACGCCTCGAGGCGGACAGTACCAGCTGGTGCTGGCCGATGGCACCAAGGTTTGGCTCAATGCGGAATCGGCCATTACGTATCCGGCGGCGTTTACGGGTACCGTGCGCGAAGTCAGCGTGCGGGGTGAAGCTTTTTTTGAGGTGGCGAAAGACATGCGCCATCCGTTCCGTGTGGCGTGCAATGGTCAGTCGGTGCAGGTGTTGGGCACCTCGTTCAATGTGCAAGCGTATGCCGACGAGGGGGCTATGAAAACTACGCTGGTGGAAGGGTCGGTGCGGGTGGAGGCTACAGGTCATGGGTACTTGCTTGTACCTGGGCAGCAAGCCATCGTAAGCGACGACGGTGTGGTGGTGGTCCCGGTAAATACCGAGGAGTTTACCGCCTGGAAAACGGGATTCTTTGATTTTACGGATGCAGACATTCGCACGGTGATGCAGCAGTTTGCCCGTTGGTATGATGTGGAGGTGGTATTTGACGGCCCCATTACGACAGATACGTTTACCGGCCGGTTGCCGCGCTCGTGGTCGCTGGCCAAGGTGATGGATGTGATGCAGGCTTCGCAGTCGGTTACCCTCACCGCTAGCGGAAGGAGGATCATGGTGAAGTAATGTATACGTATCGTAGCCACGCTTCCCAGAAGGAGTAAAAAGCCAGCAGTGGCTGAAACACTGCCGGCCAATCATCTGGAAAATGGCTGAAAATGTTAGTGATCAATTCAACGCATGTATAACCAGACAGGCAAACTTAGGGATTTTTTGCGACGATACCGACAGGTATGTTCCGGTTCTTAAGCCTTGTCTTAATAAACAAATGAATGTATAACAATAACAGAGAACGAAAGGGTACACTTGCTAGGTACGCCCAAAATGTGCTGTTGATGATGAAATTAATAACCTTAGTGCTCATAGCCGGCTTGATGCAGCTGAGTGCGGCCACCTTCGGACAGCGGGTGTCGCTTACGGTGCGCAATGAATCGTTAACCGCGGTTTTCAAGCAAATCAGCAAGCAAACGGGCTATGGGTTTGTGCTATCGAACCGGATGATGAAAGATGCCCGGCCGGTGTCTGCAGATTTGAAGGATGTGGCGCTTGACGAGGCGCTTACGTTTCTTTTTGAACATCAGCCGTTTACATATTCGGTGGAGGATAATGTCGTGCGGGTAAGCCGCAAGGAGTTACGCGACAATGCTAGCGCTGCTGCGCCGAAAGGCTCGGGGATGGTGGTGGCTTTCACTGAGGCGCGGGGTATGGTGGTTGATTCGATCGGACAACCCCTGGAAGGCGCCAGTGTCCGGGTGGTGAATACGGATGGAAAGCGCACCAGTTTGCTGACGAAAACCGATAAAAAGGGCGAGTTTGTATTGCGGAACGTGCCGATCGAGGCGAAACTAGAGGTCAGTTTCATCGGTTTCGTACCACGGATCATCAATGCCGCAGAAAACGTGGGCCATGTGGTGCTGGTGCCGACTAACTCGGTGTTGGATGCGGTTGTGGTGATGGCCTACGGGACCACTACGCAGCGGTTGAACACGGGGAACATTAGTAAGGTAACGGCCACGGACATCGCCAATCATCCAGTGAGCAATGTGTTGGGTACCCTTGATGGCATGGTTCCGGGAATGATCGTCACCCAATCAAACGGATTGCCGGGAGCGTCTTTCAAGGTGCAGGTGCGCGGCCGGACGGCCATTGACCAGAATATTACGGATGATCAGCCACTGTTTATTATCGATGGTGTGCCGTATGCGCCCAACAACAGCCATTTTACGCGTGTGGGGTCCGCGCTCGGCACGCCGGGTTCCCTGACAGCCACCTACCCGGGCGGCTTGAGCCCGCTCAACTTGATCAACCCGCAAGACATCGAAAGTGTGGAGGTGTTGAAAGATGCGGATGCCACCGCCATTTATGGCAGCCGGGGCGCGAATGGGGTGGTGCTCATCACGACCAAACGAGCTGCGCTTAGTGCAGAGCGGACCGAGTTTAACTTTCAATCCTATCAGGGGGTCAGCATGGTGCCCAACAAGGTGGAAATGATGGATGTGTCGCAGTATGTGCAGCTTCGTAAGAAAGCGTTTGAATTTGATGGCGTTACGCCTACGCAAGCCAATGCTTACGATATCCTGTTGTGGGATACGACCTATAATAACAACCTGTTCGATGCCATTTTTGGGAACAACGCACGCACCCAAGACTACCAATTTGGAGTGATGGGCGGAAATCGGCATACCAGCGTAAGTTTGCGTGGAAACTTTCACCGGGAGAACAACATGTTCTCGACCGACAAGAGCGACAACCGTGGTTCGTTGGCGATCAGCATTGGCCATCAATCAAAAGACGGCAGGTTCAACGTGTTGCTATCGGGAAGCTATACCGCCAACAGCAATAACCAAATCACCGGAAACATGGGCCAGAACTATTCAAGAATGCCTCACCAACGGTTTTTAGATGATCAAGGCGAGTTACTTTGGGAACAGGACGGCATTTCACTCACTAACAACGCACTGGCAATTCTAAACACAAGTTACTTGGCAAAAACTAAGGCTGTATTAGGAAACTTGCAGGTCAATTACGAAGTCATTAAGGGGCTAAATGCAAAGCTAAGTGCCGGTTACAATGATGTGTCGGTTGATGAAAAAAGCTTACGGTTCAGCAAAGCGGCAGCAGACGGAAGGCGCTTCGCCGACTTTTCAGCGGGCAGCAATGGCAGTTGGATTCTGGAACCTCAACTCGAGTACAAACGAACTATCGGCCTTAGCCAAATGACATTATTGGTAGGCGGCACATGGCAACAGAACGCTAATAATTCAACCTACAATCAAGCTTCAGGATTTACCAACGACGCGTTGATGAATAGCCTAACCAACGCTACGTCCGTTTCCTCCTCTCGAAGAAGTGAAGAGTATCGCTATGCGGCGGGGTTTGCCCGTGTTACGCTACACCATGACAGCAAGTACCTGTTAAACGCTTCGGTTCGACGTGATGGATCAAGTCGTTTTGGGCCGGGCAAGCAATTGGCCACCTTTGGGGCCGTCGGTGCAGGTTGGATTTTTAGCGAAGAAATTTGGCTGAAAGAGCATCTATCGGTGTTGAGTTTCGGAAAACTGAGGGGCAGCTACGGCATCACCGGTAACGATAAGATTACCAATTATCAATATTTGGACACCTGGGAGAGCGCACGGGATATCTATGGTGAGATTAAAGGATTATTTCCCGATAAGCTATACAACCCCGACTACCGTTGGGAGCGGACGGAAAAACTGGAAGGTGGGTTAGAAACAGGTTTCTTGCGCGATCGCATCATGTTGTCTGCATCCTATTATAGCAACACGAGTTCAAATCAACTGATCAATTACAAACTTCCCCGCATCACAGGATTTTCCGATGTGGTTGCCAATCTCAACGCAACCATTAGAAACAGTGGGTGGGAATTTACGTTGAACACAAAGAACATTGTTTCTCCGTCGTTCTCGTGGAGCTCATCGGTTAACATTTCGCTTCCTAAAAACAAGTTGGTATCGTTTCCCAACTTAGCTACTTCTTCCTATGCCAATCGTTACATTATTGGCCAACCACTGAACATCACGAATGCCTTATATCAATACACCGGTCTTGATCCGGAAACGGGCGTACACACTGCGGTAGACGTCGACAAGAATGGAAGTTATACTGTAGCTGACCGGACCGAGCGGGTGATTCTGGATGCCACAATGTTTGGAGGCTTCAAAAACACGCTTACGTACAAAGATTTTGGGTTAGATTTCTTGTTTTCTTTTCGCGCGCAAAAGGCGAGCACAGGTTTATCCTACCTGAACAATATCGGGTTATTAGGTACGAACCTACCCAAAAAAGCTTTCGATAAGATTTGGTTGTCACCTGCATCCACCGATGCGGTGTTGGCAAAACCCAGTCAAAATCGGAACTCGCCGACTAGCCAGTCAACCACATTATATAGAACTTCTGCTGCTGCCTATGGCGACGCGTCTTTTATTCGGTTGCGGAATGTTTCGCTGAGCTACTTGTTGCCAGAGCGTTACGTAAAACACCTGCACGTAGGAGGCGTGCGCTGCTATGTACAAGCCGAGAATTTATTCAAGCTTTCTAATTATGAACTAGGCGACCCAGAAGTCGGTGCTTTTTACATCGTACCGCCGCTCCGCACGTTTGTATTCGGACTTCAGGTTACACTTCACTAATATCTTGTTGATTATGAAAACGAATCTCATAAATATACTTTGTAAAGGAACATTCGCGCTGCTATTGATAGCACCCACATCCTGTACTTCTTTTGTGGAAGGGTTACGGCCAATGGACAAATTAACTACGGAGGAAGTGTTTTCCGACGCGAGTACAGCAGAAGCGGCCATGGTGGGAGTTTATTCGCAACAAATGACGAACTGGCAAACGTTCTTTAATCGTGTTGGCCCAGTGACAAGCGTGAGTGCGGACGACTTAACAGGTACTGGAAGTGGGCAATCCGTGTCGCTTGAACCCTTTAACAGAAACACCATTTTGATCGACGATGGCGTAAACTCTTCTATGTGGTCTGGTGCTTATGGTACCATTTATCAATGCAACGCCATGATTACTAACTTGGCCGCCTCCACTAGTTTGGATCAAGCGACAGTGAGTCGGCTAACTGGAGAAAGCCTGTTTCTTCGCGCATTTTTGTTCTTCAATTTGGTGAATTTGTTTGGTGATATTCCCTTACCGTTGACGCCTGACTACCGCGAAAACGCCAAATTGACGCGTACGTCAGAAGCGGCCGTATACCAACAAATTCTAGCTGATTTAGACGCGGCGTATAAAGCACTGCCCAACGACCCACTACCCGACGTGAGGCAACGCGCCAACAAAACCGCTGTAGCCGCATTAAGGGCAAGAGTGCATTCGTATTTGAAAGATTGGCCTAACGCCTCACGTTGGGCTGAGGAAGTGCTCGGCAACACCCAACTTACTTTAGAGCCTTTGCAAAATGTGTTTTTGCGCGCAAGCAAAGAAACCATTTTGAGCATCCAACACGCGAGTTCTCAAACCATCGGCACCGGCGACGGGTACTTCTACAATCCCGCTAGTACCACCGCCATTCCCGATTTCGAACTGACGCCGAAATTGTTGGCCGTCTTTGAGGCGGACGATCTCCGTAGAACAAATTGGGTGAATGCCCAGACAGTAAACGGGATAACCTATCATTTCCCGCATAAATACAAAATAAAAACGCAAGCGGGAGAGGAGAAAGGCGAATATTTGGTAGCCTTTCGTTTAGCGGAACAATACCTGATCAAGGCCGAGGCATTGGCCGAACAAAACCAACTGAATGACGCTATTGCCGCGCTTGACAGTGTGCGCAAGCGCGCCGGCTTATCGCTAATTTCGGTGACCACCCCCTCCATCGGAAAAAATGAGCTCTTGACCAAGATTCGGCAGGAGAAACAAACGGAGTATTTTGCCGAGTGGGCACACCGTTGGTTTGACTTGAAACGATGGGGCATGGCCGACGCGGTGCTGTCGCCCTTGAAACCCGATTGGGTATCTACGGCCGCCAAGTTTCCCATTCCGTGGGCAGAGTTGTCTATCAGCACGTTCTTAAGACAAAACTTAGGCTATCCTGAAAGTATTTAACGTCCAGAATATGATAAAGATTTGTGCTCGCTATTTGATCGTTTTATTAACGGCATGTTATTTAAGCGCACATGTGCATGCGCAGTCCCCGCTCACAGTCAGTGACCGACTAGGAGAAGCTGAACTTACTGTTTTAAAAAAGGTGGCTTCGGCTGCCTTTCCTGACGATCACTTTTCAGGCTCGCTCTACGTGTTGGACTTTTGGTCGACCGGTTGCTCAAGCTGTATGGAGTCCTTCCATACTATGGAGATGCTGCACCGGAAGTATCAAGGCAAGGTGAAAATCATTGCTATTAACCCGTGGCAAACCGATGAAAAAGTGGATAGCTACATGGCCAAGTCGCGCTATTTTCGCCGGACGGAACTTCCCTCCATCAATGGCGACAGCCTGTGGATGCGTTTGTTTCCCACGCGCACCGTGCCACATCACGTGTGGGTAGACAGCTTGGGCAAGGTGCTGGCCGTAACGCCATCGCACAACACCACATCGCACCACATTGATTTGTATCTAAGGGGGCAAATGCCCAGGATGCTACTAAAACCTCAAAACAGTTATCCAGACCTGCGCGCCAATAGTTTGGAACAACTTTGGGGTTCGCAAGCGTTTACCTTTGCCGATGGCTACGTGCGCGGGCGGCCGTATTACGAAGGCGAGGGTGGCCCTATTTGGGGCGCCCAAGAACTGGAGGCGATTGACTCTGTTCACCAAACCATCCGATACAGTTTTGTTAATACCTCCTTTTCTGACCTGTTTCGCTATGCGTGGGCGCTTCATCCCGAAGCGCCGATCAGAAAGCACCTGGCTCGGTATTCCAGTCCGGAGATCATTCCTACCCATCGACTGCTTTGGAATGTCAGTTCGCCTGAATACTATGTAAAGCCTGATGACTACCGATATTATGACAACTGGGCGCTTCGCAGTCGGTTTTGTGTAGAAATGGTCATCCCACTAAACGCTCGTGCCCAGGCGTCGGAGATTTTATTCAATGCGTTAAATGCCTTTTTTCAACAGGAACTCGGCATCCGTGCATCATTGGTGGTGAAAGCGCGCGAATGCCTGGTGCTGAAAAAGGCAGATCAGGCTTTATCTCTCAAGTCCAAAGGCGCTGAAACCAGCATAATTCATGACGACGTGCTCAAACAAACCAGCTTCATTAATCAGCCGTATAAGCACGTATTTGATAGTTATTTGGAAACACTTTCCAATCAAAGCAAAACCAACGCAATAGGCTTTCGTTATAAACCCATTCCGTTGTTGGACGAAACCGGCATTGAGGGCAACGTGGACATCGTTCTTTCAAACATAGAAGACAAGGTGACAGACCCCTTAGCCCGGCTCAATGCCCGATTGGCAAATACGGGTTTGATTGTGCAGCGTGCTGTGCGGAGCATACCAATGCTGGTGATTTCCGATGATTATCCCACCACCCGCTCCACCTCTTCGAGGTCAAGCGCCATGTAAGCGGCGAATTCCTTGACGGATACCGGTTGGTGCGGAGCCTTGCCGAGGGCGTCGCGGATGGTTTGGAGCAGGCGCTGCGCCTGGCGTTTGCTTTTGCCCGTGATGATACAGACATCGGGGGATTGGATGATGAGTCTTTTCTTTTTCATTGGATATAGTGCCCAAAGGAAAGACGTTTTGCGCAGGCTATCAAGTGGATGTACGGTCTATGTATCCGTTGGGAGCGGTATGTCGGTTCATTCGAAACCTTCGGCAAAGAACTCTTCGAGGGTGATGCCGAATGACTTTACTACTTTAACTAAGCTAGTAAACTTAAGGTCTTGTCCGTTCTCGTATCTGCCCCATTGGGCTCTAGAGAAATTGTGGTCATATGCGAAAAATTCATAACTTGTGTAGCCAGCCTTAAGCCTAAGCTGCTTTATCCTTGCACCTAACTTCTTGAGGTACTCAGGACCAAATTCGGAATTTCGGCTATCACCATGCATGAGGTAAAACACGGAAATAGCCCACTTAAATACAACCACTCACAATACACTACTTACAAGTAGCTTTTCTTATCTTTGCCTTGCCATTTAGCACACTGTAACATGAAAACCATACCAAAAGATACCATCCTCGAACAGCCCATCCCAAGTTTGGGGATGAGCCACGAGTTTACCGTTACCATGGAAATCTTAGGGTTTCATACGTTGGGTGACCTTGCGCGTCACCGCAGCGTGCATTTGCTGGCCCTGCCGGGGTTCACCCGCGAGCTGCTTTACCAATACGTGCACGTGATGGAGTTGAATGGGTTCGGTTGGTTGATCGATCCGTAGGGTTCGCCGCTATTCGAAATTGCCGAGGTCGTCGCGCATGGCGTCGAGCAGTTTCCGCAGGAACCGGATGTCGTCCCGGTCCTTTCCGTAGAATTTCGATTTGATGCTGGCCGGCGAGAGCGACTCCTGCCCTTTGGTGGAAAAGCAATGGGCAATCTTTTCGGCATAGCCGTCGAGGTTGGCCTCATCGTGGATGCCATGGTCGTACAGCAGCTTCAACCATAGGGACAGTTGCGTCACTTTGAAGGTCGTGCTGATCTTCAGGGATGGCGGTTGGTGGGTGGCCACGTTCTGACCGGCGATTTCCGCCTCCAGCCACCGGACAATTTCCTCCGTGACGGGCGGCATGTCCCGTTCCAGCCGCATGGTGGTGAGGCGAAGCACCTGCAGCACCCGCTGGCGGAGTGCATGCAGGTACGCTTGGCGTTGGCCGTGCTCCAGCATGTCGGCCTTGTTCCGGATGGCACGCGTGAGGTAAGCCAGGAACCGGTTGTGGTTGAACCCCAGGGCGATCAGCCGCTCACACACCGACCAATTGTCCAGTTCCGGCTCGGCGGGCAGGCCGTCCAGCCCGCGCATGCAGGTGCGGAGGTAACGGAAGCCTGCCCAAGTGGCGGTGGTATCGGCATCGGCGAAGCGTTCCAGCGGCGTTTCGACGATGGACAGGAGCGACGGGTCGATGCCGTGGTCGGCGAGTGCCTGCCGCATACGCGCCCAACGGCCGGTGAATTTGGCGATGACGCGGTCGCGGAACAGTTCGGGTAGCACGATGTCTTCGGGCAGCATATCCGATACGGCCTTGCGCAGGGCGTCCATCACGTTGAGCAAGGCCATGGCGTCCCCGTGGCCGGTGGCCCCGGGGTAGTAAAGCCGATTGCAGAGCCTCACCAGGCGGTTGAGGTTGGTTTTCAGGAACAGGCGTATCTGCACTTCGTTGTCCAGGCTGAGCAATTCGCCGAGCAACAGCGACTCGAGCCGTTTCGCTTCGGCCTTTAGCAACGGGTTGGTCCCGGCGACGGCTGTTCGTACACCGACCAATTGACCGATCAGGGTCTCGAGTTTTTCGTATTCGTAGTCCAATGCATTCATGTCATTTGTTGTTTGGGGATGGCGTTGCTCGGCTGCTGCCTGCCATGCCCAATGGATGATCTGACCGGCGGTGCGCTCCAGCACCTCGCGGTCGCTTGGGATGGCGGTGTCCTTGCCGCAGAAGACCCCGTTGCCGGAACCGCATTGCAAGACCGGGAAGTAGGAGCCGGAGAGTACAAAGCTCAATACCCCGCCGAAATCGATGTCGGTGCCCGAAAACCATTCGTGGGTCAGCCGGATGAGCTCGCCGCCCGGTGCTTCGCGTTCCGCCGACGCCGCACGCATCACCGGATGATAGGCCGAGGCCTGCCAACGGATGATTGCCTGCATTTCCCTGTCTTCGCAGAACCGGCGGAAGTTCTCCTGCATCATGTCCCCGCGAAGACCCGTTCCAGTTCCGTGGCCGATACCGGCTCGGTGGGCGTATAACGGGCAAGGAATGTCGGCCAGTAATCCTTCTCGGTGATGTAGGCCTTCAGCAAACCGGCCAATCCGCCGAAGTGGTAACGGATCAGGCTTTTGTCCTTGCCCGCCTCCCGTGCGATCTCGTTTGTGCGCAGGCCCGTGTGGCCTTGTTCGAGCAGCACCCGATGCACGGCGTCCAGCAGGGCCTGCCGGGTGGCATCGGCGTCACGCGTTTTGTGTCGTTTCCTTGGGGTAGCCATGATTCTTTTTGTCAAGACGCATCGCAATGCGTCGCTACCGTTTGGTCTCGCCTGCAGGCAGGTATTTCTTCGCGATCCCTTCCCATGCCTCCAGCACCGTGTCCAATTGTTCCTGCGTGTGGCTGGCCGATACGCTCATCCGTATCCGGGCATCCTTCTTGGCCACGGCCGGGTAATTGATCTGGTTGGCGTACACCCCCGCTTCCAGCAGCTTGCCGCAGATCATGGCGTTGCGGTTGATGTCGCCGATCTTGACGGGGATGATGGCCGATTGGGTGATGCCGGTATCCAGCCCGAGGCTGTCCAGCCCCAACCGCAGGTACCGCACGTTGTCCCACAGCCGATCCATCCGGTGCGGTTCCTGGTCCACCAGTGCGATCGCTTTGGGGATGCAGGCCGCCGGTGGCGGCAGCGTGGCAGAGAAGATGTGCGGCCGCACCTGGAACTTCAGGTACTCCACCACCTCCGGCTTGGCGATGACGTAGCCGCCGATGTGCGCGAAGGTCTTGCTGAACGTGCCGGTGATGAAATCCACGTCCTGCAGCAGGCCGTAGCGTTCCAGTACACCGCGCCCGGTCTCGCCGATCACGCCCGTGCCGTGGGCGTCGTCGACCATCAGGTACGCGCCGTAGTGGCGGCAAAGCTCCAGGATACGGTCCACGGGTGCGACGTCGCCATCCTGCGAATACACGCCGTCGATGATGACCAGGCGCGCACGGTAACGGCCCTTGGTCAGGCGGAGCGTGCGTTCCAAGGCATCGAGGTTGTTGTGCGGGAAGGTCTTTACGTTGGTGAGCTGGCAGCCTTCGTACACGCTGGCGTGCACGGCCATGTCCAGGATGGCCAGGTCTTCCTTTTTGAGCAGGGTCTGCAGCGTGCCGCTGTTGGCCGAATAGCCCGTGGCGAAGACGATGGCCCGTTCCCAGCCGAAGAAGCGGGCGATGCTTTGTTCGATCTCGCGGTGGTAGGCGTAGTGGCCGCCGATGGCCGGGGAAGACCCGGCACTGGTGCCGTACCGGATGACGCCTTCGATCGCCGCGTACATCACGGCCGGGTGCTGGCTCAGCCCGAGGTAGTCGTTGGTCGTGAGGTTCACGAATTGCCGGTGGCCTGTCGCGGGCAATTCGAGTCGGGCCTCCGGCCCGCAGCCGACCTGGTTTTCCTGCCGGTAGTTGAATTGTCCGAGGCCGAGGCGGTCTGCCGCGTACGCCTTCCACGCGTCTGCCCATCCGTAGAAATCCTTGCCGGGCATGTTCTCGAAATCCCGGAAGCTCGCTGCATTGAAATCTGGTTCCATTGTTTATCTATTGTTGGTTATGGCAGCGAAGGTAGGCGTGGTTTTATCCCGGGGTGGGGAATTACGGGGCAGTTTTTTTATTTTTTTTCAGGGGTACCTTTTTTATGCTTCTCCCAATACCGAATGGTGGAAAGCTCGGTGCGTCCAATTTCATCGGCCGACAGCAACGCCGCGAATTCGTCGACGGCCAGCCCCATATAATCCAATAGCCGCAAGGCGACGAGGAAACTCAATTCACGTTGGTCATGCTCGATTTTCTGAAGCGTGCCGTTACTGATGTTCAGTATCGCAGCGAGTTGAGGGATTTTCAATCCGCACTTTTTCCGTAAGTGCTGCACCGCTTCGCCGGTTGTGTAATTCATGGTACTTTGTTTTCGCTTAGCCATCCACTATAACGAGCCATCGCAGTTGGTTGTGGGGGAACCGGTTCGGAGACCCGTCTGCCGTAGGCAGGGGGCTTTTCTCTTAATTGTAGACATCTAGGATTTCCGCGTCCGGGTCATCCTGTACCTGCTTGGTGAACACGTCCATCAGCTTCTTCAATTCCACTGCGGGCATGTGGCCGTAAATCTTGATGACACGGCCGTCGTGCAGGGTGGGGGAGGCGAAGATGGGTTGGTCTTTCTTTTCTTTGTCGTTCATGGTGAATAGTTATTGGTTCTTTTTGCTTTCGTATTTTACTTCCGGTCTTCTAGACTTGAAGTATGCAGCCCTTGTCCGAATTTGATACAAGGGACTGCTTTGCAAACGCTGTTTTGCCTGTTATTAAATACGGGAACTCATAAACGAGAAGCCGATAGACTTTGTTTGTCCCGTACGATAATTACATCCATTTCCTTTTCACTTCGTACTATCGAAAAGCCATATTTCTTTAATTCCTGAAGCCGATCTTCATAGTAAATCGATTCAATGGAGATATCTATATCGGCTTCGTCACCGTAATAAACAAGTGGTACATCACGTGGATAACCTGGAGAATTAGAAATTTGAGATATGAGAGCGAAAAAGGAAAATCCTGAAGTTTCGAAATCTGTTCTTTTACTCACAACGTCTTCAGATTTTCGATCCTTGTATGATGATTTGATCTTAGACAAATCATCATTACTAATTTTTAGTTCATTACAGGGCATCATTCGTCTTTCAACTATTACTTCATAAGGAAAACAAGCTAACAAATCACTCTGCAAGACTTTCCTAAAGTTAAATTTGACTTTACCAAATCTTGTAAAGTAACTATCAGAAACATGTACACTATAAGAATAAAGATTTCCCCTATTTCCAATATCGCTGAAGAAAATTGCTGTATCTCTGGTTTCAAAGACTATTTTAGGCCATATCTCACCATATTTCTGAATGTTTGAAGATAGAAATGTTGTGAAAAATCCACCGTAAGCATATTTGTACAAAGATTCTAAAGTAAAACCCATAGCTTCAAATCTATTGTCACTCTCGATATTGAACAAGGGAGGTGTCAATTCGTTCGTTTCCGTTAAGATAGACCGAAATAAATATGCCGTTTGCTCTCCTCCGTTTCCATTAATTAATAAAGGAATTTTCGTATCGTATTCGACATAAGGTTTCCAGTCGAATAAACCATAGCTTTTTGGTAACGTCACAGGCTCATTCGCTATCATGGCCGCAATCTGTTCCCCGTCGAACTGATAGGTGATGTGACGTACTATACCCCGAGGATCAATGATGACAATATGAGGATATGTACCAACACCGAATTGCTGTGATAACTCCTTATTGTACGATATGGGAAGGTTAAGGTTCTTTTGCTTTCGATGTAATTCAAATAACCGCTTGATGCTCGCAGGGTCTTTGTAAGGAATCCCAACAAGAAGTATTTGGATATCATCATTAAATTTCTGCTGTATATCATTCAATTTTGGGAAACTCTCCACGCAGGAAACGCAGTACTCACCCCAAAAATCCAGTATCAGCCATTTACCTCGAAAATCGGACAAGGAAACGGTTGATTTGGTATAATGCTCAACATTGGATAGTGTAAAGTCCGGGCATGGCTCACCTATTTGCGGATAAGTAACGCTGTCATTGACTTTTGAAAAGCCACACGATATGAGCGCACAGCATGAGATTAAAATCACTGCTATCTTTTTCATAGAAATGTCTACTTACTAATATCCGCTATTTTGTGTTAGGCTTGTGTTATTGTTGCGTTCGTTTTGTGGGATGGGATAGAGTTTTGCATCTGTACTCCATTGCCCGCCTTTTGCGGGTGTGACCACTGCCATTACATCATCAATTCGACCGGTACGTCGAAGGTCAAACCAACGATGTCCCTCGGCAAATAATTCCCTTTGCCGTTCCTGTTCTACCAATAGTAATGGGTCTGCATCAATAGTTTCGATGTCATACCCCTGTACTCCTGCTCGCAGGCGTATTGTATTCAGATCATGTAGTCCATTCTGAATCTTGCCCAGGCGGATACGTGCTTCAGCACGGATCAGGTATTGTTCCGCCAGACGCATCACCATATTGTATTCCTTACTATTGTTTAGGGTCTCACGGTGTTTATTGGGGAAAAAGAATGTTTGGTCATCTACGATAACACTTCCTATCCAATCAGATAGCCTACGGTCATCAGCCTCGTATTTGCTAATGAGATACTCGGAGAGTGATGTGGAACGGCTCGACTCTGTATTTGGCATTCCAGTTAAAATATACTGATCGGCATAAGTAGTAGACGTATTAGCGATTGGTTGCACCTGCCAGATGGCTTCGGTACTGTTTTTCAGGAATACAGTCTTTAGATCATCCAGAAGACCAAAAAGTGGGTTGTTTATCGGCTGACTAGCTTCCTGCTCTGCCATTTCGTATTCGCCCATATACAGGTAAACTCTGGCAAGCAATGCTTCCGCTACTGGCCTATTTGGTCTCACCCGTTCCGTACTGTTAGACACACCATCTGCTCCAACATAGTGCGGGGCCAATACGCTTTTGGCATCGTTTAGATCAGCTACAATCTGATCATATACGACTGATTGCGAAGCCCGAGGCAAGGTTGCATTTACACGGTAATCGGTGGTGGTAATGACAGGAATCTCACCAAAGAAACAGGTCAAATAGAAATGATAAAACGCACGCATAAATTTGGCTTCGCCAATCAATTGATTTTTTACGTTTTCACTTACTCCGGTGCTAGTTTCTAAGCCCTCTAAAACGGCATTGGCCTGAAAGATGATATTATAGTATGGCGTCCAGAAGTAATTAATAACATTTGGATTAATTGCCGTGAGAGAATTGTTGTAAAATAAAATTATGTTTTCGCTTGTTCCATAATTTATAAATTCATCCGATGAAAGCCCCGATAGCCACGTCATTCTGCTGAAAGGAGTACCATTATTAGTAGCCATGCGTGCATAGATGGACGTCATAGCGGCATTTGCCGTACTGTTACTGGTGAACACACTAGCAGTAGCCAGTTCTGTCTTGGGCGGGTGAACGTCCAAAAACAAATCACAGCTTGCAAAAATGAAAATCATGCCAAGTAGCAATATCCTTAGTTTTGATCCTTTTTGGTGGTTATTTTTCAGTTTCATAATTAAGTTAATTACAAGGTGTCTTATAGGTGCCTAAAGTGTCAAATTTATTCCTGCCGTGATCATCTTTATAGGTGGCAATCCGAACCTTAATGTTTCAGGGTCCATTCCAGGATAGTTTGTAATGGTGAACAGGTTTTGGCATTGGGTGTAGACCCGGCATTGCTTGATCGACAGTGATTGCAATATGTTTTGGGGAAGCTGGTAGGATAAAGCCAAATTCTTTAATCGGATAAAAGATGCGTCGCCATAACCCCAATCGCTGGAAGAGGCTCTGCTTAATTCTGCACGTGCAGGACCAGCCTGCGTAAACTTTCCTATATCGGTAACATCTCCTATTTGCTGCCACCTGGCCATTACCCACTCGGGCTGATTTGCAAATGTTCCAGCGCCAGACAGTGGTAACTCGCCAATTCTCTTTACGAAATGGAAAAAAATATCCAGTTGAAATCCTTTAAATGAAAAACTGTTGGATACACCCCCATACAAGCGTGATGCAGTATTAACCAACCATTGTAAATCATCCGGTGAAGTGATTTGTCCGTCACCATTTACGTCTTCAAAGGTGTGGATACCCGTTTGCGGATCTATACCTTGCCAGCGGTATAATCGTTGCCGCGAGGTTGGCTGCCCGATTTCATAGCTGCTTTGGTAACTTGATTTTTCAATATCCGGAAAGTCAACAAGTTTATTGTTTGGAATAGTGAGGTTGAAAGAGGTGTTCCAGTTCAAACCTCCATTGGCGACATTAACCGTATAGAGTTCTAGTTCCACACCACTATTTTGTAATTTAGCGGGCAGATTCGCTTGTATGGATGAATAACCGGTCATCGTTGGTAGCGAATAACCGACCAACTGGTTACCTGTACGATTTCGGTAGGCAACAGCTGACAACCTCACACGGTCATTCCAGAATCCCAGGTCAAGTACTGCTTCTATTTTCCGTACAGATTCCCAGCCATATTCTGCACTGTATAGGCGCGTAGGATACAATCCAGTCGCCCCTAAATAGGGGTAGGGATATGACGAATAGGTACTAAGGTACTGATAGTCTCCGATCTGGTCATTACCCGTGATACCATAGCTAGCCCTAAGTTTCCCATAGCTAAGCATGGTGTTCCTTAATAGTCTTTCGTTGGAGAAAATCCAAGCTCCGCCGACCGAAGCAAAATTCCCATATTTCCGGTCGCTTGCGAATCGGCTAGTACCGTCTCTCCTTGCTACTACATTAATTAGATACTTATCTTTCCAGTTATAGTTTATCCGGCCAAACAATGCCGCATAACGGTACTTTGTTTGTGTATTATTAGTAATAAGAATATTCGCAGCAGCCATCAGGTTTTCTATAAGCGCATCGTCCGCAAAATCATAGGCGTATTGAACCAAGGTATATTGGTCGGTTTCTTGGAAAGTTGCCCCCACTGTAACACTTAATATATCTCCACCATACTGCTTATTGAAATCGAGCTGTGGCTCTACGATCCAGGTTCGGATATCATTATCAGCCTTGCTATTACTGCGTATTGACGGGAATGTGGACCATGAAGGACGATACGCTTTCATTGGATTGATATTCGATTGATCAGTCGTTAGATAGTTATAACCTAAATTAACCTGTGTTTTCAATTCTGGAATAAACTGGTAGGATATTATACCATTAGTCAGCAGATTGTTCGACGTTATCTTAGCGCGAAGTTCCGCTGTTGCCATCGGGTTATTCCATGTTTCATTTTCCCAATTGAAGTTGCCACTTTCATCGTACAATGCGGGGGCATTTGGTGCAATTACTAAGAACTCACCTGTGGAAAAATCAAATTGAGGTTGATTGGTAAAACGATTCAAGTATCTTGCTGCTATACTTACTTCAAATTTCTGGTCGGTACTCTTATGATTAAGGGTGATACTTCCCGACCTACTTCTTGAATAGTTAACGCCGGGGAATACGGTTGATTCTTTGGAATAACCACCGCCAAGCATAAACTGTGTTTGTGCAGATCCACCGGATATATGCCCCTGTACGCGATGTTGCCTTGCGGTATTTCCAATAAAAAAGTCCTGCCAATCCGTGTAACGCTCCTGATCCCATGTACCATTGACATCGTATGCGCTTGCAGGGTAATTCGTAACACCGTCATTGGCAAATGCTTCCCGACGCATTTCCAGGTATTGCTCCGTATTGAGCATATCCATCATACCGGTTACACTGCCGAAGCCAGTATTGGCATTTAAATTAAATTGGGTCTGTCCTACGCTTCCTTTTTTGGTAGTAATTAGAATGACCCCATTGGCTCCCCGTGATCCGTAGATGGCCGTGGCATCAGCATCCTTCAGTATTTCGATGCTCTCAATGTCCTCCGGGTTGATCATGGCAAATGGGCTAAGACGGGCCGCAGTATTTCCAATTGTTCTGTCAGATAGCTGACTAGGTGTAAAAGGCACTCCATCTATCAGAAAGAGTGGGTCATTTCCATTAGCTAGACTATTATTCCCACGTATGCGCATCGCGTGGTACGCTCCGGGAAAACCGGATTGCTGTGTCACCTGCAAGCCTGCTACACGACCGGCTAATCCTAGCATCGGATCAATGACTGGTTGCTGCCGTATCGTTTCACCAGATACTCGGGATATATTGCCCGTATTCAGCTTATCGTTGACTTTCCAGTACCCGGCGTTGATTTCCACTTCTTCCAATGATGAAGGTGCCAACCGCAAGACCACAGTACCGACTTGCGGTTTCGCTTTGATGACCTGGCTTAAGTATCCGATGAACGAGACCTCCAACATTGCATCGTCAGGTACATTGTTCAGTACGAATTCGCCATTGTGTCCCGCCTGGGTCTGTAACGCGGTGCGCTTACCCGCCGCATCCAGCACCCGGACTGAGGCACCGGAAAGTGGATTTCCCAGCGAATCAATTACTTTTCCGCGGACTTCTGGGAGGGCTAGGATGAGCAGCGACCCATTTTCGGAGACGCGAAGCATCGCGTCACTACCATGGGAGGCTTTGGCCTCCTTGATCACCACCGTCTTCTCCCGTATTGCGAAAGTGAGCGGCAGGCCCTTGAGGCATTCGGAAAGGACGTCCCGGATATCCGTTTGGTTAAAGCCGGCATCGATGGTACGCTTGTCATCGACCAGCTTGGTCGAGTAGAACACGCGGTGGTCGGTCTGCCGCTTGATTTCCCTGAACACCTCGTCGAGCGTGACGGCGCGCTTGTTCAGCGTGAGGTAGGGTTGGGCGACCGTTTCGGCCGCCAGTGACATGAAGGCGAAGAGGAAAAGGACCAAGGTCGCATTAACGCGCATAAGCGCCTCCTTTCCCCACAACCCATGGCGGGTTAAGGTAAATTTTATATACATTTGCATTAATGTTTGGTACAGTTAAATGGTTGTTAGCTTCAACGATTTGTCCTGAACAGGCCTGCCTGGCAGGCATCGGCCGGTGGTGTTGGAAGCACTTCCGGCCTTTTCTTTCAGGAGGGGTCACTGGTCTATGGCTCTTCCCGATCGGCCTCCTTTCCGTACGTGGTGCAAACATGGTTCATATCTCCTATCATTCGTTTTTGATCCTTTCCGTGTTTTTCCTGCGCACGAGCACGTTGCGCCCATTGATTTCGAAGCCGACCGCCCCGGCCTCTTCCATGATCTGCAGGACCGTGCCCAGGTTGTCGTAGCGGGAGATGGCGCCCGAGAAGCGCTCGTCTTCGGGGATATCGGCGGCATAGCGGACCTCCACGTCGTACCAGCGGGCCAGCCTGCGCATGGCCTGCTGCACGGTTTCCTCGCGGAAGACGAACTCGCCGTTCTTCCAGTCGGTGTAGTCGGAGACGTCCACCCGGTGGGTGGTGATAGCCTCTCCGCGGGTGATGCCTTGTTCGCCGGGGGTTAATGTTATGCCCGGTTTATCGGGCGAATGTTTATCGGGCGAATATTTATTATCTTCGATGAGCACTTCGGGGTTCGCCCCTACGTCCACCGCGCCAACCACCCGTACCTTTCCGGTCACCAAGGTGGTCTTGGTTTCGGGGTCGTCGGGGTAGGCGGAGATGTTGAACGCAGTTCCCAATACGTCTACGACCTGGCCTTCGCTGCGTACCTTGAATGGGCGTTTCGGGTCTTTCTCGATTTCGAAGTATCCCTCGCCGACGATTTCAACCAGGCGTTCGCCGTCGGGGAACCGATCGGGGTATTTCAGCGTACTGCTGGCGTTGAGCCAGACCTTGGAGCCGTCCGGAAGGGTGATTTGGTATTGGCCGCCTTTTGGGGTGGTAAGCGATAGCATGCTTGCGGTTCGTTTGTCTGAACCCAGCATGACGATGGAGGATACGCCGTCATCGTAGGTGATGTCCTGGCCGCCGACGGTAATCCCGGTCTGTTCCTCGCTTAGGGTTATCACGCGGCCATCGGCCAGGGTCAGCGTGGCGCGGTTGCCGCCGGGCAGTATCTCGGTCGCAGCGAGGCTGACGGCCGACTGCTGATGGCCTACCGCCCACCAGCCGGTTATGGCCGCGAGGAGGATCGCTGCCGCCGCGTAGGGGAGCCATTTCGTGATGTTCCGTCGGGGTTCCGGTAGGGAAGGGGAGAGCGTTACGCCGGCTTGCCGTTCGATGGCCTCGCGCATCCGTTTGGTGGCGCGTTCGAGCTGCTCCCTGCTGGCCAGGCCGTCCTTGCCGGCAAGCAGGTGGTGGTAATGGGATTCGACAAGGTGCCGCTCGGCCCGCGTGGCGGTTCCGTCAAGGTATCGATCGAGCAGTTCGCGTATGTCTTTGTTCTCCATTATTCACCGAATAATTAGCTGTCGTTTGTAGTAAAGAACCGCAAGTCCCGCGAACTTCCCGAAAAAAATGGCATTATTTTTCAGTTCACTGGAAATCAGGCCGATAAAATTGCCATCAGTAGGCTGATGCCCAGTTTCAGCTTCAGGTCCTTGTTGGCTTGGCTGAGTAGGTTGCTCACGGTTTTGGGCGATACGTCAAGCGCTTCGGCGATCTCGGCGATGGAATAGGCTTCCAGGTTCTTCAGGATGAAGGCCTGCCCGGCCTTGGTGGGCAGGGATGCGGCCAGCGCCTTCAGCCGCTCCACGAGTTCCCGCTCCAGCAGGACCTCGTCCGTGGTGCAGGTGCCCCGTTCCATGAAGAAGGCGAGTTCCTCGGCGTAGCGCGTGCGTGTCTCCTGCGCGCGGACTTTCTTCAGGAAGCCGAACCGGACACTCTTGCTGAGGTATACGGCCAGCGGCGCCCGGATGTCGAGCGTTTGGCGGTTATCCCAGAGGTGCAGGAAAATGTCCTGCACGATATCCTGCGCGTCGTCGCCGTCTTGCGTGAGCTTGTGGGCCTGGAGGTAAAGGAACTGGTTGTACCGGTCATAGATGGTGGCGAATGCCTGCTCCTCGCCGTCCCGCAGGCGGAGCAGCAAGTCCTTTTCTTCGGTTGGAGAAGTGGCTTTCATCCGTTTACACCGTTTAGTCAAATCAAAGTTCGGCTATTCGGATGGGAAAAGGAAATTTATTTTCGTTTCCTTGCCCGGGTCGGCGCGGATTCCATCAACCAGACGGCCGTGAGCGCGGAAACCGACAGCGCCAACCACAGGATATCGATGATGTGGAAAACCAACCCATTGGCCAACGGGATGCATAGGCCAAGTATGCCGCCGGTTAGCAGCGTATACGTATTGGTGAAGGAATTGTTTCTCTTCAACGCGAAAAAAACGGACGCCAACAGCCATCCGCCGAAGAAGACGGAATTGATGATGGTACCGCCATACGCGGCAAGGTGTTCCGGCATCAGCTTGCTGGCCAAAAAGGCCAGTGCCGTAACCGGCAACAAGGATAGGCAAATGGCCAGGTAAACGTAGCCGACGCCTTGGTTGAATTTCCGTTCCTTTTCAGGCACATTGTTCTTGTGGCGCGCTTCCAGCCAGATGAGTACGCCCGTGATGATGACGAAGCAGGTGATGATGGCCAGTAGGAAATAAAGCACCTTGACCACCGTATGCCGCCAGCCCTCCAATCCGAAATAACCGAAATGGATGCGATGCACGAAAGCAGACACCACCTCTTCGTAGCGCTTGTGGTAAGGATCGTGCATGTGGTTGATCCGTCCGGAAACGACGTCGAATTCCAGCTCGCCGTAATTGAACAAACTGACCTTCGGATCCACCTCTCCATAGATATTGATGGTCATGCCTTGGCTCGCCACGTTGTTCAGCGCGATGAACGTGAGCTCGAATCCCTCCCATTTCCAAGACGCGCTATCCAGGTAGCTGCCCAGGCGAACGTCGTCCAAGTCGATCCGCGGCCCGAGGATGTCATCGTGGCGATGGCCATGCATCGCTTCTTCATACGTTTCGCGGTCACAGCCATACAGTATCGCCCCGGACGTGGCCACGAGTATGCCCAGGCCGAACCAAGCGCCGGTAACCGCATACATGAACTGGAATGGGATACCGATGACCCCCAGGGCCGTATGGGCATCGGTCCACGCCGTCTTCAGCTTCCCGTAAGGCCTGAAGAGGTAGAAATTGGAGACGATCTTTTTCCAATGGATGATGATGCCGCTAACCATGGCAAACAAGAAGAGCAAGGAGACCACCCCGGAAAGGTAGTAGCCGAATTCACCCAGCTGGTAGAAAAAATGGAGTTCGTAGAGCAACCCGCCAAGGGTCGCCGATGATTGCCGGGCCACCGCCGTGACGGCGTAGGTTTCCCTGTCCAAGTGGAGCGTTGCGCCTTCCTTGGCTTGGCCCGTGGCCAGCGAGTCCTTGGATGCGGCCAGGAAAAACGGCTGCCTTGCGCCGGGAGCCCGGAGGTCGATGTAGAGGTCGCGCCCGTAGAGTTCATAGCCCTGCCTGCCCAATTCACGCATCAACCGGTCAAGGTCAATTGGATCCGGCGAACGGGCGATGCCGGGCGCGGAATCCCGCCGTTCGCGGCTGCGCTCCCAGGCTTCGATCTCGGCAAAGAACAACGTGAACGCACCGGCAAAGAAAATCACGTACAGGCCAACGGTGATGACGATGCCGCTTACGGTATGCAGGTGGAAGAAGATGTTGTAGGTCCGTTTACTCATAAACGCAGCCCCGTCAAACACGCACACAGGAGCGAAACGCCGCCATACCATGCCCAGCATTTCCATCCGCTATGGAATAGGAACGCCACCAGCATCAACGCACACCACATGATAAACAGCGTGTAGGAATAGGTCAACAGCACGACCACCCGATAACCCGTCCAGACAGCCACCAGGAGATGGAAAGACGCGGAAACGAGGAATCCGCCGACGACCGCCGACGAGATCTTGGCGATGCGCGGCCATCCAGGCGGCGTGAGGTATTTCGGGTTCGCTGGCATGGCTACTTGCTGGCCCGTTGAAGCGGAATCAACACGATCGTGAAGCCACTGACGGCCATCAGGCTGATCAAGGCAAAAAAGAACCCCACGCCGATGCCGAGGTTCAGCATGAACACGGCAAAGGAAATCGACACCAACAGGCTCCCCAACGCCGTCGAGAGACGCCGATGGGCGTACAGGTACCGGTGATGCCTCCGCTTCACGAAACACGCCCGGGCGGAGGCGCCGTACAACGCATAGAACCCGACCATTTGAAGGACAATGCCTAGCAACACATCCATGATAGCTTGACCCAAGACCTGACAAGGCTACGGATGCGGCGCACCCGTAGCCTGTATCCATTAGTTGAGGATATTCAGCGATGGCGCATAGACATTGCTGCCATCCAGCTTTGCGCCCACCTTGAAATCGTTCGCTCCGCCACCGATGGTGATCTCGTAGATATGGGCATCGCCCCCTTTTACGCAGACCGGTATGTAAAACTTGCCATCCTGGACCGAGTTGAGGCTGAAGATCTCATTGAGCGGCGCCCTGGGGATGTTCAGCTTCGTGACGGTCTTGTTGTAGATATCGATCTTGTGCAGCTGTCCGTAATTTTCATACAGGTTTTCCCATACCCCGAGGTCGCTTTCCAGCAGGATGTTCGCGTAGGCGATGCCGTTGCCGGCGTACCACGCGTTCCAGATGCTGATGGGCTCGGCAAACTTTGCCGATACATCGAATGCGTAGCCGTCATCGTATTCGCCGTTGGTGATCTTCACGAACACGCATGGGGTGTTGGGTATGTCCACCGCGTTGGATGCCCACTGGTTGCTCCGCAGGTTCCATTGGTAGATGTCTCCCCGTTCATCCTTGAACGATCCCTTGGTCCGGTAGCCGGCCACGCTGCCACCGGAAGCCTTGCTGATGATCGTCTTGGGGTTGGTAAACGATGGATAATCGTAGACGATGGTGATCAGCGAATCGGGGATATCGCCAAACACGCCCGGAACGCCGTACTCGCCCCCGACATAGACCTTGTTGCCCGAAACCGTCGCCCGGCACCAACTCGGTTTATAACGGTCCACGTCTGGCATCTTGAAGCTGCCGTAGCTTTCCACCTTGAAGGTGGCGATGTCGATGACCGCATAGGGCGCATTCCCTTCGCTGTTCGGGAAATTCATCAGCAGGAGGTCATTCGTTTCGGTCAGGTCCGTGTACCGCGCAAAGGAACCCGACATGACCGCCGCGGTGGAAATCGCGTCTTCCTTGACGATGCCTGTTTCGGTGATCTTGTACTTGTCTAGGGTCGCTTCCGCCCCGTTGATGACGTACAGGTAGCCGTCTTTGACCACCGCGTGGTGCGCGATGCCCTCCACGCCGTTGCCAAGCACCGAAATGCTGCCCGACATGATGTCCTTGGTCGGTACCATGTAATACTCTTCGCCCACTTCCACACCGACGAAATACTTCATCAAGTCGGGTTGCTGTTCTTCGGGACCGTCTTTCTTGCATGCCGAAAGTGAAACGGCCGTTGCCAATGAAACCGCCGCGAGGGCACGAAATCGTTTTGCTATTTCCATATCGATTATATTAATTGTGAATCATTCCTGTTTTATGCGATAGCTCAATTTGATGGTTGCCGACCTGCCGGGCTTCTGGAGCAGGAAATTGTCATACGCCTGCGTATCGGTGAAATTGGCCAGATCGACCGCCACGCTGAGCCGTTCACCGGGCAACCGATACCCCACGCCAAGGTCAAGGACCAATTGGCTCGGGATCATGTCCTTCGTTTCGCGGCTCCCCAGGCTTGGCCAGTAGAGGTAGAATTCATGGAGGTAGTTGGCGTGCAGGTAAACGAACAGCCTTGAACTTTCCGGTAGCGCGACCGGGAGGTTGGCGGAGACGCCGGCGTTGGCCAGCAAGTAAGGGGTATTCCTGAGCCGGTCGCCATAGAGGATATTCGGCACGCCGTTATCCTGGCGTTGGTTGTTGCGGATATCGAGGTAGGTCATGTTGGCGTTTACGTTCAACCACTGGTCCAGGTCGTACACCGCCGCCAGTTCCACCCCCTTGCCAAGGGTTTTGCCCACGTTTTCATACACCCCATCGTCCTTGGCGATCCTGTAGAGCAGCTGATCTTTCGTGTCCCTGAAAAAGACGCCCGTCGTCAGGCTCAAGCCCTGCCGGGTACCCAGCGGGATCCTCCCCCACGTGAGGCCCAGGTTGATGTTCAGGCTCTGTTCGGGCCTGATGTTCGGATTGTTGACCACCAACACGCCGTTGCCCAACGCTTCGGTCGGCGTAGGCAGGCGGGTTGCCTGTTCCACCGAAAACTTGGCCAGCAAAATCGGGTGGAACCGATAGGAGGCGGCCATCCCGCCCCCGAGATTGGACTTGTGGTTTGCTATCGGCACCGCCGTAGCCTGGTAGGCGCCATCGACAATGAAATACTCGAGCTCATTGGAGGTGGTCTCGAAATCGTACCATTTCAAGAACGCGTTGGCATAGAGCCGCTCATCCAGCCTTTTCGTTTCAAGCGACAATCCGGCAAACTGCCTGGTGATGTGCTGTGGCGCAATAAACGGCACGCGAAAGGCAGAAATGTACGGATCCGTACCGTGTCTTCCTGTCGTGGCATGTAGGTAGTTGATGCCCAGTTTAAGGGCTGCGGGCAACCGATAGGTCAGGTTGATGCGGTTGATCCACGAATCTTCGTACATGGTGTACCAAGACCTCCCGTTCCGGGCGATCTCTCCCCCGCCCTGCGCATGCGGCGTCGTGCCGCCCTTCCAGTTGTAGAACGCCATGGCCGTGTCTATGGTCTGCCCTTCCCGGTTGGAATAACCGGAAAATAGGTTGAGGTTCAATCCCGCGGTCAACAGGTCGTTTTTCTGATAGGAAACGTGCGGCATGAACAGCACCTCCTTGTAATGCAATTTGCCATAGACGGTCGCCATGGTCTGCCCCGTCTGTATGCCGCTTTCCTGCGTGGACGCCAGCAAGCTGACGAAAAACCGGTCGGCCCACGCCTTATCCACGAAACCGATGTCGAGCTTGCCGTTGAGTGTCTGGAACCGGTCGTTGAACCGCCGCGCGGGATTCTCCTTCGTAAAATCGACCGCCTTGAACCCGGTTGATTCGTCCGCGTAGTTGACGCCCCGGCCCCAGACCTTGTAGCTATTGTCTGAATGCGTGAAAAACGTGGAAAGACGCGCCGTGAACTTGCTCTTGGCGTGGGTATATTGGCCATGCAAGACCGCCTGGTGGGTATTGAACGAGCCATAGCCATAACTCGATTCGACAAAGTTCCTGTGCTCGGTATCGGAAACCACATTGATGGCCCCACCCAAGGCATCCGAGCCCAGATCGGCGGGGACCACGCCCTTATACACATCGATGCGCTTGATGAGCGAGACCGGGAGGTTGTTGATCGTATAGGATGAACCGAAATAATCCATCGGCACCCCATCGATGAAGAACGCAACGGCCTTGCCGGCCAAGCCATGGAGTGAGTAATTATAGCTGGAGCCGATGCCCCCCTCCTGCCGCACCCGTACACCGGGGGTGCGATCCAACAGCCGGTTGACTTGGATGCTTTGATCCTGGAGTTCGCTGGTTTCCACCGATTCGACGCTGAAGCCCGTTTGCCGTAATTGCTGTGCCTCGCTTTTTCCGGTAACTTCGACTTCCTGCAGGCTTACACGGGTTTCCTGCAGGATGATCCTGACCGGCCGACCAGGTGCGTTCCCGACACGCAGGGCAAGCTTTTGGGTTGCGTAGCCGACGCTCCCGACCACCAAGCCGTACTCGCCCGCGGGAGCCAGGAAACGGAAACCGCCCCGTGCATCCGTGGTCGCGCCGTATGCCGTGCCTTCCAACCTCACCGACGCGTCCGGGATGGGCTGACCCGATGCGGAAGAGACATGGCCGCTTACCGCCACGTTCTCCTGTGCAACCGAATACCCCCCGAACATGGCCCAACACAGCACCGCACCAAACACGAAAAACCTGAACATGAACAACCTGAAAACCAAACCTTTCAAAAAATCAAACCTTTATTTAGATTGATTATAAATGCAAATGTATAATATTGCATGGACAAAAAAACAACAAACTGTGAACGACACGTTTTACCCCCTCAACGACACATCCGTCACCGGCGACGGCCGGGAAACGGCCTGCACGAAACGCCTTCGATTCAGCTTCCAAGGCCTGCCCCCCTACGTCCAAGAGACCATTTACCAAACCGTGATCATCCTGGTCTTGCTGGTTTTCTTTTGTTTCGAACTCGACGAGGAACTGCACCAGTCGCTGTCCACCTTGTTCCAACCGGCCAAGCTGGCCTTTTTTGCCAATTACCTCACCGCGGCAATGGCCATCAACTACGTGCTTTTGCCCTGCTTCTACTACCGAAAGCGAATGTTCCTGTTTGGCCTGTCGCTTGCGGCGGTGTTGGGGATGGTCATCCTCGTCGATGAATATGTTCTCGAACAGGTTTTCTTTCCGGATACACGCGGCACGCACTTCCCGGGGGTGATGTTCACGCTTGTGGAGACGCTTCCAACCATCGTGATCATCGTTGCCTTCAAACTGGCATGGGATTCCAACCGGAAACAGCGGGCGCTGGAACGTTTGAAAAGCCTGGTGAAGGAAAGCGAGATCCAATTCCTGAAATCACAGATCAATCCGCATTTCCTCTTCAACAACCTGAACAACCTGTATGCCTACGCGATCGAAAATTCGCCCAAGACGCCGACCATCATCCTGGAGCTTTCGGCCGTATTGCGGTATATGCTGTACGATTGCAGGACCGACCTGGTACCGCTGGTCCGGGAAATACAGCATCTGGAAAACTACGTGGCGCTTAACCGATTGCAGCTTGGCGACAGGGGCCAGGTCCGGTTCAGCAAAGACATTGCCGGCCTGGGGTATTCCATCCCTCCCCTGATCCTGATCGTTTTTGTCGAAAATGCGTTCAAGCACAGTACCGGGAGCCAAGTGAATGCCGTCGTGATCGATATCGGCGTCGTGGTTTCCGAAGATGGCCTATTGACCTTCTCGTGCAGCAACAACTATTCGCCCGACTATGAATCGGGCGGTTTGGCAAAGGGCATCGGATTGGAAAACGCCAGGAAGCGCCTGGCGCTGCAATACCCCGGGCAACACGAGCTGGAAACCCACGACAACGGGCACCTGTTTCTCGCCAAGCTGACCATGAAATTAAAGAAGGGCACCTTATGAGAAGCATCGTCATCGAAGACCAGGCCCCCGCGCAGCGCATACTGCAGAAATACATCAACGACACGGCCGGCCTTGAACTTGAAAGGACCTTTTGCGATGCCCTGGAAGCCAGCACATACCTCAAAGACCATCCCATTGACTTGGTTTTCCTCGACATCAGCCTTCCCCGGTTTTCGGGGATGGACTTCCTGCGGGCTGAAAAAAGCTGCCCCCCCACCATCCTCACCACCGCCTATTCCGAATTTGCGCTGGAGAGCTATCAATTCAATGTCGTCGATTACCTGCTCAAACCCTTTTCCTTCGAACGCTTTTCGCAAGCCATCGACAAGGCGATTTCAATGACCGGGTTGACCAAGGCCACGGGCGATGCCCAGGCGCCAGCCGCCGACAGGCACCTGTACATCAAGTCGAGCCACGACCTGGTCAAGGTCGACCCCGTGGATATCATTTTCATCAAATCGGATAGCGATTACACGGAGGTCATCACCCCATCCCAAAACATCCTCTCCGGCGACCCGCTGAGAGACTGGATGACCAAGCTGGACGGGAACTTCAAGCAGGCGCACAAATCGTACATTGTCAATACCAGCCACCTCCTGAAAATATCGCACAACCGGGTTTACCTCCCCCAAGGGCACGTCATCCCCATCGGAAGGGCATTCAAGAAACAGCTGATGGAAGACTTGGTGAAGCCGTCCTGATGCCGCTTATCGGCACCAAGACGGCTTTTTGGGACGCGCGATCCTCAGAACGCGATCGTGCGCGATGTCAACCGGCCGGTGCCGGAAATCACCAACCTGTCTTCGTGGATGTGCAGGATGCCGTAGGCGTTCTCGTCCGCGGTTTCGACCATGCCTTCCAGCGTGACGCACGGAAGCCCCCCGTGCACCGCAAACGCCCCGGCATGGTTATGGCCGGAGAGCACCGCCCTGACGCGCTGGCCGTATCGGGAAATCAATGCCAGGATCTCGCGGTTATTGAGCGCTTCGTGCGCATTGCCCTCGGGCAACAGGGGATGGTGGGTGAACACCAATACGTTCAATCCCTGTCGTTCGGCGCCGCGCAGCTGTCTCCGTAGCCATTTCAGTTGCGCCTTCCCGATGCCGCCATTCCAAGGCTTCAACCCGGTTTGCCCCTGCCGTTCCACCCGCTCCACCAACCGCGCGTATGCAGCGGCCTGCTTGGTGCCGGGAACGGTGGCATACGCGGCCAGCTCGTTGGTGTTCAGGAAAATGAATCGCCAACCGGCCGTATCGACGTGATAATAGGGTGCAGGCATCCGGTAGGTACGGTACAAACGGCCGAAATCGGCCACGGAGCCGTCATAGTCGTGGTTGCCCAACAGCTTGTAGACCGGCGACTTGGCTCGATCCAACGCGTCCAGTATCGGCTCCAGGTCCTTTGGCCCTTCGTCGACCAGGTCGCCCAGCACGACCGTGAAATCGACCGGGGTGGCGTTGAACGCCGCAACGCTTTCCTGCAATTTGTCCAATGAGTTCCGGTAAAAGCGGGTGCGATGCGTCTCTTTGTCGGCATACTGGATGTCGGCGATGAGGCCCACCTGCAACAGGGCCTTCGGTTGTTGCCCGACGGCTTGCAAACAACCAAAGCACGACAACAATATGGCGTACCCTATGCCAATGCGCGTTTTTACCATCCTGGGTTCTGCGTTAATTCCGGATTCAATGTGATTTCATTCGTCGGCACGCTTTCCAGGTAATCCCGGTCCACGTTGAAGCCATATCCATTCGGGATCTGCCCCACGAACGGATCGAGGAAGCCATTGGCATCCGTCTTGTAGTTGATATTCTGCCCCGTCCATTCGGCGGGATCGAACGGGTAGCCCTTGGGCCGCTTGCCTTTCAGTAACGCGTGGGCGGCCCACCGCCGGATGTCGTCGTACCGAAACCCTTCGGCCCCGAGTTCCACTGCACGTTCCCTCCGGATTTCATGGAGTTCATCAGAAACGGGATAGCCGTAATCGGCGTAGCGGCTGCGGTTGGGATCGGACTGTACCACGAAATCGGGCATGCCCGACCGGCGGCGCAACAGGTTGATGGATTTGCCATAGTCAACGGGTTCTCCCAATTCGGCCTTGGCCTCGGCATAGTTTAGCAATGCCTCCGCATAGCGGAACACGATGGCACCGGTCTCGTCGCTTTGGCTCCATTGCGCCCCGCCGCCGGCGAGCGGGGCCGCGGGGTCGTTCCCCTTGCGGACCTGGAAGCCGGTATTGTTCAGCATTTCGCCCGATTTGTCTAGGAAGGGCTTGGTAAAGACACCCCTCCCGAAGCCGTTATCCCACATCACCGCACCCGGGGTCCAGATGGTCTGTGCCAACCGGGGGTCGCACGCGGCTTTGATCCTGGACAGGAATGCATTGCCTTTCGTCGCCCTGCCGATGGTGAAATAGTCATAGGGCTTGCCATCCCGATCCAGGTAATGGTGCACCTGCTCCATCGTGATGGATATACCCGCCGTTCGATCCGAAACGTATATCTGGAACGAATGGGATAGATTCAGGCTGACCGAATAGGCTTTCCACAGCAACACCTCGCTATTGGACGACTGGTCCTTGAGCGAGAAAAGGCGGCAGTAGTCGCTTTCCGGCGCATTGTTCGTATAGAGTGAAAGCCCGTATGCGGGCTGCATGAGTTCCTCTGCCGCCGCCACGGCCTGCCGGAAATACTTCTCCGGCTCGGCGCCCGTGGTGGCGAAAGGCGTACCGCGATGGTATTTCTGCCACGTACCCTCGAATAGCGCGACACGCGATTTGAAAAGCAGGGCGGCCTGTTTCGACAAGCGATTGTTGCGCCCCGGGGCGTCTTGGAGCAGGCTGAGGTATTCGACGGCTTTGTCCAGGTGAGCCAAGATGGAGTCTACCACCACGGCACGTGGATCGCGTGCTTTGTACAACGCTTCCGAATCCATCGCCAGCGAATTCGTGAACCACGGCACGTCTCCGTAGAGCCTCACCTTCTCGAAATAGAACCAAGCCTTGAAGAAATGGGCTTCGCCGAGGTAGTGTTTGTACTGGTCGAACGGATCGGCACACCGGGCGTAGTTGCCGAAAAAGGTATTGACGTTCTGGATGTTTTCCCAAACCCAATTGCCATCGCTGGTCACTTGCGTAACCGGTGCACGGGTACCGTCCCATACCGTGCTGGGCGAGCTGGAAATCTGTGTGTCCGATCCACGCATGCCGTCCCAACCGAGCAACCCCAGGTAACTCGCGCTGCCCAGGTTGTTGTAAGCCGGGAAAGCCGGGTAGAACTGCAGCGTGTAGTTCGCCAAATCGGTGGCGGTTTTCCAATATACGTCGTTGTTGATCTCTTCGAAAGGCGGTCGATCCAGGAATTCTTCGGAACACGACAGGCCCGTGGCGAGCAGACCGATGAACGTTATTATGGTTAAATACTTCTTCATGAGAATACGTTTATAGTTCATTGATGATTAGCGTGAAACATGGAGTCCGAAAGCCCATATGGCTTGGCCGAACATGCCCTTGCCGTTCCCGAACTGACCCGACGTGGCCGTTTCGGGGTCGAAGCCAACTGGTAGCGATGAGAAGGTGTAGCAATTTTCGCCGGTGAAATAGATGCGCGCGCGTTTCAGGCCGATTTTCCCCAGTACGTGCTCTCCCAGCGTATACCCCAGCTGTACGTTCTTCAGGCGCGCATAGGCACCGTTTTGCAGGTAACGGGTCTGCACCTGCTTGTTTTTACCATCCTGGCCGGTGTTGCTGTAGGGCCTTGGAAAGTAGGCATCGGTATTTGGACCCAATCCCGAATAGGTGGTTGCCTCGCTGTCGCGATAGTAATCCATGTGGTGCGGGAACAGGGAAGACTGATTCCAGGCATTGAATCCCCAAAAGACATTGCCCGATAGCCAGAGGTCACGCTTGCCGGTGCCTTGAATGAATACGCCCAAATCGAAGTTCTTGTAGCTAGCGGTGAGATTCAAGCCGAATTGGTACCGCGCCGTGTTGTTGCCGATAACCCGGAGATCCCCATGATCCGCCACCGTATTCCTGCCGTTGTTCACGACCCCGTCGCCGTTCAGGTCGCGGTATTCCACATCGCCTGTTCGCCAGACCTGTCCATTGATGAACCGCTGGTAGTTGGTGGCGTTGATCTGGTCGGCACGTTCCTGGGTCTGGATAAGTCCAACCGTTTCGTAGCCCCAGATCTCCCCGACACGTTTTCCCGTGTAATCCGTGGTCAGGATGCCCGTGGGATTTGGAAATTGGGTCACGGTATTGATGTAATCGAATACGTTGCCAGCGATCGAGTAGGAGAAGTCATTGCCCGATTTGCCGTTCCACCGCAGCGAAAAGTCCCAGCCCTTGGTTTGCAGCTCCGAATTGTTTTCGCGGGGTACCTGGGCGCCGAGCACCGCCGGGAGTGCCTGTGCCGGCCCCAATCGCTCAAACGTGAGCCGTTGGTAATACTCGAATTCGGCATGGAGGCGATTGCGGAGGACACCCACCTCAATGCCGATGTTGGTGGTGCGCGAAGATTCCCAGGTGAGGAATGGATTGACCAGGTTCGGTGCCGTGACGTAGGCGGGTCGCTGTCCGTTGATGACCCACCCCAGGTTGGTCCTTACCTTCAGCAAGGCGAGGTCTTGGTACGCCGCCACCTGCTGGTTGCCCAGCATGCCCCAAGACCCTTTCAATTTGAGGTGTTGCACGTGGTTGGCAATCGATGCCCAGAACGCTTCGTTCGATACGTTCCAACCCGCCGAAACGGAAGGGAAAAAGCCCCAACGCCGACCTTCTGCAAATTTGGAGGTGCCGTCATAGCGCACATTGGTCTCCAACAGGTACTTGTCTGCATAGTTGTAATTCAGCCGTGCGAAATAGCCCAGGGTAGACCAATGCTTCACGCTGTCGATGGCCTGCATTTCGCCGGTGGCGGTGGTGAGCGAGATGACTTCGGGCGTGATGAGGGCGCGCTTCAAGCCGCGCAGGTAGTCATGGTCATTGGCTTCCAGCTGGTATCCCGCCATGATGCTGGCGTGATGGTCATTGCCGACATCCAATTTATACGACGAATAGATGTTGAGGGCCTGATAGGTGGTGTTGGCCTTGTCTTTGGTGATGGCCGACGGAACCGTAAGCGAAATCGGCACAAGCGTGCCATCGACCTCGTCTTCATAAGCGACCAAATTGGCCCCTTCGTAGTTATTGATGGAATAGTCGATCGAGTAGTCTGCGTATACCGACCAATTTTTCAGCGGGGTGATCTCGGTGGCCAACCGCTGCATCAGCGTGTTGTCGGTGAAGTCTTCGTAGCCTGCCTGCATCTGGGGCACGCGAGAGAGTTGCGAATAGTGGCCGTTTGGCGATTTCAGGAATACCTGTGGGTGCGTGCGCAGGATCTGATGGATGAGCATGCCGTAGCCGCCTTCGCCATTGTAGATCGGACGGTTCCGCAACTCGTTGCTAAGCCTTGTATTGGAGCTGAATTTCCACCAGTCGGTCAATGTGGCGTCCACTTTACCTTGCATGTTATAGCGACGGTATTTGTCATTGACCATTCTCAGCGGCCCTTTTTCGCCCGAATGCCCCAACGAAAAGAAATAGGCGATGTCTTTGCCGCCCCCCCGAAGCGACAGGTTCTCTTGCGTGCGGAAACCCGAGCCGTAATGCACGTCTATCCAATCGTTGTTGCCGTTTGATGCTTGGTAAACCGACCATTTGGTGGGATTGCCGGCGTCAGGCACCGTTTCAGGGAAGTTGGCAGGGTCTTCGATGTGCGCAAGGATACGATCTATCGTCGACTCGGCGAATAGGCGCGATACGCCTTGGTTGTCGTGCATTTCGTTCTGGGCGCGCACAAACGTATAGGAATCGACCATCCGGGGCTTGTTGAAAATGGTCGTCTTGCCCGTGTTCACCGAAAAATCGACCGTGGGCTGCTGGTCGGCGCTGCCCGATTTGGTGGTGATTAGCAACACCCCGTAAGGTGCCCGGGCGCCATAGATCGCTGACGCCGCCGCATCCTTGAGTACAGAGATGCTTTCGATGGTGTTCGGGTCCAATGTGTTGATGTCTCCCACCGTGCCGTCAATCAATACGTAAGGCGCGCCCTGCCCCCGGATCTGAACGGACGGCGCGGCACCGGGCTCAAAACCGTTGTTGCCGTAATTGATGCGCACACCGCCCACGGTTCCTTGCAACGCCTGCGAAACGTTGTTGACCGGACGATTCTGCAAGCGCTCGCCGTCAACGACCTCCACCGAGCCCGTGAGGTTGATCTTTCGCTGCGTGCCGTAGCCCACCACGACCACCTCGTCCAATTGGGCAAGATCGTCTTCCAAGACGACGTTAATCGGGCTGCCCCGGAATGGCAGCTCCTTGGTCAAGAATCCGATCGATGAAAACTGCAGCGTGGCCGCTTGCTGGTCTATCGCCAGCGAAAACCGGCCGTTATCGTCGGTCGACGTGGCCCGATCGGTGCCGACCTGCTTCACGGACACCGACGCAATCGGCTTTCCGCCCCTATCGGTCACGGTTCCCGAAGCGGTGAATGGCTGGTGTTCGGCGTTTTCCCACAGGACAGGCGCCTCCCTGTTCGCCGTCACATCGCCCAGGCCCGAGCGGACCACCCGTGGCCTGATGGAAATGGAATGATCCGTGATGGTGTAGTTGAAGGGCGAGCCTTCGAAGACGGCGTCCAGTGCCTCCGCCAAGCTGGCGTTTCTCACCTGGACACTGAGCTTGGGTGCCCTTTTGAGCGCATCCGAATCGATCAGGAAATTCAATCCGCTCTGCTGGCGCAATGCACCGATGATGGTTTCCAGTGGAGCGTTGCGGAAAGAGAGCGTGTAGGATTGCGCGTTTACGCTGGCCGCAGCATGTAAAAAGAACAATGTACTGAAAAGAATCGTAAGCTTCATTGCCAATAATATGGTGCCATAGCGTCGTGATCCATCCTTGTTTTGAATGGTAATATTCATAAATTTGCGTTGTTAGGTAATACAATTAGTTTATTTGTTCTGACAAAAGGGTAGAGCCTGACTGATCGGCCGGAGGTGCTGGTACCACTTCCGGTCTTTTTCGCGCTACCGAAATCGGGGTTGGTATTGGTCTATTCGCTGATTTTCAACCTCCTTCCATCTAGTTCGAACGTTATTCCACTCACTTCCTCAATCAGGGTCAGCACCTGCGACAGCGGCACATCACGGCTGATTTCGCCATAAAGCGCCTTGTCGGGCACCGATCCGAAATCGACATCGATGTCGTACCAGCGCTGTAGCTGCAGCAGGATTTCGCGTAGGCTGATGTGATGGAAAAGGAACTGGTTATTGTCTTTCCAACCCACGAACGAAGAAACATCGACTTGCTGCGCCGTGAATGTGCCGTTATGCAACACCGCTTGCTCTCCGGGAGACAATACCACCGGCTCATCCGATATCGGCGATCCCGGGCCTGTCTGGACGGGACGACTGGCGGGCAATAGGCGTACCTTGCCTTCCACCAGGGTCGTTTTCGTGGCCGACTCATCCGGATATGCGGAGATGTTGAACTGGGTACCGAGGACCTCGACCGTCTGCCCCGGCGTCAAGACCCTGAACGGTAGACGTTCGGCTGTCGGCTTTCGGTTTTCGGCTTTCGGCCCCTTTCCGGCTGCCAACGGGTGGTTGCCGATGGCCGACGGCCGGCTGCTGACAGCAAAAAACGCTTCGCCTTCCAAAATCACATCCCTTGAGTCGCCGCTGAAGCGACTTGGGTATTTCAACGTGCTATTCGCATTGAGCCAGACTTGGGATCCGTCCGGGAGGGTTACTTGGTAGGTGCCGCCCTTGGGGGTTGTTATTGAATTAAGGATAGGTTTTTCATTCTCCATTCTTAATTCTTCATTCCCCATTACCCAACTACCGTCTGTATAGGTGATGTCTTCGGTTCCAACCACGATGCCGGTTTGGGCTTCGTCCAGGTGTATTACACGGCCGTCGGCCAGCGTCAATGTCGCGCGGTTGCCGCCGGGCAGGATTTCTTCGGCAGCGACGCTATCGACTGGCGACAGCCGACTATCGACCAGCAGCAGCCACCCGCCAATGGCCAATGCAAGGACGGCTACCGCCGCGGCATAAGGGATCATTCGACGCAGTGCCGGTTTCTGCCGTCCATCATATTGCTCGCGGATTTGCTGAAACTCGGCCTCGTCGTCGATGCGCGCCAGGTCATGGATATAGTCGGCACCGGAATCGGTCAATAACTCGTTATAGAGTGCCCTATTCTCGTTGGATTCAGCCAGCCAATCGTCCAGTTCCCGATCCTCGTCGGGGGACAATTGACCCGTCATCCGCCGGGCGATCAGCTGCCCCATCCGAATTGCCCTATCTTCCTCCTCGTCCGCCATGCGTGTTTTCTTTTTCGCTTATACCGTGCGGACGGAAAAAGGGATTAAAGGAGATGACAACGAATCTTTAAGTCATTGTTTTTCAGTGCGAAAATTTTCAATCACTAAACCACCACGCTACGGCTGCGGTGACGATGATGGGCAATCGGCTGGAGGAAAGCAGTTGGCGCAGCAAGGCGAGGCCGCGGCGTTTCTGGAATTTGACGGTGTTGACCGAGAGGTTGAGGGCATCGGCGGCTTCTTGGTTGGACTTTTCCTGCAGGTAGGTCATGTTGATGATTTTGCCGGCCTGTTCCGGGAGGGCATCGATGGCGCGGTACAGTTGCATCATCGCCTCGGCCCGGGTGATCTCGTGTAGGTAGCTGGCCTGTAGGGTTTCCTGTCGCTGGGTGAACTCCAACTGACGCTCACCGGCGTGCGAGGCTGCGGACCGGAAGTTCGCGCAGCCGTTGTGCACAGCTTGGTACAGGTAAGCTTTCAACTGCCGTAGGCTTTCGAAATCGGGCCGATTTTCCCACAACTTGAGCATCACGGCCGAAACGATGTCCTTGGCGTCTTCCAAGTCGGGCACGAACTTGGCCGCAAACAGGCACAGGGGCTTGTAATGCCAGAAGAACACCCTCGAAAAAGCCTGTTCCTCGCCTTTCCGCAAGCGGAACAACACGTCCTTTTCTTCGGCAGGAGCCATGCTTTTCATCCGTTTACACCGTATATCGTTAATCCAAAGTTCGGGTATTCGGATGGGAAAAAGAAATTAAGTTGGCAGAAATTCCATTATTGGAGTAGCGGAATCACCTGGGTGCCGATCAAGTCGATCGAGCGCATCAGCTGCTCGTGGCTGAGCCCGGCATTGTCCATCTGGAACGTGAAGCGGTCCACGCCGCCCAACGCCTCGCTATGCCTCAACAGTTTTGCGGCTACGTGCTCCGGGTCACCGACCACGAGTGCACCTTTCGGGGAATTCTGCGCGTCGAAACTGTGCCGGGTAACCGGCGGCCACCCGCGTTCCTTCCCGAGTTTGGTCCACAGCTCGGCATAGCCCGGAAAATAGTCGGCAATGGCCTGCTCGTCGCTCGTGGCCACGTATCCGGGCGAATGCAGGCCGACCGAAAGCGCCTCGGGGGCAAAACCCGCCTTGCGCCCAGCCTCCCGGTAAAGGTCTACCAACGGACGGAAGCGCGCGGTGTCGCCACCGATGACGGCAACCATGAGGGGCAGCCCGAGGCTTCCCGCCCGCACAAACGATGCGGGAGTACCCCCGACGCCTAGCCAGATGGGAAGTTCCGGCTGGACAGACCTGGGGTATACGGGCTGGTTTTCCAGCGCCGGCCTGAATCTCCCCGACCAGGTAACGAATTCCTGTTCGCGGATTTTCAACAGCAATTCCAGCTTTTCCTTGAACAGCGCATCGTAATCGTGGAGGTTATACCCGAACAACGGATACGCCTCTACGGCGGAACCCCGCCCCACGACCAATTCTGCACGCCCCTTGGAAATCAGGTCCAAGGTGGCGAAGCTTTGATAGACCCGCACCGGATCGGATGTGCTGAGTACGGTGACGGCGCTGGTGAGCCGGATGTTTGTTGTCCGTGCGGCCGCGGCGGCCAGGATCACGGCGGGCGCCGAGTCCAGGAATTCCTTTTTGTGGTGTTCGCCGATGCCGTAGATGGCGAGGCCCGCTTGATCGGCCTTGACGATCCGATCCAGGAGCTGCTCCATGGCGTCGACGCTGCTGAGCGTGTTGCTTCCGTACATGGCGGAGGCGAAACTATCGATTCCTATTTCCATTGTATGTCTTAGTGCCTACTTCATTACTTAATACTTCTGGGCTATCCGGATGCAAAGTTGCAATAAATGGCGCACAGCCAACGTAGACAAATGTCAACAAATCGCTTGGTTTATCGCGAAGCGATTGGCGTGAAAACCTATACGTGGAACGGGTACTCTGAAAATAAAGAGAGTACCGCCAACCCAACGGTGTAGCTCACGTGCTCGCGCATGTTCGCACTTACGTACTTGCGGATAAATGCGGATGCCTTGACAATCTGGTCCTTCACGGTGTTCTTGGAAATGGCCAAGCGCTCGGCGATTTCCTCGTGCGAGAGGCCCTCGTTGCGGCTTAAGCGGAAAACCAGTTGCCGTTGCGACGGGAGCTTGGAAACGGCTTCTTCATACAGGCCTTGGAGCTCGCCAAAGAAATAACCTTCTTCCAATTCGTTGTGTTGGGCCGATTGGCTCCGGCAAACGAATGCCCGCATGTCTTGGTCATAGGTGGCCCGCTTCAATTGGTTGAAAATCGTATTCCGGGCGATGCGGTAAATGTAGGCCTTGATGCCCTGGTTGGCATCCAGCGAATGCCGGTGCGCCCAGACAGCCCCGAAGACATCCTGCACCACATCTTCGGCAGGCTCCTTGGACTTGAAATACCGGTATGCATACCCGTAGATGTCTTGGTGCAGCAAGTCAAAGCACGTTCGGAACGCCGTCGAATCGCCGACCGCTATACCTTGTGTTATGGCATTCCAATCATCCATCAGCTGTTTGGATCGTTTTATTTTTCCACGCCCCCACTCGCTTACCCAATTGAGTTTAAAACCGGTTCATAAAATTGGTCGCGCGACGTAAATGTAGCGACAAACTTGATCAATGCAAAATAAAAAGTTACGCAATCGTTTGCGTCCGTCGATTTGGGGCACCGCTAAAAAAAAATGCTTTTCGGCAATCGTCCCCCTGTCGCGATTGATTGTATTACCTCATAAAACACGGGTTGGAATATGACTGAACGTCCCATAAAACTACTGTTTCAAAAGTTCCTTGACGGAGCCTGTACCGACGAGGAAATCACCCTGTTGCTGGATTACATCCGTAATGCCGACAATCCGGATGACATACCGGGTGTCGAAGAAGTGCGCGCAATGTTCCCCGAGGCAACGCGTATGGACAGCCAAGCGGCTGAACGCATCTTCAACGACATCATGCTGCGACATGCGGACCCCGGTCGCCCCATTCGACGCCTCAACGGCTTGCGTACCTTCATCCGCTCGTCAAGGGCCATGGCGGCGAGCATCGCGCTACTGTTCACCGTGACCGTGGCGGGGTATTTCCTGTTCTGGCCACAGCGCGTCGCCTATACCACCCCTTACGGGCGGGTGGATACCTTGAGGTTGGACGACGGCTCCGTCATCACGCTCAACGCCAATACCACGGTATCGATCAGCAAAACATTCGCAACGGCAAGGCGACGCGAGGTCTGGATATCGGGCGAAGCGTTTTTTCAGGTGGCCCACGACGCCGAAAAACCGTTCGTGGTACATACCGAACGGGGTATGGATATCGAAGTGTTGGGTACCGCATTCAACGTGAATGCGCGTACACACGAAGCCACGGTGGTGCTTAGCCAAGGCAGCGTGGCGGCTACCCTGGGCAAGCAGGTACACCGGCTAAAGCCAGGCGAAATGATCCAACTGCCGGCCAACGCAAAAGCCATGACCGTGACCCCGACCGACACCCTCTATTATGCTTCTTGGCGACATCATTTGCTGGCCTTCAAGGACGAAACGCTGCGCCATGTGGCCAACACCATCCATGACCGGTATGGATATGAGCTGCTATTCGCCGATGCAGCCACCGAACAGCTACGCTTTACCGGATCGGTACCCGCCGACGACCTGGACATGGCGTTGAATATGATCGCGCTGGCCTTTGAACTGGCCATCGAAAAAACAGGCAACGAATTGCACCTTAAAAAAAGAAACACGTCAAACAACTAATTTCAAACAATAAACAAGCTCTTGCATGAAAGCAACACTACGAATCTTCCCCCTAGTGGCATGCCTTGCACTGATGTGCGCAGGGCCACGTATCGCGGCATCGCAGCAGTACGCCATGGTAAAAACCCCCAATCTTGTGCAAAAGATCCGGTTCAGCGACTTCTTGACATCGCTGGAGCAGAAATTCGATGTACGCGTCAATTACAACACCACGCTCATCGGCACGAAACAGTTGCTCGCTCCGGACATCACGGGCGTGAACAAGGCAGCCCTGCCCCAATTCCTCAACCAGCTGCTGGCGGGCCATGGGCTTTATGTGGAACAGGTCAACGAGAAATTCCTGGTCATCAGACCCGTCAGGGCCACCCCTGAAGGCAAAACGGCAGCACACCTGCCCACCGGCACGACCCAAGGGGCCATCCAACACCAGGTGTCGGGCCACGTGAGCGATGCGGCCGACGGCACGTCGATAGCCGGGGCAAGCATATCGGTAAAGGGCACCAGCCTGGGCACCAAAACCGACGAAAACGGCAACTATCGCCTAAGTGGCCTCCCCGGAAACGACACGTTGGTCTTCAGCTACCTCGGGTACCGCACCCAGGAGATCGCCGTGCTGGGGCAGTCGACGATCAATGTCAGGCTTGGCCTGGCGGAAGACGTCTTGGAAGAAGTGGTGGTAACGGCATTGGGGTTGAAACGCGAACAGAAAGCCTTGGGTTATGCGGTGCAGGCCATCAAAGGCGACGACCTGAACCGGGTACGGGGGGTGGATGTGGGCACCACGCTCACGGGCCGCATCGCCGGCCTACGTGTTTTTAACAGCACCGAATTCAATGCGACACCATCCATCCAGCTGCGCGGCATGACACCGATCCTGGTGGTGGATGGGGTAGCCTACGAAAACATGACACTCCGCGATATTCCCACGGACAACATCGAGAACATCTCGGTACTGAAAGGGGCCACGGCCACGGCCTTGTACGGCAGTATGGGTGCCGGCGGCGCGATCATGGTCACCACCAAGAAAGGCTTGGGCGAAAAGGGCGTGGAAATCGCCGTGACCTCCAACAACATGTTCTTTGCGGGCTACCTGGCGCTACCCGATGTACAATCGTCTTACTCGGCCGGATATGGCGGCAAATACAACACGGATGACGAAGTCTGGGGCGACAAGCTCGACATCGGCCGGATGTACCGGCAATGGAACCCGCTCACCAAGCAGCTGGATGACGAGCCCACCGAATTGACCTCTCGGGGCAAGAACAACTTCCGGAACTTCCTGGAGCCGGGCGTGATTTCCAACAACGCGGTGAGCTTCACCACGCAGGGCGAAAACGGCAGCATCCGTACGTCCATCAGCCACGTGTACAACAAAGGGCAGTATCCCAACACCAAGCTGAACATGACCAACATCTCGGTATCGGGCGAAACCAAGATCTCGGAGAAAATCAACCTGGAAAGCCGCCTGGGTTACAACCGCCGCTTCGCACCGAACGATTTCGGCGCGGGATACAATAACCAGGGATACATCTACAACATCCTGGTGTGGACCGGCCCGGAATACGACCTGATGCAATACAAAGATTACTGGGTCATCGAAAACGAAAAACAGAACTGGCACTATGCCGCTTGGTACGACAACCCCTACCTGGCGGCCCACGAAAAACTGAGCTCGGAGCTGATCAACAAACTGAATGCGGCCGTGACGCTCAACTACCAGATGACCGATTGGGGCAAATTCATGCTCCGTAGCGGGTATGATTATTACGGCAACACCTTGGAACAACGGAATCCGATGGGGATCTTCGGCACCCGCGGCGGATTCTCAGGCTACGACAACCGGGGGAAATATTGGGCCAGGAAACAGGATGGCTTCGGCACCACCAACGACCTGATCTTCGTGGCCAACAAGGAATTCGGCGACTTTACGGTAGACGGGCTCGCCGGTGCGGCCATCTTCTACCGGCAGGACAACATCCTGACGGCATCGACCGTAAACGGCCTATCCATCCCCGGTTTCTATTCGCTGCGCAACTCGATAGGCCCGGTGAGCGGCGTGGAAGCCGAAACGAAGGAAATGGTGAACAGTACGTATGCCCGGCTGTCGCTGGCCTGGCGCAATGCGCTTTTCGTGGAAGCCACCGGCCGTAACGACTGGTCTTCCGTCTTGCCGAAAGAAAACCGCTCCTTCTTCTACCCATCCGTATCGGGCAGTGCGGTGGTTTCCGAATTCCTCGGCGACGCCAGGCCCAATTGGCTATCGCTCCTGAAAGTGCGCGGATCGTGGGCCATCACCAAAGAGGTGCCTTCGCCCTACGAAATCAAACAGGCCTTCGGCGTAACGGCCAACGTGTGGAACGGCATGTCTACGGGATCCTATTCAAGCGTGATCCGGGACTATTCGATATCGCCGACGCAACGGGACAGCTGGGAAGTCGGGGTGGAATTCTCGGCCTTGCAGCAGCGGCTGTTTGGTGACTACACCTATTACACCCGCAAGCTGCACAACATCAAGAGCAACATCAATGACGCAAATTACAATAACATTTCGCATACCACGGGTTTCAGGGCCCGGCTCATCAACCTGCAGGAAGAACGGCTGACCCGTGGGCATGAAATCTCATTGGGCGGCATCCCGGTCAGGAACGCCGATTTCCAATGGACGGTGAGCGGGAACCTGTCGCAGAACCTGGAGTACTACCACAAATTGGACGCGGAATACACGCCGGATGAACTATACATCCAGGTGGGCATGCGTACCGACCATTACGCTGCCCGCGATTGGGAACGCACGCCGGATGGCCAGATCATCCACAACAGCGCGGGCATGCCCATCAGTGCCGTACACGCCAGTCGTTTATTTGGCTACTCCGCGCCGAAATGGTTCTGGGGGTTGACGAACGACTTCCGTTACCGTGATTTCAACCTGTCTTTCAGCATCGACGGGCGCGTAAAAGGACTCTCCTACTCAAACATGAATGCACGGCTCTGGCAAACAGGCGCACACCCCGACTCCGACACACCCGAGCGGTACGAAGAGGTGGTCAATGGCAACCGGACCTATGTCGGTGCCGGTGTACGGATCGTCTCCGGCACAGTGACCTATGACCGATACGGCCAGATCATCGCTGACGATCGCGTCTTTGCGCCAAACGAGCAGGTGGTTTCTTATGAAAACTATTGGAAAAGGGCTTACTCCGGTACGCGTAATATCTGGGATGAAACCTTCATCAAGCTGCGCGAGATCTCGCTGAACTACACCGTTCCGGTGGAGATAGCCGGAAAATTGAGAGCGAAACGGGCGAGCGTCGGGGTAACCGGGCAAAACCTGTTCCTATGGACCAAGGAATACCGGTTCTCCGACCCCGACAGGGGTTCGGAAGACCTCAACTCGCCCTCGATGCGTTACCTCGGATTCAACATCAACGTGAACTTTTAATGGTCAATACGCTTCTAATACCGATAGACATGAAAAGAATAACTAAATATATCGTCATCGCATTGGTCGGGGTCTCGTCCTCGTGCTCGAAATTCGATGAAATAAACACCGACCCGGAGGCTGCCGAAAAAGTGACCTCGGCCATGATCGCCACCCGCATCATCCTGAACCTGGCGAACCAGCCCACGCAAAAGGGGTTCTTGCAGCCCTACATGCTCAACAAGAACATCGTCTGGACAGAATTCGTCGAAAGTTTCCAATACAATGGGTTCGGTGCCGGCTCGCTGAGCTTCATCGCCATCAACGATGCCCATTTCATGGTCGAGTTCGCCGGAACCGAAGCCCTGGCCAAATCGTACGAAGGGCTGATGTACTTTGCCCGGGCTGCCAAATTTTTCGAAGCGACCATGGACCTCGGCGACATCCCGTACCACGATGCCTTGAAGGGAGAGACCGATAAGCAGTATTTCCCGAAGTACGATACGCAAAAAGCCGTGTTCCTAGGCATCCTGAACGAACTTGAACTGGCCGACCAGGCGTTTGCAGCCGGCACGAAATTTACGGGCGACCCCATCTATGACGGAACCGTCGAGCATTGGCGCAAACTGGTGAACAGCTATGCGCTGAACGTACTCATGCAGCTGAGCAAGAAGGAAACCGATGCCGACCTGAACATCAAAGGCCGTTTCCAGCAAATACTGGCCAACAAGCCCCTGTTTACATCCAACGCCGACAACTATCAGTTGGTACGGGCCGACTTGAGCGGGCAGCAATACCCATTCTATAAAGTCGGCAACAACTTCACGATCTACCCGATCGTGTCGTCCGAAATCATCGATCGCCTGAAGGCACGTGCCGACCGCCGTCTATTTTACTATGCCAATCCTTCTCCGGTGAAGCTAGCTGGCGGCCAGACCCAATCTGATTTCTCCGCGTACGTGGGCATAGACCCTTCTTTGGTGTACGACAACATCCTCGACATCAAAAACTCGAACGACTACTCCAAGCTCAACGACCGGTACGTGGAAATCGCCACCGGTGAGCCCACGCAACAGCTATCCTACTCGCAATTGTGTTTCATCGTCGCTGAGGCGGCGGTACGTGGTTGGGTCAACGAATCTGCCGTGGATTGGTACAAGAAAGGCGTGGAGGCCTCGATGAAATTCATTTATGACCATACGCCCAACACCACCCAGTTCCATCACAACATGCCGTTGGATGCCGGTTATGTGAGTTCATACGTCAACACCTTGGGCGATTCGTTTCCAGCGGCATCGGAAGCACGAATCGAAGAGATCATCACCCAGAAATACCTCGCAAGTTACCTGCAATCGGAATTTGTCACGTATTACGACTACCGGCGCACGGGCTATCCGAGATGGAAGATCAACCCGGCGACCAGCCTCAATTCGGAAGCCCCCACCAAGATACCCGTAAGATGGCGGTATCCGACGGTCGAATTCAACTACAATTCGGAAAACGTCGATGAAGCCGTCCAACGCCAATTCGGTGGCATCGACGACATTAACCAATTGATGTGGTTGCTGAAAGATTAGTTAGTGTCCGTCTATAATGTCGTCTGGCTGCGTTGCGCTCGTTCAGAAAATGCTCATTTACCATTAGTAAACTGCGCTTTTCCTTACTTCGCGCGCCTTGCCAGCCACCATTCTAGCCTGGCCACTGGCTTTATGGACAGACTCTAATTAATTATCACTATCTTTCGCCGACAATAATCAAACTTCGCCGTCATGGCCGCTCAACTAAAAAAAACACTCTCCCCTTTCGCCCTGTGGGCGCTGGGGGTGGGTTATGTGATTTCAGGGATGTATTTCGGCTGGAATCTCGGCCTTGAAAAAGGCGGGACCTTGGGCATGGGCATCGCCACGGTGGTGGTGATGGCCATGTACATCACCTTTACCTTCAGCTATTCGGAGCTGGCGTGCGCCATCCCGAAGGCAGGCGGTGTGTTCGACTACGCCGAGCGGGCCTTGGGCAAGGACATGGCCTTCATTGCAGGCATAGCGCAAACCGTGGAGTTCGTCTTTGCGCCACCGGCCATTGCCTTCGCCATCGGCGCCTATTTCAACGCGTTCTTTCCGGACGTGCCGATCATCACCAGTGCCGTGGTGGCCTACCTGCTGTTTACCGGCCTCAACATCGCCGGCGTAAAGGCCGCCGCGACCTTCGAAATGGTCATCACCGTATTGGCCGTGGGCGAATTGCTGCTTTTCGTCGGAATCGTGACGCCCAGCTTCGAGGCGGCTAACTTGGTGCACAATGCCTTTCCGAATGGCTGGGCCGGGGCATTTGCCGCCATCCCCTTTGCCATCTGGTTTTTCCTGGGCATCGAGGGAATCGCCAATGTGGCCGAGGAAACCAAGAATCCACAACGCGATATCCAGAAAGGGTTCGGCTGGGCCATTTTCACGCTGGCGGTACTGTGTGCCCTCGTCTTCCTTTCTGCGGTGGGCGTAGGTGGCTGGGAAGCCATCGTATACCAAAACGGGGTCAGCGGCGAGACGTCCGATTCGCCGTTGCCCTTAGCGCTCTCGATCGTGACGGGCGACAACCACCTCCTGTACCACCTGCTCATCACCGTTGGGCTGTTTGGGCTGGTGGCCTCGTTCCACGGCCTCATCCTAGCGGCCGGACGGTCCACCTATGAAATGGGCAAGGCGCGGAATTTCCCGGCGATTTTCGGCAAGGTATCCAGCCGCTTCCGTACGCCTGCCTATGCGCTGGTGGGCAACATGGTGGTGGGCATGCTGGCGCTTTTTTCCGGACGGACGGGAGACATCATCACGCTATCGGTCTTCGGCGCGCTTACGCTATACATGATCGCCATGGTGGCGATGATCCGCTTGCGGAAGAAAGAACCTGCATTGGAACGCCCATTCCGGGTGCCGATGTACCCACTGTTTCCCAACGTCGTCCTGGTTGTCGCGGGCATATCCCTGGTGTCGATGTTTGTGTACAACTGGCAGATCGGATTGATTTACATCGTCATCTTGGCAGTGACGTACGGTTTCTTTAAATTTACGAGATGACGAAACAGGAACTTATCGAATACGCAACGGCCCACCCCTCGGGCAAGGTGAAACTGGCCGCCTGCGACATCGACGGGGTGTTGCGGGGCAAGTACATTTCCGTTGACAAATTCAAGGCTGTGCTGGATAGCGGGCTGGGATTCTGCGATGTGGTGTTCGGCTGGGACTCGAGCGATGCCGCGTACGACAATACACGGTTTACGGGCTGGCATACCGGTTATCCGGACATGCCGCTCCAGCTGGACCTGAACACGTTCCGCAAGATCCCCTGGGAAGACGACGTACCCTTTTTATTGGGCGATTTCGTGGACAGCGAGGGGAATGCATCCCCGGTATGCCCACGTCAGCTGCTGCGCCACGTCATCAACCAATGCGAGGCGATGGGGTTCAAACCCTTCTTTGCCCAGGAGTTCGAGTGGTTCAATTTCAGCGAAACGCCCGAAAGCCTGCAGCGCAAGGCGTTCCACGACCTACAGCCCCTCACGCCCGGGATGTTTGGCTATTCCATCTTGCGGAGCACGCTGAAAAACGGATTCATCAGCGACTTGTTCGCGCTATTGAAGGGGTTTGACGTGCCGCTGGAGGGCCTGCACACCGAGACCGGCCCGGGGGTGTATGAAGCCGCCATTACCTATGCCGACGCGTTGGAGGCTGCCGACCGCGCCGTGCTGTTCAAAACGGCCGTGAAGGAAATCGGCTATAAGCACGGCATCATGGCCACTTTCATGGCCAAATGGAATGAAAACCTGCCGGGGTGCAGTGGCCACGTACACCAAAGCCTCTGGGATGGGGCGGCTGAACGGAACCTATTCCACGCCGCGGATGACCCGGCGGGCACCAGCGACCTGATGAAACAGTACATCGCCGGCCAGTTGCATTGCCTGCCCCATATCCTGCCGATGTTTGCACCCAACATCAACAGCTACAAACGACTGGTGGAGGGCGCGTGGGCACCGACCACGCGCACCTGGGGGATGGACAACCGTACCGTGGCGCTCCGTGTACTGGCTGGCGGCGAAAAATCCACGCGGCTCGAAAGCCGTGTCGTCGGTTCGGATACCAATCCGTACCTCGCCATTGCCGCCTGCCTGGCGTCCGGGTTGTACGGCATCAAACACCAGCTTAGCCTGGAGCAACCCGTGACGGTTGGCAACGGTTACCGTGACGAGTCGAACGGCGTATTACCCGCCAACCTGCACGAGGCGACCCAACAGATGAAGCGTTCCGAAATCGCCGAGGAACTGTTCGGCGCGACGTTCGTGGATCATTTCTGCTGCACGCGTGAGTGGGAATGGCGGCAGTATGCCAAAGTGGTGACCGATTGGGAACTGAAGCGGTACTTCGAAATCATCTAGGAAGCATGAATACGACATCCATCATACAGATCAATATCCCAACCACCATCCGGTTTGGTTGCGGTGCCGTGTCCGAACTGCCGGTCTACCTCAAGCGACACCACCTGTCGCGCCCACTGGTGGTCACCGACCCGGTGATTGCCCAATTGCCGTTTTTCAACGGGATCGTAGCAGACCTGGAGCGGCAGGGCCTGCAGGTAGCCGTGTTTTCAGCCATCCACAAAAACCCCGTAAAATCTGACGTATACAACGGCACGGCGGTGTGGGATGACGCGGGCAGCGATTCGGTGATCGGCATCGGTGGCGGTGCCGCGCTGGATGTGGCCCGCGCCATCGTGCTGCGCGTGAACCACCGCGAAGACCTCTTCGTATACGACGACCTCATCGGGGGCGACGTGTACGTAACGGGTGAGGTACCGCATTTCATCACGATCCCGACCACGGCGGGTACGGGCAGCGAAGTGGGGCGAAGCGCCATCATCGCCGACGACGAGACGCATCAAAAACGGATCCTCTTCTCGCCGAAATTGATGGCCAAGGTGGTCTTTGCCGACCCGTTGCTCACCATGGAGCTGCCGCCGCATATCACGGCCGCGACGGGAATGGACGCGCTGACCCACAACATGGAAGCCTTTTTGGCCAAAAACCCGAATCCGGTCTGCGACGGCATCGCCCTGGAAGGCATGCGCCTGATTGCCCAATCGCTGGAGCACGCGGTAACCAAACCCGACGAAACGGCGCGGGCCAACATGCTCATGGCTTCCATGATGGGCGCGATGGCTTTCCAAAAAGGATTGGGCGTGGTGCATTCACTGGCCCATCCGTTGTCGTCCTTGCTAGATACCCACCACGGGCTGGCCAATGCCGTGAACCTGCCCTATGGCATGGCATTCAATCGCGCGGGCAACGAAGACCGGTTCAGGCGGATGGCACGGGCGATGGACATCGCCGACGAAACAGGCCAAGGCGTGGTGGATTTCGTGAGGAACCTCAACGAACGCATCGGGATACCCAGCCGCTTGTCGGCCATTGGCGTAAGCCCGTCTCATATCGACACGCTCGCCGACCTGGCGCTCGCCGACTTTGCCCACCCAAACAATCCGAAACCCGTGAGCCGCGCCGACTTCAAAGCGCTTTACGAGGAAGCGCTATGAGTAAATTGCGGATTGGCATGACGGCGGGCAGGCAATTCGAGCGCTATGCCGATTGGGTGGCCGGAACCGATGACGAGGTGGAAATCGTGACGCTCGGGTACATGCACGACAACCTGGCGGAACTGGACGGCTGCCAAGGCGTCGTCTTTACGGGCGGCGAAGACGTCCACCCCAAACACTACGGCCATCCGGAATTCGTGGAACACTGTGTTCCGGTCGATTTCGACGAGCGACGGGACGACTTTGAGCTTGAACTGATGCAGCGGGTACAGGCCAAGCGATTGCCCCTGCTGGGGGTTTGCCGGGGGCTGCAACTGGTGAATGCCTACCTCGGCGGCACGCTCATACCGGATATCCCCACGTGGGGCGGATTCAATCACGCGAAGCTTCCCGACGGACGCGAACGCGACCACGCCATCCACGTAGACCCGAACTCCTTGCTGTTCGAGATCACGCGCAGCAAGGATGGGCTGGTCAATAGCCTGCACCACCAAAGTGCACTGCGTATCGGCAAGGGCTTGGTCGTCTCGGCCAGGTCGGTGGATGGCATCGTCGAAGCCCTTGAATACAAGGAACCCGATGGGAATCCGTTTCTACTCTTGGTGCAATGGCACCCCGAACGGATGGCCGACGCAGCAGACCCGTTTGTGGGCAGGATCCGCCAATGGTTTATCAACGAAGTGAAGAACGTCAGTTAATATGGATATCATCAACCCCGCCACGGGAAAAATCATCGCATCGATACCGGCCGATGACGCAGACACGTTGGCCCTGAAATTTGACCGGCTGGCCGCCAACCGACCCGCATGGACCGCCACGCCGCTGGCCGGGCGTATTGCCATCATCGAGCGATTCATGGATGAACTGTCGAATAATCGCGAGACACTGGCGGCGACCCTGACCGCCGAAGTGGGCAAACCGCTCACGCAGGCCGTAAACGAAATCAATGGCGCCATTTCACGCGTGAAATGGCTGTGTGGACACGCCGAAACCTATTTGGCCGATGAGCGGATGGACGACGGCAGCGGTACGCACCAAGAAGTGATCAGTTACGAGCCGCTCGGCGTGGTGTGCAACATCTCGGCATGGAATTACCCGTACCTGGTGGGTATAAATGTATTGGTACCTGCCCTGCTGGCAGGCAACGCCGTCTTGTACAAACCATCGGAATTCGCGTTGCAAACCGGGCTCGCCATCGTCAGGTGCCTGGAGGAAGCCGGTGTTCCCGGCGATGCCATCCAAGTGGCCGTCGGCGCGGGCGATGTGGGCAGACTGCTGCTGAACCAACCCTTCGATGGGTATTTCTTCACCGGCTCCTACCCGACCGGGAAATTCATCTACGAGCAGGTGGCGCCGAAAATGGTGCCGTGCCAGCTGGAGCTGGGCGGCAAGGATGCGGTGTACATCGCCGATGACGTCGGCGATGTCGCAGCGGTAGCAGCAGCCACGGCAGACGGCGCATTCTACAACAACGGACAGAGTTGCTGTTCCGTGGAGCGGATCTATGTACATGAAGCGGTGTATGAAGCTTACGTGGCTGCATTCGTGGAACAAGTCAAGGCCTGGACAATCGGGCTCCCTACCGACGAAGGCGTCTATTTCGGCCCGCTGACCCGGGATGGCCAACGCGCCGTCCTGGAGGCGCAGGTGGCCGATGCGCTCGACAAAGGCGCGACCGTGCTGACCGGCGGAACGCGGATGGCGGGTGCCGGCTATTACTTCCAACCTACCGTACTGGTAAACGTAAACCACGGCATGGCCGTGATGCGCGCAGAGAGTTTCGGCCCCATCATCGGCATCATGAAAGTAACCAACGATGAAGAAGCCGTAGCGCTGATGCTAGACACCGAATACGGGCTTACCGGTGGCGTCTATAGCGCCAGCCGCGAACGGGCCAGCACGATCTTGGAGCAACTCGACACCGGTTCGGTGTATTGGAATTGCTGCGACCGGGTGAGCGCCGCCTTGCCGTGGAGCGGCAGGAAGCATTCGGGTATCGGCAGTACCCTGTCGCATCAAGGCATCCGAGCGTTCACCCAACCCAAAGCGTGGCATTTGAAAAGGTAATGGATAACAGAAGGGAATTCATCAAAAAAGCGGCCTTATTGGCAGGCAGCACGGGCTTATGGACGGCATTGCCCGCGTCCATCCAAAAGGCGCTGGCCATCAACCCCGAACTAGGCAGTACGTTTTACGATGCGGAGCACGTGGTGATGCTGATGCAGGAGAACCGATCTTTCGACCATTGCTACGGCACATTGCAAGGGGTGAGGGGATTCAACGACCCGCGTGCGATCACGTTGCCGAACGGCGATCCGGTATGGCTGCAGACCAATCGAGCCGGGTATACCTATGCACCGTTCAGGCTCAACATCAAGGACACCAAGGCCACGTGGATGCGCGACTTGCCCCACTCCTGGGAAAACCAGGTGGATGCACGCAACGATGGCAAATACGACAAATGGCTGGATGTGAAGCAATCCGGGAACCCCGAGTACCGGGATATGCCGCTGACCATGGGCCATTACACCCGTGAGGACATCCCGTTTTATTATGCTTTTGCCGACGCCTTCACGGTGTGCGACCAGCATTTCTGTTCATCACTCACGGGCACCACGGCAAACCGGATGTTCTTTTGGTCGGGCAAGCTGCGCGATCGGTCCGGCACAGCCCATGTGCGGAACTCGGAAGTAGGCTATAGCCGCGAAGTGGATTGGACGACGTTTCCCGAAAGGCTTGAACAGCACGGCGTATCGTGGAAAGTTTATCAAAACGAACTCAGCGTGAAGACCGAGCTGGATGGGGAAAAGTCCGCACTACTCGCCAATTTCACGGACAACAACCTCGAATGGTTTTCGCAATACCATGTGCGTTTCAGCCCGGGACACCAGCGCTACCTGCAACGGGCGGTCAACGAATTGCCCGCGGAAATCGCCCAGCTGGAAAAGGCCTTTGCCGCAGCCAGCGGAGAAGAAGCCGAAAGCTTCGCCAAGCCGTTGGCGCGCAAGCGGAAAGAACTCGAAGAAGCGAAAGCCGCCTTGGCGCGATGGCATCCGGCCAATTTCGACAAGCTTCCCCTTGTTGAGCGGCAGCTGCACCAACGGGCTTTCACCACCAACATCGACGACCCCGACTACCACCAAACCACGACGATCGGCTACGAACACGACGGTGAACAACGGCAGGTCGAGGTTCCCAAGGGCGACGTACTGCATCAATTCCGCAAAGACGTGGCGCGTGGCGAGTTACCCACGGTATCGTGGCTGGTGGCCCCCCAGCGTTTCTCAGACCATCCCAGTTCGCCTTGGTACGGCGCGTGGTATGTATCGGAAGTGCTGGACATCCTCACGAAGCATCCGGAAATCTGGAAAAAGACCATCTTCATCCTCAACTACGATGAAAATGACGGCTATTTCGACCATGTACCGCCCTTCGTGGCGCCGAACCCCAATGATGCCGAGTCGGGTACCGTATCGGCCGGCATCGACACCACCGACGAATTCGTAACGCTCGACGAGGAGCTGAAAAAGCCCGGCATGAAACCGGAAAACGCGAGGCAAAGCGCGGTCGGGTTGGGCTATCGCGTGCCCTTGGTGATCGCGTCGCCCTGGAGCCGCGGCGGCTGGGTCAACTCCGAGGTGTGCGACATCACGTCCACGTTGATGTTCCTGGAAAAATTCCTGAGCCACAAGACCGGCAAACGCATCATTGAACCCAACATCAGCACGTGGCGCAGGGCCGTGTGCGGCGACCTGACCTCCGCATTCAGGCCCTACCATGGCGAGCCGATGGATTTGCCGAAGCCGGTGAACAGGGATGCGTGGATGGCCGGTATCCACAAGGCGGGTTTCAGCGACCTACCTACGGGCTTTCCGACCGATTTGGCCGACCTGCCGAAACAGGAGCCGGGCATCCGTGATGCCAACGCGTTGCCGTACGAGTTGTACGTAGACGAACGGCTGGAGCGAAACGGTCGGCAATTCGAACTGCAATTCAGGACAAGTCGCTATATCTTCGGCCGGGATGCTGCCGGGGCACCATTCAGCGTGTATGCCCCCGGCGACTATTGGCAACGACACGGCCAAGGCGAACCGGGCTTTGCACCGGTGAAGGTATGGGATTTTGCCGTCACACCGGAAAGCCCCGTACGGTACCAGTGGCCGCTGGGCCATTTCAAGGACGGTGCCTATGCGCTGCGGGTCTATGGGCCCAACGGGTTCTACCGGGAATTTGCCGGCAACGGCCAAGACGCTGACGTCACGCTACGCTGCGCCTACCAACAGCGCAAAGGAAAGAACGCAACGGGATTCTCGGGAAATGTGGTGTTGCACATCGCGAACAACGAGCCGCGCGAAATCACGATCAGCGCCGTTGACAACGCCTACGGCACGGCCAGGCAAGAACGACGCATACGCGCACGCGCACAAGAAACGCTGGTGATCGATACCACGGCAAGCCACGGTTGGTATGACGTGTCGGTGCGCATCGCCGGGCAACCCGGGTTTGCCCGGCGCTATGCCGGCCGCGTGGAGACGGGCAAGCCCATGAAAACCGATCCGTATATGGGGCGGATTGACACCACGGGTTGATAGGTCACGCTACCCGCCCGATGACATGTTCAGGCGCACGGAGGCCACGAAACCCTTGTCCAAGCGGGACGATGTTTGCTCAATCATCACGTCGTCGCGGTAGTAGCGTCCCTGCATCACCTGCGTCCCCTGATACAACACGGTAATCGGTTGGTCTAGATCGATGAGCCCGTCGTTCAGGTAGATGTAAAAAGCGCTGTAATCGTTTTCCAAGACACTGACGGTTTGCCCTTCAATGGAAACAACCAGCTTTTTGCCCTTCGCGGCAGCACGCTCCCCTTCGGGAATGGCCAGCCAATAGAAACGGTCATGCGGGCGGTCGTCTTGTATCCACACCACTTTCTTGGGGTGCGTGTTCCGGCGGTACTGCGCCATCCAATCGATGGCCACGGTATCGGCACGTTCCATCCAATGCCCATGTTCGGGATAGCTATTCACCAAGTGCGTATAGCCTTCCGGATCGGACCGCCGTAAGCTATCCAGCTTGCCCTTCCATTCGGCTGCCACGCCATTGCGGTTGTAAGCGGCATCCTTCCCGCCCATGAAAATGGCAAAGGGCAGGTTGCGGAGGCTCTCGGCGCGTGCGTCGTTCGGATGCCCGGCCATCATGGACGCGGCCGCCCAGCGGTCGGCCATCCGGGGTGCCAGCTGGAACACCCCATCGCCCCCCGCGGAATAACCCACCAGGTAGACCTTGTCTGGATTGACACCTTCCATGACCACTGCCGTTTTGATCAGCTCGTCGAAGAGATCGTCGATAAAATCCTCGTGCCAGAGCATCCAGGTGTTGGTCGGCGCCCTCGGCGCCACGTACACGCCTTCCTTGGGGGTATAGAGGCCGAGCTGGTTACGCCATTGTTGGTCATTCACCTCATCGGTGGCGTTCCCGCCCCCGTGCATCGAAATGTACAGGCTACGGCCGTCGGCGGGTTTGACGCCGAAAACATGGTAGTCGAAACGCATCACCGTACCACTGCCATGCGCGATTTCCTTTTGCGCCCACTGCTGCTGCGCCAACGCGCGGTAATCGGCTTTCGCCGAGGCGATGGCGCTGTCCGCTAGGCGATCGGCCCCTTCCTTGGTCAATGGCTGTGCGAACGCGGATACCGCGCCCAGCAAAAACGTGATGAATAAGCTATTTTTCCGCATCGCTACAAACTTAGGCAAAGTTGCGGAAAAAAGATAAATTTGCGCGGCGTGTTCGCCTCAGGTATTGATAAATAAGCTATTGCCCATGAAAATCACTTTTTTTTCCGCCAAGCCGTATGACCGGGAATCTTTCCAGCAAGCCAATGCCGAATTCGGTTTTGAAATGGTCTATCACGAAACGCACCTGGGCCCGCACAGCGTAAATATGATCGAGGAAACGGACGCCGTTTGTACCTTCGTGAATGACAAGCTCCATGCGGGTGTGCTGGAGGTGCTGGCCGCGAAGGGGGTGAAATCCATCGCGTTGCGGTGCGCCGGGTTCAACAACCTGGATGTCGAGGCCGCCAAGGCACTGGGCCTGAAGGTATGCCGCGTACCCGCCTATTCGCCGGAGGCGGTGGCCGAGCACGCGTTGGCGATGATCCTTACGCTCAACCGGAAAACACACAAGGCCTATAATCGGGTACGTGAGCAGAATTTTTCGCTGAATGGCCTGATGGGGTTCAACCTGACCGGCAAGACCATCGGCATCATCGGCACGGGCAATATCGGGCAGGCCTTTGCGCGCATCCTGAGCGGGTTCGGCTGCAAAATCATCGCCTACGACGTGGTGGAAAACGAACCGTTGAAGGCTGCAGGTGTACGCTACCTGCCGTTGGCGGATGTCTTTGCGCAATCCGACATCGTTTCGCTGCATTGCCCGCTGCTGGCGGCAACCAAACACCTGATCAACGCCGAATCGCTCAAGCGCATGAAAAAAGGGGTCATGATCATCAACACCAGTCGGGGTGGCCTCATCGATACGGCAGCCGTTTTGGAGGCTTTGCGTGCCAAACACATCGGCTACCTCGGCATCGACGTCTATGAGCAGGAAGAGAAACTATTTTTCCGCGACCTCTCGCAAACCATCCTGGATGACGATGCCATCCAATTGTTGACGAGCTTCCCAAATGTGTTGGTGACCGGGCACCAGGCCTTCTTCACGCAGGAAGCGTTGAAAGAGATCGCCGAAACCACGCTGAACAATTTGTCCAACCTGCAAAATGGACTGCCGCTCGTTCCCGGGGCGCTTTTGGCCTAGGCAGCGCGTTTTTAGCGACGCCCACTAGGTTTCGGCCCTAATTTTTGCGAAATTAGCGGACGTTTTCCACAGCTCATGAAGAAACCCATTATCGTCATCAAATTCGGCTCCGCGTCCATCACCACGGCAGACGGGGCGGTCGATGAACAGATTGTCCTGGAAATCGCGCGACAGGCGGCCAAATTGCAGGAGCGGTACAACATCGTGCTCGTTTCGTCCGGTGCCGTCGCGGCGGGCAAGAAATACATCCCCCGGTACAAAGGTACGCTGCCGGAGCGCAAGGCGGCCGCGGCGATCGGCAATCCGCTCCTGGTGGGCATCTATGCCACCTACTTCAAACCGTACAAGATCGCATTGGCGCAAAGCCTGTGCGAACGGCAGCATTTCGCCAACCGCGACCAGTTCCTCCAATTGAAGGGCACCTACGAGACGCTGTGGCGCAACAACATCATCCCGATCGCCAACGAAAATGACGTGGTGAGCAACAAGGAGCTGAAATTCTCGGACAACGATGAACTGGCCACGCTGATCGCGGTGGGCTTCGGCGCCGAAAAGATCCTGTTCAGCACGTCGGTGCCCGGCGTGCTGGATGCAGAAGGCCACGTGATCCGCGAAATCCCGGTCATCGATCAGCAAGCGCTTTCCTTGGCCAGGAAGGAAAAGTCGGCCGTGGGGTTGGGTGGGATGACCTCCAAGCTCAACTTTGCTCGCCTGGCCAACCAACTCGGTATCGAGGCGGTCATTTTCAGCATGCGTACCGAAGACGGCATCCTGAAGGCCATGGCAGGCACTACCGGCACCGTTTGCAGGGCACAGCACAAGCGGGTTTCGTCGCGCCACAAATGGATGGCCACCGGCAGCCTCATTTCCGGCAAGGTGGTGGTGGATCGGGGCGCGTTGGAAGCGTTGAAGAAACGTCGAAGCCTGCTCGCCGTGGGGGTTACGTCGGTCATCGGCGCTTTCGTGACGGGCGAAGTGTTCCAGATCGCGGACGAGCAGGGCCTCGTGCATGCCGTGGCCAAATCGAAGATCGAGTCGTCCGTAATCGAGAACACCCGCGACAAAAAGAACATAGAAATCGCACATGCGGACGACATCGTCCTGTTATAGCACCTTTCGATGGATAGCATAAAACAACAACTGGTGGCGGCACGCCACGCAAAGAAAGCGATGGCCTTGCTGGCCTTGCCGCAGAAAAAGCAGCTCTTGAAGGCCATCTCCACGTTATTGGCCACGCATCAAGACACCATCATCGCCGAAAACAAAAAAGACCTGGACCGCATGGATCCGCAGGACCCCAAATACGACCGCCTTCAACTTACCGCCGAGCGCATCCAATCCTTGGCGCGTAGCGTGACCGACGTGGCCGACCTGGAAGACCCCACCGGCAAGGTATTGCTCCGGAAAACGCTCGAAAACGGCTTACGGATCGAAAAACGGTCGGTAGCGCTCGGCGTGGTGGGCGTCATCTATGAATCACGGCCCAACGTGACGGTCGACGTGGTTTCGCTGTGCATCCAATCGGGCAACGTTTGCCTGCTGCGTGGCGGCTCGGACGCCTGGTTCACCAATAGCTACCTCGTGTCGTTGATGCGGCAGGCCATCGAAGCCGCGGGCATCAACCCAAACATCGTGCAATTGCTGCCCACGGCCCGCGCGCTGATGGGCGAACTCCTCGCGGCCAAGGATTACGTAGACATCCTGATTCCCCGCGGATCGCAGGCGCTGATCGATTACGTGCGGGAACATGCCAAGGTACCGGTCATCGAGACCGGCGCCGGTGTGTGCCACACCTACGTGGATGAAACCGCCGACCTCGACAAAGCCGCCCGCATCGTGGCCAATGCCAAGATATCGCGCCCGTCGGTGTGCAACGCGCTGGATACGGTATTGATAGACCGGCAGGTAGCCGAGCCGTTGCTCGCCAAACTATCCCCCTATTTTGCCGCGCATCAGGTGGAGGTCTTTGCCGATCCACAGGCTCACCAATGGCTCACGGAGTTGGGCTACGCCCACCTTCAACGGGCTACGGCAGCCGATTTCGGCCGCGAGTTCCTGGACCTGAAATGTTCCGTCAAGGTTGTTGACGGGTTGGAGGAAGCGCTGGATCACATCGCGGCGTATTCGTCCAAGCATTCCGAATGCATCGTCTCTACCGATTCGGGCCATATCGACACGTTCATGCACACCGTGGATGCCGCTGCGGTCTACGCCAACGCGTCTACCCGGTTTACCGACGGCGGTGAGTTCGGGTTGGGTGCCGAAATCGGCATTTCCACCCAAAAGCTCCACGCCCGCGGCCCGTTTGCGCTGGAGAAGCTCGTCACCGAAAAGTGGCTGGTGACGGGCGACGGCCAGATTCGTTAGCGCGCGAGCCGATTCCGATGAAACGCAAGCTACAATGGATACGCGGTCTCGCTCTTCGTCTCCGACAGGATAAACGAACTCTGCACGGTCACCACGTTCGGCAAGGTCGCCAATTTATGCCGAAGGAATAGATGGTATTCCTCCATGTCGGAAGCGGCAACCTTGAGGATGAAATCGGTCGACCCGGTCATTTGGTAACACTCCATGACCTCGTCGAATCGGGCCACGCTCTGCTCGAACTCGCCAAGTGTCTTCGCGGTATGCTCCTTGAGGAACACCGTCGAAATGGCGATCAACCCTTTGTCTACCTTCTTGCGATCCACCAGCGCGACGATGCGGGTGATGAATCCCTCTTCCTTCAACCGCTTCACGCGTTCGTGGATGGTGGCCGGCGACTTGTTCAGCCTATTGCCCAATTCCTTGTTCGTGAGCGTGGCGTCGCGTTGCAACAGCCGAAGCAATTCCCTGTCCGTTTGATCGAGTGCGTGTGTACCCATGGGTGAAATCAGTTAATGATCGGTTCTCGACATCCAGTGCACCTGAAAAGCAAACCGAAAGACAATCAAGCGACCAATTTCCGAATATTTTATGGAATATCATCAATATCATTGTAAATAAATCAATTATAACTGAATTTTGTCGAATTGAATGCAAACGGCACCATGAACATCATCGACAACGAAATTTCGGCATGCCTCCACACCGGCTTGGAGGTCAAATTCAAACACCTGTGGCATTTGGTCGGCAACACGCCGATGCTGCGCCTGGATTACCGGTACCAAGGCCGGGCGGGCAGCATCTACGTGAAATGCGAACATTATAACCTCACGGGCAGCGTGAAGGATCGGATGGCGCTCTACATCCTGTACCAAGCCTACGCCAATTGCCACATCAAGCCGGCCGACACCATCGTGGAAGCGACCAGCGGCAATACGGGCATCGCCTTTGCCGCGATCGGCAAGGCGCTCGGGCACGAAGTCAAGATCGTGATGCCCGATTGGCTCAGCAAGGAACGCACCGACATCATCCGGAGCATGGGGGCCGAAGTCATCCCCGTCTCGAAAGCGGCGGGGGGATTCCTGGGCAGTATCGCCATCAGTGAACAGCTGGCCCTCCAAGGAGACGTGTTCCTGCCCCGCCAATTCGAGAACTGCTACAATGCCGAGGCGCACGAGCGCACCACGATGGTGGAAATCGACAGGCAACTCGAGGCTATCGGGCTGTCAGTGGATGCTTTCGTGGCCGGCGTGGGAACAGGCGGCACCATCATGGGCGCCGCGAATTATTTTGGCGCCAAGACCGGATCGGCAGCGACCGTACACCCCCTCGAACCGGCCGAAAGCCCAACCTTGTCAACGGGTTACAAAGTAGGAAGCCACCGAATCCAAGGTATCTCCGACGAATTCATACCTGCTATCGTCGAACTCGACAAACTTGGCCCCATCGTGCAGGCCAACGACGGCGATGCCATCATCATGGCGCAGAAACTGGCGCGGCAGCTCGGCTTGGCCGTCGGCATCTCTTCGGGCGCCAATGTCATCGGCGCCATCAAGGCGCGCGAATCGCTTGGCGATGGCGCCACGGTGGTAACGCTGCTCTGCGACAGCAACAAGAAATACCTGAGTACCGACCTCGTGCGGGAAGAACCGGTGAAGGAAGGGTATGTCAGCTCAGCCATCACCTTCACTGGATTCGAACCCATGCCGAGACTGCATTAACCTCCAATCCGTTATCGAACATGATGACCCCGCTAACCAAACGATTGTTTTTCGCGATGCTCCTACTTGGAGCCTTGTTCCATCCCACTTTCGCATCCAACGCGCAGGATACGATTGCTTACGATGATGTCGAATTCTTCTCGGCAGACGAAATGCTGGCAGCAGATACCGCTGCCACCGACACCGCCGCTGCCAGCGCACAGGTCGATGCCCCCATGGCGGCATCCACGGACGCCGCCGATCCACAGGGCGACACCTCGACGCTGTGGGCCATTTTCATCGCCGGTTTTATCGGGGGCCTGGCCGCCTTCCTGATGCCGTGCATCTACCCGATGGTGCCACTCACGGTCTCGTTCTTCACCAAGCAGAGCGGCACCAGGGCCAAGGGGATAACCAATGCCCTGCTCTATGGGTTGTTCATCATCGTCATCTACGTAGCCCTGGGCATGCTGGTCACGTTGCTCTTCGGTGCGTCGGCGCTCAACGAAGCGGCCAGCAGCGCATGGTTCAATCTCATTTTCTTCGCCATCATCATCGTGTTCGCCATCTCGTTCCTCGGTGCCTTCGAGATCACGCTACCGTCGCGCTTCGTGAACCGGATGGACGACAAATCCAGCAAAGGCGGGCTGGTCGGGCTGTTCTTCATGGCCTTCACCTTGGCGCTGGTCTCCTTTTCCTGCACCGGCCCCATCATCGGCTACCTGCTGGTCGAGGCGGTTTCCAAAGGGACATTGCTTGGACCGGCGTTGGGCATGCTCGGATTCTCCGTGGCGCTGGCCATCCCGTTCATGTTCTTCGCGTTCTTCCCATCCATGCTCAAGGAGATGCCCAGATCGGGCGGCTGGCTCAATACCGTGAAGGTATCGCTAGGCTTCCTCGAGCTGGCGTTGGCGTTCAAATTCCTGTCGAATGTCGACCTGGCCTACCATTGGGGCATCCTGGACCGCGAGGTCTTCCTGTCGATCTGGATCGTGCTATTCGGGCTGTTCGGGCTGTACCTGCTGGGCAAACTTCGGTTTGCACACGACAGCGACACCCCGTACCTGGGCATCCCGCGACTCTTCATCGCCATTACCGTCCTTTCGTTCACGGTATACATGATCCCGGGCCTATGGGGTGCGCCGCTGAAAGCGCTCAGCGCGTGGTTGCCGCCATCACCCACCCAAGATTTCAACCTGCACCAAGTAGGCCTGTCCGGCCATACCCCACAGGCCAGCGCGTCGGTCGTCAAGAAATACGGCGATAAGTTCCACGCGCCGCACGGGTTGGACGCGTTCTATGACTATGACCAGGCGTTGGCCTACGGCAAGCAAACGGGCAAGCCGATACTCCTCGACTTCACCGGCTGGAGCTGCGTCAATTGCCGCAAGATGGAAGAATCCGTTTGGCCCGACCCCACCGTACTGCGGTTGCTGAAAGCGGAATACGTGCTGGCCTCGCTCTACGTGGACGATCGCACCACCCTTGAGGAGCACGAGCAATACGTGTCGGCATTCAGCGGGAAGCACGTTCGCCGGGTGGGCCAGAAATGGTCTGACCTGCAGGCATCCCGCTTCGGCACCAACGCCCAGCCGTACTACGTGATCGTGGATGGCGATGGCAACCAGTTGGTTCCCGCACAGGCCTACAACCAGGACATCGCCAATTACGTCGCGTTCCTGGAAAGTGGGCTAGACGCGTATCAAAAACGGTGATGGAAACACGGCCCGCTACTTGGCCGGCCACGTGAACCTGAAGGTGCTACCTGCGCCCGGTACCGAGTCTACGCCGAGTTTCCCACCGCGTTCCTCTACGAATAGCTTGACCACGTTGAGCCCCACGCCGGTATTGGACTCCGTTGACGGGTCGGCAGGCGCCGTGGCTTCGAAGAGGCGGAAAATCCGCTCATGATCGTCATGTGCAATCCCCGGCCCATTGTCTTTCACGTAAAACGCGTAATAGCCGTCTTCAGGCCCAACGGCACCGATCTCGATTTCGGCTTCCGCCTTGTCGTTGTGCTTGATGGCATTGCTGATGAAATTCTGGAATACCTGCTGCAGCTTGAGCCGATTGGTGTTCACCACGGGTAGCGTACCCACCGTCTTGACCCGCACGTGTGCCGGCAGGTAGAGCAGTTTGATGATCTGCTCCACCAGTTCGCCGGTATCGACCGCCTCCGTTTTCTGCTGGTAAACCGCCGTCCGGGAGTATTCCAGTATCGAGGCAATCATCCCGTTGAGGTGGGCCAACGCATCCGTACACAGCCTGAAGTACGCTTCGAGATGGGGGGCAGCGGCGATTTCCGGAAATGCCTTCATGTAATCGATCATCGAAAACACGCCCGCCAACGGCGATTTGAGATCGTGCGCCACGACGTACATGAAACGTTCCAATTGCTCGTTCACCTCATCTTTCTCCTTCAACGCACGCTTAAGTTCCTGCTGATAACGGTACAACCGCTCGAACACGTTCACTTTGGCACGTGTTACCTGTACATCGAGCGGTTTGCTGAGGTAATCGACGGCACCCTCTTCGAATCCTTTCAGGACATGCTGGATGTCCTTGTTGATCGCGGTTACGAAAATGATGGCCACGTGTTTGGTCTTGGGGTTGGTCTTGATCAACGAAGCCACCTCGAACCCGTCGATGTCGGGCATCTGCACATCGAGCATCACCAAGCCGATATCGTCGTGCCTCAATAATTGCTTAAGTGCTTCATTGCCGTTGCTGGCCGCGACGAATACACGATTTTCAGCTGCGAGCATATCCTCAAGCGCCACCAGGTTTTCAGGTTTATCGTCTACCAGCAGGATTTTGAATCCGTAATCCATTCCGTTCTGTTTTTGCCGCGTTATCGCGTTAACCATTTATTCGACAATACCATCAGTTTATTCCGGTCGATCGGTTTGGTCAAGTAATCCGAGGCGCCGGCCGCAATGGCCTGCTCACGGTCGCCTGTCATCGCCTTGGCGCTGACCGCCAGGATAGGTATATGATTCCATTTTGGGTTTTCCCGAATCTTACGCATGGTCTGGTAACCGTCCATCACGGGCATCATGATGTCCATGAGGATCAGTTGGATGGCGGGATTCGCTTCCAATTGCTCCAAGGCCTCCGCGCCATCGGTGGCGGCCACCACCTCCGCACCGTGTGTCTCCAACATCGCCGTCAGCGCATAGACATTGCGCATATCGTCGTCGGCGAGCAATATCGTTGCGCCGTCCAACCTTGCGCTGGGCAAACCGTCGGACTCGGTTAGTGGCCTTGCAGGCTTTTCCACGGGTTCGGGCGGCATCGTGGATACCAGGGATCCGAAAATCGCATCCAGTTCACCGATTTCAAATGGTTTGATGGTCATGCCGGAAATTTCTTCGGCCAAATGCCCCAAATCATCGTGCGAGGTGATGATGTGCACGGGAATGCCGGACAAATCGGGTGTCCGTTTGAGCGTCGCCAGGATTTCGGTACCCGACAACCCCGGCAGGTGGATATCCAGCAATATCGCCGAAGGTTTGAATTTACGGGCGCAATACAGCCCCTCCTCACCCGTAAGCGCCACAATGGCCAAATAATCCTTGCGCCGTGCGAAATCGCGCAAGATCGTCGCGAAGTTCTCGTCGTCTTCGATGATCAACAGCGCCCGATCTTGCGCCGCGATGAAGTGGCGATCGTCGGGGACGACCCGCTGTTCGCGGGCTAAAGCAACCGCCTTGGCCGGCGAGGCTTCGATCGGTCGCCGACGCGTCACCGCCTTTTCGGGCAACGCGACGGAAGGCATCGACGCAGGCAAATGCAGGACGAACTCGCTTCCCACGCCCAACGCACTGGTTAGCGTGAGCGAACCGCCCAGCTGCTCGGAAAGCCGCTTGCTGATGGATAGGCCGAGTCCGGTGCCACCGTATTTGCGATTGGTCGCGCCATCCACCTGCTTGAAAGCTTCGAAAATCGCCGTTTGGTATTCTTCGGCGATTCCGGGCCCCGTGTCTTTCACCGCGAACGCCAGGTGCTCGGGTATAGCGTCCTGTTGCACGGTCAACGATACCTCACCACCCGCCGGCGTAAACTTGAGTGCATTGGAAAGCAGGTTCTTGAGGATTTGCTCCACGCGCTTCCTATCGGTAAAGACCGCCTGATTGCCGGCGATCACGTTCGTCACTTCAAAGCGTACCTGACGCTCGGCCGCCACGGCCCGGAACAGGTCTTCCATATCCGCAAGCAATGCCGAGATCGGCACGTTTTCCGGGAGGAGATCGATCTTGCCCGCCTCGATTTTGGACAAATCGAGGATGTCGTTGATCAGGTTCAGCAGATCAGCCCCAGATTTGTGGATGATGCGGCTGTATTCCCGTTGCTTTTCGGTTAACCGTCCGTCCTGATCGTCGGAAAGCAGGTTGGCCAAAATCAGGATGCTATTCAACGGGGTACGCAATTCGTGCGACATGTTGGCCAGGAACTCGGATTTGTACCGACTGCCCTGTTCCAACGCCGACGCTTGTTCGGTCAGCACGTCCTGCGCGGATTCCAGCTCTTCCTTCTGTTCACTGATCCGGTCGACCAGTTCCTCGAGGTGCTTGCGGGCGGCCACCCTTTTGAGCGCACTGGCCATATTGTGCGCCAACAGCTCCAATAGCCGGAGTTGCTCGGGCGCGAAATCGCGCAAACTGACCAGTTCCAGCAAACCGATGAGCTGCTCGTCGGCCCAAAGCGGCACGAGCGCAAGCGCCTTCGGTTGGATGGGGCCGATACCCGCTTCGAGTGCCAAGCTACCTGCTGGTAAATCCGTGATCACGCTGATATCCCGCGACTCGGCAGCCTGCCCGGTGATTCCGACACCTACCGTATGATACGTCGCCAGCTTGGACGGTGGTGCGAATTTACCGATGGGCAAAAGCTTGTGTCCGCTTTCGTGATATTGGTAGAGCACGGCGGATGGCACGTCCAGCATACCCGCCACCGATTTTGCGCACGCATTCGCCAGTTCATCCACATCGCCATAGTAGGCCACCTGCAAAACGTTGTTGAAGGTGGATAGTGCACTCAATTGCCAATTCTGCAGCGACGTTTCGGCGATGAGCGCCTCCATTTCCTTCAGGTTCTGCTTGAGCTGCCGTTGGGATTTCACACGGCCTATCAATTCGTGGTACACTTGGTAGCTCAAGATGCTTACGATGGCCAATATCAGCAATAGCCCCCCCAGCAGCATGTTCAGCGATTGGCCGCGCGATTGGGTATTCAGTGCATTCCGGTCGTGGAGGTAGCGATCCTCGGTCAGGATGAATGCGTCTATCTTTTCGTCGAACGGGATCGTGATCGCGGTGGCTTTGCGGATGGTCTGCCGGAGGTCTGCCAAACTAAGGGCAACGGTGTCCGGCTGCGATTGCCAGTAACCGATGATATCGTGCACTTCGGTTTCTATCGCACGCGCATTCGCCAGCTGACTCGGGTTATCGCTCACCAAGGTCGGCAACAAGCCCGACGTGAGGATCGCTTCTTTCCTCACCGCCTCAAAGGCATCATAAAACCCGCTTTCGCCCGTAAGCAGCGTATTGCGCTTGGCCGTTTCCAACTTGGCCATTTGCTGCTTTAGCGAAGAGGAGACCTTGAGCACCTCAAGCGTATGCTTCACCCATTCCGCCTGTCGCACATATTTCTGATGCGATAGGTACGACAGGATTCCAACCGTAATGACGATGACATAACCCGCGGATAATCCGAGATAGAGCCGTTGGGCAATCGACAGTTTCATAGCTAGCCGTTTAGCCACAAAAATGCATTATTATTCTGGAATACCAAATTGGCCGTCTAATTTCAGCGTTGGGCCAGCAGCTTCCGGATGTCGGCTTCGATTTCTTCCGGCTTGGTGGTGGGCGCGTAGCGCTTTATCGGCTTACCGGAACGGTCGATCAGGAATTTCGTGAAGTTCCATTTGATGGCGCTGCCAAGCAGCCCACCGCCCAATTCGCTTTTCAGGTACCTGAATACGGGATGGGTGTCCTTGCCGTTCACGTCGCATTTCTCGAATAGCTGGAAGGTGACGCCGTGGTTTACCTTACAGGCCGCCTCCACGGTCGCGTTCGATTCGGGCTCCTGCCCCATGAATTGGTTGCAGGGGAACCCCAATACGACCAATCCCTCATCCTTATAGCGTTGGTGAAGGGCCTCCAGGCCCTCGAATTGTGGGGCCAATCCGCACTTCGTGGCCGTATTGACCACCAGGACGACCTTACCTTGATAGGTAGCCATCGGCACCGACTTCCCTTGCGGGGTGTTGGCCGAAAGTCTATGGAACGATGTTGCCATGGGGCTAATATACGGAATCGAAACGGTTATTCCGTCCTGATCGCGTTGATCGGATTCGCCTGCGCCGCACGCAGCGACTTGCTGCATACCGTAATCGCGGCGATGGCAAATGCGGCCGCGCCGGCTGCGGCAAAAACCCACCATTCCACCGCCGTACGGTACACATAGTCATCCAGCCATCGGTTCATCATCCACCAGCCCAAGGGGAACGCAACCAACAGGGCGATACCTACCAATTTGAGAAAGTCTTTTGAAATCAACACCATGATGCTGGTTATACTCGCACCCAAGGTCTTTCGGATCCCGATTTCCTTCACCTTGGTTTCGGCGGTGAAGGTGACCAAACCGAAAAGCCCCAGGCAGGATATCAATATGGCTATACCCGCAAACATATTGAATAGCTTGCCCGCGCGGATATCCGACTTGTATTGGCGATCGAACGAGGCGTCAAGAAAACGGTAGTCGTATTCGAAACCGGCATTGTAGCGGTTCCATAGCTGCCCAACGGCCGCAATGGCCTGGTCCGCTTTGCCTTTTGCCGCGCGCACATACATCGCCCCCAAGGGGGCGTTCTTCCCGGCGTTAAAGAGCACACACGGGCCGATGGCACGCTTCAGGTCGGCGAAATGGAAGTCCTTGACCACCCCGGTAACCGTAACCGGCCGGTACCGGAAGGTAATGGATTTGCCGACAGGATCGCTCAAGCCCATCTGCTTTACAGCCGTTTCGTTGAGCAGCACGTATCCCGAGTCTGCCGGTGTTCCCGCGAAGGCCTTACCCTCCGCCAGCTGCAAGCCCATCACCTCGACGAATTGCGGGTCTACGGCGATCTGGTTCACCATAAAGCTAGCCATATTGGCAGGTTTACCCTCCCACTCGATGTCGCCGGTACCACTGCCGATATTGCTGATGTCACTGCTTGCTGCCGTCACGCCCACTACGCCGGGTTGGTTGACCAGCTCATTCCGAATGGCCTCAAACTGGGAAACGAAATTCCGTTGGTTAAAAATGAATATGTTTTCTTTATCGTATCCCAGATCTTTTTGGCGGACGAAGTCCAATTGCTGGCTGATCACCAGCGTCGCGATGATCAATACGACCGAACAGCTGAATTGCACGACGACCAAGGCCTTTCGAAATACGCTGTTCCTGCCAACACCCGGAAGCATGCCTTTCAACGCCTGGGCAGGACGGAATGTCGACAGCAGCAAGGCGGGATAGATTCCCGCAAGCAGTACCACCGCCAGCAGGCTGCCCAATAAGAGCGCCCATATGCGACTATCCAGCAAGTCGACCGCCATTTGCTTACCCGAAAGGGTGTTATACACCGGCATGGCCAGCATGGCCAACCCCAATGCGAGCACCATCGCCATGAGAAAGACCATCACCGACTCGATGATGAATTGCCAGAACAGGTGCCCGCGATTCGCGCCCACGACCTTGCGTACGCTTACCTCCTTGGTCCGTCTCGTGGCGCGGGCCGTTACCAGGTTCACGTAATTGATGCAAGCAATGAGTAGCGTCACGCCAGCCACGAGGATAAAGATGCGGACCTGTTGCATGCCGCGCTCCTCGCCCTTGGCATCGTACAGGTGAATGTCTTTGAGCGGCTGGAGGTAATACACGAGGGTTTTAAAGATATCGGCCTCGTTGTGTTTGCGGTGCAGGTCGGCCAACTGCTTGCCCACGCGCTTGGCATCCGCATGATCCCGAAGGAGGAAGTAGGTAGGAAACCCAAAATTGCCCCATTCGTCGTTCAGCCCGTTGGGCCATTTCTCTTCAAGTAGGTCGAATGGCAAGAGAAAATCCGCTTCAATCGAAGAATTGAGCGGAAAATCTTCCAAAACGCCCGTTACCGTAAACAACTGTTTGCTTGCAGCCGCCGTTGGATCGAGGTTGATCAGCACCGTCTGCCCAATGGCCTCGCCATCACCAAAATAGTTCTCAGCCAAGGTTTGCGTCAATACAATGGTATGCTTGTTTGGAAAGGGATGCTGCGCGTCACCTTTGATCAACGGGAAGTCGAATAACGAAAAAAACGACGCATCGACATATTTTCCTGACTCGGTAAATGCCTGGTTATCGTCTGCCTTCATCAATGCAGCCTCGCTGCTGCTGAACCGGCACGCGGCCTCGATGGCAGGTACCTCCGTGATCGCGAATGGGGCCAACGGGACGGGACCCACCGGCCACATGTTCTCGGAGGTGGGATCAAAGGTGGTGGACACCTGGTAAATGCGGTCGCCCTTGCTGTGCATGCGATCGAAACTCAGTTCATCCCATACCCACAGCAGGATGAGAACGGCTGTACACAAACTCACCGCCAGGCCGACGATATGAATAGCCGAGTATGACTTGTTTTTCACAAGTGTCCGGAAAGCCGTGTTTAAATAGTTTTTTAGCATAGCTATGAGATTTCAGCGGTCAGCTTTCGAGCAGCTAACCGCTACTGGCTGATGTTCAACTCCTGTACCCGATCGTACGTTTCGTAACTGGAGGTCACGACTTTGTCGCCGGGCTTCAACCCGCTGACGACCTCGTAGAAATCGGGGTTTTGCCTACCCAGCTGCACATCCACCCGGTAGGCCGTCTTGCCATCCTCGGTGAGCTTGAATACCCAATTACCTCCCGTTTGCTGGTGGAAGCCGCCGCGCGCCAACAACACCGCTTTGGTCTCGTCGCTGAGCGCCAACCGAATCTGCAGGGTCTGCCCCCTACGGATGCCCTCGGGTACTTCATTGATGAATTCCATGTCGACCTGGAAACGGCCGCTGGTTACCTGCGTATATACTTTCTTGATGACCAATCGGTATCCCTTGCCCGCAAACGTGAATTCGCCTTCCAGGTCCGGATAGATGCGCGAGATGTAGTGCTCGTCGATGTCGGCACGCACCTTGAAGCCCGTGAGCACATCAATCTGTCCGAGGCGTTCACCGGCACTTTTGCTCTGTCCGATTTCCGCATCGAACGAGGTCAGCTGGCCATCGACAGGCGCGCGGAGGATCAGGTCGTCCACTTTCTGGCGCATCAGGTTGAGCGCGGCCTGGGTGCGCTCATACATTTGCCGATCCTGGTTCACTTTCTGCATGGTTGACAAGGAATCCTGCGTGAGGATCTGCTTGGTCAGCTCCATGCGCTCCTTCTGGTAGGTATAATCGTTGAGTGCCTGCTGGTATTCCTGCGAACCGACCGCTTTCTGCTCAAATAGCGTCTTGTTGAGTTTGTAGATCCGCTCGGCCTCCTTGAGGCGGTTTTCGACATCGGCCATCTGGTTGCGGTTGTTGATGGACATCTGCTGGGCATTCGTCTGCGCGATCTGCGATTGCGTAAGCAAGTTCAACACCGAGGTCTCCTGATTGACCAAGCTGAGCTCCAGGTCGGTGTTGGATAACCGCATGATCGCGTCGCCTTTGCGGAGCTTGGCACCGTCCTCCACGAATTTCTCCTCTACCCGGCCACCCACCGACGCATCCAGAAAGATGCTCGTGATGGGCAATACCGTACCGTTGACCGGAATGAACTCACGGAAGGAATCTTCCTTGACTTCGGATATCGTGATGCGTTCGGCGTCCACATTGAGCCGTGCGTTGCCCGAGGTGAAATAATAGCTGGCGAATATGAGTGCCAAAATCCCAACGCCGCCCGCCACCATCGTGATGCGTTTGCTGTTCCACTTCTTTTTCGGTAATGCTCTATCCATTTCTTTCCGTTATCGGCAATCGGCCTTCCGCTGTCGGCAAATCCAACTTCACGCCCATGGCCGTCCAACGAAGATAGCTATACAATGCCGTGCCAAAAAAACAACTATTTCATAAGCAATTCGTTGCAAATTTGTTTGAGCTAAAACTGTCCGATATCGGACACCTGTTGTGCGGTAGCGGACAGGATGGCTACAACCGATCCACCAACTTTTCGAACGCCATACCGCGTGACGCCTTCAGGAGTACGCAAGCGCCTGCGATAGGCCGGTTTTCCAGCGCCTCCGCGGCTTCTTCGGTGGTGGCGTAAAACTCGGCTTCGGCATGGCGATGGCGCAGGAATGCATGGCCGACGAAGACCGTGCGCGAAGCCCCAACCGAACGCGCAAGTGCGACCACCTTGCCGTGTTCTTCATGCGCATCATCGCCCATCTCGAACATGTCGCCCAAGATGACGACCTTGTTGGCGGCTTCCAAGAACCGTAGGTTGTCGAGCGCAGCGGCCATGCTGCTGGCATTGGCGTTGTAGTAGTCGCGGATTACCGTGTTGTGAGCGGTTTTGGTTAATTGAGACCGGTTGTTGGTGGGCGTATAGGTGCTTAGCCCGTTATTGATGCTGTCGGGAAATAACCCGAAATGACGACCGATGGCGATGGCCGCCAGGATATTCTCGGCATTGTAAGCACCGGTTAGTTGGGTATGGAGGGTATGGCGGTCGGTATCCCCTTTCGCGTGCCAACTCATTTCGAGCAACGGACCGGTCGAAACCAATTCACCCACCACGTCGTTCGCAGCCGAAAACCCGTAGGTAATCACGTGGGGAATGGCACGGGCGGCGGCCATCTCGTGGAGGAAGGGATTGTCTGCCTGAAGGAAAAGTGTTCCTTCTCCGCAGGTGGCCAGGTGATCGTACAGTTCGCCCTTGGCCTTCTTCACCCCCTCGAAACTGCCGAACCCTTCCAGGTGCGCCTTGCCCACGTTGGTGATCAGCCCATGCGTCGGGAAAGCGATGCCACACAGGAAAGCGATTTCGCCCACGTGGTTGGCCCCCATCTCAATGATCGCGACTTCGGTTTCATCGGGAATGGATAGTATCGTCAGCGGTACCCCGATGTGGTTGTTCAGGTTGCCTCGCGTGGCAAAGGTCTTGAATCCCTGCGACAATACGGCCGCCATCAGCTCCTTGGTGGTCGTCTTCCCATTGGTTCCGGTAATGCCGATGAACGGTATCTGGAGACTCGTGCGGTGGCAGCGCGCCAATCCCTGCAATGCGGCCAGCACATCGTCGACCAGCAGGAAACGGTCGTCTTGCCGGTACTCCGGTTCGTCGATGATGGCGTAGCTCGCGCCTTTTCCCAGCGCCTCGGCAGCAAACGCATTGCCGTTGAAACGCTCGCCTTTCAGCGCGAAAAACAGGCTCTCCGGCCGGATGTTGCGGGTATCGGTGCTGATGACCGGGTGTTTGCGGAAGTACGGGTATAGCGCTTGGGGATCCATCATGATGCAAGTTTAGGGAAAAGTTGCGAATATTTTCCGTATCCTTGTTTTGATGAACACAGCAGGCACAACGAATCGTATTATCGTACGTTTATGGTTAATTGTTAGCTTCCTTTGCCCACTTTCGGTCGTATACGGGCAACAGCCGCGGTTGAAGCTGGTGTCGCCCGCGTCAGACAGCACCATGGCCAACGAGTCGACGGTTTATTTCCGGGGCACCACGGATCCCAATAGTAAATTGGTGCTCAATGGGTCGGAAGTCACGGTGTACAACACCGGTGTTTTTGCCGCCGCGATGGGGCTCTGCCCCGGGCGCAACGCGTTCGAGGTGTTGCACGTATCCGGATTGGATACCGTACGCAAGTCCTTGATCGTGCAGTACGAACCGCCCGTGCCGCCACAGCCCACGGTAGGCTTTGCCATCGAATATGCACGGGTCTTGCCCCAAGGGGAGCTTTGGCTGCAACCGGGCGAACAACTCCAGGTGGAGCTAAAGGCCACGCCCGGTATGCAGGCTACATTTTTCCGCGACATCCCGATGCATGAGATCGATGCGGCAGACGCCGGCGTGGCGGGGATCTACCGCGGTGAATACACCGTCCAGCCCACCGACGTCTTGAACGGCGGCACCATCTCCTTCACGCTGCGCGATCCGGTGGCAAACAACCAACGGACGCTCCAAAGCGACGAACGGGTCACTTTCCTGACGCAACACCATACGCTGACCGGGCTCACCACCGCAGCTGAAGTCCCGCTGTTTTACGGCTTGGGTACCGACCGCCTCGGCGGTGCCCGCATGGGCCACCTCGCTGGTGGCGTCAAGCTGGAAATCATCGGCAAGCGACAGGACATGTATCGGGTCAGGCTGTCGTCGCAGACGCAGGCGTACGTCCCGGCCAGCCAGGTACGGCTACAACAGGGGGTGCATTTCCGTCCGTACTCGCTCACCGGCAGTTGGTCGGTCTATACGGATGGCAAGCACGATTACGTCGCCATCGGGCTGGATGAACGGCTGCCCTATACGTCCATCCAACAACAGGATCCCACCCGCATCGTCCTGGATATCCATGGCGCAGTGTCCAACAGCAATTGGATCACGCAGAAAGACAGCCTTCGCGCCATCAAGAACGTGTGGTACGAACAGGTTGCGGACGATGTGTTCCGGGTGTACATCGAACCCCGCGCCCAGCAGCTGTGGGGGTATTCCATTGGCTACGAAGGCAATCGGCTCATCGTGCGGGTGAAACCGCAACCGTCGGAATTGGCCCTGCGCAAGCTGACCATTGCCGTTGACGCCGGTCATGGCGGTAGTAACAGCGGAGCGGCCGGTATGACCGGCGTGCTGGAGAAAGGGCTGAACCTGTCCATGGCCCTCAAGTTGCGCGAAGCCTTGCGCAAAGCGGGCGCCAACGTCATCATGACACGCGAAAACGACCGATCGTTCGGTAACGCCGCGCGGCTGCGGTGGCTCAAGCAGCAGGACCCTGACATCCTGATCAGCATCCACTGCAATTCGGCCCGCAACCCGTTGGTACAAGGCGCCTCCACCTATTACCGCCACCATGCCTTCCGCCCGGTTTCACAGCACATTTACACCGCGATGCGCAACAAACTGGGCCTGGCCGACTTCGGTAACGTCGGCGGCTTCAATTTCACGCTCAATTCGCCCACCGAATTCCCGTCGGTACTGGTGGAAGTGGCCTTCATGTCCAATCCCGCCGATGAGGAACGGTTGTTGGACAAGCGGTTTCATGACGACGTGGCGCTCAGCATCGTGGAGGGACTTTCGAATTTTTTGATGCATACCCCAACAGCCGGGTTACTATAGTACATGCATTACCAATACCAGCGATTCATCGGCCAGCGACTCCAATGCTACCGATGGGGTATCCCAAAGCATCAGGGCATCTTTACTGCATAGCAGGCGCCCTTCAACTTCAACCGCGCCTTGAATCGCCAAAACAAATACATGTCGACCTCGGTGTATCGGTAGGCGATATTCTCCCCGATATTGGAAACTCCCGATATAGGCATCGAAGGGGTGTTTGCCTCGGGCCTCATCTTGTCCAAAATGAACAGCCAGTAATTCGTTCGTATGGGAGGCCAAATCGAATCCATGAGATATCCCAATGGGGGAACCCAAAACGGGCATCCCGCTTTTCTGGCCTATTCCGATGACAATTGCGCTGCTCCAATAGTCGCGAAGCGGATTAACCAAGGCAACATGGTCCCGCTCCATAAAATCGGCCCGTGCTGCCCGGCCTGCATAGACATACGTATCGTTCCTGCTGTCTTTTGCCTCCCTACGGAGTTTCACCCCCCCATTAACGGGCAGTACCAGGATCGAACACCAGGCTTCCGTATCAAACCGATAGCTTGCCGATGGCCCCAGCTCGACATCGACAACCCCGATTTTGTATGCACCCGGCGTGCAGTCCGAAGAAAATGAAGACGCGGTAAATGTCTCTTGCGTAACAACATGCCGATGTTCAGCGGGGTAAATGGTTCCGGGAATCTGTCTAGTCATCGCATTTTGGGTACTGAATGAAATTAATGCTTACATACGGCGGCAACTTGAACAATTTCGTGGGTAGCGGGCCGGTCGTTGCGTCTGACGGTTCAGCCAATAACACGTACTCGCCGATGGTATCGAGCCACCAAAGGGGTTCCGAAATAAAACTGATGGAAACCCGATGAATACGGGGATCATGGATAGCCGAATCGATGATTTCAAATCGATAAGTCTTAAAATGCAAGAATCGCCTACCGAGGTTATCCAATACATCCGGAACCAGGTCTTGCAATTGTTTCAGGTAATTGGCCACGCTCGTACTGACCAAAAAATGCAACTGTCGCGACTCGGGAACCTGGCGCACCAGTTCGGAAAAACGGGCACATCGTCCATCGGGATCGAAACGTTGCACCTGCATCCGATACTCCGCATGCGAATCTTCGAACACCATCTTTTCCCAAGCCGTGCGTGGGTTGTGCGCGATTATTTTCCGATAACATAGGGTGATTACACGATTGCACATGGCGCCTTGAACTCGTATCGCCCTTAGGCGTTGACCCTGATGGTGATGGAGAGATCGAAACCCGTAGCGAGACTACCGGTAATCGTACTCATTTGCCTACTTACCGAGTCATGAAACACATTGTCTCGCGCATTGTAGGTGTATCCCGACATCCCCTTGGTATAACCGTAGGCAGCCCCTGTGCTGTTTACCGTGGCCGATAGGTCGTCGGGAAAGGCAATCTGCGTGACCAGTAGCGATTTCCCTGACGAATTGAAGATGTGCACGTGGATATGCGTAGCCCTGCTTTGGTACCAGCCCGGGAAGATGGTCTGGAAGGTAACCAGCCCCTGTCCATCACTCACCTGCCTACCCCGGAAGAAATAGACATCGGTAAAGTCGGTACGTTGCATCTGCGTATTGCCATATTGCGAATAATTGCCGTCTACGTCGCAGTGCCAGATGTCTACGATCGCCCCTTCCACGGGTATACAGTCGCTGTTGCTGTTCACGACCGTAATGTTGGCCGACATCTTCGCGCCCGTCTTGCCGTCGATGATATTGCTTCGTTCAAGAGAAGATGGGCTTTTCGTTGGAAATGGCCCCTCCGTCTCGGGGGGAGAAACAACGCAACTACCGTCGATTTCCACGTCTGTGCCAGCGTAGACATCATCTACCCCCGTATCTTTCTTGCACGAGGCCAGGACCGACGGTGTAGCCACCGCAAAAAGGCTTAATGATTTCAAAAATTTCTTCCGTTCCATATCGTTGCTTAGTTAATCGTTAACCCCACGTGAATGCATACACTTTCGGCGGTGATCGAAACGCGGCTACCATGGATTCGGCACAAAGCGCCACATGTCGTCAAATGGCGTGCTTCCACTCCTCCCGGTAACGATGTAGGCCGCTCCATCATAGACGAACGTCACCGCCTGATGCCTGTACGAACCGAAGAAGACCTGATGTTCGACCCAGTAGTCGCCAGACGCTACGTACCGCCACGTGCTTCCGGTAGCCGACCCGTTGTAGCTTGTGGTACCGCCGCTGATGAACGCCGTTCCGTCCAGCACGAAAGCCGACGGATTCAACCGCGTGAGGCTGTACGTATAGTCGTCATCCCGTCCCGACAGCGGTTCCTTTTCGCTCCACGACGTGCCGTCAAACATGTAAAAGTTTGCCACATTCAGATTGTTGTTCGTGCCACCTCCCAGGTAGGCCAGCCCATTCAGGACAAACGCAAAGGAAAAGGCACGCTTCGCAGGCGTACTGTTCACCTTGGTCCACTGTTTGGAATTTGCCGAAAACGCGTAAAAATCATTGTAATCCTGTCCGTCGGCATCACGCCCGGTGCCTACATAGCCCACCCCGTCAAGGCTGAACGCCACCGCACCATAACGGGCCACGCCGGGAAACTCGGCTACGGCGCCCCAAGAATCGCTTGCGGGATCGTATTCATACCAGTCGTTGAACATCAGGGTCGAGTTCGTGCCAAGCCCTACATATCCCTTTCCGCCCGCCACGAATGCAACGGCATTGTTTCGCGCCGCCCCGGGGAAATCGGCCATCCGCGTCCAGGTCTGCTGGCCAGGATTGTACCGCCACGTGTCCGTAAAGCGATTGGAATTGGTTCCATAACCCGTGGTTACGTAGGTATAGTCGCCTATCGTAAATCCCGCTGCTCCGCTGCGTGGCAGCCCCTCGAAATCGGCAACCCTCACCCATTCGTCGGGCTCGTCGTCATCGCTGCTTGTACATGCGCCCAACGACAGGAACACCACCACGATCAAGAAAAACTTGGTTAATTGTATTGTTTTCATCTACTTAAAATTTTACGTACACTAAATTCAATTTGATGGCGGGTCGGTCGCCGTTTGAGGCGATACCTAACCGGTTCACCGTACCCATCAAACCGGCCGTCGGCAACGAGAGCAGCAGGCTTTCGGCCTCGCTGCCCGTGCCGTTGCGCATTTCGCTCAGGTACTGGGTCAGGTCAAACACGTACCTCCCGTTGCCCGCACCCCCAGCCTGGCCGGGTGACTGGTAGTAGCCCGTTTGCGATGATCCATCGCCATAACTAGCGCTCAGCAGCGACGTGGGCGTGCCGTATTGATTGGCTACCATCATGATCAACGACGCTGGTGGTGCAAACGTACCGTATGCGGACTGGTCGGTTTCGATGATCAGCTGCGCTTTACTCACGGCAATGTTCCCATCGTTGACAAACTCCTTGGCACTTGGGAAACGTAACCGGGTCACGATGCCGGACGTCCCTTGGATAAAGGTCTGTTGTCCGGTAAGCGAGGCTGGAATCTCGGGCTGGCTGTACGAAAGGTTTGCCAATGCGGTGGCTTCCCGGTCTGCCTGCGCGTGATTGAATTGATAACTGGTCGATCCGATCCCAAATACCAAGGTGTCCGAAACACGTCTGCCATCCGTTTGCCGCTCGTACGAATAATGCAGGTTCAGCGCCAATGTATCGCGCAGTCCGATTACGCAAGCGGCAGCGGCTTCCGGCACCAATACGAACCCTTTCAGGAAATCGGCAAAATCATCCGAATTGGTTAGCCGCGTGTCGTTGCTCTTCGCCAGTTCAAAAAGCTCGCGCCCTAGCGCCTCATCCAATTTGATCTTTATCGTATCGTTCACCGTGTTGGGCCGCGGGGAGCATACCACCTTCCCGACAGGGCTGGCACCATAAGCGAATCGCTGGTCGCTCCACAAGGTCTCTCCAGACACGAAAACCGGGTATTCGTCGTCTTCCAGTGCGATGGGCAATGCGGCTAGCTCCACATCTTCCAAGAGGCGATGCAGTGCCAGCCCGAACTGTTGGGAGGTATCACCGTAAAAATATTTGGTATACAATAAGGTCAGCGAGAGCGAATCGAACACCGCATCGGTTGGCAGTTCCGAGATCGACAAGCCGGCATTGCTTACGGTAAAGTAGGAAGACAGTGAAAGGCCGCCCAAATCGCCGTCTTGCAGACCACCCACCAGCATGGAACCTGTCGCAGCGGTAGGCAATGGATCCAACAGGTAGGTACTCGCGGCTACGGTGAATGTATCGACCGCATGTACGCCAAGCCGTCCGTCATCGCCATCCAAGCCGATGTTTTCGCCTCCTTTGCATGACGGCTGCAACGCCCCGAGTGCAATAAAAACTACGACGAAAACCGACAACGCATTAAACCAATTCCTATTCGACATGTCCATCAACTAAACACAAATAAAACTGTTGCAAAACTGCCGATATCGAATGTTAATGAATATTACAATTTGTTAAATATGGTTAATCGCCAACATGAAGCTCAAGCGAAACCTTAGATTGATCTTGATCCTTTTCGTGTCAACGGGTGTTGGCATCACCCTGGTATTGGCGTCCTGGCTCTACGGCAGCTACCACCAACGGATGGAACTGTTTTTGGCAACCGCCGAGCGGACGATGTTCGACGCGATCCAGGAGACGGTCCAAACACAGGAACCGCTGCGCACTCCACGCCCCCCTTTTTCCCAACACTTGATCGCCGAAATCGCACGGGCGTACCCCGAAATCCATGTGGATTCGTTGGCTGCGCTATTCGACAGATTCCGCGGTCAGCCTGGGCCACCCATGCTTGGCCCAGACTTGCGTTTCGTATCGGAGAAGCCCCCTGTAAACAGGCCTGGACAGCTTTTGCCCCATTTCCTGTTTGAGCGAACCGCATTCGGTCGGCAATCGATGGCCGCGATAGCACGCTCCTTTTCGCAAGGCCTGCAAGCCCAGGGCATCAACACCGACTTTGTCATCGACGTGCTCACGATTGGCCCCAGGAACGAACACCTCCACCCCGATTCCGCGCGGTCGACCATGTCCTTGCAGCGGCATCGGTTGGACAGCGCCACGGCGAGCGGCTTGGCCATCCGTCCAATCTTGATCGACCCCGAACAGGGCCGATTCATTACTGCCAGTTTCCACCATCCCTGGCAATACATCCTCTACAGCCTCAGCTGGCAATTGATCATCTCGGTCGTCTTGGTCGTCACGCTCATCGGCTGTTTCTTCTACTTGTTTCACACCATTTTCAAGCAGAATGAATTGGCGCTCCTCCGCCGGGCGTTCATCAACAACATCACCCATGAACTGCGCACGCCCGTGGCTACGGTATCTGCCGCTGTACAGGCCCTACAAAGCTATACCGCTTCGGAAGACGTGGCGCGGCGCGACAAATACCTCGCCATCTCAAAAGAAGAACTGGATCATCTGGCCACGATGATCGACAACGTGCTCCAAGTGGCAGAGGGCGACCAATTAACGATCAAAAGGCTGAATGTACAGGAAATCGATTTGGTGCAAATCGTGCAGCGCTGCGTAGAAAAGGCCTACATCCATCATCGGCAGAAACAAGTGGCTTTCTTTTTCGAGCCGGCGACCACAGCGGTATCCATCCGGGCCGATGGCGAGCACCTTCGCAATGTGGTGTCCAACCTCTTGGACAACGCCGCAAAATATGGCGCCACCGAGGTTCGCGTTGCGTTGCTGGCCGAAGCGAAATCCAAACATATCGAATTGCAGGTTCATGATAACGGTGCGGGAATACCCATGGCCTACCAAGATCGGATCTTCGAGCCTTTCTTCCGCGTACCGGAAGGGGATTTGCACGGCGTCAAGGGCAATGGTCTCGGTTTATCGTATGTAAAGCAGGTAATCGTGCAACACCAGGGTACCATCCGTGTAAAAAGCCGACCCGGAGAAGGCTCCCTATTTACGTTGACGATACCCAAAAATGGCGTCCATGATTGATGTATTATTCGTAGAAGACGAGGCCAAGCTGGCGCTGATTGTATCGGAAAGCCTCGAAACCAAGCATTTCCGTGTACGGCACTGTACCAGCGGGAGCGAAGGCTGGAACTCGTTTATCCATTCCAGGCCGGATATCGTGATCCTCGACGTCATGATGCCGCAAATGGATGGTTTCACGTTGGCTTCCAAGATCCGTCAGCAAGACAGCGACGTCCCCGTGATTTTCCTGACGGCCCGGGGCACCACGGAAGATGTACTGCACGGCTTTAAGTTAGGCGGCAACGACTACCTCAAAAAACCGTTCGATATCGACGAGTTGATCGCACGCATGGAGGCCCTATTGAAACTCGCCAAAAAATACCATCCCGAAGAGGAGCTGTCCATCGGAAAGTATACGCTCAATCCAATCAAGCACATACTCCATCTTGATGGTGCCCACATCCAATTGTCGTTCCGCGAAAGCGAGTTATTGAAACGGCTTTACGAACGCAGGAACCAAGTCGTCTACCGTCGGGAAATCGTTTCCGAATTCTGGAACAACGAACGATTCGTCACTGGCCGTAGCCTTGATGTTTTCATCAGCCGGTTGCGCAAGTACCTCAAGGAAGACCCCAGTATCCAAATTGTCAATATCCGTGGGTTGGGGTATAAGCTGATGGTTGTCTGAAGTCGCCCGTTGACCGACTACACCCTCGACTACCGTGCGCTGTCGATGGAGTCGATGTAAGTTTTGCATTCAAAGCAATAACGTGCGATACAATTTCCCGAACCGATAGCCCAGCGTGATTTCGTGCGAACCGTTCCTGAAACTCCCGATGGCTGTCCTGTCCATGTTCGCTTGGTAACTGTAACCCACCGAAAAATTGATGCCCGCCCGGTAATCCAATAAGAGCACCGCATCATTGGATGTACGGTATCCCACGCCCAACCCGAATTGTTCGCGGATATACCCCATGGCAGAAAAATCCATCAGGGGCGAAAGGGTCGGGGTGAGCGCAACGTTCGAAGCCATCTTCAGCGAAAAATCGTCATCCAAGGGCGTCAGGTAACCCGCAGATACGTACCACGTGTTGCGGTGCACAACAGTCGCCGTCTCCGCTGCGCCATCGAGCCTGATGTTGATGCGTGGCAGCGATACCCCGAAATAAAACGTTTCGGGTTTGTGCAGCAACAGGCCAAATCCAACCGTAGGGATGGTTTCGCGGATGTCGTCGCGGAATTTGAGGTCGTAGGGATCCAGTTGCGAATACCCGGCTTGGAAAAAGCGGACGCCCACGTTCAAGGACGCTGCCAACCTGATGTTTTCATCCAGGTTTACTGCCTTGGCGAGAAAGCCAGTGGCCTCGGTTAGGTTTTCTACACCGATACGGTCATGCAGTATCACCAGCCCTGCAGCGGCATCGAGCTGAGGGATGGCGAGGTGGCCATTGCCCAAGAACAATGACGGCGCCCCATCGATCCCTACCCATTGCTTGCGCAGGACGGAGTGCAAGGCACCACCTTCGCGCGTAGCGGCATACGCCGAGTTGATCGGCGTCAGGTTGCTCATGTATTGGTTGTAGGCGAACGCCTGCTGGGCCCTCGATGGCCCAGCAAGCCCCCCAATACCAATCAATATCAACCCCCAATTCCCGATTATCTTATTTAGTATCATCGTCAAGCGCTTCATCGTTGTTAATAGCGAATCACAAAATACCCCGTGAGGCGCTCATTGTCGCCATCCCGTTTGAACTCCACCACGTAAAAATACGTGCCCTGCGGCACCAATTTGCCGCTTTTATTCATGCCCTTAAAGACGCGAACGCTATTGTCATACCCCTTGGTATCAAACAATTTAAGGCCGTTGCGATCGAAGATCGACACCGCATTATCCGGATAGTCCTCGATTCCCTCGATGACCAAGAAGTCATTCATGCCATCGCCATCGGGCGACACGGCCGGATGCACGCGTACCACCGCATCCTGCTCATCGGTCACCCTGAACGGTTGGACGACAGCGGTCGCGGGCAGGTAGTTGCCATCGCCGGGCTGCGAGGCGGTGATTTCGCCGGTCCCCACGCGGAGCGGCGTCAAAAGGTTGCCCGCCAATGTGGCCTGGAGCCTGTCGGGCATCGCCAACGTCACCGGCAACCCGGAACTAGCCGACACCTCCAATTCGTATCCCGTTCCCCGGCGCTGCAACACCGGTATCGGTGCAAACGAAATCGTTTGCGACGCCTTGTTCACCGTCAGCGTGCCGTCCACGAATCGCACCGCGTAAAAATCGGACGTCGCAGCGGTTACGGTAACCGGATATGCGCCTACGTCGGCCATCGTGCCAGCCGTGGTGGAGAATCGCGGTAACGCCGTAAGCTTCTCGACGCCATCGCCTGCAATGAATCCTTCATACACGGCTTCAAACGCCGGATTGGTTTCGCCATACACGCGGCTCGCTGGCGCTACGCCAATGGTCAACGGAGCCTTGTTTACCGTCAATTGCCTGCTCACCGGTTCCGCCGGCCAGTAGTCATTGTTACCCGGTTGGCTGGCCGTAATGGTGGTCACGCCCGGCTTTAGGATCCGGATGGTACCTTCGGCCGTTAGGCTCGCCACAGCCGTATTCGAACTTGAATAGGCAATCGGCAATCCCGACGAGGCGGTAGCCGCTGGCGCGATGGCGGCAGCCCCATAGGTCACGTTGGCCAATGGCCCGAAATCGATGGTCTGCGCTTTTCGCTGCTCGATCGTGATCTGTGCTTCGGCCGCGTTTTTCGTCGGTTCCTGGTTGCCCGCATGGTCGTGGGCCACACTGTAGAACCGGTAGGTCGCGCCATTCTCTCCCGTGAACTCGGCCGATGTGGCCGAAACACCATATTGCCACAGCGCGAATGCATCATCGTCCTTGGCCACATACACGTCGTAACTACGCACGCCCGCCCCTTCGTCGGTACCCGACCAGCTCACGGCAAACGTCAATTCAGCGGTCTTTTCCGGCAACGCCCGCACACGGCTCACCGGGGGCACCTTGTCGATGGTGTTCAGGAACGTGTTGGTCTCGATTGGCTTGTTGTTGTCGAAATAGATGGTGGCCTCATTTTCGATGCGCACACCCGTAGCCAATCCGCCTACCGTATGAATCGAGAAGGACACGTAGCCTTCGCCTTCCTTGGGCGTACGGTTGGGCGGCAGGAAACCGTCCAGTGGATCATCGGTCAGTTCCATCGTTTCAGGATCGAGTGACAGGAATCGCCAAGTCAAGGTGCCCGACTGCCGGTCAAGCTTGGCGTCCACCCGCACGATCAGGTTCTTCTTCGGGCGTAAGTCTACCGTAGTGGAATAGGTATCGCGACCTGCAGGTATGGTCACCGACACGTCGTTGCCAAAACCGAAGCCGGTCAAGTGAAGCGTCGACAGGTCCAGCACCTCTGTGTCGATTTGATCCACGACCACCACCTCCTGTGCCGGTGCCGTGGCGGCGGGTAGGTTCTCGAAGAAAATGGTATAGTTCAGTGGGGCATACCCTTGCAAATGGTTTCCGTCCGTGCCCGTTACCGGGCCAACTTTTTCGTTGGGGTCGAAGGAGGCTACGGAGCGCAGCCGCTTGGAAGCTGTGGAAATCATGTTAAAACACGAAGCACGTTGATCATATAGATTAACTCCCGCTACAACCAAACCAACACCTGCATAGGCCAACTTGTAAATTTTCCCTATCGGACCAAAGTCCTTAAAACATTCAAGACCTGTCGGCACCAAACTGAGCAGGACGCCATGTACCAGGCCCCCTGTGGAAACCAGCGCCGGCTTCAGTCCCCTCTCACCGGATCTTTGCCGTGATATGATATCCAACACTGTACTTGCGAGTGAGACTGTGGACGCGGTTAACGCGACGGCACATCGAACAGGCACTACAGCCGCCACACCGTCCAAAACTGCAAGTGCAGCGCTAGATACAGCAGAGACACAGTTAGCACCGTCAGTTTGACTGGCGTGCAAGTTATCCGCTAGATCCGTCCGTTGCTGGCCAGCATTCCCAAGAAAGACATCGGAAGCGTCTAACATTGGAATTCCCGCGATTACAGTCAAATCAAAATCACCTTCTTCCTTCGCTACATAGTCAAAATCAATCTGTCCGCTACTGTTTGCTGGAATGTGCGGAACAATCAATGAGATATAAGCAACATCGTCTACATAATCAATCTCAAGCGCTGTTTCTTCCACGAGACTTACTGACTCGACGTCGTTGGCCAAAGTCAAAACGGTATTTGCAACTGAAACCTCCGCATTTTTTTGATACACGATTGTAATCGGCACCATATACAAGTCGTTGTTACCGGTATTGGTATAATTGGCCGTGTACCTATTCACCCAACCCGGTCGGAAGATATCGCGACCAGTGATTGAAATGCTCACGCTAGGTGCTATCGCTCCCTCCACAGTAAACGATGCCGGAAGCGTGCCCGTGAAGCCGGGGTTTGTCACCACGATATCATAACCGCCCAATGCCGCATCGCGCAGGTCGAATGCGGCGTACAATACCTTTCCCGCTTCGGCCGTCCCTTGGTTGAAACCGACAATCTCCCTAGCGCCGCGTACCAACCGCACCGTCGTGTTCTCGTTGAACCCGGCACCCCAGATCGTCAGCGTCACGTTCCCGCCGTTTCCGCCGCGCTCGGGATGCACGCGTTGCAATTCGACCGGACTGATTGTCATCGTAAACGTCTCGGAATTACAGAAACTAGACGCCGTCAACGTCACCTCATAGTTGCCTCCTTTCGCATATCGATGCACGGGGTTGGACACCGTCGAGGTATTCCCGTCGCCAAAATCCCACAGGTATTCGATGGCGTTTTCGGTATCGTCGATGAAACTTACTTCCGTGCCCACGGCAATGTGGTCGAATGCCGCGGTCACGGGCAAGCCTTCGCATACCCTGATTTTCTCTACGCGCACCAAGCCCACCTCGCCGCTGCCACTCACTGCGTAAATATGCAATTCGTATTCGTGGTCGCCAGGTAGCCCCGACAGGTCGATGTCCAGGTCCAGTTCTACCGACGCAGCCGGCGACTGGAGTGTGTGGGTAATCGTTTTGGATTCAAAGTCTGGGCGCACGAATTTATACGTCAAGGCCACGATCTCATCGGCCAACCGGCCTTCCCGCAACAGGAACGCATGGTTGGCCGTCAATGACCAATTGCCCTGATCGTCTTGGGTACGTATGTACAAGGTATGGACACCTTCAGCCAAATTCGTCACATCCACCGAGAAATCCACGCTCACCGACGCCCCGGACGGGCTGATCGGTATCGCCATCCCATTGCCAAAACCAGGATCGTTATCCACGAAATACTCTGCGCGCACCACCTGCTTGGCGGTCACGTTCGCATTCAAGAGGAATACGTGCGTACTGGTTTGCGACCAATTGCCCTTTTCGTCGCGCGTACGGATGCCGAGGGTATGTAGGCCAAACGCCAAATCCTGTAGATTGGCCACAAAATCCAAGTCGACTACGCCGCCGGAGGCCAGCAACGCAATCGATGTCCCGTTACCCAATCCCGGGTCGGTGCCAACGAAATATTCCACATAGGCGATTCGCTGGCCTCCTTCCGGCATGGCCGGGATATAAAACGCGTGGGTGGCCGTCGCCGACCACTGCTGGGCAGCGTCACGGGTACGCACGTGGAGCGTATGCACCCCTGGATCCAGTTGCGCCAACGGCACATTGAAATCCAGGGCCACCGCGTTGGCCGCCGTAAGCGAAATCGGTGTTCCGTTTCCATACCCCGGATCCCGGTTCACGAAGAACTCCGCATAATTAATCTGCCCCTGCCCTTGCAGCCACATCAGCGGCCACAACAGCAGGACGAGTAAGACGCGTGCCATTGGCTAGGGGTTGATTTTGGCCTTGATATTTACCTTCAGCCCGTCTTCCTTACTCGCCACCGCATCCGTCCGCAGCTCATAGATGGTCGGTACTGGCGGAAGGCCGGACAATACATACGGTTCATTACCACCGAAGATTCCCGGTTCACTCCCTTGGTACCCGGCTGTCAAGTAGGACGAACCAGGCTTTATCCGGTACCGGCCGTCCGGGCTGTTCTCTATTCCCGGCAGTTCGCCTACGAACAGGTTGCTTTCCTGGAAGGTCTGGTTGTTCGGCCATGCCGACAGCTGTGTTCCGTCCGTCAGGTTGTACTCGATAACTGGCGAGGTGATGTTCACCGTATTGTTTTGCGAAATCAAGATGTTGTTCCGGAAACTCGTGGCATGCAGCTGCACGACACCCCTGAATATGTTATTCTCAACGTTGGCGAATACCCGCGGTGCGTTGGGTGTCAGTATATTGAATCCAGCATTAAAATAATTATTCTTGACGATCACACCGGTAAGCGCGTGGCTCGACAAACCGATTCGGATCGGAGCGCTGTTGCCGCTAAAAAAATTCTGGATGATGACCAAGCTGTTGATGCTGTTGTTGATTAAAATCCCGCTGGTTAGGTAGCACCGCATGATGACGACATCATCGATCGTAATGGTGGGCGCGTAGGACGACAATGCCGAATCAAAATATAACCCAATTAACGTTGTTCCTTCTGCGCCAGGCTCTAGTTTAATGGCGCCCACACGAGCCGGCAATCCGTTCGCACTGGTTTGCTGGTTTTCGGTGAGGAAATAACCGGTACCCATGATGGTGAGCCGCTTCGTGCACGTCAGTCCTTCATATAATTTGGTCGAACCTTCCACCAAGATGACATCACCGGGCTGCACCCGTGCATCATCGTGGCATTCCTGCAGGCTTGAATAGATTCCCTTCGCGGGGTCGGACTCGACGTTGTTGTTTACCCGGACGGTTTTGGCCCATACGGGGGTCAATGAAGTTGCCAAAACCAGCAACGCAATCAGTAAACGGCATTCCAAGGATGCGATAAACGAGCGAACGTTCATAACTATAGCTATAAATTGATTAATGTATATAACGACTGAATCTGCTTACGGAAGCATATCCCAGATAGACCTTCTTTCGTGCCAATTGCCCTTGTATTCCATCCTCACGCTTTCTGGATTCGATTTGATGAGGCCCAGGATCTTTTCGCCCGTTTTCCGGTGGTTTATCAGCGTACACGTCGAAGTCGACTCGCCGTTCACTTCATCAACCTTGGCTTGGCCAAGCAATTGCTTTTCCTCGATGGTTTGCCCATTCCGTGGATTGGTCACTTTCGTGATCAGCTGCACATCGATCACGTCGTCCTTCTGTAATCCGTCTGCAGAACCACCCCATACCTTAAATCTTTTCAAGTATTCCACCTCCTTACGGGTATCTGTTTCGACGATATCCATAAAATCAAAATGCTGTGGAAGGTAGTCCCCGATCTGGGCGCGCCCCAACCGATCGATTACCTGATACGCCTTTTGCAACGCCGCCGCTTTCGTACTTCCTTCCCCCCGGCCCCGCAACAACTCGCTTTTCATGATCTGCGAGGTCTGGACGTCCAGAATTTTGAAGGAAAGGCTTATTTCGACATATTCGTTACCAGTCAACTTTCCCTGTGAGTCGACCAAGTCCCCTTGGGAAACACCGACCACATGCCCCGTCACGATGGTCGTGGCTCCAAACTTCGATGCCTGCTCCACGATTTCGGACGTGTTCACCTCCTTGAATCGTTCCTCTTCGTCAATCGAGGCGAAACGGTTGCGCTCAACGACGATAAAGCGATTGGATCGCAGCACGCCGGCCTCCACCGCATTACCGACTTCCAACGCGTAATCCCAGTAGCCCCTCGCTGATGTGAAGGGATAGATTGCAACGGTTTCTTTCTCTTTTTCCTGCGCATGGACGACGTGGGTGGTATTCGCGCTGAGCGCGACAAAAAACAGGAGGGCAAGTTTTCTCATGATGTTCGTTTTACGTTAATTAATGCTGTTGATTCGATCCGGTTAGCCAGCAAACGCTGCCTGGTCAAGATTCAGGATCAAAAGTATCATTATTCGGCACGCAAGCTTCCCGAACGAGCGCCTGAAATTTCATTTTGTAGTAAATCCACTACTTAGATCCAAACACACCTACCCAAAAGGGTGGTTTTTCATTATTCCTTATGGGATTGCGTTTACTTTGCTATATTCGCGGCAACATCAATAAACATCCATCTTAACGATTATGAACAACGAATCAGTAAAAAAGACGTACACAGCGCCGGCTATCGAAGAAGTGGTCATGGACAGCGATATCTCATTGGTGATGACTTCGTAAGCAATCAAGAATTAGTTAACGTAATATTCAAGTAACACGATGAACAACGAATCCCAAAAGAAAACGTACACGGCACCGGCCGTCGAAGAAGTAATCATGGACAGCGACATCTCGCTGGTGATGACGTCGATTTAATCGGGCAATTTTTTGATTTAAACATAACTTATGGAATCAATAAACACAAAAAAAGCGTACACGGCGCCCGCAGTAGAGGAAGTGATCATGGATAGCGACATCTCGTTGGTGATGACTTCCGTAGGTTAATATTTCCAATCACCTTAAAATCCTACCGCTTCCTGGTGTACCCGCGAAGCGGTATTTTTTCTTTTTCAACATGGATTTGACACCACTTATCGCCAAAAAACACCAATACGCCAGCCGCCAAGTCGGTGGTGAATATGTCATTGTACCCGTCCGGGACAATGTCGCGCAAATGAACACACTCATCACGCTCAATGAAGTCGGCAGCTTCATCTGGGACCGGCTGGCCCAAGACGCCACAGTCGAAAGCTTGGCAGCAGCTATTGTCGCCGAATTCGACGTTTCGCTGGAAATCGCAAAGCGAGACTTGGGTGCATTCCTCACGTCGTTGACCAATACCCTGAAAAGCTAAACTTCCACGCCGTGATTTACATGAACCGTGCTGACGTGGTCACCCTCCGGGTGGCCGGTTTTACCATCACGCTACGCCGATCGCCCGGCGGCCCGTTGCTCTGTTTGGAAACCGGCTATGTCCGTTACATCCAACCGGCTCCAACCGCCACTCCGGACGTCATGGTAGTCGCCCATGCGGGCATCCCACAGGACCTTGCTACGGAAACGGATGTGCTGTACAAGGCCACCAAGGCTGACCAAGATTTCTGGACCATTTGCCAACACGGCGCTGGTTATCGGCTCATCACCTACAGCCAAACCACGCCCGGCATCATCCAGCAAGTGGTGCTAACCGATGACGATTTTCGGCACTGGCAGGTCTATGCCCGGGAGCAACCCGCCAATGCGTCTGGTGCGATTGCCGTGTGCCCGCTGGAATACCCATTAGGGCCACTGCTGTTCTATTACCTCACCGTTAACCACGATGCGCTGATGATCCATGCCTCCGGTATCCACGATGGATCTGCCGGTCGACTGTTCAGTGGCTTTTCGGGTGTCGGCAAAAGCACGATGGCTCGAATCTGGGCCAGCACGGGCAGCCAGGTCATCAATGACGACCGATTAATCATTCGCATGGAGGCTCATGGCTATTCCATCCACAATACGCCGATGCCGTATGCGGATGAACCCAAGCAGACTGGGCTCGATGCGCTTTACCTCCCTTACCATTCGCCGGTCAATCAGGCGCAACGCCTCCGCCCGGCTCAAGCGGTATCCAACCTATTGGCGTACAGCATCGTGCATGGGTATGACAAGCGTTTCCTGCAACACCACCTCGATTTCCTCGTTGGCCTCACCGCCGCGCTGCCCACCACCTCGCTCGGCGTGGTCCCCGACCCAGCAATCATCCACTTCATCAAGGCCCATGAAAACGCACATCCTGTCGCTCAGTCGTGACCTGTTGGACGACCAGTATGCCGTTCGTCTGAAGACCGATGGGTATAGCATGTATCCGTTGCTACGCCCCGGCGATACCATCTACATCGAGCGTATATCGTTCCAGGCGCTGCCCATCGGCAGCATTGTGGTGTTCAAGCGTGGCGAGCGTTGGGTTGCCCACCGACTCATCCGCAAGGATCATTGGGCGGGGCACTCCATGGGCTATACCCAAGGTGACAGTTGCATCAAGCTGGACGAAGCCGTTACCGAAGCCAACTACATCGGGCGTGTCATGGCCCGTAAGCGCGGCAATCAGCCCGCGATGCCGCTGCAACCGGGGGCGTACGGCCGGTTCATGGTGCACAACCGCCCGTGGCCGCATTATCCGCTCCATTTCCTGGTCAAGGCCGTCCGCAAGTGGCGGCGACTGGTGCGAATTGTCGATCAACGCTTCTTCGGATGACAGCCGCCAATCGGGTGGTCACCAATACTTTTATCCTGTACGGACGGGTCGTCCTCACCGCCGGCATTATGCTGTATACCACACGCCTCATCCTCGCGGAGTTGGGCAGCACCGATTACGGGGTATTCAGCTTGCTGGTCAGCGTCGTGCTGTTGCTCTCATTCATCAGTTCGGCCATGAGTACCGCTACCCAGCGCTTCCTATCGTTTTACCACGGTCGGCAAGATTTTGCACAACAAGGTACCATCCTCGTCAATAGCCTGCTGCTCCACCTACTCATCGGCCTAGCCGCGGTGTGTTGCTTGACCGTCGCCGGGAGCTGGCTGTTTGACGGATTCTTCACCATCCCCCAAGACCGCCTGGCCGCCTCGCGGACCGTGTACGGCTTGGTGTCGGTGATGGTGTTTTTCTCCATGCTGTCCTCGCCATTACACGGCCTGCTGGTGGCCCATGAGCGGATGCTCTGGGTGTCTAGCATCCACATCGCCGAAACGGTGCTCAAACTGGTGGGCGCGCTGTCGCTCACCCTCATCGCAACCGACAAACTCGTGGCGTACGCACGACTAATCGCGGGTATTTCGGTGGTGAGTTTCGTGTGCCATGTCCTCGCTTGCGCACGGATTGTCCCCTGGGCAACCCTCCGTGGCGTCCGCTTGCGCCGCTCCACCATCCGCAGCCTAGCCGGTTTTACGGCGTGGAATACCTTCGGCACCTTCTGCTCCGCCACACGTACCAAAGGCCTCGCCGTCGTGCTCAACGTGTTCCTCGGTCCATTGGCCAATGCCGCCTACGGCATCGCGCAACAGGTCGGTTCGCAGGCACACGGTCTATCGGGCGCATTGGTCAAAGCGATTACCCCGCAGCTCATGAAAAGCGAAGGTGCCGGCGACCGCGGCCGCATGCTCCGGCTCGCGCTGTTGGCCAGCAAATCGGGCTTCCTGCTATTCGCGCTGCTGGCCATTCCTTGCTTATTTGAAATGGATGCCCTTGTCCGGATTTGGCTTTCGGACGCCCCGCCCCATACGGCCACGTATTGTCGGTTCATCCTGATTGCCATCCTCTTCCGCCAGCTTACCGTTGGCCTGCCCTATGCCGTGCAGGCCGTGGGGCGCATCCGTTTTTACCAACTCATCATCGGCGCGCTATTGTTGTTGAACATCCCGGTGGCGTACCTGCAATTGCAGCATGGGGCATCGCCGCATCACGTGATGCTTGGCTACGTGTCGGTCGAAGCAACCGTGTCCCTGGCTCGCGTAATGCTGGCCCGTCGCACCATCACCTTGGATGCTCACGTATACGTACGCACCGTATTGTTACGTGTAGCCATTCCCGTCGCCGTGTATGGCCTGGTTTGTGCGGGCATCGTCTTGGTGGTTGATTGGACTTGGCGTTTCCTGCTTACCGGCGCTGTCGGAGGCACCGCCTATCTGCTTGCCGTTTACTTTACCGGTCTGCATATCGATGAACGCATATTGACTAGGCAAATCGCGCAATCAATCACCAGACGGCTACGGAGCAGCGCCGCGCCGCATTTCTCACCTTAACTTCATCAGCATCATCATGGCATTTGCAACCCATCAACATCCCGAAGACGAACTTTTGTTCCTCGCCGCCCAAACAACGTTATTGCAGGGCAACCCGTCGACCCTTCCAGCTGCCATCGCCCACGTCACCGATTGGAAACGTTTCTTACGCCGGGCATTCGAAACCAACCTGGCGCCGCTCGCCCATGCGTGTTTCCGTACCCATGACACCACTGGAATTCCAGATCATGTCCTCACCGGACTTCGAAGCTACCAACGCAAGATCGTGGCGCACAATACCCTGCTTTACCATGCGCTGGAACAAGTCGTCCACCTGCTCAATGCCGCAGGCATCGACTTCATCCCCCTCAAGGGCATGATGCTCGCCGAGGTCGTGTATGGCGATATCGGTTTGCGCCAAATCAGTGATATCGATTTGCTCGTTCGCGTCAGGGATGTCGAGGCCTGCAAGGACGTGTTGGAGGAGGCGGGGTGGTCATGTAGGGCACTAGTTAGCATGTCTGCAAATCAAGGAGACGAGTTTTTCAAACATGCGCATCCCTACCTGTTCCGCAAAGGAGACTTGTCGCTTGAGCTTCATCAACATGTTCACAACGGTTGGATGGATTATACCATTGATATCGACGATTACTGGAAACGAGCAACGGTTTCGCCCTTTTTGAAGGGACAGGCCTATTTGCTTTACCCTTCAGACCTGTTGCAACACCTGTGTATCCATTTCTATAAGCATTTGAACGGCGCTCAAATCAAAATCAGCACACTATTTGATATACCCGCGGTCATTAATCACTACCAGAATCGTATCGACTGGGTGCATTTGAGGGAGACCTCACAGCAATACAGTTGTTGGAAACAGGTACAAAGCACACTCCATTTGGCTAATGCGTATTGTGGCGTACATGCGCCTCAAACCTTACTCAAATCATTTCCAAAACGTTTTCAGATTCGCAATAGCCAAATGTTCCGTCAACGAATAGCTAACCCATATTTTAGAGAAACCAAAGGATTAGCTGTACTGAGCCTATCCGCAGCCAAACGTAAATATATTTTTTTGACGATATTCCCTCACAAGGATTATATGATAAATCGATACTGTCCGCGATATCCTTCCTTTTTTCACCTATATTATCCCATACGTTTTTTTAGAGGGCTTGTACTCTGGCTCTCATTTGTACGTTGGAAATTATTAAGGAAATTCAATTAACATGCGTTAGACTTGACCCAGATGATTAATAAATTACTCAGCAATGTTTACTGAATCCACCCTGATCGAACCCCTAGAGACCGCTTACCGCCGATTCATGCAGCAGCCGGTTATCCGTCATTTCCTGGCAAACGGCGGGCGCCTGTACGAGGCCACCGAAGGGCAATCTACTAGCACAATTGAACGGCTTATGGCCATAGGCCATCGCCACTTTGCGGAGAAATACCTCCAGGAAGCCGAGCGCAAATACACTGCTTTGCTAGAAAAGTATCCCGGTATTCGGTTGAGCTATTTCGGCAAGCTGCAAACGAATAAAATCAAGCGCATCCTCAATCTCTTCCATACCGTCGAGACCCTATCACGCCCGAAAGAAGTCGATTTCATCAACCGCTATCGGGTTTGTAAAACGACAAAAACAACCGAATTCTTTACCCAATGGAATATCGGTCAAGAACCGCAAAAAAACGGTGTTTCAACGGCTGACCTTGCGAATTTACGCACCTATTGCACTACCACGGGCTTAACCATTTCCGGGTTGATGATCGTTCCGCCAAAACACGCCCATCCTACGCCGTATTTCAGTGCGGCGAGGCAAGAGGCGGACCGTTTTGGTTTACCAGAATGCCAGATGGGGTTTTCGGCCGATTATGAGGAAGCCATCCGTTGCGGAGCAACACGGATCCGCGTGGCTAGGCTATTTTTCGGCAATCGATGAAACAGCGTCGCTTACTAAAATCGACCATACGTGAACTGGCTTATTCCAGCTTTGACCTACTCCGATTCGTTGGTTTCAAACAGGCTATTTTTTGGTTAGCCTTGGTTGAACAACAAATCATCAAAACCGGTTATTACCATACCATTTTTTCGTATTGTTACCGTCGTGCGGAATTCGGCTTATGCACCCAACTGATGGAAGCGTTCATCAAGCGGTTTCCGAAGCGATGGCCCAATCCCCTTAAAGCGGAACAGCGACAAATCCTCGGCGCGCCTGAGCGGGAGCTAGCTGCATCGATGGCGTACTTTTTCGAAGTGGTCAACGCCGCTGGTTTTCGGCCATTCATTGCCTTTGGAAGCTTGCTGAGTTATGTTCGCGACAAGCGATTCATCCCTTGGGATCGTGATCTGGACATCGGGCTTTTTTACGACGAAACCGATGTGGAAAAACTGGTTCAGACGCTCAATAACTCCCGTTTTATCATCACGGAATACATCGGCACCGCGTTCCCTTACAAAATCATGTGCCGATTGCCGAACCACCCGCTCGTCGATATCGCATTTTTCAAGCAGGAAGGCGATAAATTACTGACCTTTGGTCGAATGGGCAATGGGGATACAGTCATCCGAAGACGAACGCCTTTCGGGCTCACCAATGCCGTGTATTACGGTGTGCCGATTCGAATACCAGAACGACCGGAACATTTCCTGACGGAAAACTATGGCGATTGGAAAACACCAAGGGAAACCTACCACTATATCTTGGATTCCAAACTGACCGATTACCAATCGACAGCTAACATTCGTTATTTGGCGATGAGTATACTCCTCCTGCACCTGCAACGCAACAACAAACAAGCCGTGGCACATTACCTCGCGTTATTCGTCAAAAAAATGCCCGAAGATTGCCTTTGGACAACTATTAAGGACAAATTATATGCCTGTAACTATCTACACTAAGATTGTCGGAGATCTTTTCCACATCGGCCATGTCCGGTTCCTACGCAATGCCAGAGCGCTGGGTGACCGGCTTATCGTCCAAGTGGTACCCGACGAACGCGTCGCAGCCTACAAGCGCGCCCCCATCATGAACCAACAAGAGCGCGCCGAAGTGATTGCTGCCTGCGCCTATGTCGATGAAGTACATCTAGAAGGCCCCAAGACCATTACGCTTGATTTTATGGACGGTAACGGATTCGATAGCTACGCATACGGCTATTCCAGCGAAAAAGAAGCGTTGGTGAAGAGACAAGACTGCATCGAATTACCTGACCACCGCATTCGTGTCATCCCTTACACCCCTGGAATCTCCACGACGGAGATTATAAATCGCGTGTTAACGCGAGGAAAAAATCGGTAATTCCGACTTCGCGAAGGCGCAAAGCAAAAATATCAAAATCGATACATCGCCCCTAACCGTACTACAGGTGCGCATTGACAATAAAATGATTGAAATCCCAGTTGCCGTAAGCGGCGATACCCCCATTCGCCCAATTGCGGCGGAAGGTATCCCGGTGAAACTGATGGCGAGCAGGAAGAGGCCAAGCGCCCAGAATCGTTTACGCATACGCTATGTCTTTACCAAGTTGTTGTCTACTAGCAAAAAATATTCCAATCGAAAGGCAACTTAGCGGCTTAGCATCTTCACAAAATAATCAACCGGATAGGTATAATCATCTTTTGATGCATGGTCGATGCCATAATCGGCGAACACCAACAACCGACTGCCTGGCGTAAGCGCTTTGAAAGCCGTACCGTAACCCGTAGGCACATGCAATACGCGTTGTTCATCGGCAGATAGCCTGACCTCGGCCACAGATAGGTCGCGCGAAGGACGCTCCCAGTCATCAATGGCTACCGTACGCAACGAAAAACCTCCGTCCAACACATAAAACCAGCGTTGCTCGATCCGGTGCGCCCGCCAGCCTCGAATGACATCCGTATCGGCATTCTCGATGATGTAAAAACGCTTCACTTTAGTCATATCAAAATCGTTGACGAAGCGGATACTGCCCCGATGGTCGCTGGCGACGTCGCCTTGGATACTTGTTGTTCTCGTGTCGTTAACCATTCCTTAACTCGTAATCAAGCACCGTATATGGTCCGTCATTGAATTCGAGGATGAAGGCACCACCAATATGCTCACCAATTCTTCCCGACCAAATGGTTGTTTGCATACCTTCGTGCTCGATGAATGCGCCTGGGTATGGACGCGTCGTCGCGCGAACCAATCGATCCGCCTCGCTTGCAGACATACGTTCCGTCAATAGGCCGTCGGCTGGCGTGCGGCCCTCCCAATAGGTGGCCTGCGATTCATCCTGGACAATCGGTTCTATCCGATCGTATTTCAGGTCATCCCAAATCTTTTCAATCAGTTGCTCGTGCGCGGTATTTACCCTGCCGTATAAACTGGCTGCTGTTTCATCCGCTTCCAGTGGAATCTCGTACTGACCCAAAATCGGCCCAGTATCGACCCCTTCGTCCATTTTGAAGAACGTAACACCTGTTTTGGATAACCCCTTGATAATGGCCCAAGGTATGGCCGCGCGGCCGCGTCCTTGCGGTAGCAGCGTCGGATGGGCCCCGATAGCCCCTTTGGCCGGCGCGTGAATCACCTCGCTTGACGCAATCTGCGACCAGCCGATGATAAACAGCCAATCGATTCCATGTTCACGCAGTGCATCAATGACCTCCCAATCGTTCACATGGTTAATCTTGAGTACCGCTATCCCGTGTTTATTGGCAAAATCGTCCACGTATATCCTGCCCGATTTCTTCTTTGCCTTTTCGTCTTTCAACGTAATTACCAAATCCAATTTTCCACCTACCCGATAGATGGCCTCCATGCAGCTCAGTCCAATCTGGACACATGTACAAAATGCGAATTTCATAACAAACCCTATTAATAAGTGGGTGGTTTTTTTGTCAAATACAACAGTGTTTTCAGCACAATCTCGACATCCATCCCAAAACTTAACCGATGCGCGTATTCCCCGTCCAACCGCGCCTTTTCTTCCTCCGGCATGAAATCATACGAGTTGACCTGGGCCCAGCCCGTCAATCCTGGCCGTAGGGCCAACGCCCCATTTTCCCTGCGCAGGGCGACCAAGCCGGATTGGGACGGAATGGGTGGGCGGGGGCCGATGAGGCTCATATCACCGCGAAGGATATTGAACAACTGCGGCAATTCATCCAAGTTTGTCCTGCGGATGATCTTTCCCAACGGCGTGACCGTCAATTTCTTGACATCCGAAGATTCAACGTTGGGCGTTGTCACAGGCATGCTTCGGAATTTAAAGAACAGGAATTCCCTACCGTTTTTGCCTACGCGTTTCTGTTTGAAAATGGCCGGGCCTCCGTCTTGCAACCTGACCAGTAGCGCCACGACTAACATGATTGGAGACAGCAAAAGAATCACCACGGAAGATGCGGCAATGTCTATCAATCGTTTGAATACCGGGTACATCGTTTCGTATTATTCAATAAAAATTATTGACCTGATACACCATTTGGAAGGCCTCGGCATAACGAACACCGGCCTGCCCGCCCCGATACGCCGCCAATCCCTTCAGCACTTCTTCGCTACGGGGATGGGGATATGGTCGCATCACGCCCTCATAGGCATGCAACGCCTCGATTTTCCGGTCTACCGCATCCTTGCCCACTTCGATGAACGTATTAGGTTGAAAGGTTTGGCCATCGACCGGAAACGCCCAGTCGGTAGAGCTTGGTATCTCCATAAAGTAAAGGCCGCTTACCGGCTTCACCGGCTTCCGCTGCGACAACCGGATTGCTGCTTGGCACGCTTTGGAAGTGTGGTAATGGTCGTTGTTGAGATCGTAGGGATGGTGCGTGAAAACAAAATCCGGCTGGAGTTCCTCGACGTATCGTTCGATGAATTGTACCAACTCGAGATGCGGCACCGTATTGAACCTGATGTTCGGGAAGGGCCCGAGTATAGGCGGCTCGGCACCGATGAGTTCCTGTGCCCTGTTGGTGTGCGCCATCAGCGCTTCGGTACCCGGCCGGTGCCGTCGGGCGTCCACATCGCCAGACAGGATGAGGTTGTATATCGTGTGCCCCCTTTCGCTTAGCGCAAAACTCGTTGCCCCAAATCCGAGCACTTCGTCGTCGGGGTGGGCTGTGACGGTAAGGTATATCATGTTTCTTCTTTAAACGACTTTATTGTCAATCGCATTCCCTCTCTCGCCGCTATGGGCAACGGTTTACCTAATGTATCGATTAATTTCCTGTTGCTCACCACGTAATCTTCGGTCATTTTCTGTAATCGTTCGGTGTTCAGTGGTAACTTGAACAAATCGCCCATTCGCGCCCCAAATTTAACGATACTTTTCGGAAGGCTAACCAATCGGTTTTTAAATCCGTGTTCCGCATAAATCATTCCCATGATTTCATTAGTGGATAGTGGTTCGTTATCGGCAACGTTATAAACTCCACTGGGAAAATCATTTGACAGAAACTCGCTGATTACGAAACACATGTTCTCTACAGAAACGAACGACCTTTGGTTGTGGAAAGCTGCTAACGGATATGGAATTCCCCGCTTACCAACTTGATATATCAAGTTGAGATTCCCTTTGTTTCCTGGACCGTGAATCATGCATGGCCGAAGAATATACACACGTCTATCGTCGCTTAAGGGCTTGCTTAGTATATACTCTTCCGCTTTCAGTTTCGATTGGCCATACGGAGTTTGCGGATCAGCAGGCGTCTCTTCCGACAAAACACCTTTTACGCTGTCTACTGCAGCCTTTACGCTGCTGACGTATATAAAACTTCTGGCATTACTTTTTAAAAATAGGTCAAAGAGTTGTTTGGTTAAATCCGTATTGACCTTAAAGTATTCGTCAGCCGCACTGGTGTTTTTGGTGTCGTGAGCTTTTCCTGCAAGGTGGATGATGGCATTGTATTCGGAAGGTATCGACTGCAGCCAATCTCCTCGCAACGATAGCTGTTTAACGTTTGCGACGCGATTAAGAAGATAGGGGCCAAGACTTTTACCGAGAAAACCCGAAAACCCAGTCAATAAACAATTCATTTTACTAAGAAAGCGGATTTTCCTTGTGATATTGTTCCCATTTCCAGGCGGAGCGCATCATCTCGTCGATGCCCAATCCGGCCGTCCAACCGAGCTCCCGCGTGGATTTAGACACATCGCCCCACACTTTCTCGATGTCGCCCGCCCGGCGGGCGCCGATCTGGTAGTTGAGCTTTACGCCGGTCGATTCCTCGAATGCGTAGATGACTTCCAATACCGAGTTTCCTTTTCCGGTGCCCACGTTGAACACGTCGTAGTTGCCGTTCGGGTTGCCCCGCTCCAGCAGCCCGATCGCGGCAACGTGTGCTTTGGCCAAATCCACCACGTGGATGTAATCGCGGATGGCCGAACCGTCGGGCGTGTCGTAGTCGTCGCCGTAGACGGTGATCGGGCCGCGCTTGCCGATGGCGCTCTGCGTGATGAA
>JBBCJB010000003.1:0-275475 GCA_037190485.1 Parapedobacter sp.
GGATCGCCAGAGGCCCGAGCTGTCCCGCGCCTGCCTGGCCAGTCCGCAGGTGGACAGCCGGGTGGATGGCTCCATTTCCAGGTAGGCCCAGCAAATCACGTTGATGAATGCGTTTGCTTCCCGGGCATCGAAGCCATCGGCCAGTAATAGCAGGACGTTTTTCATGTTTTCATAGCTAATTCAGTCGTATTCCCGTTTCAAAATCCGGTCGATCCGTTCGGGCTATGCGCCTTCGTTGCATCAGCTGGATTTTTGTGGGTTCCTTGCACGATTCCCGTCGCTAGCCCATCCCACAAAACACTCCATTGAAAACGGGTTGCACAGCACCGGACATCGGCTGCAAAGGACGGTACCAGCAGCCTGCCATATCCGGAAGGCAAGGTGTCGAACGACGGGTTGGCCTTGCGCGATGGGGTGGCAATGGACACCTACGGGCGGGCGCAGTCCAAGCGTGTAACCTGTTTTCATCTCAACAACTCCAGTATCCCCTCATTCTCGATGATGATCATCCCCTGCCGGTCTTCCGAGATGCCTTCGGCCATCCGGTAGGTGTAGCGCGGCACGGCGCCTTCCATCACCGTGGGCATGTAGCGGAACTGGATGTTGGCGTTTGGCTTCAGTTCCTCGCCCACCTCGGTGATGTGCGTGGAGACGACGAACATGCAGCGGTGGTACTTGGCCAATCGTTCGGACACGGCCAGTGTGGCGTCGAATGCGTCTTTGACGTTGGTGCCCTTGAACAGCTCGTCGAACAGAATGAACAGCCGCTTGCCGCTGGCCACCTCCGTGGCCACCGTCTTCACCCGCATCACCTCGGCGTAGAAGTGGCTCCACCCCTGGCTGATGTCGTCGGGCACATTGATCGAGGTATAGATGCCCTCCATCACGGTGAAGGACATCGAGTCGGCCGCCACCGGGAAGCCCATGTGGGCCAGGTAGTACGAAGCGCCCAGCGTTTTCATCCAGGTGCTCTTGCCCGCCATGTTCGCCCCGGTGAGGAACAGCATATTGCCCTCCCGGTCGAAGCGGATGGCATTGCCCACCGCGCCGCTCAGCGACGGGTGGCGGAGGTCGGCGGCTTCGAAAAGCGCCCGACGCTCCGGTTCCCCATACGCCTTGGCAAACACGAAATTCCGGTTGCGCGCCACCTGCGCGACCGATAGGTACACGTCGAATTCGTAGAGCAGCCCCAGCAGCTCCTCCAGTTCCCTGCGGCATTTGCCGCCGTACACGTAATCGCACTCGGCGGTCTGGGAGAGCGTGTAGGGGTATTTCGGCCGCAGCGACTTCAGCGCCGGGGCGTTCACGATGTTATCCAACTTTCCCTGCATTTCCGTGCAGGGGTTGTCACTTTCCTCCTTCCTGCGCAGCTGGCCGAGCAGCGTACTGGCAGCAAGCAGTATCTCTTGCACCGCCTGGATGTTCTGCTGCCGCAGCAGCAGCTTGTCCGAGCGGTAGAGCATCTCCTGCACCTTTTCCTTCCAGCAGGTGAACAGGCTGGACAGCCGGTCGGATGGCCGGTCGCCGGTCAGGTAGGCGGCCATGCGCTCGGTGTGCTCGCCGTCGACCTTCCAGTCGATGTCGAGCCGTTGCAGGTAGGCGATGCGGTCGGCGCGGCCGTTGATTGCCGCCGCGTCCGTCAGCGGCTCGCGGAAATATTTTTCCAATAGCAGCTCCCCCCCTCGGGTCTGCACCCGGTTGAAGAGGTTAAGGAGCGAGCCGGGCTTGAATTTGCCCAGCACGTTCAGGTCGTTCAGTGTCTGTTTATCGGTTACGAAAGACATGTATTTTCTTGTTTGTATGTTGTTTTATTCCTCCCCCTCCCATCACGCTAACCCATCACGCCCCTCCCGACTAGTCGGGACAGGCTCTCCAAAGGGGGACAGGCAAGCGTGCTACCTTTCTAATGGCTACTGGGCTACTACATTTCCTTTAATCCTTCCCTCAACCACCCCAGGAACTTCGCGGCATCCATGGCCCCGATGGCCTGCGCCACGCGCCTGCCGTCTGGGCGGCATAACGCAAAGGTCGGGGCGGCCTGCACGTCGTGGGATTTGACGAGCTTGGCAGCATCGGCGCGCCAGTTTTTGATGGCTTCGCTGTCGCCGTCGGTTTCGTCGATCTGCACGGGCTTGACCAATACCTGCTGGCTTAAGAACGCCGCCACTTCCGGATCGGCGAAGACCTTGTCCTTCATCAGCTTACAGTAGCCGCAGGAAGAGGTGACGTAGAACAGCAGGATGGGCTTGTGCGAAAGCTCCGCTTCCATGACCAGTTCGTCCATGTCGGCAGCTTCGCTGTAGTGTACACCGCCCGGCAGGGACGTGAATTCCAGACGCGCCTGCGGGGCGGCAGCTTGCCCATCGGCACCGGGCAATGCGCCACCGCTGTCCTTGAACACCGATGGCCCCGTCTCCCCGCATGCCGGGCCGTAGACGATGCTTTTCACGTTCAGCCTGTTCCAGTTGGTTGTGAGCCAGTAGCCACCGCCCAATAATACCGCCAATCCAATGATCCATTTCATCGTATCCTCCTTCTTATTTCCTATTCCTCCTAATCAACACCACCGAGGCCAGCAGCACCAGCAGGCCGGTCACCCCATAGATCCAGATCGCTTTCCGCGTGCGGATGTTGCCCGTTCCGGTCTTGAATGTCTTGTCCAACGGCTCGGGCTTGACTAAATCCACGGGAAAGCCGGAGTCCGAAAGCCAGCCAAACAGGTTCGCGGCAAATCCCGTAGAAAACAACTCCGACTGGGGATCGGCATCGCCGACCACGATGATCCGTTGCTCTCGACCATTGACTTGCCGCGTCAGTTTATAGGCCAACGCAAAGGGAGCGATTTCATCCGAAGCGTTGCGGGTCAACTTCCCTTCCACATCCGACTGCATGAAAGCCGAAGGCCGGTTGAAACCGCTCACCGTATCCAAAATCAGAAATGGTTCAACCCTAAAACCGACATCGCGAACTTGATCCAATGCCACAGCTCCATTAATCGATACCCAAATGGAATCGCTACGGTAAAACGCCTCTTTTTCGAGATACTGCTTCATCGATTTGCTGAACGCTTTTGCCGGATGGGCCAAATATGCCCGCACCTGTTCGCTTGTATACCTTTCATTCTCATAAGCCAATACACCCGGCCGAACACCGATTCCTAATCTTTCCAACAGGGGGCCTATAACCTCCCGTGAATCAGGCTCCAGCATAATCAAGAAGTTCTTGCCATCGGCAAGGCAATTTTCAAAGCGCTCAATAAAACCCTCCGAAAGCTGAAACCGCGGGTCGCAGATGGCTAGGAACCGATCAGTATCCGATAAATCACTCCGTCCTAAATCGATTGTATCAGAATCAAGGCCTTGATTGATCATCGAATATTTCAATATCGGATTATTCAGTAAATTCTTCAATCCGCGGGTCCCCAATCCGTCGGGATCCAATTCTGCATGTCCTGCAGTGAACAACACGCGTGGTTGTCCACCGATCAGGCGGCTTAGCACAGGAGACACTTCGGTTTCCGTAGGCAAATAGGGAGTGCCGGGTGCATTTGGAGGTACGGGAAAATTACGCAAAAAAGTCGACTTGCCATTGTAGGTCAGCTTGGCCACATTCCGATATTGCTCAAACGACAAATCCTCCATTTCAGCAAGTTGCTCCGGCGTCCGGAAATAACCCAATGGAAGTGGCGCAATTGCACTGGTTCGAGCATACGTCTCTGCCACGTCGCGCTCGGACTGACCGGAATGTAACGTCAACAGCTGTGGTTCACCGCCTCGATGATCATAGTAATAGACATACTGGATGTTGATATCGGGCTTGTACCGCCGGTAAGGCTCCCAGTGTTTATCCAAACCATATTGTCGAAAAGGATGGAAGTACCATTCACCTTCCTTATCGAAGACATTTACGTAATAGGTAATTTCGATTGGTCCATGTTCCATGCCTCGCAATATCGCTTGGGTCGTAGGGTGTAGCGTATGCGCCTTCTCGCGGGTGATGTCACGAACGACGGTCAAGTATGGATTTCCACTCAAGTAGCCAATAAGGGCGGCACCGCCAAACACCACGCCGATAAAGGCCATTCTTTTTGCCGGCGACACCCACTGCCGTTTGCCTTTCAACCGCATCAACGTGAGCGCTACAAAGACCGCGCTCAGGTTCACGAAATACAGGACATCCCTGGAATGCAGAACGCCTCTGGTGAAATTATATAGTTTGCCGTGCTGATAATCCTGGATGCGGATGTAGTCCATAACATAGGCGAACTTGACCATCAGGTTCCCATCAGCCAACCCCATGTGCTTACCAATAAACTCCAAAAATGTGGACAGGTAATTGAACAGCAAACCGAAACTCACCAGCGTCACCAACCCAGCCACAACTGGATAACTGGTTAATGAAGAGATGTACAGCCCGATGGCCGCCAGCAGCATAACCAGCAGGTAAAATCCCAACAATGTCGACGCCAGCAATCCCCAATCGGCATGTGACACGCTGACCCCGATGATGCCGAACACCAACCCTACCACCAACACCACAAAGCCATTGAATACCAAGAGACCGAGGAATTTTCCAAACACCAACTGCCTCGTGCTCACCGGCGCCGAGAACAGCAGTTTATCCGTCCCGTTCCGGAATTCTCTAGCGAAAACACCCATGGTAACCAGTGGCAGGAATAGATATACGTAATCAATGATGATTTGACGTAATGGGTGCGATTCGAACAATTGCTCCGTAATCCTATTGGTCAGGAATTCGAGCATTTTGACATAATACCCGCCCCGCAGAAAGTTAGTGATGAACGCCGTTTCAACCTGAAAGTACGTGATGACCGACGCCACATACAATGCGATGAGCACCGTCCAAGCCAGTGGAGAGTAAAAGAACTGCCGAAGCTCACTACGGGCAATTTGGGTAATGATCTTCATGTTAACCCTCCTTTGCCCGTTTGGTCAATTGCTTGAACACCTCGTCGACCGATTGTTTTTCCACCGTGATTTCCCTTAGCCCCCAGCCGCGTTGCATACTGGTTGCAATGACCTTTTCGGCTATCCCGTCGTCGATTTCGAAGTAAAGCCGAAAGCGCTTGTTGCCCAGGTTCTCGGCACGGCTTACCCCGGGGATTCCGGCCAATAATACATCGATAACCGGCGCCTTGTCCAATACCACGAGCAGGCTGTTGGGTGCAATGTAATTGTTGAAAGCATCCATGCTATCGGCAAATACCAGTTGACCATTTTCGATCATCAGGATTTCATCGCTCAGCAATTGAATCTCCGAGAGGATGTGCGAGGAAATCAGCACCACGCGCCCTTCTGCAATCTCGCGGATGAGCTTGCGCACTTCCACAATCTGGTTGGGATCGAGCCCGTTGGTTGGTTCGTCCAGCACCACGATATCGGGCTGGTGGATAATGGCTTGCGCAATCCCCGCCCGCTGGCGGTAGCCCCCGGAGAGGTTCTTCAGCAAACGCTCGCTGAAATGTTTGATGCCGGTCCTTTCCAGCACCTCTTCCAGTGCCGCCGGGATACTGGCTTTAGGCATCAGCCGGAGCTGTGCACAATAGGTCAAGTATTCCACCACAGTGAAGTCGAGGTACAAGGGCGGTTGCTGCGGCAGAAAACCGATACGTTTCTTGGCGTCGACCGGGTTTGTTAACAAATCAACTCCACCGATGGTTACCGAGCCGGAGGTCGGCTTCAGCACCCCGCATAAAATGTTCATTGTGGTGGATTTGCCCGCCCCGTTGGAGCCGAGCAAGCCGTAGATGCCCGGCTTGGTGATCTCGATGTTGATGTCGCGCACCGCCCAGTTGCGGGAATACCGGTGGGATAGGTTTTGTATGTGGATGATTGGATTATTCATGTTATCGTTTTAATATCTCTCGCTTTTTGTTATTGTCACAAAACTCAATTCGGCACGTTGACTTACTCCGTTTTCATATTTGATACTTTGTATCTCGTATTTGGTATTATTTTCTTCTTCTTCGAATTAAATGAAATGCTCCGGCGCATAAGATCAGTCCCGGCAACCCGTAAACAAACAGCGCTTCCTGCACCGCCACCCCTTTCAAGGTAATCGTGAAGCGATTATCGGGTAGTCTCGGACTTTCGAGATTGACCGGATATTCATTATTGGTCAATAGTGACAGTACATCGTTGCTAAATTTTCGGTTTAGCGAATACGAACGACCACCGTTTTCATCTCCCGGAATCCGTAACCGTTTGATAAAATCTGTATCCCCACTCACGACAATATATTGTTTTTTGCCATTCAATTCACGGTGGAGAAGTACCATCAGCGGAAAACTCCCTTGCTCATCCGAAGATTTCTGATCCAGCAAAAGACTTAATGAGTCATACCGATGCATCACCGGTACGTTCCAACTGACACCTTCTCTACTGTACACCAGTGGCTTCACCGCAAAATCCCTAACTGCGGATACGTCGAGGGCAGACACCCCGTCAACGGCGATATCCACTGTATCAATCGGTATTCGCTGAAAACGATACGTACTCCGCAACGAATCCATGTTCCACAAAAAGGGATAAGCCTCTTCGGCAATGTAACCCAACACCCGGCTGCTGCCGAATTGTGGCGTGGGTTGCACAACTACCGCTTCCTTGACCGATACACCTAAATAGTCCAGTAAGGGCTGCATGAATACTTTGAATTCCGGTTCGCTGGCCAGCAACAGATTCCCTCCTTCATCGATAAACTGTTTGATTTTGGCCAAAGCAGTATTCGAAAGGGGGGCCCGGGGCCCTGTCAGCACCATTGCCTTGGCGCCTTCTGGAACATCCTGTTGCTCTAACCGTATACTATCCTGCAATGGTCCTATTTGCTTCCAACTGGGGTTAACGATATTTGCCTGTTTATTCGTGGTAAACATCGATTCCATCGGAATATAGCCTCTTGACAGGTCAAGCTTGGCGAAAAGATTACGGGCTTTGCCATCCTGCACAAAAAACAATTCTTTATCCCGGCCGGACACTAATCGCTCCAGCGCCGGATAAAAGAAATCGTGACTGGGCATGGTTTCCATTCCAGGTCCCAATACTAGCGATTGCCTTCCGTTGTATTGAAGCTTCATCAGATGTCCGATGTATTCATTCCCCTGGATGTCCACTTCCCGTTGGGCTTCCTCTAGTGTCATCACCTCATCAAAATCATAGCCATAGGTATTGGCCATGATTTGTGCTACTTCTGCAACAGACTTGTCTGGATAGGCGTTCATCATTAGCCTGATACCATAATCTGCCGTATCCGCCGCATAATAATATTTAAATGTTACGTTAATATCCTTTTTATGGTGCATGTAGGAACGCCAAGTATTGTATTTAATCATCGGTTTTGCGGTTGGAGTGTAATAACTCGTACGAAGGTCGGGCAAAAAAATGATATTGAAATAATGAATCACTTCCAGCGGCCCTTTATCCATCTGCGCTAACAAATTCGCCATATTTGGATGCAGAGAAGCTGAATGCTCACGTCGGATGTCGCTAAACCCAATGGGCCTGTACGGAAGCAAAGCAATGGCTAGCAATACCCCCGTTACCCAACCGCCATAACGGATGGCTTTTTGTGGAATAGACAGGTGCTGAGCTTTGGTTTTTAGGTAAACTACGGTCAATTTTACAAACAGAAAAGTAAATAAAACCAGAACAATAAAGTCGTTCCAGTCAATGCCTCCGGATTGGAGACGCATTTCCAACGCCTGGTGCGAGAGCGGATAGAAAAAATCACCTAGTGCGGTAGCCTGTCCAACAGTGCTCAATAAATTGAGCAGGATGATCATGACGATGGATACTGCCCCACCTACAATGGCGTAGGAAGATAACGCGGATGCGAACAGGCAAATGGACGCCAGGAACATAAAATACAGCAGGGTACATATCAGTTGCCAAGCCAATATCCCCATTTCGGGTGATACAATACTAACACTGAAGGTTATCACGAACAGCGAGAGCACGAGTACGATCAACAAACAATAGCCAACCTGTCCAAGAAACTTCCCCCAAACGAAGGTCCGCATGGCAACAGGCGACGATTGGATGAGCCGGATGGTACCCGAAGCATATTCCCGACTGATGGATCCCATCAAAATTAGCGGGAGAATGAACTTACTGTGGATAACGATCAACCGCATGAATACGGCGGTAAAAGGGCAACCAACCGTAATCAAATGGGAGAGGTTGTTGAGGCTAAGCAGACTCATCCCCCCCCGGTCTTGCATTTGCACATAGAGGCTTAACGTATGCCGGTAGTCCGTTGCGAAAAAAATCAAGAGGATGATGGTACCCACCCACGCAATCGGAGAATGGAAAAAATGCCGGATTTCTGCCCATGCAATCGATAAAACGGTCGCCAATTTTGATTTGATATTCATTAAAGAATTTATTTCGAAGTTGTCGCTTGAGGTGTAAGCCCCTTCTCTAAAATACCCAACACCCCCTCATTCCGGATGATCTGCATGCCATGCCGGTCGGCCGTGATGCCTTCGCGCAGTATCCGCGGGTAGGTGGGCGTATGGCCGTCCATCTCCGTGGGCAGGTATAGATACCGGATGCCCGTTTTTTCCTGCCGGAGCGTTTCCCCCGCTTCCATGATGTGCGTGGAGATAACGAACTGCGAACCGCTCTTGCCCGCGAAGGCCCGCGTGACGGCCAGCGTGGCGTCATAGGCATCCTTCACGTTCGTGCCCCGGAACAGTTCGTCGAACACCAAGAACAGCCGTTTGCCGGCCGCCAGCTGCGTGGCCACTTCCTTGACCCGCAGGACTTCGGCGTAATAGTGGCTCGCCCCCGCCTGCAGGTTGTCCGCCAGGTTGATGCTGGTGTACAGCCCGTCGCAGACGGAGAATGCGAAGTCGCGGGCCGGTACCGGGAAACCCAGGTGGCCGAGGTACAGCGCAATGCCCAGTGCCTTCATCAGCGTGGACTTGCCTGCCATGTTCGCACCCGTCAGGAACAGCATGGGGTGGTCCGCATCCAGCGACAGGTCGTTGGCAACCGCCCCCTCCACATGGGGATGGTACACGCCCGTAAACCCAAGCTTCATGGTGTCGGCGGGCAGCGCCCTGCCGAAACAGAATCCCCGCTCGCGGGCGATCTTCCCGACCGTCAGGTAGCCGTCCAGCCGGTGCAGCAGGGCGAGCAATTCCAGTACTTTCCCCCGCTCCCTGAACCGGATGGCCTTGTCCAGCCCGGACAGTACCGGTGCCGCGAGCTTGGGCTGCCGCTTCCCCGCCGGACCGGCCAACCCGCGGACTTCCGCGAACGCCGGATCCATTACCAACCTGCTCAGCTGCGCGTGTTCATCCGCGTAGGGGCTCCCCTCGGCGCGGCCGCGGAAATCCGCCAGGAAGGCTTCCGCCTGCCCGAACACGCGGAGGGCGGCCTGCACGCCGTCCTGCACGAAGGCATAGTCCGGATCGGCCGCAATCCGGCCGGACAGCCGCTGGCCGAGACCCTGGTCCCCGGCCTCGATCTGCGTGCGCACGTCCTCATTTTCCAGGTAGAAGGCCAGCGTGCCCATGTTCTCCGAATCGACCGGGAACGGGCACGCGTTGTCACTGAAGAACCGGTACCGTTCGGCACGCCAGTTGATTTCCGCCGCATCCGCGATCGGCGTACGGAACAGTGCATCCATCAGCACGGAGCCGCCCTGCGTGACCGTCTTGCTGAACAGGGAAAACACCCCCAGCTTTCCCGAAGCGGGGAACAGGCCGAGGTCGCTCATGGTCTGCTGATCAACGTGTAAGAGTGGATAGTCGCTCATTTATTGCCAATTTTCATTCCAACACTATTCATTTTAAGACATCGGACCAAAGCAGTGGCTCAAGCAGGACGACATGGAATCGCAGCTAAAAGAGACATGCTTGGTTTTCTGTTTAATTTTTTTAGTTTTTAATCGTACCCCGCATTCTGTGTCAAATTCGGGTTCTTGTCCAAATCGGATTGCGGGATAGGGAACCTTTGCTGATGGGATCGCCATTGGGCGCCATTAGCTTTGAGCGGCGTGACGACACTCATGACCTCATCGATTTTCCCGGTACGTTTGAGATCGAACCAGCGATGTCCCATTTCGGTGAACAGTTCGACACGTCGTTCCTGTAATATGGCATCCAGCAGGCTTTGCTGGTCATTGGCAGGTGTGTCGCCCAGCCCTGCACGGCTTCGGACGGCATTCAGGTCGGCCTGCGCACCGTCAATATTATTCAGTTGCGCCCGCGCCTCGGCTCGGACGAGGTATAATTCGCCCAATCGAAAAGGCGTTTGATATTCGGTAACGGGTGCATTGGTAGTGGCAACCTTATATTTATAGGGAAAATGATAGGTGACGGTACCAGGGTTCGCTGGCGCCACGCTACCAATCCAGTATACCCTCCGTTGGTCATCTGCTTCAAAGCTATTAAACAAACCATCGCTCAACCAAGCCGGTGTTCCACTAGCCACCGAAGAGTTGCTTGGACCGGTAGCAGGTATGACAAATACTCGCGCGTCTTCAGAATTCCGACCAAAAGCTACTGGCTGCAGCTGCCATATCGCCTCCTGATTGTTTTTCGAGAACACTTCATTCAATGACTGTAAACCAAATAAGCTCGTATTATTAATGACTTTGGTTGCCTCAATTTCAGCCGACGCAAAATCGCCAATGTACAGATACGTCCTCGCCAATAACGCTGTGGCCACCCAAAATGTGGGCCGAACGCGTTCAGTACCCGAAGAGCCATATGGCTGCAGGTTGCCATTCAGGTAATGTGTATTTAATAATTCCTGCGCTTCTTTTAAATCAGTAATGATCTGTCCAAAAACGGCTTCTTCGGGGGAACGTCTAATTAACGAATTGACACGATAATCTGTTGTTAACATCAAAGGTATGTCTCCAAAATAATTGGTCAAATAAAAATAAAAATAAGCCCGAAGGAATCTGGCTTCACCTATCAACTGCCGTTTAACCGTCGGAGATAGACTATTGCTTTCCGTAAGCCCTGCTATCGCTGCATTGCATCGGTAAATATTGTTAAAATCCCAATAGTTCGTCCCTGTATTGTCGATAACAGATAAAGCATTTTCATAGTAAGCAAGATGATTAGTATAAGTAACTCCACCCCACAATGTAAGTTCATCGGCTGCGAGCCCACACAGCATACTGCTTCCCATGGATCCCCCAATGCCGATGCGACTAATCTGTGCATAAAGTCCTGTTAAAACCGCGGTTGCAGAAGCATCATCAATGAATACGTTCTCGCCGCTAACGCTTGTGTAAGGCGGGTCAATATTAACTAAATTTTCACAACTGATTAGTCCAAATATGCCTAGGAAAAATACGACAACCCTGACACCGAAAAAGTATATAAATTTTCCTTTCATTGTTTTCATTTTTTAGAAATTGGCCTGAATACCCACTGTGAACATACGCAGTGGGGGTAAAGCATAAACCGATTGGTTTTCAGGGTCAGGTCCCAGGTAATTCGTAATCGTCCATAAATTCTGTCCTTGAACGTAAATCCGACCTTCTGAAACCTTCGTTCGTCGTAGCCATGTTGTTGGAAATGTGTACGACAATGACGCCGTCTTTAATCGGATGAAAGAAGCGTCCGTAAAATTAGCGTCGCTACGACTAGCCGTTCCGACTGGCGACATTGACGCGATGCGATTAGAACTGAAGCGACGAATAGTAACTTCATCACCTACTTGCTGCCACCTGCCAAGGACACTTGTAGGCTGGTTGCTTGTTCCTGAAAAAAAAGCTCCTGGTCCTGTAGCGGTAGAATTATTGAAAATATAAGACATTCCTAGCTGTTTGGTAAATTGAAATAGGAAATCAAGGTAAAATCCCTTGAATTGAACTGTATTTTGCAGTCCACCGTAGTATTTAGGTTGCAAGTTAACCATTATCGTCTGATCTGCTGTTGTTGGTTCTGACGTGGGAATGCCATCTTGGCCACCAAACAAATACTCACCTGTTTCCGGATCCACACCAAGATAATCAAACACCATCTGGCTTCTTAAAGGTTGTCCGATTATTACGCCATTCAGTGGGTTGGTATAAATGGTATTTTCAATTCCAGGAAACCTAATCACTTTATTTCTTGGGGCCGTAAAGTTGATATTTGTTGTCCATTGAAATATTTCCTGACTTAAATTTTTACTTGCAAGGGAGAATTCCCAACTTGTATTTTGCACCGCTGCCGGAAAATTCTCAGTAATCGTTGCAAATCCGGTAGTTAATGGCAACGAAGCGACTATTAACTGGTTTGAAGAACGGTTGCGCCCATAATTCATACTGATAAGTACGCGATCTTGTATGAATCCCATATCCACTCCCACTTGCAACTTTTGCGTGGACTCCCATTGAAGGTAAGGATTGCTCAAGCCACCAGCCGTCAAAGCTGCGGTGCCCTGATAGGGTACCCCTATGCCGCCCACTGCGTTGTAAAGGTTCAAATATCTGTAATTTCCTATCTGGTCATTACCCGTAATACCATAACTTGCACGGACTTTGCCATAACTAAAAAGGGGATTGCTAAATTCTAGAAAGTCTTCTTCACTGAACAACCACGCGCCCGCAACACTCCCAAAATTCTGAAATCTATTTTCCGCTCCGAATCGGCTACTTCCATCCCTGCGGCCATTCAGACTAAATATATATTTGTCCCATAAATTATAGTTTAACCGAGCAAATACTGCACTGTATTTATACTGATTAAATGATGAGGCTGTAACGTTAATGGCAGTCGCATACTTGATATCCTGCATTACCTGATCGCTGCCAAAACCTTGCGCCTGTAACCAAGAAGTACTTGCCTGACTTTGTTGGACTGTTACGCCAAATAAGGCATCGAGTTTTCCTGCACCAACCATTCCCCTGTAGGTCACTTGCGGCTCAGAAATCCAACTAAACATGTCCCTTTGACCGTACATCGCATCTCGTTGTTGCCCATTGGGGTTGTTGGTAATTCTCCATTCCGGCGCTATAGCAAACAGCGGTGTCGGTTGGTAGTCATTCGTTTCCGTCTTAGTGTACCCGAAACTGCTGCTGATTTCCAATTGTGACAATATTTTATAACTGACGTTAGCGTTTCCGATAAGGTTGTTTGTATTCGTGCGAAACTTTACATAAACAAGTGATACAAATGGATTTGTCCATGTTGAAGTACCTGTCGCATTAGGCGCCCAATTTAAGCTACCATCAGTCGAATAGATTTCCGGTGCTACGGGTTCTAGTAAGTAAGCATTTTGTGTCGGATCCTGTCCGGGCAAAAAGTTACTATTGAACTGATAGCTCCCTGAAAATTGGATGCGAACTTTGTTATTTGCGGAAGTATTGTTTACCTGAAAATGTACCGTTCCCCGATCGTTTGCGAAATCTCCAGGAAATACAGTCGTCTCCCGTTGGTAGGTGCCCCCCAAACGATACTGAATAGCTGATGATCCACCTGAAATGGTGGCATTGGTCTGGGTATACTGCGCTGTACCGCCGATGAGGGTTTGTTGCCAATCGGTGTAGCGTGTAGTATCCCAAAGGGTAAGGTCATAGGCAGTGGCGGGGATAGCAGCACCCTCATTTTTGAAGCCTTCATAACGCATATCAAGATATTGGCGGCTATTTAACATGGGCATCGTACGAGTTACGTCGCCCCAGCCTTGTTGAAAATTTAAGTTGAGCTTTATTTTGCCAGCCGCACCTTTTTTGGTCGTGATCAAAATCGCACCATTGGCGGCTCGACTCCCATAAATTGCGGTAGCGTCCGCATCTTTCAATACATCTATTTGTTCGATGTCAGCTGGGTTTATGAAGTTTAAGGGATTTGGATTGGCATCAACTCCTTTACCTCCATTTGGGTTATTAAATACAAAATTTTCAAAACCAGCTAGGGGCATTTCCGAATAATACGGAACTCCATCAATCACATAAAGTGGGTTATTGCCGCTAGCAATGCTATTCTCCCCCTGTATCCGCACGGTAACACCGCCACCCGGAATGCCTGATTGTTGGATTACCGTTAAACCTGGAACCCGTCCAGCCAGCGCTAGTAAGGGATTGGATATGGGTTGTCGTTCAATTTCTTCCCCTCTTACCGTGGTGATGTTACCTGTAGACAAACGACGGGATGTCGTCCCATATGCAATCACCTGCACCTCATCCAGTGGAGATTCGGAGTGTTTTAAGCGGATCAGCCCGATATTCGCTTTGGCAGGCACTTCCTGCGAAACATATCCCATAAAAGTAATCAGCAGCATCGCACCATCAGGCACATTTTGAAGGGTAAAAACCCCTTGATGATTCGTCGTGGTCTGCAAACTCGTGCGCTTGCCTTCCGGACTGAGGACGATGACCGAAGCGCCAGCCAATGGCTGCCCCGCTTCGGAGTAGACGTGGCCGGAGACGGTGGGGAGGGCGGTGATGAGCGCATTGCCTGTGGTAGGGACGCGATCAATCGCGTCTCTACCGGCCCCGCCGGGATATTGGTCGCCGCGTTGCGTCGCCTTCACCACAATCGATTTCTGTGAAACGGTATACGAATAAGGCAGGCCCTTGAAGACCTGCGACAAGGCCTGCTGCAGATCGGCGTCCTTGACATCCACGGAAATCCGGACACTGGAAAAATCCTCTCCCTGCCAGAAGAACCGGTAGCCGGTCTGCTGTTCGATTTCCTTGAATACCTGCGTAAGCGCTGTGTTCGCTCCGGATAGCGTGACGGTCTGCGCGCTACCGGGCGCGGCCCACAGCGAGGCCGCGCCTAAAACCAGGGTGACTAAGATAAGGTTCAATCGCATAGCCAGTCGTCTGAGACATAAGCCATGGATACTGCGTCGCGAAATTTCCGCACATCGCGTTTTTTTCATACTTTTGGTTGTTTGGGTCTGACTAAATGTTAGTTACTGCATTTTTTTCCGTCGCCGATCTGATCGGTGGCTGGAAAGGTTGGCCCAAGCATCGCCGGGGAAGGGGTTCGAAGATCTTCCCCGGTTCCTTTTGCGCCTTCCTTTCCTTCGCGCCGTGCTATCGTGTAGCTGTATCCATCATGCCGCTGTCTTTTGGTGAAACCATCTGTTCATTACTCCGTGTGGGGCAGCACCACCAGCCGCGGCCTGCCGCCGTCGCGCTCCGGCCGCTCCAGCCGGAAATTGACATTGCCTAATTTCAATACTTCCAATACCTCGCCGAGGTTGTAGCTGCGCTCGATGCTGCCGTGGAACGGCCTGTAGTTCAATTCGCCTTCGTAGGCCACCTCCACGTCGTACCAACGCGCCAATTGCCGCATGAGACTCTGCAGGTCGGTGTTGTGGAAGGTGAAGAGGCCGGATTTCCAAGCGGTGTATTGGTCGGTGTTTACTTCATTGATTTGGATATCCGAGCCCCGGATGGTGGCCTGTTGGCCGGGAGAGAGTATTACGCTTGATTTATTGGGCGCATGATTATGCGCCTCCCGACGAGTCGGGACAGGCTCTACATCCACCACACCATCCACACGCACCTTGCCTTCCACGAGCGTGGTCTTGGTTTCGGGGTCGTCGGGGTAGGCGGAGAGGTTGAATTGGGTGCCTAATACCTCGACGGTTTGGTTGTTAGTTTTCACAAGAAAAGGTAACCTCCCCCTTCCACCACGTTGCCCATCGCGCCCCCCTCCAGCGGGGGACATCGGCGCCGATGAAATATCGAAGTAGGCTTCGCCCTCAAGGATTACTTCTCGGGAAGCGTCGCTGAAGCGACTCGGGTATTTCAACGTGGATGCGGAGTTGAGCCAGACTTTGCTGCCATCGGGCAGGGTGATTTGGTATTGGCCGCCTTTTGGAGTGGTAAGTTGTAAGTCATAAGTCGTAAGTCCTGCATGCGGGCTATTTGCTGGACCAACGGCTGATCCGTCTTGGTAGGTGATGTCTTCGGCTCCGACGATGATCCCGGTTTGGGCTTCGTCGAGGTCTATCGTGCGGCCATCGGCGAGGGTGAGCGTGGCTTTGTTGCCGCCGGGCAGGATATCCGCGGCGGCGAGACGCCGCTCGCCGAACTTCTGCCACCCTTCTCCCATTACGAGCCAAACGGCCGTAGCTGCGATGAGGATAGCTGCTGCGGCATAAGGAAACCACCGCAGTGTACGCATACGGCGCGAGGCTTTTTGTTTTCTGGCAAAGGCTGCGTCCAGCCGGCTGAACGAATCGGCGATTCCCTCGGCCGAAGGCATCAGCTCACTGCCGGCCACCTGTTTGTTCAGGTAGCGTTCCACCAGCGCCTGTTCCTCCGGGGTGCAGGTGCCGAGTCGGTATTTTTCTAACAGTGCCTTTGCGTCGTGTTCCATCTTTTCGGGATGCCTTTTACTGATACATCAGTTCAGGCCCTGCTTTTTCCCGAATTATTTTCACTTTTTTTAGGAGCTGCCCATTTTAAGGAAAAATAGTCGGAAAGTTGGCAATAAAAACCGCCTGAAATGTCCCTCCAACCGTTTCACGGCTTCACTCATGAGGTTCTTGACGGTCTTTTCCGAGATCTGCAGCTGCCGGGCGATGTCGCGGTCAGAATGGTTGTCTTGCCGCAGCCTGAAGACCTGGGTCATCTTGCCGGGCAGCCGGTCTACCAACACGCGAAGCCGCTCGAAGAGCTCCTGCTCCTCGATGTGGTCGTCAACGGCGTGCGATCCGGCATCGAGGTAGGCCTGGAAATGGCCGGCCGCGCGCTGCCGTACCTGCTCGTGCTGCGCGGCGTTGAGGTACTTGAACCGGGCGGCCCGGAAGAGGTACGGGCGGAACGCCAGCGCCTCGGGCAGTTCGGCGCGCCGCTCCCAGAGCGATAGGAAGATGTCCTGCACGATATCGGCGGCGGTGTCTTCGTCGCCGGACAAACGCAGCGCATACAGGTAAATGACATCATGGTACCGGCTATAGATGGTTGTGAACGCATCGGCATCGCCCGTGCGCAGGCGCTGGGCCAAGGTGGTGTCTTCGACGGGTTCTGCAGCATCCATGGGCGTATCCTCGAGTCAAACTTAGCTAAAGTTGCTGGAAATACAAAAATTGCATGCAATAAAAAAGCAACTTTATCGCGCGCTCCGCTGCCTATGAGAACTAACGTCTATAGCGGAAACGTGATGCCACTTCCGATGGACTTATCAAATGCATCGCTCAATCAAGGCCGCAATTATTTGGGATGCCTGTTTTAAACGCGTTCCTTAGCCAGACCCAATTGGCTCAATTGCTCAAAAAATCCGATGGTATCCAACCGCTCACGAAAACGTTGCCGCTCCTGTTCACCAAGCACCTGAAGTGGTAAACGCGTGGGCCCGAGATCAAACCCCAACATCTCCATGATGGCCTTCTGCCCCGGAATCGGTGCGAACTTGACCAATTCGCGGATCATATTAACCAAAAGCAGTTGGGTACGGCGGGCGTTTTCCATATCGCCTGCGGCGAAGTACTCCATGACGCGCAAATAAAGCGGTGCCGCGAAATTATAGGTGCTCCCCACAGCTCCTTTCGCACCCACCGCCAAAGCGGGAAGCAGCAACTCGTCATAACCATACAGGATATCGAATTTGCCGTTTTTGTAATTCAAACAGGCCTGGTATTCGTGGATGGTCGCCGCGGTGTATTTGATTCCTGCCAGGTTCGGGATCCTGTCCTCGGCCAATTCCAGGAAATCGACCATATCCATGCCCACACCGGTGAGCGCGGGGATGCTGTAGTAATAAAAGGGCGTGCCCGGAGCGGCCGAGGCGATCGCAGACATGCTGTCGACGAGGTTGGCCACACCGCTGGGCTTGAAGTAAAATGCGGCCACCGACGATAGGGCATCGGCACCGATAGACTCGGCATGCAGCGCAAGTTTGCGAGACTCTTCGATGGAGGAATGGCCAACATGGACCATAACCAGCAACTTTCCCTTGGCTGCCGCGATGTAGGCTTCGGCAACGGCCATCCGCTCTTCGATGGTGAGGTTAGGGCCTTCGCCATTGGTGCCGCAGATAAACACGCCCGTAAGGCCATCCTGCACCAATTTATCAACCAGTGCCGGAATTTGGCCAAGCGCCAATGAACCGTCTTCGTTCAAGGTGGAAAAGGTGGCCGCGATGAGGCCGGTTATTTTTTTGATTGTCATGATTGTGATTTTTTAGAATTTTTACCCAAACCGAATATCAACTGCCGTTGATCTGGGCTAACGCGTTCATTAACCAGCATGCTGACGACGTTGCCAACCAACAGGGTCGTTAACCCACCGATGGCGCTATACCACATAAAGGATACCTCGGTAAAACTTGCCACGAAAATAACCGTGGCGAACCCGACCAGGAATCCCACCAACGCACCTTTGGGACCTACCCGCTTGCTCAGCATGCCCAGCAGGAACACGCCAACCAACGCGCCACCGAAGAAATTGATGATGGACGTGGCCGCCTCCAGCAAATTGCCCAACAGGCCGCCCATACAGGCGAGCAAGGTCGAAAAAATGCCGATGGCCAACGTAACGCCGCGGGCCAGCTTGACTGAGGCTTCCTTTTCCCTGAATCGGTTGTAAAAATCAGATAGCGTAACGGTGGTGAGCGAATTCAGCACCGAACTGATGGTAGACATGGCCGCGGCAAACAACGCGGCAATGAGGAAACCACGAAAGCCGATGGGCAGCTCGTCGATGACGAAGCGGATGAATACCTGGTTGGTCGGGATATCCGTGGCTCCACGTTGGTGGTAAAAGGCAAACAGTACCGCCCCTTCAAAGAAAATAAGGAAACCGATGAGCGTGGCGACCAACAACGAGGCGATGAACGCATAGTTGGCCTTGCGCAGCGAATCGACGGTCAGGAAACGTTGCATTTCAGCCTGATCGGTGCCGAACTGCGACACCATCAGGAAGGTACCGCCGATGATGCCGCTCCAGATGGTATAGGTATCCGTAGGGTCCGTCGATGCATTGAAATACCTGAATTTGCCGTGTTCCCCGGCTACGCCGAAGACCGTGCCGAAACCGCCGTCAATACCCGCCACGGCGACGCCGATGATGACGAATATACCGCCGAGCATGATGAGCAGCTGCGGCACATCCGTCCAGATAACGGCCTTCATACCCCCGGCCATGGTGTAGGCCGTGGTGACCAGGCCCGTAATGAGTACGATCCAGGTGATATCCATACCCGTGAGGGTACTGAGGATTATGGCCGGTGCGTATATGCCGATGGCCAGGTAGCAACTTTTGAATAGGATAAACAGGCCACTGCCCACCAATCGGATGGTGAGGTTAAACCGCTTCTCGAGGTACTCATAGATGGAGTACAGCTTCAACCTGAAAAAGAATGGCAGGATAATAACACAGATAACGAAAATGGCAATGGGAATGGCAAGCCGATATTGCAAAAACGAGAAATCGGTACTGTACCCCAACCCGACCGCGCCGATATAGGAGATGGCGCTGGTTACCGTGGCTATGCCGGCAAAGGCCGCCGCCCACCAAGGGATGGTACCGCCGCCCATGAGGTAGTCTTTCAGCGAACGCTGCGATTTGCTGAAAAAACCGGCGAGAACGACCACGCCAACGAAGTAGGCGATGAGGATGATATAATCAATCTGGTGCATGATACGATGTGTTTTTTTGGTTGCTGATGCGTAATGATAAAACCTGGTTTGTCCGCATGGCATTGCCTAGCTCACCGCCCGGAAAAACGAACACGCCATTCCAATATACAGCCGTGGTAGCAACGATGCCAATGGGCATATCGCCTAGGTAATGCCACGTATCGTTTACCGCGTGATACATCATGATACGTTTTGTCAAATGATACCCATCTTTAAGTGCAAGCCGATTGCCGATATCATGACCATCAGATCCGCCGAAGAGCAGAACCTGATGCTTGCCGTACGGAACTGCCGTGGCGGCCAGGGCTGCATGCAACAGGTTCGATTTCGCTATCCAGCGGCCGGAAGAACCTTGATGAACCGGATAGGCATATACCGCGGTAGAATACCGATCGGCGCTTTTGCCCGAACAATGGTAAAGATGGGTATCCTGCCCCTCCTGCTGTGTGAAAAGCAGGCCATTGAAGTGTGGGGCAGGCAGGTCTTGCAGGGGTTCCCATTCGGCTGCACGGCCTTGGCGCGTATCCAAGCGCCAAAACTGGCGCATGCCATCGGGAAATTGGCTGTTTTTCCCCCCAGCGAGGTAAACCGTCTCATCCACGGCTACCGCAGCGGTATACGAACAGGCAACGGGCAGCGAAGGATACGGCACACGCTCCACTTTTTGCGCTCCTTCATGCCAGCGAAGCAGGAACACTTCAGAAACGTCCCCATCAATGGTGGTGCCACCCAAACACAATATCCCGGAGGGTATGCTAACCGCGCTGCCATTGGATACCGCCTTAGGCAATATACCCGCATCAAGCCAGCCATACCCGTTATTTGCGTCAGCGCGTAGTACCCGGATGTCGTTCAGGAATCGTTTCTTGCCGCCAGCCCACAACGGTTCATTGAAATTCGAGCCCCCGGCGACGATGAGGACACCGTTGCTCACGCCCACGAATGCACCCGCAACACCCAACGTATCCGGCAGATCGGGAAGACGGCCCCATTCGAAACCGAACCGGTCGCCCGTGGCTTGTCCCCGGGCAACGAGCCCCTGCGCGAACATGGTCGACATGCTTACCATCACGACAGCCAACGCATTGGTTTTCATTCTTTGACCACGAGATGGATCGTCACCTTGAATTGACCGGTGCCCCCGGCAAACCTACCGACCAAGCGAAGCCATCCACCGAAATGGCTCACTCGCCTGAAGGCTGATACGTTATCCCGGATAGGCTCGAACGTGGTACCTTCGTCAAGCCAATTGACGCCATCTACCGAAAGCTGGACATGGAGCAACAACGGATGTTCGTTTTGAGTCATTTGTTGGGCATCCACAAAAAATATCGCTTCCGAAGCCCAGGCGACTTCAAGGGGATGGGTCTCGAAATCCCCGTCAACTAGCTTACGCTGTTCCAGTGTACTGGTTTGAAATTGTCTCATGTACGGTATGGTTTCTAATCTAAGGATATGACAATGGAATCTACGTAAAGGAACACCCGCCTGTCGCTATCGGTTTCTACCCAGATAACCGGGTTAAGTAAGCCTTCTATACGCGCATAAGGCGGCACATTGGTGGCTTTAAGCCCACTTAGGTCAAACACTTTATCCCTCGATTGCATTTCGACATACGCTTTGTTCTCCAGATCGTACGTAAAGCGCAGGTACAGCCAATTGATCTTGTCATCGCTCTCATTGTAACACAGCTCCTGCCTGCTATTGGGTATAAACTGAAAACCGTCGGTTTCGCCATTGGCATGGCGCTTGCCATACCAGATCGGATCCACGCCGCGCTTGCACCAGTCTCCCTGTGTGTCATAGGCCCACTCCGCATCGGTTACGTCATTTGACTGCATGAACTGCCATTCCTTTTTCAGTTGGCCATCCATGGAATTGAGGTAGCGCACGCCGACAAAATTGCGGGCAATGGAATCCTGCAAATCAAAGCAGACCCCGAAGGCCCTGACATCGTTTTCACTCAATCCCGACCGGTCCTGCTCGGTGGTATAGGCATACCACATTTCAAATTGGATACGGCGCGGCTTGCGGTGCATGGTCATGCGCTTGATGGCATGGCTGATGCTACCCGGTGCGGGTGGCCCTTGATAGGGACCCGCAACAGGGCGCGTAGCCAATTTGAGCGAATAGATGCCATCCATAGACCCGTGCGTGCCCGGGAAACGGAAGGTACCCGAACTCAGCATGATGGGCCCCCACTGGGTTTTCTCGACGACGCTGTTGCGCACGCCAAAATTGTCAAGCGTATAGTTGGGCATCAGGTTTGTCCATCCGCACAAACCATTGTCAAAATCATCGAAACACAGGATGTGCTTCAGGGGTTGGAATTTATCCAATCGGTAGTCTATCATGCGATCATTCATTGTTAAAGGGAATGTTACCATTCCGGATTCTGTGTAAGATTCGGGTTAATAATAAGCTCATCTGCCGGTATCGGAAAGAGGTAATGTTTATCGGTAACCGGATAATCCGGATGTACGGCCTTGATGGTGGATACCAACCGCCTGGTACGGACCAGGTCGAACCAACGGTGCCCTTCAAACCCGAGCTCAATAGCCCGTTCGTGGAGGACCGCATCGCGGAATTCGTCTTTTGAAAGGCCTGACAGGTCTTGTGGAAACCCATTCGAGCCACTGCCATCACGGTTGCGTGCGCGCGTACGGATGGCATTGATCATTTGGTATGCCTCGACCGTCGGCCCGCCGATTTCATTAAGTGCCTCGGCGCGCATCAGGTATACATCTGCCAATCGCAGCACCACATAGTTGGCATTGAAGGCATATGCATTGCGGGAAGTGGCCGTACGGTCTACATACTTCCAGGCAGGCGCGGGGAACGGAAAAGTAAACTGTTGCCAGCTTACCTGCTGGCCCTGCCTGTTGGTGCCTGAGGTGATAAACGTCGACTCCTTACGGTAATCACGGTCGTCATACCGGTTAAAGAATGCAACTTCGCTCACGATCTGGCTTTCGCCGGTCTGCCCCGCCTCGGGCACAAGGCCGACAATATCGCGCGGTAGGGTAAACTGCCCAAAAACGCTCTGCTTGCCCACAGGCGTTAAGACCCGGTCGGCCTGCCATTCAAAGAGTGATTCGGCGTTAAATTTATTGGCTGCCCCGATGGCGTCCTGATAATCTGCCATAAGTTGGTGGGCGGGCGTAGCGATGACTTCGGCACAGAGCTCAGCGCAGCGTTGGTAATCCGACGCTTCGGCGGCGGCACCGCCCGCACGGGTGAGGTAGGCTTTGGCAAGCAGGCCCTTGGCCGCACCACGGGTGGCCCTACCCTGTTGGTTACTCGCTGGCAATGCCGCGGCGGCAGCCGTGAGATCGTCGATAACCTGTTGGTATACCTCGGCCTCGCTCGCCCGCCGGGCACTCGCCACCTCATCGACGGAAGTGACCTCGCGCGTGATAAGCGGTAGCCCACCGTAAAGCCGTACCCCGTAAAAATAGGCCAGTGCCCGTATGAATCGGGCCTCTGCGATATATTGACCCCTTAAACCCTCCTCCATGTCGATCGTTGCCAACCGGCCGATGACGATATTGGCCCGGCTGATGGCATCATACATGTGTGTCCAAACCTGACCGACGTCAACCTGGTCTGCAGCGAACGTAAAATTGTCAAGCGGCCGTTGCGGTGCTAACGTAGGGCTGGTGGCTTCATCTGCTGTAATCCAGGTGAGGTAATGTACCCGCCTGGCCAGAAAGGTGTTGGCTCCATCGCCAAGTCCTACATAGGCGCCCACCAATGCGGCAAACGCATCATCTGCATTGCGATAGTAGTTTTCCGGTGCTAAAAAGCTATGTGGTTCCTCCTCAAGGAACTTGCCGCAGGAGGAAAGCCCTAAGACCAAGCCAATGCCGCTAAGTCCCTTCAATAACGTATTGCGTGTCATTTTCATGCTATTTCATTCTTAACTAAAACCCGATATTCAAACCCAACAGTACGGTGCTGGCTGTTGGATAACCATTGCCCCCATCGGGATCATATCCAAAGAAGCCATCACGGGTAAACGTGGCCAGGTTCTGCCCCGACAGATACACCTGTAAGCTGCTGATGCCGGGCATACGGCCAGGTACTTGGTAGGCCAGCTGTACATTACGCAGCTTGACATACGACATATCCTGCCGCAGGTATGTTGAGCCGAGCCAGTTGCCCACACCCGCACGCGGCAGTAATCCATCCGGATTTGTCGGCGACCATCGGTTAACCAGTTCGCGCGCCTTGTTGCTTCCCACCTCGGAAGGGTCAAACAACCGCGAAATCCGATTGCCGTCCCGCCCCAATTCGCCCTGCAGGAATACCGCCAGCGACAGTCCTTTGTAAGCAAATTGGTTGTTAAGGCCAAAAATGTGCTTGGGCTGTGGGTTTCCAACAATGGTACGGTCCTCGGCATTGAAGGCTCCGTCGTTGTTTACATCGCGGTAGCGGATGTCTCCGGGCTTTACGCCCGTTTGCGCGGTCTGTGCGGCGATTTCCGCCTCACTACGGAAAATACCGTCGTACACGTAGCTCAGGCTCACGCCCGGGGCATGGCCCACGAAAAGCGTCGTGGAGCCGGAGCGCCCGAGCGAAACCATCTTTGCCCGGTTGTAGGCGTAATTACCCTGTACAGTCCAGGTAAAGTCCTTTTCTAACAGGTCTGCGTTCAGCTCTACCTCCACCCCCCTGTTTTCCAGCTGGCCCGTGTTGTACAGTGCGCTACTGTACCCCGAATACGACGGCAGGTTGATGGTAAAGAGCAGGTCATGCGTGTTTTTGCTGTAATGGTCTATCACCAGACGTAAGCGGTTGTTCCAAAAGCCCATGTCAACACCGACATCCCATTGGGCCGATCGCTCCCAGGTGAGGTCATGGTTGGCTAGGCTATTTTGACGCGCACCGGTTACCAATCGGTTATCGAAAATATACAGCAAGTCGGTAACCAACCGGGCCAGCGACTGATAGTTGCCTATCTCCTGGTTGCCGGTAATACCATAGCTGCCACGGATTTTGAGGTCGTCCCAAATGCCGGTATTCTTGATGAACGTTTCTTCCGACAACCTGTAGCCAAGTGCCACCGATGGAAAGTAGCCCCACTGGTTGCCTGCCGCAAATTTGGATGAGCCATCGGCCCGGACAGTAGCTGTAGCCAATAACCGGTCATTAAATTGATAATTGACACGAGCCAGAAACGAGGCGATGGACCAATCGGTCAGGTCGGATGCCACAGCAGGATTACCCGTTGTACCGCCAATGGCGTTCATGCCCAACAAGTCGTTCGGGAAACCGGTTGGCTGCGTGGAAGCGCTGCGGTTGGCTTCTGTCTGCCAGGTAAACCCGCCGGTCGCCTCCAAGCGGTGCCTGTCCGCAAAGGCGGTACGGTAGGTAACGACGTTTTCGTTGAGCACATTCGTGATGCGCCGATTGGCCAGGATGCCCAACCCACCGAACAAACCACCGATGTATGTGGTAGCGCCCGGGTAGAATTCTTCGTTGGCACGGTTCATCAGGTTCACACCGACCGAAGACCGCGCCGTGAGGCCTGTCGCGATGGTGTATTCCAACCCTAGGTTGCCCAAAAGGTTATCGCCTTCCAGCCGATTCCGCGTGGTAAGCAGCGATTGTACCGGGCTCTCCGGCTTACTGATGCCATACCAATTCGTCGTATACGCGCCGTCTTCGTCAAAAAGCGGCGCCGTGGGCGATGCGGTGTAGGCCCGTTCGCCAGCCGAACGCACGTTGTCTGATCCCGCATTGGCTATGGGCACCGACCGGTTGATGGTGCGGTTGAACGTAAGCGACTGCGTGAACTTCAGTCGCTCATTCAGGGTTTGGTCCACGTTGACCCGAAGGGCATACCGCTCCATGCCTGAATTGATGACGATGCCATCCTGGCTGAAGTAGTTGCCAGAGATAAAATAACGGGTATTTTCGGTTCCACCCGAGATCGACAGCTGATGATCGGTCATCCCCGCCTCGCGGAAAATCAAATCCTGCCAATCCGTTCCCTGCGCGATGGATTGCGGGTTTTCAAATGGCTTCGGCAGATTACTAGCAGCGGCCCAGTCATTGAGAAATTCAGCATGTTGCTGACCGTTCATCAGATCAAGTTTATTGTGGGGCCGTTGCAAACCGTAATAGCCGTTGTAGTTGACCTGCGCGGTACCTGACTTACCTCGCTTGGTCGTAATGATCAATACCCCATTTGAGCCGCGCGAACCGTAGATGGCGGTTGCGGAAGCATCCTTAAGCACTTCGACCGACTGGATATCGTTCGGATTGATGGACGCGAGTGCATTGGTGGCACTGAACGTTCCATAGGATGTGCCGCCCGGATCTTTGCCACTGTTGTACATCGGGATGCCATCAATGACCAGAAGCGGCTCGTTGCCGGCATTGACCGAACTTGCGCCCCGTATCCGGATGGAAGCGCGACCACCAGGTGCGCCACTCGATTGACTGATTTGCATGCCCGCAGCCTTGCCCTGCAGGAGCATATCCATACTGGCCGCGGGCTGTCGCTCCAGTTGGGCTGCCGATACCGATGCTACGGCTCCGGTTAAATCTTTACGCTGTTGGGTGCCATAACCGACCACCACGACTTCTTCCAGCGCGCCTTCGGGTTGCAGGGCGACTTCGAGAACGGTATGCCCGTTTACAGCAACTTCTTTGGAAGCGTAGCCTACGAACGACACAACGATCACCGCGTTTGTTGGTATGCGACCAAGCTGAAACGCACCTTGCGTTCCGGTCTGCACACGATTGGCAGCACCTTTCAGGGCTACGGTGGCTCCGGCTAACGCTTCGCCGGTCTGCGCGTCTGTAACCCTGCCGGATACATCCACAAGGTTCTCTTGGGCACGCAGTGCTGATGCAAAGCACAAAACAGCCAGGCACCAGAGGTACATCATTTTTTTAAGTATCATAATCAATGTTTAGTTGGGTGTGCTGTTTTACTCGTTATTTCGATCAAGTTCAGCCAGTGAAAACCGTGTGCTGACTACCGAATTCTGATTGGGGCCGTCTTGGTACTTCACGTAAGTGGTGGCTACAAACGTGTCGTCTGGCAGTAACTCCAATCCAGGATATCCACAATCCATACCCTTGTGGCTGTGCAACAACTTAACGCGATATTGGCCGTCATTGTGCTGGAGGATATCGTCATACGTACCTACCCAGGCCACAAAGTGCGTACGTGTTGGGTTCTCATGCCCGGTGTCGCGGAAAACCACAACCAGGCGACCGTCTGGAGCATATCGGGCCTTGTGCCGATCGCCATGCAACGGTCCGGGCAACGGTTTGGTTTCAGACCAAGTGGCACCTTCGTCATTGCTAACCATGTACAGCGCCACACGCTTGGTGTTCTCCCGAATAAGACAAAGGAGCTGCTTTCCATCGGGCGAACGCACGAGTTCCGGTTCGCAGGGCTTGAGGCCGGGTAAATCCAACAGCACTTCCCAAGGTGTCCAGGTAGCCCCGCCATCATTGGAATAGCTTCGCGAAAGTACGTTTGAACGCTCTTCTTCCTGTTCGCCCGGCCGCCGGATATTTGACAAGCCCAGCAGACGCTTGCCCCCTTCAATCGGCATGATGGTACAGAAAGGCATCACACTCGCGCCGATGCCGTTGGAAACCATGGGCGACCAGGTCTGACCATCATCGTCTGAGCGTGACTGATACATATTGCCGTCAGGCCCCTCACCTGCAAAAACAAACAGGCTGTAATGGCCCTGCGGATCTGGCAAACGATAAATGGTAGGGCAGTTATAGACCGTAGACCAGTTGGCCGGCACATCAAGCAATTCGCTCCAGGTACGCCCACCATCCCTGCTACGTTTCAAAGGGCCGCAAACCCCGCCATGATCATAGGTCCAAACACAATACATCGTTTTGCCGTCTGGCATTAAAACCGTGGTTGGATGCCCCTGATAGGTATCTGGGGTACCTTTTGCAACAAAGACATGGCGTGCGGAATCATTTGAAAGATCAATGGTCCGGATTGGCCCCTTAACTTCCTTATTCCTTTTTCCAGGTTGCTGGCAGGCCACCATCAGCCCAATGGCAAACAAGAGGGTACTCACTCGAAAATAAGATTTAATCATGGATTTTATCATAATCGGTTTCATTTTACATGTTTATATGTCAAACATAATATTTTAAAATAATTCGCCGCTTGCCTCGGTTCATTAAATCATATATGTCTGATGTATTAAGCGCTACAAAAATACTACTTTGTGCTAAAAAACAAAAAAAATCACTCGTTCTTTTCCGAAAGACTATTTAATTAATTGGAAATGAGCATCAAAATGTTGACGCATGGCTTCCCTGAACTGCGAAGCATCGCCATCCCGCAGTATGGCAACGAGATCGCGATGCGTTACTGCAGACGGGATACCGGGCTCATGAATCTCTTCACGATAATCCAAGCCAAACTGGAAAATCGGTTGCAACATATGTTGGAACCTCGTGATAACGGGATTTCCGGTAATCTCGTAAAGCGTTGCATGGAACTTGATATCCAACGCCACCAGTTCTGATTTACTGCCAGCAATGGTTTCGGCATCCAGGATACCGTCCAACTTACGGAAATGCCGTTCGGTGATGCGATTGAATAAGAATTCGCCGAGGCCCATCTCCAACATGAGCCTCACTTCAAACAGGCGCTTCAGCGTTTCCTTGGACAGGAGCTTCGGTTCAAGGATGCGAGACATCCCACTTAACACATCTGGCTCGGTAAGCACGGTGCCCCTACGTTTACGAACGTCTATCATACCCAGCATCCGTAGTCTACTGAGTGCCTCACGGATTACGCTCCTACTCACCCCTAGGGATTCTGCAAGTTCTGCCTCTTTCGGCAATACATCCCCGATTTTAAAACCTTCATTTACGAAATATTCACGCAACCGCTCTTCGGCCTGATCGGTCATGGTGATGCTGCTGATGGGATTTAAACCGGTATCTATCATGTAATGCCCTCTATTATGTCGGACAAATATAACATTATTAATAATGGCTTCGCAAATTAAGCGCGCTTAACCCGCACGAATGCCAGCGACCAGGTGGCAACCAGCAACAAGCCAGCGGCTACCATGTACACGATGGCCAGGTTGATGTCGGCGTCCTTGAGCGCCCCGCCCGCATAGACCATCAGCCCACCGGCGATGGTGCTCAGGAAATTGAGCAACCCGTAGGCCGTGGCCGCGTAGCGGCTGTCGGCTACCTGACGCACGATGGGCATGAGGTTGGCGTCGCTGAACCCGCGGGCGATGCCGAACAGCACCAGCACGGCGAGCGCGATGAACAATACACCGGTCCACGACATCAGGATGAGGGCCGGAGCGCCCACGGTGAAGCCCGCGATGATGACGAACAGGCGCCCCCTCGGGTTGGACCGCGACCAGCGGTCGGCCCAGATGCCGCCCAGTAGCACGCCGATGAACGAGCCGATCTGCGGATAGAGCGTAGCCGATAGGCCGGCCTGCCCCAAACCAAGGTTGAACTGATCCTTGAGAAAGGTGGGCAGCCAGGCATAGACCAGCCAATTGGCGATGCCCAGCACGACGAAATAGAATAGCAGGATACGGTAGGAACGTTCGCCCAGGAGCGACCTGAACACCGCGCCGAACGCGATCCTGGACCCCGTATCGGCTTCCGGTCCCGCCGCCTGGGCAGGTCCCGGTACGGTCGCATCCTTCCGGTCCCGCAGCACGAACAGCAATAGCAGCGCATAGAAACAGCCGAAGAAACCGAAGAGGTGGAAGCCGAACCGCCACCCCCAGAGCTCGGCGATGTACCCACCGACGCCGCCAAGCGCCAAACCTGCGTACAGCCCGCTGAAATGGATGCCCGTGGCCAGCGACTGGGTCTTGCCGCGGTGGTAATCGGTGATGAGCGCCAGCCCCGCCGGGATGTAGAACGCCTCGCTGATGCCCATGACGATCCGCGCGGCCACCAGTTCCTCGAAGGAAGTGACATAGCCCGTCCACGCCGTGGCCAGCGACCACACGGCCACGCTGAAGATGATGACGTTGCGCCGGCTGTACCGATCGGCCAGGTATCCGCCGAACGGGCTGAGCAGCCCGTAGGACCACAGGAAAACCGAGGTGAGCAGCCCGAACTGGGCGTCGCTGAGCGTGAACTCGGCAACGATGGGGTCGCGCATCGTGGTGATCAGGATGCGGTCGAGGTAGTTGAGGAAGGCGACCACCCAAAGTACCGCGACCAGTACCCACGGGTACCAGGGTCTGGGCTGTCTTATAATAGTCAAGCCACTCATGGTTTCGTGAAACTAAGTGTCAATACGCGGTTCGTGCGTACACCGGGCCGCACCTCGCCCATGGGCAACACGTATCGGCCGCGCCAGGTCACGCCCGCGGTGGTGACCGGTGCCCAGGTGCTGGCGTTCGGGTCGTTCTCCGGATCGGGTTGCCGGTCCGTGGGCACGGTGCCGTCCATTTGCCAGGTATCGGTTGCCGTGTCGTAGGCGAGTATCGCCGTTTGGAAGCCGGGATGACGGTCTTGCAACGCAGCCGCCTGGCTGGCCAGGCTGCCGTCGTCGCCGCCCACCACCAGCAGCCGCCCATCGGCTTGCGCATAGGCGGGGCTCGGCGCGGCCACCACGGCATGCGGCAGGTCGGCGATCCGGTCCCAGCCCTGCCCCGGCGTATAGCGGTAGGCATCGCGCAGGTAGGTCCGCGTGGGTTGCGCATCGCCTTCGGCCATGGCCAGCGAGGCACCGCTGAGGAGGTGGAACGCGCCGTCCGTCGCCCCGGCGACGGCCAGCATGCGCGGCGGTCCCGGCCAGGTTTCTAGCGATTCCCAACGTTGCTCAGCCACGGGTTTGGCCAGGTCCAACGACCAGAACCCCTTGCTGGCTTCGGTCGATGCAGGGTTTGACAATCCACCGGCGACATACAGGACATCGCCCACCAGCGCGCCGCAGGTGTTGGCAATGGGTTCCGGCAATGGCGGCAAAGGATCGATATGCAGCCCGCCCGAAACGTACCAGAGGAGGTAGGCATCGGCATAATGCCGTCGCTGGTCTGCACCGCCTACGAGCACCAGGCCATCGCCCCATGACGCCGACACCCCGTAGCCCATCGGCCGGGGCAGCCTGCCCACTTCCTTCCACCGGCCTTCCGGTGTTTCCAACGCGAACACCCGGTCGCTCCATTGCTTCACGCCGCCCGACCAGGGCCGCGTCCCCGCCGGGAAATTCGCCCCGCCCGCCACCAGCAGGCTGCCGCCGCTGGCACCCGCATACGCCCCGGCGAAGCCCACCGCATCGGGCACCTGCGCCAGTTGCCGCCAACTTGCCTCCCGCGGTTCGGGTCGCATGCATCCGCCGACCATCGTCAGCAACACCATCGCCTTCGCCATATCCTTCGTGTGCCTCATGCGCCCTGCTTTGCCGGGCTCGCCTGCCGGAGTTGCTCGAAAAAACCGATGGCTTCCAGCCGTTCCCTGAAAAGCGCCTTCTCTTGCGGGGTGAGGGGCTTGAGCGGCAGCCGCGTGGGGCCCAGATCGAATCCGAGCATCTCCATGATGGCTTTCTGGCCCGGTATCGGCGAGAACCTGACCAATTCCCGGATCATGTTCACCAGCAGCAGCTGCGTCCGCCGGGCGCCTTCCAGGTCGCCCGACTTGAACGACTCCATCACGCGCAGGTATAGCGGCGCCGCGAAATTGTAGGTGCTGCCCACCGCCCCCTGCGCGCCTACGGCCAACGCGGGCAGCAGCAGCTCGTCGTAGCCGAAGAGCACGTCATACCTGCCGTCCCCGTAATTCAGGCACGCCTGGTATTCGTGGATGGTCGCCGCGGTGTATTTGATGCCCGCCAGGTTCGGGATCCTGTCCTCGGCCAGCCGCAGGAAATCGACCATGTCCATGCCCACGCCCGTAAGCGCGGGGATGCTGTAGTAATAGAAGGGCGTGCCCGGAGCGGCCGAGGCGATCTCGGCCATGCTCTCCACGAGGTTCTCAACCGATTGGGGCTTGAAATAGAACGCGGCCACCGACGAGATGGCGTCCGCGCCGTGCGCCCCGGCATGCTGCGCGAGCCGCCGCGCCTCGGCGATGGCCGCGTGCCCCACGTGCACCAGCACCTTCAGCCGGCCCTTGGCCGCCCCCAGGTAGGCCTCGGCCACCTGCATGCGCTCCTCGACCGTGAGGTTCGGCCCCTCCCCGTTCGTGCCGCAGATGAATATCCCGGTCAATCCATCATCCGCCAGCTTGTCCACCACCCGCGGGATGGCATCGAAATCCAGGCTCCCATCCGGACGGAAGGAAGAAAAGGTGGCCGCTATCAATCCTGTTATTTTTTGCATCTTGTATACGTTGAATTAAACTTTGATTTATCATTACCGTTGACCGACCACGTCGGCAATCGGGATTTTCTGGAAGACCATATCGGCTTGGCTGCTTTCGTACAACAAGCCGATGTGCCTATCGTCTACGCTGGTTATACAGGAATATCCCCTGCCCTTCCATTCATCCAACAGGATCCAGTGGTTTTCGGGCCAGGTCTTGCCATCGTCGAAGCTGGCCTTGAGCGTGATGCGGTCACGCGCGGTTTTCGAATTGGGATTCAGGAATAGCAATACGCGTTTGGCGACTCCACCGTCCATATACGTGTGCACATAGAGGCTTGCCATGCAGGTGGGTTCCGGCAATGCGCCCGACGATGTGGGGTGTTCGGCCCAGGTTTGGCCCAAGTCGGTTGTCGTGGCAATCGCCCGGCCGTTGTCGGCACCTTCATAACCCCTGTTTTTGTTGGCGCGCATGTTGAGCATCAGTGACCCATCGGCAAGCTGCACCACGGCGCATTCGGTGGTGCCAGCGGGTATGGACAACGCCTGGTTGCTGGTCTGCCAGGTCTTGCCGCCGTCTTTGCTATAGGTGATGTTGGAAAATGGTTTGCCTTCGGCGTCGCGCCCCTGCGTCGGGAAGACCAACGTGCCATCGGTCATCGTGATGCCATTGCCCGGGGCCGGAGCCCACAGCCACCAATCGCGCCTTTTGCACATCGTTGTCAGGTTTACCGGCTCGCCCCACGTCTTGCCGTCGTCCGTGCTTTTGACAACGAGGAACTGCGAGGTCTCCTTGACCCCGAAGCCGGGTTGCGAACCCTTGGTACGCCATTGGTGGTTCCAAACCGTGCTGGTATCCGTAAGGCCCTCCTGCCACCGTCCATCGGCATCAATGACGCCATACATCCACAAACCGGCAATGTATATGGCGTTTGAGTTTTTGTCCACCAAAATGCAGGCATCCGAAACGCCGTTGAATTTCTGCGGCAACCCGCCCCATTCGCCCATGTCCATGGCGATCTGCAACGGCTCCCAGGTCTGTCCACCGTCGGTGCTGCGGTGCAGGCCGATGTCCATGTGGCCCTGCAGGTCGCGGGCGCTTTCGTAACGGGCGTCGAAAATGGCGAGCAACGTACCTTCGTTGGTCGTGGCCAAGCCAGGAATGCGCGAGGTGTGCACACCGTCTTGCCGGTGCTGGCGAACGGCGACGCCGATGCGTTGGCTTGCGCGATGCCCCACCCATACGGGTTCCAGCTCGAATCCGTCAAAGCCTACCGACACGCAGGCGCTGGCAATACGCCCTGATAATCCCGCCTCGTCAGCCAGACGGTACGAGACCCACAGATAGTGAGTACCTCCCGACAACGGCTGCCCACCACGTACGGTAACCTCCTGCCGATCGACGTTGGCCGATCCGAAGACCATAGCGGTGTCCGCGGCCTGATCGGTAAAAACTGAATCGGCACCCGTATACAGTACATCGACAGACAGGACATCACCTGGGCGATCCGTTCCCGCCAAATCGATGTCCAGCCGTGTCAGCGTGGTGGTTTTTCCTTCGGGCACACGAACGCTCAACCGGAGTACGGGATTGTGCCGTTTATAGGTAAGCACGGGCAGTTCGAATTGGGTCTGCTCAACCCCGATGTTCCTGGGCTGGGCCGCGCAGGAAGCAAGTACCAAAAAAAATGCAACAAAAGCAGGAAATCGTATCATATATGGTTTATTTATTGGATCCATGATCTTGGGGAAGCGCCCCTTGCCATCCGTTGTCAAGTAATTGTTTCATGTGGCACGTTACATCGTTGAAACCTTCGTTTCCCGCTAAATTAAGGTGTTCGGCCTCCCCATCCAAATAGCGGTATAATTCGGCTGCGCTGACCGTACCGTCTTGCAGGTTCCGCCATTCGGTGTAGCGGAACTTGTGCGTCCGTACCGAATAGCCCATGAATTCCGGTCGATCGCGGTACATCCACGGGCGTGGGAACTGGCTAAACGCCGCCTGCTTCCACGCGCGCCCGGGATCCGCGATAACCGGAACCATACTTACGCCTTCCAATCCGTCGGGAATCGGCAACCCCGCCAATTCCACGAGCGTGGGATAGAGGTCAACGAGCTCCACCAACGCATCGCGATGGCCGGTCATGGCACCTGTCCGGGGCGACGAAATAAGGAGCGGGACCCGCGTGTCCAGTTCAAAGTTGGTGGTCTTACACCAGAGATCCAATTCGCCGAGGTGGAACCCATGATCGCTCCACAACACGATGACGGTATTATCCTGCAGCTCCAACTTGTCCAATTCATCCAGCAAAAGGCCAATCTGGGCATCGATGTACGAAATGCTGGCGTAGTAACCGTGACGCAACTCCCGTTGTTTGGCCAACGGCACAGGTCCCTGGTCGGGAATGTCGGTGTATCCGCGCAATTCCACACCGCTGTGCAAGCCGATGGCCGGAGCACCTCCAGGCGGCCGGGGGTTTGCGGGCAACGGGATATCCATGTCCCGATAAAGGTCCCAGTACCGCTTGGGCGCAGAAAACGGGAGGTGCGGCCTGCGGAATCCCACCGCGAGAAAGAAGGTGGTGTCTTTCAACTCCCCCAGCAACTTTACCGCTGCGCGACCCACCTTTCCATCCACGTAAGCCGTATCCGGAACGTCCACGCATTCCGTCGCCGCCGCTTTCCACGATTTGGTGCCGACCGTGTTTTCAGGCAACACATACTTGGGGCCCGCTTTGTCGGTAACCGCCAACAATGCCGGAGCCGACCAGGAAACGGGGTCTTGCGCACGTTCGGGATCATGGTAAATCTTGCCTACATTCCGGGTGTCATACCCATGCTGCCTAAAATACTGCGGCAGCGTGACGGCTCGGGGAACCGTAGTCCTGAAATGTGTGTTCAGGTCCCAAACGCGTGTGGCATCGGGCCTCAAGCCGGTCATCACCGATGTGCGGGATGGCGCGCATACGGCTTGCTGGCAATACGCGCGATCGAACACCACCCCCCGCTTGGCCAACCGGTCGATATTCGGCGTGATGGCCATGGTATCGCCGTAGCACCCGAGCTGTGGACGCAGGTCATCAACGGCAATGAACAAGACATTGGTTTTTTGCGCACACACTGCGTGGCCGATCAAAAACGCGACGACAGTGGCTAATGTGAATCGATAAGTAACGTGTGCAGCTGGCATAACCCTGAGCTTTATCGGTGTTGGAGCTGGCTCACATCAAATCGTTTGAGGTGTATCGACAACCCTTTCTGCGCGGTATCCGTCCGCGTTTCATAAAGGCAGTATCCTGTTCCGTCGGCACCGATGGCCAGATCGGCATACCCTGCCGTTCCGGCTTCCAGCACGTGGCTGGTTGGCCATGTCTTCCCGCCGTCCCCACTCCATTTCACCGTGAGGTTGGCACGCGGATGCTTTGGGATTGATTGACTATCCGGATTCACAAACAACAAGCCCGTCTCGCCATTGGCATGGTCCACCCGAAGGATACTCCCCATACAAATCGGCTCAAACAGTTCCTCCACATATCCGGGTTTCGTCCACCCGGAAAAACCGTCTTTACTATAGCTTACCCCGCGCCTGTGCCGCTCCGACTCGTTACGGATATTGAGCATCACACGTCCATCGGCCAATTCCACGGCCATTGTTTCACTGGGGTTTTTGAAACCATCGACATCGGGCACCAGTTCCCCGGCCTTCCAGGTCTTTCCATTGTCATCGCTATAAATCGTCGCAATGCGCGACGGCCTATGGCTGCGGTGTGGCGTAAGCACTGCTGAGGCAGCCAACCAAACGGCTACCACGAGCCGCCCATTGCGCAACTGGATACCATGGCCCGGTCCGGGGGCAAGTACATTCCAAGCATAGGTTTGGCGGAATCCGTCAAATGCATAGGTGATATCCGTTGGTTCGCTCCAGGTTTTTCCGTCATCGGTAGATCGGATATGATATGCCCGCGCGTAATCGCGTTGGTAAATCAGGTGAATCGATCCGTCCTGACCAACGATCGGGGTCGGATTGTCGGTGGGCGCATGCCCTTCCCGCTTCGCGACCACCTGCAACGGTGTCCACGTCCGCCCGCCATCACCGCTCCTACGCATCACCAGATCCATGTCTGCCCAGTCGCTGCCACTATCGATACGTCCCGCGGCGAACGCGAGCAGCGTACCGTGCGGCGACATCACCAGCGCAGGGATCCGAAGTGACGAGTAGGGATGCATGGCGGGGTCAAATACGACGACACCCGCACCGCTACCTCCTGTTGCCCCCGGTACCTGGGCAACGGAAAGACTGCCCATCAACAGCGTCGCCACGACCAATAACACTTGAATGTTCATATCGAATCGCCCCCGTTTGCTAATAACCTTGCGTTTGTTTGATGTTTGGATTGGTATTGATGGACGAGTCGTGCACAGGCCACAGGAGTACATTTTGCTCGTTCTGCCGACCGGCCAGCGAAGCAACCTGATCGAATACGACACCGAAACGGATCATATCCCACCAAATTTTACCCTCGGCAACGAATTCTTTCTTCCGCTCGTTCAGAATCCCGCTATCGATATCCTGTTGCGATAACGAAGCGGGATAAAAATTTGCAACCCCGTAGGCGCGCTGCGCCACTTCGTTCAGCTTACTGATTGCACCCTGTGCATTATTCAGGCCGTTTTCAATCTCTGCGCTCATCAGGAGTGCATCTGCATAGCGGTACGCGACGATATCTGCGTCAAATACCCTTGTCTGGTTTTCCCAGCTGCCCGCAAATTTGTTCACCCACTGGAACGTTGCATTCTTTGGTGCATCGAAAAAGGTCTCGAAACTGACGTCGGTACGCTGATCGCGCTCATCGGTAGACAGAAACGCTTTATAGCTGTCCGTCAGGAAAATCCATTGCTGGTGGGTACCCACTTTAATCGGGTTTTCGACATACTGGGCCGAGATGTATTGCAACGGTACAAGCAGGTCTGACGGATAGCCACCGGTATATTCATCCTGTACAAAGCTCCAGGCAAAAACGATTTCCTGGTTCTGCTCCGAACGGAATACATTCCCGAAATTGCTGATCAGTGTATAGTTTGAATTCCCCAAGACCTGGTCAACGGCTGCTTTTGCCGCATTTAGGGCCGTCTGCCCACCGCCCCTGACCTTGGCCATCCACAGGTAATAATCGGCCTGCAATAAATTGATGGATGCCTTGGAAGCCATGTAGCGGTCCACGACGTTATCCGGCATCAGCGCATTGGCCTGGGTCAAATCGGCGCCCACCTGCTCAAAGACCTGGGCGGCGGGCATCCTTGAAGGGTAAAGGTCATCTTGCTGTCCCGATTCAAAACCATTCAGCAGCACCGGGGCATCCCCCCATACCCGACCGATCCAATAATAACAGAACGCCCGGATGAACAGTGCATTGGCCATCACCTTGTTTTTCTCCGCCTCATTCGTGAACTGGATGTTCGGCGTATACTTCAATATCAGGTTACAATCGTTGATTGTGGTATACACGTTGGCCCAATTCGCATGGGTGTGCGTGCTATTGAGCTGGTTGGAAAACGGATCGCTGTAGGTGGCGTTGGTAGCAAGTCCCGGACCCCACAGGCCCGACCGGTACTCGCCCCAAAACACGTACGCCGCGGCGAATGTGGAACGGAACTTATTATACGTCCCATAAACGGCTGCCTTCGCGTCACCTTCGCTTTCCCACATCGAATTAGCCGTAATGGCGCTTTCCAATTTGACATCCAATTTGTCGTGACACGCCTGGAACGCCAGCAAACACGCAGTCATCCCAGCGATCATATATGATGTAACTTTCATAATAAACTTCCTTTATAATGTGATTTTAGCGCCGAAAGAAAACCGCCGGATAGGAGGATAATTGTAATAGGACGCATTGTACGTCGTGGATGCCCCCACTTCCGGCGATATCCCCATACCCTGAACGGCCGAGAAATAATGAAGGTTGTTTCCCGACAAGGTCAGTTGCAGATCCTTGATACCCAAGCGGCCAAAAACGGCTTCGGGTACCCGGTATTGCAACGTCACCTCACGGATACACAGGTAGTCGCCTTTATAATTAAACACATCAGACGTCCTGGAAAAGTTCGAATTCCCGACATCCGGGTCATTGGCCGTGAAACGGGCGTACCTGGTGTTGTCACCTTCGCCACTCCATGTCTTCTTTACCTCGTCAACCAGCGTATAATTGTTCGCGAATGTATTCATGAAGTAACGCATGTAGGCATTATGGTTAATCGAGTGACCCAACGCCCAATCAACGAATATATTGACGCTGAAATTCCTGTAAGCAAACGAATTGTTCAATCCACCCGTGGTATGCGGCACCGTCACCCCCAGCTCAAACTGGTCGCGGCTGGTAATCCGGTTGTCGCCGTCGCGGTCCATCCATTCGTAGTCTCCCGCCAGCTTTCGCCCCCGGACACTCTGCCGATCGGCCGGATCCCATCCCCGCGCGCTTTCGTCGTACCGTGCATTTGCCGCCTGCGTTGCGTTTTGCAAAATATGTTCCACCCGATAACCGAAATACCGATACAGCGGTTCCCCTTCTGCCGTACCCCCGAAAGCCGTTCCGTCGGCCAGTGTAATACCACCGATACGGTTCCGGTCCCGACCGTTGTCAGGGAGTTCCAACACCTTGTTTTTCACAAAGCTCCAAGTCAGCTTGGAGTCCCACGAGAAGTCTCCGCGTGTGATGTTACGCGAGGAGAGCTCGAGGTCATATCCATGGAACTTGACCTTGCCGATGTTCGTCTGGACATTACTGAACCCGGTGGTATTCGGCAACTCCATGCTGAACAATAGGTCTTCCGTGATCTTATTGAAATAATCGGCGCTGATTGAAATACGGTTTTTCACGATGCTAAGGTCCAAACCGACATCCAATTGGGTCGAAGTTTCCCAGGTGAGCGCCCGATTGGGCATGGTAGCAGGAACGATACCGGCGTTACCATTGTACCGCGCGTCGGTAGCATACCGGCCCAGCGCATCGTACAAACCGATGGAGTTATTGCCGGTCTGGCCATAGCTGGCGCGTAGTTTCAGGTAATTCACGGTCGTGCTGTTGCGCAGGAACTGTTCTTCCGAAAGCACCCAGCCACCGGATACACCCGGGAAAAAGCCCCAACGATTATCCGCGGCAAACAACGATGAACCGTCTACCCGATACGTAGCCATCAGGAGGTATTTTTTCTGATAGTCATAAGACACCCGCCCGAAATAACCGATCAACACCTCCTTTTCGAAGTTGCTATCGGCTCCGGTTTTATTGGGTCCCGCCGTGAGCGTGGGCACTTTATCCGAACTCGCACCCGTTGCACTGGCCGAAAAGGTCTTGTTGTCGGTAACCTGGTACGAATATCCCGTCATGGCAGAAACGGAATGCGCACTCCCAAAACGCTGGTCGTAGGAAAGGTAAGCATCCAATTTCGTCCTGCCCAACTCGCCGAACCGCGACTGGGTAGTGCGAAGGCCACTGAACTCATGCGCCTTCTCGAAGTAATCGTACTGCGAAACGTGGTTGTAGTTGGATAGCTGGACATTGGCTTTCAATTGATCGATAACCTGGTAGTCCAGACCACCAATTAACGCGAGCCTCCTGTTTTTATTGGACACATCCCGCGTATAGTCCCACCATACCGGGTTTGGCGAAGTCGCATTATACCCCGGAGTGGGCCGTCCATCTGCGTAATAGACTTTTTGGGTGGCCGGGGTAGCCAATCCACGTGCGATAACGTTCATTTGGTTCTCAAACTCACTGGAAAGGGTGCTGGAGAAGTCGAAGGCCGTGTTCAACGATAGCTTATCCGAGATCTTCATATCGGAACGGGCCCTGGCGCTATACCTCGAATAGCCTGTTCCCAATGCTACGCCGCCATCATCGGTGAATCCACCGCTGGCCGCATATCGGATAAATTCATTCCCGCCGTCTACCCCCAGATAATAGTTTTGCCAAAGCACGTTCCGATACATCAGGGCCTGGTAATCGTTATCTTGATAAATCAGTGTCTTGCTCGGATCAAGTGGATCCGGCATGGAAGCGTAACCCGCGGGTACAGACTCCCCGTCCCTAAGATAACGTGTGGAATACAGGGAATTATCATCATTTCCCGAACTCGCCGAGTATCCGGATGCACTGTTGTATTGGGCATTCGGGCTCTCCGCCACGGCCGGCCTCACGATATTGATGTAGTCACGCGCATTCATGAAATCGATAAGCGTTTCCGGACCTTGGTGGGCCAGATCCACATCAAACGTGATGCGCGGCGCCTGCGACCCGGATCCTTTCTTAGTCGTGATTAGCACCACGCCGTTTGAAGCCCGCGAACCATAAATAGCCGTGGATGCCGCATCTTTCAAGACCTCGATGGATTCTACATCATTGGGATTAATCCCCGAAAACGCACGTTCTACACCGTCTACCAATACCAGCGGATCGTTCGACTTGTTGATGGATGAACCACCGCGGATCCGGAACACGGCATCTGCACCGGGCGTATTGTTTGAGGAGTATACGCGTGCACCCGCAACCTTTCCCTTCAAGCCTTCGCCAACGGTACTGATGGGGATATCCTGGAGCACCTCCCCTCCCACTTTGGTAATGGCCGACGTGATGGTACGACGTGATTGCGTACCGTAGCCGACAACAACCACTTCGTCCAGGTTGGCATGGGTTTCCACCATAACCACATTGAGTACATTGGATAATGGAACGGCCAACTCTTGCGTTTCAAAACCTACGGCTGAAAACACAAGTACCTGATTGCCGGTAGGTAACTGAATCTGATAACCTCCAGCATCGCCGGTCATCGTTTTGATCGAGGTACCCTTCAAGGCTACCGTAATTCCCTGCAATGGCTCGTCCCCTCCGGCACTCACTGTACCGGAAACGGTTCTGCTTTGCGCATGAAGCGTCTGGATTGGCACTGCCATCCAACCAGCAAGCATAAAAATCAATAAAGCTAACCTCATAATTTAATACAAATTTATCTATCGGTAATAGTTCTTATGTAGAACATATTGACAAATATAGAGGCTTTTGTTTTATACTTCCAAATATTTTGCGAGATTTTTTTTGCGAGGGCTGATTTGTTACATCGATTACCTTCGAACCCGCTCGAAATGCGGGCTCAGGTGCTCTTTCATCCCTTGGCGGAAATCTTCGGGCCCGCCTTTACGGAGCAACTCCAACAGGTCGCGGTGCGTCACCTTCCCCACTTTGGCTTCGCCGTTGAGTTTGGCCTCCTCGCTCACCACGTATTCAAATACGGGCAGCAACATATTCTGGAAACGCATGAGCGTGTCGTTGCCGCTCATCCGGTAGAGCTTGCCATGGAATGCGATCTCAAACTTGACCTTGAACGGCAGCTGGACCTGGTTCACTTCCTTATTGACGATCTGTTCCAATTCCTTCAGGTCTTTGTCGGTCATCCGGGCGTACAGCACATCCGCCAATCCCATCTCAAGCACCAGCCGCAGTTCGAACAGGTCCTGCAACGTCTTCTGATCCAAAATCAGCGGATCCATCACGCGCTCGAAACCACCCAAGATATCGGGTTCGGCTAGCACCATGCCCCGCTTCTTCTTGGATTCGATCATGCCGAGCATCTTCAGGCGGCTCAGGGCTTCGCGCACCACGTTGCGGCTCACATCGAGCGCCTCGGCCAGTTCGAGTTCTTTTGGCAATGCATCGCCAGGCTTAAAGGCCTTCTTTTTCAAATACTCACGCAAACGGGTCTCGACCACATCGGCCATCGTGGTGGGCGCGATCTTCGCGATATCCTTGCTCAAACTCCTAATTGCCATGCAATGCCTTTCTTTACCAAAGGCAAAAATGTGTTATTTTTTTGTGATTATGTAGGACAAAATGAAAAAACCGCCTCGATTGTACGAGGCGGTCTCCAAGCGGCATGAAGAGCCTATTTAAACGTAAGCAACGACGTGACGGGCAAGTGATCCGAGGGATATAGATCGCCATCGTACTGATCAGACAGCACTTGATAGTCCTCTACCTCGAAATGGGACGAGATAAAGATGTAGTCGATCCGCTTCTGCGGTATACCTTGGAAAACGCCTCCGGGAAACGCTGTACCTTCCACGCCCAACCTAGGCGTCTTGCTCCGGTCGTATGCGTCAAAAAGGATTTCCTTGATGGCGCTGATTTGGCTAGTTTCAGCGGTCGAATTGAAATCGCCCACGCTGATGGCCGGCGATTCGCCCGCTATTTCCTTTATTTTGCGTACCAAAACGGGCCCCGATTCTCGCTTGGCGACTTCCAGCCGCCAATAGAAATGGACATTGAAGAAATAGAACACTTTATCGGTTTCCCTGATCTTGAACTTTACCCATTGGCAGATGCGCCTATCAGTGGCATCCCAGCCGATGCTGGGGATATCAGGCGTTTCGCTGAACCAGAAAACGCCGCTGTCCGACACCTCGAAAAGTTCAGTCCGGTAAAAGGTGGCGCAATTGTGCAAATCGCCCTTGCCGCCATATGGGTATCCGATATAGTCGAACCCGGGAAGCATCCCTTTCAAGTCGGTTAATTGCTGGCCCATGCCCTCCTGCGTACCGATCAAATCGAATCCATGCTTTTTGATGACATCTGCCAACGGGCGCTTCCGCTTGTCCCAACCGTTGCCCGTCTGCTCATCGGCATCAGCCGCATACCGTATGTTGTAAGCGGCAACGCGGAATTGATTGCTTCCTGGCTGCAGACGAGGTGGTTCGTCCCGGCGTTGCCCACAATTCAGGAAAACGAGCATAATCGCCACAATCGGCAATGAAATAAGTTGCATGATTCTCGAAATTAATTTACGTCCCACCATAATTTGAAATTGATGTCATCATTGCCCATCCGGGCGGCCGCTGCGCGATAATTCTCTGGATTGTAGATCTGCTGGATGCTGGGGTACAGCAAACGCGTAGGCATTTTGCCGTCATTGAGCATCGATGCAGTCTTGGGCAGCACTGGGTAGCCCGTCCTCCGGTGCTCCGACCATTGCTGGAAGTCGGTGAAATAAAGTGCCAGGTATTTATGGAGCATGATACGCGCCAATGTACCATCATAGCCTGCTAGCGGCGCATCGAAATAGCTATCAGCGATGTCGCTTCCCGTCCAGGTCTTGATTGCAGACCGAACGCCACTTTCGTAGGCCGCTTCCGCACCCGTCAAATGTCCTTTGAGGGCAAGTTCAGCGCGGATGAACGCTACCTCCGCATAAGTGAGTATCGGGATTTGCATGGGCACGATGACTTGCTGATTGTTCATGTACGATGGCGAATACGAAAAAGATGGCTCGTCATACCCGCTAGGGATGCCCTTGTAGCCGATATCAGCACCTTGCGCCCGTGCAGGAGTGACGAAGATGGGACGACGCGGGTCGTCCAGTTCGTTGAGCAAATCGATGAAATAGGCCGAAGCGGCATGCGCGGTACTGAAATCGAGCGCACGCGACCAAGGGGAGATGTTCGGCGTGACGCCTGTGACTTCCAGCACAACGGATTCCTCGTGGTTCGCGATGATCGGCGATGTGGCCGGAGCACCGATGATGGCAACCATTGTGGCATAGGCGGATGGGTCGACATCCGAAATACGGAGCAACAGCCGCAATCGCAACGAATTCGTGAACCGCTGCCAACTGCGGCTATCGTTGCCGAACAGTATGTCGACGCCGTATGCCATGCTGACTGCATGATCGTAAAGCGAATTGGCACGCTCAAGGTCTGCCAAAAGCTGGGGGTAGATGTCCTGCTGCCTGTCGTATTGCGGCTGCAGGATACCGCCTTCGGCTTTTGAAGCCTCGGAAAACGGGATATCGCCGTATACATCGGTCAAGTTCGCGTAAATCCAAGCCCTCAACGTCAACGCAATGGCAATGTAGTTTTTGGCATCGTCTCGCTCGGCAGCGCCGAGCATCTCGCTGACGTTCTTTGCCCACTTATAGGCTCCGTTCCAATAAGACTCGCCGGTATTCTCAAGGATCTCGTAACGCTGTACGCCGCCATAATATTGGGGGTACCCCAATTGTACTTGCATGAGCTCGCAATTGATGTTGTAGTGGTTTCGAATGTTTGTCGAAGCCATGTTGTATATGATTTCATTCAGCAGCGTACCCGCGCTTATCTGGTCGATCAGGTTAGGATTGGTATTGATCGCCATAAAGTCCCTTTTGCATGCCGTTGCTGCACAAACAGCAACCCCCAGGGTCAATAACGTTATCTTCTTCATCATTGTCATTACAATAGGTATCTAAAAATCTATCTTCAAATTACACCCATATGTGGCCGTATAGGGCATGGGCGTGATTTCCAGCCCAGGGACAAATACGGTTCCGTTCATCGTGCCGGCTTCTGGATCGAACATCGGGAACTTGTCGAATACGGCCAGGTTCCTGCCAAACAGGCTGATGGAAAGTGCTTGGACACGAAACCGCTCCAAATGCCGCTTCGGCACGTTGTAGCCAACGGACACTTCCCGGATTTTAATGAAATCGGATTCGAATACCCCGGCTTCGGCCGTTTGGTGGACCTGCCCGTAATAGGCCTGCGGGTCGGCCTTGACGGTATTGGGTGAGAAGGTCCCATCGGCATTTTTGACCACGCCATTGCCGATGATGAACCCATCGTCTCGTCCCGGAATGGTATTGGCGAGTGTTCCGGCCCAAGACGCCCGGTTATAGGTACCCGAATAGATAAGCCCGCCGTACTGGCCGTCGAGCGTGAAACCCAAACGCAGGTCACGGTACCGTATCGTATTGCTCAGGCCAGCCTTCCAATGCGGTGCGGTATTGCCGATGTACTCGGGCACGCTACCCCTGGTGGGCACTCCGTTGGCATACACGACATTCCCATCCGGATCGCGGACGAACTTTGCACCCCATAGATCCGAGGTGCTTCCGCCGACCTTTGCGATGAGGTAGGCTTGCCAAACCTGCGTGAGCGTCTGTTGCTCCAGGTTGTCCGTCAGTGACAGGATTTCGTTGTCATTGGCCGACCAATTTCCGATAATGGTCCATTCCCAATCGGGTGTTTTCATCGGGGTTCCGGTTATGACCAGTTCGACACCCCTGTTGCGTACTTCACCGGCGTTGATTACCCGGCTGCTGTAACCGGCCACGATATCGGCAGGCAGCGCGAGGATTTGATTTTCCGTATTGGAAGAATAATAGGTTGCGTCAATGCCCAAACGGCTCCGCAACAGCTTCAGGTCGATGCCAGTTTCCCAACTCGTCGTGATCTCTGGCTTCAAAGCCGCATTGAACATGGCCGAGGGCACAACCGCCGAGCTCGGGAATCCGCTTTGGCTATAGTATTTCGTGGTTTGGTAGGGTTCGGCATCGCTACCTACCCTTGCGTAAGACGCGCGGTATTTAAGGAAGCTGATCGGTCGTGGCAACTTGAACAGATCCGACAGGATGAAACTGGACGTGACAGAAGGGTAAAAATAAGAGTTGCTTGCCGAAGGGAGCGTACTGGACCAGTCGTTCCTTCCCGTCAGATCAAGGAATATCCGATCCCGCCACGAAAATGACGCCATTCCGTACACGCTATTGATCTGTCGACGCGCATCACGCGTGGTGACCAGGGGATTGTTCACGCCATTGGCCAAGGTAAATACCGTGGGCACGATCAAGGCATCCACAGACGACATCACGTTACGGTGATCGTAAGACATCCGGCTCCCGCCACCCATAAGGCTGTAATGGAAGGATGTGCCCACCGTGTTTTTGTAGGTGGTGAGAAAATCCATGTTGATTTCCTGGCTGTTTACGTCCTGCCGCCCATAGTGGCCCCGGGGATGCTTCTGTGACGAATACCCGCGCTGTGTCTCGCGCAATTGCGCCAATGAATTCAACGATAACCTACCCATGACATCCCAATTGTCGGTGATCTTTACATCGGCCCTTACGTTGCCTATGAGCTGATTGCTCGTCAACGGGTTCTTATCCACGTACATCAGGAAATATGGGTTTGATGACCAGTTGGAAAAGGGGTTCAGCTGATCCAGGTTCTCTTTGCCCAGCTCCCAAATCGGCTTATACCAATCAATATCCACGCTGGGCATCAGAAACATCATGAAGTAACCCAAGGAGCCGTTACTGATGCCAAACGCCGGCAAGTTGTCGCTGATGCGATTATTATAACTCAGCGCCGTCGAAAGCTTGATCCGCTGCGTTATCTGGTAGTTCCCATTGAACGAGATGGTGTTTTTCTTGAAACCGGTGTTGGGTGCGATATAATTGTTGTCGGTATGCGAGATATTGAGGCGCATCGACCCCTTGTCATCCCCTCCTTGGAAAGACAGGGCGTTTTCAAAAGTCGTACCTGTCCTGAAGAAACCCTTCATGTTGTTCTCATACGGCCGCCAAAGTGTCCGCTCCGCACCTTGGGTCTGCGTGACGGGATCGTACTGATAGTAGTACTGTCCCTCGAACTTGGGGCCGTACGCCTCGGGCGTATTGGTACTCGGCCCGTCTTCCGAATCGCCGAATGAATAGTAGGGGTTTCCATTAACGTCGCGGCGGCTGGTACCGCCAGCACCGTACTGATACTGGTAATTCGGCCAATTGGTGATGTTGTCCATCAACGCCGTCGAAAAAAAGGTAACACCGAGCTTCTGGTTCTTCTGGCCTGACTTGGTGGTGATGATCAACGCACCATTCGCCGCTCTTGAACCGTAAAGCGCGGCCGCCGACGGACCTTTCAATACCGTGACGCTTTCGATGTCTTCCTGGCGTAATTCAGAAACCGCATTCCCATAATCCACCGGCGCTTCCGTGCCATAGGCCGCACCGACATTATTTCCGTAAGACGTGGTCTCTTGATCCATCGGCACCCCGTCGATAACGATCAGCGCGTAGTTGCTGCCTGGATCCAAGGATGTAGCGCCGCGAAGCTGTATACTCTGTGAATTGATGGGGCCAGTTCCTCCTGATATGATGTTCAGCCCCGCCACTTTGCCTTTGAGGCCTTCCGACCAATTCGTGGAAACGGCCGAAGATAGCTGCTCGGCATTGAGCGTCTGCTGCGCGTATCCCAAGGCTTTCTCGTCGCGCTTGATTCCCAAAGCGGTGACGATAACTTCGTCGATGTCACTGACGGCCTGCTGTAAGACGACCTGTAGGGTGGCCTGATTACCTACGCGCACCTGTTTGGCCTGAAAGCCGACAAACCTGAACACGAACACGTTGTCGGCCGTGGCCTGTAAACTGAACCGTCCCTGATCGTCGGTCATGGTTTCTGTTGATGTACCTTGCAATGAAACGCTTACGCCACTGATAGCGACACCGAGCGTATCTGTGACTTGCCCGGTCACAAGCCGCTGCTGGGATTCGTTCCCTTTCGCTCCCGTGGCTCCTGGTGGCGTAACATTGGCTTTCGAGTCACCCGATCCTTTCGATATCAACACGTTATTGGCCGATACGGCATATTTAAGGTTACGTTCCCTTAACAGGATATCGAGGAAGCTGTTCAGTGGCAGATCCCGCACGGTGATCGTAACGGGCGTCAATTCTTCCAAGATACCGTGGTTGTACAGGAAATTATAACCCGTTTGCCTTTTTACTTCCCGCAAGATTTCCGTTATCTTTTCATCCTTTGCGTGGATAGTCACGGACTGCGACAATCCTTTCGCACTGATGTGAATCGCGCACACGAGCATCAAAAAAGAGATGGCTTTCATCCTCAAAATCATTCTTTTCAACAATAGGTCTGGCTTCCTTGCCTGCAAAGAAGCAAATCGGTTCTGCATATGTCGTTTTTTGTTACGGACCCCTTCCCATCGTCAGGCATTAAAAAATTGCATATCATGCTCAGTTTACCTAAGTTTGTGGTGTCCTAATTAATTGATTTGTTAATTATTCCAAGTTCAACAGATTTAGTTTGGACGTAATCCATGGGGAAGTGCTCGAACACTTCTCCATTTTTTTCGCCTCCACCAATTACATCATATACGCATAGGCTTCCATCATTTAGTTTATAATCAGTTTATTCGACAACAATTCCAAATCGATGCGCGAGCTCCGTAAGAATTCAAGCACAATTTGGAAATCAACGGCCCGGTTGAGCTGCCCCGTGAAGTATTCATTGGGAATCCCGCTTCGGTATTCGACATCCAGGTTATACCAGCGGCTTATCTGCTTGATGACCTCTTCGAAGGGTGTCTGGTTAAAGCTGAATTCGCCATGCTTCCAAGAAATCGCCTGTTGCACATCGTGTTCCGCTAACCTCAACTTTTGGGAATAGCCGACTACGCTGCCCTCCCCGGGGTTTAGGCTGATGTGCGCCGCACCATCGCTGCTTTGGACGCGAACGGCACCCTCCACGAGCGTCGTTGTATTCAGGTTATCTGCCGCGTAGGCCTTGACGTTGAACGATGTGCCGAGTACGGTAATCCGCTGATAGTTGCTTTTTACGACAAAAGGTCGCCGTGTGTCGCGATGAACCTCAAAATAAGCTTCCCCGACAATCTCGACAACGCGCTCTTCCGACGCAAAATTCCCCGGAAATCTCAGTGTCGATTCCGAATTCAGCCACACGCGCGTTCCATCAGGCAGGGTGACTTGATATTCAGCGCCCCTAGGCACCACCAAACTCAGCTGCTGATCGACTGTCCCCATCGCTTCCGACACGGCCCGCCCGTCCGCGTAGAACATCCCGCTATCGCTTACGAACAATCCCGCGTCGTCCAACATCGCTTGTCGAACCCCGCCATCGGCCACCAACATGGCTTTCTTTGACCCCGGCACCACCGATACGACAGGTGTGCCGGGTAAGTTGGCATCCTGTTGCATGAACAATAGATAAGCTCCGACAACGCCTATAAGCAAGAGCGAAGCTGCGACAGCCATCCATGAACGTTGCCTACCACGAACCCGATTGCGTTGCGCTTCAATCCGTTCCAGCAAGCGATCAAAAGACAGCGATTCGCCGGAGGCATGGAATTCGCCCAAATCTTGGTCTTCTGCCGATCCGTAACGACCCGGGGAGAAATCGGCCAAAACCTCCTTGTAACGGGGATGGCTATCCGCCCATTGTACAAGCTCCCTCAACTCAGCGTCTGAGATGTCGCCTCGCCGGTATTTTAGTAGCAATATCAGTATATCGTTCGTTTCGTCCATTTCGCATTAGTTACTTATAGAAACTAAAGCCGGGGCAAAACCTTACAATAAAAATGAAAAAAACCAATCGCGTTTTTTTTTGAACGCCTTCTTTAGCGTGGATAGGCCCCTGGAATAGTTTACATAAACCGTGCTTTGAGACATATTCAATGCCGCTGATATCTCTGACGGACTTTTGCCTTCATAATGGCTTAGGGCAATTATTTTCCGTTGGGTTTCAGGAAGTTTCTCAATCTCGCGCGAAATGAATTCGAGCATCTCGGCGCGGATAATCTTTGCGTGGCATTCAGGATCGGCTACCAGGAGGTCTTCCCCGATTTCCGTTTCGAAATGCTGCCTGGCATAGACCGAATTCAAATAGGAAAGGCAGGCATTCTTTGTGGAAATATAGAGAAATGCCTTTATGCTCTCCTCACACTCGAACTTCTCCCTGTTCTGCCAGAGCTTCACGAAGCTGTCCAATACGATGTCTTCAGCCTCTACCGAATTATTTTTGATCATATTTTTCGCGAAGTAGTGCAGCCGCCTTTTATATCGATCAAAAAAAACCTCCAACGCAGCGGCATCTCCCAAGCGAAGTCGTGCTACGGTATCTAAAGGGCGATTTGACATAGTCTCAATTTCGAACGCCAAATGTAATGAGGTAAGCCATGTGCATCAAATTAAGTTTTCGTTAACTTACACACCGCCTACAATGACTAAGTTTATCTTTGGTGACAATTCAACAATCCATAATCAGGACAAATTTAAGTAAAACTTCTGCTGATTCCTAATGCAGCGGTAACCGATTTCGTTTGCCAATGAGTCGACATTGTCATTAGACTATTGGTTGCGAAGCCAGTTGCGCCAGCCTCGGCAAAGAAAATGGTGTGGATAGCCATCCCGTCCGACGTCATCGTCGGCTGGGTGTACATCGTGATGGAAATGATTGGCGAGTGTGACGTGTCCAAGCCGATCGATATGAAAAATGGCGTATTGATGCGGCGCCTTTTTGCCATGCAGTTTCAGGACAGTACATGATGGCTTTTCACCGGAAACGGACTAACATTATCGACACCAATTCAACATAGTATGATATTACCAGATTATTCAACAATGTTAACCAAACGATATCCGCACGGCATGAACAAGCGGCTGTCATGGTCAGCTAATCGATAGGTATGGCAGGGGCATTCAAAAAATCCGCTGTAATATTGGCATTCGCCAGCGCGCTGTTTACCGCTGCGGCGTGCCTTCGGTGCTCCGCGCCTTCCGCATCACGCCCGCTGACGCTCAAACGCGGCAGCCACATCATCCTGGTGGGCAACAACCTGGGTTCGCGGATGATGCACTACGGCCATTTCGAAACCGAGATGCACCTGCGTTACCCCGATAGCCTATTGGTTATCCGCAACATGTGCGATGCAGGCAATACGCCGGGTTTCCGGCCCCACTCGGGGTACCCCTTCCCTTGGGCTTTCCCGGGTGCCGACACGCTGCAGTCTGATACGACCCTGCTGAACGACCCGCATATGGTGGGACACTGGGAAACGCCCGACGAATGGTTGAAGCGTCACAAGGCCGACATCATCATCGCGCTTTTCGGTTATACCGAATCGTTCCGCGGCGCCGAGGGGCTGCAAAAGTACCGCGCGGAACTCGACGCGTTCATCAAGCACACGTTGGCGCAGCATTACAACGGCGTTGCGCCTGCCCAATTGGTATTGGTCTCGCCGATCGCCTTTGAAGATCTTTCCGATGAATTTGACTTACCGGATGGCAAACAGGAAAACAGACGGCTCGCGGCGTATACGAAGGCCATGGCCGATGTGGCCCGGGCCAACGATGTCCCCTTCGTTGATATGTACCATCCCTTCCTGAAACGCTTCCGGCGCAGCGACTCGCCACTGACCATCGACGGCGCGCAACTGAACGATGCCGGATACCGCGAGTTTTCCACGCGGCTGGCGGATGCGGCATTCGGTGAGGTGACCGGAAAGGACACCACCCACCAACGGTTGGTACACGCCGCCGTGATGGAAAAGAACTGGCTGTGGCAGCAGGACGTCAAGCATCCGAATGGGGTGCAGGCCTTCGGACGGCGGTACGACCCGTTCGGCCCGGACAACTACCCCGCCGAGTTTGAAAAAATCCGTGCGATGACGGCCGTACGTGACCAAGCGATCTGGAAGGCGGCCCACGGGGAACGGTTTGACCTCGACAGCGCCGATGCGACCACCCCTAAGCTGCCGGAAGTGCCGACCAATTACCTGCCCCACGATGCCGATGTGCCCCTGCCAAGGTACCGCTATGGCGACGACGCGCTGGCTGCATTCCACATGGCACCGGGCTATGAAATCAGCTTGTTCGCCTCCGAGCAGGAATTCCCTGACCTGCAGAAGCCCGTGCAGCTGACCTTCGACAACAGGGGGCGCCTGTGGGTAGCCACGATGTCTTCCTACCCGCACTGGAGACCCGGCGATGCCAAGCCCAATGACAAGCTGCTGATCCTGGAGGACACCGACAAGGACGGCAAAGCCGACAAACAGACCATATTCGCAGCAGGCCTGCACCTACCCATGGGGTTTGAAATAGCCCCGGAAGGTGTGTACGTCTCGCAGGGAATAGACATGATCCTCCTTTCGGATACGGATGGCGACGATCGGGCCGACAAACGCGAAGTCATCCTGAGCGGCTTTGACGACCACGACACGCACCACGCGCATCACGCCTACACGAGCGACCCATCGGGTGCCATCTACATGGGACAGGGCGTGTTCCTATTGAGCGATGTCGAAACACCCTACGGGCCGGTACGCATGACCAACGGTGGCTTCTTCCGGTATGATCCGAACCGTCGCAAACTGGAAGCCACCGCGCAGCTTTCCATCCCCAACCCTTGGGGCATCGCCTTCGACGACTGGGGCCAGAACTTCTACGCCGAAACCTCGGGGCCCGACGTGAGCTGGATGATGCCGGGATCGCTCCAACCGACCTACGGCAAAGCGACCCCGAAATCAAGGAACCTCATCGAAGACGCCCACCGGGTACGCCCTACCTCGGGCCTTGAATTCGTATCGAGCCGCCATTTCCCGGACGAGGTACAGGGCGATATGCTCATCAACAACACCATCGGCTTCCTGGGCACCAAGCAGCATGCCATGGCCGAGGACGGGACGGGCTACCGCAGCCATCACCGGCAGGACCTGGTACGTTCGGACGACCCGAACTTCCGCCCCGTCGACATGGAATTCGCGCCCGATGGCTCGCTTTACCTGGTCGATTGGCATAACGTACTGATCGGCCATATGCAGCACAACCAACGCGATCCGCTGCGCGACCATACCCATGGCCGCATCTACCGGATCACCTACCCCGCTCGGCCCTTGGTCGAACCTGCCTCCATCGCCGGTGCCGACATTGCCACGTTGCTCGACAACCTGAAGCTACCCGAATACCGTTCGCGCTATCGCACGCGGCGCGAACTGCGTGGCCGCGATGCTACGGAGGTGCTCAAGCAGCTGCGCAAATGGGTTGGCGGGCTCGACAGGAACCACCCGGCATACGAGCATCAGCTACTGGAAGGCCTATGGGTGAGCTGGGGCTTGAATCGCGTCGAACAGCCGTTGCTTCGCCAATTGCTGCATGCCAAAGACCACCGCGCGCGTGCGGCGGCCGTGCGCGTATTGCGCTATATGGGCCGCCAAGTAGACAACCCGGGCGAGCTGCTGCGCCAAGCGGCGACCGATGAACACGGGCGCGTACGCTTGGAGGCGATTGCGGCGGCCTCTTGGCTCGACAAAGAAGTGGCGACGCCGATCTTGGATGCAGCCGGTAAGCGCCCGATCGATAGCTGGATGGCGGATGCCTACCAAACGGCGTCGGCCAGATTCGGAAGTGCGCATGCCCCGGTTGAACCCGGGCAGCCCGTGACCGAAAACACGCACCTGGTGGGGGCCGACCTGGCGCGCTACAGACGGGGACAGCTGATCTATGGGCAGGAGGGATTCTGCATCACGTGCCACCAGGCCGACGGCAAGGGGTTGCCAAACTCCGGTTTTCCTCCGCTTGCCGGTACCCGATGGGTGCTGGGCGACGACAACCGCCTCATCAAACTGACACTGAACGGCCTGCATGGCCCCATTGAGGTCCTGGGTAGAAATTACCCGGGCCAGGTGCCCATGACTCCCTTTGGCGGACTGCTCAACGACGAGGAGGTGGCCGATGTGCTTACCTACGTAAAGAACGCGTTCGGCAACAAGGGGACACCCATCGCGGCGGCGCAGGTAACAGCCATCCGCGCTGCGATTGCCGACAAAACGGGATTCTTTTCGCCCGAGGAGCTGTTGAAGGAGCATCCGATGGATTGATGAAAACAAATCTCAGGACGGCACAGGATAGCGTTATTCCACAAAAAAAGTACTATTGCAAAAGCCGCTTCACCATTGTGATATGACCGATTATGCAAAAAAAGCAGCTAAAACGAATACATACAGAAACTAAACAGCGACGACCATTCATGAGAAAAACGAGCGGCTTCATAGCCACATGTACGATTTTGCTGATCGCCTCGGCATGCCAAACTGAAAAAACCGACAATGAACCGATCGTGAAAAAGACGAAAGTCGAAAAAATCACGGTTGCACCGGATTTCGTGGTCGAGCACCTGTACAGCCCGTCCGACAACAAGAAGGGTTCATGGGTGGCCATGACCTTCGACGACCGCGGCCGGATGATCGTATCCGACCAGTACGGAGCGCTATACCGGATAGAGCTTCCGGAAATCGGTTCCGATACCCTCACGAGTGAACCACAACAGCTCGTTTTCCCGGAAGACAGCTGGGAAAACGACAGCACCCAAACCAAGATGGGTATGGGTTATGCCCAAGGGCTGCTTTGGGCATTCAACAGCCTGTATGTCGTGGTAAACCACGACGGCAAGGCCAATATGGAGAAAAACAGCGGGCTCTATCGGTTAAGGGACACCGACAATGACGACCAGTTTGACGAAATCACCCTGCTGAAATTGTTTGATGGCCACGGCGAACATGGCCCGCATAGCATCGTGCTGGGTCCCGATGGCGAATCGCTCTACCTCATATTTGGCAACCACACCGATGTACCTCCCTTGGAGGGTTACCTGCTGCCTTCGAATTGGAATGAAGACAATATCCTCCAACAAATAACGGATCCGCGTGGCCATGCCACCGACCGCATGGCTCCGGGTGGATTCATCGTAAAGACGGATTCGCTGGGAACCAACTGGCAGCTGGTGAGTGCCGGGTACCGCAATCCATTCGACATGGCCTTCAACGGCGATGGCGAACTGTTCGTCTACGATTCGGATATGGAATGGGACTTCGGGATGCCCTGGTACCGGCCGACACGACTGCTCCATGCAACCAATGGCTCGGAATTCGGATGGCGTACCGGAACCGCGAAATGGGCCACGTACTACCCCGACAACTTGCCGCCGCTACTCAATATCGGCCAGGGATCGCCCACCAACCTGATGCACGGCGGGCAGGCGAAATTCCCGAAAAAATACCGAAACAGCCTATTTGCCTTTGACTGGAGCTTCGGCATCATCTACGCCATACACCTCAAGCAGGAAGGCGCCTCTTACGGTGTATCCGCCGAAGAGTTCCTCTCGGGCGCGCCGTTGCCACTTACCGATGGTGAAATAGGGCCCGACGGGGCCATGTACTTCCTTACCGGTGGCCGACGGCTCGATTCAGACCTCTACCGCGTATCGTATAAGGACCAGGCAGACATCAAGGACGAGCTGGCACGCCAACCCGCCGATATCACCAAGAAGATGGCTACCCGCAGGGAAATCGAAGGGTACTTCGAACATGCGCCGGACACGAATGTCGTGAACGCGATATGGCCGTACCTGAACGATGACGACCGCCACGTCCGCTACGCGGCCACCGTGGCCTTGATGCACCAGCCCGTTACCTCCTGGGGCAAAAAGGCCTTCCGCGAACGGAACATCCGCACGGTGACCCACGCGATGATCGCCATGGCCAAAATGGGGGATCGCGCGCTCCAACCCGTCATGCTGCGCAAATTGATGACGATTGATTTCGGCCGCATCTCAAAAGAAAACAAGATTGCGCTGTTGCGGGCCATGGAGGTATCGATGTACCGCATGGGCAATGTGCAGCCCGAAATCACGGGCCGACTGGCTGGCTACTTCGAGCGCCACTATCCTACCCAAGACAACGCACTCAACCGCGAACTCAGCAAGCTGTTGATCCATATCGGCGCACCTTACGCCGTGCAAAAAACGCTTCCGCTCCTGGCGGGAAGCGACGACGATTCGACGACCACGCACGCTACGCTGACACGTTCGTCCGATCTTATTTTACGCAATCCAGAATATGGGCTTACCATTGCCAACACGTTGACCAAGACACCGCCGGCCCAGCAGATCTATTTTGCCGTAGCGTTGAGCAAGGCCGAAGCGGGATGGACACCGGCAAACTACGAACAGTATTTCAAGTGGTACTACGATGCATTCGGCTACAAGGGCGGACACAGCTACGTCGGATTCATCGATGCAGCCCGAAAGCTGGCCCTCGAAAAGGTGCCAAAGGACGGATTCGAGCACTACAACACGATTTCGGGCGACTCGCTCCTGGCAAAATCAGGGAAGGACCTTTTTGAAGACATCGTTCCGCCGAAGGGACCGGGCAGGAAATGGGAAATCGAAGAGGCATTGAAAACCATCGAAGAAGATAACGGAAAACGCGACTTCGAGCAGGGCCAATCGCTGTTTGCGGCCGTGAGGTGCGCCTCGTGCCACACCATGCAAGGCGAAGGCGGCGCCATCGGTCCCGACCTCACCCAGCTGGGCACACGCTTTTCGGCGCGGGATATGCTGATGGCCATCATCGAGCCGAACGAAGTGATCTCTGACCAATACGGCAGCAAGGTGTTTGCGCTCAAAGATGGCAGCTCGATCATGGGCAGGCTGATCAGCGAGACCGAGGAAGCCTATTCGGTATCGCAAAATCCCTATGCGCCGCAAGTACTGCGCGAAATACCGAAGAAAGACGTTTCAAACGTACTCGAGTCAAAGGTCTCCATCATGCCGCCAGGTTCGCTGAACGTATTGAACCCCGACGAGCTCAAGGACCTGATGGCGTACCTCATGGCGGGGGGCAACAAGGATAACCCAATCTATAAGCGCTGATGGGTACCGGCAGATTGACAGACTGGAGCGATAAGGTTTCCAACCCCTTGCAGGTCGGTGGCATCGAAACCGCCATACTGGATAATGGTGCAGGACGCGGAACCCGCATCGCGTGGGTCAATACCGGAGCCGGCCTCCGATACAAAGTGGTCATCGATCGCGGAATGGATATCGCGGATGCCCAACACAATGCCTACGGCCTGGCTTGGCTGAGCGACGTAGGCATAACGCCTCCCCCGTCCAGTCCCTACGCAGGCATCGCGTGGCTGCATGCGTTCGGCGGTGGGCTGCTCACCACCTGCGGCCTCGACCACGTTGGCGGCCCCGAATCCGATGCGCACGGCGAGCGTGGACTGCACGGACCGTATAGCGGCATCCCGGCAACGATCGAATCCATCGTCCAGCCCGACCCTGCCAACGGCCGGTTGGACATGCAGATCGTGGGGATCATCAAGCAATCCCAACCCCTCGGCACACAGCTTACGCTACGGCGGACGATTTCCGGCACGCTGGGCGAAGCGACCATACGCATCGACGACGAGGTCACGAATACCGGCAATACACCTGCGCCGCACATGCTGCTGTACCACATGAACCTGGGATGGCCATTGGTGGATGAGGGGGTCGATATCTGCTGGAAAGGCGGATGGACATCGCGTGAAGGGATAGCGAAAGCCAAGATCTTCAAGGACGGCGGATCGTTCCGCACCGGGCAACCGCCCTTGGCAGACCATGCGGGTGGCGGCGAGGAAGCCGCATTTATCGACATCCAGGCCGATGCGGACGGCATGTGCCACTGCGGCATCCATAACCCGCACTTGGGCATTGCGCTCGACATCGCATTCCAGAAGTCGCAGCTGCCCTGGATGACCAATTGGCAGCACTGGGGCCTAGGCGAATACGTGGTTGGGCTGGAGCCAGGGACCCACCCGCCCATCGGCCAGTCACGGGCTAGGCAAGAAGGGACATTGATCGCGCTCCAACCAAAGGAACAACGCCGCTACCGACTCACGATACGTGTACTGACCGACACCGATGACGTGACCCGGTTCTTGAAACAGACGGGCATGGAATCGCGATAATTAGAAAATTAGCAAAAACGATAGATTATGAGCACAAAGCAATTCATTCAAGAGGCATTTGATGCCGGTTCCGGCATATTGCGGCTGGCCCCGACCTGGGTACCCCGTTCATTTTGCGTGCCCGGACGTCGCATCAAGCTTCACCCCGACGACTATTATGTATTGGGTGGAGCACGTGGCGGTATAGACGAGCGTTGGCTATCGTCTACCACCCCGGCCGAAAACGGCCCCCTCACCGGCGAACACGAAGGGTTGAGCAAGGTCGTGTCCGGCGCTGATGGGCAGGAAAGGACGTTCCTGCTGCGCGATGCGGTAAACGAACTGGGCGGCGAACTGATCGGCCGCCGGATATGGGACGAATACGGCAGCTGGCCGATGTATTCCAAATTTTTCGACAATATGGGGCCCCTGCCCCACCACGTGCATCACAACGACGAGAAAGCGGCGCTGGTGGGCCAAAAGGGAAAGCCCGAGGCCTACTATTTCCCCCCGCAACTGAATAACCATGGCGGCGACTATCCCTATACGTTCATCGGGCTGGCGCCAGGCACCACGAAGGCGCAGATCCGCGAGTGTTTGGTGAATTTCACGAAAGGCGACAACAAGATCACCAATTACTCCCAGGCATACCGACTCGAGCCGGGAACGGGGTGGGACGTCCCTCCAGGGTTGCTGCACGCGCCGGGTAGCCTGTGCACCTACGAACCGCAGAAGGCATCGGATGTATTCGCCATGTACCAATCGCTGGTCAATGAGGCCATCATACCCGAAGAACTGCTCTGGAAATGCACGCCCGAAGACCGATTGGGAGACTTCGACGAATTGATCGATGTGCTCGATTGGGACCTCAACCTCGACCCCAACACGATGCAGAACCGCTTCATGCCACCCCTCCCCGTACGGAGCGAGGCGGAAATGAACGCCGACGGCTATTCCGAGAAATGGGTATGCTACAAATCTGACGCGTTCAGCGCGAAGGAGCTGACCGTCTTCCCCGGCGCCACGGTAACCATCCGCGACGCTGCCGCCTACGGCTTGATCATGATGCAAGGCCATGGCAAAATGGGCGTATGGGACATCGAAACGCCTGCACTGATCCGCTACGGCCAGCTCACCCACGATGAATTTTTCGTGAGCGAAGCCGCGGCACAAGGCGGGGTCAAGATCGTGAACCTGTCGAAGACCGACCCCATCGTGATGCTGAAGCACTTCGGGCCCGGAAACCCAGACTTGGTGATCGCATAATAGAAATGATATGGATACGAAGAACAATTTCCCGAAATTACACAATGCAACCTGGCCCGGAATCGTTGGCAAAGGACCGGATTCAGAGCCTGTCATTCCATTTGACGACCTGCTTGCCTACACCGCTGCCGCGGAGGTGGATGGCACCAAGTTCGATGGCGTGGACATCGGCCTGCTGGATCCGCACGTGGATATCAACGGCGGTGCAGACGAGGTGAAGCGGTTGGCAGAAAAAGTGGGAAGCCATGGCCTGAACATCGGTTCGCTGGTTGCGCCGATCTGGGCGGGGTCTGCGATAGGTAGTGAAGAAAGCCGGAAGACTTTCGTCGAAATGGTGCGCAAGGCTTGTCAATTCGGCCAGCAACTCCGCGAACTCGGCATCCGCCCTTACGGGGTGATACGCATCGATTCGTCCTGCTCGCCAGCCGACTGGGCCAAGGACCCCACTGGCAACACAAAACTCATCGCGGAAACGTTCCGGGCCGCGTGCGACGTTGCCGCGGATTACGGCGAACGGCTCGCCGCCGAAGGCGAGATCTGCTGGGGTGGCATGCACAGCTGGCGCGCCATGCTGGACACGCTCGAAGCGGTCGACCGCCCGAACATGGGTTTCCAAGCCGATATGTCGCACACGTTCCTGTACTTATTAGGCTACAACAAACCCGAAGACCGTATCCTTCCGGCCGATTTTGAATGGGGCGATCGCGAGGCCGTCACCGAAGGCCTGACGGTACTGACCCGTGCGCTAAGGCCATGGACGATAGACTTCCATGTCGCACAGAACGACGGAACCGTATTCGGATCGGGATCGCACGACAAAACGGGACGCCACTGCCTACCCAACGACCCGAATGGCAAATTGGACATCGCAACCGATGCAGGCCACTGGCTCCGCGACGAGCACGGACAGCTCACCAAAAGGTTCAAGCACATCTGTTGGGATGGCTGCATGTTCCCCAACGCCGTGCTCAACAAGCAAGACACCTGGAATGAAATACTTGCCGCACTGGTCAGTGTGCGAAATGCACACGGCTGGCAAGAAGGATAAACCAAATTCAATATTGAAGCATGCATAGCAAACGACATGTCTCCTACCCCTTTGTTTTGGTGCTGTGCCTGTTGGTGCTAACCAGCTGCGCGGGTGGCAGTTCCTCCACATCCGAAAGGGCGACACAATCGGATCAGTGGGTTACCTATTCCGGCCAGGCCGGTCCGGGCAAAGGCAAACACATCGTACTGATCAGCGGCGACGAGGAGTATCGCTCGGAAGAGGCGTTGCCCATGCTGGCCCAGCTCCTGGCCACGCGCTTCGGGTTTACCTGCACCGTGCTTTTTTCGCTTGATCCGGAGAGCGGAGAAATCGACCCGAACCAGCAAGCCAACATCCCTGGCCTGGCGGCGTTGGACAACGCCGACCTGATGCTGATTTCGACGCGATTCCGCGCCCTACCAGACGAACAGATGCAGCACATCGATGGTTACCTCATGGCCGGCAAGCCGGTCATCGGCCTCCGGACGGCCACCCACGCCTTCCACTACAAAGACAAGGAAAATCGATACGCCAAGTACGATTTCCAGAGCCAAGTCCCCGGATGGGAAAATGGCTTCGGTAAGCTCGTGCTCGGTGAAACCTGGGTGAGCCATCATGGCGACCATGGTAGTGAAGGCACCAGGGCCGTCATCAACGACGAACAGGCCACGCATCCCGTCCTGAAAGGCGTAGCGGATATCTGGGGGCCTACGGACGTTTACACCATCGGGGCACTGGGCGATGCGACCGTACTGCTCTTCGGGCAATCGACCAGCGGCATGCAGGCCGACGCACCGATCAATACCGAAAAGGAGGTGATGCCCATCGCATGGACGCGCGCTTACCAACTGCCGGGCGGCAAGCCGGGAAAGGCGTTTACGACGACCATGGGTGCATCCGTCGATTTCGAAAGCGCCGATTTGAGGCGGTTGCTGGTCAATGCCTGCTTCTGGGCCACCGGCTTGGCGGAGGCCATCCCCCAACAGGCCGATGTATCGGTCATATCGCCCTATGCGCCAACCATGTTCGGGTTCGACGGGTACAAGCGCGGCCAATTCCCCGCCGACTTCCGACTGGAAACGGATTGAACACGAGTAAAAAAACGGAAATATGTTAAAAATAGGAGTCAACACCTTTCTGCTCACTTCGCCATTTACGAGCGAGCAGGTGGCCATTTTCGGACAATTCAAGGCCTGGGGCTGTGACGCGGTCGAGATCGCGCTGGAGGATGCCTCGCATGTGGATGCAGCGATCATCAAGCGCGCGCTCGACGAGTATGGCCTCACCTGTTCGTCCATCTGCGCGGCCATGGGGCCGGGCCGCGACCTCCGCGGCACCCCGGCCGAACAGGAGGCTGCCGTGAGGTACATCGAGCAAGCCATCGAGTTCATGGCACAGATTGGGTGCCCGGTCATGGTCGGGCCGTTATATTCGACCGTAGGAAGGGCAGAGCAGACCACCAAAGACGCTTATCGGCGGCAGTGGGACACCGTGGTGCCACACCTGAGACGCTTGGCTGGCCGGGCCGGTGACCTGGGCGTGAAATTGGCGATCGAACCGCTAAATCGCTACGAGACCGATTTCATCAACACGTGCGAACAGGCGGTGGCGCTGGTAGACGACGTGGGCCATCCAGCCCTAGGCATCCTGCTGGACACCTACCACATGAACATCGAGGAAAAAAACTCGGCGGCGGCCATCCGGAAAGCCGGCCATCGATTGCTGCATGTCCATGCCTGTGGCTGCGACCGCGGTGCACCGGGTGGCGACCACATCGATTGGGACAGCATCCGCGACGCGTTGAAAGAAGTCAACTACCGCGGGAGCCTGGTCGTCGAGTCGTTCACGCCGGCGGTGGAAGTCGTCGCCAGGGCAGCTTCCATATGGCGGGATTTCGAGCCTTCACGCGAAGCGATCGCCGTCAAGGGCGTGGCTTTCCTGCGCAACCACTTCAAGGAAGGGTTCTAATTCAAAAACGCTACACACAAACGCGGCGCGGATGCACGGTACGTCATCCGCGCTTGAAAACTCAGTAACGAAAAACAGAAACGATATGGAATCGAAAAAAACGCTACGGATTGGATTGATTGGATGCGGCTTCATGGGCCGTACCCACTCAAACGGATACAACCGGATAGCCAACTTCTTCCCGGACCTCCAATACCAGCCGGTACTACAGGCTGTATGTTCTCGCCGGGAAGACAAAGTGAAAGCCTTTGCGTCCCAATGGGGGTTTGCCTCCTACGAAACGGACTGGCGCAAATTGATCGCCCGCGACGATATCGATGCCGTGGACATCTGTACGCCAAACCATCTGCACGCGGAAATCGCCATCGCGGCGGCTGCGGCCGGAAAAATGGTGCTCACCGAGAAACCCTTGGCGCGGAGCCTTGACGAATCAAAAACCATGCTCGATGCGGTAACCGAGGCTGGCGTGGCCAATACCGTATGGTACAACTACCGGCGGCTGCCGGCCGTTACGCTGGCCAAGAAAATAATCGATTCAGGCAAATTGGGCAAGATATTCCACTACCGGGCCAATTTCCTGCAGGACTGGACCATCAGCTCGGATGTGCCGCAGGGCGGCGATGGCGCATGGCGCATGGATGTGGATGTTGCCGGATCGGGCGTGACCGGCGATCTGCTGGCCCATTGCATCGATACCGCCATGTGGCTCAACGGAGGCATCACCGAAGTATCGGCCATGACCGAGACGTTCGTCAAGCAACGCATGCACGTAGACACCGGAAAGTTGCAGGATGTAGGGATAGACGATGCGTGTATCTTCCATTGCCGATTTGCAAATGGTTCAATGGGCCTCTTCGAATCCACCCGTTACGCAAGGGGGCACAAAGCGTTATATACATTCGAAATCAACGGCGAGCATGCATCGATCCGGTGGGACCTCCACGACCTGAACAGGCTGGAGTATTTCGACAACAGGTGCGATGCCGACGTGAAGGGATGGAGCTCGATCCACGTCACCAACGGCGATCATCCTTACATGGACAAATGGTGGGTGCCGGGGCTTGGAATCGGCTATGAGCACAGCTTCATCCACCAGGCCGCAGATTTCCTCAAAAGCCTCGAAACCGGTGAACCTTGCCAACCGGATTTCAGGAACGCCTACGAAACGCAGAAAGTGTGCGAAGCGGTAATCGAATCGGCAACTTCAAGATCATGGAAAGACACAAACGTAGCGTTATGAAAGGATTGACGATTTGCGGCGTTGCCCTGTCGACTTTGGTGATTGTTTCTTGCGGCGCGGGCAGCCGCGAAAAAACCGGTGACTCGTCTGAACCGAACGGTTACCAGGTGCTGTTCAACGGCTCCACGCTCGACGGTTGGCGTGGCGACACCACCCTTTGGCGTGCCGAGGGCGGCGCGTTGGTCGGTGAAATCGTGCCCGGCGCGGAACTGAAGAACAATTCCTTCATCATCTGGGAAGGTGGCAAGCCCGCGGATTTCGAATTGATCGCCGAATACCGGATGACCGGCAATGGCAACAGCGGCATCAATTATCGAAGCGAAGAATTGGCGTCCCCCCCGTTTGCATTGAAGGGCTACCAAGCGGATATCGATGCCGCAAACACCTACACCGGACAAAACTATGAGGAACGTGGGCGTACCATCCTCGCATTCCCAGGGCAGCATATGCGGCTTCCTGAGGTAACGGGAGAGCTCGGCGAACACGCCAAGGGGAATATCTGGACCGCCGGCGTGGAGGTCGCCTCACTGGGCAACCGTGATTCATTGCGCACGGTAATCAAGGACAATGATTGGAACGAGATCAGGATCGTTGCCAACGGCAATGAATTGGAACACTATATCAACGGTACGCTCATGAGCAAAGTTGTCGATGACGATACGGCCAATCGAAAACTTGAGGGATTGATTGGCGTCCAAGTGCATGTCGGCCCGCCCATGAAGATTGAATATCGGAACATGCGGCTGAGAAACCTGGATTAGGCAGCAAACAAAAAAGCCTCACAGTGATGTGGGGCTTTTTGTTTGTGGTACCTGCTGGAATCGAACCAGCGACACAAGGATTTTCAGTCCTTTGCTCTACCAACTGAGCTAAGGTACCGTGTTTTGGGTCTGCAAATGTAGCGCCTTTTTTGATCAGAAGAAATTTTTTTTGAAAATTATTCCCGGCATGCAAACAACCGGCTGAATACGTTAGAGATAAAATGACAGGGGCAAAACACAGGGTCTGGAAAATAGCCGTATCTTTGCGCCTTTGATTGACATCATGAGCAAAAAAGGAAGGGTATTGGTGGCCATGAGCGGAGGGGTGGATAGTTCCGTCGCTGCCGTGATGCTCCATGAACAAGGATATGAGGTCATCGGATTGACCATGAAGACGTGGGATTATGCCTCTTCGGGCGGCTCGTCAAAGGAGACAGGATGCTGCAGCCTGGATAGTATCAACGATGCACGCGCACTGGCCGTTTCGTATGGTTTTCCGCATTACATCCTGGATATCCGCGACGAATTCGGCGATTTCGTGATCGACAATTTCGTCGATGAATACCTGGCTGGGCGTACCCCGAACCCCTGCGTGCTGTGCAATACGCACATCAAATGGGAGGCGTTGCTGAAACGTGCCGACAAGCTGGATTGCGAGTTTATCGCCACGGGCCATTACGCGAATATCCGCCAACAGGAAAATGGCCGGTATGTCATTTCCAAGGGTCGGGATACCCACAAAGACCAATCCTATGTGCTCTGGGGGGTGTCGCAGGCCAACCTGGCGCGCACACAATTTCCACTAGGCAGCTACACCAAGGCCGAAATACGGCAGATGGCGGCTGAGATGGGCCAACTGGAGCTGGCGGGAAAGTCAGAAAGCTATGAAATCTGCTTCGTGCCGGACAACGACTACCGGGCATTCCTGCGGCACCGCGTGGTCGACATCGACGAGCGCATCGGGCAAGGAAATTTCGTACTGACAAACGGCACCGTCGTTGGCCAGCACGAAGGCTACCCCTACTACACCGTCGGACAACGCAAAGGCTTGGGAATCGCGCTCGGGCGGCCAATCTTCGTGACCGAGATCTTGCCGGAAAGCAACACCGTGGTATTGGGCGATGAGCATGAACTGCAACGCCAAGTGGCCTATGTGCGGCAGGTGAACCTGGTCAAATACGCGTCCATTGACCAGCCGATGGAGGCAGTGACCAAGATCCGGTACAAGGATGCTGGCATGACCAGTACAATCGCGCAGGAAGGCGACCTGGTCAAAGTGGATTTTCATCACGCCGTGAAGGGCATCGCCCCCGGACAATCCGCGGTATTTTACGAGGGCGAGGACCTGCTGGGCGGTGGATTCCTGGCCCGATAGGCTATTCTTCGTACACCAATGTGGCGTTGAAACCGAGGCTACCGAGGGCTTCCGTAATCGCGGAACTTTTCAGGTTGATGCACCGCACCACCAATAGGTTGTAAATGGAGTCGAAATCCAGGTTCCATTCCTTGATTTCCGAAAAATGGTCGAGCATGGACTGTATACGGCTCACTTCCGTGGGCGAATTGATGTCCGTCATAAACTTCAATGTTTCCATAATCTAGCAAATTAAGTTAGCAGTTCACCATTCGTGCCTTCTAAGATAGGAAAAATTCCGGTTTTGGCTGCTTTGGGGGCCAAAATAGTTTTCGACAAAATTCCAACGTTTTCCACATTACTCGCGCACCGCTATTTTCATTTATCATTTGCACAATCCAATAAAACTCGCTAACATTGCACCATGGGAAATTAGCTCAGTTGGTTTAGAGCACTACCTCGACAAGGTAGGGGTCACAGGTTCGAGCCCTGTATTTCCCACTCCTTTTCCTTCCATGATTTTCGGTTTCCGTATCCTTTGGCCGTTACGCTGACATTCCGTAACTTCGCCGACGCAAAATGGACAAAAAAGTCGCTTTCTATACGCTGGGATGCAAGCTGAATTTTTCGGAGACGTCTTCCATTGGCCGCGTGTTCCAGCAGGCGGGCTACGAAACGACGCTGTTCAACAGCAAGGCCGACGTATACGTGATCAACACCTGCTCCGTGACGGAAAACGCCGATCGGAAGTGTCGCAAGGTGGTGAAGGAAGCGCTCAAACATTCTCCGGGTGCTTACGTGGTCATCGTGGGCTGCTACGCACAGCTGAAACCACGCGAAATCGCCGAAATACCGGGCGTGGACATGGTGCTGGGTGCGGCCGAGAAATTCAACATCGTGGAGCACATCGACGACTTGACCAAACAACCAAAGGCGATCGTTCACAATGCACCGATCGCGGAGACCAACCTGTTCATTCCCGCCTTTTCGATCGGTGACCGCACGCGCACGTTCCTTAAGGTGCAGGACGGCTGCGATTACTCCTGCACATTCTGCACCATACCGCTGGCCCGCGGCGCAAGCCGTAGTGGCGAGATCGCGGATATCGTGAGGCAGGCGGAAGAAATCGCTGCATCCGGCGTGAAAGAGATCGTACTTACTGGTGTGAACATCGGCGATTTCGGCATCCGTGACGGGAAACGGACGGATCGCTTCCTCGATTTGGTCAGGGCGCTTGATGACGTGCAAGGCATAGACCGATTCCGCATCTCTTCGATAGAACCCAACCTGCTCACGGACGAGATCATCGAATACGTCGCGCAATCAACGCGCTTCGTCCCCCATTTTCACATCCCGCTGCAATCCGGATCGAATAAGATATTGGGGCTGATGCGCCGCAGGTATCGGCGGGAACTCTATACCGACCGCGTGGCGAAAATAAAGGAACTGATGCCCGACTGCTGCATCGGCGTCGATGTGATCGTGGGATTCCCGGGCGAAACGCGGGAAGACTTCCTGGACACCTATCAGTTCCTGAATGGGTTGGACATCTCCTACCTGCACGTTTTTACCTACTCCGAACGCGAGAACACGATCGCTGCGCAAATGGAAGGCGCGGTCCCGGGCGCGCAACGCGGCGAACGCAGCAAGATGCTGCACATCCTCTCGGAAAAGAAACGGCGTGCATTCTATGAGACGCAATTGGGTAAGACCGATGAAGTGTTGTTCGAAAGCGATGTCAAGGACGGCTATATGCACGGCTTCTCGCGCAATTACGTGAAGGTACGTACACCATATGACCCGTTGCTGGTAAATGAAACGGTACGGGTTCGATTGCTGGCCATTACCGAGACCGGCGATGTGGATATCATCGAAGTACCCGAGCTCCTGCTCCACTGACGTATACTGGCACCCTTCGGCCCGACGATTATTGCTGTTGGTCTTTTGCAGCCTTTTCCGCCTCTTTGCGTTGTTTCCTGAAGAACCCGCGGAACAGGAAGTTGTGCTGCAACGCCTCCATGTTCTGATCTAGCTTTTCTGTGCTTTGCTCCAGGTTGTTGAGCGTTTGTTTGATCGTTTCAGCCGCCTGGGGGTCATTCAACAAGACACCTACGGCATTGTCCTGGTCATCCAGCTTACCGGCCGTTTCGTTCAGGTTGGTCACCAACGCCGAGGCTGTCTGCGTAATACCCTGCAACTGTGCCACGGCCGACTGCAGGTTACCATAAACCACGGTATCTGTTAGGAGGTCATTGATGAGCGTACCTTCCTTATTGAGTTTTGCCGTCAGTTGGTTCAGGGCTACCGAAGCGCTTGCGGTATTCGCCGTGGTCTGGTTGAGGTGCCTGATCATGAGCTTGATGTCTGCCGCCATGGTCGAATCGTTGATAAGCGACCCCAACGTCCCCTGTCCTTCGGCTATCCGGGTACTGATCAACCCGAAATTCTTGGTAATCTCCACCAGGTTCTTGTTGTTGGTCTGCAATGTAGACATCATCGCGTCCAACCCTTCATCAGCCGCGGGTTGCAATACATCGCCTTCTTCTATCGGCGGTGTACCGGGACTCCCCCCCTCGATGACGATCAGTTTATTGCCGATGAAGCTCTCCGAACCAATTTTGGCTAATGCATCCTTCCGGATAAACTGGCGAGACTTTTCCTCGATGACCATCGTTACCTCGATCTCTTCCAGGTTCTTGAATTTGATATCCTTGATGGTGCCGATCTTTACGCCGGAAAACCACACATTATTACCCGCTTTCAAACCACTAACGTCATTGAAGGTCGTGGTGACCCGAACGGTTTTGGAGAAACGGTTTTGCTGCCCGCCCAATACCACGATGCCGGCGACCAGGATAACCAGCCCGATCAGTACGAACAGCCCTACGATGATGGAACGTTTATTTTCTGTAGCACTCATACACGTTATGTGATAAAATTGTAATCATAGAACGGCTTCACCCGATTGTCTTCGGTTTCGAAGATCTCGTCGAAACTCCCTTGCCGTTCGAATTTGCCATCCAACAGCATCACGATCCGGTCGCCAACGCTTTTCGCGCAGGCCAGGTCGTGCGTGATGATGATGGATGAGGTCTTGTACTTTTCCTGCACTTCGTTGATCAGCCCATTCACCTCGATACAGGTAATCGGATCAAGGCCAGCCGTTGGCTCGTCGTACAGCATGATCTCAGGCCGGAGGATCAAGGTACGCGCGATGCCGATGCGTTTGCGCTGTCCGCCCGAAAGCTCCGAGGGCATCTGATTGATGGCTTGCATCAGCCCCACGGCGTCCAGCACATCTTCCACTTCGTGATTGATCTCAGCGCGCGACAGGTGACGTTTGTTGCGCACCAACGGGAATTCCAGGTTTTCACGTACGGTCATGCTGTCATATAAGGCACTGTTCTGGAAGGAGAACCCGATTTTGAGCCGCAACCGCTGCAACGCTTTGTCATCCAATTCATCCACATGTTCGCCCAACACTTCCACAGTGCCGCTGTCCGGCCGCAACAAGCCGGATATCAATTTGATCAACACCGACTTTCCGGTTCCTGACCGGCCCAAAACCACCAGGTTCTCGCCCTGGAACAACTCCAAATCGACATCGCGTAGCACGTGATTGTCGCCAAACGACTTGCTGACGTGCTTGACGGTGATGACCTGAACGTCGTGATTGATATGTCCGCCTGTCTTCAACATGGTTACGCGCGCATAGCCTGGATAATCTGTACGATCAATATCTCTTCAATGAACACCAAAAACATGGACATCACCACCGCCCAGTTGGCGGCCCGTCCTACACCTTCGGTACCTTTGGACGAATGATACCCTTGGTAACACCCCACGATGCCGATGGTGAAGCCGAAGACCACGGCTTTCAACACCAACGAAAAGATATCAAGGTACGTGACGGCATCAAACACCTGATCGAAATAGACCCGGAAGCTGGTGTCTTCGACCCGGTTCACGCTCAAAAAAGCACCGAACAGCGCCACGGCAGCCGTGTAAAACGACAAGATCGGGATGGTGATGGTGGTAGCCAACACCCTACTGACCACCAAAAACTTGAAGGGGTTGGTGCCCGACACCTCCATGGCATCGATCTGCTCGGTCACTTTCATCGAGCCCAACTCGGCCCCGATCTGCGACCCCACCTTGCCCGATGCAATCAACGCGGTGACCAAGGGGGCCAAGGCGCGGATGATGGCGATGGATATCAATGCGGGCAGCCACGAAGTCGCACCGAATTCGGCCAACGAAGGCCGCGATTGGTTGGTGAATACCACGCCCGTGATGAATCCCGTGAGCGAAATCAACGGCAGGGATTTCCATCCCACTTCGTAGCATTGCCGGACAATCTCCTTGAATTCATACGGTGGCCGAAAGACTTCCCGGTAGAAACGCATCACGAATCGATGGATGTTCGCCAGTTCGATCAGTATGCGTTGGATTTTATTTAACATCGGGTCTCTTGAGCAATTTGACGCTGCAAAAATATAAGTTTATTTTCATGCAACTCCTACCTTAAACGGATTTTTCGGCAAAATGTTCTTAACGAATCACAATCGTAACAATCATGGCGATAAAGGCACCGCGTTAAACCATGGGGGCACCATAGCAGTCATACCACCAGAAACGAACAAAAGTGTTGGACAATTAAAACAGCATGTCATGAAAACGTTAATGAACACCGGACGCACCGTACTTACTGCACTAGCCCTGATGGTCTTTGCAGCAACCTCGACCGTAAAGGCTCAGCCCGGTATGAGCGTTTCCTTCCAATTATTCTACGATGAGCTTGCTCCATATGGCGAATGGATCAATGACCCTGACTATGGCTACCTCTGGCTGCCCGACGCCGGACGCGATTTCCAGCCGTATGCCACCAATGGGCACTGGGTGATGACCACGTACGGCAACACGTGGGTATCGAACTACGCCTGGGGTTGGGCACCCTTCCACTACGGACGTTGGGTGCATACCGACTACTACGGCTGGGGTTGGATACCGGGCTACGAATGGGGGCCTGCTTGGGTAAGCTGGCGCAGTGGCGGTGGTTACTACGGTTGGGCGCCGTTGGGTCCGCGGATGAGCATCAACGTACACGTGGGCATTCCCCATCACCACTGGATGTTCGTGCCGCAGCGCTATATCTGCAGCCCACGGCTGTATAGCTACTATACGCCGCGACGCAACCGGGTGAACATATACAATCGGACGACCATCATCAACAATACGTACGTATACAATAACCGCACGTATGTGAGCGGCCCACGTCACAGCGAAATCGAACGCGTTACGCGCAGCCGCGTGGCCGTACGGGAAATCGCTAGCGCTTCGCGGCCCGGACGTGCCTCGGTGGGCAGTCGCTCGGTGAGCCTCTACCGGCCGGAAGTAGACCGCAGCAGCCGGAGCCAAGCACGTCCGTCGCGCGTAACGGATGCTACGGCGGTACGCTCGGCCGGCACGCGCAATGCGACCCGCAGCGAAGTCTCGGCTTCGCGGAGCACGACCCGTGGCGAAGCAGCTGTTTCGCGCGGCTCCGAGTCGCGCAGCGCTTCGGGCAGGGCCAGCACGCCTGCCAACGGTGCCACCGAAAGCCGGACGTCGCGGGCAGCCAGCACCAATCGGAACGGCGATGCCGTACGCCCCACTACGCCATCCAGCAACGGACGTAGCAACGCATCGGCAAATAGGCAAACCGAACGGAGCCGCACGGCTACGGCTACGCCCGCGACGGGTGCTCGTAGCGCGAACGAATCGACACGCAGCAACACCGGACGCGCTACAACTACTGCACGCCAACGCGAAGCGGTTACCTCGCCGCGCCAACGCGAGTCAAACGCATCGCCACGTCAACCCGCGCAACGTGAACGCGCAACCAGCGAACGAAGCCGTTCCAGCGAACGCGCCACTCCGCAACGGCAGGGATCGAGTTCCGTTCGCAACATCACGGTGAGCAACAGCGCTTCTTCACGTCCAACGGTATCAAGCAGTAGCCGAAGCGCCGAGCGTAGCAATGCCAACACAACGCGGAGCCGTTCGTCCGAAAGCCGCAGTGAAAGCCGCGGCAGGAACTAAAAAATTGGCAAACAACTATTGGTAAAAAGGAGGTTTATCCTCCTTTTTACGTTTAAAAAAGTTACTTTAGCCAACGCATTTTATTCCGTATGACCATGAGCACGAGCAGAAGAGCATTCCTTGGCACCGCGTTGACGGGTGCCGCAGTAGCCATCCACATCCCCGAAATCGTCAAGGCCGCGATCCGCCCGACGGGATTACCCGCCAAAATCGCGCTCCAAGACAACGATGTCATCCTCTTCCAGGGCGACTCCATCACCGACGCGGGAAGGGACAAGGAAAATAACACACCCAACAACAGCCGTTCGCTGGGCAATGGGTACGCATTCCTGGCTGCGGCCAACTTGCTGCGCGACCATGCGCCCAAGCAATTGAACATCTATAATAAAGGCATCAGCGGCAACAAAGTCCATCAACTCGCCGACCGCTGGGAAAGCGATTGCCTGGCGCTGAAGCCGGACATCCTGAGCGTCCTCATCGGCGTCAACGACTATTGGCATACCCTGACCGGCGGATACCAAGGCACGCTGGAGGTATACCGTGATGATTACCGCAAGCTGCTCGACCGGACGATGAAGGCCCAACCGGGCGTTAAGCTCGTCATTGGCGAACCCTTTGCCGTCAACAACGTCAAAGCCGTTACGGATGCCTGGTTCCCGGCTTTCGATGGCTATCGTCAAACGGCCCGCGAAATCGCCACCGAATACAAAGCCGCGTTCATCCCCTATCAACAGGTCTTCGACGAAGCTTCGAAGCGCGTAGCGCCAACCTATTGGACGGGCGATGGGGTGCATACCACCCTGGCCGGTGCCCAATTGATGGCCGAGGCCTGGCTCTCGGTGGTGAAGTGACCCCAATGGCTTTGCAACCCGACGCATTAGGCCACGCGCTGCAGGACCATTGGCATGGACGGGTAAGCGAACCGCTACACCTGCATACCAGCTACGGCGATGTGGAAGAGATGCCAATCGACGTGTTTTTCAGGCCGCCCGATGAATTTCCAGCCTTGGAAAGGCTGGCGTTGACGCTGTGCCATGGGCACATCCTCGACGTTGGCGCAGGAGCAGGCAGCCACGCGTTGTGGCTGCAGGGCCACGGTTCGGCCGTGAGCGCGCTGGAAAAGTCTCCGCTGGCCTGCGTGGTGATGCGCGAACGCGGTATACGTGATGTCTTGCAACATGATTTTTTCAATTACCACCGCCCAAGTGCATACGACACGCTGTTGTTCATGATGAATGGTATCGGTGTGGCCGGTTCATTGGCCGGGCTCAAAACACTGTTCGCCCATTGCCGGTCGTTGCTCCGCGATGGCGGCCAATTGCTGGTCGATTCGTCGGATATCGGGTACCTGTACGAAGACGGCTCCGTAGCAAAGCCCGATGGTTACTACGGCGAAATCGGCTACCGATACGAATACCAGGGGCTACGGGGCGCGCCGTTCCAATGGTTGTTCGTCGACCAGGAAACGCTTGCCGGGGTCGGCCATACCGAAGGTTGGGCCGTACAGGTACTTTACGAAGACGAAAACGGACAGTACCTGGCTAGGCTCAAACCGCGCTAAAACCGTCGATTACCAAATCAATCGATCCTTTCAAATCCGGTGTACGGCACCAACACCGCCGGAATGCGAATCCCGTTGTCTGTCTGGTTATTTTCCAGGATGGACGCCAGTATCCTCGGCAACGCGAGGGCGCTGCCATTGAGCGTGTGCAGCAATTGCGGTTTGCCGTTCTCGCCTTTGAAACGAACCTTCAGTCGATTGCTTTGGTAGGTCTCGAAATTGGAAACGGAAGACACTTCCAACCAGCGTTCCTGTGCCGCGCTCCACACTTCCATATCATAGGTGAGTGCAGACGTGAAGCCCATGTCGCCGCCGCATAGGCGCAGCACCCGGTACGGCAGCTCGAGCGCCTGGAGCAAGGACTGCACGTAGGTGCTCATACGCTCCAACACATCATAGGATGTATCGGGATGAACCAACTGCACCACCTCCACCTTATCGAATTGGTGCAAGCGATTGAGCCCGCGCACATGCGCACCGTAAGAGCCGGCTTCGCGACGGAAACAAGGCGTGTACGCGGTCAGCTGAATGGGCAGGTCGGCCTCTTTCACGATCGTATCGCGATACAGGTTCGTTACCGGCACCTCGGCCGTCGGGATCAGGTACAGGTCGTCGATGCCCACATGATACATCTGCCCTTCCTTGTCCGGAAGCTGGCCGGTACCGAAACCGGACGCCTCATTCACCAAAATGGGCGGTTGCACCTCGTTATATCCAGCCTGCAACGCCCGATCGAGGAAAAAATTGATCAGCGCACGTTGCAGGCGGGCCCCCTTGCCCTTGTATACCGGAAATCCCGCGCCAGTCACCTTCGTACCCAACTCGAAGTCGATGATGTCGTATTTGGCTGTCAGCTCCCAATGCGGCAAGGCCGTATCCGGCAATAACGGCCGCTGGCCGTGTTCCAACACCACCTCGTTGTCTTCCGCACCCAAGCCCGCAGGAACGGATTCGTTCGGCAAGTTGGGTAGAAGCACCAATTTATCGTACAATTCGCGTTCCACCTCGGCCAGCGTCTCGGCGAATTGCTTCTGTTGCTCCTTATATCCGCCGGATCGCGCTTTGATCGCTTCCGCTTCCTCGCGTTTGCCCTGGCGCATCAATTCGCCGATCTGGCGGGCCGCCGTATTGGCCTCGGCAGCCAATGCGTCGGCTTCCGTTTGTACCTGCCTGCGCCGCTCGTCAAGGGCTACCACCTCATCCACCAATTCAAGTGCCTTGAAGTTACGCACAGCCAGCCGCTCGACGACACGATCGCGGTTTTCACGGATATAGTTTACTTGCAACATAATTTCCTTTATTTTGTGGCAGCAAAAATAAGAAAAATGCTATACCTCGTCCCCACCCCCATCGGAAATCTCGAAGACATGACGTTGCGGGCCATACGCATCCTCAAGGAGGCCGATGTGATCTTGGCCGAAGACACACGGACCAGCGCGCCATTGTTGCGGCATTTCGGCATCGAAAAGAAAGCCTATGCCCATCATCAGCACAATGAACACAAGGCGGTGAATGAAATCATCCGCTTCCTGACCGACGGCAAGACCGTCGCGCTCATTTCGGACGCCGGTACGCCCGCTGTATCCGACCCGGGATTCCTGCTGGTACGCGAAGCCATCAAGCATGGCATCACGGTTCAATGCCTGCCGGGGGCCACGGCGTTCACACCGGCATTGGTCTGTTCGGGCCTGCCCTGCGATCGCTTTGCGTTCGAAGGCTTCCTGCCCGTGAAGAAAGGTCGCCAGACCCGCCTGGCCGCGCTAGCCAACGAAAGCCGGACGATGGTATTCTACGAGTCGCCCCATCGGATCGGCAAGACGCTACACGAATTCGCAACAACGTTCGGGGATGATCGGCAGGCTTCGGTATCACGTGAAATCAGCAAAATCTATGAGGAGACGGTCCGGGGCACGCTCGCCGTACTGAAAAACCATTTCGAGCACCACCCGCCCAAAGGCGAATTCGTGGTTTGTGTACAAGGTTTGGCCTGAATTCCCTATCTTAGCATAATCATGAATATAGACCGTTACATCAACGATGGACAGGACCCCAAGGTCGTGGAGAAACTCCTGCTCAAACTACAGGACTTATTGGCATCCAATGGCGAAACCGTCAGCTACATCGCCGTGCAGAAAAAACCAGCGGTTACGTTGTTTCCGGACAGCATCGCCATTACGGACAAGCGCGTGTTCATTTGCCGATCCACCAACCTGGGTTTTGCCGACAACTTCGAGATATTCCCGTGGCCGACGATCGCGGAACTTTCCTTTAAGGAAGGAATCCTGGGAGCCAAGGTCACGTTAGCACTTGCCAACGGTGATTCCACCGAAATCGGCTCGATACCCAAGAACCAGGCCCGCAAGCTCTATCAGTTGGGCACCGAAGCGCAAACGATCGCTTCACAGCCACTCATTATTCCGACAGAAGAAGTTGCGACACCAACACCCGCGATAGTCGAACCCGAAGAGGACGAACTGACCCTGAGGCTGAAAAAATTGAAATCGTTGTTCGAGCGGCAACTGATTACCCAAGAAGAATATGAGAACAAGAAAAACGAATTGCTGAACCAGCTCTGACCCACCCGCAACGTGAAGAACAATTACCTGTTGGCCGTGTTTAGCGCAATCCTGTTGTGGTTAGCCTGGCCACCCCTTTCATACACCGGCCCATTGCTTTGGGTGGCCTTCGTGCCGGTCTTGCTCGCGCTCGAATTGGTGATGCGCAGCGACGCCAGGAAAAAAGGCACGAAGGTATTCCTGGTTGGCGGACTTACCGGACTGGTGTGGAATACGGCGTCCATCTATTGGGTTTTCAACGCGATGAACGCCGTGATGCCCGTCTATGCCGCCGCCTTCGTATCGCTGATCCCGTTCGGGCTCGCAGCCTTGCTAATGGCGTTGGCGTTCAGGGGTTATTACCAACTCCGCAAGCGATACGGCATCGGCTGGTCGCTGGCCGGGCTGGCCTGTTTTTGGGTGGCCTATGAATACCTGCATCAAACCTGGGATCTGTCGTTTCCGTGGATGACCTTGGGCAACGGCTTCGCCAACACCCACCAGCTGATCCAATGGTACGAGTACACGGGCGTTTACGGAGGAACCTTATGGATATGGGCCAGCAACAGCTTGTTCTTCCTGGCGTTCCTCTCGGCGAAAGACGGCTTTCCGGCCAAACACCGTTACCGGCTGATTGCTGGCGCCGTTGCGCTGATCACCATCCCCTCGTTGTGGTCGGTATACCGTTATGGCACCTATGTGGAGGCCGAAAACCCGGCCAATGTGGTATCGGTGCAACCGAATATCGACCCGTATGGCAAATTCTCGTTCGTGACACCGGAAGAACAGATCGAGAACCTGATCACGCTTTCGGCCTCGGTAGCCCAATCCAACACCGAATTTTTCATCTGGCCCGAGACTGCCATTGCCCGGCAAGGCGGTTTCGATGAAGACCGGTTCCACGAACACCACACCTTCTTTCGCATCCAGCAATTCCTTGACGGTTACAAAAATGGCAACGTGTTGGCCGGGATAGAGGGCTACCGCATCTACAACGGGCCGCAAACGCCCACCGCACGCAGTTTCAACGGCGTCCACTACGACGCCTTCAACGCTGCGGTCTTGATTGAAAATTCGGCGAAACTCCAATACTACCACAAGTCGAAGCTGGTAGCTGGCGCAGAACAATTCCCGTTCGCCGGGGCCTTGGCGTTCATGAAACCCTTGTTCGAGGGCTTCGGCGGCGCAACGGGCAGCTATGGCAGCCAGGACGAACCGTCGGTATTCTATTCCCAGAGCGGCATCGGCGCCGCACCCGTAATTTGCTATGAATCCATCTGGGGCAACTACGTGGCGCAGTACATCAAGCAAGGAGCGCAATTCATCGCCATCGTCACCAACGACGGTTGGTGGGGCAATACGGCAGGCAAAGACCAACACCTCGCCTACGCCAAACTGCGTGCCATCGAAACCCGCCGCTGGGTGGCCCGATCGGCCAATACGGGCATTTCGGCCTTCATCAACCAACGGGGTGATGTGGTGCAACGAACGGAATGGTGGGTACCCGCTGCCATCAAGCAAGACATCAACCTCAACGAGGAGCCCACGGTTTACGTGGAAGCGGGCGACTACCTGGCGTACGCCGCGCTCGGTGGAAGCGCTATATTTGGCGTATTGGTGCTGTTGACGTTCGTCAAACGCAGAAATTAATCGTACTCACACAACTCACTTACTTACTAAAAAATGTTCACCGGCATCATCGAAACCCTCGGCACGATAACCCACCTGCAACGCGCGGATGGCAACCTGCACATCACGGTTGCCTCTTCCCTCTCGGAAACCCTGAAAATCGACCAAAGCGTTTCCCACAATGGTGTTTGCTTAACGGTTGTCGGATTGGCCGCAGGTACACATACCGTCACCGCCATTGCGGAAACGCTTGACAAGACCAACCTGGGCGGCCTCGAAATCGGCCACCTCGTCAACCTCGAACGCTGCACGAAAGTGGGCGATCGGCTGGACGGGCACATCGTGCAGGGCCATGTGGATCAAACCGCACGGTGCGTCGGCGTCGAAGACCAGGGCGGCAGTTGGCTGTACACCTTTGCATACGACGAATCCGTTGGAAACATCACGGTAGAAAAAGGTTCGATTACCGTCAATGGCATCAGCCTTACCGTCGTCGGCTCACAGCGCGACCGCTTTTCGGTGGCGATCATCCCGTACACACACGACCACACCAACTTGAAGGAAGTCCACGAGGGCGATGACGTCAACCTCGAGTTTGACGTCATCGGCAAGTACGTAGCCCGGATTATGGCCTTACGCGGTTAATTCGCGCCGTCGAAGGGATTATTGCCTGTCTGCGGATTCACGATACGCATCTCCTGTTGCGGATACGGAATCGTGATGTTGTTCGCCTCCAGCTCAGTTTTGATCAGCTCGAAATTATCGTAGTACGACTCCCAGAAAACCTCCTTCGGGGCCCAAGCCCGTACGATGAGGTTTACCGAACTATCGGCCAGTTCGCCCACGCGCACCTCAGGTTTGGGTGTATTCAGCACGCGGCTATCGTCGCGGAATACCTTTAGGATCACTTCGCGCGCATCCTTGATGTTAGATTCGTAGCTGATGCCGATCTTGTACTCGATGCGTCGCTTGGTGATGCTCGAATAGTTGGTGATGACCGAGTTGGCCAGCGGCCCATTCGGTGCGAATACCGCGATGCCATCGCCCGTACGCATCGTGGTATACAGGATATCGATCTTTTCGACCGTACCGGACGCGCCCGAAGCCGCACTCACGAAATCGCCCACGCGAAATGGACGGAAAAGCAGAATCAGCACGCCCCCTGCGAAATTCGAAAGGCTGCCTTGGAGCGCGAGGCCTATCGACAGGCTGGCCGCACCCAAGACCGCAACGAACGAGGTGGTTTGGATGCCCACCATCGACGCCACTGACAGGATAAGCATCGTGTACAGCGTGAATTTCACGATACTGCCCACGAAATCGCGCAAGGACAGGTCTACGTTCCTACGCTCGAACCGGCGTCGGATGATCTTCAGGATCAACCGTATCGCCCAGGTACCGAGTGTCAACAGCAAAATGGCCAATACCATACTCGGTACACGTGACAACACGGCTTCGATGATGCGTTCCAACGCCACTTCCAACTTTTCCATATACGGGTAAAATTAGTGATTATTCCTATTTTTGTCGCCAAGTGGTTGTTTTTTTACACCACGCTACGGCAAATGGAGTGGAAAAGCGCCATCAATGGTTTCAGACAGTACCTGCAATTGGAGCGGGCTTTAGCGGTCAATACCATCACGGCCTACCTGGATGATGTAGGCAAACTCAGGCAATACGCCGAACCGATCGGCCTGGCACCAAATGAGATAACCCCGGCGAACTTACAGGATTTCCTGGTGTGGATCAATACGTTCGGGTTGTCGGCCTACAGCCAAGCCCGTATCCTCTCAGGCATCAAGACCTTTTACCTATTCATGGGCCTAGAACACGGCCTGCTAGAAAACCCTACGGCACTCATCCAAGCGCCTCGTTTAGGCCGGAAGATACCTGACGTGCTCAATATCACCGAAATCGACCGCTTAATCGGCGCCATCGACCTGTCGGCCCCAGAAGGCATGCGCAACAAGGCAATGCTCGAAGTGCTTTACGGGTGTGGGCTCCGCGTGAGTGAATTGGTGGGGCTCAAGATCTCCAACCTGTTCCTCGATGTAGAGTTCATCAAGGTAGAGGGCAAGGGCAGCAAGGAACGGTTGGTGCCTATCGGTGCGCAAGCAGCCAAATTGCTACGGATCTATGTGGATGAAGTGCGCGTACACCAACCGGTCAAACCTGGCAATGCCGATTTCGTGTTCCTCAATCGCCGCGGTGCGCCGCTAACGCGCGTCATGGTATTCATCATCATCAAAGGCCTCGCCAAGAAAATCGGGTTGCAAAAGACGATAAGCCCCCATACGTTTCGGCATTCGTTTGCCAGCCACTTGGTCGAAGGCGGGGCCGACCTTAGGGCCGTCCAGGAAATGTTGGGTCACGAAAGCATCACAACGACCGAAATCTATACCCACGTGGATCGCGACTACCTGCGCTCCATCATCATCCAATACCATCCGCGCTCTTGAGCACCCACCCACTAAAGGGTATCGCTAAATAAACAATGTTGCATTTCATTTCCCATTAAAGCAACAATGTTGTATTTTTGCCGCACGATATCGTTGGGATGGTGCGCATGCAGAAACCGTTTGTTTTTATTTTTTTCCTCAGTGCAATGGCCTTTCTGGTGCATGCGCAGTCGCCGTGCACCCTGTCCATACGTGGGCGCGTGGTGGATAGCGACACCAAGCTTCCCTTGGCCGGTGTCACCATCAATTTCTCCCCCGATGGGCAAGGACGCCAAGTCATTTCTGATGGGCATGGCTATTTCCAGCTTTCGCGCTTATGCGCTTCGATTCGTTATACCGTTACGGCGAGCAGCGTAGGTTTTGATAGCCTATCGGTCGAGTTTTCACCGGTCAAAGATCGCTTCCTCACGATCGCGCTGCACCACGGGCACATCCTGCTTCACGATGTGGACGTCGTTGGCCACCAGCACGCCCCGATCACGTCCAATGCGATACGGACGGTATCCCGGGAGCAGGCCGAGCAGTCGCGGGGCAAGACGCTAGCCGAAATCTTCGGCACGCTACCCGGTGTCAGCCTATTGCAGACCGGTACCACCATCGCCAAGCCGGTCATCAACGGCTTGCACAGCAACCGCATCCTCATCCTCAACAACGGCCTGCGCCAAGAAGGCCAACAATGGGGCAGCGAGCACGCACCCGAAATAGACCCCTTCATCGCGAAAGACTTTAAGTTGATCAAAGGCGCCGAGGGTGTACGGTATGGAGCCGACGCCATCGGTGGGGTTATGCTCGTCACTCCGCCGCCACTGCCCATCGATGCGCATCTGACAGGCGAGCTGCATACCGGTTACCAAGCCAACGGCCATGCAGGCACCGTCTCGGGCATGCTTCAATCGGGTGTCCAGGCCATACCGGGGTTGGCCTGGCGATTACAGGGAACGGTGAAACGCGCCGGCAACGTACGCACGGCTACCTATAATCTTGGCAATACTGGCTTGGCCGAGCACAACCTCTCCGCGGCACTGCGCTACCAACACACCAATTCAACGATCGAGGGATACTATAGTCGCTTCCAGACAGCTATCGGCATTTTCACCGGTGCACATATCGGCACCCTGGATGACATCCAAGCCCGGATCGATGCGGGAAAACCAACGGAAAACTATCCGTTCACCTACACCATCGACGCACCCCGTCAATCCAGCGTACACCAGTTGGGTAAGGTGAAATGGCATCGAGACTACGCGCAAGGCGCTACGCTTGACGTCCAGTATGGCATCCAACGAAATCACCGCCAGGAGTACGATGTGCGCCGGGGTGGCCGGGACGCGCTGCCCATGCTTGACATGGTGCTCACCACCCAGACAGTCGACGCCGACTACCAGACCGCCAGCTATGGCGATTGGAAAACACAGGTAGGCACCAACGTGACCATCCAAGTAAACAACAACGTTCCCGGTACGCTTAATACCCCGCTCATCCCTAATTTCGACAGCCAGACCGTTGGCGCGTTTGTCATCCAACGGCTCGTCAGGCAAACCCACGAGTGGGAAATGGGCATCAGGTACGATTACCGGTCGTTCGACGCCGCAGGGTTCGATCGGCACCAAAACCCATACGGCGGGACACGCGATTTCCACAACGTCAGCGGATCCGCAGGTGGGGTTTGGCGCGCGCACGACCAGTGGCAATTGCGCAGCAACGTCGGGTTGGCCTGGCGCGCGCCAACGGCCAATGAACTGTATAGCAACGGCCTGCACCATGGTGCAGCCGTTTATGAAATCGGCGACGACCAACTCGGCAGCGAGCAAGGTTATAAATGGGTCGTCAGCCCATCCTACGCGGATGGGTCATTGACCGTCGACCTTGACATCTATGCGCAATTCATCCAGGACTATATCTACGCCATGCCCTCGCCCGGAGAATTCCTGCAAACCATCCGGGGCACATTTCCGGTTTTCCGCTACCAACAGAACGATGCCCTGTTTTTCGGGGGCGATCTCTCCTTGCAATACGACCTGTTCGCGGATCTCTCCTACCAGCTCAATGCATCGGTGGTGCGCGCGCGCGATGTCGACAACGCCGTATACCTGCCCTACATCCCCAGCGACCGATTGGACAATCGCCTGAGGAAAGCCTTCTCATTTCATGCAAGCACTTTCCAAGACGCTTACCTAACGGTAACGCACCGCTGGGTGCGGCGGCAGGATCGCTACGAACCCGGCACCGACTACGCCGTACCGCCGCCTGCCTATCACCTGTTCGCGCTGCATGGCGGCAGCCAATTCACCATCAATGGCCATCACCGTGTCGACCTGGGCATATCGGTCAACAACCTGTTCAATACGGCATACAAAGAATACATGAATCGATTCCGATACTACGCCCACAACCTGGGCCGGGAAATCGGCATCCGCTTATCATACACCTTTTTATAACAGATAAACATATCCGACATGAACGTAACACGCAGCACAAAATCAATCGCAATCCTGTCCGTCGCCTTCATCGCATTGGCCGCTTCCTGTAGCAAGGATGACCCCACACCCGAAGTACCGCAAGAAGAAGTCGGGAAGGCAACACTGACCTTTGTCGAAGTGGATTGGCACGACGGCCATGCCGATGACATCGATGATCCGGAAACGTTCGAAGTTCAATTCGACGAAAAGGGGTTGCCCCCCGTAGGCACCCACCTGCACCTCGACGAAGGCAAAACATACCGGCTAACGCTTAAAACCTATGACTTCGCCGGCCGGGAAAGCCAACAGGAGTTCGTGAACGATGCAGACATCCACCAGGTGTTTATCTTGGGTGCTCCAGCTGGAGTGCTGGATTACGCCTATGCAGACCCCGACGGCAAGCGGGTGGGCGTTACGGGCTACTTACATGTCCTGAAAGCTTCGGATGAATTCGTCTTTAATTTCATCCTGCGCCACCTCAACAAGGGGGTCAAGGCGGGCATCACGGCTGCCGACTGGAATAATGCCAATTACAACCGGTTCGGTGGCGTGAATGACCTGGACCTGAAGGTACCGATACACCCCGTAGCCGGAGACGACCACGGCCACTAGCCACCCCGTCTCCGCGACTTGTCGAGCCGGATCATGGCGCCGAAATCCAATTCGAGCGCCATGGCTTCGACCGTCATCGCAATGCGTTTGGTCCGCGTAGATTCTGTTTTGGCTTCATTGATGTATTTGATGAAATAGTTCCGGTGCGATTTGGCGAGCGCAAGGAACCGACCAAGCAAATCGGCCTCGTCGTCGAGCAAACAGATTTCCAGGTCTTCGGGCATCTCGATAGCAAAGTCGACATCGACCTCCAAACGTAGCGCCAATCTGTCGCCTACCCCCTTTTTTAGCACACGACGCATGGCACCATTGATGGCCAAAAAATAATCGCCCGCTCCTTTCGGCATCAATGCCATTCCGTTAAAGGGTTGTCCATCCAGTTCGCCACGCACACGGTATACCTGCTTATAGCCGGGTTTGATACGCTCCGCGATGGCGCGCGGCACGTCAACGTAGGCCCACCCCGCCATCGCCGCACCTTGCATCTCCGCCCTTAGGATCTCTGCTTCGAAGTCTACCATCGCTATATGTGCGCTTATTTCAAAGGCTATCAATCCACGTAAAACACTGAACAGCCCGAAGGTAATCCGGTTAGGGCAACCGGGGCCTCAAAAAGTCCATAGACCGACGAACCGCTTCCGCTCATCGCCGCGAATATGGCGCCCTGTTCATAGAATAAATCCTTCAATACACCAATTTCGGGGTATTTCCTGAACAACCCTGCTTCAAAGTCATTGCGAATGGTGTCGCGCCATTCCGACACCGGCCCGGCTATCGCTTGTGCGAGGCCTTGGCCGATCGCGCTGGACTCCACCAGCCGATAGGCTTCTGCAGTAGAGACATGGATGGCGGGTTTTGCCAAAACCACGCGATAGGCCGATAGATCCAACGCCACGTCCGTAAACACATTGCCGATCCCTGTCGCGAATACGGGTGTATTCCGGACAAAAAATGCGCAATCAGCGCCTAATTGGCTCGCAAAGGCAATCAGTTGCGCTTCACCCAGTCCAAGCGAAAATTTCGCGTCCAATGCTTTCAACATGAAGGCCGCATCCGAAGACCCGCCACCTAGACCGGCGCCGATAGGAATAACCTTATGTAAGTAAATGGCTACTGGAGGTAGGTCGTAAGCACTTCGCAGCAACCGATAGGCTTTCAGGCATAGGTTTTCCCCTCCAGCATCCGGGATGGCCAACCCCGACGGGAAGAATTGTAGTTCGTCGGCTTCCACTACCTCCAGCGCGTCGTGGATATTCAACGGATAGAAAACCGTTTCCAAATCGTGGTAGCCGTCTGGTCGACGCCCCAGCACTTGAAGCCCGATGTTGATTTTTGCATTGGGAAATAAAACCATCAGCACAAATGTAATCCTTCCCGCCGAACAAATCAACGCCAAACCTGTTGTTACCTCAAAACAATCACGTAATGAATGCCATCCAGTTATTATCAGGGGCGCTCATGGGCCTCATTTTCTGCTACGGATGCCAAAGCGGCTCCCGAACAGGCGAAGGCAGCTCCACGACCATCGAAAACGACGTATCCGCAATCGACGATCAAGCGCAAAAGCAATGCTTCTTGCGTACCGAAGGCACAAAAAATCAGGATTCGCTCGCGATCCAATTCGTTGTCCGCGAAGGCACGGTCAGCGGTACGTACAACGTCATCCCGTATGAAAAAGACAGCCGCCGTGGTTCGGTCATGGGCAAGGCGAACGATAACGTACTCGATTTGGTCTGGACCTATACCCAAGAGGGCATGCAAGACACCATGCGGGTGGTATTCGCGCTGCGGGAGGGCAAACTCCTTCAGAAACCGCTATCGGCAGACACCCTTACCGGACGCCAGTTCACTGACGACAGCAGCCCGTTTTCAGCGGTATACGAACCGACGGACTGTGGCGCTACCCCCTAAGCAAACTGTGTTGGCTCGCGGTGAACAAATCGCGCCATATGCGGTTGAGCTCCGTCGATCGGTCGGCGGCCGCAAGCCCGGCATACGGGTATGCCTCCATGACCAGCGTCCGTGCCGCCTTCACCGCCACACGGCAACGGTCGCTTACCGACAACAAGGTTTCCGGTCCCATTGTGCCGCACGTACACAGTTCATCCCACGATTCGTCCAGTGTTTCATAAAATGTAACCCGCATCAACGCTAGGCGATCCGCCGCCACTTGCGCCATTTCCTGCCCTTGACCGCTCGCCGTTGCCGACATGCATTCCAGGAAATGGCGGGCCATGCCCAAGGTATTCACCGCCAACGTGGCCTCTGCCAGCTGCAGAAACGGATACCGGTATATCGGTTGCGTCAGCGTAGCCTGTTCTGGCGCGATGGTGAATACCTGGGCGGCATCCACCCAAACATCGTCCACGCCAAACGAATGGCTGGCCGTAGCCCGCAACCCGAATGCATTCCAATCTTCGTGCACATGCACCTCGTTTCGCGGCAAAACAACGGCTTTGATGGCTTCAGTCTCCCCCAACGTGCAATTCGCCGTGAAATGCGTGAGGTGCGGCGCGCCGGTGGCATACTGCCACCTACCGGAAATCCGGTAACCGCCCCGGTCCTCGCGCGCGATTCCAGACGCTTGCCCACTTCCGCCAAGGCACACGTTTGGATCCTTGAAAATCGACGGCGCGAGCGCTTGGTCGATGTAGCCCACAAACAGGTTCGCACCCGCGCAAAGGGTCACGGTCCACCCCAGACTACCGTCGATATACGCCAGCTCCTCTTCCAAGCGCACAGCCTCAGGCAATGCCAGCTCCAGCCCTCCATAGCTGAGGGGAACGAATAACTTGAACCATCCGTTACGGTAAATGATGGACAGCTGTTCGGCAGTAAGTCGCCCCGCGGCCTCCGCCTCGGCCGATGAACCGCGTAGGCGTGTCATCAGGTCGGTCTGGATTCGTATCGCTTGCTTCATGTCGCCAAATCGCGTTTGATGATCTGCCTCCATTGAATGTAGCCAAAGACAGCCACCACAAACAAGAACAAGGTCAACGCCGCATAAAGGTGTAGCCCTTTATGCACCAGCAAAGGGATCGCAAAGGCGTTGCTGATGTTCAGCAGTATCCAATTCTCGATTTTGCGCTTGGCCAGCAACCACATTCCAGCCCACGCAGTAGCCGTTACCCACGCATCCCACACGGGCACGGTTGAATCCGTGAAGTAAATCAAGGCTGCGCAAAGCAACGGAAAACCCACGGCAACAATTGCTATCGCGGTCAACCATTCCGGTCGATTGGCGTAGGTGGCCTTCACGGGTTCCGCGCCGCGGAGCCGCATCCAATACACCCAGCCATAGATGCTCATCACCAAGTAGTATAGATTCAGTAAAATCTCAGCATACAACCCGGCTCCGTAGAGCACGTACAGCGTGATCGCGGTGCTGGCGATGCCAAAGGGATACAGCCATACCTTGTTGGCCTTGGCCAGCAGCACTTGGATAACCCCACAGCCAACACCTATCCAATGGAGCAAAGGCGTTTCTAAAAGCTGTTTGCCCAGTTCACGCAGCCAATCCGCTAAGAGGGACTCTGCCATCAAACCGACTCCAGCGCCCCTTCCAATTTCAATATTGTCGCGGACCGTTCACGCGCTTCCTTGCACACCTGCTCATCGGTTGCGATGGATCGGCTGAACGAAGGAAGCATTTCATGCAATTTGCTCAGGTATTGCGCCGTCTTGGCCCGCTCCGGAAAACACCGCGCAAGCAGATCGATCATGATGGATACCGACGTGGAGGCGCCGGGCGACGCACCCAACAGCGCGGCGATGGAACCATCGGCACTGCTCACCACCTCCGTGCCGAATTCAAGTATGCCGCCATGCTTTTCGTCTTTCTTGATGACCTGTACACGCTGTCCCGCCACCTCAAGTTGCCAATCCTCCTGTCGTGCCGTCGGTACGTACTCCCGCAATGCCGCCAGCCGGTCTTCCGGGCTTTGCCGCACTTGGTTAATCAGGTATTTCGTGAGTGGGATATTGTCCATTCCTGCGGCCAGCATCGGCCGGATATTGTTGAGCTTGATCGATGCTGGCAAATCAAGCCAAGAACCGTTTTTCAGGAACTTCGTTGAAAACCCGGCATAGGGCCCGAACAACAGTGCCGTCTTGCCATCGATTACGCGGGTGTCCAGGTGCGGCACCGACATCGGGGGCGACCCAACGGCAGCCTTTCCGTATACTTTCGCGTGATGCTTCCCGATGACGTCGGGGTTGGTGCATTTCAGCCATTGCCCGCTCACCGGGAATCCACCGAAACCCTTCGCTTCCGGTATCCCCGATTTCTCGAGCAGCAGCAATGAGCCCCCTCCTGCACCGATGAACACGAACTTGGCCGACACTGTCCGCTTTTTATCCGTTGTCAGGTTCTTGACCGTTACGTGCCACCGGCCGTCATCCGCCCGCTCAATGTCGCGCACTTCATGCGCCAATCGCAGTTTTACCCCGTTTTTTTCGGTAAGGTGGGCAAACAATGCCCGCGTCAACGCACCGAAATTCACATCCGTACCGATATCGATCTTTGTCGCCGCCAAAGTCTCCTGTCCGTCGCGTCCATCCATGACCAACGGAATCCATTGCCGGAGTACGTCGTGGTCTTCCGTATATTCCATGCCGGCAAAGAGGTGGTGTTCGCGCATGGCCGCATAACGCTCACGTAAGAACGAAACATTGCCCTCACCGAATACAAAACTCATGTGTGGAACGCTCCGGATGAAACGTTCCGGCCGATCGACGAACCCATTGACTACCAAATAAGACCAAAACTCCTTGGATAGCTCGAACGCTTCCGCTATTTTGATGGCTTTACCGATGTCTACCGATCCGTCCGCACGTTGCGGCGTATAGTTTAATTCGCAAAGCGCGGAGTGTCCAGTACCGGCGTTGTTCCAGGCATCCGAACTCTCGGCGGCCACTTCGTCCAACCGTTCAAAAATCTCGATGCTGGCGCGCGGATGGAGTTCATTGATCAAGGTGCCCAACGTGGCGCTCATGATTCCAGCGCCGATAAGAATAACATCCACCTCGTCGGCGGTATTTCTGATTCTTTTGCCCATGGTATTGTCGTTGCGGCAAAATTAGTGACAGAAATCAGATAATCATTTAATCTACATCATATAATTACAGAATTTTAACATTACACCAACGCCGTCAGTCCATTACGCCAGCAAGACCAAGCGAATCGAAACACAACACGCTCACTGACAATGCCTTTCGAAACCAACAGAAGAAAAGTATAAAAAAAACTTGCTAAAACGTTTTTTGTTTGTAACTTAGCCGTCACAAACCACGAGAAGTAACTTTTTACCATCGGAAATAACAGTATTAACGTATAATTAATTACCTATTAACGGACCATTTATGATGAATAGACTATCTACATTTATTACCTAATTCAAAAAAATCCTTAGCGTATAGCTGGCTTTCAAGCCCCTTTTTTCACCCACTGCGTGCGGTGCATTGTTCGTTGACCACCACGATTTACGTGGCCGAGTTCGATGTAAACCGCACTAGTATAAATATCGTTTTTCAATTAACCAGAAAGACAATTGTTGTCTGAAAAACTAATATATATGCGTAAAACTTCAATGTTAACGGGTTTTATCCTGCTGATGTGCTTATCCTGTCCCGCCTTATTGCTTGCATCGGCAGGGGTAGCAACAAGTCTCCAGCAAGACAGCCTGGACACGGACACCTCAGCCGTCAAGCCTATAGCACTGCATGGGCGCGATTCGGTATTCACGGACCTGAACAGCCGATCGATCAAACTGGTCCCGGACGATATGGCCCGGTTTCCAGCCGTATCGCTCCAACAGTACGTAAAGGATCAAGCACCCGGCCTGTTCGTGCAAGAAAATTCCGGCGAGCCCGGCACCCTCCAAGCCATGTACTTGCGCGGCATCCCCATGCCCATCCTATCGCATCGGGATAGCTACCAAGCACAGCCACTGATCGTGCTCGACGGCATTCCACTCATCGGCGAGCATCCCTTCGCTTTTGACATCCAGCAATATCAATTCGATCGGATCGGAACGGCGACCAACCTGTTGAGCAACATCAACATGAACAACATCGAATCGGTACAAGTACTCAAAGACATCGCCAGCACGGCCATCTACGGGCCGCTAGCCGCAAATGGTGTCATCGCCATTACGACAAAACAACCGGGGTCTGCACGAAAGATCAGCTTCAACTCGTACGTTGGGATGGCCCAGCGCCCCACGGTCACGACCATCAACGGCGACTATGAAAACGCCTTTAGGCGACAGTTTTACGATCGCTATACCGCGATTGGACGGTACTCACCCGACGACAGCTATCCGCTGTACCTGAGTGATTCATTGAACGCATCCTACTACGGCCCTTCCAATTGGTCCGATTCGTATTATCAACATGGGCTGCTGTACTCGGCCGATGCCGATATTGCCGGCGGCGGTGACCGCGCCAACTTCCGATTTGCCGTAGGGCACCTGCGGAACCAAGGGGTCGCGGATGAAACGGGGCTGAAACGCTACAGCGCGTTGTTCAACATCAACATGAAACCCGTCAAGTGGCTGTTGTTTTCGGCCATGATCAACGGCAATCGCGTGCAGCGCAACCGCAACCGATCGTTACGCGATCGATTTGCGACGATGTCGTACATTCCCGACCTCGCCTCGCCGCTGGCACCCAATAACGCCATCTACAGCCAGTACATCAACCAGTTCGACAACAGCTTTGACGACAACGCCACCAATATCGTGGAGGGGCATGCCAAGCTGGTTTTCGATTTCGACCGGCTGAAGATCACGTCGCGTCTGGCCGTGGATTACAACGAAGGCGCGCGCGATCTCTTTTATCCGCGAACGCTGATGGAGGAGAACAGCTTCGCGTCGAACTACTACGGCTACAACCAGCGGCTCATCTATGACAATCACGTCTCGTACGATGCACGGTTGGATGATAAACACGATATTTTCCTTCAAGCGGGGAGTATCCTTCAATGGGACGCCTTCAAGTACAGCCATGCCTATGCCTACAAGGGCATCAACGACTTCATCAAGATCAACCTGCTGGAGTCAGACCCTAACAACGGCAATTACCTGAATCCGACGGCCTTTCCGAAGGAGCTGGTCTATAAATTCCTGGACTACACCAACCAGAACCTGGTGTCGTTCTATGGCCGCGGCACGTATCGGTTTGACGACCGGTACACGGTTTCGTTACTCCTGCGTTCTGACGGTTCGTCCAATGCGCAGCCCACCAGCCGCTGGTTGTTTACGCCTACCCTTTCCGTGGGTTGGAACATCAAGAACGACCTTTTGGACGATGCGTCCGCATTCTCAACCTTGGATTTCCGCGCCAGCGCGGGCCGATTGGGCAGGCTGAACGTCTTTGACAACTTTTCGCAAGGGCCAACGTACTCCACCATGGTGGGGTACTACGGCAACGTCGTCACACCCGGTTACAACGGGTTCGGCGTGCTCACCCGGCCGTATGATTTCGGGTGGACCGGCTACGGCATCCCCTGGGCCTATACGGATCAATTGAACATCGGGCTGGACATGGGGCTGGCCGATGAACGCATCCGCATCAACCTGGATTGGTACACCAAATACGACCGCAATCAACTCCTGGGTATCCCCTCGTATGCCGAATTCGGTTACCGCCAATCGTATGAAACCGGTATGGAAGTGAACAACACCGGTGTAGAACTGGCGGTCAGCATCGATGCGGTGCGAAAAGGGAACGGCCGATTCGCGTGGACGCCATCGCTCAACCTAAGCTACAACGCCAACAAACTCACGGCTTTGCCCGGCGGGCTGGACGAGATCATCATCAACGACCGGCTCTTCCGGGTGGGCGAACGCATCGATCGCTTTTGGGTGTGGCAAAACGAGGGCATCTACCTCACCGATGCCGATGTGCCGGTACAGAACGGCAGCGCGCGGCAGTTCAACGGCATCCGGCTCCGTGCCGGCGACCCCCGCTGGGTAGACGTAAACGGGGATGGTGCCATCAACAATGACGACCGGGTACTCACCGGCAATATTTTCCCGAAGATCGTTGGCGGTTTCATGAACCAATTTACTTACGGCAATTGGAGCTTGGACGCCCAGCTCTATTTCAACATCGGGCGCGATATCCTCAACGCCGAGATGGCTAACCGGTTCGATTTCATCAACCGCGAAGGTATTACGGAGATAAATTCGGTCAAGGAAATCACCTTCTGGGAAAAGCGCGGCGATTACAGCCAATATCCGCTCTATAACCCGTGGAGCAATGTCATCCCGTACCGCAAGGAACAAGATCTCTTCCTGGAGAATGGTTCGTTCGTGAAGCTGCGCACGCTGTCATTGGGCTACGACCTGACCGAACTGCTCGGCAAGCGCACCAAGCTGGATAGGATGTTTGTCTACGGTACGGGCCACAACCTGTTTACGCTCACGCCTTATACCGGTCGCGATCCGGAATTAATCGATTTCTTGGGGTACGATACGGGATACGGGCTTCCCATCCCGCGCACCTATACGCTGGGCGTTCGTGTCAATTTTTAATTGGGTTACAGGATATGCGAAATAGAACTATTATGAATACAACGATAAATAGCCGGATCATTTCCTTCCAGAGACGACTTTTGATACCGTTTATGGCCGTCGTGTTGCTTACAGGCGGATGCCAGAAAATGCTGGACATCGATTCCAAGCGAGTGGTCGGCGAAAAGAACATGTGGAATTCGTTGGAAGATACGCGCGCCGCGCTGATGGGTACCTACGGGTTGGTGCGCGCGGCGATGGCCGATCACAATGCGCACTGGCTGTATGGCGATGTGCGCGCCGGTGAATTCACCAGCCCCACACGCCAAGACCTACGCGCCATCATGACGCAAGACCTCAAGGCTTCCTACCCCAGCCTCGAGGCGATCACCAACTGGCGGCGCTGGTATGCCGTCATCAATTCGGCCAATATTTTCCTGGAGCGCGCACCGGAAGTGCGGCAGAAAGACCTTCGTTATTCCGAAAACAACTACGTCGTCGACGTCGCGCAAGCACGTTTCCTGCGGGCGTTCGCCTACTTCTACATGGTACGCATCTGGGGAGACGTACCACTCGTCATTTCGTCTTATGATGGCAACTTCGAGAACAAGCCGCGCGAAAATCAAGCCAAGGTGTTGGCATGGGCCGAACAAGAGATGCTCGCGGCGGCCGCGAATCTGCCTTATCGCTATAGCGCTGGCGACGAGCAGCAACAGGGTGATTACTATAATGAGTTTACCTCTAGGTGGGATGGCACGTTGGCGCGAAAACTCTCCGCGTATGCTGTGTTAGCGCATTTGGCAGCGTGGCAAGGCAACTACCCGGATGCCGCCACCTACAGCAAATTCGTGACGGACAACTACGCGCGTGCAACCAACGACTACATCTCCACGGGCCATCTCACGGATGCCAATGGCTTTTTCTACGACAAACGCACGAACCACCTCTTCGGCTTCGCCTTTGTGTGGGGGCACGTCGACGGGTCGTTTACGGGTCACCTGGAGGAATTGACGCTAGCCGAACCCGTAGTCAACAAACGCATCCCCGACATGTACCTTACCAAAGACTCCATCATCTCCATCTTCAACGAAGCTGGCGATGAGCGGTTCAGTTTAGACACCTTGGGCACCCCAGTTTCGGAGCGCTACTTCACCAACTACAACGGGCGGTACCCCATCTTCAGCAAGATCAAATGCATCATGGGTGGCGTGGCCGACCCCACGTTCCGTTTCTTTTCGAGTGCCATCGTGTTTACCCGGCTGGAGGATGTCACCCTGCTACGCGCCGAAGCGCTCGCCGCCTTGGGCGAACGTCAGGGTGCCATCGAGATGCTCGATGCCATCCGTACCCGCCGTGGATTAGATCCCTACAACGAAGACGTCAATGGCGATTTGCTGGCGTCGATTTTCCGCGAACGGCAGCGTGAACTCATGGGCGAAGGCCATCGGTGGTATGACTTGGTTCGCTTCAACCGCATTCGCCCCAGCCACCCAGCGGTCGTCGCTCTCCTCGCCAACGAGGGCCAAACCTGGCCGGTCGCACAGGCCCTGTTGGCACAGAATACCTTATTGACGCAAAACGAGTATTGGAAATAACGAATCCTGAAAGAACATGAAGAACGTCATCAACACATACGGTCGCCTATTGCTAGTTGCCCTGTTCGCGTTGTCGTGCGCCAAGGACAGGGGGTACTACCAGCCGGAAGCGATAGACAAGCATTTCAACGGCGATACCTACGCCTACTTACAGAGCAAACGGGGCGTATACGACTCGCTCCTCCAAGTCATCGATCGGCTTGGGCTGGAACCCACGTTACGCGACAGCAACATCACCGTATTCGCGCTCACCAACGAGAGTTTCCAGTTGGCGATCACGAACCTCAACAACATCCGTTTTCTGGCCGACCGGCCATCGGAACATTTGGCATCGATCAATCAACACCACCTGGACACCATGCTCTCGCAATACCTCATCCGCGGGAAATACCCGACGGACTCCATGCTGCTGCAAGACGGCGTGAATCTCTATGGCGTACGCCATGGTTACCCCATGCACGCAAAGCTGGCACGCACCACATCGTCCGGTTTCCGCAACGGCGGCCCCGAAACCATCGATTTCAGCGACACCAAGCGCAGCCAGTTCCGGCGCAACTGGTTTACCACCACGACGGGTTCCATCAACATCGAAACCGACAACGCCTACGTGCATGTCATCAACAGCGACCACGTATTCGGGTTCGGCGACTTCATCAGCCGACTCACGTTCATCCCCCCGCCACCCAACCTCTTCCACGTCGTGGGCGGCGAATGGTCGACGTCGCGTGAAAACTCGGGTGGCCCCAACCATATCGAGGCCGCGAAATTCGCCTTTGACGGCAACCGTGAAACCAAGTTCCTCTTGGGTAGTTTCGGTGGCGCTTGGTTGCAGTTCAAGTTGAACGAACCCACCGTGGCGGGTGCCTACACGGTCACCTCGGCCAATGACTTCCCGGAACGGGATCCCATCGATTGGAACCTGCAAGGGTCGCATGACGGCGAAGAGTGGGTGATGCTGGATTCGCGCGCCGGCGAGATTTTCGAAGAGCGCTTCCAAATGAAGGTGTACCGCATCGCCAATCGGGTGGCCTATCAATATTACCGGCTCCACATCCTGCGCAATCGGAGCGGCGGCACCATGCAGATGGCCGATTGGTCGGTCAATGCACCGGACGAAACAACGGAAGAAGATTAACACAATCAGTCAGTTAACGCGAAATCGCAAAGCATATGATAAGCAACAAGATAATACGGGGACTCTACACGGCGTTGGGAACGCTGGTGCTCGCAATCGCCCTTACGGCGTGCGAGAAACTGTTTGACCTCCCCGAAGAAAAGGAATACCTGAGCGAGAACATCAATTACGGCAGCAAAGTGCTCGAGCCTATACTGGGGCGTACCAACCTCATGGGATCATTCAACGCCGATGCATCGACGTTTCCGCTCCAGTTTGAAATCGTCAATGCCCGATTTGGAGACGGACGCCCCGTCACCGACCTGTTCCAGCTACGGCCCACCTCCGTGTGGACGGCGGCCTACGACGGTAAGGAGACCTCGCTCCAACAGATCGAGGCCAAGCGCAAACTGGAAGACCGCCCGTTGTTCGAGGTGCGCGAATCGGGCCAGTTCATCCTGTGGGCCTCGGCCACCAATGACCTAATCCAACCGCGGCCGGAAGACACCACCCTGCTCGTACAGGATATCCGGTTCTTTGATGTCAAGATCACCAACACCGGCGGAACGCGATACATCCGCGACATGCAATTCATCCCCTGGCGGGAACGCCCCTATTCACCATCCACGGACATCGATCCGTATACCGGCGGGGTCGCCCGCGACCCCGTCGACCCGGAAAACCCCAACAAACGGGCCTACATCACGGCATGGATGGAGAATGTCGTCGGGGAATCCAGCAACCTACCGTTGCGCAACAACGAGGATACCAAGGACCTCACGGTCCATATCCGCCAATTCGAAGGTGGCAATGGGGGTAAGCTTCGTTTCAGATTCATGGATCCAGACAGTGCATACATGAATCCAGATGTCTTCAACGAAACGAAATGGAACCAATTGGTCCACGGTTTCAACATGGAAAAAACCGCCGAATACGTCCAGTATGATGTTGCCTATCCCATTCCAGTGGTAAACTTACGTACCCCGTACACCACCAGCGGCGGAAACCAGGCGACCGTGGGCTTCATGTATTCCCGCAAGGGATTCGATGGCGACCTTATGCTCGCGGGCTTCGGCCTGGATTTCGCAATCTATCGCCCCGGCAATTGGGAAATCGTGTTCCATTTCAGAAATCAGTTACCCAAGTTTGAAGATGAATAGCATGAAAGCTTTGTATACCATATTTCTCCTGGCGGGTTTGCTATTGGCCGGCCCAGCAATGTCCCAGACCAGCGTAACGGTTACCGGCAATGTCGTAGACGAAAACCGTCAGGGGTTCGGGGGCGTCACCATATTTGCGGGCAAACCCCTGCGCCCACTATCGTCTACCGATCAAAACGGCAACTTCCGGGTTTCCGTCGCACCCAACACGGTACTGGTCTTCCGCGTCATCGGGTACAACGAGAGCTCACAGAATGTCGGTGCCGGTCGTTCCGTCCTGCGCATTCAACTTAGCCCGTTAGACAATAAACTCGAAGAAGTCGTTATACGCGGCTACCAGAAGCGCTCACGCGAACTCAGCACCGGTTCTTCGATGGTGCTCAGCGGCGATGACGTACAAGATGTCCCTACCCCTAACATCGAATCATTGCTTCAAGGACGTGTGCCGGGCATGAACATCCAAGTCAATACGGGTGCCCCTGGCTTCCGGGGTTCGACCCAGATCCGCGGCCTTTCTACCGTTGCGATGACTGGATCGGGCAACCAATCGTTCCTGCAACCCACCTCGCCGCTGTACGTCATCGACGGCATCCCGATGGATGCCGACCGCGCCACCGAGTTCGGCTTCCAGCAACAAGGCCCCGGCATCAGTCCGCTGTCGCTGATTCCGCAAGAGGATATTGCCAGCATCGAAATCCTGAAAGATGCCCAAGCCACATCGTTATACGGTTCCATGGCGGCCTATGGGGTCATCATCATCACCACCAAGCGCGGCAATTCGCCGATACCCCGCGTGCGTTACACGCACAACTCGTTCGTGCGTACGCCGCCGCAGCTCCGCGAAACGCTGGGCGGCAATCTCGAGCGTACGCTCAAGCTACAGCAAATCTACGGCAATGCGATGAGCGTTGAAGACATCTGGCAGATATCGAGGAACTACTTCCTTTCGGACAGCCTCAATGCCTATTGGAACAATTCGACCAACTGGCAGGACTATTATTACCGTACCCAGTACAACCAGAGCCACAACCTGCATATCGACGGTGGCGACCAGCTCTTCAATTACAAGGCCAACATGGGGTATTTTACCGACCAGGGCATCATCCGCAATACGGGCTTTACGCGCTACAACACCAACCTGCGCATGGAGTACCAACCCGCTGACCGCCGGTTCCAGATCATTGGTGCGGTAACGGGCCAATTGGGCAAGCAAAGCATCGGCGACGGTGTGGGCATGTTGCAAACCGGCGTGGCGTCCAACGGATTGTCTTCGTCTTTGTTGCCTCCCCCGTCGTTTTATCAAGCCGGCGGCAGCCACACTTCGGCGTTGGCCACCGACAACGATAACGCCACCCGGCTCATCCGGGCCAACCTTGAGGGCAGTTACATGTTCATCGAAGGGCTACGGGCTAGCACCAGCTTGAGCTATGAGTACGAATCCAAGACCGAAGATACGTTCACGCCCGCCATCGCGAACAACCAGTTCGCCCGGGTGTACTCATACAACGGTCGCACGACCCAACTGTACAACCGGAACAGCTTGAATTACTCGAAGTCGTACAACGACCGCCACAACATCTTCCTCAACTTCTTCAACGAGTTCCGGATCGCCGGTAGACAGAGCGGGGTTACACGCAACGACCGCAGCCCGAATGACCAGCTCCAAGGTCCCATCGGCTTTGACGGGTACTTTTCTCGCGGCGGCGGGTTGCTCAGCGACTACCGGGACGAACGCGCGGCGTCGTTTGCCCTGTCTGCATCCTATGACTTCGAGAAACGCTACGTATTGGATCTTTCCTACCGCCTCGACGGTTCGTCGGCCAATGGTTTCGAAAACCTCTATGCGCGTAACCCCGCCCTCGGTTTCCGCTGGAATTTCGACAAGGAGTCCTTCTTGGAAAATCTGGACTGGCTCGACTACGGTGCCGTCCGGCTCAGCTGGGGGGTCAACATCATCCCCACCGGTACGCTCGAGCGCATCTACGGCAAGTTCAACATCACCGGCAATTACAACGGTCGGCAGGGCATCGGGCTGGATTTCGACCAGATTCCCAATCCAGGCCTCATGCCCAAGACCAACACCCAATACAACCTGGGGTTGGACTTCGCGTTGCTCAATGGACGTGTGGAGGTGGTGTATGACACCTATTTCAAAAAGGTGGAGAACGAGCTCTTTGAGCAATATCTATCAAATACCACCGGGTTCAACAAGCTCTTCAGCAACGGTGCGGGCATCGCCAACTACGGCCATGAGCTGTTCGTCATGTTCCGCCCGCTCAAGTTGAGCAGCGATTTCAACCTATCGGTATCGCTAAACGCCGCGTACAACAAAGACGTTTTGCTCAGCCTGCCCGCTCACTATTCCGGCCAGTTCATCCGCTGGGACTTCGACCAGCCGAACCGCTACAACCAGCATACCATCCTGCGCGTAGGTGGGGCTACGCTGGCCAATTACCTCTACCTCAACGATGGTGTTTTCCCCACCGATGGCGATGTACCCGTCGATCCGGTGACCGGGCTGCGCTACCAAACCAACGGTGCGTTCTTCCAAGGTGGCGACCCGATGATCCGCGACCTGAACGGCGACTACTACCTCACCACAGAGGACTACCAACGCACCGGCAACTCCCAGCCGCTCGTTACGGGCGGGGCATCCGTCATCCTGAGCTACAAACGGTTCAGTTTCAACCTGAATGGTTCGTTCACCGGCAAGCGCACGATCTTGAACAACGCTTTAGGACAACGGATGGGCTTGATGGCCAACCCGTTTGGCCATAGCGCGGTGGTACCGCTCAACGATGTGGACATGTGGTTGCAGCCTGGCGACATTGCCACCTATCCGTATGCCTACGACTACCGGCGCTACGGTCCGATTCAACCGCTGCGCTACGACCAGACGTTATGGGCCGAAGATGGCACGTACTTCAAAATCAACAACATCGTGCTCGCCTATCAGTTCGAAAAAGATTTCATCAACCGTTGGGGGTTAGACAACCTACGGGTGTACGTGTCGGGTGAGAACCTGCACACCTTTTCCCGCTATTCGGGCCCGAACCCCGAAAACGTCACGACCATGGGTCGTGACATCTCGGAAGGTTACCCCGTGCCCCGCACCTATAACGTTGGTTTAAACATTGGATTCTAAGCGCAACATGATCATGAAAACAATCAAGACAACAATAGCCATCGCGTCGGTGTTCATCGCCAGCAGTTGCACCGAGTTCCTCACGGTACAACCGCTTGACCGGCTTACGGGCAACAACTTTTACCTCACGGTGGACGACATCGAAAGCAACGTGGCCAACATGTACAGCATGTTTTTCGATAAACTCAACGAAAGCTGGATCATCGGGGCCATCGGCGAAGCCCGTTCAGGCGAAATCTTCGCTTCGCCAGGCGGCAACAACCAAAATGCACGGCGCGTGGTCGAGGTGCTTGGCCGGAATGATTTATTGGCGGCGATATCGAGCAATACACCTTGGGATTGGTACAACTACATCAATGTCACCAACTGGACCAAATACTACCAAATCATCCAAACGGCCAACATCCTCATCAGCAAGTTGGAAGAAGGAATCCCCGGGGTCAGCGATGCAGAAAAGCAACGTTACCTGGCAGAAGCCACATACATGCGCTGCTTCACCTATTTCTGGATGGTCAGGCTTTACGGTGACGTGGTGTATTACACCGAACCCTATCAAGCCGAAGGATTGGCCCGGGAACCGATGGTTTCGGTGATGAACAAATGCATTGAAGATCTGCGTCCGCACAAGAACAACCTGCCTTGGCAGTTTGCCGACCCCGCCTTGAAGGGTGCGCGTGCTTCGCGCGGCGCAATCATTGCCCTGCTCATGCACATGAACATGTGGAACGCAGGCTTCGATCGCAACAGCCGGGAAAAGTATTACACCGAGGCTGCCGCACTGGGCACCGAACTCATCCAGCAAGGTCCTTACCGCCTCTATCCGCTTACGGAACTGGGTTGGTCCACCGTCATGAAAGGACGCTCGGACGAAAGCCTCTTCGAGTTTTACCGGAGCATCAACTACCAGGACACCAATGCACCATTGGCGCCATTCGGCGATCATTTCCTGCGTTGGCCGTATAAGTTCCCGCGGTTCAATAACCAACTTAGCCACTGCTTTTACATCGACACCTACATGAATCGGCTCTACCCTAGCGGCGTCGCCGATAAGCGTGCGGATTTCTGGTTTGACGACATGTTTTCCAACAGTGGCTTGTTTACGGCCGTCAAGTTCGGCTTCAACGTGTTCGCTTCGGGCAATGAAGATCGCAATCCGGACAATACGTTCATGATTTTCCGGTATGCCGACGCCATCCTGCTCCATGCCGAGGCCTTGGCAGAACTCTCACGCGACAACGAAGCCGTCGCCTCGCTCAACCTCATCCGCAACCGCGCCGAAGCCACGCCCTACACGGGCGCGGGCGGCCAGGCGCTCAAGGACTTCATCTTCTGGGAGCGGTGCCGGGAGCTGTTCGGCGAAGGTCATCGGTATTTCGACCTCGTGCGCACGCAGCGCATCATGAACCCCAGTTTCGCGCGCAACCCGTTGAACTCCGATCAGTACAACCGGCGGGCCTGGACATGGCCCATCAGCCCGGCCGCACGCATCAACAACCCGCGGATGACGCTCAATGAGTATTGGGACAACTTCAGGTAGTCGCAGTCGATCAGGTTAGGAAAAAACTAAGGAAAAATGAAGAACATCAGAAATACATGCATAGCAGCAGCAATTATCCTCTTGGCCGGGTGCAAGCGGGATGATTACTACGTAGACGGCGGTTTGGCAAACCCGATTTTCAACGGCACCGTGCTCGAGTATCTCGAATCGAAGCCGCAATTGGACACCATCGCCCAGATTGTGCGTTTGGCTGGCTTAGAAGCCGAATTCAATAGCGAGGAATTCACGTTTTTTGCGCCCAGCGACGTCAACATCAAACGGTTGATCGGCCAAGTCAACTATATCGGGAACGACCCAGCGCTTACACTGATAAACAACCCGTGGAGCGTCAATCAAGCCCTTTACCGGCTGAGTTTGGATACCATCCAAACGTTGGCCGATGTCGACCCGGCCATCTGGCGCAAATTCCTCCGGCGCTATATGTTCAGGGGAAAGCACAAGTTGATGGATTATCCGCAGATCGATTTCGCCATTTTGAACACCTTCCCTGGGCAGAATTACTATGCCTACGACAATACGGTGAGCAACATCGGCGTCGTTTACCACGATGCGGTTCGTGATGAAGGCAAGGTGACCGAATCGCGGTTGAAATACATGGGCTATCGGCAGTTGTACATTTCCTACATCCCCAATCTGTCGATTCCAAACAGTTTCACACAATCACCCGTCGCCTCGTCGGATATCCAAGCCGACAACGGCATCGTGCATGTCATCGACTTCACGCAACACCAATTTGGATTCAATGCTTTTGAAATCGCTGACGACATCATACAAAGCAAACGATAGCTTAGGTTATCCTAACGGAATGAACGATATGAAATCATACATAACATCAATCTTCGTTTGGGCGGCGTTGGCATGCCTATTCACCGCATGCCAGAAGAACGCCGTGTTGGAAGAGCCCTACGGCCCTAGCAAGTCGCCATTGGGCATCACGCTGAACCGCAACCAAACACCGATTCCGGCGCGCGGCTTGCCCGGCACCGAGGTCACGATCACCGCAACGGGATTACTCGAATTCAAGGACGAGCTCATCTTCCGCTTCAACGGCGAGCGTGCCGAAGTCAAGGAAATCACGGAGACGCACATCAAGGTTTCGGTGCCCGATTTTGCCAGTACGGGCGTCACGACGATATCCGTTGGCGACATCGTCGTCTTCGGCCCCCAATTCGCGGTGACCGGCAAAATCAGCCTCGACCCTACATTCAATGCCGCGCGCGGTACCAACCGGCGCGTGGATCGCGTCATCTGGTCTGAAGACGGGCGCATGCTAATCGTTGGTGACTTTACCGACTACGACAACAAGGGGGTCATCCGCCCCATCAACCGCATTGCCAGGGCCTTTGCAGATGGCACGTATGATGCCAGCCTACGGTCTGGTTCCGGCGCCAACGGCTTGCTTTCGGACATCGTGCCATTTCAGGGTGGCTATTTGATCGGCGGCGGCTTCAGTGGCTATTCACAGCGTAGTTCGGAAATCAGCAACCTGACGTTCATCAATGGTAACGGCACCATCGACACTGTCGGCATACGCCCCTTCCGTCGTCCGGATCAATCGGACACCATCAAATATTACCCACGTTTCAACGGCGGTTTCGACCGTGCTGTCAGCAAGCTGATTCCCCAAGGCGACAAGGTAGTCGTGGCGGGAGGCTTCCGGTACTACGTGTCGCGGCGATACGACAAACCCAACAAGCTCGAAACACGCGATTCAGTCATCCTGGATAGCGTGGAGGTACGGCACTTAGCCCGCTTGAACCGGGATGGCAAGCTCGATTCCGGTTTCCGCTACGATACCGGCACCCAACGCTTCCGCGCAGGCGGCAACGGTACGGTATTCGCCACGGTACACGAGTCCGGTTCGCATGCCGGCAAGATCATGGTATACGGCAACTTCACCCAATTCGATGGAAAGCAGGCCGGCCGTATTTTGCGACTCCATGCCGATGGCACCATCGACGAAACATTTAATGCGCAAGGAACCGGTGCTGACCAATTCATAAACAAGCTATTTTATAACCCGACCACGCGTAAATACGTCATCGCGGGAAGTTTCCGGAATTATAACGGCACGGCCGCCAACCGCGTGGCCCTGCTCAACGAAGACGGTACGCTCGTCGAGTCCTTTTCCGCAAAAGAGTTTGATGGAAACGGTCCGAACTTCGCCAAGCAACTCAACGACGGCAAGATCATCGTCAGTGGCTTTTTCCGCACGTACAACGGCATCGCTCGCAACGGCTTCATGATCCTGGACGAATCCGGCAACCTGCTTCCGGGCTATAACGCCACCGGTCTCTTTAGCGGCACTATCGAGGATGTGGTTGAAACCACCGCGCAAGATGGGCGCCGGGCGTTGCTCATCCATGGCGGATTCGAGACGTTCAACAGCCAGCTCGCCTATAATCTTATCCGGGTAATCATCGAATAAAAAACTGAATCATGCATAACACCATCCATAAGAAACTTGCACCTGCGGCAGCCCTATCGTTGCTCGCATCGGTGGCACTTGTCTGGTCGTGCAACCAGGACTTCTCGCGTGTCATCCCCGAACGGGAACACACCGATTCGGTCGAAATCGCATTCGGCACGCCGCGCGTGCTCTACATCATCGCAGACGGCGCTCGTGGCAGATCGGTCCAGGATGCCGAACTACCGAACATTAGCACGCTGCTCCCCAATGCCATCTATTCGTGGGCGTCGCTTTCCGACGAGGACACTTCACCACAAAACGGCACCAACTGGGCCGACCTGGTTACCGGTGTCCAGAAAAACAAGCACGGCATCGTTGGGGATGATTTCGCCAATGCCAAGCTCGACAACTTCCCGCTGCTGTTTGAACGGGTCAAAACCGCCTCGCCCGACAGCGATGTCAGGGCGTACACCTCATCCGCGGCGTTCCACGAACACCTGACCGTCGGCGCCGATACGCGCGAGCGGCTGGCCGATGATGCCGCGGTACAAGCGGCTGCAGCCAGCGCTTTGGCCACCGAAGGCATCACGCTGGTGACCGCCCATTTCACGAGCCCTGCGACCGTGGGTAACCAATACGGTTACGACCTCTCGGTGCCCGAATACCGCACGGCGCTCACGCAGTTCGACGAACGCGTAGGGGCCTTGTTGGCGGCGCTCCGCAACCGGCCGAATTTCACCAGCGAAAACTGGTTGGTGGTCGTCACGTCGAGCAAGGGAGGTGATTTTACGGTGCCAGATCACGAAAACGACAACACGATCTTCAGCGACCCGGAAGTGAATACCTTCACGATATTCTACTCCAACCGGTACGAGACTCGAATCGTCAACAAACCGTTCCTGGGCATCCGCTTCCAGGGCGACTTCGTGCGGTTCCGCAACCAGGTCCGCGCCGAAGTCACGGCCGGCGACAATGCCTTCTATAACCTGGATAACGGTGCATTCACCATCGAGCTCAAGGTGAAGAAAAACCCGGGTCCGAACAATAATTTCGAGTACCAATGGCCGGCCTTGCTCTCCAAACGCGAACGCTGGACGTGGGATTACGTCGGCTGGACCATCTTCCTCGATAACCGGGGCTGGCAATTCAATGCCCGCGGCCGGGGCGGCAACGCGGGGCAGACCAACGGCGCCAACCTAGCCAACGCAACTTGGAACAGCATCGCCGTGGTCGGCGTGATCCGCGACGGTCAGCGCTACGCCCGCACCTACACCAACGGTGTATTCAACAACGAGGTGAACATCACCAATTACGGCAGCATCTCCAACGACTTGCCGCTCACGCTGGGTGGACGGAATGACAACGGGCAGGCCGACTGCTACATCGCCGACGTCCGCATCTGGAAGGTCGCCCTGCCGGAAGACGTATTGCGCCAGTATTCCTGCGAGACCGGCGTACCGCAAGACCACCCCTATTACGACTTCCTGGCCGGGCTCTGGCCCATTGTCGGATCCGAAGGTGACGAGATACGCGACGAAGGGCCGCTGGGTGGCCACATGACCCTTTCGGGCGATGGGCTCACGCGCGATCCACTCGCCGACTACGTGTGCGCCCCCAGTTCGGCAGACCTGGGCCGTTTCGTACCCCGGAACATCGACGTGCCCGTCCAGATCATGACCTGGCTCAGGATTCCGCGGCAAGAGAACTGGCAACTGGATGGACGGGTCTGGCTCGACCGATAACCGACGATTTTAACTACAACCGCATATGAACAGGTCAAAGACATATTCTAAACTATCGCTCGCACTGGCTATCGGCTCCCTAATGGTAGCCGCGTGCGACCAACAGGAATTGGAAACATTCGGATTGGAGAAAAACACACCCACCACGGTTGCACCAGACCCCGCATCCGGCCAACCGCGCAGGGAAGGTGAGTCGGTTATCGTGCCGTTAACCGTCAACCTGGCGCAGCCCGCATCGAAAGCGTTCCAAGTGGAAATCACACTCCATCCCGATACCGTCGATCAACTGATCGATAACGGTCAATTGGAAGGCGTGGTGGCTGTCCCCTCGAACCGCATCACGTTGCCCACGGCGATACCGTTCGCGTTCGGCTCGGCCAGCAGCACGTTCCAGCTCACGATCGACGTCGGCTTCCTGGAGCGCAATTACGGCAAACGCGTCGCCTTCGCCTACCGATTGCTCAACCCCGGAAAAGGCAATACGCTCGTTTCCGGAGCGTCGGCCGCCGTCGCCGTATTGGATACGGAAGAAATCCTGAAGCAAAATGAGATCCGCTACCTTTCCATCACGAACGGCGGCGGGGGTATCCTCGAAGCGCGCAACCGGCAGAACTACCAGTCGCAATCGGGTGGGATGAGCGTCCCGCTAGGCGTATCGCTCGCCGGCGTTCCCGGCAAACCGTTCACGTTGCGGGCCAAGGTCAATCCCGACACCATCGCCACGCTGATCGCGGCCGGCGAATTACCGGAAAACACCGTGGCACTAGACATCGAGCAGGTCACGATGGATACCGTATTGCGCGTCCCGTCCAACACCAGTGCCGTCCCCTTGAACGTGTTCATCCCCTGGTCTCGGATTGAACCGCACATGGACGAGCTCGTGGCCGTGGCCGTCACCCTTCACGATCCATCCATCCACGTGTTGGATGAAGAGAAGAAATCGGTGATCATCCTCATCCATCCGCAGCACGTACTTGAGGTGGACGTGACCAACCAGGGCACCACCTACAGCGTGAACCGGGATAACCCCGGCGGTTCGGGTGCTGGCGAAGGTTCTCCGAAACTGATCGACAACGATTCCAACACCAAATTCCTGGTCCGCGACTTCCGCGGCGACCTCTGGGCACAACTGGCCTTCGAAGAAGCCACCAAGATCGGGGCTTATACACTCACCTCGGCGAATGACGCGCAAGCACGAGACCCTAAAAGCTGGCGTTTACTGGGGTCGAACAATGGAACGGATTGGACACAATTGGATCAACGCACGGAACAGGAATTCCCGCAGCGCTTCCAGACCCGGCGGTTTGAATTCAACAACAACGAATCGTATACGCACTACCGCATCCATTTTGACGAGAATCGCGGCGATGGGCTCTTCCAGCTTGCCGAGTGGCGGGTTATCCGTGTCCCATAACGAAGCGACCATAACGGAGTAAACAAAGTATGCTAGTATTACAAGACATGAGCAACATGATCAAAATGATAAAACCACACCGCCTGCTGGCGGCCCTGTTCGTACTCTTCATCGCCTGCAAGGACGATCCGGTGCCCACACCGGAACCCGAGGAGCCCAAGCCCCTCGCCCAGTTCGAGCTCGAACAGATCGACCCGGCCGACCCTTTTTCGTACAAGTTCACGAACAAGGGCAGCAATTTCTCGCTGGTGCGCTGGGAGTTTGGCGACGATAGCGTTTCGCTTGACGCTTCCACGACGCACACGTTCCTTCGCACGGGCGATTTCCGCGTTACGCTGCGGACCGAAAACAGCCAAGGCTTCTGGGCGGAAAGCGAAACGCTGATCAAGATCAATCCGGACAGCCTCATCGAGGTGGCAACGGTCGCGAAACCCGACGGAAGCCTGGACCTGACCGTAGCCTCAGACGTTGCCATTGACAGCGTGTTCTGGTACAAAGGCGCGAGCACAGGAGGCGAGTACCTGGGCTTTGACGACAAAATCAACATCAACGTGGATCAAGGTCAGTTCGAAAATTACACGGTCCGTGTCAAGACCCCCAACGGCTCGTATGCCCAAATCACGCGCCTGCTCACCGACCTGGGCGTGGTGCGCGACCTCACGAACGTACGGAACATCTTCCGCGTATCGCGGGACAACGACGGCGGGCAATTCGCGGGTGAAGGTTCGTTGAAACTGATTGACAACGATACCAACACCAAATTCCTGCAATTCAATTTCTCGCAATTCATCTGGTTCGAGCTCGAATTCTTCGAACCCGTCATCCTCGGTGCGTACACCTTCACGTCTGGCAACGACGCGCCGGAGCGCGACCCGAGAACCTGGCGGCTGGAAGGATCGATGGACCGGGAAAACTGGACGGTGCTAGACGAGCGAACCAACGAAACATTTGGCTCGCGTTTCCTGACCCGCACGTTCATCTTCGAGAACCGCACGCCGTATACGTTCTACCGGGCCACGGTTACCGAGTTGAACGGCGCCGGCCTGTTCCAGATGGGCGAATGGCGGGTGCTCGCGCTGCCGCAAGAATAGGTTCGGTTCCACCTTGTGGTGGTTACCCCACACGGAAGAATCAGCTGATGCCGATGACTTCCGTGTGGGGTATTTCAATTTTTTCCCTACCTTTGCAACGTACATGGCCAGGATTTTCACCATACTGCTCATTTGGGTGTACGCCTTATCGGCTACGGGCGCGACGGTGCACCTGCACTATTGCTGCGGCAAATTGCAGAAACTGGCCTTGCAGGATGAGAAAAAGCCTGGACACGACGACTGCCCGCTTTGCTTGAAGCAGCACGCAGACAAGAAGAAGCAAACCCAGCAAACGGAGAAATCCTGTTGTACCGACGACAGTTGCGAAGTGGGCGAGACCGCGAAAGGAGGTTGCCAGAACCTGAAGGTGGATGCGAAAAAGACCACGGCCGACCACCTGACCGGCGCGGACAAGAAAACACCGAAAATCCAGCCGATGGAGCTGTTGGTTTTCACGGTCATCCATTTGATGGATCTGCAGACGCAGGCACATGCGCTTGCCCCGATCGCGACCGACAGCCCGCCAGGCGAAATCACTCCCCTATTCATCAAACACTGCTCCTACCTGATTTGATGGCAATCCGTTAATCGCCCGGCGTTTTGCGCGCGGGCATCGATTTTCCGTGCCAATGGCACGTATCAAGTCTTTGCATTAACAGGATTAACATCACGTTGACATGAATTATTTTCTGAAGGCCTTTATGGCCACCATACTGCTGGCGTCGACTTTCGGTTCGACGGCGTTGGCACAACAAACCACACATACGCTCACCGTAGCGGGCAATTGCGGCATGTGCAAGAATCGCATCGAGAAGGCCGCAAAGGGAGCCGGGGCCGAATCGGCCTCGTGGGATGCGGGCACCCAAAAGCTCAGCATCACCGTAGCCCCCCAGGAAACAAGCCTGGATGCCATCAAGAAAGCGGTCGTGGCGGTAGGCCACGATGTGGAAGGGATGCGGGCCGACGATGCCGTGTACAATGCCCTGCACGGTTGCTGCCTATACCCACGCTTGGGCGACGGCCAGGCAACGCCGCAAGACGGCAACCTGTCGTTTGAAGTGGCCGGTGTTTGCGGCATGTGCAAATCCCGGATAGAGAAAGCCGCACAGGCCGATGGATTGAAAAAGGCGCAATGGGAAGCCAGCACCCAACGGCTGACACTTGACATCGACCCATCCGTCTATGATGTGGAAGCCGCCAAAGCCCGAATACTGGCCGTGGGACACGACGTGGAAGGCCGCCAAGCGGATCAGGCGGCTTACAGGAAACTACCGGCATGCTGCCACTACCACGATGAAAACAACGTGCACAAACTGGAAGGGCATGACCATGACGACCACACCGTTACGGGCGTGGTGATGCAGGAAAACAACCGTGGCGAACTGAAGCCGGTGGAATCGGCCAATGTGCATTGGCTGGAAAACGCCTCGGTAAACGCCCGTTCGGACGCGTCGGGTGTATTCCGGATCGCGCACGAAGACGGCTTCATGCGGTTGGTGGTATCGTACGCGGGCCACCAGCCCGACACCCTGACGGTGACCAACCCCCATGAGGTGGTGGTGGTGACCGCCAAAGACAACGTATTGGCGGAAGTGACCGTGTCTGCCCGGCGAAGCTCGAACTACATTTCGGCACTGAGCCCCACGCGCCTAGAGGTGCTGACGGGCCAGGAACTGTTCAAGGCGGCGTGCTGTGACCTGAGCGAAAGCTTCGAGACCAACGCCTCCGTCGATGTGGTGGCCAGCGACGCCGTGACGGGGAGCAAGCAGATCCAGATGCTGGGCCTCAGCGGAACCTACACGCAATTGACCGTAGAGAACCTGCCCGGGCCCCGTGGCCTGGCTACGCCCTTGGGGCTGAACAGCATCTCGGGCACGTGGATCGAGTCGATCCAGATCGGCAAAGGCATCGGCTCGGTGGTGAACGGCTTCGAGAACATTGCCGGGCAGATCAACGTGGAGCTGAAAAAGCCGGAAACGTCCGACAGGCTTTTCTTCAACGCGTACAGCAACAACATGGGACGGTCTGACCTGAACCTGAACCTGGCGCACCGACTTAGCGACCGATGGACGGTCGGCCTCTTGCTACACGACAACTTCATGTATAACAGGCACATGAATTTCAGCAACAACGGCTTTCGCGACATACCCGTGGGTAACCTGTTTTCGGGCGTGAACCGCTGGAAATACGAAGACGGAAAAGGGTTCATCCTCCAATTCGGGGTCAAGTTCCTGAGCGACGATCGTACCGGCGGGCAAATCGATTTCGACCCGGCTACGGATAAATTGACGGAAAACCGGTACGGGTTGGGATTCGACATCGAGCGTTACGAAGCGTTTGCCAAGATAGGCTATGTATTCCCCCAGCAGACCCAACGGAGCATCGGATTACAGCTTTCGGGGTCTAGCTACCATCAGGCCTCGTATTTCGGGTTGCGCACGTATGACGCCAACCAGCGGAATGCCTACGCAAACCTGATCTACCAGGACATCATCGGCACGGTGGTGCACAAGTACCGGACGGGGCTGAGCATGCAATACGATCGCTACGACGAACGCTACGTAGGGCAGCCCTTCGCGCGCACGGAAGTTGTGCCGGGCGGCTTCTTTGAATACACGTACAGCCCGTCCGACCGGTTCGATGCGGTGGTGGGCATGCGGGGCGATTACAACAACCTGTACGGCTGGTTTGCCACGCCACGCGCACACGTTCGGTACCAGCCCGTGGCAGGCACCACGTTCCGCATAAGCAGCGGCCGCGGACAGCGCACCGCCAACATCTTCGCGGAGAATACGGCTGCCTTGGCCAGTGCGCGCATGGTGCGCATCGCCACGGCCAACGCTGGCGAGAACGCGTATGGTCTCCGCCCGGAAATCGCGTGGAACACGGGGATCAGCTTCGACCAGTCGTTTCGCCTGTTCAATCGGGAGGCCTCGTTCAGCACCGAGTTTTTCAGGAACGATTTCGTAAACCAGGTGGTGGTCGACTACGAAAACCCCAGGGAATTGGTGTTCTATAACCTGGAGGGCAAATCGTATTCCAACAGCTTACAGACCGAATTGCGGTTCATGCCAGCCCCTCACTTCGAAGCACGGATGGCGTACCGTTTCTTTGATGTGAAAACCACGTTCGGCAATACGCTGTTGCAGCGTCCGTTGGTGGCCCGGCACCGGGGCTTCCTCAACCTGGGATACAACACGCACAGCGGCGGATGGCATTTTGACTACACCATGAATGTAGTGGGCCAAAAACGGCTGCCTGCTACCGCGGCCAACCCAACGGAATACCGACTGCCCGATTACTCGAAGGCGTACGTAACGATGAATGCGCAAGTGAGCAAATCGTTCGGCAAGGCGCGGCCGTTCGACCTATACATCGGCGGCGAGAACCTCACGAATTTCTTCCAGCGGAACCCGGTGTTGGCTGCCGACCAGCCCTTCAGTGACTTTTTCGACACCTCGATGCTGTGGGGTCCCATATCCGGCAGGATGTTCTATGCGGGCATCCGGTTCAGCATCAAGTAAGTGCATCGACGATGCCTGGGGCGTGGGTTTGCAGCCAACGGTACAACCGTTGGGTAGGCAAACCCACGACATTGGTGTACGACCCAACGATGCGCTCGATGGCCGCCAGCCCTATCCATTCCTGGATACCGTACGCGCCGGCCTTGTCAAAAGGTCGATAACGTTTTATATAGTGGTCGATTTCAGCTGGCCTGAGGTGACGGAAATGGACTTCCGTAACCTCGTGGAACGATTCGATCCGTCCCTCGTGAAGGACGGCCACCGCCGTGATCACCTCGTGGGCACGCCCCGACAGCAGGCCGAGCAGCGCGGCGGCGTGCTCGGCATCGTGGGGCTTGCCCAAAACAAGGCCATCGATGGTAACGATCGTGTCGGCGGCGATAACCAATCCGTCGGTCAGCTCGCCGATGAAGGCCCGGGCTTTCTTTTCGGCGATGTGGCGCGCGGCCGCGACGGGTTCCATCCCGTCGGGAAACGATTCATCCACATCTTTCACGGCGACGGCAAACGTGAGTCCTAGCTGTGACAGCAATTCCTTGCGACGCGGCGACTGCGAAGCCAATATGATCTTCATTCCCAGGTAGCGTGAAGTTTCATGACCTTTTCGATGACATCCCTTACCGCGCCGACACCACCATTGCGAAAGGAGATGTAAGCGGCCACCGCCTTGATCTCTTCGACGGCATCGGCCGGACAGGTTGGCAGGCCCACCGCATTCATGTTTGCCAGATCCGGGATGTCGTCGCCCATGTACAGTACATCCGCCGCGGCAAGCCCTTTGGCAGACAGCCAATCCTGGAACACCGTGCTTTTATCGTCCACCCCCATGAAAACATCGCCTATCCCCAGCGCCTCCATCCGTTTCCGGACGCCCAGCGACTTGCCTCCCGTGATGATCGCAATGGGGTACCCCTTCTTTACGGCCAGCTGCATGGCATACCCATCTTTGATGTTGAACGACCTCAATTGCTCGCCCGCTTCGGTGACCAATACATTCCCGTCTGACAATACACCGTCTACGTCGAACACAAAGGCCTTTACCCGCTTGAATCGATCGAATATCATACCTGTTGAATAAATCGAAGCCAAACCTACGGAAAATCCGGGTGCTTCGCCGATTTTTTGCGAACAACCCGTTTATGACAATTATTTAACAAAAGTCTATTGAAAATTGAAAATTTGGTATTACTTTTGTGCCATAATTAGAAACCCGGATAAAACCGGGACATAAAATTGTCTTTTCATAATTTAGGTTTATAATTGGTTAGTTAACAAACCCCGGTGCCCATCACCGGGGTTTTGTTTTTTAGCATCGTTTCAACCTATTTTCCGTCCCCTTTGCTGGTTCCGCCCGGTTTGGCGATGGAACCACGCATATCCGTATCGGCCTGGATATTCTGCATCTTGTAATAGTCCATGACGCCTAGGTTGCCACTGCGGAATGCTTCGGCCATCGCCAAGGGCACCTGCGCCTCGGCCTCGATGACCTTGGCCCGGGCTTCCTGTGCTTTTGCGCGCATTTCCTGCTCGGAAGCCACGGCCATCGCCCGGCGCTCCTCGGCACGCGCATTGGCCACCTTCAGGTCGGCCTCTGCCTGGTCGGTCTGCAGTTTGGCGCCTACGTTCTCGCCGATATCGATATCCGCGATATCGATGGACAGGATCTCGAACGCCGTACCGCTGTCCAATCCTTTTGACAGCACGGTCTTGGATATGCGATCCGGGCTTTCCAATACTTCCTTGTGGTTGGTCGCCGAACCGATCGTGGACACGATGCCCTCGCCTACGCGGGCCAGGATGGTCTCCTCCCCTGCCCCACCCACCAGCTGGTTGATGTTGGCTCGTACGGTGACCCGGGCCTTGGCGATCAATTGGATACCATCTTTGGCGACTGCGGCTACCGGAGGCGTATTGATCACCCGCGGATTGACCGATATCTGCACGGCATCGAATACATCGCGGCCGGCCAGGTCAATGGCGGTGGCCAACTTGAAATCAAGCGGGATATTCGCCTTATCGGCAGAAATCAGGGCCTTGATCACGTTGTTTACATTACCACCGGCCAAGTAATGCGTCTCGATCTCGTTTGAGGTAATGGCCAACCCCGCCTTGGTCGAGGTAATCATCGCATTGGTAACCAATGCCGGCGACACCTTGCGCAGCCGCATCAACAGCAGGTTCAATAAGTTGACGCGGACGCCGGATAATTGGGCTGTAAACCAAAGGTTTACCGGTAGCAAATAAAGCAAGACGAAAAAAGCTACGATCGCGCCAACAATGATGAGAATGGGGGTGAAACTTGGATCCATGAAGTTCATTTAAGTGTATCGAGTTATTTAAGTTCATAAAGGTACAACTTTTAAACCCGATGTCCAAAGCGCGCGAACTTTTAGCTTTTGCAGGCCGTATGGAATCCACAAGGGCCAACGCGTCCTCAAATCTTGCGCACCCGCCCAGAACCCGATGTCTGGACATTGGTCTGCGCATCGCCGCTGTAGCTGACGTTTCCGGATCCGCTGATCGTGGCATCCAACCGCTCGTCGGCGTGGATCGTGATGTTGCCCGATCCGGAAACTTTCGCGCTAGCCGACCGGCTCCTCAGGTCGCCGCCATCGAATTGCCCGGATCCGCTGATCGATATGTTGCTCTTGGCCGCGGTACCTTCGGCCTTGACCCGTCCCGAACCACTGATGGAGACGTTGCAGACCTCGGCTTTTGACGTGAACGTGATCCGGCCGGAGCCACTCAATGCAGCATTGACTTCCTTAGCAGCCAGCGCACCCGATACGGTGATGGAGCCCGATCCGGATTGGGACAATGCGGTTAAGCGCTTGGCGGTGACGTATGCCTTGACCCCACCCGGGACACGCCCCTTGGTCCAAGAGTCTTTTTTGTACCTGATCTGCAACGTGCCACCCTCCACGACCGTCTCGATTACTCGGACGGCCTTTTCGTCGCCCTCCAACCGAACGGATTCTTTTTCCCCGAAGCTCACCTCGACCTGGATGCTCCCGCTATTGGACAGCGCGTCAAACCCCGCAACCGAACGGACTTCGTCCTGGATAGCTATTCCGGACGCGGCATGCACCAATCCGACCCCTAAAAATGGCAGCGATAACGCCAACCACCCCAACGATGACAGTTTTGTTTTCATCTTGATTACCTTTTTCTGAATTAAGACGCCATAAAACCCAATACGTTGCAAGGATCGGCATCTTTATTCTTGCATAACCGGATCCAAAGCCATACTTTTAGCACGTTAGGCAGCTAAGTTCACCATGGAGATCCTACCCGTCACAGACCGAGAAACAGCAAAGCTGTTCATAACCATGCCCTTGCGGCTTTATCGCGGCGACCCGAATTACATCCGTCCATTCGATAGCGATGTGGAGTCCGTATTCGATCCGCAGCGAAACCCACGTTTGCAAAACGGGGAATGCCGCCGCTGGCTGTTGGCCGATGGACAAGGCAAACCGATCGGAAGGATAGCCGCCTTCCTGGATTATGCCGCCATAGAAGACGGGCTGCCCGTTGGCGGATGCGGCTTTTTCGAATGCATCGATGATCAAAACGCCGCCAATGCGTTATTCGATACGGCCGTCGCCTGGTTGGAGACCAAGGGCATACAAGCCATGGATGGCCCCGTCAATTTCGGGAACAGGGAACGCTGGTGGGGCCTGCTGGTAGACGGATTTCACCCGCCATGTTACTGTTGCAACTACAACCCTCCTTATTACCAACGGCTTTTCGAAAACTTCGGGTTCCAGGTATATTTCAAGCAATTCACCTATCGCCGCGAGATCGCCATGCCGTTGTCGGAAAGGTTGACCCAAAAGGCATCAAACGCGATGCAGGATACGGGCTATACCTTCCGGCACATCGACCGCCGCCAATTGGACAAAGCCGCCGAAGATTTCAGGACCGTTTACAACGAGGCCTGGACAAGGCATGAAGGCGTAAACCCCATGAGCGCGGAAGATGCCCGAAAGCTCATGCAAAGCATGAAGCCCATCATCGACCCCAAAACGGTCTGGTTCGCGTATCATCACGAGCGGCCCGTTGGCTTTTGGGTAAGCATTCCGGATGTCAACCAGTTGATCGCAAAATACATGAACGGACGGCTTACGCCATGGGGAAAGCTGCTTTTCCTTTGGAATCGATGGACGAAACGATGCAAGACGCTATTCGGCATCGTCTTCGGCGTGGTACCCGAACACCAGCGGAAGGGTGTGGAAGCGGCCATGGTGATGGAGTCGGTGAAGGTATTGCAAGACCCTTCGCAGGTCGGCTATGAAGAGGTCCAGATGAATTGGATAGGCGATTTCAATCCGAAGATGATGAATGTGGTGCGGTACGTGGGTGGCAGTGTCTACAAGACCCATCATACCTACCGCTACCTTTTCGATCGGACGAGGCCGTTTGAACGGCACCCAATCATCTGAGGGATATCGCCTTTTTCTGAATAGGCGGCGCATATCGCTACTTTTTGTATTTTTGCTCTCGCAGCAGCGCCATTAAACAGTTTTCCATGAGAAAATTACGGTTCAAGGGACAAGTGTATGCCGGGTTTGTCATTGCCATCGTCATCATCGTGGCTACGGCGTCTTTTTTCTACAGTAAGATCAATTATACCATAGAAAACAGCAAGCTCTGGATGCAGGTCAGCGTGGACGCGATTTCGATGCTAGACAGCATCAGCCGCCAAAACAATACCGTGAGCTTCGAACGGATCGCGTTCCTTACGGACCGGGATACGGCCCACGAACGGCGCATCGGCGACGAACATGCGGCGATGGACATGCATATCGGTCAGCTCACGGAGCTGATGGAACGCATGGGGATCGCCACTGCGGCCGTCGATCGGCTGCGTACCCTGATTGGCCAACGCAGGCAGCCACGCACGGAAAGCGTTGCGGGCAACCCATCAGGCGGCGGGCTCACCATCGCTGACATCCGAAACGACGGCAGGCACGTGCAGCAGCAGCTTTTCGCATTGAAGCAAGACATCATTGCCGCCCGCAAGGAAGAATTGGAGAAACAGAACGGCGCCATCTTGCAAACCAAGTACATCGCCATCGCCGGGCTGGGATTGGCGGTGTTGGTGCTTCTTGGATTGATTGGATACATCACCAAGACCTTTGACTTGCAGAAGAAAGCCGAGCGTTTCGTCCGGAAAGCGAACAACGATTTGAACCGGCTGTCAAAGGAAAGGGAGGTCGAGAATTGGATACTCAACGGTCTGGCTGCACTCGACAACAAGACCCGTGGCGGATTGAGCGAAAAAGAGATAGCCAACAACGCCATCCAGGCCGTTTGCCAACACCTGAGCGCCAAGGTGGGCCTGATTTACCTGAAAAGTGCGTCGAATGCCGACGTATTCGTCCATGTCGGCTCGTATGCCGTAACGAGCGAAGACGTGCAACCCAAGATCATGAAAAGCCAGGGGTTGGTCGGTGAAGCCATCGCGTCCAAATCGCAACTTGTCCTGTCGGACCTTCCGGACCACTACCTCACCGCCATGTCGGCATTGGGAGGCACGGCGCTCCAAAACATCGTCATCCAACCGTTCATCTACGAGGACGAGGTACTTGGCGTGATGGAAATCGGCTTTTTCAGGAAGATAGACAACGCCATCACCGATTTCCTCGCACGGGCCGGCGTTACGCTAGCCGTGGCGAGCAAAGTGGCCTACGCCCATACCGCGCTCACGCAACTCTTCGAAGAGACCCAGCAGCAAGCCGAAGAGCTGGAAGCGCAGCAAGAAGAGCTCCGCACCACGAACGACGAGCTTGTCCACAAGACGCACCTGCTGGAAGCCTCCGAAGAAGAACTGCGCGTACAGCAAGAGGAATTGAAACACGCCAACGTGGAGCTGGAAGAAAAGGCCCGGCTGCTCGAAGAGCACAACGTCTCGATCGAGCAAGCCCGCCAATCCATCGCCATGAAGGCGAAAGAGCTTGAGCAATCGGGCAAGTACAAATCCGAGTTCCTGGCCAACATGAGCCACGAGCTACGCACGCCGCTCAACAGCATCCTCATCCTCGCCAAGCTGCTGGAAGAAAACAAGTGGGGCAACCTGATGGGTGAACAGGTGAAATATGCCTCGGTCATCCACAGCGCCGGCACGGACCTGCTCAACCTCATCAATAACATCCTCGACCTCTCAAAGATCGAATCCGGCAATGTCGAATTGATCATCGAACATGTGCCGCTGTCGAATATCGCGCAAGACTTGCTCGAGCTGTTCGGCAGCGTCGCGCAAAACAAATCGATCCAATTCCGGATCGTCATCGACGAAGACCTGCCCGCATCCATCGATGCTGACGAGCAGCGACTACGGCAGATATTGAAGAACCTGCTGTCCAACGCCTTCAAATTCACGAAAGAGCAGGGCCATGTGGAGTTACTCATCGCACCCGCCAACCGATCCGCCGTTTGGGAAGCGGGCATGCTCCATGGCATGGCGGCAGCCGATGTGATCTGCTTTTCGGTCACGGACACGGGCATCGGCATCCCCATCGAGAAGCAGCAGCTCATCTTCGAGGCGTTCAAACAGGCCGATGGCTCCACGAGCCGGAAATTCGGGGGCACGGGGCTGGGACTTTCCATTTGCCGCGAATTGGCAAGCGTATTGGGGGGCGAGATCCATGTATCGAGCGAAGAAGGCAAGGGAAGTACCTTCTCGCTATTCCTGCCCTTGAAGGTCGATGCATCCGGTCCGGGTAGTAGGGACGATCAAGTCGCCGCGCAACCGCAAGCACCCCAACCCCCGCATTCGGACGGCCGGCTTCGCCCCGTCCAAGGGGTTGCAGCAGCATCGGCCGCCGCCGATCAAAAAAGGCTGTTGATCATCGAAGACGACCATAACTTCGCGGAGATACTCGAAGGGTTCGCCCATGAGAATGGATTCGAGACCATGACGGCTTACCAGGGCGACATCGGCGTACAGATGGCACTTGACGAGGTGCCAGACGCCATCATCCTGGACATCATGCTGCCGGTGATGGATGGCTGGACGGTGCTCAAAAAGCTCAAGGCCAATCCGGCCACCAAGGATATACCCGTACACCTGATGTCTGCCGATCGGCCCAGCAAGCGCAAGATCGAGGGCGAGGCGGTGGGCTTCCTCCAGAAGCCGGTAGACCAGCAATCCCTTGACCACGTCTTCGGCCTCTTGCACAAACTCATCGATTCGCCGCTGAAGAAGGCGCTACTGATCGAAGATCACCAGGTACAAAGCGACAGCCTGAAATCCAGCCTGGTCGAAAACGGCGTGGATGTCAAACAAGCATTCACGGGTGCCGAGGCCATCGATGCCTTGACATCCGGGCAACGCTACGACTGCATCATCCTTGACCTCCACTTGCCCGATAAATCGGGCATGGAGCTGCTTGACGAGATCAAGCAGATCCCCGAACACGCCGATACGCCCGTGATCATCAATACGGCCATGGAACTCACCCAGGAAATGACCGCCCACATCCAGCGCCATACCAAGACCATGGTGGTCAAGTCAGACAAATCCAACAACCGCATCCTTGACGAGGTCAATCTGTTCATCAACAAGGTGAAGCACAATTCGGGCAAGCCGCCCTCCCTTAACGCATTCGGCCACGCCGAAGCGAAGGCCATGCCGTTGGACAAGGTGCTGGAGGGCAAGCGTATCCTGCTTGCCGATGACGACATGCGCAACATCTTCGCGTTGACCACCGTTTTCGCGTCGCATCAAATCCAGGTGGAAATCGCCAACAATGGACTGGAAGCCTTGGAGGCATTGAAAAAGAATCCGGCCATCGATTTGGTGCTCATGGACATCATGATGCCCGAAATGGATGGTTATGAAGCCATCGCCAAGATCAGGGCGATGAAGAAGTTTGCCAAACTACCGATCATCGCCATCACGGCCAAGGCCATGCGCGGCGATCGGCAGCAGGTACTCGATGCAGGGGCCAACGACTACATCGCCAAGCCGGTGGAGGTGAATAAACTACTGTCATTGATGCGGGTATGGTTAAGCTAACGACGGCATAGATGGGCATCACATTCGAAAACCTGGAAACGCTTGTCGAACTGGTCAATAACGTTCACGGTTTTGACTTGAACGGCTATTCGCGCGCATCGCTCAAAAGGCGGGTAGCCCGCATCATGGACCTGTATCGTTTGGATTACGTAGGCTTGAAGGACAACCTGGTCAACACCGACGGGTTCTTCAACAGGTTCCTCATCGAACTCACAGTAAACGTGACGGAAATGTTCCGCGACCCCGCCTTCTACCGGGCCGTGCGCCACGATGTCTTCCCCTACTTGGCCACGTTTCCGCACATCAGGGTCTGGAGCGCCGGATGTTCCACCGGGGAAGAGGTCTATTCGCTGGCCATCATGCTCAAAGCGCAGGGCCTGTACGAACGGTCGTTCATCTACGGCACGGACATCAACTCAGCCGTCTTGGAAAAAGCGAAATTGGGCATCATCGATTTGCAAAAGATGAAGGAATACTCGGACAATTACCTACAGACCGGGGCAGAAGACTCATTGTCCAACTACTACACCGCACGATACGATGCCGCGACGATCCATCACGAGCTGCGCAAAAACACGCTGTTTTCGATCCACAACCTGGTCTCTGACGGGGTATTCAACGAATTCCACCTCATTACCTGTCGCAACGTACTGATTTACTTCACGCCCGCCTTGCAGGAACACGTATTCAACCTGTGCTATGAGAGCCTGGCCTTGTTTGGCTTCCTGTGCCTGGGATCGAAGGAAACCCTGCGATCGGCATCGTTGAAAGACCGGTTCAAGTTGGTGAACAAGGCCCATAACATCTACCAGAAAATTGCTTAGCTCGAACCCACATATCGCCGACAAACTTCGACGGATCGAAGTCGTACTGCTCGCCTGTTCGGCGGGCGGGTTCAAGATCCTCTTCGATATGCTGCAATCGCTGTCGGCCGACCTGCCCATCGCCGTCGTGGTCATCATCCACCGGAACGCCCGGTATGAAACCAAGATCGAGGCAAGCATGTCCACGAAGTGCCGCATCACCGTCAAGGTCGCCGAAGAAAAAGAGCCCATCGCGCCGGGGGTGGCCTATTTCGCCCCCCCGGGGTACCACCTGTTGATCGAGCCCGACCGCAGCCTGTCGTTGGATAGTTCAGAGCCCGTCAATTTCTGCCGGCCGTCCATCGACGTGACGATGCAAAGCGCCGCCGACGTCTATGGCGCCCACACGGCGGCGGTGTTGCTGTCCGGCGCGAATCAAGACGGTGCGTCGGGCCTACAGGGCATCCAACAGGTCGGCGGGCTTTGCATCGCCCAAGACCCGCGCGATGCGGAAATCAAGACGATGCCCGCCGCCGCCATCGACCTGGGTGCCGTGGATATCATCCTGCGCAACGAAGAACTGCTGAAATTCAGCCGCGAGCTGCATACTTATATTTTGACAAAAGACCTGCCATGGAGAAACTGAAATTAGTGATCGTCGACGACAAGGAAGAGAACGTATTGAGCCTGAAGGCGCTGCTTTCTGACGTGGATAGCCTGGACATCTGGGCGACCACTTCGCCCAACGAGGCATTGCGTTATTGTTGGAATCAGGATGTCGCCATCGCACTGGTCGATGTGCAGATGCCTGAAATCAACGGTTTCGAGTTCGTCTCGCTATTGCAGAGCAACCCCAAAACGTGGCAGATCATGGTCATCATGGTCACGGCCATATCCAAGGAGGACAAGTTCCTGCTCAAGGGGTTGCATAGCGGGGCCATTGACTACCTCTACAAACCACTGAACCCGGACATCACGATCGCCAAGGTGAAGTCATTCATGCAGCAGGTGTACATCCAGCGGGAACTCAAGCGGAAGAACGAGGAATTGGAGCGGTCGCACATCGAGTTGGTCAAAGCGAAGAAGGAAGCCGATCAGGCCCGGAAATCGAAAGAGAACTTCTTGGCCAACATGAGCCACGAGATACGCACGCCGATCAATGGCATCATGGGCATTACCACGATGCTCCGGAACTCACCGCTCAACCAAGAGCAGTCCGAATGGCTGAACTACCTCGAAAATGCCTCGCAGCAGCTGCTGCTCATCATCAACGACATCCTCGACCTTTCCAAGATCGACTCGGGTAAAATGCGCCTGGACTATGCCAAGACGTCGCTCGGCAAGATCATCCGCGAGCTGTCGAGCCTATTTGCGTACAAAGCGGAGCAGAAAGGCATCGCCTTCCATGTGGTGAACGACGAGGGGCTGCCCAAGTACATCCTCGCGGATTCGTTGCGCCTCACCCAAATTTTGAGCAACCTGATTTCCAACGGGATCAAATTCACCGAAGAAGGGAGCGTCACGTTGGAGACCAAGCTGCTCAAACGCGACAAGCAACGCGTGCACATCCAGTTTTCGGTGACCGATACCGGCATCGGCATCAACAGCGGTGCCATCGACAAGATCTTCCAGTCGTTCGAACAGGGCGAAGAGGGCATTACCAAACGCTTCGGCGGCACGGGACTGGGCTTGGCCATCGTGAAGCGATTGGTGAACCTGTACCAAGGCCACATCCATGCCTACAGCGAGTTGGGCAAGGGCAGCGAATTCGTCTTCCAATGCTGGTTTGACGAGGAAAACTCGGATTCGGCGCCGAAGTCTGACAAAAAGCAGTACACCGACCTGCCCCTGCTCCACGATGTCCGCATCCTGCTCGCCGAAGACAACGAACTCAACAGCTTCATGGTGACACACATGCTGAACACGTGGGGCATCGCGGTGGATAGCGTGAAGAACGGGAAGGAGGCGTTGGAAAAGGTGGAAAGCAACACGTACAGCCTCATTCTCATGGACGCCCACATGCCCGTGATGAGTGGTTTCGATGCGATCCGGGTCATCAGGAGCGATCCGCGCGACCACATCAAGCAAATCCCGATCATTTCCATTTCGGCTTCGGTCTTGCAGCGCGAGCAGCAAGCCGCCTACGCCGCCGGCGCGGACGCGGTGGTGGGCAAGCCGTTCGATCCGGTCTCGCTCTACCAACTCATCAAGACCCTGGCCGAGGCGAAACCGGGGGGGTCGACGTAACGCTAAAATTACACTACGGTGATAAATGCACTTCCGTAGGCAGCTAAATTCGTCTACCTTTGGGGCGCAAACAAACAACAACTTTATACGTTTAAGGTATAATAGACGATTAAAATCAGATTTAAAAGCAAATGAAGCAGTTATTTGTAGTACCGGTAATCGCCGGAGCAGTTTTCATCGCCGCATGCGGCGGAAACCAAACCAATCAAGAGTCGGCCGGAACGACCGAAACCACCACCGAATCCGCTCCTGCCGTGGATATCCCGGGATTGGATACCGTTACGGTCAGCAACGAGTTGGTACTGGCCGGTAATGATTTGATGCAATATGACAAGAAACTCTTCCGGGTCAAGGCCGGACAATCCGTGAAGCTTACGTTCAACAACGTCGGCGAGATGCCCAAGGAATCGATGGGCCACAACGTGGTCATCCTGCAGCCGGGCACGGATCTGCCCGCATTCGGCGGAGAAGCCATCAAGGCACCGGACACCGAGTACATCCCCGTCACCTTCGGCTCGTCGATCGTGGCCCACACCAAGCTGTTGGGACCGGGCGAGACCGATGTCATCGAGTTTACGCTCGATGCCAAGGGCGTGTACCCGTTCGTTTGCAGTTTCCCTGGCCACTACGGCGTGATGCAGGGCAAAATCGTTGCGGAATAAGTACGGTAAGCACGATAACCATCCAAGGAAAAGACAGTCAGAAGGCTGTCTTTTTTTGTTGTTCCCTGTGCCGCCCAAGCGTAAATATGTGTACCTTTGGGGCATCGAATTGACTAACATCATCACATGCAATACGACGTCATTGTAATCGGTAGCGGGCCTGGAGGGTACGTTGCCGCCATCCGTTGCGCACAACTGGGCTTGAAAACGGCGATTATCGAAAAATACCCAACGTTTGGGGGGACCTGCCTCAACGTGGGCTGTATCCCCTCCAAAGCGTTGCTGGATTCGTCCGAACACTACCACAATGCGGCCCATCAGTTCGGTTCGCACGGCATCACGCTGAGCAACCTCAAGGTAGACATGAAGCAACTGATCGCCCGCAAAGACGACGTCATTGCGCAGAACGTAACGGGTATCGCATTCCTGTTCAAGAAGAATAAGATCGATAGCTTCATCGGCGTAGGCGCTTTCGTCGACAAAAACACGATCAAGATCACCGCCGATGGTGGCAAGGCCGAGCAAATCAGCGGCAAGAACATCATCATCGCTACCGGGTCCAAACCCACCGCGCTACCGTTCCTGCCCATCGACAAGAAGCGTGTCATCACCTCTACCGAAGCGCTCACGCTCACCGAAATACCCAAGCACCTGATCGTGATCGGTGGCGGGGTCATCGGGTTGGAACTCGGTTCGGTCTATGCGCGCCTGGGGTCCAAGGTATCGGTCGTGGAATACGAGAAATCCATCATTCCCACGATGGATGGCGGGCTGGGCAAGGAATTGCAGCGCGTACTGAAAAAGACGCTCGGCATGGAATTCTACCTGGGCCATAAAGTGACCGGGGCGACGGCCAAGGGCAAGAAAGTGACCGTTTCGGCCGAAAATGCGAAGGGGGAAGCCGTAAGTTGGGAAGGCGACTATTGCGTCGTGGCCGTTGGCCGTACCGCATACACCGAAGGGCTGGGCTTGGAAAACATCGGCATATCGCTCGAGGAGCGCGGCAAGAAGGTGCCGGTGAACGAGCACCTGGAAACCACGGTGCCGGGTGTGTTTGCCATCGGTGATGTCGTCAAGGGTGCGATGCTGGCCCATAAGGCCGAAGACGAAGGCGTCTACGTCGCCGAGCGGATCGCGGGCCAGAAACCGCACATCGATTACAACCTGATCCCCGGCGTCGTGTATACGTGGCCTGAGGTGGCCAGCGTAGGCCAGACCGAAGAGCAACTGAAAGCGGCCGGCCGTCAATACAAGGCCGGTTCGTTCCCGTTCAAGGCCAGCGGACGCGCCAAGGCCAGTGGCGATACCGATGGCTTCGTCAAGGTGTTGGCCGATGCCGCTACCGACGAGGTGCTCGGGGTGCACATGATCGGGCCGCGGGCCGCGGACATGATCGCCGAGGCGGTCGTGGCCATGGAGTACCGCGCGTCGGCCGAAGACATCGCCCGGATCTGCCACGCGCATCCCACGTATACGGAGGCGCTCAGGGAAGCATCCCTTGCCGCTACGGCCAATAGGGCCATCCATATGTAGTGAACGATCGGTGGCCGGTCCGCGCGGTTGTCCGCAACCGGGTCTGGCCACCAAAACATAGACCATGCCATAAGCCGTGTTATGCAGTGAAACAAACGATTATTTTTTACTGATAATACGAACAGATGAACTTCCACACACGCAAATGGGTCAAACCGGAAGACCTGAACCCAAACGGGACACTGTTTGGGGGAACCCTGCTCCGGTGGATCGACGAGGAGGCCGTGATTTATGCCATCGTGCAGCTGGGCAACCCGCAGGTCGTCACCAAATTCATTTCCGAAATCAATTTCGTGAGCTCCGCCAAACAGGGCGACATCATTGAGTTGGGCATCACCGCCACCCACTTTGGCCGTACCTCATTGACGCTCACGTGCCAGGTGCGCAACAAGATCACGCGCAAGAGCATCCTCACGATCGACCGGTTGGTGTTCGTGAACCTGGACGCCGAGGGGAATCCGACGCCGCACGGCAAAACCGAAATCACGTATGCCTACGCGGGCGACCGGCCATAGGCCATTTCATTGCTCGTGCTTCAATTGGCGCTCCACGAAAAAAGGAGCGAACGGGATCAGCGATGCCAGGAAAAACAGGATCACGCGGCCGATTTTCCATTTGTAGCGATCCGTGCATGCCCAAAGCAGGTACACGTAGGCGATGAACAGGATACCGTGCGCCCAGCCGACATACTTCACGCCCAACAGGGCCCATTCGTAATCGGTGGTGCGTTTCAATACGGAAAACGTCACCAGCACCACCATGGATATCCCCTCGATCAGGGCGATGTTGCGAAACCAGTTCAGGGTTTGTTTAGCTGTGCTCATGTCATAATGATTTGCGGCGCAAGGTAGGCAATTTTGCCCCGCGCCTACGGCATCCATTTGGGGTTTGACCGAAATCTGACGGTTGGGTAGTGAAAAAAAATCCGTAAGTTTGCAGGCACCATATGAGCGCTTGGCATCGGAACAGTGAATCAATCTCTAGAAACAACATAACGATATGAATTACGACATCATTGTGATCGGGAGCGGGCCCGGCGGCTACGTCGCTGCCATCAGGGCTTCCCAACTTGGTTTTAAAACCGCTATCGTCGAACGTGAATCACTGGGCGGCATCTGCCTCAATTGGGGCTGTATACCCACCAAAGCATTGCTCAAGAGCGCACAGGTCTTTGAATACCTCAACCATGCCGAAGACTACGGCATCAAGGTCAAGGGGGGCGAAGCCGACTTCGGGGCCATCGTGAAACGGAGCCGCGGGGTGGCCGACGGGATGAGCAAAGGCATCCAGTTCCTGATGAAGAAGAACAAGATCGATGTCATCATGGGGACGGCCAAAATCAAGAAGGGCGGCAAAGTGGCCGTCACGGACGCCTCGGGCACGGCCAAGGAGTACACCGCCAAGCACACCATCCTCGCCACGGGCGCCCGTTCGCGCGAGCTGCCCAACCTCAAGCAGGACGGCAAGCGCATCATCGGCTACCGCCAGGCCATGAACCTGGAGAAGCAACCCGAATCGTTGGTCGTGGTCGGTTCAGGTGCCATCGGTGTCGAGTTCGCGTACTTCTACAACGCCATCGGCACCAAGGTCACGATCGTGGAATACCTTGACCGCATCGTGCCCGTCGAAGACGAAGACGTGTCGAAGCAATTGGAGCGCAACCTCAAGAAAGCCGGCATCGCCATCCTCACCAGTGCCGAGGTCCAAGCCGTCGATACCACCGGCAAATTGAGCAAGGTGCAGATCAAGACGGCGAAAGGCACCGAGACCATCGAGGCCGAGACCGTCCTTTCGGCGGTGGGCATCACACCCAACATCGAAAACCTGGGCCTGGAAGACGTAGGCGTCAAGACCGATAAAGGCCGGGTATTGGTGGATGACTTCTACAAGACCAACATCGAAGGCGTATATGCCATCGGCGACATCGTGAAAGGCCAAGCGTTGGCCCACGTCGCGTCTGCCGAAGGCATCACCTGCGTCGAGAAGATCAAGGGGCTGGACGTATCGCCCATCGACTACAACAACATCCCCGGATGCACGTACTGCTCGCCCGAGATCGCATCCGTGGGCTACACGGAAAAAGCGGCCAAAGCGGCCGGCTACGAAATCAAGGTGGGCAAATTCCCCTTCTCGGCCTCGGGCAAGGCCAGCGCGGCGGGCGCGAAGGATGGTTTTGCCAAGGTCATTTTCGATGCCAAGTACGGCGAGTTCCTAGGTGCCCACCTGATCGGGGCCAACGTCACGGAGATGATCGCGGAAGTCGTCGTTGCCCGCAAGCTCGAGACCACCGGACACGAGATCATCAAGGCGGTGCACCCGCACCCCACGATGAGCGAGGCCATCATGGAGGCCGCCGCGGACGCCTACGGCGAAGTCATCCATCTGTAACGGAACCGTGCGATCGTTGACAAGGTGCCCCTGGCGGCACCTTTTTTTGTGCCTGCCTACTGCTGTGTCATCAGCCGGGATTTGAAGACCTCATGCGTTGGCGCGGGCCTTTCATCGGCATCGATCAATTCGAAGAGCAGTTCCGCTGCGCGTCTCCCCTGCTCGCCCGGGAATTGCTCGATGGACGCCATGGGCGGATTTTCCATGTACTTCCAGAGCGGGTAGTTGGCATAACTGATGAAATGGATGTCCTGGTTGAGGGCCAGCCCTTTCTGGCGAGCGGCCTTCATGACGTCGAGCGCCACGTAATCGTTGAAGCAGATCACGGCGGATGGCCGGTCGGGCAACGCCAACAATTGGAAGATGGCGGCTTCATTGCCTTCGGGCGTGAGGTCGGTATGGACCACGTACTCCGGCAGGTAGGCGATGCCGGCATTGCCCAGCCCGGAGACGTAAGCCTTCAGGCGTTCTTTGCTGGCGGGTAGCGACGCGGGGCCGTTGATCAGCGCGATGGCGTGGTGCCCGCAGGAAACGAAAAGATCGATGGCCTCGAGCATCCCCGATGCCAGGTCGCTCACCACGGCGTTCGCTTCGGCCGAATCCGGCGCACAGTCAAAGAAAACCACCGGGATCCCCGCGCCTTCCAGCATGTCGATGAACCCATAGTCTTGCGTATTCTTGCCGATGGACATCAGTACGCCATCCACGCGGTGCGTTTTCAGCGTCTGCAGGATGCGCAATTCGCGATCCGCATCGTCGAGCGATTGGCCCATGATCACCGTGAAGTTCTTCGCGCTGGCGACGTTTTCGATCTCGCTGATGGCCGCCGAGAAAAAAGGCTCCGACAAGCTCGGCAGCACCACGCCGATCGTGAAGGTCTTTCGTTGCTTGAAGAAAATGGCGGTCTGGTTGGGCTCGTAGTGCAGCTCCTGGGCCACTTTCTTGACCCGTTCGGTCGTCACCAGGCCGATGCTGGGATGGTCATTCAACGCCCTTGAAACGGTGGAAGGCGATATCTTCAGCCGTTTGGCGATTTCCTTTATCGTAGCGGGTTTACTTTCCTTCATTGGGTCTGCATTATCATGGCTCGTTCCAACGTGCATTGGAAAGCGCAAGATACTAATTTTTGCCGAACATATACATACCCTTGTCCGTTCGATTATCCAGCGCCCGGTTCGGCCGCGCGCTGCCCATGCCGGAGGCGCGTGCACGGGTCCTGGATCGCGACGCCGCGTTATCCGGCGAGAAGCCGCCCGTACGCGCATGGTGCAACGCTTCGGCGATCAGTTCCTCTTCGGGATCGCCGAAGTCCTTGGTCAGGTCGTCGTATGCCAACCGATCCACCGGCATGCCCGAGAAGTAGTCGCCGAAGCCCACGGCATTGAATGTCTGGAAGGAGATGGCGTAGAGGTATACGTCGCGCGTTATCCGCCAATCGAAGTAGCCGACCGGCTTGCCGTACGTGGCGTGTTCGCCGATCAGTTTCACGTCCATGTGCGGCGTCAGGTTGTTGATCAGCAACTCGCTGGCCGACGCGGTGCTTTCCGTGACCAATACGTAGATCCGCTCCAACCCGAGCGGCTTCGGCCCACTGAAATGGACGGGTGAAAAATCGGCGACGACGCGTTCGGCCGCCAGGAAACCGGCGAGGTTCCCGTTGACTTTGCTGGTGTACATCAAGCCGCCGCCTACGGATGCCGGTGCCAGCAGGTTGGAGAGGTATTCGGCGGTAACCACAGCCCCTCCCCCGTTGTAGCGCAGATCCACGATCAGCTCCTGGATTCCATGCTCCGCGAATTGCGCGACCAGTTGATCCAATTGCGCCTTTACATACGTCGCGTTCCCGCGGTCATTCAGCGTCGACACGAACACGTCAAACGCGAAATACCCGATCTTCTTCTCGCCCAGGGCATATACCTGGCGGGCCAGGATCGGCTGCAACTGGTAGCTTCCGCGATCGAGGCGCACGGACACGACCTCGCCATCCGGCTTGCGGAGCTGCAAGCTGATGGTCGATCCATCCAGCGCTTTGAAGAGCGAGCGGAAACCGTCTTTTTCCGTCGTGGCCACGGCCAGGTCACCGTTGCCATTGACCTGCAGGACCTGCCATCCCCGCCTGATGCCCGCATTGGCCGCCGGCGACCCGATGTCGACCTTCTTCACGTACAGGTCCGTGTCGTTGTGGTACCGTATATCGAAGCCGAAACTGCCCGCCAAGCCCAGCTGTATCTCGGCATTCACCGTGCCCCACCGATCCAGGAAACTGTAGCGATCGAGCGTATCGCCGGCCGCCGTGCGTGTGTGGCCTTTCAGCGCTTCCAGCACGGCATCCGCCGAATTGAAACGCGCGGTATTCCCGCGCACATCGGCAAACCAATCGGGCAGGTCGTCCTGCCACAGGTAGAGTCCGTACGTATCGCGGTACACCTCCTCTTTCAGCAAGTCCTCTTCGCTTTCCGCCCGTTCCGGGCGTTCGAGCCGCGGCATGACGGTTTCGCGGCCGCACCCCAGCAGCATGCCGCCGAGCAGCAGTGCGGCGATCGTCCTTCGGTAGGTTTGTGCAATCATCCGTTCATGGTGTCATTTACGTATCAGCCGACCGCTGGCGGCAGGAATCGTTCCACCTCCACGCCATCGATACCCGGCAATCCAGCTGCCGTTTTCGCGTGGATGTACAGCACTTCCGTGGCATCCAATCCATTGTCGCGCAGCAGGAAGTCGACCGGCTCCTCGTTCCGTTGGCGAAGTTCCTCGGCGAAATAGACCTTCATGGCCTGTTCCAGGCCGTTCCATTCGATGTGTTTCAGCTTGTTGAGCTGCATGGCGGGGTTGCCGTCGGTGAACACCAGCAACTGCCTGCCGCTCCGGCGCAACCCCTCCATCAGTTGCTGCATCGCTGGAAACAACAAGAGTTTCAAGGGCAGGCGTGCGGTAACGTGCAAGCGGTCGAAATGCGCCCTGTATTTGGCGTCGATGCCGAATGCCGCCGCCGAACGCTCGAAAATCGCCGCTTCGCCATGCTGCTCGTGGGCCGTTTTCAGGAACTGTATCAGGTCGTTCGCCGGCGGCGTGGCCTCGGTATATTCCAGGAAGTTGGCAAACAGGTAATAGACCTGCAAGACGTAATCCCGTTCAGGGAAAAGCACATCGTCCAATCCGAAGACAACGGCCTTTTTTTGCGTATCGATCGCTGCATGTGTCAGCATATGGCGTTTGGATCAAAAACAATGAAAATCAGCCCGCTAGTCGGCGACGCAGCACAGCGCCGGTTCATCGCCGCCATCCGACAGGGCGAACACACCCGACAATGCCCCGTAGCGTGGCCCGGCGTCGGCGGCCCCGCCGACGATCGCGCCGTTGCGCAGCACCATCAACGGCAATGGCCTGGGCGGATTCGCGATGACGGCCAACCCGTCAAGTTCGCCCACGGACGGCACCCAGACATCGATGCCGTATTCCGCAAAGAGCTGGCGCGCCCCGGCCAACGGATGCAGCTCGGCCGCGCCCAACGGCAGCAGCGCCTCCACTTGCCCGTCAAGGCAGGCCTTGAGCAGCTCGTGCACGAACGCGGGCACATCCGCCCGCGGGATGGCCAGGTAATTGCCCGTGTGCAACAACGCCTCCGGCAGGATCGCCGCCGCGAAGCGCACGGCATGCCCGGCGGGCAGGAGTTTCGCCACGCGCTGCGCAAATGGCGACGTGCCTTGCGTCATCAGTAGCTTCACCTCACCGCCCATTGTCGCGTACCGATTCGATGGTCCCGTCCTTGATGTGCACGACCCGATCCGCGATCCCGGCGAGCTCTTCGTTGTGCGTCACCACGACGAACGTCTGGTTCAATTGGTTGCGCAGGTCGATGAACAGCCGGTGCAACGCCGTCGCGTTTTCCGAATCCAGGTTGCCCGATGGCTCATCGGCCAGCACGATCGATGGTTCATTCACCAAGGCCCGGGCCACCGCCACCCGCTGCTGCTCGCCGCCCGACAGCTCGCCCGGCTTGTGTTGCGCCCGATGCCCCACGCCCAACAGGTCGAGCAGTTCGCTCGCCCGGCGCTCGGCATCCGCGCGGCTTGCCTTCTTGATGTAAGCCGGTATGCACACGTTTTCCAATGCCGTGAATTCGGGCAGCAGGTGATGGAACTGGAACACGAAGCCGATGTGCGCATTGCGGAATGCACTCAGTTGGTTGGCATTGAGCGCACCGATATCCACGCCGTCGATCACGACCGAGCCGCGATCGGGCCTATCGAGCGTGCCGACGATGTGCAGCAACGTACTCTTGCCGGCACCCGAAGCGCCCACGAGGCTGACGATTTCGCCTTTCGCCACGTGCAGGTCCACCCCTTTCAGTATCGGCAATGCACCATACGATTTGTAAATGCCCGTCGCGTCTAACATGTCGCGAAGGTAGGCAATTTTTGGTGGTTTAGTTTGCCCGTTCGCGATTAAAACCCTACTTTTACGCCAAATTTTTCGCAAATGAACATTCACGAATACCAAGGCAAACAGATACTGAAAAGTTTCGGTGTGCGGGTGCAGGAAGGCATCGTTGCCGAAACGCCGGAGCAAGCTGTGGAGGCAGCCAAACAATTGAAGGAAGATCACGGCTCGGATTGGGTGGTGGTGAAGGCCCAGATCCATGCTGGCGGCCGCGGCAAGGGTGGCGGTGTCAAGTTGGCCAAGAACCTGGAAGAAGTGAAGCAGCGGTCTACCGATATCATCGGCATGCAGCTGGTTACGCCGCAGACCGGTCCCGAAGGCAAAAAAGTGAATAAGGTATTGATCGCCCAAGACGTCTATTATCCGGGCGAGAGCGAAACCAAGGAATTTTACATGAGCGTGCTGCTTGACCGCGGCCGCGGCCGCAACATCATCATGTACTCCACCGAAGGGGGCATGGATATCGAGGAGGTGGCCGAGAAGACACCCCACCTCATCTTCAAGGAAGAAATCGACCCCAAGGTCGGGCTGCAGGGTTTCCAGGCACGCAAGATCGCCTTCAACCTGGGGTTGGGCGGCAACGCGTTCAAGGACATGACCAAGTTCGTGGCCGCCCTGTACAAGGCGTATGAAGCCACGGACTCGTCGCTGTTCGAGATCAATCCGGTATTGAAAACCTCTGACGACAAGATCCTGGCCGTCGATGCCAAGGTCAACCTGGATGAAAACGGCCTGTTCCGCCATGCCGACTACGCCGCGCTGCGCGACGTGGCCGAAGAGGATCCCACCGAGGTGGAAGCCGCCAAGTCCAACCTCAACTACGTGAAGCTGGATGGCAACGTGGGCTGCATGGTCAACGGCGCCGGTTTGGCCATGGCCACCATGGACATCATCAAACTCGCTGGCGGCGAACCCGCCAACTTCCTGGACGTGGGCGGCACGGCCAATGCCGAAACGGTGAAGACCGGTTTCAACATCATCCTCCAGGATCCGAACGTCAAGGCCATCCTGATCAACATCTTCGGCGGCATCGTACGCTGTGACCGGGTCGCGCAGGGCGTCATCGATGCGTACCGCGAGATCGGTGACATCCCGGTGCCCATCATCGTGCGCCTGCAGGGCACCAATGCCGAAGAGGCCAAACGGCTCATCGACGAGTCCGGCCTGGAAGTATACTCGGCGATCCTGCTCAAGGAAGCCGCCGACCTGGTGACGAAAGTCCTGTCTTAGGGATCGGCGATTTTTAGGTTACGATTTTAGATTCACGTTTCAAGTGAAAGAACCTCCAACCCGATTGGAGGTTTTTATGTATAGAAAATGAAACACACGCGCATAAAGGATTTATTGAACGCCACGGAATACGGGCAGCGGGTAACGGTGAAGGGATGGGTCAAGACGTTCCGCAACAACCAATTCATCGCCATCAACGATGGTTCTACCCTGGGCAACATCCAGGCGGTCGTCGATTTCAACAACACCGACGAGGCCTTGCTGCGGCGCATCACCACCGGTGCCGCCGTGGCGGTGACCGGGCCGCTCGTGGAGTCGCTGGGCAAGGGGCAACGCGTGGAAGTCAAGGTAGAGGGCCTCGAGATCCTCGGCGACAGCGATCCCGAGAAATTCCCGTTGCAACCCAAGAAGCACAGCCTCGAGTTCCTGCGTGAAATCGCGCACCTGCGGTTCCGCACCAATACGTTCAACGCCATCTTCAAGGTGCGCAACGCGCTCTCGTTCGCCATCCACCAGTTTTTCTTCGAACGTGGGTTCGTTTACCTGCATACCCCCATCATCACCGGCTCGGACGCCGAGGGTGCCGGCGAAATGTTCAAGGTATCCACGCTTGACTTCGATAACTTGCCCCGCAATGCCGACGGCTCGATCGACTACCGGGCGGATTTCTTCGGCAAACCCACCAACCTGACCGTATCCGGTCAATTGGAGGGCGAGCTGGCGGCCATGGCCCTGGGCAACATCTACACCTTCGGCCCCACCTTCCGCGCGGAGAATTCCAACACGACACGGCACCTGGCCGAGTTCTGGATGATCGAGCCCGAAATGGCCTTCTACGCGCTCGAAGACAACATGGACTTGGCCGAGGGGTTGCTCAAATACGTCATCCGCTTCGCCCTCGATCACTGTCCGGATGAAATCGAGTTCCTGAAAAACAGGCTGCTCGAAGAGGAAAAGGGCAAACCGCAGCAAGAGCGATCCGAACTGGACCTGATCGGCAAGCTGCATTTCTGCCTCGACAACCAATTCGAACGCATCACGTACACGGAAGCGATTGATATCCTGTACCGTAGCAAACCCAACCAAAAGAAGCAATTCAAATACCCGATCACCGGTTGGGGGGCAGACCTGCAATCCGAGCACGAACGGTACCTGGTCGAGAAGCACTTCAAGAAACCGGTGATCCTGACCGACTATCCGGCCGACATCAAGTCGTTCTACATGCGCATGAACGAACCCGACGACCAGGGCCGGCTCACCGTGGCCGCCATGGACATCCTTTTCCCCGGCATCGGCGAAATGGTCGGCGGATCGCAACGCGAGGAACGGTATGACAAATTGGTGGCGCGGATGGCTGAAATGGGCGTACCGGCCGAAGAAATGGATTGGTTCCTGGACACCCGTCGCTTCGGCACGGCACCGCATTCGGGTTTTGGCGTGGGTTTTGAGCGATTGGTGCTGTTCGTGACCGGCATGACGAACATCCGGGATGTCATCCCGTTCCCCCGGACACCGAACAACGCGGAATTTTAGTCCATCCCCATGTTGCTGCGCATATACGAACAGAATCCGAATCCCAAAGCCATCCAGCAGGTGGCCGACACGCTGCGCAGGGGTGGCCTCATCATCTACCCCACCGATACCGTGTATGGGCTGGGATGCGACATCAACAACCACCGCGCCATTGAGCGCGTGTGCGAAATCCGGGGCATCAAACCCGAAAAGGCCAACCTGTCGTTCGTCTGCTATGACCTCACCGACATTGCGCTGTACACCAAGCCATTCGATACGGCCACCTTCCGGCTGCTCAAAAAGGCCTTGCCCGGCCCGTTCACGTTCATCTTCAATGCCAGCGGGCAAGTGCCCAAACTGTTGAGCACGAAGAAAAAGACCGTGGGCTTGCGCGTGCCGGACAATGCCATCGCCCGGGAAATCGTGCGCGAACTCGGGAACCCCATCGTGTCGGCGTCCATCCATGACGAAGACGAGATCATCGAGTATTCGACCGATCCGGAACTCATCCACGAGAAGTATGGCGATTTGGTGGACCTGGTCATCGATGGCGGCTACGGCGGCAACGTGGCCTCGACGGTGATCGACACCACGGCCGGCGATTTCGAGGTCATCCGCGAAGGCAAGGGTGACCTGAGCCTGTTCCTGTGACGTGCCCGCCGACCCCAGGCGCGCCGAGAACGACAAACGGGCTTGCGAATGCTGCGCGATTTTCTTAGCTTTGCAGAAAGCGGGGGCGCTTCAGGTACAGTATTCACGATAAACAGCATCAATGGCAAGATCACAGGAGACATACAACAAAAAGGAAAACGCCAAGAAACGATTGCAGAAGCAAAAGGAAAAAGAGCAACGCCGCGAAGAGAAGCGGGCAGCCGGCGGCACCAACAAAGGCAAAAGCCTGGATGAGATGCTGGCTTACGTGGATGAAAACGGCAACATCACCGACACGCCGCCAGATCCAACGAAGCTCAAGAAAATCTCCGCAGAGGAAATCATCATCAGCACGCCCAAACTGGAAGAAACCGAAGACGACAATGGGATGCGCACCGGTCGCGTGGCCTATTTCAACGAATCCAAGGGATACGGTTTCATCAACGATGGCAGCAGCGGTGAACGCATATTCTTCCACGTCAACGACCTCACCGAGCCCATCGCGGAAGACAATCGCGTGGAATTCACCGTTTCGAAAGGCCTCCGCGGCCTGCAAGCCACTTCCGTGAAGAAGTTGGGTTGAAGATTCAGGAATCAAAAAAAGCCACGGAACACGCAGGTATTCCGTGGCCGCAGCAGGCCAGCCGCCCACTACCCTAACATCCGTCCATCAATGGTGATGGCCTCCCTCCGCATGGATCTCGAATTTCAGCTCCAGCACGTTCGTGCCGGGAAATTCCGTTGCATAATCGGTGCGGTTCCAGTCCAGCCGCGTGATGCGCTGCTTCACGCCCGCATCCAGTTTGCGCAATACGTAGGTGAGCGCCTTCGTGGGCCCTTCGTTGTCGTGGCCCACCGTGAAATAAGCCAATATGCCCGTGGTCCCGTATTGGCCTTCCACTTGCGTACCGTCGCCGTACGCCTGCTCACGTGGCTGGAAGATGGCGCCGCTTTCGTCGTCCGAGTCGGGGTTCAGCACGAAATCGCCGCCCAATAGGAATGCCTTGTACCCGTCGGCCACCGCCTTGCTGGCCGTGAAGCCTTGCTGCACTTCCTTGCCTTCGTAATCCCAGGCCGTCAGCTCGATCTTATACACCGCATCCGCCTCGAGGTGCAGGTGGCCTCCGGCGGTGGCTTTTCCGGTCTCATCGAAGGTTATCGTCACCGACTCCCCTTCCACGCCGGACGCCAGGCCATGGAAATGGTCGCCGTGGGCCTCCACCCCGTCACCGCTTACTTCGGTCAGCGTCAATGTCGCCTTGGCAATGCCTTCGCGGATGGGTTCCTTGCCATCGTCGTTGCAGGCGTTCAGTGAAAAAAGGATAAATCCGGCCAATGCCAAGGCCTTGGAAAAGCGTAGCGCTCTCATGAATGTCTATTCGTTAAAATCAATGGAAAAAAAAATAAAGATCCGTGGAACGGGTGTTCCACCGTGCGTGCCTATGTCGGCCAGGCCTTCGGGGGGCCTTTATTGGCCTGGCCAGGCCGATTGCCTTCCGCCAGGCGATGCGCTTCCGGGATGTGGAAGCTGCCTTCCAGTGCATACCCCTGGTCCAGGAATGAAAAGCCCAGGGCGGCAGGCGAAGCCGTCGGCACGAAATGCGCGAAATACACGCAAAGCCAGCAGCCCTCGCCGCGGCCGTGCGCATTTCCGTGTGCATCGGCGTGGCCTTCGTGCGCCGGACACCCATGCGTGTCATGCACATGGCTGTGCGTGACGTGTGCCAGCGGTATCCCCGTTACCAACAAGGCCAAGCCCAGTGCGATGGCCACGGCAAACGGATGGATAAGCCGACCTGTCGGGAACATCAATCTTTCCTTACTTCTTGGTAAACGTGGCTTCCGCCTGTGCTTTCCGGCCCCGTTGGTCCTCGACGGTGAGGATCACGCGGTAGCTTCCCGCCGGGGCCTCGCCTACCTGGACATGTTCGTGGAAATGATGGGCCAATTGGCCGACCAGCTTGCTGCCGGCAAACGGGAATTCGTCACGCCAGTCATCGCCCACCACCTCGACACGGACCTGCCTGATCTTGCCGGGAACCGTCAGTTCGGTTTCGAGGTGCAGGTCGTTCCCGGCGGCATTGATGCCCACGTCCAGGTCGGATGCCACCGGCACCGTGCTGTCTATGGCCAAGCGAAGATCGGTCGATTCCGTGAAGGCCGTCCCGTCGGCCGTCTCCACGTGCACGGTGAGCTTGTAGTCGCCCGGTTCGGCGTCGACCGGTACGTCCACGCCCGCCTGGAAGGGGATCTCGCGGTTACCGGCGATCCGCTCGGTATACCGCTCGCTGAATGTCCAGCCCGACCCAGCGATCGGCTGGATGGCCACGTCGACATGGCTTATCGGCGATGCCGTACGCACACTGGCCGATACGGGCAGGGATTGCCCGGCGAACCCTTCGGCGTTGCCTTCCGGCCCCACTTTCAGCGAACCGATGCCCTCCTGCCGACCACCGCACCCCACGAAAACGATCATCGCCGTCAAGACGGCCGCCAGTCGCTGCCCGGCAAATTGGCCGATACCTAGTTTCTTCATTGCTGTCATTTTTGATCCGATGTGGGCAAAGATAGAAACAAAATCATTTAATCGCAACATGATTGCATTTAAAAAACGGATTGCGTATCTTTGCCGCCCCACGTGTTACCGGGAAACGACCACATCATGCAGCAAGATCCGCCATCAAGACACCACACGCAGCGGGCCCACGGGTACCGGGAATGGCTAGGCCTCGCGGCCGCCGTCGCCTTCCTGGCCATCTGCGTCGTCGCGGTGGTGCGCCGACCGCCGGATGCCGCGCATGGCGCCGTCCACGCCCCGCTCATGGGGCCCGTCTGGGACACGATCAACGAATCGTCGGGCGCTCCGGATCGGCTCGAGCACCTCAACGGGCGTACGGTCTCGCTCGAAGGCTACATGATCCCGATCAACGCCGGGCGACGCCATGGCGTGTTCCTGCTGTCCGTATTGCCCATCAACCAATGCATGTTCTGCGGGCAGGACGGCATCCCACCCATGATCGAGGTCACGTTGGCAGGCCACGCCACGCTCGCCTACAGCGAGCACCCCATCACCGTACAGGGTGTCGTGTACCTGAACAAGTACGACGACACGCGCCCCGCCATCCAGCTGCGGGAAGCCGACCGGATCGCATCGGGCGATTGACGCACCCGTCGCCCTCACCGCCCAGCCTGTCCCAATTTTGTTACTTTCATTTTGAACCTAACCCATTTTACCCTAATATTGCACCGTTATTTAAATTTAATCCAAATAAAATGAGACATACGATCCTCTTTTTGCTTACGCTATGCAGCCTGACCCCCTTTTCGAGCGGTTTTGCCCAGCAACGGCCGCTTTCGGGCACGGTCGTGTCGGCCGAAGACGGCCAGCCGCTGCGGGGCGTCACCATCCGCATACCCGAATTGTCCGTACAACGCATCAGCAACGCCAATGGAACGTTCAGTTTCGAGAACCTGCCGCCCGGACGGTACACCGTTACGCTTTCGAGCCTCGGATTCGAACCCGTTACCGCCGAGGTTTCGCTGCCCTTGCCGTCGAGCAGGGCCTGGTCGATCGAAATGAAAACGGCCGAGACGGTGCTGCAGACGGTCGAGATCCTCGGCCGGGACGAACAATCCTACAAGAACTCGTCGTCGTTCGTGGGCACGCGCACCGAGACCCCCATCAAGGACGACCCGCAGGCCATCAGTTATGTCACCAAGGAGGTCATCGACGACCAGCAGGCCTTCAAACCCGGCGATATCCTGAAGAACATCAGCGGGGTCAATACCTATTCGTATTACAACAACGACATTTCCATCCGGGGCTTCCGCGCGGGCGGCGCACTGGTCAACGGGCTGCGGAGCCCCACGAACAGCTGGTCGCAGACGCTATTGGCCAATGTGGAGCGCGTCGAGGTGGCCAAGGGGCCCGCTTCGATTTTCTACGGCGATTCGGATCCCGGCGGGACGGTCAATACCGTTACCAAGAAACCGTTGGCCGAAGACCGGAAATCCGTCGACTTCGCCACGGGGAGCAACAATACCTTCCGTATCAAGGGCGACTTCACGGGGCCGATGAACGCCAACCGGTCCTTGCTGTACCGGTTGAACCTGGCCTACCAGAACGCGCAGTCGTTCCGGGTGCTCCAAGGGGGCGAAGACGTCATGGTCGCGCCTTCCATTTCGTTCCTGCCGTCTGATCGCACGCGCGTCAACTTTGATTTCGTGTATTCCCGCGCCAAGTCGCGCCTGGATCGCGGGCAGCCGATTTTCGGGGCCACGGCGGGTACAGACCTGCATTCCACCCCCATCTCCTTTGCCATCGCCAAGGAAAACGATTACATGAATGAGCTGAACATGAACACCACCCTGTCGCTCCAGCACCGGTTTTCGGACCACGTCTCGTTCAATGCCTCGTACATGAAGGTACTCTACGATGAAGACCTGCTGGAGCACCGTACGTCCAACCGTTACGCCGTCGATGCCGCCGGCGCCGAAATACCCACGCTGATGGAAATGCAGACCATCCGCCGCAAACGGAAGAACTACAACGACAACGTGTCGCTTTACCTGGTCAATCAGTTCAAGACCGGGCCCTTGACCCATCGGCTCGTGGTGGGGTACGATTACATCCAGAACATCTCGCCCGCGGGCGGTTCGACGTACAATGCGCAAGGCTACCGCAATGCCGACAATACGGCGGCCATCAATCGGTACAACGCCAACAATGCCGCCAACTTCTTGATCGTCGATGGCAGGCCCGTGCCGAATGTGCCGCACTTCGACCTCACCAACCCCAACTACGCCATCTCCGAGATCTCGGGTTATTTCAATGTTTCCGGCTCGCAGGCCGTGGCCCGCATCTTCCAACATGGCATCTTCTTCCAGGATCAACTCACGTGGGGCCCCGTCAAGGCCGTATTGGCCGTGCGCCAGGGCTACTACACCAATGTGCAGAACTACCAGAAAGACGATGAGAACCTGGTGCAGCAGCGCAAGTTCATCCCGCGCATCGGGTTGCTGTATACCCCCATCGAGCCCGTGAGCGTCTACGTGAACTTCACGCAGGGCTACCAGCCGCAGAGCGCCAGCATCATCGCCGATCCGGAGCGTTACGGTGGCCCGTTCGACCCGATGACCAGCAAATCGTTTGAAGGCGGGGTGAAAACCGAATTCTTCGGCAAGCAACTGGCCATCAATGCCGCCGTTTACCACATCGAGAAAAACAACATCCTGATCAATGCAGCAGACCCGGACAATCCGGACCTCCGCCGCCAGATCGGGCAGCAGCTGTCGCGCGGCATCGAGCTGGACGTCAACGGCCAGGTGCTGCCCACGTTGAGCATCACGGCAAACCTGGCCATCAATGAGGCCACCATCACCCGGAGCGACAACGAGGAGGAAATCGGCAAGCGCATGCCGAATGCGCCCAAGCACAAAGGCGGCATCTGGGCGAAATACATCTTCACCGTGCCGGCACTGCGCGGCGTCGGTGTCGCGGCCGGCGCCAACTACATCAGTACACGCAATACGCTGAGCACCATCCTCACGCTTCCATCGTACGTCATCACCGATGCCGCGCTGTACTATACCATCGACAAATTCCGGATCACGGCCAACCTCAACAACGTGTTCAACGAAACGCACTGGGTGGGCGGCTATGACTACAATCGGTTGTTCCCCGGCGCACCGCGCAATTTCCTGGTCGGTGTCGGTTATACCTTCTAACGTCGCTTCCATGGTTCCACGATCCGGCAAGGCTGCGCGCAACGGCAAGCAATGGTTTTGGCAGCTCCACCATTGGGTGGGGCTGTATACCGGCATCCTGATCGGCGTGCTCAGCCTTACCGGTGCCGTGGCCGTGTTCATCCCGGAGATCGACGGGCTCATCCAGCGGCATCACTACGACGCGCTGTCATCGGCTTCGCCCACCGGCATCCCCCGGTTCGGCAAAGCCATCGATTCGCTGACCCGCCGATACCCCGACCACCGGTCGTGGTCGGTCCGGCTTCCGGAACACCCGGGTGGGGTGGCCGTGGTGGACATGACCATCCGGCCGGAAGGCGGCAAGGCCCGGCGCATGGAGTTTTTCGTCGATACGGGGGCAGACCGCGTAGTGGGCCAGCGGGACTGGCAGAACTCGCTGGCCAACTACCTCCGGCAAATGCACGTGCGGCTCTACGATGGCATCTGGGGCCGCCAGTTGGTGGGTATCGGCGGTATCGCGCTGGCCGTGGTGGCCATCACCGGGTTGATCATCTACGGCAATTTCATGAAGAAGCAAGCCTGGCCCAAAATCCGCAAAACCGTGGACATGCGCATCCGGATGGCCGATTGGCACAAGATACTCGGCATCGCTGCGCTGGCGTTCAACCTGGTCATCGCGCTCACCGGCGCGTGGCTGGGCTTGCAGCCGTGGCTCGCGCGGTGGTTCGATATCCAGGCACCGCGCACCTACAAGCCCGAGATACGGTTCGAAGCCGAGGCCGACAAGGCCATGGCCATCGATTGGGATACGGCACTGCAGGCAGCCCGGCAAGCCTTTCCGGATCTCCGGCCACGGCAACTGCTCGCATCCACGAACGGCGCCGGCACCATCACGCTACGGGGCAACATCCCTGGCACCATCTACGAGCGCGACGTGAACATGCTGGTACTGTCCAAGACGGACTACCGGCCGCTGTTCGTCTACGACCTGCGGGAACAACCTGCGGGCCACCAATTCTACTACATCCAGGAAGCCCTGCATTTCGGCGACTTCGGGGGGCTGTTGCTCAAGGCGCTGTATGCCGTGCTGGGGCTTACGAGCGGATTCCTGTCCATCAGCGGTTTCGCCATTTTCCTTTTCAGGCGCAAGAAGAAAAAACGGCAGGAAAGCAACCCGTGGAAGGCCATCGTGGCGTACACCCTGCTGTGCCTGCTCTTCCTGGTGGGCATCGCCATGGTCAGCCTGTTCGTTGGATACAGCCAGGCGTCCACCATCGCCGAGATCGTCATCAACGCGTTGCTGGTCGGGTTGATCGGCTATGCCGGCTATGCCGCCATCCGCAAAACAGTCACCCATGGCCGGTAAAGGATTCGATCGCATCGCAGAGCACTACCTGGTACCGACCGCGCTGGTCGTGTTGAACATGGCCGCGGTACACGCCTTGTTTGCCCATGCCTACCAGCCGCACGAGCCCGCCCCCCTCGCCCTGCTGGCCGTGGCGATCGCCTTGCTCGCGGCCGCGCTGGCCACCAAGCGTCGGTATCTGCTGGTGCTTTCGGTGGCCTATTACCTGGCGGTACTGGCGGCGGCTTTCCTCGGCTAGCCAACGCCCGTGTTGCAATCCCCGATCGGCGCCAACGTGTTGCGTTAAAAAAATCAATAATTAGAAACACGTCCCCGTAGATACCGGGTGTGTTTATTTGGATAAGTATATGTTTTGGAAAGATGAGCGCCTAGCTAGGGTTGTTTAGAGTTTCTTGATCACGGCAATGGGCAGGTTCGTAAACTCCGCGATTTGCTGGATGGGTACACCCGCATCGAGCATCTTTTTTGCAGAAGCTAACTTCTCCGCTTCCACTTCTTTCAACAGCTGACGCTTATCCGCTTCCGCTTCTTTCAACAGCTGACGCTCCCTCGCTTCGGCCTTGGCGCGCTCCTTTTTTAGCGCTTTTTCCACAGCCCGCTCCTCCGCCAGTTCCACGGCGTTCTGCCAGTCCCATTCGGCTTGTATGCTTGCGTTGTATGCCATCAGTTCGTCCTCACTTAAGTTCGCCAATTCCGCGATCTGAAAAATCCGCTTGAACACCCGTCTGTTCATGAATCTTGGCATCTGGTCGGCTTCGCTCAAATGCTTGAACAGCCAGAACCAGCGATCCAGATCCGTCTCAATCTCCTCCGGTGTTTTCACAAAGTTCGGCAATTCCAGGAATATATACTGCAACTTGTTGTAAAAAACTTTGCCCGTGTTGCGGTCAGTGAGTTCCACGCGGCGAATGTGGTGCTCGCATTCTTCCGCGTCCATGCGGAACTCCAAGATACCGATAAAGTATACTTCCGGCAGGGCGGTATCGCGGTAGTTGTCGCCTTCGGCGTAGAAGTTGCTGATGATGCGCGAAGTGCTGAACACCGTGCGGTCGCGGAAATTCTTGTGCTCCAGCCGCTGCATCTCGATCAGGAACACCTCCCCGTTTTCGCCGATGCATTTCAGGTCGAGGATGATCCTGCGGTTGCCTTTTCGTTCGCCCAGCTGTTCGGTGGGCATGTACGCGAGGTCCTTCACGTGCTTCTCTCCGGCCAGCAGGTCGTTGATCAGCGCGATGAGGTTCTGCTTGTTGGCCTCTCCGAACACCCGTTTAAAGCTAAAATCATTGAGGATTTCCATGTAGCGGCCCGTGGTGACCGGTTTCCTCGTTGCCTTTACGGTTGCCTTTTTCATAACGAAGTGTCTTTTTATCGATTCAAAACTATAAAAATATTAGTAATAATCAAAATACAGAATCATAAAAAATAAAATATTATTAGCAAAAAAAATTTTCCTGTTCCACAAATCAAACACCGCAAGGAACAACCCCGTTTTTCGCAAGCACCAGGGAAATGGTGGCAGGGATGATCGGCAGCGTACGGGCATCCGCACTCCAGCCCGTACGCGCCGATAACGGCTAGATCACCCCGACCTTCTTCCCCACCTCGCCGAACGCCTCCAGCGCTTTATCCAGGTGCTCGCGCGTGTGCGTGGCCATCACGCCCATCCGGATGCGCGCGTCCTTGCGCGCCACCGCCGGGTACAGGATCGGGTTGGTGAACACGTCGCGCTCCAGCAGCATCCGCCCCATGTCGCCCGTCCGGTGCGGGTCGCCGATCTTCACCGGGATGATCGGCGATACCGTCTGGCCTACGTCGAAGCCCAGCCCCAGCAGGCCACCGCGCAGGTAGGCCGCGTTCTCCCACAGCCGCGTGCGCCAGTGCGGCTCCTCGTCGATCAGGTCGATCGCCTTCACGATGCCCATCACCGCAGGCGTGGCCGTCACCGAGAAGATCTGCTGGCGCGACTGGAAGCGGATGTAGTTGACCAGCTCCGGGCTGGCGATCACGAAGCCGCCGATGCCCCCGAAGGCCTTGCTGAACGTGCCGGTGAGGATGTCCACTTGGCCGAGCACCCCGAAACGCTCCAGCGCCCCGCGGCCCGTGCCGCCCAGCACCCCCACCCCGTGCGCGTCGTCCACCATCAGGTGGGCGCCGTACTGCCTGCACAAAGCCACCATTTTGTCCAGCGGCGCCAGGTCGCCGTCCTGCGAGTACACCCCGTCCACGATCACCAGCTTGGTCTGGTAACCGTCGCGCACGATCCTCAGCAGCCGCTCCAGCGACTCCAGGTCGTTGTGCCTGAACGTCTTGCGCGTGGTGTGCAGCAGCCCCTCGAACACGCTGGTGTGGGCCGAGGCGTCCACCAGCGCGATGTCCTGGCTGCGCAGCAGCGCCAGCAGCGTGGCGCTGTTGGCCGTGTAGCCCGTGGTGAAGGTGGCCGCCTCCTCGGCCGTGCGGCCGAAGAAGGCCGCGATGCGCTCCTCCAGCATCCGGTGGTAGCTGTAGTAGCCCCCGATCAGCGGCGAGGCGCCGCTGCCCGTGCCGAAGTGCTCCACGGCAGCCAACACCGCCCGCTTCACCGCGTGGTGCTGGCTGAAGTTGAGGTAATCGTTGCTCACGAAGCTCACGCAGCGGCGCGGGGCCACGTCGAACGGCGTGCGGATCGTCATCTCCGGGCCGCAGCCCGAGAGCGTTTCAAGCCGGTAGTTCATGTGGCCGCTTTCGGCCATGTACCGGGTGAGCCTGCCAAAGGCCCGTGTCCTGCCGAATACATCCGTTCCCGGAATGTCTTCGAAGTCCCTGAAGGTTAGTTTTGAAAAATCTAACATGTAATATATGCAGCATACTTGCGTCATGCTCAATTATGAAAGAACAACCTGTTTTGTCCGAACAGGGAAACGGTGTTTATTGCTTACTCATCCCCTTACCTCATTGACATACGCCACAAAATCCGCAACCTTTTCAAAATCCCTCTCCTCGATAGCAAACCAATCCGTTTCCAAACTCCCGATGATCGTCCGTCGCTCATGCGGCACATAGCGGAAGCTGAACGCCTGCTGCGGATCATTCAGGTGCAGCATGAGCACCGCTGTTCCCTGCTGGTACATGAGCCAGAAATCCCTGAAGGCAAAGTCTTTTGCGTCGGTCATGTACGGGATACCGGTATGCAGCGGGAAATAGCGGGTGTCACGGAATACGGCATCGAGGTAGATCGCGTCTATTTCCAGCGGTGCTGTTCCGGCCTTGGCTTGCCGCGGCCCGGTCACTTCAACCGTTAACCGCATGTGGATGGATTCGCCCTCATCCGGATCATGGCAGCAATTGAAATGCACGCCGTGGCTATTCGGGTGGAGTTGTTGCGCTTCCAGGTCATTAAAAAGGTATTGTTCATCCATGATAGTCGTGTTTTGCTTGTACATCACCTGTCTTCCCCCTTGCGTGCGCCATCACTTCCCGCCGCGTCTCCGACAGCGTCGCAATGGCCATGTTATCCGCATCCTTAAACAGCAATTTCATCAACTCCCGGCCTTTGACCGGAAAGATATAATCCTCACCAGCTAAGGGTGGGAGCTTATTTTGCTGTTCGACAACCTTCTTCAAACCATTAAGCCCAAGCTGGCCATCCACCACCCACGTAAAGAGCTGGCATCTGTATCCCGTTGGGAAATTGTAGTCTTTGATGTTTAGCAATTGTTGGATCATATCTCTTTATATTGGTTATCATCACGTCAATCGGAACTTCTCTGTGTCCAACGTTCGGCCTTCCCGACTTTCGGACTTCCTAACTACTCCGGACTCCCAACTCCTGACTTTCGAAGAAAAGGCAGCCCTCAGCAATTTTCGTTAACTCTGCTGTAGTGGGTTTAGCAACGCTAACTAGCCAAACCAACCTTACTCCACCTATACCTAATCAACTTAACCAGAAAGGGACTGCTCTCTTCAACCTACTTGCTTACTGTCTGTGGATCAGTTTTTTTAATTTACCCTATTTATGAAATGTCAATCCTTAAACTACTGACTTTCTGTCTTCCTGACTTCTGGACTATTTCGTAATTCGTAATTTAAAATAAGCATCAATCGCTTCAGTATCCAAAACAAGTGACCGCAATCAACCGTATGAACATTAATTATTCAGTGACAATCCCTTGCCTTAACTGACTACACTTAACTCATACAAAATTCGTACAAGTATTCGCTGGAAAGTACGTCAACTTAAAAATCTGCACTGTACTTATCTAATTCCTGGGTTATTTTTTCCATCTCTTCTCTATATTTTTTATTACTTTCGTAAGGCTTCAATTCTGCGAAAGCAAGTTTAAGTTTTGCTATGGCATTTTCAGGGTCATTCATGTTCATAAACATTTCTGCTTGAAGACGAAGGATCCTGAATTTCACAAATTCAGCTTTACACAGTTCAGCAGCTCTTTCCGATAATGCTAGTGCCAAATCAAATCCCTGTTGTGGCGAACTTAGTTGCTTGCTTATTTGTCTGTTATGTAAGTCTCTTGCCATGTAGAATAAAACAGGCTCCACATTTTTAAGCTCATTCGCAAGCAGCTTCCATCCGTATTCGTATGCTTGTTTCTCATCTTTATCGAGTAATTCTTTTAGTTTTTTTCGATAAAGAAATAGGTTTTGAGAAAAGTCTTCTGAAATATGCGTATCGTTATCTAAATGCGACACTGCTACTCCGAGTACTGTTTCATTCTTCCTAGCGCCATCTTCGTCATCCAGCAAGTGCTTCAGTTCCTGTTCAAGTAATCTGGGGCCACCTATCCATGCGATATTTCCAGCTCTGTTTACGATAAACACCCGTGGTATTCCGGTGGAGCCTGAAGGTTTTAACCAAGTGTTAAACATTGTTTGCGTGGGATCGTCGACAGCTACATCGAATGCTACATCGTCCTGTATTTTATTGATATACCGCTCAACAGTTTCCATATACGCTGTGTCGACAGTATCTTTCGGGGGGTTACTTCCATTCTCAAGGACGTATACACTGACCATTCTGACCTTTGACCTGTATTTTCTCGCAAGTTCTGAAAGCATTGGGATGCTTGCCCGACAAGGTCCACATCCCACGCCACTGAATTCTACGATATAGATATAATTAGGATCATACCTTCCGATGGAATTTCCCTTGATCCATTTCCCGACTTTGACTGTTGGGGCTACGTCTCCGACTTTGATCCTAGGTTGTTGTACTTGCGCATTCGATAATACTGGAACTAGCAAGAAAAACAAGACGACAAAAAACTGTGTAAGTTTTGCTTTAACCATTGGGATTCTTTTAATACTCCTATTCATAATTTCTATGTATTAAATTAAAACTAATATCCATCGTTTTGTGGTCTCAAATTGTGATTCCGATCCATTTCAGTCAATGGTATTGGATATAGTCTTTTAGTAAAGGACCAGTTTTCCTTAACAGCCCCCAACACATCGTCAATCCTGTTCGTCCGTTTAAGATCAAGCCAACGATGCCCCCATTCCGCAAATAATTCCACTTGACGCTCCCTTTCAATGGCTTCAAGCAAGGTTTGTGCGGAAGATGCGAATGTATCTGTTAAGCCTGCTCGTTGTCTAATAACATTCAAATCAGATTTCGACCCATCTAAGTCTCCTTGGTTTGCCCTTGCTTCTGCGCGAATAAGGTATTGCTCTGCCAATCGTAGTACCATTGAGTACTCATGCAATGGTGTGCCGCCAGTTTTGATTTTATATTTAAAAGGATAACGATACTCGGCACCGCTTAAATTGAATCTGCCAATCCAGGCACTTTTTCGTGAATCCCCCTCTTCGAAAGCGTCAAAAAGATTGTCACGTATTGAAACACCACTGGCGCCTGTCCAAATGAACGTATTACCTTCCCAAGTATTAATCGTTGGCGCTATTGGCTTTAATTGCCATATCGTTTCTTTGCTATTGCTTAGAAAGACATCATTGAGGCCAACAGTATCGAATAATGCCTTTTGTTCAATAATTTGTGTGGCAGCAGTTTCAGCTTCCGCCCATTTATTCATAAACAAGTATGTTCTTGACAATAAAGCCAATGCCGCATTACGATTCGGCTTGACACGTTCCCCATTAGATGTGCTATAGTCTGTCTTCAGCAAACGCGCTGCATCGCTTAGGTCTGACACGATCTGGCTGTATATTTTCGCTGCCGATTCACGTGGCAAGACTGAATTAATCCGATAATCGGTGGAAAGTGGCAATGGAACATCACCAAATAAATTGACTAAATAGAAATAGCAGAACGCCCTGATAAATTTAGCCTCACCTTCCAAGAGTTCCTTCACTTCGCTAGAAAGCGCTATAGAGTGTTCCTGTCCTTCGATTATGGCATTTGTCTGATAAATGATATTATATGCAGATATCCATAATCCACGCGACCCTGTTGAAATAGGTGTCAAAGCATGCTCGTAAAATTCATTTACGGCAGTTGAAATTCCTGGGGTAAACTCATCTGATGAGAATCCGGCAACAACGGTGACGCCGCTGGGTCGCCCGGAAGCGAATCCACTGGCATTCACCATCTGTCCATATATACCAGCGAGTGTTGATAACGCGGCCCTGTCATTTTCAAAGACTACCGTTCTAATCAACTGGTCTTGGGGAGGTTCTATTTCCAGAAAGCCCGTACACGAACAACAGGCAATTATTAAGATTTGGGCTACCATCTTTTTAAACAACCGAACCATTGATTTGTATTCTATTTTTAACTTAGCTGATTTGATTTTCTCCATGGCCATATTTATAAAAGAATTTGAAAACCGATAATCAACCTTCTCATTGGAGGTAAACTACCCATAGTTTTTGTTTCGGGATTGAAACCTTGGTATTTAGTCATCGTTAACAAATTTTGTGCTTGTAAAAAAATCTTTCCCGATTGCGAAAACTTTAAGATGTTGTTGAACGTTTTTGAAATTCCAACGTTTTGAAGTCTAATGAATGACGCATCGCCGATACTATTATCAGCTACAGACAACAAAGTGGAGTAAGCACGAGATGCCTCGCTTCCCGCTGCTTGGCTAAATTTTTGAATATTTGTATTGTCTCCGGGCTTCTGCCATCTGCCCATCACTATGGTAAGTTGGTTAGAGAACTGGCTTCCGGGGGGGCGACTTAGTGTTCCTAGGTAATTAACGCCTGTCTGCCTGACGAATTGTAAGAATATATCAGCGTGCCAGCCTTTGTATGATACGCTATTTTGAAATCCTCCATAATAATTCTGGCCTAACATTTTTCGCAAAACCCGGTCATCTGTATTCAACACCCCATCTTCATTTATGTCCTGATAAGTATATATACCCGTATTTGGATCCACTCCGGTATAATGGTAGCGATTGACTATCAAAAGCGACTTCCCGACCATGCGTGAACTGGCGTAGGATGTTTGTTCTATTCCCGGAAAAGCAACCAATTTGTTCTTTGGAATCGTGGCATTCGCTGAAATGGACCACCGAAAATCATGCTTTGCAATGATATCGGCATTAACATCAAATTCCCAGCCTGTGTTTTGCACCACCGCTGGCATATTGTATTGTATGGATTCAAACCCCGTGATAGCCGGAAGCGGATAGCCCACCAATTGGTTTGACGAGCGGTTCTTATACCAGTTAACATTCAACAGAATACGGTCTCTCATAAAACCCGTCTCTAAGGCTGCCTCAAATTTCCGGTTTACTTCCCAAGCAAATTCTGGATTTGCTAGTCGAACCGGATATAGGCCTGCCTCCCCATTATAAGGGTTACTATATGATGAATAGGTCTCGAAGTACTGGTAATCTCCAATTTGATCACTGCCTGTTGTACCATAACTCATACGCAATTTTCCAAGGCTCATTCCTGGGAAAGCATTTTTGAGAAAATTAGTCTCTGAAAAAATCCATGCCGTGCCGACCGAAAAGAAATTTGCAAACTGTCGCCCGGGACCAAACCTCGTTGATCCATCCCGTCTAGTGGTAAAATTGACAATATATTGGTTCTGAATCCTAAAATTAAGCCTGCCATAAGTGGAGAGATACCGATATTGCAGGTATTCAGTTGATGGTGCAGTTACATTGGGGGCTGCATTTAAATCCCGGATAAGCATATCCGACGTATAGCCAAAACCCCTAAATACTTTGCCATTTCTTAAGCTCTCTTGGATAGTCCCCCCTATCATGGCATTCGCGTAGAAAGACCCAAAGTCCCTTTCATATACAGCTTGTGGTTCTACAATCCAACTATTCGCTCGTTTATCGGCGATATATGTCTGTCCGGTGTTGTTTAGCGCTGGATTGAATGATTTTATAGGATTGATTACACTTTCCTCCATCCTGAGAATATTGTAACCTCCAATCGTCTTTAAGGTCAGACCGTTGACCGGCATATATGCGAATGTAGAATTAGCAATGAGATTGTAAGTATTGCCATTGTATTCATTGTACAAACTTGCATAAGGGTTAGCCCATGTGCCATTTTCCCAATTTAGGTTTCCATTTTCATCATAGACAGCAGGTGCATTCGGAGACAGGGCAATGGCCTGGGTAGTCAAGTCATTTCTTGGCAGGTCATTTTTATCTGCGGTATATGTGACGGTAAAGTCCACTTTGACTTTTTCACTGGGGAACGTGTGGTTCGCATTTAAATGTGCTGATCCTCGTTGGTACCGAAAATCACCCGGAAAAACGGTCGTTTCAGTATAGTAGCTTGATCGAAACAGAAAATTTGTGGTTTGATTTCCACCTTGAAAAGATAGGTTCGCTTGCGTATTGCGGGCTGTACCACCAATTAACTCCTTTTGCCAGTCTGTATAACGGGTTGTATCCCATAGCAAAAGGTCTGGGGCATTTGCCTGTGTCATCACAGCTCCATCATTACGAAATGCCTCATTCCGCATTTCAAGCCACTGTTGCGTATTCAGTAACTTTGGAAACTTCGCTACTTGGCTAATTCCCGATTGCAAATTTAAATCTATAGATGCCCCTCGCTTCTTTACCCGTTTCGTATTAATCACGATGACACCATTCGCCCCACGGGATCCGTAAATGGCCGTTGCATCTGCGTCTTTCAATACTTCGATACTTTCGATATCAGACGGCTGGATGCTGTTCAGGGGATGAGCGGATCCATTTGCACTTGCAACAGTAGTTGAGTGAAGGGACGTAGTGGGATAGGGAATTCCGTCGATGATATAAAGTGGAAAATTACCTTCATTTCTCAGGCTATTTCTTCCCCTTATTTGAACGAAAAAATTACTCCCTGGTAAACCATTGAATGATTCTATTACCATACCTGGTACCAGACCTTGGATTGCTTGTAATACGTTTGTCACTGGCTGCTTCTCAATTGTTTCAGCAGTAATTTTGCTAATACTACTGGTGCTGAGTTTTTTGGTCGTTTCCCAATATCCTGTGGAAACCATGACTTCTTCTAGAGCAGAAAACATTTCACGTAGTGTGACATGACCCATATTTGCCCTCGCCGGTACCGTCTGTGCGATATAACCCATGTGGGAAATTTCAATCGTCGCATCGTAAGGTACATTCCTTAGGATGAACTCCCCGCTATGGTCTGTTTTCGCCTGTACGGTCGTGCGCTGGCCTTCGGTATTGAGCACCCGGATGCTGGCGCCAGGCAGTGGATTACCAAGACTATCCACTACACGTCCACGGACTTCCGGATAGGCAATATTCAGCTTCTCCGAGGCGCGATGCCTCGCATCGCTACCAGCCACTACGCGGGACGCCGCCTCCACCCGGATGATTTTCTGGCTTTCCGGAATCGTGAACGTGTACCCCGTCCGTTCGTGCAGTTCCGCCAGCACCTCGCGCAGCTCGGCACCGTCGGCCTTGAGCGTGATCGGCCCCGCCTGGCGCAGCAGCGCCATCGGGATCACCGCCGAATACCCCGTCTGTTTCCGGATGTCGCCGAAAACCGCCTCCAGCGGGGCTTCCGTCCGGTCGATGGACACCCGCTGGGCCGCGCTCCGCTCGGCGAAGCCGGAAAGGATGGCCGTAGCCATGAACCCTATTGTAATCGTCAATCGCATAATGAGCCATTTTCCTTTTAGCCGCGAGATGCGATCGCCATATCCGTGAGACCTATGCTCGTTCTTTCTTTTCATTTAAAGGTTGGTTAACCACACCCACCTATGCAAAAAATTGCGTAGGTTTGTGCTTGGGTTTATCCCCAAGTTATGCGGAAGGCACGCCTACCCATACCTTGGACGATGAATAATACAGTTAATCTCGATTCTTCTAACCCGACGCCATCGGGAACGGATAAGCCCACCTCTTAGCGGTGACCGGTTGCAGCCAGTTGCCGCTTTTTTGTTGGCCTATCCCCTACGCTAAGTCTATTTCCTGGATATGGTCAACCTCCTTCCCGCCTTGTTTGTACTACCATCCGTTATCTGTTCCACACTGAATTGCAATTTGGGGTCGTAGTGCCGCCAGGTGTCCAGCAGGTCCGCCAGCGGCACGTCGCGCTGGAGCGTGGCGTAGAAGTCCACGCTATCGGCCGGGCTGCCCGCGTACACCACGTCGATGTCGTACCACCGGCCGAGTTGCTTGAGCAGCTCGGGGATGGTGCCGCGGAGGACAAAGTAACCATCGCGCCAGGAAGCGTACTGCTCCACATCCACATCGTGCGCTGTGGTAGACGCTCCGCGTGTGATGGCCTGTTGGCCAGGTTTCAATTCCAAAAACCTCCCTCCCGAAGCAAGTTCGGGACGGGCTCTCCCAACGCTGGAACCAACGCGCGCCTCCCGACGAGTCGGGACAGGCTCTCCAGCGGGGGATACAACCACGCGTACCTTTCCTTGAACCAACGTCGTTTTGGTTTCCGGGTCGTCTGCGTAGGCGGAGAGGTTGAATTGGGTGCCGAGGACGTTTACGACCTGGTTTGCGGTTTGGACGTTGAAGGGCACGCGCGACACGCGCGCGCCAGGAAAATCAGCATTAGACGCTGGCGCGCGCTTGCCCTGAATTTCCTGAATATCGAAAAAGGCTTCGCCTTCCAAAATCACGTCACGGGAATCCCCTGAAAACCGGCTCGGGTATTTCAAGGTCGAGGCGGAATTGAGCCAGACCTTGCTGCCATCCGGAAGGGTTATTTGGTAGGTGCCGCCCTTTGGAGTGGTCAACGAAAGCATCATTAGACCGTCAACCGAATTGGGCAGCGATTCCTCGGCTACGCTCGGAATGACGGCTGCGAGCGTGCTCCCGTCCGTATAGGTGATGTCTTCGATTCCAATCACGATCCCGGTTTGGGTTTCGTCCAGGTCTATCACGCGGCCGTCTGCCAGGGTCAGCGTGGCGCGGTTGCCGCCGGGCGTGATGCCCGCCAAATCGGTGCCGACAGCCGATTGCTGACGGCTGATCACTAACCACGCGATAGCGGCTACGAGCACTATCGCTGCTGCATACGGCAACCAGCGGATGGCCCGCGGTTTCAGCTGCGTGCGTTCCGTCAGCCGCGTCCAGGCCTCGGATTTCCACGCATCGTAATCGGCGTCGCTGGCCGGTGGAACGTCCGCCAGCGGGAAACCGAGGAATGCCCGGCGCACGAGGCGCAGTTCTTCCGGGGTACAGGTGCCTGCCCTGTATTTCTCCAATAGTTCCGCTGCTTGTTTTTCGTCCATCTTACCTGCCGCTTTTCTGCTGCGACATGTATAGAATACTTTAGTAAGCGTTTTGTACTATCCGGAAAATGAAAAAAAATGGAAATATTTGTAACTAATTGTTTTTCAGTGATAAAAAATCAACTTTTTCTTCGTGGACAACCACTCGCCTTCCTGCAAGGTTTACAGATTCAATGCTGCATCAGCCCGCACGTGGCCCCAACTCGGCCCTGATGCCTGCTTCGCAGTCACTTCCGCATACCAATGACAATTAGCGGTCATATGGGTCGCGCGGAGCGGAATGGAGGATTTTTCAATGAAAACAAAAATAATGATTTGCTAATTATTTTATCTTTACTTATATTTGAATCACGATTTTTTACTAAACATTAAATCATGAAAAGACACAAATCATGGCAAAGAAGTACGATTATTTATGGAAGGGCATCGTAGAGGACCTCTTCGAAGACCTGCTCAGGTTCCTGTACCCGGATGCCGACAAGGTGTTCGACCTCTCCAAAGGGGTCACGTTCCTGGACGCCGAGCTGGAGCAGCTGTTCCCGCCGGAAGACGATGAATACGCCCCGAAGGCAGTGGACAAATTGGTAAAGCTGTTCACGCATGCCGGCGTGGAGGAATGGGCCTTGTTCCACATCGAGGTGCAGGGCCAGTACAGGCGGGATTTCGCGGAACGCATGCTACGGTACCATATCCGTATTTTCGATAAGCACAACCGCCCCATCACGGCATACGCCATCTTAACCGAAAGCAACAAGAAACCGCGCCCCGACAGTTACCAGCATTCATTCCTCGGCACCCAATTGATTTACCGGTACAACGTACTAAAAATCGCCGATCTGGACGACGAGAAGCTCTTTGCCGACGAAAACCCATTTGCATTGGCGGTACTGGTGGCCAAGACGGCTTTCGTAGGCAAACGCATCGAAGACCGCCGGGAGCGGGACATCGCGCTGCTCGACGCCAAGCGCAAGCTCATGCAAGCCATGCTGACGCGCAACATCCCGAAAGACAAGATCAGGTCGCTGATTGTCTTTTTGACTTATTACGTAAATTTTGAATTCAAGGAAAATAATGTTATTTTTGAAATGGAAAAAAAACAACTGATAGGAGGCAGTGACACCATGGGTATTGAACAATTGTTGATCGAGACGGAAAAGAAGCGCAGTGAGAAGAAGGGCATCGAAAAGGGCATCGAGAAGGGCGAAGAGAAAAAAAGTTACGATGTCGTTGAAAACCTAATCGTTAAGTTAGGGCTATCCGATGAGCAAGCGGCAGACATAGCCGAAGTATCTGTCGACTTCGTTCGCAATGTGCGTTCGGCACTGCAGAAAAAGAAATAACACCCTACAAAATACAGCAAGCCACCCCAACGGGTGGCTTTTTTCGTTTACCTCCCCTCACAAAAACAACAACACCGTCAGTTTATCCCGCAGTATCCGCAGGGCCTTGCTGATGTGCTGCTTGACGGTGCTGTCGCTGATCTGCATCTGCTCGGCGATCTCGCGGTAGCTGCGGTCTTCCATGCGGCTCAGCAGGAAGGCCTCGCGGGCCTTGGGCGGCAACGCGTCCAGCTCGGCCTCGATGCGGGCGGCGAGTTCGCGTTCGAACAATTGGGCATCGGCAGCGGGCGCATCGTCAACAATAACGTGCTGCTGGTGGGCCAGGTACTGCGCCGCCACCTTGGATTGGCGGATGAAGCGCAAAACCCGGTTCTTGGCCACCGTGTAGAGGAAGGTTTTCAGCGAGCCGCTGGCATCCAGCGTTTCCCGCCGCTCCCAGAGCACCACGAACACGTCCTGCACCACGTCGGTGGCGTCGTCGCGGTCGGCGAGCATGCGCCAGGTGAACCGGTGCAGCAACGGCCAGAAGCGCTCGAAGATCTCGGCGTAGGCATCCCGGTCGCCGCCCCGCAGCAGGGCGAAGAGTTCAGCATCCGTTCTCGTTTGATAGCGCGCTGCCATAACCGATTCCTTTTCAGGGTTTAATGACGTGACCTGCACAAATAACGCAAAAAAAGTTCACAAAAGAACAAGCGGGCCGCCGATTCCGCGGAACGGGCAGCCCGGGAACTGTCGCATCGGTTGAGATTAACGGTACGCATCCCGTGGGAAGGTCGGTTATCCGATACGGAACAAATGTCGGAATAATTAGTAATATTATTATAAATTTCAATTACATCAATATAATTTATCATACTATCAATATATAATTATATATTATCAAAAACGATATCGGCAGATTTGGGTTCTTAAACACGAAGAAATGGCCGAATGGAAAAAACTTCCGGATGAACCCATCGATCCCGATTTCGCGGCAATCCGCTCGCTGTTTCTCGACGGCACGATCAATAAGATGTATAAACTGATTGATTACAGTCCGTCAAAAATCATCAAGCTGCTCAAAACCACCTACCCGCTATACCACGACAAACTCAAGGAACCCTGGAAATTCGGCATGCAGCACATCCTGAAACTGGCTTACGCCATACGGGTGGATCCGCAGGTGATCATCGATGTCATCCAGCGGGAATCGGAAAAGAACACCAGGGAAGAATACCAGAACTTTCTGGACAAAGCCAAAAAGAAAAAATAAAAGCGGGGCCTCGGCCCCGCTCCCCGTTCACCCCTTCGACCGCGCCGCGCGGTCATACACCATGTCGATCAGCTGCTTCACCGTCTTCTCGTAGTCATTGAGTTCATTGAACTCGAAGATGTCCGTGCCGCAGAACGGCCCGCACTTCTCCGTGTGGAGCGTGATCATCATCACCCCGCCGATGAGCAGGGCCATCACCTTGCGCAGGTCGATGCCCGCACGGGCGAACCGGCCGTCGACCTCCGCGAACAGCCGCTCGCCGTACGCCTCGCGCTCGGCATTGAGCCGCGCGAACAGCGGGTGGTCGCTGGTCAGGTTCAGCCGGATGATCTGGCGCTGGTAGGGATGCTGCACCAGCTCGCGGGCCAGGCCCATCACGAGGTGCACGCCCAGCGCGCGGTAGTGGTCGCTCCGCCCCATGTCCACCGATACCTCGGGGAACTGCGGGTACCACGTCCAGAAGTCGCGCGACCGGAAATACGCCATCAGCAGGTTGTCGAGGCTGCCGAAGCAGCGGTGGATGCTGCTGTGCGAGAACCCGGCCTCCCGGGCGATGCGGTTCACCCGCAGGGCCTCGAAGCCGTCATGCATGAAAAGGTGATGCACTGCGTCCAGCAGCGATCGTTGGGTGCGGCGTTTGTCCCGCCTGGGGCCGCCGCGTTCACTGTTTCCCATTGGAATGCCATTTGGCCCCCCTTCCGGCGGCGTGCCCGCGGCTTCTCCATTGCAGTGGATGGGCCGCCCGCCACGTCTGGAGGGACGATGAATACGATACCATTAATCTCACGGGCAAAGTTAGCATTCTCCGGCAGATTACAGCACGTCTTCCAGGTACACCACGACCGGCATCTCCTTGACCAGGAGCGTGACCGGGCACTTGATGGCCGGCTTGCCCATGTCAAGCACGGCAAAGGTGTTGCCGTTGTAACGGGAAAGCGGATTGCTTTTGTCGACGCGCAGCGTGGCCTGGCCCCGCTCGCGGATGCGTTGGTGTTTCGCGAAAATTGCTTTCATAATTGATTTGGTTACGATTATTTGTTGGTTGTTAACGATGAATGGCGATAACGGGCTGGCCGGGTGTTGCCACCGGCCAGCCCGTATCGTGCAGCGCACCAGTGGCCAGGCTACATTATAGACGGCCACTGCCTAGTCTGTGGAGGCGGAAACCGGATCAGACCAATCCCCCGCGCCATAGCCGTTGCGGGCGCGTACGCGGACCCAATACGTCACCACGTTGAGCAGGCCGGAGATGAGGGTTCCCCGGGTCTTGGTGGTGTCATAGACGGTGTCGCCCCACACGATCTCGCCGTTGGCATCCTTGAGGTGGCTGATCTGGTACTCGAAGAACCAGGCCCACTTCACCGGGGCGGTGTCCAGCTTGAGCTGGCCCTTCCGGCTGCCCTTCCTGACCCGTATCCACAGCGGCACGAACGGCACGTCGTTTGGCGTGGGCTGCTGCGCCAACTGGAAGCCCGAGCTCACCAGCTTGTTCTCGTTGCCGTTGGCCGTGAAGTTCACGTAAGACGATAGCCTTTTCATGGCCTGCAGCAGCACGAGCTTGGCGATGTCCTTCGCCGTGCGGTCGAACTTGCCGCCGGTCTCCACGGCGGCCTCGTGTTTGGTCCGGTAGTCGTTCACCGCGTCGGCATACGTCTCCAGGTCCGGTTCCGGTTCCGGGAAATTCGCGTTGCCGGTCATGTCGGTCAACGTCTTCCCTGCCAAGGATGCCAAACTGGCCTCCGGCAGGCGCGAGTAATCTGTCTTTACCCTTGCTGTTCGCATGTTGTTTCATTCAATGGACGCCCACCACCAGCAACGCCACGACCGTCCAGATCACGCCCCAGAAATAGGCCAGGTAGAGGCAGCCGTAGTACAGGGCGCGGCGCGCTGGCGGCAATTTTTCCAGTGCTTCGGTGAGCGGTTTGTAGAGGCCCGACGCGGCACGCCGGGCGATCTCGACCACCAGCATGGCCAGTGGCAGCAGCCGGAGCAGGCCGGCATCGGGGATGTCCATTTCGGGGTCGAGCCGCTCGAGCAGCGGCCCACCGGCCATGAACAGGCCCAGGTAGGTGGCGGGTGCGGCGTAGCTTGGCCACTGTGGCCAGAACCGCCCCTTTTCCGCGCGCTGTGCCCGGCCCGGAGGCCGGCCGCCCAGCGGCGTTGCGTGCACCGGTTTGACGGGTGCTTCTTTGTGTAAGACGCGCATTTGCGTATAAAAAATCAGTTTTGTATCGCCCATCCCGGCGCAAGGGTGTACACCGGGGGCCGGGATGCGATCGCTTTGGCCGCGAAAGCGGCCTGCCCTACGCCAACGGCGCAGGCTTTCCCACGGGATGCATCCGCCTTGGGCGCATCGGATGTTGCCGCTGGCCGCATGCAACATTGCATTGCTGGCAACGCGGTCGCGGTTGATGCGCCTGCATGTGTGGCTCCGGCTGCGGCAGATGCCTTTGCTGTCCTGGCATCCGCTTGCCGTGCGAACGGCGATGCCTTTACCGCGAAAGCATCCTGCTTTGCGCGCATGCCGTTTGCCTTGCGCGCCAAGGTTTCCGCCGCTGCGGCGAAGGCGGCGTGCGGGGCGGTGATGCGGCATGCCCTGCGCGCCGACGCATTTGCCCCGGCATCGCCGTGGGCATGCATCCCGCGGATGCAATCCTGCATTTGGGGTGCATGCAAGAATCAAGCTGTCAAAGAACCGCTTGGCCGTACCGTCGCGGACGGCCCCATTCAGTCGTGGAAATCGGGAATTTAAGGTAGCCGGCGCATCCCCTACGGGGCTACGCCTTGGTCAAGTGGAGCCGGTGCCCCGTGGGGTCAAAATTAGGGACACCGCCAAGGCGAACGCGCAAGGCGGGGAACGGAAATTTTTGAAGAATCACATAAAATACTGGCTGTCAACAACAAAAAATCAACCCACACCCCAAGTACCCGTGGTAAGCCCGGACGACGCCGGCCGGTTAACGGACCGGATGGCAGGATGCGGTCCCGGCGGGATGGCCGCCCCCGAGGATGGGGCATGCACGAAAAAACCGGAGCGTTCGCGACTCCGGTTTCCGTTGTTTTTGCACAGGTATCGATTACCTTGTTGCCGATCAGAACTTCCGGTATTCGCCAGTGAGGTACTGGTTGGCTTTCTCTTCCTTGAACTTGGCGGCTTCGGCGTCCCAATGCAGCGTCTCGCCGGGGAAACGCCCGGCGATGGTGCCCAGCAGGATGCTTTCGGTCAGCCGCGAGGCGTAGGAGAATGGCGCGGTGCATTCCCCCTTGCCCAGGCAGGCATCCACGAACTGGTGGTAGTGCTTGGGGCCTTCGGTGTCGTAGTTGCGGACGGGTTCGCCCAGGCCGTGCTGTTGGGAGACCTTGGCGATCTCATCGGTGATGTCGACGTACTTGCCGCGGACGATCTTGCGCGGCAACTGCATGAAGTGGGGCAGCAACAGGCGGCCCTTCTTGCCCACGAACATGGCCCCTTGGTCGGGCAATTCGTTGGCCGCCGCCAGCATCGGGTCGAGCGAGACCTTCCCGGAGGTGTCCGCTTCGTTTGCCGCTTGCTTTCCGGCCGCCTTGGCATCCATGCCCGGCAACACGAGATCCGGATGCGTCGCCGGGGCGCCCGGCCCGTCATACCAGATCCATTTCAGCGATCTGGTCGTATAGTCCGTGCCCGGGAATTCATAGGTGACCTTGTTGTGTTCGGGGAACCCGAACCCGTTGGCGGGACGGCACTCGTTGATGATGGTGCGCGGCACGTCCAATTGCAGCGCGTTGTAGGGGGTATCGAAGATGTGCACGCCCATGTCGCCCAGCGTGCCGCAACCGTAGTCCATCAGTTTCCGCCAGGCACCGGGGTGGTACACCCCTTCCTTGTAGGGCCGTTTGGGCGACGTGCCCGCCCACAGGTTCCAATCCAGGTGTGCCGGGATCGGATCCTCGCCCTGCGGCGGCGGCCCGTCGTACCCGTGGTTCTTCGGCGACCACGCGTGCACGGTATGCACCTTGCCGATGATGCCCGATTGGATCAGGAGCGTGGCCAGCTTGTAGTCGTAGAAGGAATGCACCTGGATGCCCATCTGCGTGACCAGTCCCTTCTCGGCCGCCACCCGGTTCATCTCGCGCGATTCGGAAACGTAATGGCTCAGCGGCTTCTGGCAATAGACGGCCTTGTTCATGTGCATGGCCATCAGGGATGCGGGCGCGTGGGTATGATCCGGCGTGGACACGACGACGGCGTCGATCTCGTTGCCGAATTCCTTCAGCATGGCGCGGTAATCGGAAAATATGCGCGCGTTGGGGTGGAGCTGGTGCGCGGCCGCCAGGTTCACGGCGTCCACGTCGCAAAGGGCCACCACGTCGACGCTCGGGTGCGAAGCGATGGCCTTCAGGTCTTCGGCGCCCATGTTGCCCACGCCGATGTGCGCGGTCCGCAGGCGGCTCCTGCCTGCAAATGAGCTAAGGAATGCGGGGGGCACCATCAGCCCCAGCGCGCCGAGGGCGCTGTACTTCAAAAAGTCGCGTTTATTCATCGTTCAGTAATATGCTGCTTCACTACATCAAGAAACGAAGTAAAGCTAAGGAAATTATGGCCATAAACAATAACCGGCTTTAAATTGGGATTTCCGATATTTGCTTTTCGAAACATACGCACATGAGGGGTTTCCTTATCTTTTTAGTGTTCCTGGCGGCGGTGGCCTACTACGCCTTCACCGCCGTGCATACCGGGCTGCACGATGTGGACGGCACGGCCAGGACGCTGTTGCTGTCGGCCTATGGGTTCCTCAGCCTTGGCGCGCTCACCAGCCCCTTGCTGTTCGCCCGTTGGTCGTCCACGGGTTGGCCCAATGCCGTCGTGAAGTACACGGTGCATGCGTTCATCGCCGTATTGTTGGGCCAGGTGCTGATGGCGGCGGTGATGTTCGCGTCCGACCTGCTCACCGGCCTACGGGCCGTGCTGGTGTTCGCCAAGACCGCCTGGGCCGCCACGCCCACCGGCGGAGCCGACGGAATCTCGCGCAGCCCCCTTGCCGGCCAACTGGCCATGGGCGCCGGCGGCCTGCTCACCCTTGGCCTGCTCTATGGCGTGACGCGGCGTTACAGCTACCGCGTGCGCACGGTGCGCATCCCCGTGCGGGGCCTTCCGGAAGGGTTCCGGGGCCTGCGGATCGTGCACCTGTCGGACATCCACGCGGGCAGTTTCGACCACCCGCAGGCCGTGGCCCGGGGTGTCGGCAAGGCGATGGCCCTCCGCCCCGACCTCATCCTGTTCTCGGGCGACCTGGTCAACAACCGGGCAGGCGAATTTGAACCCTACCTCGACATCTTCGCCCGGCTCCGCGCGCCGCTGGGCGTCTACTCCGTATTGGGCAACCACGACTACGGCGACTACGTGCGCTGGCCGTCCGCGCAGGCCAAACAGCGGAACCTGCACACGCTCATGGCCTACCAACGCCGGGCTGGCTGGCGGCTGCTCCTGAACGAGGCCGTGACCCTGGAGCGCGGCGGCGACGCGCTCACGCTCATCGGGGTGGAGAACTGGAGCGGCCGCGCCTCCTTCTCCCGCTACGGCGACCTCGCCAAGGCGCTGTCAGGGACCCCGCCCGGCCGCCCGGCCATCCTCATCAGCCACGACCCCTCGCACTGGGACGCCGAGGTGGCGGGCACCCACCCGCACATCGCGCTCACGCTGAGCGGCCACACCCACGGCATGCAGTTCGGCATCGAATCGCGCTGGTTCCGCTGGAGCCCGGTGCAATACGTCTACAAGCAATGGGCCGGGCTATACCAACGCGGGCACCAATACCTCTACGTGAACCGCGGATTCGGCTTCCTGGGCTACCTGGGCCGGTTGGGCATGCCGCCCGAGATCGCGCTGCTGGAGTTGGTGGAGGCGACGTAAAATCATCGTTTTCGTGGATTGACGGCTTGCTCCAAGCGGCGTATTTTGGCCTCGACATAAGTTAGGAGGAACAAAAATGAAATTCCATGCACATCACGCATTGCTTTTAGCCGCCTTTTTCGCGATTTCCTGTTCGAAAGAAGACGGGCCTACGGACGATAACGGAACCAAAACCGGGCTGACGGGCAAGCTGCTTTATTCGTTTACGGGTACCGTATCCCAGCTCGACCTGACCACGAACGAGGAAAGCGTCTATTTCACGTACAACACCTACGGATCCAATGGCTGGGACATGGGCAGGGATGGCCAGTACCGGCTGGTGAGTGAACGGGAACCCGGCGAATATTACCTCACCCACCTCACGCTGGTGAGGAATTCGGACGGTACGATCGTGGATGAATTGGACTACGATTCGCCCAACGACAACGGGACGGGGTATATCGGGAGGCTCTCGCCCGACAATGCGAGGATCATATTCGCACCGGATTTCCACAACGGCATCGTGATCACCGACCTGGACGGACAGGTGCTGACCCACCTGCAAGGTTTCAACAACGGGACCGAGGACATCGTCTTCGGATTGGGCGACGAGGCCATCTGGCTTTCCGACAACAGCATCCTGTTCACGGCCGACGACCGGTATATCCTGAAATCGTCGCCACCCTACACCACCCTCGACCTGGTCAGGGAAATGCCCTATACCGAATGGGGCAATCTACGTGTAAACGCCTCGGGGACGAAAATCGCGCTGATGGCGAGCAAGCACATCCACGTGATGGACGTAGACGGACAAAACATGACCCAGGTGACGAACAGCAAGGGATTGGAGCTATCGGCGGTATTCTCGCCCGACGACAAGTACCTGGCCGTGGCGAAAAGGGCTGGCAGCGAAGTTGGCTACCATAGCCTGGTCGTGGTTCCGAACGATGGCAGCGTATATGATATCGACGCAGACCCTAACGTGATCTGGATGCAACCCGAGGGCGAGCACATTCCCGTAGCCGTGAGTGGAAGCTACTTTTGGATACCATAGGTAGTTGGTATATTTGACGGTGTTTTCATGATGGGTAAGGGATCGTACATCGTCGCGGCTTGTTTCCTGGGCTTCAACGGGTTCGGCAGCGCCTCGAATGGCCTGCCGCCAGACAGCCTGGCGTTGCGGCATACCGACAGCCTGCTCGGATTGATCAGGCAGGCTCCCACCGACGCGCAGCGATTCGAACGGTACCTGGACCTCAGCCTGTATTGGAGCGAACTGGACACGGCCCGGGCCTTTTCCTATCTGGCCGAGGCCAGGAAGCTCGCGGGCAAACGCCCGACCGATTTCCAGCGGGGCCTGCTACACCAATTCCACGCCAACATCGTTTTCGGACACCGCATGGACGAGGCGAAGGCCGAATACGCGGTGGCCGATCGATTGCTGTCGTCCGACTCGTCCGCGGCGAGCTACCGCTACCGGTCGAAGCTCTGGAATAACTATGGCGTGCTGCTCCAAATCGGCGACAGTGCCGACCGGTACATGGATGTGATCGTCAACCGGGTGATTCCGTATGCGAAGGCTGGCCGCGACAGCATCGCCGTTGGCAATGGGCTGCTGAATATCGGCCTGATACTGGCAAACGCCCAGGATTTCGAAAAGGCAGACCAATACTACCGGGAAGCGATACGTGTGTTTTCAACGGCAAAGGGTGCCGAGGAGCATCAGCTGACCGTGAATGTGCAGGCGGCGCGTGCGGCCATTTTTGCACGGCGCCATCCGCACGCCCGGAAATACCTCGATAGCGCGGCCGCCGTGTTTTCCCGGATACCGCATTCGCTCTACGCGGCACATTATTACCGTACCGAAGGACAATATTACCGAAGCCTGAAACAGCAGGCAAATGCACTGGCCATGTTCGACAAGGCGATCGGCCATGCCGACGAACTGAACAACCCACAGGTTGTCCGCGACATCCATTTTGAACGCTATGCGACTTACCGTGATGCGGGCGATTTCAGGCAGGCCAAGGCGAGCCTCACCGTGGCCAACGGATTCGATGCCTGGGCAGGCCTGGAAGATAAGATGCTGCACATCCATGAAATGGCGAAAACCGAACACCGATTGGGGAACTTCGAGGAGGCCTATCGTCAATTGGAAGGCTACCTGGTGCTGAACGATTCGTTGCAGCAACGCGACGCGGCAAGGAACATATTGGGCCTGGAAAAGAAATACAGGACGCTGGAAAAGGAAAAAGAGATCCTGCAGCTTGCCACCGCCAATCAGCGGCAGCAACTGGCCATGGACCGTGTGGTGTTGTGGCTGATACTGGCCGTGGCCGCGTTCGTCATCGCGGTCATTACGGCGGTTTTTTGGCGCAAGCTGGCCAGGAGCAATAAACGGGCGCTCTTCCAAAACGAAAAGCTGCACCGGCAAGAGCTACAGGCCATCAAGCAAAAGGAACGGGTAAACCAATATCGCACAGTCATCGAGGTGCAAGAAGAGGAACGCAACCGGATCGCGCGCGATCTGCACGATGGGCTCGGTGGCCTGCTAGCGGGCATGAAGCTCAGGCTCTCGACCATCGCGGGCAAGGTACACGTGGCCGACGGGACGCTGGAACCCGGCATCAAGAAAGTGATCTCAGAACTGGACCACGCCGCCAATGACCTCCGGCGCATCGCCCGGAACATGATGCCGGAAGCGCTGGTGCACATGGGGCTGCGTCCGGCCCTGACCGACCTGTGCAGCTATTTGGACACGAAAACCACGGCCGTCAAGTTCCAAGGCCTGGACATGCGTGAAAAATACCCGCATGAACTGCTCATCGGCGTATACCGCATCGCACAGGAACTGCTCAACAATGCCATCAAACATGCGGAAGCATCCCGGATCATCGTGCAATGCAGCGATGAAGACGGTTGCCTTTCGCTGACCGTGGAAGACAACGGCATCGGCTTTCTGGTGGAACGTGACCGATACACCGGCCTGGGGCTGAAAAGCGTGGAAAATCGGGTCGGGTTGCTGATGGGAAAGCTGGAAATCGATGCCGAAACGGGCAGGGGAACCACCGTGAACATAGAAATACCAATAGCCGATGGAGCAACCGATTAAACTGATGATCATAGACGACCACCCGGTCGTGTTACAGGGTTTTACGTACATGTTCCAAAGTATACCCGAAATCGAGCTGGCCGCCAGTTTCACGGAAGCGATGCCCGCGATCGGATACGTTGAAAAAACCGCGGTGGATGTGGCCTTGCTGGACATCAACCTGCCCGATGTGTATGGCATCGAAGCCTGCCAGCTTTTGCGGAAAGCCCGGCCATCGATGAAGGTATTGGCAATCAGCAACGTCAACGAGTACAGCATCATCAAACGCATGCTGGAGAGCGGCGCATCGGGCTACATCCTGAAGAATTGCAGCGCCGAGGAAGTGATTTCCTGCATACACCAGGTGCTTCGCGGAGAACCCGGCCTGAGCGAAAGCGTGCGGGAAGTGATGGCAAACCACGCGAAGGCCGACATACCCATCGTGACCCATCGCGAACAACAGGTGCTGGCGCTATTGGCACAAGGGCTCAATTCGGTAGAAATCGGGGAAAAGATCTTCATCAGCCCTGCTACCGTCGAAACCCACAGGAGGCACCTGCTCAGGAAATTCAACGCAGCCAACGTGGCCGCATTGGTGCACCGGGCGAACGAAATGAAATTTATCTAGGCCGTGCAAGAACCATCAATTGAACGATGCGCGGAACTCCATCGGCGACACGGATGTGCGGTTCCTGAACAAACGGTGGAAAGACTGCGGATGTTCAAAGCCAAGGTGATAGGCGATTTCAGACACCGACATCGCGGTGGTAGACAGCAATTCCTTGGCCTTGCCGATCAACCGATCGTGGATGTGCTGTTGCGTGGTTCGCCCGGTATGTACCCGCAGCATATCGCTAAGGTAGTTGGGACTCAGGTTTAGCCAATCTGCTACGGACTGAACGGAAGGGATGCCGTTTTCCGCCAGCTTCTCGTCGCCGAACCGGTCATCCAAAAGGGCTTCAAGTTTCGTGAGCAGGTCGTTGTTGACCTTCTTCCGGGTGAGGAACTGCCGATTGTAGAAACGGTCGCAATACTTCAGCAACAACTCCAGGTTTGACACGAGCAAATCTTGCGTGAATCCATCCATGTTGGCCGCTATTTCCCGACTCACATTATCCATGATGTCCACGACAGATTTCTCTTCCCGTTCGGAAAGGTGGAGTGCTTCATTGCTAGCGTAGGAGAAATAGCCATAATCCTTGATTCGCGAAGCCAACGGATAGCCGTGGAAAAAATCGGGATGCACGGCCAAGACGAAGCCTTTTACGCCATTCAGGAGGACATCATCAAACCGCAACACCTGATGAGGCGCGATGAAATACATGATCCCTTCGTCATGATCATAATATTGCTGGCCGTATCTGCATTTGCCGCCTGCGCAATCCCTCTTCAAAGCGACCACATAAAAGTCGGTGGTCACCGCGCTGAGAACGGTATCTGCCCCCAGCTGCACGTCATTGAAGTCAAACACGCTGATCAACGGGTTGGCAGGCTTCCCTAATCCTAAGAAGTGATGCAACGCCTTGATCGATGCGATTTTTTCCGGAGCTTTCACCTGACCGCTATCACATTTGTATACCACGAAGATAGTGCTTTATTTCTGTGTGGCAAGTTGTTCGTTCCTGATTTGGTCGATTCCTTGCCGGTAAGTCGTGACCTCGAAACCAGTAAAACGGCGCCTGAATTTCGAGTCGTCGAACACGTTGTCATGCGCGTATCTTGGCAACAATTCCTGCAGTTCCCTTAACCGTCGATTAAAAATGGCCCCGAAACGGAATGCCAGCTTCGGAACGACCGAGTAACGCAAAGAAGTGCCATAGACCGCCGAAGCCAATTCGATGAGTTCGGCGTAGGTAGGGTGACTGTCGTCCACTGGCAAGTGCCAGGTTTGGCCAAAGGCGTCAGGCGTATTGCCGAGCAGCGCGGTGGCCCGACTGGCATCGGGTGTCCAAATCAGGCTCCGCTTTTTTCCAGCGCTCAACGGAACCTTTAGCTTCTGCCCCGCCTTGATTTTGTCGAATATCAGCGCATTGGTAATGCTCTGCGTTTTGCCGGGGCCATAGAATTCCGGGGCCCGGCAAATCATCGCGTTCAACTCGCCCGAATGGATTTCATCCAGGACCATTTCCGCAAGGCCTTTTCTCACCACGCCTTTCCTGCCAACGGGAGCGAAGGGTGTCCGCTCGGTTAGGGTCCGGCCATCCTGCGGATACATGTAAGTGTTGTCAAACAATACGAGCTTCGTCCCATGGGTTTTGCAGGCATCGATGATGTTCCGCGTAATCAACGGGAATTGTTTTTCCCATAAATCGGAATCCATGGGAAGGCCTAGCGTAAAATAGGCCACTTCGCTGCCGGCAACCGCAGCCATCGCCTCTTCCTTGATGGATAGATCTGCCGAAAAAACCGTATCGGTATCGTTTACCTTTCTGGCGTTTCGGCTCACGATGCGAATGGCCGAAGTGAATTTGCGCCTCAATTCTTTCGCAAGCTCCTGGCCAATCTGTCCGTTCGCTCCTAATACCGTCTGCATACCCATCACTTATTAGCCAGTTTCCGCATGACCACCTTTGCCATTTCCTTCGAACTGAAGGGGTTTTGTCCGGTAATCAAATTACCGTCTACCACCACGTGGGAGGTCATCGGGATAATCGATTTCCGGTAATCGGCTCCTCTTTCCTTCAATGCCGCTTCCAGGTTGAATGGTACTTCCTTTTTCCGGTTGGCCAGGCTTTCTTCAAACCAGTTGAAGCCCGTAACCGCCTTGCTGTCTATCAGATTTTCGCCGTTGGATAGCCTTACATTCAACAATCCGCCTACGCCGTGGCATATGGCAGCTACCATTTTGCCGCGCTCATAATGACGACTGACGACCATTTGCATCGTGGTGTCGTCCGGAAAGTCGTACATCGTACCGTGGCCACCTGCAAGGTACACGAGATCGAATTCCTCGCCGGTCACCTCAGCCAGGCATTTGCTTTGTTCCAGCAATTCCCTGAAAAAAGGATCGTTCCAATACTGCCGCGAAATTTTATCCAAGGTGAAGCGTTTCAGGCTTTCCGGGTCGATTGGCACATTCCCACCTGCGGGGCTTGCGATGGTTATCTCATAGCCCTTTTCTCTTGCCGCATGGTAAACGTGGGTCAATTCGCTCAACCAGAGGCCGGTTTCCAGGTTCCCGCTCGCATATGTACCTACATTGGTTACCATGATCAAGATTTTCACACCGTTCATAATCGCATGTTTTGATAGGGCAAAGTTCGGCATGGATTGCGATATGCGAGTACCCATATCACGGATTATTGTAACAAAATCACCGCCTTGGATTACCCAGGGTTCGGCCTTGGTGCTTGATCGCTTCGAACCCCGGCCCCCGCTTCTTCCTCATCCCTTCGGACACAAAAAAAGCGCCCTTTTTGAGGCGCTTTTTCCTGTGTTCCCGAAGGGATTCGAACCCCTATCTTCAGAACCGGAATCTGAAATTCTATCCATTGAACTACGGGAACGGGGACGCAAAGATATTCAAATTTTCGAAATCAAAACACACCAATTTCGATTTTTGATTTTTCAACTCGGCAATCGATCAAGCGCCACGCCGTTTCACCATCCGATCCACGCGATACATCAAAAACAACCCCAGCACGGAGACCACCACCACCGCGTACCCGACCCAATCGTAGTGTTCGAGCGGGCTGAAGCTGTCTGCCTGGACCACGATCTTGCCGGCCAGCGCCGCAGCGATGCCTCCGGCTAGCTGCTGGAGCGAGGCGTTGATGCTCATGAAAGCCCCGCGATCCGCCGGTTCGGGCACCGCGCTGGTGAGCGCGGAGGAGGGTACCATGCGCGCGGTGACGCCCGCCATGAGCAAGACGTTGAGCACGATGGCCAACCACAATGGCGTGGCCGACAGGTTGGTATACCACACGCACATGACCATGAGCCAAATGGACGTGAACACGAAAAGCTTATACTTATCGACCCGATCGGCAAAACGGCCCACGAACGGCATGATCACCAGCGTGCTCAGTCCCGAAACCATGAACAGCAACGGCAGCTGCGCCTCGGTGATCCGCAAGTTGTTGATGGCAAACGCACTGCCGAACGGCATCATCATGAAGCCGCCCACCGACAGCAGCGCGGTGGCCATGAAGCCGATGCGATAGGGCCGTTGGGAAAGCGTATGCCACAGGTGCGCGAAAGCCGACCGATCGCGCCGGATGCCGAGATGCGCGTCAATGGGCTTCAGGTAAAGCGCGACCGCAACGGTTACCGCCAGCCCCAAGGCCGCCACCATCAGGAAGGGTGTCTCCCAGCCCCATTGGGTCGCGACGTATAATCCGATCGGTATGCCCAGCACCTGGCTGGTACCGAAGGCCATCTGCACGAAACCCATCACGCGCCCACGTTGCTCGAGCGCGAACAGGTCGGCGATGATGGCCATCGATATCGAACCGATGACACCGCCGAACAGGCCCGTGATGATGCGTGCCGCCATCAGGAACCAATAGGTATGCGCCACGCCGCAAAGCACGGTGCCGATGACGAAACCGACATAAAAGAACAGTAACAGCTTCTTCCGATCGAAGCGATCGGAAAACCCGGCGGTGAGGAAACCGGAGATACCGGCGCTGAACGCATAGGCCGATACGGCCAGGCCGAATTCGCCGGGGCTCAGCCGCATGGCCTTCATCAGGATATCGCCAAGCGGCGACATGATCATGAAATCCAGGATGACGGTGAATTGCGTGACCGCCAACAGGACGATGACGACCCATTGATAGCGGCTGAAGGACTTGTTTGCCATTCGTGCAAAAATAACAAATCCGTCGGCATTGCTTCGGCGCAACCGACGGATTTATTAGTTAGCGAAGACGCCTCGTGCTGGGCCCGGCGTTATTTTCCCTTGCCTTGCACCATCGTCTTGACCGTGTCGACGATCAAACCGAAATCGGTCTTCAAGCTCATGGTATCGAGGTAATCCAAGTCATGATCCACCCGTTCGCACATCTCGTTGACGTTTTCGGCATAACCGTAGTTGACCTGGCCGATGGAGGTGATACCCGGCTTGAGCCTGAAAAGCTGCATGTATTCGGGTTTGCGTTCCTTGATTTCATCGATGAAATGCTTGCGTTCGGGGCGCGGGCCGACGATGGCCATGTCGCCCTTCAGTACGTTCCAGAACTGGGGCAACTCGTCCAGGTGGGTCTTGCGCATGAATTTGCCCCACCGCGTGATCCGCGGATCGCCGTCAGACGCCAATTGCGGCCCGGCCTGCTCGGCGTCTACGCGCATGCTCCTGAACTTATAGATGTAGAACGGCCGTTGATCCCTGCCGATGCGCTCCTGTTTATAGAAAACGGGGCCACGGGAGGTTACCTTCGTGATCAACGCCAACAGCAGGTAGATCGGCAACCCGGCCAGCAGCACCATCGACGAAAACACGATGTCGAAGACACGCTTGAGGAATACCGTCTCTTGGTAGACCAGGAGCTTCCGCTTGATCGATTGCAGATCGATGCGGAAAGGCGGCTGGTACGTGATCAACTCGTATAAGCTGTTATCGACATTATACGTCAATTGCTGTATTTGCTGTATTTGCTGTTCTCTGACCATGGGTTCCGTACTTAATGATAATCACGGAAAGGGATGCCAACGGTGTGCCACAGTGTGGCAGACGTGGAATATCGCGCCATAACGGCCAAAAAGCGGGTTTTGATGTGGAAAGACGACGGAACGGGTGGGGAAAATCTCCACAATCCGTACATCACTTATCCCAGTAGCCCTTATACATCGAAAAGGCTTTCCGCGTGCGGCGGGGCAGCTTCCGGTAGCTAAGCCCGAGCTTGTAACCCATCCACTTGGCAACGAACGAGCTGACGACAAGCGGCAGCAGCAGCGGATTGCGGCGGGCCACGTACGCCAGCTCGGACTTGGCGTATCGGAATCCCTCGCCGTCGGCGCGGCCGAACGACTCGAATATCCACGGGTTGTCGCTGTGGAACACGCCGATGTCGAAATAGCGCTCGAACTCCTCGCGGAGCGTATAATCGTGCGAATGGCGTACCCGGGCATCGCCCACATAGGCCATTTTCCATCCATTGAGCAGCATCTTGCCAGCCACGATGACATCTTCGCCCATGATGGTGCCCAAGGGGAACCCACCCACCTCCTCCAGCGCTTCACGGCGATAGGCCGCGAACGAATTGGAGCAGGAAACGGTCTTGATGCCATACCGCCCGGCATCGGCGAGGCTACGTACCTCGGTATGCGGTGGGTAGTTGAACAGGCGCGCATGGCTTTCCGCATGCGTGGCGCCAAGATGCGGCAGCTGGCGGCCATAGGCCATGCCGATCTGCGGATCGCGGAAGGCCTGGACCAGGTTGGCCAATGCGTCGGCATCGGCCGGAACGGCGTCTTGCGTAAGGAATACGTAGATATCCGCGGCGGCGAAGGCATCGATGGCCAACTGGCGCGTGCCTCCATGGTCAAAGGTGGCCTTCGGGATGGAGCGGCATTCGAAACCGGCGCGCTCGGCACGTTGCAACGTGCCGTCGGTGGAGCCGGAATCGACCACGAGGCGGATAGCAGGCGCCAGCGTCTGCTTCGCCAATGCGTCCAGGAGTTCGGCGAAGCGCGCGCCGCCGTTCAGCGTGGGGATATAGAGGTTTACCGTCATCGGGGATCTTTGGCGTTGCCGTGCTCGCGCACCTCGTTCCGGCTCACCCGGAGATCCGGTGCGCCCTCGGCCTGGAGCCAAACACCGCCGGAGGTGACGAAATTGCTGTCTATGGCCACGTCCGTGGCGGCATTGCGCACGGTGATCGCGGCATTCTTCGCATTGGTGATTCGGTTGCCTTTTAAAAACGCGCCCTGCAGGTTCATGAGCAGCAGTGCCCCGGCATCATGGCCGCTCTGCAATAGGTTGTCTTCGAAGACCAGGTAACCTTGCATATTGACGTTGATGGGTCCGCGCTCGATGGTGTTGCCTTCCATGCGCAAGGTATCGACGCGGATGCCGTTGGGCAGCATCAGTTGCTGCACCGTGTTATGCCGCATGTCCAGGACATTACCCTGCGCGTTGGCAAGCAAGCGCAAGGCATGGAACGTGTTGTGTTGCATGCTTATCGACTCCCACCGCCCCACCAGCTCGAATTCGCCATCCGTGACGTTCCGATTGGCCACCACCGAACCGCAGCCCTCCGCATACACCGCCGGCCGATTGTTGCCGAAAGCACGGTTACCGCTCAAGGTCACGCCCGAAACGCCGATGAGCGTGGCGATGCCCGATCCGTCGGGCGTGGATAGGCTATCCACGAAGCCGTTGCTTCGGCTGTGGTTGCCCGCGATGAGCGTTTGGATGTCCACCACGCGGCCATGCGCGCGATTGTTGATATCCACCGCGTCGGCGGCGTTGTATTCCAACCGGTTATTCGTGATCCGGTAGTTGGCGACGCGCTCGGCCCGGTTGAACGCCACCTGGACACCGCTCATGCCATTGTGGTGGATGTGGTTGCCATCCACTTCGACATTGCCGCTATCGTGGATGAACACGCCATTTTCTCCATTGTGGCTCAACGTGTTGCCGGCTATCGTGACCCCCTGGCTCGAGAGCACGCGGATGGCGGTGCCGTAGCCGTAGGTTTTGGGCGACGTGCGCTTGCTACCGTACTGCGCGATGGCGGTACCCACCACCCGGCACGCAGCGCAACCGTACCACAGCACCGCCGGGAACGCGTGGCTGTTGGTGGAGTCGCCGGTAAACCGGCTGCCGGCGATGGTGATGTTGCTGCATTCCGAAGCATAGATGGCCTCGTTGACCGTCTCGGCGCGGACGGACAGGTAGACATTCGATATCCGGTGCGCGCGGAACAGCGGCGCATCGGAATGCTGCTTTTCGACCGAAAAGCGGCCGGCCCACTCGCGCGATTGTTTCAGGGTGCCGTCGGCGACGATATGCACATTGGGCACCAGCCGCAAGGTGCGCACGAGGTAGGTACCTTTCGGCAGGTACACGGTATCGCCGATGGCCGCGCTGTCCAGCACGGCTTGGATGGCCCGGCTGTCGTCTGTCTTGCCATCGCCCTTGGCACCGTATCGCGTCACGTCGAGTTTCCGGGCGGCTCCCGGCTGGGCGTCATCCTGACGACCGCCACGCCGCCCATCCATGCCGCAAGACAGCGACGCCAACAATCCGCATAAACATAGCACTCGATATATACCCTGCATATCCATCTCTTTTATCTAGTTGTCCAAGATCACCGCCCACGTGCGGGCGGCGGTTTCCTCCCAGGTGAATCGCGCTGCCCGCTGTTGCCCCTGCTGCCGAAGCCTTGCGTGGTGCGCGGGATCGCCCACCAGCGTCTCGATGCCATGTGCGATCGCATCGACGTCTAGCGGATCGACACACAAGGCCGCACCCCCCGCGATCTCGGGAAGCGATCCCGCGGTGGAGGTAATGACAGGGGTACCGGAAGCCATCGATTCGATGACCGGCAAGCCGAAGCCCTCCATCAGCGATACGAACAGCGTCGCATACGCGCCTTTGTAATACCCCGGCAACTCGCCCTCGGCGATGAACCCCAAAAACCGGACCCGATCGCCGATGCCGAGTTGCTCGATCAGTGCGACAAGCGTCTCGTCGGGGCTTCCGGAAAGGTAGAACTGGAAGTCTGGCGGGATGGCCGCCCGTGCAAACGCCGCTAGCATGGCGGGGATATTCTTGTTCTTGCGCCGGTTGCCCACGTAGAAAAAGTAAGGTCTTTCGGCTTGGTGCACCCGGGTATTCTGCGCATAGGCTTCGTCCACCCCGTTGTAGACCACGGTGATGAGCCGCTCGTCGATGCCGAGCAGGTCCACCAGGGCCTGCTTGCTGTACTGCGATACCGTGATGAGCCGCCGCGCCCGGGCCGCCAGCCGCGCGATTACCTGTTGATAGTACAACCGGTGCAGCTTCGTATAATAAAACAGGTGCATCAAGTCGTGTATCGTGAATACGAACGGAACCTTGCTATACAGCGGTGGCATGAACGATGGGCTGTAGAACACATCGGCCGGTCGGTTGCCGATCTCGCGCGCCAGCATCCAGGGCGAAAACAGGTTGCCCAGCCCCATGTCGCTTTCCACGAATACCGGTTCCACACCCACCGGCCGACGCGATATCACTTCGCGGTATAGCTTGCCGATGCCGGTATCACCGTCCCATCTTCCGTCTATCAAAACGCGTGTAGCCATCAAGCAACCCTCCCGTTCACTTGGTCGACGTCAATGAGCCGTCCGCTGCCCAACAAGAACACCAGCACGAGGTATACGACGATGTCGTTGTCATAGCCCGAATAGAGGATCATCATGATGGCCAGGAGCGGCAGGAACGCGATCCACCAAAATGTGCGGTGTGGCCGCGTCGCTACGCAAAACCGGTAGAAAAAGACAAGGAACAGCGTATACGACAGCAGGCCGATGATACCGAAATCGAGATACGCGCTGAAGAACGTGTTGTGGACGTGGGGCTCGCCGTGGTAGAAATCGGCATGTTGCCCCAAGAATGCGCGCCCACTCATGAATCCGTTGCCCAAAGGCGATATGGCATTGAAATGCTCGAAAAATGACTTCCAATACACCAGCCGCACCCCCATCCCATCATTGGAAGCCAAGATGTTGTCTACGCGGATCACCTTCTGCGCCACCACCGGCAAGGCCAGCAACGCCACCGCGCCGAGCGCCACGCGCCAACGCACGCTCGATACGGCCCAGAGCAGGCAGAAGACGCCGAGCAACAGGGCCACCATCGGGGTACGCGACAGCGACAGCCACGCCAGCAGGAACACGAACCCGATGCGCCACCAAACCACGTTTCCCCGACGCGCCACGGGCAGCAGCACGTAGGCGAAACCCAGCAGGGCGATGCGCGCGCCGAACATGTTCTTATCGTCCAGCCCCCAAAAGTAAAGCGCGTCGCGGTACAGTGCGCTGCCATGTGCCGAGCTGGGCGCACCGCCCAGCCACCGGAACCCAGCCGCTTGGTGGTAGGCAAACAATTGCAGCAATGTGAGCGCCAGGGCCACATGCAGCGTGACATCCACCCAGCGCAATAACCGGCTATTGTCGCGCTTCGCCATCCAGCCCACCGCAAAGTACAGGAATCCGAAATTGATGGGCAATTTCAGGAAATTGGTGGCCTCGCGGCCGCTTTCAGGCATGCCGATGCCGAAAACCAACGACGCGTAGGCCGTGAATACGACCAAGCACCACACCCACAGGTGGCGAAGCAGTTTTGGGGTATCCCACACAAAAGCAGCCGACGCCGCGACAAAGACGAGCGGATAGACCTTGATCGGCAGGAATATCGTCAGCAAGGCGAGGCAAAACAATGCCTCGCTGAGCGTTGCCCGATCCATTACCGTAGTCCTGCGCGCCTCGCTCATAACGTTGCCTGCCTCAACGCCTCTTCATATTGGTTCACCATCCGCGGAATGTCGAGGAATTTGCCTACCGACGGCCTTGCTGCCGCGGCCATGCGATTGTACAATGCGGTATCTTCCCAGAGCCTCTTCATGGCACGCCCCAGTTCCGCATGATTTCGCGGGTCGAACAACAACCCGTTCTCACCGTCGATGACCGTCTCGGGCAGCCCGCCCCGATTACTGGCGATGACGGGCCGGTGATTGGCCAAAGCCTCGATGGCCACCATGCCCAGGGGCTCCTCCCACACGGAGGGAACGACCAGCACGTCGATCTGCTCATAAAACCACTGCGAATCCACCTCACCCAGGAAATCGATGCGCAGATCGTCAATGACCAACATATTGAGCAAATGCCGCACCACCCGATCGCCTTTGCCGGCCACCAGCAGCCTTCCATCCACACCCGAAGTCTTGAATTGCACGATCGCCGAATCCACCCCTTTGGGACCCGACAACGTACCGATATAGCCCACGATCAACGGATCGCCAGGTTGGCGTACCCGAGGTTGCACCGCTTCGGGGATTGCCCGGGCATTGTGTATAACGAATCGGTTTACGCCGCGGAAGTAACCGTATGCGGTAAAGTTTTTCAAGACGCTATCGCTGATGCCTACCACCGCGTCAACCCTCCTGGAACGGCGGGCATACCCCCACCGCATCAACCGTGCGGCCACCCCCCGGTGGAAATAGCGCTCGCTGCTTTGGTACATGTTGCTATCGGGGTTCAACAGGTAATAGTCGTGCAATACCTGCACGATCGGTATCCCGGCGCGCCGCACCTCATCCCACGTCGCGATGGACCACCCCACGAGGTTGTGGCACGACACGACATCGGGCTGTTCCTGCTCGAGCACCTGGCGTACGTACCGGGCCATCGCCCGGTTGTAGCGGTCGCGCCAATGCCACGCAAAGCGATGCCGACGATCGAAAAGCTGTTTACTGAACGGCCAATAGCGGTTTTTCAACCCGGCGCGGTAAACCGGCACGCCATCCTCTTCCTCGCGGTGCAGGCCACCCTTGGGCACCATGCTCAGCACCACGACGTCATGCCCCTTGGCTTGCATCCCTTCCACGATCAATTTGAGGGAAATCTCGGCACCGCCGACGATGTCAGGGCTATACAGTGCGCTGATGTACAGAATCTTCATCCGTTATTTCCGATTAGTTTACGATACAGGTCGTCCAGCAGCTCACCCACGCGCTGTGGATCGTGGGCGGCCGCCACGTGGCGGTACAGCTGTTCCCCCCCATGGCGCAACACGCCCGCGTCCCGTCGGTGCAGCTGCGCAACACCGTCGATCTGCCGGTGCAATTCGGCGCGATGCCCCTGTTCTGACGCATACACGTACGGATACGCGTGGACCGCCTGCGCCCCCAGGTCTTGGATGGTGCCGATTTCCGGGCAGATGACGGTCTTTTTGTAAGAAAACGCCAATAACACCGTACCCGAATTGAGGCTGCTGGCCAGGTCATACGGCAGCACCAACGCGTCCGCATCGGCGAGCAAGGCCGCCAACCGGTCGTCCGGGACGAAATAGGGCAAAAACGTCACATTCCCGGCTTGCGCCGCGCGGCTGGCGATGCGCCTTTCGTAATCGGCATCGATCGCCTTGCCGGCGATGGTGAGCTGCACGCGGTCGCCGAACGCCGAGACGACGTCGATGAGCATCTCCAGGTTCTTATAGGGCTTCACCATCCCCGCGAACAGCAGGCGCAACGTGTCGCCACCACGGGCGGTGTGAGGCTTGGGTTCGCCATAAAGCCCGATGAAATGCGGATGCGGGATGTAAGCGGCCTTCGCCGACGCTTTCTTGCCATAGGCGGCCAACAGCTCGCCGGAACTCCACGCATGGATGACGATGCGGTGCGACCACCGCACCAACAGGCGCGTGATGGCCCGGCTGAAAAATGCCAACCCCCGCTCGTGCGACGCCCGGTTGTGCATGGTCCATACGAGCGGCTTGCCGCTCAACCGGATGGCCACCAATACGGTCAACTTACGCAGGAAGCTGCGCAACGCCACCCAGAAACCACTGTCATCGATGTTCTCGAACCAGTTGAGGTGTACCAGCCGGATGGACCGGAAATGCCGTCGGCTGGAAAAAACCGTATCCAACGGGTGCACCCGATACCCGCGTGCACGCAACTGGCCGACCATCCGTTGGATGTATTGGTTTTCTTCATTGACCGGGGGGTTGAAAACGATATCCATCCGTTGCTAATCCGTTAAGCGCCGTTTCAATCCCTGCGCCTTGAACGCGGCCGCGGCGATATCCACCGGTCGCAGGCCAAAGGCTTGACGATGGCGGAACCAAAACCAGCTTTTGACCAAGCCGTTGCGTGCCATCGAGAGCGCCATGGTATACCGCTTGCGTTGCCTCATCAGCTCATCCTGCTGGGCGCAGAGCGTCTCGTAGACCACGCGCTCGGATGCGTGCGGTTCATGTTGCGCCAAGAACCCGCGCAACCACTGCGCATACAGCGTGTTGGCTCGCATCTTCTCCAGTTCGTTGCCCGACGAGCTGATGGACAAGCCGTTGCTCCGGTAATGGAACACCGGTTCGTTCGTATGGGCAATGCCTTTGTCGGCGGCCGCCAGGTATGCGGTGATGTCATCCGAACCCCAGGCCAACGGCAACGCGTAATACCCACCGCGCTGCCGGAGCGTCTCGGTTCGGTACACGAAGTCGGAGATGTACTGCGACCGCCATTGGTTGAGCCGGTGCCAGATGTGGTCGCACACACGTTCGTAGCTGGGGGCCGAAGGCGTCAACCGGACGGCCTTGCCATCGTCGTCGATGATCAGGCTGCGGCAATGGTAAACCTCCTGCATCGGAAAGCTGTCGATCAGCCCAGCGAAGGTTTCCAGGTAGCGCGGATCCATCCGGTCGTCGTCGCCCATCATCACGATATATTCGCCTCGCGCCAGCGACAGACAGCGGTTCCAGTTGTCGGTGAGCTTCACGCCACCCACGTTGCGCGGGTTTTCATCATAGCGGATGCGCGGATCTCCGAAGCCGTCCACGACTGCCTTGACCGGTTCCGGAGAGCGATCGTTAAGGATAACCAATTCGAGGTCGGCCACCGTCTGCGCGAGGACACTCGTTATGCACTCGTTGAGGAACCGCGCCTTGTAGGCCGGTATGCACACCGAGAATCTAGGCATTGTCTTTTCCTTTCCCCATAAGTGTCGTTTTCAGGTAGCGGATATCCGCCGGCTTCACCACGAACAGCACGACGAACGCGCCATATGCCGCAGCAAATATACCGGATTGGACGATAACCGTGCCATATCCGGCAGGCAAGGCGAAAAGACCGGCGGCATGGCGACCGGCCAGCAGCGCCAGCCCCCCCCCTGCCGCCGCGGGCAGGAACGCCCGGAAGAACAGCCGCGTGCCGTCGAGCTTGAGTACGCGCGGGATGTAAAAAGTATAGAAAAAACCGATTTGCAGCACCATGTACACCAGATACCCCACCACGGCGGCCCCAACTTGGAGCGACGGCGCGAAGATGATGGTAACGGGCAATGACACCAGGCATGCCACGGCAGACGAATACACCAAGAAACGCGTCTTGCCCGTGGAGAGCACCAGGCTGGCCACCGGCGTATTGTGCATGGAAAGCAACACCGTGAGCAACCAAAGCGACAGCCAAAGCGACAGGTGGCCGTAACCTTCGCCCATGTACAGCAATAGGATGTCGTCGGCATTCAGGATGAGCGCGAATACCGCGAAGCCCAGGAAAACGGAAATGTATTTGGTGGCCTCGAAAACCAACCGCTCCATCCGCTGCACGTCGCCCGCCGCGTAAGCTTTGGATGCCGAGGGCAGGAGCACCTGCATGAACACCCCGCCGAAGGCCACGATGAGCATGGCGATGGTCTGGATGACCCGGTAGTCGGTGAGCACTTCCATGCCATCGGCAAACTTACCCAGCAACAGGGGCCTGAGGTTGTTGGCGGTGAGCTGGAACAGCCCCATCACGAAAATGGCGAGGCTGTAGCCGAGTATCTCCCTGAACGCCCCGCCGTCCCAACGCGGTGCCAGCAACGACCAGCGCGGCACGGGGAAGACGCGCAGCCGCGCGACGTAGAACGGGATGGGCACGAGCGTGGACAGGGTATACACGACGAAATAAGCCACCAACGACCATTGCAGCTGGATGGCGAGCAGCGCTACCGCGAAATTCAGCAGGCTGGCGATGACGGTTACGCGGTTGACATAGCCCAATTCATCCTTGGCGCTCAGCAATTGGATGGCTACGCCCGAAAGCCAGTTGAGCACGGTGGAACCGGCCAGGATGTACATGATTTGCCGATAAAGGGGCAACTGGGCGTCCGTTAGGTTGAACAGCGCTTGACCGTAGGCCGACATGGCCACGAAAATAAGCGCGTTGATGAGGCCGATCGCGCCATAGAATACGATGCTGGAACGCGATACCCGGCCGATTTTCTCCCACTCGCCCGTGACCGTCCACATGGAGAAATAGCGCACGGCCCCCACATTGAAACCCAGATCCATCAGCCTCAAGTAAGCATTGAGCGAGAACGCGAGCGCAATCAGGCCATAGTCTGCCTTTCCATAGTACCCTACCAGCAGCGGGATGGTCACGAATTTGGCCAATGCATCCAGGATCTTTGCCAGGATGCCCCACATTGAACCGGAAAAGATCCGCTTTGCACGCGTTTCGGGAGCCATATTTCAGGCCACCAATATCGGCAAAAATGCCGGTCGGCCAAATAACCGCGCCCTAATCTTCCACAATGCGTTCCACGATTGCGATTTCACGCTCTTGGCAACACACCGAATCCTTGATGGGGCAGTAGCCCGTCGCCCCCCGCAGGATCAACGCGCTCCCTAGCGTAACCTCTGCCAATGAGGTAAGCGGCGTCTTGAACATCCGGGTAATGCCCGTGTACAATACGAAAGCGCCCGCCGCCACCGATAGCAGCCGCTCCGAACTCGCGATATTGCGGTTGTCACTCGCTTCCTGTAGCCGTTCCTTCACGTCTTCCAGTATTTCCTTGGTCTTGGTATTCATATCCTAATCATTATTAACAGGACAACAAACGACCGCCGGTTTGGTTTTACGGATGGGCAATTTTCAACGATATTTGCTATAGTTAACAAATTAACCCAATTTTGCCCGCAACACCCAATTGCACGCGGAACCGTCCATGGAACTCATCGGTTATATCTTATCCGTATTTATCGGCGTTACGCTTGGCCTCATCGGCGGAGGGGGGTCCATCCTAACGGTGCCCGTCTTCGTCTACCTGTTCCACCTCGAGCCGGCGCTGGCCACGTCCTACTCGCTCTTCATCGTGGGATTGACCAGCCTAACGGGTACGGCCTACCAGTATGCCAAGGGACATGTCAACGTCAAGGCCGCGCTCTCTTTCGGCCTCACCTCGGTGGCCACCGTATTTCTCGTGCGCAAATTCATGCTCCCGGCCATCCCCGATGTACTTTTCCAAACCGGTGCCTTCGCCGTCACGAAATCCTCGGCCATCATGGTGCTCTTCGCGATGCTCATGCTGGCGGCATCGGTCTCGATGATCCTCGGGCATCGGGAACGGCCGGACGGGAAAGCCCAACCAAAGCTGGGCGTACTGCTCGCCTACGGTGTCGGCATCGGCGTCGTAACCGGACTATTGGGCGCCGGTGGTGGTTTCCTGATCATCCCCGCGCTCGTCCTGCTGGTGCACATCCCCATCAAGGAGGCCATCGGCACGTCGCTGTTCATCATCACCATCAATTCATTGGTCGGATTCGCCGGCGACATCGGCCACGTCCACGTCGATTGGCCGTTCCTGACCAGGATACTCGGCATCACGGTTTGCGGTGTCGTGATCGGCAGCGCCATGGGTCGGCGGATACCCGGCGAACAATTGCGTTCGGGATTCGGCTGGTTCGTGCTCACGATGGGGATCTATGTGCTGAGCAGGGAATTGTTTTGATTTGGGGCTCCCGCTTGGGTGTGCCGACTTTTCATTACCTTTGCCCATCTGAAAAGATGAAACTCGCGATCAAAAACATGGTGTGCCCACGCTGCATCCAGGCGGTATCGGCGGCGTTCGATGCGCTAGGCATCCGTACGCTGGATGTACGGCTCGGTGAAGTCGTCCTCGCGGAACAACTTGCGCAAACGCAACACGCGCTGCTGGAACGGCGGCTTACCGACCTCGGCTTCGCGCTGCTGGACGACCAACAGCAACGGTTGGTGGAACAGATCAAGGCCGTCGTCATCGATCACATCCACCAGCAGGAAGATAGCCGTTTCGTGTTCACCGAGGTGCTGCCCGAAACGCTCCACAAGGAGTATTCGCAATTGAGCAAGCTCTTTTCGGAGAAGGAAGGCATCACGATCGAGCATTACGTCATCTTGCAACGGATGGAAAAAGTGAAGGAACTCCTCTCCTACAACGAACTCACGTTGAGCGAGATCGCGTACCGCCTGGGCTATAGCAGCGTCGCCTACCTCTCATCGCAATTCAAGAAAATAACGGGATTCACGCCCTCGCAGTTCAAGAAACTGGGTATCAACCTGCGGAAACCCATCGACAACGTGCAACCAAACGGATAGTCACATACCATGTTCAAACAGCTCCTTTTGGTCGGAATCGGCGGTGGTCTAGGCAGTATGCTTCGCTACCTGGTTTCCGTGCTCACGAGCCGGGCCATATCAGGTGCATTCCCTTTGCCCACCCTGTTGGTAAACCTGACCGGGTGTTTCCTGATCGGCCTACTGGCAGGTGCATTCGGCCAAGCCTCCGACACGAACGCCAACCTCCGGTTGCTCCTCATCACCGGGTTCTGCGGCGGCTACACCACGTTCTCGGCCTTTGCCCATGAAAACCTGCGGCTCATCGAAAACCAGCAGGTCGCCATGGCCATCGCCTATACGTTACTGAGCGTGATACTTGGCGTCGGCTTGGTGTGGCTGGGGTGGTGGTTGGCCAATCGTTTTTAGCGGTGCCCTTGATTTTTTTTTCCAAAAACAATTGCTAATCAATTGTTTTCACTATATTTACCCGTCGATTGACGGGAATCGGCTGAATGATCACCTCCTAAAAATGAAAAACGATGCAATTGACCATCTCCCAACTCTCCAAGACGTATGACAACGGCGTCCAGGCGCTAAAGGACATCAACCTCACCATCCAATCGGGCATGTTCGGCTTGCTTGGCCCCAACGGTGCGGGAAAATCGAGCTTGATGCGGACCATCGCCACGTTGCAGGCGCCTGATGAAGGCACGATCCAACTCGGCGACATCAACGTGCTGAAACAGAAAGACGCCGTGAGGCGAACGTTGGGATACCTGCCGCAGGAATTCGGCGTCTACCCACGCATCAGCGCCGAAGACCTGCTCAACCACCTGGCCATCCTGAAGGGCATTTCGGCCCGCGCCGAACGGAAAGCGCTCGTGGATAGCCTCCTGCACAAGACAAACCTCTATGCAGATCGAAAGAAACACCTCGGCGGCTACTCGGGCGGCATGAAACAGCGGTTCGGCATCGCGCAGGCCCTGTTGTCGAATCCCAGCCTGATCATCGTGGACGAACCCACGGCCGGGCTTGACCCAGCCGAACGGAACCGCTTCCTCAACCTGCTGGGCGAGCTGAGCGAATCCACCATCGTGATCCTTTCCACGCACATCGTGGAAGACGTAGCCGAATTGTGCACCGATATGGCCATCATCAACAAGGGCCGGGTACTGATGCAGGGGCACCCCCTACAGGCGATCGATGCACTCAAGGGCCACATCTGGCGGAAACGCGTGGAGAAAAGCGACGTTGAGGGCTACCAGCAGCGGCTGCCCGTGATTTCGCACAAGCTGGTGTCAGGCAAACCCACGCTGCACGTGCTCGCCGATACCGCGCCCGAGGCGGGTTTCGAGGCCGTGGAGCCGGACCTGGAAGATGTCTATTTTACCTGGATCCACCGGAGTGCAACCGAGGCGATTACCCCCAATACGTAAGCCGATGTTCTGGGAAGTGATCCGTTTCGAACTCAAGTACCGCCTCAATAGGCCGGCTACGTATAGCTATTTCGCTTTTTTATTGCTCCTCTCCTTCCTGGCTGTTTCATGGGACGGCATTTACGTAGGCGGCGACATCGGCAAGATCAAGCAAAACGCGTCTGTGGTGTTGTTCAACATGGCTGCCATCCTCAGCCTGCTGCCCTGCATCTTTTTCGCCTCGGCCGTGATGGGCGTGCCCGTGCTCCGCGACTTCGAACACAAGATGGAGTCGCTGATCTTCAGTACGAGGATCACGAAGGCCAGTTACCTCGGCGGGCGGTTCATCGGCTCCTTCATCATCCTGCTGTTCATCAGCACGGGCTTTGTCTTCGGCACGTGGCTGGGTTGCCTGATGCCCTGGGTAGACCAGGAGACCCTGCTCGATGTGGGCATCGGCCAGTATATCCGGCCGTGGCTGGCGCTGATCGTGACCAACCTGTTCATCGTATCGATGCTTTTCTATGCCACGGGAGCGCTCACCCGGCGCATGCTCTTCGTCTATCTGCAGGCGATGGTGCTGCTGTCCATTTACCTGATGGCCTCCACGCTCATCGGCGACGTCGAGAACATGGAACTCGCCGCGCTGTACGACCCCTTTGCCTTCTATGCGGTAGAGGCCGATACGCGGTATTGGACGGTGGCCGAGAAAAATACACTCACGGTACCCTTTGGGGGCTACTTGCTGCAAAATCGGCTCATCTGGACGGGCATCGCATTGGCCATCGGATTGTTGGCCTACGGCACGTTCAAATTCCGTACGGTACTGTCCTCGCCGATCAAGCGTAGGCGCAACCGCAGGGCCAAGGAAACCAATGCCCCGACTTCGCTGGCACGGCCGATCCCCTTCGCCCGCCAGTCCTTCTCGTGGTCCAGCAGCTGGAAGCAATTGCGTACGCTTACGGCACTGCATACCAAGGAAACCATCCGGAGCATCCCCTTCCTGGGCATCGGCATCATCGGACTCATCCTGTTGCTGGTCGACTCGGAGTACGCCAACCGCGCGTATGGGCAGGAGCTCTATCCCGTGACGTCGATGATGGCGGGCTATGTGGCCGACGAGGTGTTTGCCATCATCGCGCTGATGGCCCTCTTCTTCGCCGGCGAGATGATCTGGAAGGAACGCCAGATCAACTTCGATCAGCTGGCCGACAGCCTGCCGCTCGGCTATGCCGTGCCGCTGGTAAGCAAATACCTCGCCATGGCCGGCGTGATGCTGGTGTATCTCGTGGCGCTCATCCCGATCGGCGCAGCCATCCAGCTGGCCAAGGGATTCACCCACATCGAATGGGACGTATACGCGATCGTGCTCTTTACCCGGGTGTACATCTCCATGCTTACTTACCTGGCGATCATGTTCTTCCTGCAAGCCATATCGAGCAACAAATTCGTCGGCTACGCGCTGTCCGCCCTGGTATACCTCTACATGCTGTTTGCCGATGAGCTCAAGGTATACCACAACCTGCTCATCCCCGATAGCGGCAGCTTGGGCAATTATTCGGATATGAACGGATATGCCGCCGGCCTGTGGAAATTCATCGTGCTGAAAGGATACTGGGCGGGTTTCTCGGTCATCGCCTTGGCCTTGTCGATCCTGCTGTATTCGCGCGGTGCCGTCACGGGATGGAAACGGAAGTGGCGGGGCATGCGCGAGCGCCTGGATGCGCCACTAAAGACGGCCCTGGGCATCGGTTTGGTCCTGGCCATCGTGGCAGGAGGCTATTACCAGTATAACGTGGCCATCCTGAACGACTACGTGACACCCGATACGCAACGGGATCGCCAAGCCAATTACGAAAAGCAGCTTAAAGCGACGTATCGCGATGTGCCCCAACCCAGCGCCATAGACCTGACAGCCAAGGTCGAACTCTATCCCGAAAATGGCGACCTGGACATCGAAGCCACGGTCATGCTGGCCAACCTGATGCCATGGCCCATCGACACGGTGATGCTCCAGCTTCCGAGCGATGTCTACATGAAATACGATACCCTGGCCTTCTCGGCTCCGGCCGAGGTCATCGAAGACCATCCCGAATTCCGGTTCACGGCATACAAGCTGGCTACGCCGTTGGCCCCGGGCGACTCCATGACGCTGCACGTGGCGGGCAAGCGCCGCCAACCCGGATTCTCCAATGCCAATACCAACACCGCTTATGTACGCAACGGCACGTTCATCAACAACACCGATATCCTGCCGCTCCTCGGATACGACGGATCGCGCGAGCTTGGCGACATCAAGGAACGGCGCAAACGCGGATTGGGCGAACGCGAGGGCCTTCCGCCCAAGACGGATACGCTGGCAACGTTGGTGAACCTCTTCGAGCAACGCGGACGGGCGAACCTTGACATCACCATCGGCACGGCGGCCGATCAGGTCGCGATCAGCCCGGGCTACCTACAGCGGCAATGGGAAGCACATGGCCGCGCATACTACCACTACCGGATGGACAAACCCATCCACCTGTTTTTCAACATCATATCCGGAAGGTATGCCGTGAAGCGCGATAAATGGAACGACGTGGATCTGGAGGTGTACTATCACGCCGACCATGCCTTCAACGTGGACGTGATGCTGAAATCGCTTAAGGACGGATTGGAATACAACGAGCGCGAATTCAGTCCCTACTCCTACCGGCAGATGCGCATCATCGAGTTCCCGCGGTACCGTGGGTTCGCCCAATCGTTTGCCAATACCGTCCCGTTTTCGGAAAGCATCGGCTTCCTGTTCAAGCATACCCCCGACGAGATGGACATGGGCTACTACGTCACGGCGCACGAATTGGCCCACCAATGGTGGGGGCACCAAGTGGTGGAATCCAACACGAAGGGCAACCAAATGCTGTCTGAGGGCTTGGCGCAATACGCCTCGTTGATGCTGCTGAAGCACCACCTGCCGCAGGCCGAGATCGCCAAATACCTCAAGTACGAATTGGATCGTTACCTCCGTGGCCGTGCCTCGGAAGACAAGCAGGAAAACCCGCTCTATGAAACGGACGGGCAGGGATACATCCATTACCAAAAGGCCTCGCTGGCGTATTTCGCGCTACAGGACTACATCGGAGAAGATCGCGTGAACACGGCCCTGCGCAAGCTCATCGCGAATTACGGCGACGTGGACAACTACCCCATTGCAGACACGGTCGTGGCCTACCTACGCGAACAGACCCCCGACAGCCTGCTCCACGTGGTCGACGACCTGTTCACGAAGATCACGCTGTTCGAGAACCGGGTCATAAACCCGACGGCGAAAAAAACCGGCGAAAACTACGCGGTCACGATACCGGTACAGACCATCAAGTACTACGCAGATTCGGCCGGCAACGAGCAGGCCACGCCCATCCGGGATTACATCGACATCGGCGTGTACGCGCGCAAAGCGGGGAAAGAAGAATTGGTCTACCTGGCAAGGCACAAGTTCACCACGGCGCAAGACACCGTCCGGGTCACGGTAGGCGAAGCGCCGGTACGGGTTGGCATAGACCCCCTGTACAAATTGGTGGACCGCAACACGGCCGATAACCGCGCGGCGGTAACGCTGCAATGATTGCTATGCTTTGGCAAACTTTATTTCCAAGTGATTGTAATGAATCGGTCATTATTCTCGTCTAACCGAAAATCGCGGATGCGCGATGGGATATATTTTGTACATTTGACCAGGCAATAAAAAAAGTCAAAACGTCCACCATTAACGTTAAGCATGATGCAGACAAGAGGGATACTATTGAATTACGAAGGTACGATCGATACCAACGGACAGCATTGGGGTGCGATCCTGTGGCGCAAATTCGAAAAGCACGTCATCGGCTTGGACAAGGCGCTGTTCAACAAAGCGTACGCTTACTCGGAAGACACCCTGGCGTTGGAGGACGTGATCCGGCCTTCGGACACCTTCTTGGACGTGCTTACCCACAAGGTGAAACGGCAATTCGACTACCTCACCCAACAGGGCTACGGGATGGACTATTCGATCGTGGATACGATCGCCCAGGAATGCGATGACCTCGCGCAACGCACCCTCCGCAAGACCAAGGGCATCCTGGAAAGCCTGTCTTCTTCTTTCCCCATCGTGTTGGTTTCCAACTTCTACGGCAACCTCAACGCCGTGTTGGCCGAATTCGGCATCCGGCAGTACTTTGCCGATGTGGTGGAGACCACAAATGCGGTGCCCCACCTCAACACGGCCATCTATGAGCAGGGAGTGAGGCGATTGGGCTATGCGCCCGAAGAATGCGTAGCCGTTGGCGATTCCTACAACCGCGACATCCTCCCATCCAAGGAAATCGGCTGCCAGACCGTATGGCTCAACGTGGAGGGATGGGAAGAATGGGGCATCGACGAATTGGAGATATCCGATGCGGAGATCGCTGATTTCAGCCAATTGCCGCAGTTGTTGCAGCGCTGGGAACCCACCTCATCTGCCGGCTAATCCTTACGTTTATCAAATTTTTTGCATATTCGTTGCCGTAAAACGGCACGAACTATGCAAGTACGAAAGTTTTCCGGTGAACTCGTCGAGTTCGATGTGACGCGATTGAAAGGCTCGCTCGCCAAGTCTGGCGCGACTGCCGACGTCGTGGACGGCGTATGGGAAGCCATGCGCCCCATGGTCTACGATGGCATCAGTACGCGCGACCTCTATCGACTCGCGTTCCGCCTGCTGAAGCGGGAGGCCGACTCGTTCGCTGCGCGATACAGCCTGAAAAGGGCACTCAGGGAATTGGGGCCCGCGGGCTATTACTTTGAGCAATGGGTGGCCAGGCTCTTCCAACATGCAGGTTACCAGACCTTGACCAGCCAATTGCTGCCGGGCAATTCCGTCACGCACGAAGTGGACGTAGTGGCCCAAAAGGACGACGAACAATTGCTTGTGGAATGCAAATTCCGGAATACCGACGATGCCAAGATCACGGTGACCACCCCCATGTATTTCCTGTCGCGCGTGAAGGATTTCGAAGGCCGTGACTTCACCTTTTTCGGCAAGACCATGCGCTTTACCGACGGCTGGTTGGTTACGAACGCCTACCTCACCAGCGACTCCATCCGGTTCGGCCAATACTACCGCCTCAACCTGCTGGCCTGGGATCATCCGGAGCAGAGCAGCATCAAACGCCGCGTGGACAACGCCGGGCTCTACCCCATCACGTGCCTCACCACGGTGAACAAGGCGGAGAAGGACCTCTTGCTGCGGCAAGGGTGCCTGTTGGTCAAGGACATCGTCGATGATGCCGCCCGACTCGACGTGCTGGGCTGCGCCCCCCGGAAAAAAAGGCGCATCATCCAAGAAGCAACGGAATTAGTCAATAACCAACACACAACTGTAACATGAGCAACGCATTTTTCAAAGAGGAAAAGAAATTCATGGAGGGCGCGCGCGCGCGCTGGAAAGAACTCAAATACGTGGGCGGCGTGGTGATGCAATTCATCAAGGGATTCCGTGGCCTGCACTTCATCGGCCCATGCGTCACGGTGTTCGGTTCGGCACGTTTCAAGGAAGATCATCCGTACTACGAATTGGCACGCAAGGCGTCTGCCGAAATCGGCAGGCTCGGGTTTGCCATCATGACGGGCGGTGGACCGGGCATCATGGAGGCCGCCAACCGAGGCGCGAAGGAAGCGGGCGCGCTCTCGGTGGGCTGCAACATCGTGCTGCCGCACGAACAGGACCACAACCCGTACCTAGACCGGTTCGTCACGATGGAGTACTTCTTCGTACGCAAGGAACTGCTCCGCAAATATTCGTTTGCCTTTGTGGTCCTGCCGGGCGGCTTCGGTACGCTGGATGAATTCTTCGAGACGCTCACGCTCATCCAGACCGGAAAGGTGGAACGTTTCCCCATCGTGGTCATGGGCGTCGGCTTCCACCAAGACATCATCGCCCACGTACAGCGCATGCTCGATGAGGCGACCATCAGCCCCGAAGACATGGACCTGCTGCTGTTCACGGACTCGGTGGAAGAGGTGGTGGAGCACATCCGCAAGCATGCCGAGCGTTCGCCGAGCATCAAGTTGAACCCGCCGAAAAAGGCGACGTGGATGTTGGGCGAAAAGAAGCTCAAACGGGCGTGAAACTCCTTTGGAAATACTTAAAGCCGCAACGCAACCAGATTTACGTGGCGCTACTCCTCGCTGGCGTGGCGCAGCTGCTCTCGATGATCGACCCCATCATATTCGGGAAAATCATCGATGACTATGCCAATAACCGGGCTGGCCGCAGCGAGCAGGAACTGGTCAAAGGGGTGACGTCCTGGCTTTTCCTGGCCATCGGCATCGCCTTGTTGGCACGCCTGGCCCGTTCGTTCCAGGAATACGTCATGCGGCTGGCCGTGCAACGGTTCGGCATGCAAATATTCAATGACGGACTGAGGCAGACCCTTCGCCTGTCGTTCCATGAGTTTGAAGAGCAACGCAGTGGAGAAACGCTGGCCGTATTGCAAAAGGTTCGCACCGACACCGAACGGTTCATCGGTTCGACGATCAACATCCTCTTCTCTTCATTGGTGGGATTCGGTTTCCTGATCTGGTACGCCGTTACCAAACATTGGGCGCTCATCCCCATTTTCGTCATCGGTTTCGTGGTCATCGGCACCATCACCAGCCTGTTGAGCCGCCAGATCAAAACCACCCAACGCAGCATCAACCGGGAGACCACCCGCCTGTCGGGCATCATCACCGAATCACTGCGCAACATCGAGCTGGTCAAGAGCCTGGGGCTTACGTTTCCCGAAATCCGGCGGATGCGCGGGTATACGCAAACGATCTACGACCTGGAAATGACCAAAACGAAACGGGTACGGTTCCTGTCCTTCCTGCAAGGCACCACGCTCAACCTGCTGCGGCAATCCATCCTATTCACGCTGCTCTGGTTGATTTTCCGCGACGTGCTTACGCCAGGCGAACTCATCACCATGCAGTTCATCTCCACGGCCATCTTCATGCCGCTGCAGGACATCGGCAATATCATCGTCCAATACCGCGAAACCGAGGCGTCGATCCAGCTGTTCGACAACCTCATGGCCAAGCCCATCGAACGGCGCCCGGAAGACCCCACGCCGATCGGGCCACTGGGCGAAATCGTCTTCGACCGCGTGGTGTTCCGACACCGGGCCGCTACGCAGAATGCCATCGATGGGATTTCGTTCGCCGCGAAAACCGGCGAAACGATTGCGTTTGTGGGCCCCTCGGGATCCGGCAAATCGACGTTGGTGAAATTGCTGGTCGGGCTGTACCGGCCGGTGACCGGCCGCATCCTGTTCAACGACATCGATTCGGACGAAGTACGGTTCAACGAGATGCGTCGGCAAATCGGCTTCGTGACGCAAGACACGCAGCTCTTCGCCGGCACGATCAAGGACAACCTGCTGTTCGTCAAACCCGACGCCAGCGACCAAGAACTCGTGGATGCGTTGCATAGGGCCAGCTGCGGGGCGCTGCTTGCCCGTAGCGAAAAAGGCATCCTCACCGTCTTGGGCGAGGGCGGCCTGAAATTATCGGGCGGCGAGAAGCAGCGCATTTCCATCGCCCGGGCACTGATCCGCAATCCCCGCCTACTCATTTTCGACGAGGCGACAAGCGCATTGGACTCCCTCACGGAAGAAGCCATCACGGAGACCGTACGGGCGATTTCGGGTGAACGCGAGCAAATCACGGTGTTGATCGCCCACCGGCTATCCACCATCATGCATGCCGATCGGATCATCGTACTGGAAAAGGGCCGGATCGCCGAAACCGGCACCCACGATGAACTGGTCGCAAGCAAGGGACTGTACTATGCGATGTGGCGCCAACAGATCGGCGAGCGGCGGTAGCGAACCCACGACCTACTCCAACCCCAGGTTGAACGCCTTTCGCAGGTTGTCGAGCGCCGGGTTCTTGGCGGCCATGACCTGGTATTTCTCCTGGGCGGTATAGGGCTTGCGGGTTACGTCCGTGGCCTGTTCGATGGGTTCGAGGTTGATGGCAAAATTCCTCAGCTTCGTACGCAAATCGTTGAGGATATCGATCTTGGACGCGTTCAGCAGGTCCCGCTGGATGGAATTCTCGACCACGACACCCACCTGGCTGTCCGCCTTCAATTGCGGCGGGTTGGCGGTCATCAGCGTGAACAGGTTGATCTTGTTTTCCGCTTTGAGCTTGTCGGCGAACGCGTGCCAGCTTGCCAGCAGTTCATCGTACGTGAACGGCGTCCGTTCGTCGCCGTTGAGCAGCTCCGGTTCGTCGGTTGCTTCCTCGCCCTTTTTCTCGTCAAAGATCGCATTCAGGTTGGGGATCGCACCAGCTAGCTTTACCTGCCCCCAAGAACGGGCGGCGGGGGCTTGCCCAGCACTGCTTCCGGGCGATGTGCGCCGATCGTTCGACGCGGGTTCGGTTTGCGCTGCGGCAGATCCGGACAATGGGGTCGCCGCGGCATCCGAAGCCGCCGGAAAACCTGACGCGGCGGGCACTTCCAACGTCGAAGGCGCACCCATCGGGATAGCCGAAGCCCCGGTGGCCGGTGGTGTCGATGTTGCCGCCGCCACGGGCGGGGACGGAACGGACGATATGGGCGTCGCCACCGGTGTACCCGCCGGGCCAGCCGACGTCACCGGGTCATGAGACTTTTTTTTTTCAGCGACCTCCCCCACTGTCGGCACGCCATTCCGGGCAAGTTGGATCGCGGAAGCGATGTGACACATCTTCAACAAGGCCAATTCCACTTGCAAGCGCTGGTTTTTGCTGGTTCGGTAATTGATTTCGCATTGGTTGGCAATGTTCAGCGCCGACAGCAGCACGCCCGCAGAAACCTGTTGCGACTGCCCCAGGTAACGTTGCCGGATGGTGTCGCTGGTATCCAGTAGCTTCAGCGTGGCCGGCTCCTTGGCCACCAACAGGTCTCGGAAGTGCGAACCCAGCCCGCCGATGAAATGGCTGCCGTCAAACCCATTGGAAAGCACCTCGTCCAGGATCAGCAGCGCTGTTGGCGAATCCTGCTGCACCAAGGCATCCGTGAGCCGGAAATAGTAATCGTAATCCAGGATATTCAGGTTATCGATCACGGCTTGGTACGTCACCGCCTTGTTCGAGAAACTGACGATCTGGTCAAACATGGACAGCGCATCCCGCAGACCGCCATCGGCCTTCTGGGCGATGACATGAAGGCCGTCTGCATCGAATGCAATCCCTTCCTTTCGGGCGATCGACGTCAAATGGTTGGCCATGTCGACCACCTTGATCCGGTTGAAGTCAAAGATCTGGCATCGGGAAAGGATGGTCGGCAAGATCTTGTGCTTCTCGGTTGTGGCCAAGATGAATATCGCATACGAGGGCGGTTCTTCGAGCGTCTTCAGGAACGCGTTGAATGCCGCCTGGGAAAGCATGTGCACCTCATCGATGATGTAGATCTTGTACTTACCGGCCTGGGGAGGTATCCGCACCTGATCGATGAGGCTACGGATGTCGTCGACCGAGTTGTTCGACGCCGCATCCAATTCATGGATGCTGAAGGAATTGCCCTGCTGGAACGATTTGCAGCTATCGCATTGGCCACAGGCCTCTTCTTCGGCCGTCCGATGCTCGCAATTGATGGTCTTGGCCAGGATGCGCGCGCACGTGGTCTTGCCCACACCGCGCGGACCGCAGAACAGGAACGCCTGCGCAAGCTGGTTGTTCTTGATCGCGTTTTTGAGCGTAACGGTGATGTGCTGCTGCCCCACCACCGTATCGAATGTAGCTGGGCGGTATTTGCGGGCGGAAACGATAAAATTATCCATCGGTACGAAGATAGGGATTTTGGCGGAAAGTCCGGGCAACAAAACGATCAGGAAATGATCTTGGTCACTATTGTTTGCATGAATGGAAATTTCGGAGTATGTTTGCGCCATCATGGTAAAAAGGGCGCTTTCGGTACTGCTCATCTGCCTGCTGCTTGCGGAGACGACTTCGCGTTTGGTGGTGGTCGCGGCATTTGCCATGAACCGAAACTACATCGCGCAGAACCTTTGCGAAAACCGGGAAATGCCCGAATTGAACTGCGATGGCCAGTGCTACTTGGCCAAGAAACTGAAGCAGGCCGCCGACAAGGAAAGCCAGCACGAGCAGGAGACGGTACAGCTCAATTTCCACCCGCCGTTCATCACCGAACAGGCCACCTGGATCGCGCATGGCAATGCGGCGGAGCGTAATGAACCGATGCCGGAGCACCCATTCCTGTTGCCTTCTTTCTCCTTCAGCATTTTCCACCCCCCGAAATCGTAACCCTACGATTGGCGTTTCCGAAACGCAGTGCCTTATCTCCCATTTTTTCATTTACCCTTATCCTTACATAGTCATGTCTTCACGGACAGCAATACCCACGTTTTTCGGGCGTGCCCGATTCCTTTTCTTGCTCTTTGCGCTTTCGGCCACCACGTTGTTTGGCGTTGCCCAAACCGGCCTGCGCGGAAACGTCATTGACGAAACCACCAAGGAAGCCCTGCCCGGCGCGACCATCCGCAAGGAAAACAGCAGCATCGGTACGCAAAGCGATGCGCATGGCCGGTTTTCCATCGTCCTGGACAATAGGGATGGCACCCTGTTGATCCAGCTACTGGGCTACGAGCCCGCACGGTTCTCGATCGCGTCCTTGCAGGACGGGGTTTCCATACAGCTACGTCCTTCTTACACCAACCTCATCGAAACCGTCGTGACCGGTTATGCGAACGACAAGCGCTTGCAGGATATCCCCGGTGCGGTGGCGCTCGTCACCGAACGGGATTTCGACCGTGCCAACTCGTTCTCGATCAAGCCCGTGCTCGACCTGATCCCGGGCGTGCGCGTGGACCAGAGCAACCTGGCCGATACCCGCATTTCGATACGGGGTGTCGGCGTCCGGGCCGCATTCGGCAATCGCAACCTCAAGTTCTACATCAATGATATCCCCATCACGGAAGCCGACGGGTTCACCCGCATCGAGGGGATCGACATCACCACGCTCGGCAAGGCCGAGGTGATCAAAGGCCCGGCATCCAGCATCTACGGCTATGGCACGGGCGGCGTATTAAGTTTCGAGACCCAACGCGCCAGGCCCAACGAGAACAGCCTCGGTGCCGAAACGATGCTCGGCGCCTTCGGGTTCAACCGCGTATCATCGACGTATCGCTACAGCGACGATAAGCTGAACGTCGCGGCCACCTACGGCTGGCAGCAATATGCCGGCTACCGGAAACACGCACGCGACATGCGGCGCTTCCTCACGGCCAACCTGCAGTTTTACCCCAGCGATCGGCAAACCGTCAACCTGTTCATCAACCGCACACAGCAGCGGTCGGACATCCCGGGTGCGCTAAGCATCGAACAGCTGGCCGCAGATCGTACGCAAGCAAACCCCGGTAACGCGAGCCTGGGCACAGGTCGCGACCAGAACTGGACCCGCATCGGGATATCCCACCGTTACGACTTTTCGCCGGCGCTCAGCAACACCACCAGTGTATTCACCTCCTTTTTCGACCTGGACCACCCCTTGGCATTCGCTTACCTACGGGGCGGTTACCAAAGTTACGGCGGGCGAACCAAATTCGTTTGGGAACCGGCCATGCACGCGTTGGCTACGCGCTTCGTCTTTGGGGGCGAATCGCTGAACGGGCTGTCTCGCAACACCCGTTACCAGAACATCGCGGGCCGCGAAGGCAACATCATCTTCAATGCCGACAACGACAACGCGCAGTACAGCGTCTTCTACCAGTCGGAAACGGCCCTCACCGAGCAGCTGAGACTCACCTTGGGGGCGGCAGTGAATAAGGTGGAGTACCGCGTCACCGACTTCCTGGCCCCCGAAAAGACGGGTACCAAAGCGTTTGACGCGGTGTTCACGCCCCGGGTGGCCTTGTCTTATGCCCTTTCCGAATCGCATTCCCTGCACGCAAGCGTAAGTGAAGGCTTCGCCCCCCCCACCGGAGGCGAGGTCAACAATGCCGATGGCACGATCAATGCAAACATCAAGCCCGAACGCGGCACCAATTATGAGCTGAATGCGCGCGGATCCTTCCTGCGGAAACGCCTATCGTACGACGTAGCCTTGTACCGGTTCAACCTCAAGGACGAATTGATCCCCCAGACGGTCATGCAGAACGTTACCGTCTACAATAACGCCGGTCGCACCTATCGGAACGGAGCGGAACTCGGCGTCTATTACGAACTGCTTGGCAACCGCGACGGGCTGTTCTCCAGCATACGGCCTTTCGGCACCCTGGCCTACAGCGACTTCAATTTTGACGAATACCGGGTCCTCGATAGCCAGGATGAGGTGATCAGCGATTTTTCGGGCAACAAGCTCACGGGCATTTCGCCCTGGATGGTCAATGCCGGGCTCGACGCCGAGCTTAGATTCGGGGTATACCTGTATACCACGTTCTTCTACAACAGCCGCATGCCGATGAACGATGGCAACACCGACTACAACGACGCCTATCGCCTGGTCAACACCAAATTGGGGTACCGCAACCGGTTCGGCCGTTTCGATGTGAATGTGTATGCCGGGTTGGACAACCTGTTCAATGAACTGTACAGCTCGCAGATCGCGCTGAACGCGCGATCTTTCAACCCCGATCTATCGGCTCCCTATTTCAACCCGTCGCCCGAACGGATGGGGTATGGCGGCTTAAGTTTGACTTACCGTTTCAAAAACTGATACGCGCATGAACCTATCTCAGCTCATCATCATCGCATCGGCCTACCTGTTGGTCGCCTGTAAGCCATCGGGCCACGATGCGCCGACCGAACACCGATTGGCGCTTGCGGGGCACGCCACGACGAGCCCGTACTTCACGGCCGACCAGGACGGCGCGCCCGTGCTTTGCTTCACGACCGTCGATAGCGCCAACGGGGTGCACCGCCTCGCCTACGCGCGCTACGATACGCAATCCGGGCGGTTCGGCGCGCCCATCACGGTGGCGGGCAGCGAGGGCACGAGCGCCTCGCCCGAAGGCATGGGAAAGATCGCGTTCAAAGCCGACGGATCGGTCGTCGCCGTTTTCGGGAAATCGTTCAACGACCCCAAAAACCGGTTCGCCGGAGCCATCTATTACACGGTATCGCAAGACGACGGCGCCAGTTGGACGGCACCGCGCTTTTTGCATACCGACAGCGCCCGCACCTATGGCCGCCAGTTCTTCGACCTTGCCCGGCTCGGCAACGGCGAGGTCGGGGCCGTGTGGTTGGATGGGCGCGACCGTTCCATCAAGGGGTCGACGCTCTACTTCGCGGCAACCGACTCCACGCATGCTTTCGTGGCCGAGACCGCCGTGCACCGCGGCACCTGCGAGTGCTGCCGCACCGACCTGCTGGTCGATGGCGCGGGCAGCATCCACATCGCCTATCGCACCATCCTGTACCCCGCGGCTACCTTCGGCGAACAGGTACGCGACATGGCGTACGTGCGATCGGACGACCATGGCCTGTCGTTCACCGCCGAAGTGCCCATCAGTGCCGATCATTGGAAGGTACCGGGCTGCCCGCACACGGGGCCATCGCTGGCGTATGCGGGAAACGCCTTGCATGCCGTCTGGTTTACCGCTGGCGGGACCCCGGGGCTCTACTACACACGAAAAGCCGGTGCGGACCATCCGTTCGCATCGCGGAAACTACTCACCACCGAAGGGACGCACCCCCAACAGGTCGCCTTCGGCAGCGACACGCTGGCCGTGGTGTATGACCGGATGACCGTACAGCATGCCGACTCCGGCTATGCAGCGGCGCACGGCGAAGGGCATGGCGACCCTATGGCCCACGATGCCGGCAACGGCCATCAGCATGGCGCGGCAGGCGCTCACGGTGCCGGCCATCATCACGGTGCCGGCCACGGCCAGGCACAGGGCCGTGCAAAATCCGGTATGGCTTCGACCGTCGAATTGAACTACGTCATCGGTGGTGAAGCCGGCACGCCGGTTTCCCTTTCCACTGCGCCCGGTATGCATCACCATCCCGTCATCGCCGATCTGGGCGACCGGCTGCTCGTGGCCTGGGTGTCGGAGCAGGGCGAATCACCGGAAATCGCGTATCGGCTTGTTCCGCGCTGATCCGCCCCAACTCGTCCTTGGTGCGGACCGTGGTTTTGGCTGCAATGAATCCGGCGGGTATAGCGGTGATTTGGGCGAATTAACAGAAATTAACAACATCGTTATGCGCCCAATTTACTTATTTATCTTAAGTTTGTCGTTTACGACTACGACAATATGCACGTTTACGGAATAAAGAATTGCAATACGGTCAAGAAAGCGACCGATTGGTTGGACGATCACGGTATCGCCTACACGTTCCATGATTTCAAGAAAGAGGGCGTATCGGCCGACAAATTGACCGCATGGGAAAAGCAGCTCGGGTGGGAGCCGCTGGTGAACAAACGCGGTACCACGTGGCGCAAGCTGGCTCCCGAAGAACAGCAAGCCGTTGTCGACGCCGACTCGGCCAATGCCTTGATGCAATCGCATACAAGTGTCATCAAGCGCCCCGTAATCGAAAGTCCCAACGGGATCATCCTTGGATTCGACGAACAGGAGTACCGATCCAAATTGACTTCATTGGCATAAACGCAAACCAATACCCCATCACATGAACAGCAGCATGAAAGCCGGATTCCTCAGCGCCGCATTGTTGGTTGGCCTTTCGCCCATAGCGGGATGGTCTCAACCCACGGAAAGCAAGTACGACTACGTCGAAGCGTTCAACCCATTCTTCTATACCAGCAACGGCACCGAATACCGGTCGGCCAGTGGCATGCCCGGCCCCAAGTACTGGCAGAACGCCGTCGACTACAAGATTTCCGCGCGGCTGGATGACGAAACCAATCGCATCACGGCCACCGTGACGCTCGAATACACGAACAACAGCCCCGATGCGCTTGACTTCATCTGGCTCCAACTGGATCAGAACATGTTTTCGAAGGAAGGCCGCGGCCGACAGATCGTACCGCTCACCCGAAGCCGTTACGGCAATGCGCTGTCTGATTTCGACGGTGGCTACGACATCAAGTCGGTCAAATTCGGCAACGGGAACGCCGCCGAACACCACATCGACGATACGCGGATGCAGGTATTCCTACCCGAACCGCTGCAACCAAACGGCGGGAAGACCTCCATCAGCATCGACTATTCATACACCGTACCCACCCATGGCGCCGATCGCACCAGCGTGCTCGAGACGCAGAACGGCAAGATCTTTGCGATCGCGCAGTGGTTCCCGCGTGTGGCCGTATACGATGACATCTTGGGCTGGAACGTGCAGCCGTATACCGGGCCGGGAGAATTCTACCTGGAATTCGGCGATTACGAGGTGGATATCACCGCCCCGGCCAACCACATCGTGGTGTTTGGCGGAGAGCTGCTGAATCCAGGCGAAGTCTATACCCCTGAACAGGTGAAACGCCTGCAGCAAGCAAAGGAAAGCGACAAAACCGTCATCATCCGGTCGGCCGCCGAGGTGACGCAGCCAACCTCCCGCCCACAGGGCAAAAAGGAACTGACCTGGAAATTCCGGCTCGAAAAATCGCATGACGTCGCCTGGGCATCGTCGCCCGCGTTCATCGTGGATGGCGCGAAAATAAACCTCCCCAGCGGGAAATCGGCATTGGCGATGTCGGCCTACCCCGTCGAAAGCAATGGCGGCAATGCCTGGGAGCGTTCCACCGAATACACGAAGGCGTCGATCGAATTCTACTCGGGCTACCTGATGGAATACCCCTACCCCGTCGCCATCAACGTGGCAGCCGAGATCGGTGGAATGGAATACCCGGCCATCGTGTTTTGCAGCCATAAATCGAAGGCGGCCGGACTATGGGGCGTTACCGATCACGAATTCGGCCACATCTGGTTCCCGATGATCGTGGGCAGCAACGAACGGCTGCATGCCTGGATGGACGAAGGGTTCAATACCTTCATCAATGACCTGTCTACGGAAGCGTTCAACGGCGGCGAGTACCACCGCCCGATGGGCGATGCCAACCGGATGGCACAGGCGCTCACCCGGCCGGATCTCGAACCCGTGATGAGCGCACCCCAGAACATGCAGGAGCGAAACATCGGCGCGCTGGCCTATCACAAACCCGGATTCGGCCTCACGCTGCTTCGCAACGAAATCCTCGGCCCTGAGCGATTCGATCGCGCGTTCAAGACCTACCTGCACCGATGGGCGTACAAGCACCCCACGCCGGACGACTTCTTCCGCACCATGGAAAACGTGGCCGGCGAAAACCTCAATTGGTTCTGGCGTGGCTGGTTCAAATACAATTGGCGGCTGGACCAAGCAATCGGCCAGGTCGGGTACTTCGAAAACAATCCCGCCAGGGGCGTGGTCGTCACCATCCACAACCTGGAGCGGTTGCCCATGCCCGTGGTGGTGGACATCACCACGAAAAGCGGCGAAACCCATCGGGTGAAGCTTCCGGTCGAGATCTGGGAGCGCAACCGTTCGTGGACATTCCGCCACCCCACCACCGAAGAGGTGGTATCGGTGCAGCTGGATCCAGACAAGGTATTCCCCGATCACAATCCAGACAATAATCGCTGGGAAGCCCCGGCCCCATAGCTTACGCAAAAAAAAATCCTAGCAGATGCAGTACCTCACGCAACGCACACCGGCTTCGCTGGCCCGCTTCATCGTGGCACCGATCGTCATCTTGGTTTCACTGGCTTCCCTGGGTTCATCGTACGCCCAGGACACCGTGTTGACGGGGTTCGTGCTTGAACTGGATAGCGGCGAGCCGCTGCCGCACGTGGATATCAAGGACCTGAAAACCGGCGTGCGCGCAAGGAGCGGCCAAGACGGCAAGTTCAGCATCCGCGTAGACCGGAATGGACGGCTGGAATTCGAATATCCCGGATACCGCACCGACACCCTCGTGGTCATCGAGTTTGACATCAAGCGCGTATACCTCACGCCCAACGGCAGCAACATCCGGCTCGACGAGGTGCAGATCCAAGCCATGACGGATAGCCGGTTGGCCACGGAAATCAAACGCGCGCAGGAAGAAGGGCAATTCGCCGAGACCTCGCAGCAACGCGGCGGTGTACGCGTTTCCCCGTCGCGATGGTTCGGCGCTAAGGGCCGACAGGCCCGCTTGCGATATCAGCTCCTGCTCGCCGAGCAGGAACGGCGGAAAATAGATGCCCGTTTCACGCCACAAGCCATCACGGCCGTCACACCGCTGGCCGGTGAAGACCTCGAACTGTTCATGACCAAGTACCGGCCGACGGTCGAGTTCCTCTCGACGGCCGACGAAGCGGATCTAAGGCTCTACATCATGGATCGCTACGCCGAATTCAAGGAACTCACGCCGCAGCAACGCGCGGAAATCAAGGCACCGAAACGAACGGAGCCTTGAGCTACCGCTTGGTGACCGGAACGACCAATTCCACGTCGATGGTTTCGCCGATGCGCTTTTTTTCCAAGTTGTAATCTTTGCGGTTCACGGAGAATTCGCCACGGAACGAGCCCTCGGCCTCCGAGCCTTCGAACGTGAACGGGATGGAAACCGGCCGTGATACGCCCTTGATGGTGAGCTGCCCATCGGCGAGGAAGCCCGTGCCGGAGGGCTTGATTGCCGTCGACACAAAACGGATGGTGGGATAGCGATCCGCATCCAGGAAATCCTCGGCCTTGGCGTGCCGGTTCTTCAGCCCCAGCCCCGTGTTGATCGTGTGTACATCCACCGTGACGTCGAAACGCGCGCGGGCAAGATCGTTCCGATCGAAATCGATCGTCCCTTTCAATCCCTTGATCGTACCGGAGGCACCCTTGGTGCTGAACTTGATCGCATAGTCGTCTTCGTTGACCTGCCATCCCACCACGTAGGCGGTAGTGAATGCCAACACGAGCAGCATGCAAGCGGTGGCGGCATGGAAAATTACCTTTTTCATATACACTGTAGTTTAATTTCAGCCATCGGCATCGCCCCGAGCGCCGTTGACCACGCCGACCAGGTCGCACAAGTGCCAGTAGCTGGGGCACTTGTTCGGATCGCCCTTCCATTCCCTGACTACGTCAAAGTTAACTTCCAGGAATTTTTTGGGATCCTCGATCCTAGTCGCCGGATTCAGCATGGTGTCCGGGGGGACGGGATGGGTATCGAAGAATTCTTCGAGTTGTTCAATGGTCATTGCAGTAAACATAGTCATTTCAAGTCATTCCGGTTCATACGCTTTGTCCGAACGTCAACAGGTTGTGATCGGGATCCAGCAGGTGGAATTCCCGTTGGCCCCACGGCCGGGTCTGCAAGGCACCGTTCGGATGGATGGGGATGCCGCTGTCTAGCATGGCCCTGTAGAGTTCATCCACCCCATCCGTACGGATGTACACCTGCCCGTCGTTTTCGGCCGGATCAAGCCCCCGGAACAGGAAGAAATGGAGCTGTACGTTTTCCTTTTCGACGATCAGGTACTCGTCGTACGCATCGTTGTCAACTTGTTTGAAACCCAGCGTGGCCACGTAGTAAGCCTGCGTGATCGCTTTGTCGCGCATGGGCAATTTCGGGTGTACGGATGTGAGCATGGCGATAAAGATAGGAAGATTACGTGGGATATCGGCGCAATATAGCTGCAACGCAGATTAACTGCGTCGCTCAGCCCCTTGCGCAAAGGCCGCAGCCAGCTGTTGTGGGGTGGCTACAACGAAAAACGCCAGGCACTACGTAGGTAATCCAGCAGATTTGCTGTGTCGCTCAGCCCCATGCTCATGGCCACAGCGAGAATAGTTGGCTGCGTCGCTCAGCCCCAGACCCATGGCCACAGCCATCTGCGGAGGGGGTGGCTACAACGAAAAAACGCCAGGCACTACGTGCCTGATTTTTTCATTTTCGGGGTTACGCTTAAGCGAGCTTAGCGTCCCCCCTAAAATGAAAAAACCCTTGCTTTCGCAAGGGCGTTTTTCGTTGGTGCGGAAGAGCAGATTCGAACTGCCACGCCTGGTTAGGCGCCACCCCCTCAAGATGGTGCGTCTACCAATTTCGCCACTTCCGCCTGAGGATTTGATGGCGCAAACATAAGGGAATTTTTTATTATTTCAAATGTTTATCGATCAGTGTTTGGATAATCCCATCAACCAACCCCACGCGGGGCACGATGACCTGCCGCAGGTGACCGTACTTCATCACCGTGAGGAAAATCTCGCAGGCCGGGATGATCACGTCCGCGCGATCGTTGTTCAACCCGAGCACGTTGATGCGATCCTTGAGCGAAAATGAATTGAGGTATTCGTACAACGACTTCAGTTTGGCGTACGAGATGGGTTTGTCTTCCTTTTCGCTGGCGAGCCGCGACAGCTTGTTGATGTTGCCGCCGGTGCCGATGCCGTACACGGTCTTGAACTCGCGCGTATGCGTTTTCACCCAGGTTTTCATTTCTTCCCACGTCTCTTCCTTGTCTTGGTTGTCCAGGATTCGGATGGTGCCGATATTGAACGATGCCGAAGCGATCCAGCTGTTCTCGGCGAAAAGGGATAACTCGGTACTGCCGCCACCCACATCGATGTACAGATAGGCCTTCTTATTGCCCAAATGGCTTTCGACATGGCTGTTATAAATGATGCTGGCTTCCTCGCTCCCGGCGATGATTTTCAGGTCTATGCCAGCAGCCTTGACAGCCTTGATCAATTCACCGCCGTTCTGGGCCTCGCGCATGGCCGACGTGGCACACGCCATGTATTCGCTCACCTTGTAGACATCCATCAGGTTCCGGAACGCCGACATCGTTTTTACCAGGTCGGTCGATTTGGACGCCGAAATGTTGCGGTCGATGAACGCGTCGTCGCCGAGGCGTAGCGGCACACGTACAAAGGTGTTCTTTTTGAATGATGGGATATCGTTGTTCTGGATAATGTCGGCAATCAAGAGCCTGACTGCGTTCGATCCGATGTCTATTGCTGCGTACCTCACGTTTTTATTGGGATTTATATTTCAGATAATTGTAAGTGTCTGTCTGCGCCCGGTGCCTGATCTTGTTCTTGGCGCCGATATAACGGTTATTGTTCAGCTGGTTGACCTCGCGCGCCTTGGTGTTGTCGCGCAACTGCATGTTGATGATGTCGCGGATTTCCTTGCGCACGCGGGCGTCGACAATCGGGAAGGCCACTTCCACGCGCCGATCGACATTGCGTGTCATGAAGTCGGCCGACGAAAGGTAGATGGATTCTTCGCCTCCGTTCCCGAAAATCCAGACCCGGGCGTGCTCCAGGTAACGATCCACGATGCTGCGCACGGTGATGCGCTCGCTGAACCCGGCCTGCCCAGGCACCAAGCAACACATACCCCGGATAATGAGCTGAATCGTAACCCCCGCATTATTTGCCTCATAAAGCTTCCCGATCAACGCTTCATCCGTGAGGCTGTTCATCTTCAGGATCATGTATCCCTTCTTCCCCGATTGTGCCAGGCCGATCTCGTTTTCGATGAGCTGGTAAAGTCGCTCCCGCGTCTCCAGGGGCGACGCGATGATCGACGTGTAACCCCGGCGGAACGTTTGCTTTTCCAACCCCTTGAACAGGCGCTTCAGGTCGCCGGTGATGGAGGGATCGACCGTGAACAGGCTGTGATCGCAATAGATCTTGGCGGTCTTCTCGTTGAAATTGCCCGTGGCGAGGTTGGCATAGTAAACCAGCCCACGCTTCTCCCGGCGTGCGACGAGGCAAATCTTGGCATGTACTTTATACTCGACCACACCGATGTTGACGTTCACGCCGCCTTCCTCCAGTTTCCGCCGCCAGTAGATGTTGGCCTCCTCGTCAAAACGGGCCTTGAGTTCCAGCAAGCAATTGACCTTCTTGCCGTTTTGCGCGGCATTGATGAGCGCGTTGATGACACTGGAGTTTTCGGCGAGGCGGTATAGGCAGATATTGATTTCCCTGACCTTGGGGTCGATGGCGGCCTCGCGCAGGAAATGGACGATGTAGTCAAACGACTGGTAAGGCAGGTTGACCAAGTAATCGCGCTGCGCCATCTGGCTGAAGATGCTCCGGCCCAGGTCGAGGTTGCCCACGCGCAACTGTGGCATGGGTGGGTATTCCAATGTGACGTCGCCTACGTTGGGAAAACCGATGAAGTCCTTGAAGTTGTGGTACCGCCCGCCGGGAATGAGCGCTTCGGGATCCAGCTGCATGTGCGATACCAGGTAATTGAGCGTATCCAGGGGGATGTCGCTGTCGTATAGCAATCGCATAGGCCTCCCCCTGTCTCGCCGCTGGAGGCTGCTCATCAGCGTCTCGACAAATTTCTCGCTCACATTGGCGTCGATATCCAGCTCGGCATCCCGCGTGAGCTGGATGCTATGCGCCTCTACCGTATCGTAGGTGAAGATGAAGAAGAGGTCATCCAGGCAATATCGGATGATGTCATCCAGCAGGATGATGAACTTCAGCCCCTTGTTTTCGGGCAGGATCAGGAATCGGGAGAAGACCTTGGTGGGTATCTCCAGTAGCGCGTACTTGACCTTCTTGCGGAACGTCAGTTTGACGATGAAGTAGATTCGCCTGTCCTTGAGTTCGGGGAAGGATTTGTTGGCGTCGTCGCCTTCAAGCATGATCGGCACCAGCGTTGGCAAGACCTGCCGCCGGAAATACGCGCGCACGTATTCGCCACGGCTTACATTCAACTGTCGATCGTTGATGATGAAAATCTTCTGCGCCTCAAGTTCCTTGATGATCTCGTGTTCATATAGGTAGTCAAACCGCTTCTCGAGCCTAACGACGATGTTCTTGATTTCATTGAGCGTCTTGCGCGGATTGAAACCGAGTATGGTCTTGGTTTTGTTGTTGATATCGACAAGGCGATTGAGCGTGGCTACCCGCACCCGGTAAAACTCATCGAGGTTTGACGAGAAGATGGCCAGGAACCGGAGTCGCTCGATGAGCGGCACGGTCTTGTCCGCTGCCTCTTGCAGCACGCGCTCGTTGAAAAACAACCAGCTGATCTCTCGGTTTATCAGGGGGAACTTGCGCTTCACAACTGTTAACATAGGGCCGTCTTGCATCAATGGGCCAATGATAACAATGCAACGTGTTGTCTGTGTTAACCGTATGTTAAATCACGGTGACCGAACATCGTATCATCATCGGGCCATGCGACCGCGACGGCGGTTAGCCGGGGCGGCCGTCATTCCAAGCCGACTGCTCCAGGATCTCTAGCTGCCAAATGATTTCTTCCGGTTTCACAGGAAACGGTTCGCCCCGCCGTATCTGGGCGAAAACGGCATTGAACAGGTCATTGTAATCGCCCTTGAGGGCTTCCCGATAGCGCATGTCGCGATCGCCATTCGCCTTGATGAGCGTAATCAACCCTTCCTTGCCTGGAGGCTCGATGCCATACTCCGGATCCTTCGGCGATATGCCCAGCTGAAGCTGCTCCTCCTGGACATCGCCCCTCGCTTTCTGGAACGACCCTTTCGTGCCGTGCAGCACATAGGCCGGAAGCGGGTTGGCCACCAGCAGGCTCGCGTGGATGAACACCGTGAACCCGTTGGGATAACTGAGGATCAACGTGGATACGTCATCGACCTCCGAACCTTTTCGGTGCGCCGAGGAAATCTTGATGCTCTTGTCGGGCTTCCCGAAAAGGCTGATCACCTGGTCGAGCAGGTGCGGGCCAAGATCGAAAAGCACCCCGCTGCCGGGAACGCGTTGTTCCTTGAACAATTTCGGCCCTTTCTCGGGGCGGTAGCGATCGAACCGTACATGCAGCTCGATCAATTCGCCCAGTACGTCCCGATCCACCACGCGCTTGAGCAGCTTGAAATCGCTGTCCCATCGACGGTTCTGGAAGACCATGATGTGCCGGTCCACTTTCTTGGCCAGGTCAAACAGTTTCTTGGCGGCCTTGCTGTCCGGCGCGAAGGGCTTTTCAACGAGGATGTGCTTGCCGGCTTTCAACGCCTTGGTGGCATAATCCACATGGGTGTCGTTCGGCGTGTTGACGATGACCAGCTCGATCTTGTCATCGGCCAGCAACTCGTCAACCGAATCGTAGCTGATTACGTCGGGATACCGTTGCTGGGCGCGCTTTTCGTGGCGCTCCACAACGGCCCGGAAATCGAATCGGGTTTTGTGGTGCACGAACGGTGCATGGAACACGCGCCCGGACATGCCATAAGACAATATACCCGTAACGATGCTTTTCTTGGACATGCCTTGCGTTTGGTTAATGGTGTGCACCGTGGTCTTCCTGCCCGCCAGCGTCGGCATACAGGGTCTTTACAGCCGGCAACTGCTCGTGCGCGAAGTGCTGCACGGGCTTTACGGTGTTGCGGCTAGCGCGCTTGAACTGCTCCAGCATAAGGGCTTGTTCGTGTTGCACGTGTGCAATATAGGCCTCGCTGTCGAAGCCTGCGATACTGTCTGCTGCAAAATGATGCGGCACCTGGAATGCCGGCATGCCCGGATCGGGCAAGACGACGTACAAGCCCGTAGCCAACTCCTGCAACCCGGGGATGATTTCACGATAGGTCTCGATGACGCGACCAGCCAAGGCCTTGGCCTGTGCGGAGGCAGCCGAAGATTGTACGTATTTGGCCAACTCGGTTTCGAGAACCGCCTTTTCATGACCGGTCTTGAGGAACGTGAAACCCTCGCTGTCCACATCGGTGGCATTCGCGTAGAGCTTGTTCCGGCTCACGGCTTCGCCATCGTGGAGCGTACAGGATCCGAACGTAAACGCGACGACCGATGCCGCGACCAAAGAAGTGTGTCTAATTTTCATTACCTATGCGATTAATGCGTTAGTGCAGCAAACTTAGGCAAAAATACGCGATTACGCAAGGTTCCTGCCCGCATTCACGACACCGTAGACCGTACGGGTAACCAATTTGGAGAATATCTCCGCCTCCGCCTCGTCGAGTTCGCCCTTCCGCAATTTGCTGATGGCGTAATGCTGGATGATCAGTAACGGCAACACGATTTTCTCGCGCATGGCGATTGACTCGCGCTCCACCGGATAGTCGGCCATAAGCGCCTTGGTGCCGCTCAGTTTCAGCACATACCGCTTGGTGCGTTCATACTCATCGCGCATGCCTTGCCAAAAGCCGCCGAACACGTCGTCCTCCTTGATGTAGGATGTGAGTCCGAAGTTCGACTTGGACATGGACATCATGCAATTGTCGATGATGGTCTTGAACATGCCCGAGGTCTCGTAGAGCTCCCGCACCTGGTCCCACTGGCCGGTTTCTTCGGCGTGCTGGAGCGCGGATCCCACACCATAGAAACCAGCGATATTTTGCTTTAATTGCGCCCATGCCGTTACGAAGCTGATCGCGCGTAGGTCTTCCAGCCGAAGTTCCTTATCGGAATTGCGTTTCACGGGCCTGCTGCTGATGTTGATCTGCGAAAGGAATTTGAGCGGGCTGAATTTCTCCAGGTATTGGAGGAACAGCGGATCGTGGCGCAAGGCCAAGAACCGCTCGTGGCTCACGTGGGCCATCTCGTCGATCAATTGCTTCTTCTCGGTTGACAGCGTATCGCCATCCCGCTGGCTGAGGTGCGAGGCAAGACCGGCATGCAGCAGCTGCTCGATGTTGTAGTTGGCTGTATCCAGCGAACCGTATTGGCTGCTGATGGTCTGCCCTTGGATCGTAAGCTGGATGTGGTCATTGGCGATTTCGCGCCCCATCGACGCGTAGAACCGTTGGGTTTTGCCGCCGCCCCGTGCGGGCGGGCCTCCCCTCCCATCGAAGAATACCAAGTCTACTGCATAGCGGCGTGCCAAGGCGGTCAGCTCCACCTTGGCCTTGTAGATGGACCAATTGGCCATGAGGTATCCCCCGTCCTTGGTGCTATCTGAAAACCCGAGCATGATTGTCTGCTGGTTGCCGCGCAATTTGAGGTGATCCTGGTACCGGGGATGCGTGTACAGGGCTTCCATGACCGTAGCGGCACGGTCCAGGTCGTCAACCGTCTCGAAAAGCGGCACGAAATCGATGTGCAGGGTATCGTTCTGCCAGCCGCTCCACAGGAACAGCTCCTTCAACGACAGGATATCGGAAGCCTGCTGGCAATTGCTGATGATGAACCGCTGGGCGGCGCGTTCGCCTCCCCACTCCTGGATTTCCCTGATCAAGCGGATGGCGTCAAGCGTATCGGCCACCAACGCGGCACTATCGCTTCCCGGGGCCAGGTCCTGCGCTTGGAATTTGAATGCCCGTTGCTTTCCTTGCTCGTCCAACTGCTCGAAATCGGTCGCGATGCCGACCTGTTGGGCGTATTGCTCGCGCAGGTGGGCATGCGCCTGCCGGATTACGCGGCTGTCCTGGCGGATATCCAACGTCGCGAAGAAGCATCCAAACGTCTTCACCTTGCGCAACAGGTCATCGACCAGTTCCACGAACAGGCCATCGTGATAGTCAATCAGCACGCGCTTGATTTCCTTGAGGTTATGCACGATGACCGACTTCTCGTTCTCGGGTTGCTCCGAAGGGTTGAAACTATTCTCGTAAAACCGATCCTGCAACACATCCATGTACTTCTCGACACCCTTGAACGTGATTCGACGTTTTAGGCGGCGGAAGTCGCGGTAGTAACACCTGAACAGGATGGTGCGCAGCAGGACGGCCACGCGTCGGGTACTCTCCACCGTCACGTTGGGGTTGCCGTCGCGATCCCCACCCGGCCAGAAACCCAATTCGACCAATTGCTTATTGCCATCGACGGGCAAATCGAACTCGTCATCGATCTTGGCTTGAATGGCCGAAGCGACCGGGTAGAACACGTTTTCCAGGAACCACGCCAAACTGATGGCTTCGTCCACCGGGGTCGGCTTTTCCTTCTTCATGAACGGGGTCTTGCCCAGCTGCTGCAAGAGCAAGTGGATGTTGTTGATGTCGTTGCGCTTCAGCGCTTCGGTCAAATCGGTGATGATGGACAGGACAGGCCCCGGGTAGAATTGCGTCGGGTGGGCGGTAAGCACCAGCCTGAGCGAAAAATCGTTCAATTTCTTGACCAGCTTGTCGCGCAGCTCCTTGTTGTTCTCGGTTTGCTTGAAGACGGAATCCAGCAGCCCAGCCTCATCCGAACGCCCGGTCTTGCCGAAAGCGGCATCCTCGACCGCATCGAACAGGACCACTTGCCGCTCGATGTATTGGATGATCCTGAACAGCAGGTCAATCCGGTCCGACTCGCGGACATACTGTTCGTATTGCCCAAAGAAACTCTCGATGATCGCTTCCGGATCGAGTTTCGAAGCCACGCCACGCTCGCAATGCGTCGTGAAGAAGGGCAGCAGGGTTCCCGTGTGCTTTACCTGATAAAACGGCAACGTCATGAACAGGCTATTGAACAGCTCGAATCGCGTGAGCACCTCGCTTTCGAAGATGGCTTGTTTCTTACTTAAATTCATCCGGTGGAATCTTTTTATTCGGGAATGCCCGACAAACTAATCAAACAGCCAAATGTATGGGTTTTTATCCGAAAAACACACATTTCATTGCAATAATATCAAGGAATTTAGCAAAAAATTAAAAATAAAACAACTCGCTTATTTTGCCTACTTTTGCTTGACGATTCGTCTATCATGAAGAAGGCGCAGGAAATCCAGAATTTTTTCTACAGTCAGTATTTTGCCGATGGCCTGCGGATCACGTTCGGCACGGTCATCCCGGCGCTGATCTTTTCCTGGCTCGGCAACCTCCAGGTGGGCATCACCATTTCACTGGGGGCCATGGCCGTGGGGCTTTCGGATACCCCAGGACCCTTGACGCACCGCAGGAACGGCATGCTGCTGTGCACCGCCGTGGTGTTGGTCTCTGCCCTCATCACCAATGCGATCAATGGTTTCCCGGCCCTGCTCACCGTAGCCATCGTCGCGCTGAGTTTCTTCTTTTCGATGTTTGCGGTGTATGGTGCACGGGCATCCACCGTGGGGATGATGGGTATGCTCATCATGGTGCTCAATACCGACGACATCGGCAACTCACCCATCGACGTGCTCACGCATATCGCCTATATCCTGCTGGGCTGCATCTGGTACCTGTTGTGGAGTCTCTCCCTGCACCATGTACGGCCCTATCGCCAAGCGCAGCAGGAACTTGCCGAATCCATCCAGAACGTGGCCGACTACATCCGCATCAAGGCCAAATTCTACGACACCGAATCCGATACGGAAAAAAACTACCGCGACCTGATCGAACTCCAGGTCATCATCAGCGAACACCAGGACAATGTGCGCGATCAACTGTTCAGGAGCAAAAAGATCATCCGCGACACCACCAAGATCGGCAGATTGCTCATCTTGATCTTTACCGACATCGTCGACCTGTTCGAGCAAAGTACGGCCACGCACTACGACTACGACGCCATCCGCCAGCGATTCGGTCCAACCGGCGTGTTGCCGCATTTCCACGTCACCATCCGGCGGATCGGCAACGAATTGGAGCACCTGGCCTACCAGCTCAACGCCAACAGGAAACCCAAGGCGCTGTACCACTTCAAGACCGACCTGGAGCGCCTGCGCGCGGCCATCGACAAGGTGGAGAAAACGCATGACATGAATACGCTGCCATTGAAAAAGATCTTGATCAACGTGCGTAACCTGGTGCAGCGCATCGGCAACATCTATGATTATTTCGATCGCGAATCGAAAAACGCATTCAAGCGCGAAGAGACCGACCTGAGCCGGTTCATCGAGCACAAGGCCATCGATTTCAAGCAGCTGCGAGAAAACCTGACGCTGAAGTCGACGTTGTTCAGGCACGCCGTACGCATGGCCGTGGTCATGGGCATCGGTTATGCGCTGTCGTTGGTGATCAACGTGGGCACGCACAGCTATTGGATCTTGCTCACCATCATGGTAATCCTGAAACCGGGTTTCAGCCTCACCAAGCAGCGGAACTTCCAGCGGCTCATCGGCACGATCATCGGCGGTATCGGCGGTGCCCTGATCCTGATGCTCGTCCAAGACGAAACCTCGCTGTTCGTCCTGCTCCTGCTATTCATGGTGGCGACCTACAGCCTCATCCGCATCAACTACATCGTCAGCGTGATGTTCATGACGCCCTATATCCTCATCCTGTTCGGTTTCCTGGACATGAATACGCTGTCCGTGTTGCGCGAACGCATCGTCGACACGCTGATCGGCTCCGGGCTGGCCTTTTTCTCCAGCTATATCGTGCTACCCAACTGGGAAAGCGCCCAGGTGCGTGGCACGATGCGCAAACTGCTGATCGCCAATTACCGCTATATCGCCCAGGCGCTCAACATCATCGCCGGCTATCCCTGGAGTGTCACGGACTACAAACTCGCGCGCAAAGAGGTCTACATCGCCACGGCCAACATGGCTTCGGCCTTCCAGCGCATGATCACGGAACCGAAGAACAAACAGCGTGACGCCAAAGAGGTGAATAAATTCGTGGTGTTCAACCACATCCTGTCGTCCTATTCCGTGACCCTGCTCAACAACGTGAAAGGTGCCGACCATGCGTCCCTCACGGGCGAGCATGTAAAGCTGATCCGGAAAACGCTGTTCCTCCTCGCACAGACCGTCCGCCTCTTCGAAGCGGAAGATGACGATGAGGAATTCCATGAAATCGACGTGGAAACCCCGGCGGACATCGATGCCAACAACATCGATTCGGAAGAGTCTCGGCTCATCACCGACCAGCTCCAATTCCTCAACCGGATCGCCGCCGACCTGAATAAGACCAGCGACCGATTGGTCAAGCGGCAGCTTTCCGATTAAATGTTTTGATTTGGCTCGGTGCTCACGTATCTTTGCGATACATGAACGCATCTCCCATTCCGTACGACATCCTGATCATCGGCGGCGGCCCGATCGGGCTGGCCTGTGGCATCGCCGCCAAATCAGCTGGCCTGACCTACCTGATCGTCGAAAAAGGATGCCTGGTCAATTCCCTGTACCGGTATCCACAAAACATGACGTTTTTCTCCACCTCCGAGCGATTGGAAATCGGCGGCGTACCGTTCGTATCCACGCATCCGAAACCGAAACGGGCCGAGGCGCTCGAGTACTACCGCCGCGTCAAGGACAAATTCGGGCTGGATGTGCGCTTGTTCGAGGAAGTGCTCGCGGTGCGCAGCGGCGGAAACGGCTTCACCGTCGAAACGACCAAATCGGCGTACGAAGCCGAAAACGTGGTGGTCGCCACCGGATTCTACGACATCCCATGCACCTTGGACGTCCCCGGCGAAGATTTGCCGAAGGTAAGTCACTATTACCACGACCCGCACTATTATGCCGGGCAGAACGTGGTGGTGGTGGGTGCCAGCAACTCGTCGATTGACGCTGCATTGGAAACGTTCCGGAAAGGTGCGGACGTGACGCTGGTGGCACGCGGCGATGGCATCGGTGCACGGGTGAAGTACTGGGTGCGGCCCGACATGGAAAACCGCATCGCCAACGGGGAGATACGTGCGCTGTTCAACAGTCGGATCACCGCAATCCGCCCGGCGGAAGTGGACATCATGACACCCGACGGCCCCATAACCATCGAGAATGATTTCGTGCTGGCACTCACGGGTTACAAGCCCGATTTCGCCTTCCTGGAAAAGATAGGCATCACCTTGGGCAATGATGCGGCGCGCGAACCGATCCACGACCCGCAGACCATGGAAACGGACATCAATGGGCTCTTCCTGGCCGGCGTGGTGTGCGGCGGGATGCACACCCACCGGTGGTTCATCGAAAACTCGCGCGCGCACGCCGACCAAATCATCGGCCGGATACTGGAAGTCAACAAGTCAAAAAGCCGGTAATGCCTATCAGGTCTGGGGTGCTCCCCCAGGCTTCTGCAGCCCGTTCAGGAAAATAGTCGCCATTTTCTTCTGGAGATGCAGGATCCGGTCAAACTCTTCCTTCGTCGGGAATAACGTCCCTTTGATGTCCTTCAATATGCTGAATCGCATGCCGACTAAGGCGAACAACAGGATCTCGGCGGTCTCGCGTATGTCGCCGACCACCAACTGCCCTGCGCCCACGCCCTTCTGCAAGATCAATCCGATGGTGTGCACTTCCTTGCTTTTGGAATCTTCCATCACGCATGCCATTTCATCGGGCATCAGCTGTACGGCGGAAACGGCATGTTCCAACAACGTATAATACCGCATGATGAAGGCGATTCGCTGGTCCAGCACGAACATCATGGCATCGTGGCAATCGTCGATCGTGGCCAATTCGGACTCTATTTCGGCGAACGACTGACCGATCACATGCTCAAGCACGGCGGCATACAGGGCGTTCTTGTCGGGAAAATAGTAGTAGAGCAGTGCCTTCGAGAAGGAAAGGTCGCTGGCGATTTCGGCCATCGTCGTCTTTGCCAAGCCAAAATGCGCGAACCTGCGGGTAGCGGCCTCCAAAATCTGCGTGCGCTTTTTATCTGCATTAATCATACTGTGTGTTTGCCTAGTCGTGTTGTCAGGTCAATCGCTTATCTTTGAGCGCTGCTTTGCTGGCCCCTACGGACCATCGAACCATCCTATAGGTTAAAGGTAGTCTATTTTTTTGAATAATTGAAAATATCGATCGATTTATGGCACTTTCGTTCCAGGAACGCGTCTCGCTCACCAAGCTCAATACCTTCGGGGTGGACGCCCAAGCGGACAAACTGGTAGAGATCCGCAACGAAGACGAGCTGGCAGACCTCTACGCACGGCACCGCGACTTGATCCAAGAACCGACACTCGTGCTTGGAGGCGGCAGCAACATGTTGTTCACCAAAAATTTCGAAGGGCTCGTGATCCACATCAAGATCAAGGGCATCCGCCACGCGATCCAGGGAATGGACATCTTGGTCACTGCCGGCGCCGGCGTGGTCTGGAATGAACTGGTGTGGCACTGCGTGGATCGCGGATTCGGCGGCATCGAAAACCTGGCCCTGATCCCGGGCACGGTCGGCGCGGCCCCCATACAGAACATCGGCGCCTACGGCGTGGAGCTCCAGGACGTCTTTGCCAGCTGTCGGGCATTCGACACACACCGTGGCACATTTTCCACATTCGACAAGGCCGCTTGCCGATTCGCTTACCGCGACAGCCTCTTCAAGAGTGAGGCAAGGGGCCGGTACATCATCACGGAGGTCACGCTCAGGCTATCGCGAGCGCACCGCCTGAACACATCGTACGGCGCAATCCAGGCGGAGCTGGCCAGCCGCGGCATCACCTCCCCCACCATCAGGGATATCGCAACCGTCGTATCGGCGATACGGACCGATAAATTACCCGATCCGTCCACGATTGGCAATGCGGGGAGCTTTTTCAAGAATCCCATCATACCCGTACAGTATTTGAAGCAGTTACAGTCCACTTTACCGGACAATACGTTCGTGCATTATCCCGTGGATGATGAACGTGTGAAAATCGCCGCCGGTTGGCTCATCGAGCAATGCGGGTGGAAAGGCCGACGCGTAGGCGATGCCGGCACGTGGAAAAATCAGGCATTGGTATTGGTGAATCATGAAAACGCCTCTGGAACAGAAATTTATCGGTTGTCCGAACAAATCATACAGGATGTGGAAGCCAAATTCGGCATCACGCTGGAACGCGAAGTAAATATATTTTGAAAAGTCAAAACATTACACTAGATTAGCCGTACGGTTTTAATTGCCAATTCATTTTAGCACGATACTTGCAGTAGCCAACGCGACACTAAATAAACCGAAGTAAAACGTCAGGTTTTCTCGGATAGGCTGTCAGAAGCTTATTTGATATCATAAAATGTTTAACATGGAGATCCGGGCGTGGCCTGGGATTCCTTAAACCGTAAAAAGATGACGAGATTTGAGTTTAACACGTTAGTGGTGCAACACACAGAATCCCTGAGGGGATATGCCCTGCATTTTACGCGCGACGACGAGGACGCCAATGACCTCGTACAGGACACCATGCTGAAAGCGGTGACGTATCACGGCAAATTCAGGGAAGGGACCAACCTGAAAGGATGGTTGTATACCATCATGAAAAACACGTTCATCAATCATTACCGTCGATTGGTGAAGACCACATTACTGGTGACGCAATCGGACGAGATATCCAGCGCGCACTTGGCCCACAGCGCCACCATCAACGCTGGCGAAAGCAAGTTCGTGATGGATGATATCAAAGAGGCCATGGCCGCATTGGCCGAGGAATACTACGTCCCCTTCAGCATGTACTTCGAAGGGTACAAATACCATGAGATTTCCGAACACCTACAGATTCCGATCGGCACGGTAAAGACACGGATACACGTGGCGAGGCGGACGATGAAAAAAGCATTGGATACCTATCGGTATGATCGGGGGTGATCATCCCCCGGAAGAATTAGCAACATACACAAAGTCCCAACTGGCCTTGCGCAACGGACAGGACAAGCCCGAGATCTGGGTTGCGTACCGGGGTTACATCTATGATGTTTCGCGGAGCCGTTTGTGGCGGAGGGGCATGCATTACGAACACTGGGCTGGGCAGGACCTCACCGACGAGCTTGCCGATGCGCCGCATACAGACGAGGTCTTCGCCCGTTTCGAGCTCATCGGCAAGCTATCGTGAACCCGTCGCTGTCCGCTCAGTTGCCGATATCGAATTTGGCCAGTTCGGTAAAGCTGCGTATCCGTTCGCTTATCTGCCGGTTATCCAGGGTCGAGAGCCGCTCGGTCCCGAACTGCTCGACGCAAAACGAAGCAAGCGCGGATCCGAAGATGATTGCATTCTTCATGTTGTGGAACGTCAGCGTGCCCACGCTCGCCAAGTAACCGATGAATCCGCCGGCGAAACTATCGCCCGCACCGGTGGGATCGAAGACTTCCGCCAACGGCAAGGCAGGTGCGGAAAACACCTTATTCTCACCGAACAACAGCGCACCGTGCTCACCCTTCTTGATGATCACGTACCTTGGCCCCAGCTGCCTGATCTTGCCGGCCGCTTTGACCAACGAATATTCACCCGAAAGCTGCCGCGCCTCAGCATCGTTGATCGTCAATACGTCCACCCTTTTTAGCACACGCTTCAAATCGTCCAGTGCAATGTCCATCCAGAAATTCATGGTGTCTAACACCACCAGTTTCGGCTTCCTCCGTAGCCGATCGAGGGTAGTGAGCTGTACCTGTGGGGTCAGGTTGCCCAACAGCAGGTACTCGCAATCTTGGTAGGAGTCGGGCACCACCGGATCGAAATCGGCCAGCACGTTAAGCTCGGTCACCAAGGTATCCCGGCTATTCATATCGTTATGGTATTTGCCAGACCAAAAGAATGATTTCTCCCCCTGCTTGACCTGCACACCTTCAAGTTCGATTCCACGGCTACGCAGGTTTTGCAGGTTCTCTTCGCCGAAATCCGCTCCGACTACGCCGATCAACTTCACCTTGTTATACAGGTAGGCCGCGGCCAAACCCGCGAACGTGGCCGCGCCACCCACTATTTTATCCGTCTTGCCAAAAGGCGTTTCAATCGCGTCGTAGGCAATGGTGCCGATGATGACTAAACTCATGCTGATCTGTCTTGATTAAATACGCTTCGCAGTGCTTCATTGCCCTGCTGCAAAGCTGCGCAAAAGTACCGTTTTTGTCCGTCCAAGACAAATACTTATTTACCGTTCCTACACAAACCCATTTTTTTACCGATGCCTACGATTAAGTGGGCGATTGGATTATTCAAAAAAAATATGCAAAACTCAAGCTTCAACTAATTTCATTGGTATCTTCACATATTGTAAATATGGATTATAAGAACATTCGTGTTATTTTGCCTGACATGCATTTTTGAACCTGGGCTTTCCTGGTCACTGGTACGGTGGAGAATCCAAGGTTTTCCTTTGCCATCGGTTTCGAGGAAGTGGGCCAGCCGGGCCACGGGGACACATTGGCACACACGCTGATAGACGAATTGATGGATTACCTGCGGACCTGGCCGAAAATGCGCGCGACGATCCTCTGGAAAGTCAGCGAAAGAAACCGGTTGATCAGCGCGGATTGGGAAAGGAGCGGGGAATCGCTTCAAGGCATCCTGGAAGTCATTTTTTCAACCAGCTGCCTATACGTATTATACTTATCGAGGTAATAACCTTCGGAATGACGTCCGGGTGCGAACTGCTTAGCCGGTTTGACCATGACCTTGACGGCGTGTTCCAGATCAGGGAAAAGCCCTATGCCTACTCCGGCGGCCATCGCATTTCCCAGACATCCGGTTTCGGCGACTTCCAGCACTTCCAGCCGACACGCAAGGACATCAGCCAGCAATTGGGGGAATATTTCGCCGCGCGCGCCGCCGCCGGTGAGTCTGGCAAAGCCAATCTCAATACCCGAAGCACGCAGTCGGTCGACATGTGATTTATGGCTGAACGCAATACCTTCGTACACGGCGTTAAGCATATCGAGTTTGGTGTGCGCCCCACATAGGTTATGGAATCCGGAACGCAAAGCGCCCTCCAGGTTATTCCCATGGAGGAATGGCAGAAAAAGGATATCGTTTTCCCGTCGTCCGGATGCGTTGAGCTTCTCGTCGCAATAAGCGAAAATGGACATGCCTCGCCTTTCGCACTTCTTTTTCTCGCGTTTCATGAATTGGTTGACAAACCACTCCAGGTTTGTCATCGCGGTCGGACTGGCCTCGACCGCAAGTTGCCATCGTGGATCGGCAAACACCGAAACCATGGCTAGCGTTTCGGATGTGACGGGCTTGTCCAGTAGCGCGCAATTGACGCTCCATGATCCGGAGATGATCGATGCCATACCCGGCGCCGTTACGCCGCTCCCGATCATGTTGGCCACCAGGTCAATCATGCCACCGACAACCGGCGTTCCGACCTTCAAGGTGGTCTCCTTGGCGGCAGCGGAGGTGACCGTACCGATTACCTCCGCGCTTCCGTTTACAGGCGGGAAAGCGGACTTCAGGTCAGCGACATCGAACAGCGCAAGCAGCTCGTCGCTCAATCGCCGCGCCTGGACATCCAAGAGGTTGGTTACCGAAAGATCGGAAATATCGCTGCCTACTACGCCCGTAAGCCTGAAGTTCACATAATCCTTGCAATGGAATACCGTTGCGATACGCGTATAGCAATCGTTTCGGTGATGCTTCAGCCAAGCCAGCAAGGCATTCGTCTGGCCGGGCCAGCACCACTGCCTGGAATACGCGAATGCCCGTTGGGCGACTCCCGACCGGTTCCACTCCCTGCAAACCGATTCTGCCCTGAAGTCCAGTGATTGTATACCGACAAGGGGACTTCCCGCACAATCCAGCGCATAGAGTCCATTACCATGACCGCTTACCCCTAGGGCACGGATGGCTGAGGCATCTATCCCTGTAAGCTGGATGACTTCGCGGATCACGGCGGCCACGCGTCGCCAAAGCGCATCGGGCCGCTGTTCGTAATGCCCAATCCCGCTCATAACCGTCTCGACCCTACGCGTGGCCACGCCCATCAATTCCCCCAAACCTGAAAAAATCGCGGCCTTGCAAACCGTATTTCCGCAATCGACCCCAATCAAATACTCCGCCATATTATCAGGTTTATCTACCAGCAAGCCAGGTACAGTCGCTCGATTTCAGCCGCACCGGGAACAACGGGATTACGGTCCGGGCTCCCCGAGGCAAGGGCGTCAACCGACATTTTCGGCACCGATGCCGCGAATGCCGGGTATGGAACGTTGACGCAATCCCGCAACCTGGGGATTCCAAGCCGCCGGTTCAGTGACTCCAGCGCCTCCACCAATGCTTCAGCGGCCACGTGATCCGGAGCGTCAGGCGAGGCGACACCAAACAAGCGCGCAACCGAAGCATAGCGTTGTAACCGACCGGGAAGCGAATATCGCGTGATCGAGGGTAGCAAGACCGCGTTGGACAATCCATGGGCCAGGTGATAAACGGCCCCAAGCGGCCTGCTCATGCCGTGAACCAGGCAAACGCTGCTATTCGAAAAGGCCATCCCACCGTGGCAAGCGGCCACCGCCATTCCCTCACGGGCAATTTCGTCGTCCGGATGGTTGAACGCACTCAACAAATGCTGATTCACCAGCGACATGCAGGAAATGGCCAGCGGATCTGACATGGCATTGGCCTTTGCCGAAACATAAGCTTCCAAACCGTGGGTCAATGTATCCACCCCAACATAAGCGGTCAGTTCAGCAGGCATGGTCATCGCCAGCCGATAATCGACAATGGCAGCATCGGGCAGCAACGCATTGTCCAGCAGCATCATTTTCACCTGCCGCTGCTCATCGGTAATTACCGCTACCCGGGTGGCCTCGCTTCCGGTTCCGGAAGTCGTCGGGACGGCAACCATCGGCAAACCGCGTTTGGGGATGAGGTGATAGCCTGCGTACTGTGCCAATGCCCCGTCATTCGTTGCCAGCACCGACATGGCTTTGGCGGCATCGATGGGGCTACCCCCACCGATGGCCACCACGCTGTCGCATGCCCGTCCCTTCAGCACCTCCAGCCCGGCTTGCACGCAGGAGACCGTCGGATCGGGCGAAACCCGGTGATATACCGAGCTGGAAATCCCTTCGGCCTGCAACCGTGCGACCACTTCCGCTATACGTCCACCCTGGAACTGATAAGCATCGGTGACGATAAGCGGATTTTTGCATCCAAGCGAGGTGAGTACATTGCCCAAATGCGCGATGGAACCGCCTCCGGAAATTATCCGTTGGGGTGAAGTGTATTCCTGGTGATCTTTTTGCAGTACCATTACCATCCGTTCATGCGTTCGTAATTGGTATCCCACCGGGATAACAGGACTTTCTGCCTGGTGAAAAACTGGACCCCCTCCGTGCCTTGCAGGTGCAGGTCACCGTAAAAGGACTGGTTCCACCCCGAGAACGGGAAAAGGGCCATCGGCGCGGGCACACCGACATTGACACCTACCATGCCGCATTTGATGCCCCTGACGAAACGCCTCGCCGCTCCGCCGTTGCTGGTATAAATCGTTGCTCCGTTGCCGAACGGCAACGTATTGGCTACGCGGATGCAATCCTCCAAGGTGCCGGGCCGCATGATCGCCAATACCGGCCCGAATAGTTCATTGCCGAATATATCCATACGCGGTGTCACACCATCGAGTAGCGACGGCCGCAGGAAGAACCCGTTCCCGGGTACGTCGATGCGGCCATCACAGACCGGAGCGGCACCCTGGGAAACTGCCGATTGGATTGCCCCGGCAATCCGGTCACGGGACAGCCCATCAATTACCGGCCCCATATCGATCCGTTCCCCAACAGTGGTATTCCCAACCACCATTGTTTGGGTGGCCGAAATCAACTGCGACCGGAAACCTTCGTCGGTCGCATCCGGCAGCATCAGGATGGATCCTGCCATGCATCGCTGGCCGGCACAACCGAACGCGGCACCGATCACGGCACGCGTGGCGGAAGGGAAATCGGCATCGGGCATCACGACATGCACGTTTTTCGCACCACCACCGGCCTGGACGCGTTTGCCATGCGCACTTGCCAATCGGAAAACGTGCAGCGCCACAGCAGACGACCCGACGAAGCTTACCGCAGCGACATCGGGATGGGTACATAGCCGCTCGACCACCTCCCTTCCGCCATGGACAACGTTGAACACCCCTTCGGGAAGACCGGCTTCCATGAACAAGCGCGCGAGGTAAAGCGCTGTCAAGGGCACCTTTTCGCTGGGTTTGAGCACGAACGTATTCCCGCAGGCAATGGCCAGCGGAAACATCCACATGGCCACCATCGCCGGGAAATTGAACGGACTGATGCCCACGCATACCCCCAAGGGTTCGCGCATGGTCAGCCCATCGATCTCCGGCGCCAGTTGGCCGAGCTGCTCACCCTTGCCCAAATGGGCAATGCCACAGGCGAATTCGACGACCTCGAATCCACGCCGGATATCGCCGCGGGCCTCTTCAATCGTTTTGCCGTTCTCCTGGGCGATGAGCTGGGCAATGGTTTCCATGTGCTGGGAAAGTAACTGCCGATAGGCAAACAGGATATCCGCCCGCTTCGGTGCCGGCCACTCGGCCCATGCCGCAAATGCGCGTGACGCCGCCTCCACGGCCCGATCGACATCGGCAGCCACCCCAACCGGGGTTTCGGCAATCACCTCCGCGGTAGATGGGTTATATACCGGCGTGGTCGACCCACCTTCGCTTGCCATCCATCGGCTGCCCACCAACATGGGCACCTGCCGGAATTCCGCGATGAAATCAGTTACCATTTCCATGCCCTTGATAGATTTCCCAAGCTTCGGCCGGCGTGGCACCGTGGTGGATCATCTGCATGAATGCATGGACGATCCGTGACGGATTGGGGTGTTGGTAGATATTGCGTCCATAGACCAGGCCCTTGGCCCCTTGCTCAAGGTAACCGTGGCTACGCTCGAACAGCGTTTTCAGGTCGGCTTTGCCGCCTCCCCTAACCAACACCGGGCAACGCGCGGCCTCGACCACCTCGTGGTAATCTTCGACATGGTCGGTCGGGTCGGCCTTGATCACATCCGCGCCCAATTCGCGCGCTTGGCGGACCAGCGGCACGATGAGCTGCTTATTGCCGTCCACCTGGTACCCGCCACGCCCGTCATTGCCCTTCATCACGAGCGGCTCGATCATCATGGGCATGCCGTATCGCTCGCATACACCCCGCAAGCGGCTGATGTTGCGCATGCTGGCACGGTGCAGACCGGGTTCGCCGGGCAATAACAGCAGGTTAACGACAATGCAGGCCGCGTCCATGCGCAGGGCCTCCAGGATGGGCTCCTCGTCATTCTGCAATTCGCTGAACATCACGTTGTGCGTCATCGCGTTGTACGGATTCCCATAGTCCACGCGCATGACCAGTGCGGGCTTCTGCTTTCCCGGGAGCCGCTGGAGGATATCACTTTGTCCATAATTGGTCTGTATGGCATCCGGCCCGGCGTCGGACAAGCTTTTAATGACAGCCTCCATATTTTCGAGGCCATCCAGGAATGCATATTCGTTGAATATGCCGTGGTCCACCGCGACATCCAGGCACCTGCCCGACGCATTGAACATGCGTTTCAGGCGTACTTTCGTTGATTCGTACATCGTTATTAACATTTTGATTAAAATTCCAGTTGGTGGTTTTTATATAACAATTCCTTGGTGCGGTCTATTTCCTTCCGCTCGCTCCCGGCCGTGCCGTTCACACGGCAAAGGATATGCGCCAATTCCTCCAAGACGGCCGCGTCCGCCCGTCCGGTGAACGCGATTACCGTACGCCGCAACAGCAGGTCGTCAAGGTGTTGCACGTGCTCGAAAAGGATCAAGTATTCGATTTCCCGAACCGTGTAATCGGGCAGATGCACCAATGGTCGGTCGTTGCCGTCCGCGCAGTAGCGGCATACCTCGATGGCCAAGGTACCGTAGCGTTCAAGCAGCACCCGGCCACGTACCCCGTCGATGCCCGGAAATCGCGTCTGCAATCGCATTAGCCAAGCCTCCGTCGCTTGGGCCGTTTCCGGAAAATCCTTACCGCCACCGATGGGCATCGTTTCGCTGCGGGATGCAAATGGCTTATCCAAGTGGGATGCGACTTTCGCGGCGACCAACTCGGCAAACGCCCGGAACGTCGTCCATTTACCCCCTACCAGGGAATAAACCGGATAATGCCTATCTGGATCCGCGTCGAGTTCGCGTATGCTGTGATCGCGCGATATCCGCGCGGTGACATGGGCTTCGCTGCTGGGCAGCGGCCTCACGCCACAGAACCGGAAAACGATTTCCGATCGATCGATGACAATGTGCGGGAATACCTGCCTTACGGCCTCTACCATGTAATCCACTTCCCAGTCTTCGCAAACCGCTTCATCGGGGTGCTGGATCCGAACGTCGGTCGACCCCACCAGTACCTTGCCATGGATCGGGAACAGGATGCAGATACGGCCTTCGGCGTTCTCATAGAACAGCATCTCCCCTTTGGTGGCCTCATAGAGCGCTGGATTATCGATGACCAGGTGCGAGCCCTTGGTACCGCCGATGAAGTTGGTTCCGGCTTGGAGACCATGGTTCGTAACATCGACCCACGCTCCCGTCGCGTTTACCACCAGCTGGGGATATACGGTGAACCGCAGGCCTGAAATCCCATCGTGGAGGGCGACACCTTCGGGCCCATCTTTCCCTTCCAGCGTGCAATAATTCAATATCGCAGCGGCGTCGTGGCAGGCCAGCGCGTCATTGACAAGCTCCACGCAAAGCCGTTCGGGGTAAGAAATCCATGCGTCATGATAGGTCGCCGTGGCCACGATGGCTGGATTGAGTTCGGGACGGAAACGCAATGCCGACTGGCGGGAACGCAAGTAGTGCCGAGGCATGGTACGCTCGCGGCGCGTGTACCAGTCATAGGCACTTAATCCGATCTTGACCAAAAGTGCACCCCGATTGACCGATTTACCGTCAAGCCCAAGGAAAACCTTCCCCGCATTCCATAATCCCGAAAGCCAATCATACACCGGTATGGTGGTGGCCAGCGGTTTAACATAATGCGGTGCATTCCGCAACAGGAGGTTACGTTCTTTCAGGCTTTCACGCACGAGACGGGTTTCCCGGTTTTCCAGGTAACGCAGCCCGCCATGGATCATCCGGGATGGCGCCGAACTGGCCCCTGCGGCGATATCATCCCTTTCGATTAGCAAGGCATCGATGCCCTGTAGCGCAAGCTCGCGGAATACACCGACGCCATTGATGCCTGCACCGACGATCAGCACAGGCACGTGCGGATCTCGCCGCAACCTTGAAATGGTCGCAGCCCGTATTGTGTCGTGTCCGTCCATCGTTAATCCGTGATTATGCCGTAACGTCCGGGGAAAGGTGGAAGCGAAAGCGGCACCTCCGCATTTTTACCGTATTCATAATGGGGATTGGTGCCGATCCGGTGTACAACGTGTTCTCCACCGTTGTTGAAGATACGCATCGTTGGGATCGCATTCTTATGGAGTTTGATGGGAAAAGCCTCCCGCGGGTTTTCCAGCCTGTGGAAGTAGTTCCCGGTGATGGTCATGTTCGCTCCCCCCTCATCGATGTAAATCCCGCTGTTGATGGTATAGCCGCCGAAGATGTCGTGGATGAAGTTATCGTGGATGACCGTTCCGGGCTGGTTGCCCACGGCATAGATGCCCGCGCCATCCGAGAGGTAGCGCATGCCATGGCTGATGTGATTCCAGGCCATGGTATTGCTGTAACAATTCGTGGGTACGAGGACGGTATCGGTACCCCAATACCATCCTACACTGATGCCGCAGTACGGGAAGTCCTTGATCCGGTTGTGGTCGATCCGGTTGTTGTGGGCGTAACCCACCCAGATGCCCACCGCGCCCAGGTCGGTTGTCCCGAACTGTTCGATGCGGTTGTTGCGGATTAGGTTATGGTGCGAAACACGGGTCGAATCGGCATAATCCAGGTGCAGGGGGTGTCCTTTGCCAAGGTAGGCCCGTCGGTAACCGATCTGCAGGACATTGCTTCCCACATCGTGGAACCGATTGGACTCGATGACATTGTAAGCGCAGCCATCACCGAGAGCGATGGCGCCTTCGCCCAGGTTCCTGAACGTACACCTAGTGACCTGGCTGTTCTCCACCCACTCCAGCAGCAACGCCGCCGGTGGGGCGAATACCGAATCGGTGCGCCCCGTACCCCAGAAGCCGGCTTGCAGGCCCTTGCGCTCCGTTGCGGTCATGTGCCATTCGCTCCCTTCGAATGTTATCCCTTCCAAGCGGAAATCCCGGACAGGTTCCCCTTTTTGCCCGCGGACGATGAGCAGTTCCGTGGGCCCGGGGTATTCAAACGTCAGGCCCGAGGGATCATCGACCGAGTAATAGTATAACTGCCCTTTTTCCGTATCCAGGAACCACTCGCCTTCCTCATCCAGGAATTCCCTGGCATTTTCCAGGTGGATGCGGTCGTAAGACCGGATCTTGGTATGGCTGGCCTCGCTGCCCGGGTGCGTAGCGGTAACCAAGCGTTTTCCCATGGGATCGATACGTTCGATGAGTTGCCTATTCCAGTGCCACACGCCCGTGGCATGGAGCTCCGCCCCCCTAATCCGCGCAAACGCGGAAGGCAGCCTGTCGGCGAAAAAGATCTCACGGCTACCGAAATCCACGGAGTCCGGCGACAACCAATCCCCTGCATTGGGAAACCGCGCACGCACGGCACGCTGTCGATTGACGAAGAGTTGGTTGAAGCTTTCGTCCACGGCACAACGCCAAGTATTGCGCCCCACGGCGCGCCATTGTCCATCCAACAGCCTATTACCGCTTATCACAGTCTCCGCATCCTCGCTACCACGCCAACTGACCTGGCTCCATTTCGCGAACGGGGTCGAGGAGCCTGCCTTCACGCCTTCCGGCAATCGAAACATGCCACCTGAAAACTGCAAGACCAATGCATCACCACCGGGTTGCTTCCCCAGGAAACCAATGGCTTCAGCAATCGAGCCAAAAGGTTCGTCGCGGGTTCCGTCGGCACCTGGGCTTCCCGACGGGGAGAGGTAAACGATCGTGGCCTGCCCTTTTGCGCAGACCGCGGACAATGTGCATGCCACGACCAGCGTAACAACCTTACCAATTATGGATTTCATCATGTTCTTCATTTTACAACAGACTATCAATTAAAAATCAAATAAAGGGATACCATGATCACCGCCAGCACACCCCAACCCCATTTGAGCGAATTCGAAAACCGATGCCCAGCAAACTGGCGCCGCTCGAAAATCGGCCGTTCACGGCCATCCATATCCGGAAAACGGTAGGACAGCGCAACAAGCAGTACGCTCAGGGACACGAAGAGGTAAAACGAGATCAAAAAGAAATTGGGATAGAATTCGCGGCTGGGATACTGTGACAGGTACAATATACTAATAACCACACAGGGTATGTTGCCGACGATCAGCGTGTAGAATGCGGCCTTCGAGGATATCTTCTTCCAGAAAATGCCCCAGATGAACACCGCCACCAGCGACGGACAGAGAAACGAAAAGATCGCATTCACCTTTTCAAACAGGTTGAAGCCTTCCACGCGGTCCAATCCAACGGCGATTACCATGGCCAAGCAGGCCAACGTACCCATGACCAGCCGTCCTTGCGTCACGGATGGCTCCTGTGTGGAATGGGTGAAATTGGGCAGGATGTCTAGCGTAAAGACCGTGCTACCGGAATTGTACATGGAGGTCAGCGTACCCACCAGTGCGGCGATAAGCACCCCCACGGCCAATCCGGCCAACCCGTGGGGAAGGTATCGGTAAATCAACTCCAAGAACGCATCGTCGGGGTTACTGAGTTCGGGCAGGAGCACCTTGGCCAGGATCCCCGGCAGGATGAACAACAGGGGTACCAACAATTTCAGGTAACTGAGGAAGAGTACGCCCTTTTTCCCCTCATCCAGGCTCTTGCTGCCCAATGCGGTCTGTACGATGTTCTGGTTGGCGCACCAATACCAGATGGACATGATGGGGTAACCGAAAACGATAGCTTGCCAAGGATAAGCAGCGTCATCCCCCGGGCGCAGCAGTTTCCAATAATCGACGTCGAGCTTCTCCTTGAATATGCTCCAATCCGTGACATCCACCAGCGCGACGTAACCGATGAAGACGCAGACGAATACCATGACCACAGATTGGAAGGAATCGGTATAAGCCACGGCCTTCAAACCGCCCGAGATGGTGAAACTCATGGAAAACAGCGTCATCAATACCACACACTGCCAAACGGGGAACCCAATCAGCTGGCTGACCAGCATCGAGCCCGCATACAGTACCGAACCGGCACCGATGGCTATCTGGAGGAATACGATCCAGGACAACGCCTTTCGACAGGATTCATCGTAACGACGCAACATGAACTGCGGCATGGTCTTGATATCGTAGCGCACATAATAAGGCAGGAACACGAGGCTGAACAGGAGGATATACAACCAAGCGAACCATTGGAAGTTGCACGCTACCATGCCGTAGGTGTAAGCCAATCCACAGGTGCTGATGATGTTCAACGGACTGATGTTCGTGCCGAATATCGAAAGCCCAACCGTAGGCCACGTGAGCGATTTACCGGCCAGGAACAGGTCGCTGCTTTTCTTCTGCCGGTTGGTGAAACTGACGAACAACCCGACAGCCAGCAAGGCCAGCAGGTAAAAAACGATGATGACGGTATCCAGGCTATTCATCGGCGAGGTATTCCTTAAGTTCCTGATCGGGTGGATAAGCCAGCTGCACATGCACTTGGCTCAACTTTGCGCGAAGGGATTCCGCATCGATGGACGTAAATGCGCAACCGGACCGGGCCGCGATCGATGCGGCAATCCCAGCCGCCTGCCCGAGCTGCATCATGGTCCGGCTTAACCGGCAACTGGAGGCGGCGAGCGACGAAAACCCGGCCGCCCGCGATGCCACCAACAGATTGCTGAACCCCTTGGGGATCAAGCAGCGGAACGGGACACCATACGGTTCGTCGAGTTCGCGGCAACCCGCCCTTCCGGTTTCCTTACCGTGCGTATCCATCGGATGGTCGGCAATGGTGATGATATCCGGATGTGACTGTCGGGTAAGCCCGAGCAACAGGTCGTGCTGCGTCAACTGGTATTCGGCGAGCACCCTCCTGCTTTCACGCACACCAAGGCGCGGAGCCAACCACTTGATGACCAGGTTACGATAGGGCGGATACGCCGATTGGATATGCCGGAAATGCGCATGCACGCGTTTCCGGCATTCCGCGTAAGCATCGGCATACGAGCCATACGCCTGGAATTGTTCGCCGTCCATGGTGGGCAACATATTGACATTGAAATCGCCATCGGGATACTGGACAATACTGGCTACCGGAAAATCGTCCGCCCACCAGCACGCCCCGGGCTGCCCTTCCGGGTCGGTCAGGGGGGCTTCCGATATCGGCCCATCGGGTTTACCGATCCGGTAGATCAACGACACGCCATTCAGCTTGCGCGTTGCCAGCTCGGGGGCAGCGGGTTCACCGTATGCCGCCCTACCCTCCTGCCCCTGCAACAAGGTCGCGCCCGCGGCTTCGCATAGGTAGGCGTTGTCCGTCGCATCGATGTAATGGCCGGCTTCGACGATTGCCCCATCAGCAAGCTCGACGGAACGTATGGTTCCCTGCCCCGCCAGGTTTACCCGTGAAAACGTGGTTCCGGTTCGGACCGTAACCGTCGGCTGCTCCGCCAGCAGGGCGCCAATGACAGCTTGGTAGGCCGACGGGTCGAACGGCACCCCATGCCAGTGCTCCCTGACATAGGCTTCGTTCGCAATGCCCGTACCGGACCCATGACGCAACAGCGTGTCGGTGTAACGCAGGGTCGGATCGATGACCAGCTCGGCACCGGGATGAAGCGGGTGCTCCCCACGTTCCAATTGCCATTTGCGATGGACATTGAACCGGTAAATGCCGACCCCATGGCGCATCCCCTTCAACCTTTTATAGATCTCGAAAGGTATGCCTGTACCCCCGACACCCATCTCCCAGACATTGACGCCCCCGATAGCCGCATTCCCGCCCAATGTATCCTGCTTCTCGATAAGCAGCACATCGAGTCCTTCACGGCCGGCTGCCAGCGCGGTGCCTATGCCGCCGCTCCCGGCGCCAACGATCAGTAAATCGACTTTACGTGCTTCCATGGTGTTTCCCTTGAAATCGAATCCTAATATGGTAAAATTTCCTGTACGAGCGGGAGGACCGTAAGTTCGGGGATTACCAGATGGTTTGGCAGGCTACAGATATCCCACACGATATCGCCCAACTGCCCCGGGCTGATCATCTGGGAAGCCAACTCGTTCGATGGCCGATCCAGGTTGGCATTCCGCTGGAAATCGGTTGCCCCCCAAGACGGAATCAACGCCGTGGCACGCACCTGGAAAGGCCGCATCTCCACATAAAGCGAACGGGTGAATTGATCCAGTCCGGCTTTTGCGGCCGCATAGATGCCCCACCCCTCCCAGGCCTGCACCGAGCATATCGACGAAATGTTGATGATCGTCCCACTCCGCTGCCGCTTCATCAGTTCGGCGGCGCGTTTGCTTCCCAATATGGCAGATGTCAGGTTGGTATCGATGACTTCCCGGATGTCCGTGTCGGAAAACTTGGTGATCGGCGAAATCCGGAGTGCCCCCCCGGCATTGTTCACCAGGATATCCAAACGTCCGTCCGCTTCGTTGATCCGTTCGATCACCCGATCCCAATCCGCAGAGCTCGTGGCATCCGCAACGACCGGCGTAGCCCCGGTTTCGCGGGCCACTTCGCCGAGGCGTTCGCCATTACGTGCGGTGATCCAAACCTTACATCCCTTTTCTGCCAACACCTTGGCGATCCCGGCTCCAAAACCGGAAGATCCGCCGGTAACCAATGCAACCTGATTCGTTAACTCACTCATAAACTTATATAATTCACAATATTTCCACTAAATCCTTTTTAAGCGCTCAGAACGTATTTCCACCGTTGACGGCAAGCCGCTGCCCGGTGATAAAGGACGCCCCTTCACCGGCCAAGAACACGACGGCATCGGCAAGTTCGCGTGGTGTACCCATGCGTGCGAGCGGCACACCGATGCGATAAGCCTCCAATTCGGCATGCGCCGTGCCTGCATGCCGTTCCACGGGAATCCACCCTGGTTCCACCAGGTTCACCTGGATCCCGAAGGGCCCCAATTCACTCGCCCATGCCCGGGTCGCTCCCAACATGGCCGCTTTCGCGGCCACGTAGTGGCTGAACCTGGGGTTACCCAATTCGACGACTTCACTGCCGATGTTGATTATCCGACCGAATTTTCGCGCTTTCATTTCCGGCAGGAGCTCCTGCAACAACAGGAAAGGTGCCTTCAGGAAAAAATCCAGCTGCGCGCGGTAATCCTCCCATCGCTGCTCCTCCAGCGAGCGTAACGGCTGTGGACCGGTGGCGTTGTTGACCAGGACGTCCGGCGTGCCGTAAACCTCCCGGATCCGGCCAACCATTCCCTTGACCTCATCCCAATCCGTCACATCGGCCCTGAATGCCGCCGCGACGCCACCGCCGTCCATGATCCGCGCCACGACCTCATCGGCCTGCCCGCGGTTACGGCTATAATTCACCGCTACGGCGAATCCATTATCCGCCAAGCGTTCCGCGATGGCGGCCCCCAGTCCGCGGGATGCACCGGTGACGAGTGCCACGCGTTTCCGGATACCGCTCCCCTCCATCATGCGAAATCGAGCTTATACCCCAACCCGCGCAGGTGTGCCAAGCTACGCTGTATCCCGGCCTCCAAATCCACCAGTGGCTCGTACTCGATGAGGTAAATACCATCGAATGCGATTTCCGGGATCAGGCTACCGTAGTCCAATGTGCCGTCGCCAATAGCCGCAGCCACCCATCCACCGTCTTTTTCCACCCAATCCTTCAGGTGGCAATAATTTATCCGACCAGCCAGCAGCGATACGAAACAGTCCTGCCGGTCTGGCCATACCGCCTTGATATTGCCGGGATCGAAATTGAACCCAATCTCTTCGGGCAGGTCCCGCAGCAATCGTTCCAGGTACGCCGGATCGGTGCTTATCGTATTTTCGTGGCGCGCCACGCCATCCTTCCACGAGATCTTCCCGTGGGTCTCTATACCGATGGAAATGCCCAACGGACGGCAACGGTCCAGTATCCACAGGAATGCGTCCACGACCTGGCGGTACCGCGACTCGGTCACCTCGCTCGCTGGCGTGAATCCAGCGAACAGGCGCAAGTTGGAAACGCCGAACAATCCGGCGATACGGACAACTTCCAAGGCATGGGCCACCATAGCCCCGTGTCGTTTGGCGTCTCCAAGCGTGAAGTCATTCTCGGCGGTGGCATAGGTGAACGCCAGGCCTCTTTCGAGCCCGGCGCGTACCGCCAGCCCCGCAGATACGTCCGTGGTATCCATCGGAAAGGTCGCCCTGAATTCATCCCCGATGCCGATTTCCAGGTTATGGAAACCAAAACGCGCAGCAATATCCAGTTGGCTGGAAAACCCCAGCTCGCGGAATCCCCACCAACCGCATCCCACTTTGATTTTGCCTGCCGAGGTATCCTCCATATGCTTTTCCAACCTATCAATAATCATTGTTCTGTGAAAGTTTCGGGTTTGCCTGGATCTCTAGCAACGGGATCGGGAGCAGTTCGTGCTTGGTGGTCGCATCGCGGCCACTGGCCTTCAATACCTCCACGAACCTTCCCGTGCGGAGCAAATCCCAGCGGTGGTGCCCTTCGAAACACAGCTCCATCCTTCGTTCTTCCCATACGGCCTCGCGGAACGCCTCCTTCGAGAGCCCGGCCAGGTCAGGCAGTTCGGCAAGTTCCGAAGCATCATCGACGCGGTCGCCGTTTTCGTCGCGGGCGCGCTTCCGTACGGCATTGATGGCTTCGTAGGCGGCAGTGGTCGGCCCGGAAAGCTCGTTCTCCGCTTCGGCGAGCATCAGCAGCACATCGGCATAACGCAGCACCATCCAATTCGCATCCCCACCGATGGCCAGCCCGAATCCAGCATCCCAGTACTTCATCGGTGCGGGGCCGGCCTGGGCCGTTCCGCTCACCGTTATTTCCGGATAGTACACGCTCGGGAAAGCGGACACCATGGAAATGCGCTTGCGGTAGTGGTTGGGCACGGCATCGTAGAAACCGCGTTCAGCCGCGATCGCCGTTCCGGCAATCGCCCCATTCTTGAGTATATTCGGGTTGCGGGAGGCAAAGGACGAGGTCAACGAACTCCCTCCTCCCCGTACGTTCCCGGAGGTATACTGCACGGAGAATATATGCTCTTTTCCATTTTCGTTGGCGATCTTGAAGACATCGGCAAAGTTGTCGAACAGCGCGTACTGCTTATCCGTTATCACGGATTGGGCCGCCGTCCGCGCTTCCGTCCAATTCCCCCTTGTGAGCTGGACCTTGGCGAGCAATGCCTGCGAAGCGCCTTTCGTGGCACGGCCCCTGTCCGCCGCGCCATAGGTCGGTGGTAGCGTACCTGAGGCCTGCGTGAGGTCAGCCACGATCGATGCGTATACTTCATCGACCCCTGCACGGGGCAGGGAATTGTTTTCCATCCCCTGGGTCGGCTGCTCGATGAGCGGCACGCCGCCGAAAGCGCGCACGAGCTCAAAATAGAACAACGCCCGGAGGAAGCGGGCCTCGGCCACATACCGGTCTTTCAACCCCTGGTCGAACTCCATTTCCGGAATCCAACGGATGACATTGTTCGCGTAATTAATCCCTTGGTACATCGATGTCCAGAAATCCCGGAACACGGGATCCGCCGACGTGTAGTCCATGACATCCAGCCCGCCGGTCAATTCACCACGGCTGGCCACTTCGGTGGAAACATCGCCGAAATACCAAGCGTTGCCGTTGTAGTGACCACTGAGCGCCGAATAGACGGCATTCACCGCCGACAGCGCGTCTGCCTGGGTCTGGAAAAAACCCTCCTTACCGATGGAGGAACGCGGTTGCTCATCCAGGAATTTCTCGCAACCCGTGAACGGCATGACCGCCAAGCCGCATAATGCTATGATCAAATTTTTCATCGAATAATTCTTAATAGTCCGTGATTCCATCTGTTAAAACCCTACCTGGATACCGACCCGGAACATCCGGGCCCTCGGATACGCGTTCATGTCTACGCCGAACACCGTGTTGTTGTCGCCCAGGGAATTCACCTCGGGATCGTATCCCGAATACTTTGTCCAGGTGTACAGGTTCTCGCCCGCTACATACAACCGTGCATTACGGAGTTTCTGCAGCTTGGCAAAGGAAAGGTTATAGCCCAGCGTGACATTAGACAGGCGTACGAATGAACCGTCTTCCAGGTAGTTGGTGGCCACGCGGTTGGGGAAAGTCCCCTGCCTTCCATCCGGCCGGTCGATCTTGGCGATCCGGTTGCTGGTTCCCGGCCCATCCCAGGCTTGGTTGTAGAGGGCCAGTCCATTCATCCCGTTGACCTGCGTTGTCAGGTCGATCAGGTTCAGGTTCAGCACGTCGTTCCCCTGCACGCCGTTCAGGAACACACTTACATCGAATCCCTTGTAGGCGAAATTCGTATTGATTCCGAACGTGTAGTCAGGATGCGGGTTACCGATGACCGTTTCGTCCAACCCTTCCTCGAACCTGCCGTTGCCATCGATGTCGCGGTAGTTCTCGAAACCGGGGCCGACGTTCAGGTTACCCGCCATGTGCCCGGCATTGTATTCCTCGGGTGTCTGCCAAAGCCCGTCGAATACATTGCCCCAGAACACGCCGATCGGCTGGCCGACCATCACCACCGTACCTGCCCCGCCATTCCGCTGAATCATGTACGAACTGATCGCCGAACCGAAGAAGCGGTCGGCATCGGCCAGCTGGAGCACCTTGTTGCGGTTGAACGATATGTTGGCCGCGATTTCCCACCGAAGGCCCGGTTTATCGACGACCAAACCCGTCAGGCCGAGTTCAACCCCCTTGTTCTCCACGCTGCCGATGTTTTGCAGCATGGAAGAAAAGCCACCCTGCCTGGGGATCTGTACGCTGAACAACAGGTCACTCGTTTTCTTGTGATAGAAATCCGCGATTAGTGAAAGCCTGTTATCCCACAAGCCCACATCCACACCGACATCGACCTGGCGTGTACTTTCCCACTTCATGTCTTCATTGACGAGGGCTTCTGGAACGATTGGCGTCACGAATTGACCTCCGAAAGAATAAGGGTTACCAAGCCCATAGGTCTGTAGATTCCGGTAAAGTGGAATCGACTGATTGCCGGTCACCCCGATGCTGGTACGCAGTTTCAACTCACTGAGCCATACGGCCGACTCCAGGAATTCCTCATTCGTGAGGTTCCATGCCAGTGCCGCCGACGGAAAAAATCCGAAACGATTGTTTTTCCCGAAACGACTGGATCCGTCATACCTCGCCGACACGGTGAGCAGGTACCTGTTGCGGTAATCGTAGTTCGCCCGCCCAAGGAAGGAAACCATCGACCACCGGCTGAAATTCGAACCGGGATATTGTGGGTCCTCGCCGAAACCGAGGTTGTAAAAGCCGAGCACATCCGTGAAAAAATCCTGCGTCGCGGCCGTAAGCGATTCTTCCGCTTCCCGTTGCACGGTGAAACCGGCAAGCAGGTCGATGTGGTGGACCTGGTCGAAAGACCGTTTGAAATTGAGCGTATTTTCGTTCACCCAATTGAACAATGTACCCGAAGAAACCGAACTGCTCCCGCCCGTGGCTCGGGAATTGATGAAATACGACGGCAGGTAGCTGCGGCTACGCCCATCGGTCAGGAAGCCGCCGAACGTCGTTTTTGCCGTCAAGCCGGCAACAATCTCGTATTGCGCGAAGAAATTGCCCAATAGCCGCGCCCTTGTATTCAATGCCTCGGCCTTCTCGGCCATTTCGACGGGATTCTGGATGGCTGGATTGGCATAGATGCCCTTGGTCGTCCACAGCTTGTCCTGGGAAGAATAGCTTCCGTCTTCGTACCTCACCGGCTGCACCGGATCGGATTGCAATGCCGCGTATACGACACCGGAACTGGAATGGCCGGCGGTGCTGTGCTGTACGGGACGTTCCCGATTATAGTTGAATGCGATATTGCCACCGATTTTCAAGTTGGTGGCGATTTCATGGTCGAGGTTCAACCCAAAATTGGCTTTCCTGAAATTCGAATACTCGATGATCCCGTCCTGCCCGAAGTAATTTCCGGACAATGCGAACCGGGTACGTTCGTTCCCACCGCGGATGGACAGGTTATGGCTCTGCATCGGTGCGGTGCGGAAAATTGCATCCTGCCAATCCGTGCCTTCGCCCATCGCCGCAATCTGCTCTTCGGTATACGCCCTGGCTATAAGGCTTCCGTTACGGAACCTACTCCAGAATGTACGGGCATGCGTCGCGTAATCCCTGGCGCTGAGCAGGTCCAATTTATTGGATACCGTTTGCGCGCCATAGTAATAATCATAGTTCACCTGGGTGCCACCACGGACGCCTTTTTTGGTCGTGATGATGACCACGCCGTTCGCGCCCCTGGCCCCATAGATCGCAGTCGCGGAGGCATCTTTCAAAACCGAGACCGACTCGACATCGTTCGGATTGACGAATGCGCTGGATGTACCGATCGGGAAACCATCGATGACATAAAGCGGGCTGTTACCGTATTGGATGGAATTACTTCCCCTGATCCTGATCCTCATCTCGCCCGCGGGAGCGCCCGTGGCCGACGACACCTGGACGCCCGGTATACGCCCCTGCAGCCCCTGCTCGACCCTGTCGACCGGTAGCTGCGTGATTTCTTTCGCGCTGACCGTGGCCACGGCGCCCGTCAAGTCGGATTTGCGTTGCGTACCGTACCCGACGACCACCACCTCATCAAGCGCGGTTTCCTCTCGAATCAGCGACACGCTGAGTACCCCAGATCCTGCACGCACCTCAAGGGACCGGTAGCCAACGCTCGAGAATATCAACATGGATTCCGTTGAAGGAACCGCAAGGGTGAACATTCCCTGGCCGTCCGTCTTGGCGGATGCGGCACCGTCTTTCAACCGGACACTCACCCCTCCGATCGGTGTGGAATCCGATGCGTCCCGAACGGTGCCCTGCACCGTCCGCTGCATCCCCAATTTCGCATTAGCACTGTAAAAACAAGCAGTTATCAACAGATTACTCCCCATAAACAGTACGGTCATAATAAGATTTCTGAGACTCATAATTGTTTATAATATAGATTACAGTTTCAAATATAGAAACTGATTTTATATTTCAAACAATTTATTTTGAAAAAAACCGAAAACGCGGACACGGGCATGCCCCCGCTTACCCCAGTAAACGGCAATAGAACATTCTAGTAGTGCTTGAATCGAAAGCGGCTTTACTTGGAATAATAACCCAAACGTTGGGAAATCCGTAAAGCCTGTGATTTGACAAGCAATCCGATATCCTTGAATTGCGTGGCCGGCAGGCGGTCGGAAGGTCCCGTGACCCAAATTGCTGCCACGGGGTATGAATTACCATTGAAAATCGGCGCGCCGATACAATGCATGCCCTCGACTTCTTCCCCGCCGTCTATGGCGTAGCCCGTTTGCTTCACGCCGCGGAGTTCTTCGTAGAATGCATCAAGCGAAATGATCGTCTTGTCGGTGAATCGCTTGAAATCAATCCGTTCGCAAATCGAGGACTGGATTTTCTCGGGCAGGTAAGCCAAAATGGATTTGCTGGGTACGGCGGTGTGCAGCGGGAATCGCGAACCGATGTCGATCCAGAATTTAAAGGAATAGAGACCGGGCACCTGTTCGAGTACCACGCCCTCGTCGCCGAGAATCACCCCGATCAATACGGTTTCTTTCACCCCGTTCCGTAAATCGCGCAGGATATCCATCGACTTCTCCAACAGGTTCTGCTCGGTAACGGCCGCGTATCCCAGTGACAGGAATTTTCCGGTGAGGTTGAATATCTTGGAGGCCTCATCCCTGCTCAGGTAACCGTGGTCAAGTAGGGTCATCGCGATCCGGAAGGTACTGTTCTTGGAAATGCCCAGCTGGTTGCTGATTTCCGTCAGCCCCATGCCTACTGGCGAACGCGATAAAAGTTCGATCAAATGCAACGCACGCTCCAGGTTTGGAACGTGATATTTCGAGTTGTTGTCCTGTTCTTCCGAAACGGCCCCCATAGGAATGACTAATTAATGATTTCGTCGACAGCAAATTTCCTGCAAAAAACCCTCAGCGTTCATTCCTTCAAATCCCTCCGGAAAAAGATGCGACCGGACAAAGGTATAAAAATAAGGACTTACTTCCGTGAATCGCATTTCCGAAATAAGTGGAAATGTTTGGCTAGCTTTGTTCCTGATACCACACTGATTCCAATCATGCAAACGCACGAAGCCATAGCATTTATCGAAAAGGGAATGCCGACATCGGATAATACGCCCCAACAATGGGCCGACCTTGGGTGCGGCTCGGGTACCTTTACGCGCGCTTTAGCCCATCTCCTTCCCCCAGGAAGCGGCATAACGGCCGTGGATCGTTCGCCGCAGGCGCTGGAAAGTGAGATGGGAAACGGCGTATCGGTAAAATTCCAGCAAGCGGATTTCGGTGAGGATGACCTCCGGCTACCCGAGCTCAATGGCATCCTGATGACGAACTCCATCCATTACGTCCGTGACAAACACCGGCTCATCAAGGGGCTGGCAAAACATTTCAGGGGTAAAGGGCAATTCCTGATCATCGAATACGATTCCCGCGTACCGAATCCATGGGTTCCCTACCCAATCACCTCCAGTGAACTCGGCGCTCTTTTCAGGGGATTGGGCTATACCGATATGACGAAAATCAACGAAAGGCCGTCACGGTATGGCGGGTTGATGTATGCGGCATCGATCACGTCTCGATGACAATCCCATACTTCTCCAGCAACCCCGGAACACCCCTGATGGAAAACCGGGCTTTCTTGATGCGGTTGTTGTCCGGGTCGATGGCGTAATCGTACGCCTTGCGGAAATCGGCCTGTTCAAGCACCGTGCGGTCGAAGGTGGCTCGTGCCAAGCTGCATTCGTCGAAGGCCGCTCCGGTCAGGTCGGTTTCCACGAAGTCAACTTCCTGCAATTGGCAATTCCTGAAAACCGTCCGCTTCAATTTCATCCGGTAGAACGAAGAATGGTTGAGTTGGCAGCCGTCAAACGAAAAAGACAGCCCGAACGCATTGCAGGTGTCAAACCGGAGTCCCAACAGCTTGGAGTCCTGGAATTTCACGTCGCGGAAAGCCGTCTGGCTGATATCAGCCAAACTCAGGTTGCAACCGCTGAACGTGCAATCGATGAAAACGAATGCGGAAAGATTGCCTTCGGCGAAGTCGCAACCGTTGAAAACGCAGTTTTCATATTCGGCCCGCGTCAGTAGGTCGCCTTTATGAAAAACCGTATCCAATATGAAAAAATCCTGCATGCCAAGCCTTGCTAATTAAAACCATTCATTCCGCAAATATACCCAACCATCGTACACCATTTTCGTTATCTTTAATTATGGGCACCGTTAAAAATTCCCCCTCCTATTGCAAGCGATTGCGAAAACAGTCACGTGCCGTAACGGTGATTTTTTGCCTTGGAACCTATGTTCATTTCGATGCTTCAAGTGTACGGAAGGTATCCAAAACGGCAATAAACTAGCGGCCTTTCTTTTTGTTCACTTTCTCTTGAAATCCGATTGCCCATTCATTCATCCGGTCGAGCACGGGTTTCATCGTCAATCCTTCCGTCGTCAAACTGTATTCGACTGTTATCGGAACCGTATTGAACGTCTGTCGGCTTACGATGCCCGCCGCTTCCAGGTCCTTCAGTTCCTTGATGAGCATTTTGGGCGAAATGCCATCGATTTCCCGTTCCAATTCCTTGAATCGCTTTTTCCCGAAATACAGTACCGAAAGGATATGCAATTTCCATTTGCCGCCTAGTACCTGCAAGATAAAATGCAATGTTTCCATGTTGGTTGCACATTTTTCCATTTATTTTCCTCGTATTATTTACTGGCTATCAACTACGGTAACCTTTTTGTCATTAGTTTACGTTGTGGTAACTACTTGCAAATGTATACCGTTGGGTTTACTTTTGCAAATAAAGCGAAAGAAGTATGCTGAACGATAAGACCGTATTGATCACGGGTGGCGGCTCGGGAATTGGCGAAGCACTCGTATCCAAGTTGGCTGATGGTAACAGGGTCATTATTTGCGGAAGAAATGAAGACAAGCTGAAAAAGGTGGCCGCTTCGACTAGAAACGTGTCCTACTACGTTGCCGATGTCTCCGTCCCGGATGAAATCGACGGACTGTTCAAGAGAATAAAGGCAGCAGGAATGGTCCTGGACGTCCTTTTCAACAATGCCGGTGTCGTCGAGCGATGGGATATCACCCAAACCGCGCTGTCGTCTGCGGAAGTCTTTGAACGGATAAACACCAACCTTTCCGGTGCGATCGCGATTACGCAACATTTCATCGGTCAAGCAGACCGGTCCGCGGATAACCTGATTGTCAACATCACTTCTTCCGTAGCCATTTTCCCTTTTCCCGCTTTGGGGTTGTACTCCACGTCAAAGGCTGGCTTGAGCGTGTTCACGAAAATACTGAGGCATCAGCTGAAAGGCACGAATTTCAGGGCGGTGGAAATCCTTCCGACCCAAGTGGAAACAGCGATGTCCACGCGCCTTGGATTCACAACCAAGGGCGCAAGCGTCATGGATTTCGCAGGCAAGACGATCCGAGCGATAAACCGGGGAAAAGCGGAATACTCGCCCGACCCGAATGTCCTGATGCTGCGCTTGCTGAACAGGCTCCTACCGAAAGTAAGTTTGCTGAATATGGCCGATAAAATCGGCAGGAAGATCCTGAAAGGGCAATAAGGCTGTCAGTGCCAACATTTGAAGGAACGGGGCGATAAGCAGATTGAACAGACAGGGAAGAAACAACGCATAAAAAGGCACCCGCTCCGTCAATCGACAGAAACGAATACCGATAGCTGGGCTTCGTCGTATACGGGAAGCTCGTTTACATTCGATAATCCCATGGACAGGCGCCCCGGCCGATCCATCCTGCGGCTAAACAAATCCAACGGGATGCTGTTAACTTATCGGACAACAAGTTTTCAGCGCATCAAACAACACTGCATCATGTCGGATTGGATAAAAAAAGACGCCTATCGCCTGACCGAACAACTAGGACTTGGCGGAGTTGCCATCGGAACCGGGTTCGAGGACATCGGCCATGGGGAGGCCCTGGCCATCCTGGCCCAGGCCTGGGATGGAGGCATCCGGTATTACGACACTTCCCCCTGGTATGGGCTCACCCGTTGCGAGCGCCTGTTCGGTGAATTCCTCCGGACCAAACCACGCGAGGAGTACATCATTTCCACCAAGGTGGGACGGCTGTTCACTAAGGTCGCCGATGGACAGGTACCGGAAACCATGTGGAAGAACCCGTATCCCTACGATTTCCGGCACGACTATTCGGGCAACGCGGTGAAACGGTCCATCGAAGATAGCCTGCAGCGCATGGGATTGGATCGATTGGATATCGTATTTGTCCATGACCTGTCGGAAGACCAGGTCGGTGACCGTTACCTGGACCATTTCAAACAGGCCACGGCAGGTGCGTTCAGGGTATTGAGCGACTACCGCGACCAAGGGGTAATCCGCGCGTGGGGCCTCGGCGTCAACCGGATCGAACCCATACTGGAAAGCCTGGACGTCGCCGACCCGGATATCTGCCTGTCGGCCACCCAGTATTCCATCATCGAGCACGAGGACGCCGTGGATCGCCTGCTGCCCGCCGTCAGGAAGGCTGGCGTACAGCTGGTTTCGGGCGCGGGATACAATTCGGGATTCCTCACCGGCCGGGACCGGTACAATTACAAACCAGTCGTCCCGAAAGGATTCGCCGAAAAACGGAGCCGCATCGGGGAAATCGCCGGGAAATACGGAATCGACCTGGTGACCGCGGCATTGCATTTCGTGCTGGCTGCCGACGAGTTCGTGTCGATCGTCCCCGGAGCCGCAAGCCCGGCGCAGGTGGAATCCAACATCAAGGCCTTCCGTACCCAGGTTCCTCCGGCGTTCTGGGCCGAACTGAAAACGAATGGCCTGATGATCTATGGAAAGGCACAGGTGACCTGAATGGACGCTTTGCCACCATGCGACATAGGCCTGTGCCGCTACATTCACTTCCGAGAGCGCGATATCCGTCAGCTTCGCATCCTTTTCCTCGTCCAGCGTGGTGCCCAGGATGTCTTTCGCTTCGCGGTGCTCCATCAGCGATGCATACGTGACGACTCTTTGTATACCTCTTTTCAACGACCTGTTCGCGCTTCCGCCGAGCTGCCAGGTAGGGCTTCTCGTAAACCGATAGACCTTTCTCGTCCAGCAATCCCATGGATTGCGCGAGCTTTCGGCTGATGGCCGCTTCCGCTGAAGCGACAGGCCACCCCGCCATCCATCCCATGAAACCTGCAACTGGCAGGCTCCACGGAATGCAATGGTTGACACTAAAAACCGATCTTTCGTCAGTTTCCAATGGGTATACGCACCGATCACGGATTTCACCCCATGCCGCGATGATTTTTTTCCGGAACCGGTTACGCGACACCTTCCAGGCTTTCGCGGACAGGGACAGCGTTATTTGGGACCAGCCGCCCACGCTCCGTACCCCGAATGCCCGCTCCTGCCCCCTTCCTCAATGCGCCATGGAATCACCGCAAACTTTTTTGGCATCGGCCTGTTGGTATTGCACAGCCGGGCGCATGGTGTGCCCGGACATCAATAAAATCGAATGCACATGAACGACGGGGTGATCAGGCCCTTGCAAGTACCGGCGGAACACGACCCAAATGCATCCCTCAAGGAACGTGCGGTATACGCGCTGGCCGACATCGGTAGCGGAACGGCACGGCACGTGGCCGCTAAACTACAGGAACTGGGAGACGCCGATGCGACGGAAACGGCGGTGCAGGAAATCCTTGACGGGCTTTTCGACAGCGGCCTGGTGAACGGCTCAGGTAAGGGCAGCGACCGGACTTTCGATCTTTCGAAGGTGACCCGCGCCCATAGCGGGCACGTCGAGCCCGACCCACCTGCAACGCGTCCCTGACCGACCATATCCTGGCGAAATGGCGAAGCCATCCCGTGGCGCCGTAAATCCTAGCGGGGCAAGGTAACTGATATATTCCGGTAACCAAAAGTACGTATTTTTGCGGTATCCACTGCGGCGCTCAACGGATAGCCCCATGCCAACGGTTATCGCCCGGGGCCAACAACATGCAACTTCCAGATGGGAAGAAAGTGGGAATATTAAACAACGCCGAAAAACATGGCATTGGCACACTTATTTACCTGACCGCATTGCTTTCACTTTTTTGGTATCCTTATCCGTCAACAACTTCTGGTACTCTTCCGTTTCCATTCCGTAAAGCGCAACTTTTCCACTGGTGTCACTGTGGATACCGAAACCATAGGTTTTTGTCAGTGGAGAAGCGCGAAGACAGGGCTGTCCTTTCGAGAAAAATCGTTCCCTTGCTTGTTTGTATTCGCTTTTTGTCAAATCGTTCCTGTCGGCAAATACCTGAAAGGATATATCGTCGGAAGTGTATTTATAGGGATTTCTCGCGATCAACTCATATTGCATTTCCGCAACCGTCTTTTTGTCTTTGGCTGGCGGTTTCGTTCCGACTTTTGCCTTGGAGTCCTCCGCCACTTCGATAAGCGTGTCAAAATAGTTTGTGGTATGTGTTTTCATTTCCTTTTTTTCGCACTTCGGCTTTAAGTGTGGACGTAAATATAGTCATTTCATCGCGGGTATGGTTGGGAAATGTAGACCATGGTAACCACAAAATACGCAGATAGGTCGTCTGCCGTTTCCTAGGTTGAATTTATTGCCCTATGCGAAGTGGATTGCTGGGTTAGCCGCATACCTTTGTCAAACCACAGCATGGTATTGGGTAAACGCAATCCAAACTAACGAATGACATGGCTTAAGGCACGTAAAATGGAAAATTTCAATCGTGTGATTCAACTGGCGGCAACCGCAGAAAGCGTTTACAACGCCCTTACGCAAGAAATCTCGCAATGGTGGACGGAAATGCTTGAGGGCAACCCCGAAGCGGAAAACGGGACATTCACCGTCAGGTTCGGGGATGCTGTTTTCAAAACCACCGAGGTGACAGCGCTCATACCCAACGAGCGGGTGGTTTGGAGCGTCGTGGATTCCCTGATTGACCTGCCCACGCTGGAAAAGAAAACGGAATGGATCGGCACCACAATCCGGTGGGATATCGTGCCGGCGGATACCGGAACGACCGTGACGCTTACCCATATGGGCTTGACACCGGAAATCGGATGCTTCGCCATCTGCCGCGAGGGCTGGAAGCAATTCACCGATAGCCTGGCGGATCATATCCAGGACAGAAAGGGAAGGCCTTTTCAGCGCTAAACCACCCATAACCAATGACAAGAACACCACCCCAGAATCGCCACACAGAAAATGAAAGGTCATAATTATGCGTTTAGGCATAAAAAAAGGCCTTTTTTGTAAAAAAAGACCTTTTTGTAATTGGCTCCCGAAGCTGGGCTCGAACCAGCGACCCTCTGATTAACAGTCAGATGCTCTAACCAGCTGAGCTATTCGGGAATGTTTAGCTGGTATACCCCGTTTTCGGGACTGCAATATTCGGAACTTTCCACCGAAATAGCAAAAAATATTTCAAAAAACCTGCAACTCGTTCGCTGTCAACGGAACCTACGGATTCGGCTATCGCAAAAGCGGATTGCGGCTTATTCAAAGATGTAATCATACGGGTAAATCAGGATTTCCCAGCTTTCGCCGCCGTCATCCGTAAGGAAGAGCCGATCGGCACCGTACACGATGCCCTGCCGTTCGTTCACGAAATGTAACGCCCGCGCTACCACCTGCATGCCATGCACGTCGGTCTGCAGCGTGGCCCAATGCTTGCCACCGTCCACACTTTTGGCCACCCCGCCCGAGGTGGTAGCGTAGACGATAGCTGCCGAAGCCGGGAAAACCTGCCACACGCCACTGAAATCGATGTCCACGGTCGAAAACGATGCCCCGCCATCCACGGAATGGAGCGCCGTACCGACTGACTCATGCAGGATGAGCCTGTCGGCATCCACAACGACCATTCGCGGCTTCTCCATCCCCGAAACGATCGCGCCGTTTACCCAATGCTCCCCGCCGTCGACAGACCGTACAAGCTGTACCCGATTCCGTTGCCCCCACTGGGCCGTAGCCACCCAGACGTGCCCGCTCGCCAATCCGGCGAGTGCAATCGCCCGTTCGCCCACTCGACGTAACATCAACGCGCTAGATTGCGCGACCAAGTCGACACGGTAGAGCAGCGCATGGCGATCCGAACCGGCTTGATGCTGGCCAAGAATCCACAACGTACGATCGTCCTGCAGCCATAACGCCGACGCATGGACCGGCCCCTCTGCCTGCGTAGCGCTCGGCACCACCTCACCGCCGAAGCGCGTCCAGGTGAGACCCTGGTCGGTCGACATGAAGAGTACGAGCGCATGGCCTTCCATGACGGCACGGACGATCACCCGTTCGCCAAAAGCAACGGCATCGATCGATCCCTCCGGCCAGGCCATCGAATCGAAATCAAGGCTCTTGAACCGATCGTCGGTACGGAACGTCCCGCGTTCGGATATGCCCGAAATCTGGTGACGGCCCTGCAAGCGCGCGAACACGATCCGGTTATCGTGGATGAGGGCACCCACGGCGGGGTTCACGATTGGTTCCATTGGGTATAAGTCTAACAACGTACCCTCGCCCTTACAACCCATCAGTAGCGCGGATGCCAAGGCCCAACCCCCTATTTGCTGTCGGAGTCCCTTCATGGTAAAATCGAAAAGCCTACGGAAATATTCAGCGCATCGAAACGGAACGGGTACGACCTAGGCGTGTCGTAGCCCGACGATTGGTCCTCTTCGCGGATCGTATCGCGTATGCGCATGTTCGGATTGAAATGCTCGTATCCCATTTTGACGTACCAGGTCCGTACCTGCACCCGCAGGCCAAGTTCATACGAAAAGCCATTGCCATGCAAGTAGCGCTCGGAAAACGAGGTATCCTCATCGCCATAACTTTCCGCGTCGAAATTGGACGCCCAATTGTATTCGGTCGAGATATACGGGAAGAAGGTTGTCTGCCCCACGTAGAAAAGATCATAGCTGGCTTGCGCACCCAACTTGACAAACAACAATTGCTCGGTGACGTGCTCATCAATCTGGTTCGCGAATAGTTTCATGCCCAATTGCGGCCGCAACCGCAACCTGCCCTCATCGGCAAACTGGAAGGCGGGGCCCAATCGCGCACTTCCACCTGTGCGGAACACCGACCTAACCGAGGCATCGTTGAAGCGCTCCAACCCGACTTCGCCCTCCAGCAACACCGGCCTGCGCTCCTGTGCCCGGAGCTGGGCGGCGAAAAGCAAAGCGCCGAAGAAGGCCAGCCCCCATCGCATCATAACAGCACCCCCGTGAGCACCAGCGTCGCCACCGTGAAATAAATAATCAGTCCGGTCACGTCCACCAGCGTAGACACGAACGGCGCCGAAGACGAAGCCGGGTCTGCACCCAGCCTGCGGAGCATGAACGGCAGCATCGAACCCACCACCGACCCCCACAGCACCACGCCCACCAACGACAGGCTGACCACCGCGCCGACCAGCAACCAGTACGTTCCGTAGGCATTCGCGAAGGCCTGCCACGTACAGATCCTCAGGAAACCGAGCCCGCCCAATATCAGACCGAGCAACAGCCCGGACAAGATTTCACGCCTCATCACGCGCCACCAATCGTCCAATGTCACCTCTCCAAGGGCCATGGCCTGGATGATCAGCGTGGATGCCTGCGAACCGCTATTGCCCCCGCTGGAAAGGATCAGCGGCATGAATAGGATCAGGATGGCGCTCGTCAATTGGGTTTCGTAGTGCTCGAGCACCGTTGCCGTGAGCAATTGGCCAAAGAACAACACAATGAGCCAGCCTGCCCGCTTCTTGACCAGGTGGGGAATCGATACGTCCAGGTACGGCTCGTCCAGGGCCTCGGTACCCCCGATGCGCTGCATGTCTTCCGTATATTCCTCGTTGGCGACCCACAGGATATCGTCGACCGTCACGATACCGAGCATGATGTCCTGCTCGTCCACGACGGGAAGGGCCACCCGGTTGTTCATCCGGAACACGTTGATCGCTTCTTCCTGCGGATCGTTGGCGTGCAGCGCGATGAGCCGATTGTCGATCAAATCCTTGACCTTGGTTTCGGGGTCGGCCAACAGGATATCCTTGATCCGGATATCGTCAAGCAACTTGCCATCCTTGTCGATGACATAAAGGACATCGATGGTCTCTGACGCCTTCCCGTATTTGCGTACATGCTCCAATACCCGTGCGATGTTCCAATGCTGCTTGACGGTGATGTAATCCGGGGTCATCAACCTGCCCACGCTGTCTTCCGGATACCCCAATAAAGCCAGGGCTTCCTTGCGGTCGGCAGGCGACAACAGGATGATCAATTGCTTCACCACATCGCCCTTGAGTTCGCTGAAAAATGCCGTCCGGTCGTCTGGCGGGATCTCGTTGATGATCTCTGAAATCTTCGGCCCGGATAGCTTCTTCAGGATCCTTTCCTGCGTGGGGAAATCGAGTATCCGGAACACGTTCACGGCCCGGTTGATGCTGAGGGTTTCGATGAACGTTGGCCCATATTCCGGCAACTCGTCAATCAGGGCTTCCACGTCGGAAATGTTCATTTCGTCGAGGTGATCCCTGAGCTGTTGCTCGCTGCCCTCGGCCAGAAGCAATTCGGTTTGTTCTACCAACATTTCCATTTCGTCCATGGGCCCTCCTATCGTTTAGCGGTGTACTACATTGGATTTGATTTTGCTTGCAAAAGTCGGTTTTTTAAATCAAAACAACGAACGGGTAAACGTTAAAAAACCATAAAGGACAGACCCGCGGTCGTTGGGGTGGAAACCGATATACTGCCAAAAAGTCACCAAAAAAATCGTCCTTTTCGATGCACTGCCGAGCACTGAAAAAACACCATGCCCGTCATATAGCGACACGGCAGCCTGGCCCCCTTATCGCCGGGACAAGCGAACCAACGGCGCGTCGGCGAGGCACGTGTGTGAGCCATCCCGTCCCACGGACGCCGATGTCCTGTTCTTCCATATGTGTGCTCACTTGGGAAGGATCGACCAACGTGCTGTAGCCGTGCCGACGAAAAAACAGCCTGTGAAAACCGAAAAGATAGTGTACATTAGCGCTGTTGATCGTCGGCGGCTACGGGCGCCCTCAAATCGGCGCTAAGAAGCCTTTCGCCAAATGCGAATCGGTGCCAATCGTCAGAGATTATGATTACTATTAAAATTATACTTATTTAATAATCAATTATTAATACTTATTACATAAAATAAAAAATCATATGAACCCAGGTGCACTCCATGAAAATTTACCAAAATAGTTAGCATAAGCACATGAACGCATTTGTATATATATTTAAAAACATAATAATCAAATACTTAATTATATTAATATTATGTCTTAATTCACTATATGGTTTTTCCCAGCTTTTTGACGGTGGCCAGTACCCCCCAAGTGTACGTTGGCGGCAGATCCGTACCGACCATTTCCAACTCATCTACCCTGCCCCATTCGAGGAGCGCGCCCAAGAGTTGGCTGGCCAATTGGAGCGTATTCGCGAACATGTGAGCCGCACGCTGGGCAAGCGGCCACGCAAGATTTCCATCATCCTACAAAACCAAACGGTCGAATCCAATGGGAATGTACAGCTCGCTCCGCGACGCTCGGAGTTTTTCACGACGCCACCGCAACAGGGCGACTTCCAGGATTGGTTGAACAACCTGGCTATCCATGAGCTCCGCCATGTCGCGCAGTTTGACAAATTGACAGGTTATTTGCGGGCGCCCTTTTTCGAACAGCTGGCGCTGGCAATCTATGGCGTCACGCTACCCGCATGGTTCTTCGAAGGGGATGCCGTCGTTACCGAGACGGTGCTGTCCAACGCCGGCCGAGGCCGTCTCGCTTCATGGGAAATGCCATTCCGTGCGAACCTCCTATCCGGCCGTCGATACAGCTATCAGAAAGATTACCTAGGTTCGTTGAAATCCGTTACGCCTGGATTCTACGAACTCGGTTATTTCATGACTGCGCGCCTGCAGCGGGAGCACGGCGTGTACGTTGTCGACAGCCTGATGACGCGCATGGCGAAGCTGCCGATACGGCCCTATAATTTCAGCAATTCGCTGAAGAAATTCACCGGCTACAATACGCGCCAGTGGCACCGCGAGACCCGTGAAGAATTGGCCAGGATCTGGCATGAGCAAGGCTCCGAAACCAACCCCGTCGATTATCCGGCGTGGCCCGCCAACACCTCCGGAAAACCAGAAAGCTGGCTGCTGCCCAAGCCCCTGCCCGATGGCCGTATCCTAGCCCTCTACCAAAGCGTCTATTGCGTACCCACCCTCGTCATCCTCGACTCCGTAGGCCGCCAACGGGAGGTCATCAAGCCCGGGCGGCAGACGGAACCGAATTTCTCTTATGCGGCCGGCAAGGTGGTATGGGACGAGGTACGCAGACATGGCCGATACAGCAAACGTACCTATAACGTCATCAACCTGTATGACCTCCACAAGCGCACCCATCGACAGCTCACGCGCCGGAGCCGCTACTTTTCGCCTGCCCTCCGTCCTGATGGCAAGCAGGTGGCAGCCGTAGAAATCGACGAACGCAACAACGTTAGCCTCGTGCTGCTCGATGCCGGTACAGGCACCGTCGTCAGCAAGTTCCCTTCGCCCGGCAACATCCTGTTGCAGACCCCGGCTTACGACGCGGCCGGCACGAAAATCGTCGCCACCGGCATCGCCCAACAGGGCAGCACAATCGTCGAAGCGGATGTTTCCACCGGAACCTTCCGCTTCGCGATGGACTGGCAGCAACAGCAGATCGAACGGCCCAGCTACGCGGTTGGACGCATCGTTTTCAAGGCCCACTACAATGGCATCGACAACATTTTCGCCATAGGACAGGCAAATGGGGAAATCCAGCAATTGACAGACGCGCGTTTCGGTGCGTTCAACCCGTTGTATGATGCGTCCGCCAAGCAACTATGGTTCAACGACTACCGCGTGGATGGATACCGGATTAGCCGCGTAAGCACGTCGATCACGAAGGCCGACAACCGGGCAAAAATCACCGATTCGCATATCGGCTATTTTAAGCCGCTCCTAGGCAACGAAACCCCTTTCCCTCAGCCAGACACCATGAGAGCCGAGATACGCCCTTCTAGGCCATATAAAGGGGTGAAAAATTTGGTCAATTTCCATAGTCTTTCGGTAGACAATGGTAATTTCAACAGCCTGAACGACATCAACCCCGGCGTCTACTGGCTATCGGACGATTTGCTCAACACGACACAGCTTCGTTTGGGTTACACCTATGACGGCGACATCCGGAGCAGCGCCTATTTGGCTTCCATGGCTTACCAGCGCTTTTTCCCGAAGTTTTCCCTGGAATACAACAACCGTGGCCAGGTGGGTACGGGACGGATCGTGCGCAACCAAGGCGACTCGCTGGTGGGATTGCGTTGGCGCGAACACGCCACGTCGCTTAAGATGGAAATCCCGTTGGCTTGGTATCGGCACAACCATGTAATCAGCACCGGAGTCAGTGCCATTACGTCTTACACGCGCCGCTACGGGTTGAACGCGCCGCAATTCCAAGCCGGGTTCACCGATCGTATCCGCTTTCCATTACATTACCAGGTTTACGTAAACCACCAAGTCAGGCAAAGCGCACTGGACCTTGCGCCGCGGTGGGCACAACACCTCAGCGTCACCTACCGTCACTTGCCGCTGGACGACAGAATCGTCGGTGAGCACCTGTCGGTGCGTACCGCGTTCCATTTCCCGGGCCTGTGGCGCAACCATTCATTGCTGGCCCGTTTCAACTACCAGCGACGCAATGGCGTCTACGGGGTAGCCAATGATATCCCCTTGGTGAGTGGATACGACCAGCTACGCCCCGTACCGGTAGACAACACGCTGCTGTTCAATTATCGGTTTCCCATTGCCTATCCGGATTGGTCCATCGGCCCGCTGGCCTATATCAAACGCTTTAAAGGTGGTTTCTTCGCCGACTTCCAAAACGTAAGGGCCGGAAATACGTTCCAGCCCCGTACCTTCGGTGCCGAATTGCGCTCGGACATGAACCTACTTCGTTTTTACTTGCCCAACTTCGACTTCGGTATCAAACTGGTCTATGCGAATGAGGCCAGCGCGCCGCAGCGCCTATTCGCCACGTACAGCATCGGGTATAGTTACTAGCGGGTGCCGCATAAAAAAAGCGGCTCTCGCCGCTTTCCCTATTCATTTATCGCCTTCACGCCCGGAAGTTCCTTGCCTTCCATGTATTCCAGCAGTGCGCCCCCGCCGGTACTCACGTAGCTGACGTGCTCGGTCATACCGAATTTGCTCACCGCGGCGGCAGAATCGCCGCCACCGATCAGCGAAAAGGCACCTCGCTCGGTCGCCGCCACCACGGCATCGGCCACAGCTTTGGTTCCCGTGGCAAACTTGTCCATTTCGAACACGCCCATCGGGCCGTTCCACAATATGGTGTTGGATGCCAGGATAACCTGTGCAAAATGCTCACCCGATTCCTTGCCGATATCCAAGCCCATCTTGTCGACCGGGATCTGATCGTTCGGCCCATCATATGCCGGCGAATCAGGTGCGAATTCATCAGCGATCTGGCTGTCGGTGGGCAGCACCAGGTTGACGCCCTTTTCCTCGGCCTTTTTCACCAACTCATTGGCCAAGTCCAACTTGTCTATTTCCACCAACGATTTGCCGATCTCACCGCCACGTGCCTTCACGAAGGTGTAGGCCATGCCGCCACCGATGATCAGGTTGTCTACCTTATCCAGCAACGCTTCGATCAGCTCCAGTTTGTCGGAGACCTTCGCCCCGCCCATGATGGCGGTAAACGGACGCTGCGGATTGTTCAGTACCTTCTCCGCATTGCCCACCTCGGCAGCCATCAGGTAACCGAAATATTTGGCTTCCGGAAAGAATTGGGCAATCACCGCGGTCGAGGCATGTGCCCTGTGCGCGGTACCGAAGGCATCATTCACGTAGATATCAGCGAGTTTCGACAGCCTTTCGGCAAATGCGACGTCTCCTTTCTCTTCTTCCTTGTAGAAACGCAAATTCTCCAACAGCAGCACTTCGCCGGATTTCAACGCGGCAGCTTTCTCGACGGCTTCCTCGCCGATGCAATCATCAGCGAACTGTACCGACGTACCGACCACCTTGGCTACGTGGTCGACGATGTGTTTCAGCGAATATTTCTCGCTAGGGCCATCCTTGGGCCGACCCAAGTGCGACATCAAGATGACCGCCCCACCATCCGCCAGGATTTTCTTGATGGTGGGCGCCGCACCCTGGATGCGATTGTCATCGGTGATGCGGTATTGTTCGTCCAAAGGTACATTGAAGTCCACCCGGATCAGGGCTTTCTTACCAGCGAAATCAAAATCGTCTATGGTTTTCATCGTCTATAAGTTCAATTTGTTCAGGGCAACAAAGCTAACATAAGTATTGGAAATTCAAAACACCTCGCGGCTGTAACGCATGGCTTCGTCCCATGCATCCAGATCCAGCCCGGTTTCGATGTGACGTTCATCCAGTACGTGCAACAACGTTTCGGTTGCGATGTTGCCCGTAAGCTCATCGGCCGCCATGGGGCACCCGCCGAATCCGCGCAACGCGGTATCGAACCGGGCACATCCTGCATCGAGCGCCGCGGTCAGTTTGGCACGGCTTTCTAGTGGTGTGCTATGCAGGTGCAAACCCAACTCCACAGCAGGAAATGCGGTTCCAATGGCCGCATACAGCGCGGTGATCGCGCCGGGCGTAGAACCACCCACCGTATCGGCCAACGCGATGTGCCTGATACCGATATCCACCAGGCGGGCGGTATGATCCGCCACGATTTCGGGGCTCCACAGGTCGCCGTACGGGTTGCCGAACGCCATGGAGAGGTACACCAATGGAATCTTGCCTTGGCCGTGGCACAGGTCTGCCATTCGCTTGACCGTTGCCAGCGCCTGGGCGATGGAACTGTTGGCGTTGCGCAATTGAAACGTCTCGGACACCGAAAAAGGAAACCCAACGATGCCTACACCCGGATACCTTATCGCTTCTTCCACCCCGCGCACGTTGGCTACGATGGCTAGGAGTTTCGTGCGGGTTCCAGCCGTGTCCAACCGATCGAGCACGGCTGCCGTATCCCGCAATTGCGGGATGGCCTTTGGCGAAACGAAACTGCCGAAATCCAGCCGATCGAAACCCACACGAAGCAGGATCTGCAAGTAGTGGGCCTTCACGTCGGTCGGGATGAAGCGGTCGTGTATCCCCTGCATGGCATCGCGGGGGCATTCGGTAATCGCTATGTTTTTCACGTCAATGGATTTCCAGGTCAATGGGCATGCGCGCTTGCAAGCCACGCAGTTGCAAAGCGGCCTTGGCCTGCTCATAGTGGCGATAATGCTCACCCAGCTCGCGTTTGGCGAACCAAGCGCTTGCTTGGCTTGCGGACCGGCCCAAAAGCGCGTCCAATGGATTCTTGATCGCGGGATAGGTAACCACCCGATAGCGCTCCAGCCCCGCTTTCTGGGCGGCGGCAGCGATGGCATCATCGATGCTTCCGAGCCGATCCACCAGGCCATTTTCCAAGGCCTGTTGCCCACTCCATACCCGCCCCTGTCCGATGCTGTCCACCTGTGCCGCAGTCAGTTTGCGCCCATCGGCCACACGCTGCAAGAACGTATCGTATACGCGGTTCACTTCCAATTGGATGATGTTGCGTTCGTCGGCCGTAAGCGGACGCGCCAGGTTGGACAGCGCATCGGCATATTTGCCGGTCTTCACACCATCGAACGTGATGCCCAGCTTATCGTTGTATAATCCCTGCATATTGGGAATGATGCCGAACACCCCGATGGAACCGGTAATCGTATTGGGCTGCGCGAATATCGAATCGGCAGCTGCGGCTATGTAGTACCCACCCGAGGCCGCCACGTCTCCCATCGACACGATGACAGGCTTCTCCCTGCGCAAGAGATCCACTTCCCGCCAAATCACGTCGGAGGCCAGCGCGCTCCCTCCCGGAGAATTGATACGGAACACGACGGCCTTGACCTTATCGTCCCTGCGCAATTTGCGCAACTCGCGCGAGATGCGTTCCGATCCGATCACGTCGTCGCTCCCCTCGCCCGAGGTGATCTCGCCCACCGCGTACACAACGGCCACGCGGTCGCGAACGGAAGCACTCGCCGAGGTCGTTGAAGGCTTGTATTTCGTCAATGCAACCACTTGCAGGTCTTTGTCTTCATCGATATCCAATGAGTCCTTGAGTTCACTGATCAGCTCGTCCTTATATTTCTTGCCATCGACCAAGCCATGCGCAACGGCATCGTCAGCGGTCCTAGCCAGGTATCCGTCGGCAACGGCACGCAGGCTGTCTGTCGACAACCGCCGGCTCGCGGAAATCTCGCCAAGGAAATGACCGTAGATGCTTTCCAAGATGGCGTTTACCTGCTCCCGGTTGGCATCGCTCATCTTATCCAGGATAAAGGGCTCCACCGCGCTCTTGAACGTACCCACCTTGATCACTTGGGCCTCGATGCCCAATTTATCCAGCGTGCCCTTCAAAAACATGGTCTGGGAGGCCAAACCGCGGAAATCGACCGTCCCTTCGGGGTTGACATATACGCGATCTGCGGTAGACGCCAGGTAATAGGCCCGTTGGGTATACCCTTCGCTGTAGGCCACGATAAATTTACCGGAATCCTTGAAATCCAGCAACGCGTCGCGGATTTCCTGCAACGTGGCGAAACTGCCCGGCATGGCAGACAGATCCAGGTAAATCCCCTTGATGCGATCGTCATCCTTGGCAGCTTCGATGCGTTTGAGGATATCGTTGAGTCCGAAGCTCTTGGTTGTCGTTAATCCAGGGATGTCGACGTCTTCAAACGGGTCGGGAACCGTACGTTCCGTAATCTCGTGCTTCATGTCGATGTGCAACAGGGAGTTATCCGCCACCGTAGCCTCCTTGTCTGAAGTCATCGAAGCGATCATCCCCCCGATGATGATCAAACCCACTACGAACAATAGGATGAATGACAGGACGATTCCCGTAACCGTGGCCAGCACGTATTTAAAAAAAGACTTCATATTCGCTGTAAATCTTGGTGTCCAAACTTAGCCAAACTTGCTTTCATTTGCAAACGGTGCAGCCAACGAGCTGTCCGCGCATCCCACAAGCCAGCCATTGGACGGGGGAAACCGATGAAAGTTACATCCCGGCCGAAACGCTGCGCGTGCAAACGCATGAAGCCCGCAAACGGCAGTCTGCGGGCTTCGGGGCAAGTATTGATTCTCAAATCGGCACACTACGGCATGATCCGCGGCGTGGTGATGGTATCGACCGGATTGATCGAATCGCGCAACAGCCTCGCCTCTTCGTGGTGTCGCTTCAATACGGGAAGGGTTTTCGCGGCAAACGCCTGCAAATCCGCATTGCGAACATCCGACGAAGCGTCTTCGAACAACGACACGGTCTTGTCGTGATCGCGGAGCATCCGGTCGATGTAGGCTTCATCGAAGTCAGCCCCAGACTTTTCCCGCAATTCGCGTTGCTCCTCTACCCGGTCTTCACTGGCTACCGGCGGCAACGTGATGTTATGCTGCGTAGCAATGGCCGCCAGTTCTTCGTTTGCCCGCCCATGATCGTCCACGATTTTCCGCGAAAACTCCTTGATTTGCGGGCTGGAGGCCTTTTCCAAGGCCAGCTTGGCCAGTTCTACCTCCGCAAGGCCTGCGTCTGCCGCCTTTACGGCAAAATCGGCGTCTTGTTCGCGAACCGTCGCCGCGGTGTCATTCACGTCCGTTGCCTGTTCCACGCTGTCGCTGGCCGTACGCTGGCCTGCGTTGTTGCACGCCGTTGCCCATCCGGCAAACAACGCTGCTACCGCAAAAAGATGTAATGTTCTCATGTCAATTGTATTTTGGTAATCCTACATTTTATCAACCGGTTGTCTCGGTTGGGTCGTCCGATTGGATTTGCTTATCGCCCAAGGGATCGCGTTCGTCGTCACGGTGCGGGTCTTCGAATGGAGGCATCTCCGCTTCGCCTGGCTCGCCATCTTCATCGTAATCGCCGTCGTCCGGGCCGCTGGTGACCGGATTGCCGCTGCCGCCTGCATCATCCCGCTTCGGGTATCCCTCTTCATCCAGATCTCCGCGGTCGTCTTCCGGAACCGATGCGAGCCGTATATCCACGTCCTCCAATTGGGCAAGCTGATCGTCAGTCACTTCGGCACCCAATTCATGGAGTTGCCCTTGCAAGGTTCCCGGCTTGTCGCGGTACTCGGCCGATGCTTCCGGATTCTGTTCATCGTATGTTGAATTGTTATCTTCCCCTTCCGGCGCAAGGGTGTCATACGGATCTGGGTGATCGTATTCCCGATCGTTCGTCTCGGGATCCAATTCAAAGCTGTCCGCTTCCTCGTTAAACCGAAGGTCCTCACCGGTCGGCTCCCGGGTTTCGTCCGTATCCTCGACATCGAGGGGCACTACGGGTGGTCTTTTTTCGTCTGGGATCATGATATCTTCCTCCTATCCTTTATTAGCTATCATCTTTATTAGCTATCATCGCTGATAAAACATATACCACGCCAGACCGCTGAGGAGCCGTATGTACGCCATACTGTACTAAATACTGCATAACGCTGTCCACTATTCGGAAAACCGTGTTTTATAAAGGGGAACGATAGCCGCACGTTTTCCGGGTTGAACGCGCTAAACGGGCTATGGCACGATCTGTGTAGCTGGAACCGCTGAATGCTATCATGGCCACGAAAAAAAATAGCGTATTGAACACGGTGTTCCTCTTGCATGGGGCTTATTTCCTCATCACGGGGATATGGCCCTTGCTCAGCATGGAGAGCTTCATCGCAGCCACTGGCCCGAAGCAGGATACCTGGCTTGTCCAAATGGTTGGCCTGCTTGCGGCATCCATCGGTTTGACATTCGGGGTATCCAGTTTACGTCGGCAACGGTTGCCCATCGTATTGGGCCTGTCCGTGGCGTCGAGTTTCCTACTCATGGACGTGATATACGTGGCCAAAGGCGTCATTGACCGCATCTACTTGCTGGATGCGGCGCTACAGGCCGTGTTTTTGGCCGTCGTTGCTTTCTTTGCCGTACAGAAAAAAATCTAAAACCTTTAAGCCCGTTGAAACGTATAATTCTTTAGGAAAAAGAAATACGCATTAACGAGCTAAGGTTTAGGTATGGGAAATTCAGCAAAAATCATTTGGGCTTCAGCACAAACACTTGCCCGTGATGGCATCATCGCGCTATTGGATCAAGAGCCCGATTTCACTTTTGCGCAGGTCGTTTCCCTCCGGGAGGATATCATTCCGGCGCTTTCCGCAAAGCCATCGACCAATCTGCTGGTCATCGACCACCGCTTCCTATCGGCGGATACCGGGTACCTCACCACGTTGAAGAAAATGGCCCCGCACATCAAGGTATTGGTCCTGTCCGGAATCGACTACCATGAGGACGTGTTAGGCTTGATGAAATCTGGTGCCGATGGCTATATCGTCAATGAGGCCCAAAAGGACGAACTGGTGTTTGCCATCAAGCACATCCTCTCGGGCAACACCTATATCTGCACGGCGCTTTACATCAAAGTCCTTGAATCCATCGCATCGCTAGCGGTCAGGGACAACGGACAGCAGATAGACTTTTCGCCCCGGGAGGAGCAGATCCTCAAGCTGATCCTGGAAGGATATTCCAACCAGGAAATCGCCTACCAGCTATTCACGAATAAACGCACCGTACTCAAATATCGGGAAGGCATGCTTCAGAAAACGGGTGCGCCTGATATGGGGACGGTGATCCGCATCGCACTCCAACAAGGCATCTTGACGTAACCAACTAAAATACCATGCAAAACTCAGCAAAGCTTTTCAATGCCACCATTACCGCAGGCGGGTTCAAGGATAAATCGATTTCCGTCAGGGCGGAGGAAACCACGGACGGCGTACCGCTCTATCATTGCGATGTGGATGGGGAAAGCGCCAGCCAACTGCGCCAAGAGCCCTCGGGCGAATGGATCCAAGTATGGGGCGAGCTGCCGGTGGAAATGGTTGCACAACTAGGCCGCCTCATCGAAGCGCACCAACGGTGAGGAATCGTTATCGCCAAGCGATCTGACGTTGTACGTCAGCGAGGAACGACGAAATATCAAAGGGTTTGCCGATAAAGCCATCAGCCTTGTCGGCCCGTGGGTCGTGCCGATACTCGTCATAGGCCGACATGACCAATATGGGTACGTGCTGGGTCGCGGGGTCGGCTTTCCAAGCTTGGCAAACGTCCAAGCCGTTTCCATCCGGCAACATGACATCCAGGATCAAGAGCGCGGGCAACGGACCGCCGACTTGGCGATTGAAGGAGGCTATTGTCGTGAACACACGCGTCTCGTAGCCTTGTTCCGTCAGCAGCAAGGCGATGAGTTCGCCGATTCCCGGGTCGTCCTCCAAAATATGTACTTCTCGCTTCACGCCTTGCAAGATATAAAAATATTAGCTATTAATTACAAAAAGTTCATCCTTTTTGCTCGCGAGGGATGGAAAAGTAAAACGTGGATCCCTTGCCTATTTCGCTGGTTACCCCAATATGTCCGTGGTGGCGTTCCACGATTTCCTTGCTCAGGTACAATCCCAAACCCAGTCCGGCCATTTTTGACGTACCCTCCACTTGGTAAAACCGCGTGAAGATCCGCTCCTGTTGATCGCGGCTCAACCCTACGCCTTCATCCTTTACCTGTACGCTCACCTCCAGCGGCGAGGATTCAAGCAACACGTGCACGTTGTTCGCCTCAGGCGAATATTTGATGGCATTGGTGATCAGGTTGATGAATACCTGCTCCATGCGCTGGCGGTCGGCCTCCACGGTAAAGTCCCCACGGGTGTTGTTCACGAAGATCGTATGCGTCTGGCTGCTGAAATGAAAGGTCTCCACCACGTCTAGCACCAATTCGGCCAAATCAAAGGTCTCGAAATGGAAACTGAGTTTGCCGGCCTCGATTTTGGATATGTCGAGCAATTCGGAGATCAACGCGTTTATCCGCTCCAACTGCTTGAGGGCTTTGGTCAGGAACCTGCGGCCCACCTGATCGATTTGAGACCGCTCGAGTATTTGCAGATAACCTTTCACCGTGGTCAAGGGGGTCTTCAACTCATGGCTCGCCAGGGCGATGAATTCGTTCTTCTTCAAGTTTAGCGCGTTTACCTCCTCGAACAATCGCGCATTGTCAAGCGTCACGGCCACCAATGAAGCGATGTTTCGCATCATCGCTTCATCGGCAGCATCGAACACATCGGACTGGACATACCCGAAGAACATCGCCCCGATCAGTAACTCATCGGCAGCGCGTATCGGTATCGCCAAGCAATGCCTGATGGCCGGGGCATCCACCCCCTCATTGGTAACGAACAACGATAGCACATGGGGCACTTCGCAAACGTCCTTGAACCGCAATGCGCCCTCGTCCGAAAAAATCGCGTGTATCACGCCTTCCTCAACCTGCGTGACGGCATAGTCTTCCTTTCGTCCTTCGGCGTGGGTCGCCACGGCCACGGAAAGCTTTGAATGGCCCTGTTCGTCAGACATCCGATAGAAGCAGAGCCCCACATCGGCCGCCGCCAAGTGCGTTGTCGAATCGATGACGGTCTGGATAAGCGAAGGCGTATCCAATTTCTCCGAAATCACCTTGCCGATGGCATGCAGCGTTTCCAGCTTCTGTGCATGGAATTGGATGGTTTGTTCCCGCTGTATCTTATCGGATATATCGCGTGCGATTTTCGACGCACCGACAATCCGGCCATGCTTATTCCGGATCGGCGATATCGTCAGGGAAATCGGTATTTCATTGCCGAACTTGGTCACACGGATGGTTTGGTAATGGCTAACCTGGTTGCCGGCTTTGATCTCGCTGATGATGATCCCTTCCTCCGAACGGAGGTAGGCTGGAATGAGCGTTTCGATGGACTTGCCTACGATCTCGTCTTCACGGTATCCGAAAAGGCGTTCCGCTCCGGCATTCCAACTCGTGATGATTCCATCGAGTGTCTTGCTGACGATGGCATCGTCGGTCGATTGCACGATTTCGGATAGCATCGCCTGTTTTTCTTCGTTCTGGCGGTAATCCGTCACGTCGACCAACGTGACCTGGATGCCGCCCAGCCCCTCCATGCCGTTTCCCAGCGGTTGTGCGAAAACCAAAACCGCGCGGCGGGTGCCATCCGGACGCTCGATGACCATCTCTTCAGACCCCATCCCGCGCTGGCCATCCGATGCGCCGGCCATGGGCGTCTCAGCAATCGGCATCGGGGTCCCATCGGGATAGTAGTGCGCCATGGCGCCAGACCATTTGTCCTTCCAGAGCTCGGGTTTCCGACCCCACAGGGATAAAGCCGCCTCGTTGAATGTAATCAGGTAACCACGTTCATCACATACGTAGCCTGCCACGGGAGAAGCTAGATAGAGTGCTTTGAAAACTTGGTTGTCGAGTTCGACATGCGATCCTTTCATCTGAATTAGGAAGTTTCCGCAAAACTACGATTGTTTAACGAAATGTCGATGCGATTTCATCAGGAAACCGCTGCCAGTCGCTGTTCGGCTTGCTGTTCCCCGGATAAGGGGCCCTCGAAATGCGCAATCCAGTCCCTTGCCGCAATCACGTCCCGCTTTTGCTTGTTGATCAGTGACCGCAGTGCTGGAGGCAGTCCATCCGAGCCTTCCATGGCATGGTAGGCAATCAGCAACGCATTCTCGCCGGAGCGGCATTTGCCTAGCGGATAGTTTGGCATTCTACTTGAAAAAACCGTTTTCACGACCGACCATGCCAACCCCAGCCTACCTTGGTCTGGCTGCAACCAGCTCGCATCCACCCCACATTCCACACCGAGGTCCTGCAAATCCTTTTTCATGAGCATACTTTGCCTGATGAATGCATCGAACAATGCCGTTAGGTGTTGCTCGTCGCGCGTGAGCCCACCGAGCATGGACTCATATCCCGCTACGCGCTCCGTATGGAATGCCATCAGGTCCCTGAGGCATTCCGTTGTCTTCATTAGGTTATCCATGATCAGTCCGTTATTTCTTATCCCGCCCGTTCACGATCCCGCAATTGCTTGATGTGGTCGTGGGAGGCCCGTAGTTGCGTCTTTTGATCGGAAATCAATGACTTTGCGCTGAAAGAAACCCCTTCTTCCTGCTCCGCTTCTCGATACGCCTTTTGTGCGGCATCTTCCCCGTACTCGCAACTTTCAAGTACCGCCTTTCGGTCGTCGACGGCCAGGGTCTGCTTCACGTCCATCCATACCCGATATATTTTGCCGGCCGTGGTGGTTTGGTCTTCGACTTTGCTGTCCCACCCGGCTATGTGCCGCTGGAGTTCATCCTTGAGCCGTTCGCTCTGCTCGATCAGGCTGGCGAACAATGCCTTCAGGTCTACATCCGCCACGGGCAGCTCCGCGATGGCCTTTTCATAGCCCGCGATGCGGTCATTGTTTATTTTGATCAAATCGTTTATTACTTCCGTTGTTTTTTTCAGATCTTCCATGATGATTCCTATTCCGATTAATGTCCTGTTGTGTTGACAATCCATGCAAGGTATTGTTTGATTTTTTTTCACGGCATCATCGCACGATGGCTTCGTGTGAAGCATCAATGTGTGGCCGGCCGTTCCTGTTTGATATAACACGTACCCAAAAAGAAAATAACCCGCAAAATCTTGAATGCCAGCCAGCGTTTCAAGCGTATCGGCAGGCTGTTTGCCGCCACGAAATCATCGTTATGGATTCGTACGCAATGACGCTCCATGAGCGTATGCAACTGCTCGATAACGCGTTCCGCGAACGAGGTGCATTTCACGTCTAGGTTAAGTTCGATGCTGACCCGAGCGCTCAGGTCATTTACGTTGAACGAACCGATGGTCATCCATCCGTCGTCGCAAACGGCCAGCTTCGCATGGAGCATGTTCCCTGCATATTCGTAGATTTCCACCTTGTGCCGCAATAACCAATCGTACATGTACCGTTCGGCATCCTTTACAAATGGCACATCCATCCGATTGCAAACCATCACCTGCACGCGCACCCCGCGCCTTACCGCGTCGGCGATGTCCCGACGGATGGTTGCACCCGGTAGAAAATAGCTTGAAACCAGCACGACACGCTCTTTCGCGCTGCGTAAGATTTCCTTATACGTACGGGAAATATCGTATTTCCGACGCACCCAGTCATTGCGTCGGACACGCACCGAACATACCGCATCGTACCCGAAATCGACAAACGGGGCCGTCGCTTTGCAGGTATGAGCGCGCCGCTGGGGACGCCGGAAGTTTTTCCAGGTTGTCCAACACCATGTGCACAGGTTTGTGGCGATTTCTCCTTCCACGAGAACGGCGAAATCCAACCATGCCGACTGCCCCGGCAAATCGTTGTACTTGTCTGCGATGTTGGCTCCGGTGACCACGGCGTAACGCGCATCCACGACCATCACCTTTTGGTGCATCCGGCGCCCGAAATAAAACCGATCGCTTTTCAGCAAAGGCTCAAAAATACGGAAATGTATTCCATTTCCCGTGATCCGATCGATAAATGAACGCGGCAGGCCCTGCGACCCATAGCCATCCACCAATACGTATACGGAAACCCCGCGTTTCGCTGCCGCGATGAGCGCATCGGCTATGCGCTGACCTGTCTCATCCGCTTCATAGCTATACACCTGGAGGTGGATGCTGCTCCGGGCGTGACCGATGAGGTCGACCAGTAAATCGAAATAAGGCTTCCCCCCGAAAATCAGCTTTACCTGCTGGCCGGAAAGGTAACCGCCGTGCGCTATTCGTCGATGGGAAAGCATTCGTTCCACGATTGGCTACCAATGGCACTCGACCACGAAAAGCATATGACCAGTTGGCGATCTTTCCAGCGGCGCCCCTTTAAAACCGATTGATGGCGGCGGCCCCGGTTTCGGAGGGCATTTTGCTTTTGGGTAGGATCCACACGTCGCCGCCGAAACGCATCACGATTTCAGCAAGGTCGTCCAGCACGTCGTCGACGGCGTGATCGGTATCCGCCGCATGCAAAAGTACATTGTCGCGATCCACGATGCGACCGGGTATGATGCGATCCTCTTCGAGCAATAAGCTGGCAATTTTCCCGTCAAAGGCGTCCTTCACCAACTCGTCGAGCTGATCGGCACCCAGCCGGTTGGCGGCGGCTTGCCTGAAGTCGGCGACCAGGCGATCCAACTGCGCGTTGTAATGCGGTTCGAACACCTCCCATGCCAAATTGCGGAGCTCATCGCTGGTCAACGCAGCGGCGTTTGTCTTGATGCCCCCATCCAATAGCTGCCTATTGCGGCTTACGTTCCTGAACAGATGGTGGTGTTCGGGCAGCGTTGCCAAGATCAATGGTAGTCGCAAGGGTACGGAGTACGTCGCAACAATCCCCCGATCCACGGCCCTGAAAAATTGCGCGATGTCGTTGTCGATGTCGGTTTTCTTCAACCCATGGTTCTGGGATACCTCCCATCGCTCGCCGGTTGCCGTGCGGTAAGCCGCCAGCGTGGCGTGCAGGTCGCGCAACTCGTGATCCAGCGCATCGATCATCGACTCGGGCACGTCCTGCTGGGCAAGATCCACCTCGTCCAATTGATAGCGATTTCCTTCATAGAGCCGAGCCGTATTCGTCGATAACACCAGCACATGGTACCGATCGCTAGTCTGCAAGTATTTCAGCAGCGGCTTGGTATGCGCACTGTCTGCAACGATGGCCAAGGGGCGAACCTTTCGTGGAAGCCGATACACATCAAACGAGTCGCGCGTCGCGAAAACGGCGAGCCCTTCGCGGGTATGCTGCCAGAACCGGTAGTCTTCGGCCAAACGCTCGAATTTGTCGAATATCGCTTGCACTGCCTGATCACGCAGGTAGTCGTCCTTGACGGAATCGAATTGTCCGATCAGCTTCCTGAATAGCGCTGAATCCTGTGCATTGTCGGGGTGCGTACGGTGTGTCGGCATGTAAACCGAAAACACGGGCGGTTCCTGATAGCCCAATATTGTCGTTAATCGCGATGCAGTCAATGTAGCCATAACAAGCGTCTTTTATGTTAAACAAATTGCCGGTCGACGGGGACCTCTCAAACGGGATAACAGCCGTCCACATCAATTGTTGGTTTTTATGCAACAAAACATTCGGCCCTACGGATTGTATTCCTGGGGATTGCACTATCGACAGGCGGAAAGCCATGGACTGGGAACGTATTTTTTTGCACGAGTTGAGCGGCGAATTTGCGGCGGAAATCGTCTTCCGCACCATCACCATGTTCGTGGTCGTGTTGGTGATCTTGCGCCTGTCGGGCAAACGCGGTGTCCGGCAACTCTCCATATTCGAACTGGCCATCATTTTAAGCCTCGGATCCGCCGCGGGCGATTCCATGTTCTATGATGACGTAGCCATCCTTCCCACGGCGATCGTCTGCGTAACGGCCATCGGGTTGTACCGCGTAATCACGTGGTTGACCACCAAAAACGAACGATTCGAGAAACTGCTGGAAGGAAGGCCCATGTACATCGTCGAAGACGGCGTGATGATCATCAAGGATGACAGCAAGGATAGCCTTTCCAAATACGAGTTCTTCGCGGAATTGCGCGAAAAGGGCGTGGAGCACCTGGGCCAGGTAAAAGCGGCCATCCTAGAGACCGAAGGACACGTCAGCGTGTTCTTCTTCGCGGACGGGGCCGTGAGGCCGGGCCTTCCTATCTTGCCCAAGGCCTACAACGAAAACACGGCCATCATCGCGGATAGCGGCGCGTATGCCTGCATCTATTGCGGCACGGTGCAACACCTTCCTCCCGGCCGTCACCACTGCACCCGCTGTGGGCACCACGAGTGGGTAGCCGCCATCAATACGAAGCGGGTAACCTGATCTGCAGCCCATCTTCCGCACAGGGGTGCGATACGCGATGGATATTGTCTAGCATCTCGGCATCGAAATGCGTCAACAGGATTTTCCTGTACATGAGTTGGTCGTCATACGCCAACAAGGTCTTGTAACTCATGTGCCCCTTCACCTCCGATTCGAAAAAGTTGCATTCGCAAAGAAACAGGTCGGCATCCCTCGCCAGTTCGACCAACATGGGCGTCCAAGCCGTATCACCGGAATAGCTGATCACCTTGCCGGCAATAGCCATGCGGATGCCATGTGGCAATGTTTCGGGCGAATGCGCTACCGGATAAGCGGAGATTTCCACCTGGCCGGCTTGCAACACGCCACCTTCGGGATAGGTCTTGAACAGCAGGTTGAGTTTTTCAAGCACCTCGGTACCGGGATACAGGCTATCCAGCAACTTGGTGATCCGTTCCCGGCCGGAAGGTGGGCTGATGATGGTAAGTGGTTGCTCACGGCCCCGGATGGCCTCTTCCAACAGCAAAAAGGGTATCCCCCCGTAATGGTCGCCATGGAAATGGGAAATGACCAGGGTATCGATTTCGGAAACAGCGACGCCACGCTGTTTCAGCCCGTGGTATGCGGTGGCCCCACAGTCGATGAGCAGGTCCGCGCCAGGTGCCTGTACATGGAAACACGTCTGCAACCGGCCGCCGCTGGCAAACGCGTCGCCGCAACCGATAACGGTGACAACGGTATCGTCCTTGGAATGTGTCATAGTCAAAAATACAAATCACCCATGGAATTGTTGGAAAAACAAACAAATGGATCGATTTGCTTGTAACTAACCGTATGAACGATCCACGTTACCGCAGTCCATACCCGGCTATCCTGCTCGCGGCGCTTTTCGCTTCATGTAGCGAGCAGTTCACCGGCACGCTTTTCAAAGGCCAGTCTCCGCATCAACGGTACTTGAACCAGCTGGGCAAGGCTGGGCTTGAGGGAAGCGTCATCTATCGGCAATGGTTCCAGTCGTCGGTATCCAGTCTTGTCGACCCGACTTCGGTAACCGTGCCGCATCACGAATCCGTTTACGTCGCCCGGCACCAACCAACGGCCATCGGCTACGCGTTTACGGCACGGTTGGGCGAACGGTTGCGGGTTGCAGTAAACGCAAACGGCACCGACAGCGCGCGGCTGTTCATCGATCTCTTCGAGGCCGCGCAAGACACCGGCGCCGAGCCGAAACACTTGGCTTCGGCCGATACCGCAGCCTCCGTGCTCGTTTGGGATGTGAAACGGGATGCACGGTACATCCTCCGTGTCCAGCCCGAATTATTTGCCGAATTGTCGTTCGATCTGCGGCTTACGGCCGAGGCCTCGCTCGCCAATCCCGTGGCTCCTGACGCACGGCAACACATTGGCAGCGTATTCGGCGATCCACGCGACGGCGGGCGCAGGCGGCATGAGGGCATCGACATCTTCGCTGTGCGCGGCACCCCTGTCGTTGCCGCAGCGGACGGCATCGTACGGGTTGGAGACAACCGCCTGGGAGGCAAGGTGGTGTGGCTAAGGCCAAAGGGCCGGCCAATCAATCTGTATTACGCCCACTTGGACAGCCAGCTCGTTATTTCGGGCCAAACCGTACGCACTGGCGACACCTTGGGATTGATGGGTACCACCGGCAACGCACGGACCACTCCCCCGCACCTCCATTTTGGCATCTATGCCCCCGGGGGAGCGGTCGATCCCATCCCATTCGTGCGCCCGGGCAAGTCGACCCCACCCGCCATCGTCGCTGACACCGGACGCATCGGGGATACGCTGCGCACGGCGACTCCCCTGCGAAGCGGCGGCGCACGCCATGTTCCCGCGCGCATCGAGGCAGCCTACCGCAACGGGTACCGGGTGGTCTTTCCCGACTCCACCAAACATTTCGTGACGGCCAAACAAGTCGCCGCACTTGCCCGATTGCGCACCGTCCAGCTTGACCGTCCACACCGGTTGTATGCCCAACCCGACACCACGGCGGCACGGATCACCGAGATGGCAGTAGGTGAACGGGCCCAGGTCGTCGGCGAATTCGGAGACTTCCTATACGTTGATAGCCCCATTCGTGGGTGGATACTGCGTCAATGAAACACCAACAAAATCAAATCATATATCCATCATGAAAAAAACAAGCTTCTTCAAACGCTGGTTCACCATCCTGAAAAATACGTTTACCATCTTCGGCGATGCCAAGGGGCTCAAGTTCAGCGCTTCGCTATCGTATTACACCATGTTTTCGCTCGCCCCTTTATTGGTGTTGACCATCGCGCTGGCGGCATTGTTCTTCGGGCAAGAGGCCGCAGAAGGGCAGGTTTTCGAAGAGATCAACGGCTTGGTCGGCAATGCCGCGGCCGCGCAGATCCAGGAAATCATCAAGAATGTCCAGCTCAAGGAAGACAACACGTTGGCGCTCATCATCGGCATCGGCACCTTGCTCATGGGCGCCACGTCCGTGTTCGGCGACATGCAGCATTCCATCAATAAGATCTGGGAAATCAAGCCGAAACCCAAACGGGGTTGGGTAAAGATGATCACCGATCGGTTGCTGTCGTCGTCGCTGGTGCTATCGTTGGGATTCCTGCTCATCGTCTCGTTGATCGTCAACGGGGTATTGATGATTTTCATGGATTACATCCGGCGATTGTTTTCGGACGCGGCGGTGTACCTCTCGATGGCGATTGAGACCGTTACCAATTTCGTGGTCATCAGCACGCTGTTCGGCGTGATATTCAAGTTTCTACCCGATGTGCGTATCCAATGGAAAGACGTCAAGGCCGGTGCCTTCTTCACCGCCATATTGTTCATGATCGGCCGTTTCCTCATCGGATTCTACATCCAGACCACCGGCCCCGAATCGACCTATGGAGCTGCAGCTTCCGTGATCGTGCTTTTGCTTTGGGTTTATTACACGGCGGCCATCCTATACATCGGCGCATCGTTCACCCGAGCCTACGCCGAATACCACGGTTCCAGGATTACCCCGGCTGAATTCGCGGTGCATGTCGAAGAACGGGAAACGGAGAAGGAGGTAACCCAGCTCCCGCCGGCTAAGGGCACCGACCTCCCAACTGACGGTACGGATTGAGCGCCTCATGTAATAAATTGATTACAAGAAGATGCCGTTCTTGCCCGAAAAACGTGATAACCGGCGGATAACGCACGATTCGAACACCAACGCCAAGGCTGCATCCGGAAATTCTAGCATTTATCCAAACAAAAACAAGCACCCGTTTGTTGGGCTTCATAGGATTACCAGGTAACGAAAACGATTAAATTACCGGTCGGCATGCGTAAATGGCCATTGCGCACCTGCTGATTGATGCTGAAACACACAAAGATGAAAGCGAACAAGAACGATTAATTCTATAGACTATGAATAAGATTGAATTTAACAGCAAAGTCGTACAGGAAGCCAATTCATTAAGTAGCTATGCATTCTATTTCACGCGCGATGAGGAGAACGCAAACGATCTTGTTCAAGACACCCTGCTCAAAGCCTTTTCGTATTACAACAAATTCCGGGACGGCACGAACCTACAGGCTTGGCTTTACACCATCCTGAAAAACACCTTCATCAATTATTACAGGCGCAAGGTAAAAACAAACTCCATCATCATGAAGTCGGACAACATCTCCTCTTCTGATCTGTATTCGAGTTCGTTGCGCAACGGCGCCGAAGGCAAATTCGTCATGGACGATATCGAACGTGCGCTTTCCAGGCTGCCGGAAGAATACTATCAACCCTTTTCAATGTATTATGAAGGGTATAAGTACCACGAAATCGCAGACCATTTCCAGATTCCGATCGGCACCGTCAAGACCCGCATCCACGTGGCTCGGCAGCAATTAAAGAAAAAACTCAAGCCCTACGCTCCCAAGGGCGATTAGATTTCAATAACAAAAAGAAGCGAGGCCCGGCTGGAAAAGCCGGGCCTCGCTTCTTTTGCAACTTACGCTCACCTGGGCCTATGCCGCAACATTTGCTTCCGAGAGCGCAATGTCGGTCAGCTTGGCGTCCGTTTCCTTCTCTTCGTTCAAGGTGGTTCCCAAGATTTCCTTCGCTTCGCGGTGCTCCATCAGCTGCGCGTACGTTACGAGGCATCCATAAGTGGCGATTTCATAATGTTCCACCTTTTGCGCCGCGGCGATGAGTGCCGCATCCAGCGATGGGTCGCCCTCGAAGCTCTCGATGATTTCCTCCGCTTCGCCGAGTAACCCCTCCATGGCCTTGCACTTTTTCCCGCGTGCGGCCAATCCTAGCGATTCAAATACGCCCTTCAGCCGGTTGATGTGTTCCTCCGTTTCTGAGTAATGCGTTTCGAACGCCGTTTTCAGCGTCGCGCTCCCTGCCGCATTGGCCATTTTCTTCAGCCCCTTCAGGAGCTGCCGTTCCGCGCCTAAGATGTCCCGCAACTCGTCTACGAACAATTCGTGAAGGTGTGCGTTGGGCATTTCGCCATTCTGCTTGTTGTTTGCCATGATGAGTTCTCCTTTTTATGTATGTCTTTTAAAAAATTAACATGTGGCTTTCGCCTTTGTTTAGAAAAAATGCCTGCCGTCCAAACAAACATGCCCAGCCGCCTGTTGGCGCAGCAAAGAGGTAGGGATATGGAACACGAACAACTCATCGGCTCGGTGGCGGGTATACTCACCTCGATCGCGATGCTTCCGCAATTGATCAAGGTAATCCGGACGAAGGAAATCGGTGATCTTTCGTTGCTGACGATAGGCGTGTTGCTTACGGGGGTCGCCCTTTGGGTATATTATGGCGCTTTACGGGAGGATATGCCGGTAATCCTCTCCAATTCTTTTTCTGTCGCCATCAACTCGGCATTACTTACCTGCTTTTTACTGTATCGGAAATGATTGCCGGTAAGCTAACGTGAATCCGTCATGATAGCAATGCCGCGACACGCTGCGTCAATACACTGTTGTTGAATGGCTTCGGAAGGAATCCTACTGCAGCGCAGCCTTTCGGCACCGTCTGCGTATGGGCTGACATCAGTAAAATCGGCACGTCGGCCGTTTGCGGATCCGCCGTCATTTCGCAGCACATCTCCCGGCCATCCCCATCGGGCAGCATAACATCCAGGATGACCAGGTCAGGCTTGCCGTGGCCCAACGATTCGCGAAAAAGCGACAGGTTCTCCAGCAACGTCAGTTCATACTGCGATTCGAGCAGGTAACCCACGATGTCCCGGATGTCCTCGTCGTCCTCCACGACCGTAATTCTTTTCTTCATCGTTTGCTTTTTGGAATGCAACAACCCACCGCCGGAAAAGTTGCTATTTTCTATCATTATTTCCTGGGCAGTGTCACGGTGAATACGCTGCCCTTTCCTACCACGCTTTGCACGTGCAGCTTTCCCCCATGCCGCTCCACGATATCCCGAGTGATGTAAAGCCCAAGCCCCAGCCCTTGGACGGGCTTCCGCGCCCCGGCGCGGTAATAGCGCTCGAACACGCGATCCAATTCCCCGGGTGGGATGCCGATCCCGCGATCGGTTACCGAAATCCGGCATTCCGTTGCCGACACGTCCAACGATACCGTTACTTCGGTCCCCTTGGGCGAATATTTCACGGCGTTGCCGACCAGGTTCTGCAAGACCTGCTCCATCCGCTTGCGATCCGCTTGGATCGTGCATCCACCGGCGGCTCCGATGCACGATATCCGGTGGGTGGTTACGGCAACCTGGAGCTGTTCGACCAGCTCCGGGACCATGCGGCCAACGTCGATGGCTTCCGGCGACAGTTCCAGGTTGCCAGATTCGATCCTTGACACGTCCAGCAATTCATCGATCAGTTCCTGCATTTTCAGTGCCTGGCCCAGGCCCTTGGCGATGAATTTACGTTGGGTACCGTCGTTTGCACGCGCTTCCAGCAATTGCAGGTAACTGGAAATGCTCGTAAGTGGCGTCTTGAGTTCGTGGCCGGCCAAGGCGATGAACTCGTCTTTCCGCTCGTTCAGGCTGTTCACCTCTTCAAATAAGCGGGCATTGTCCAACGCAATGGTCGCGTATGCCACCAAACTTTTGATCAGTCGCTCATCGAGCGGCGTAAATCGACCGGCCCCGGTATGGATCAATACCAATTTACCGACCACGTTCCCGGCCGAATGGATCAAGGGTACGGCCAGGAACACGGCTTCGCCGCTATTCCCATCGGCAGCAGCCGGAAGTTCCATCAGCCGGGCGGATGTCATGCGCCTGCGCGTCCTTATCGGTTGCGGATGCAGCATGAACCGCTGCCAAGCCGCGGTTCCCGACAGGTTTGCATCGTCTTTGAATAGCTTCCCATCGCCGGCATAGGCACGATACGCGGGTTGCCGGAAATCGGGATCTTGGAAGTGGTAGAACGCGCCGCCGGATGCGCCGGTCAACTTGGTAGCCGCCCGCACCACCTCCCCCATGATTTCGTCACGATTGAGTTTGTCGGATATCGATTTGCTCAATTCATTGAGCGTAAGCAGGTTTTTCATGTGCTGGCGGATGGTCTTCTGCTGGTTGACCATCGCGGAGATATCCCGCGCGATCTTGGAGGCGCCGATCAGCTTCCCAGCCGCGTTGCGTATCGGCGAGACCGTGAGGGATACGGGAATCAAGCGCCCCTTCTTATCCCGCCTTATGGTCTGGAAATGATCGATGGTCACCCCGCTTTTGATTTGCGCCAGGATGTGGTCTTCTTCGCTGGCGCGGTCGGGTGGTATCAATAGCGAAACCGGACGGCCGATCACTTCCGCTTCCCGGTAACCGTATATCCGTTCGGCACCGCCGTTCCAGCTCGTTATCCTTCCGGAAAGGTCCTTGCTGATGATGGCATCGTCGGAGTGCTGGACGATGGCCGAAAGCATGGCCTGTTTGGTATCGGTCAATCCGTGACCGGATGTATCGGTAAGCGTACCGTATACCCCCACCAACTGACCGGTTTCATCAAGGAGCCTGCGCGTGTGCAGGATCAGCCGATAATAGGTATCGTCCGGGCGCTCGATGGTGAGTTCCGTCCGCGCCGTTTCCGACTCCCCGCGAGCCAATTTCGCCAACGGGTGCTGTTCTGGATCGATCTCATTGCCGGCAGCGTCATAGCGTTTCAACGCCCCGCACCACACGCCGGGCCCTGAAGGCGGGTGCCGCCCCCAGAAATCGACCGCAGCCCGGTTGCAATGCGTTATGCGTCCCGTCAAGTCACATTGCCAGATCCCGACGGGAAAATCTCCGGGCCAGGTCCCTACGGCACCTATTGAAACCTTTTCCGCTTGCCCAAACATTTGTTCGTTCTGAAAATCCATCGAATATTGCGACACCTTATCTCCATGTCAAAATTAGGTAAAGTTGCCTTGATTCCCAAAAAACCAACACAAACGATTCGGCAAAAGATTCCTCCGTCCACGTTGCCTAATGAAAGGCCGATTGCCATGGGCATCTCACTCGCTCCGGTCTATATGCTTGGCAATCATGTCCAGGAAGTCCCTCATCCCGAACGGCTTTTCAAGGGCATCATCCGCCATGGCGGCCACAGCCAATGCTTTTAAGCCCGTCGTCGCGGACAGCATGATTACCGGTATGTGCTTTGTCCGTTGCTGACCTTTCAGGTACCTGCAGAGTTCCAAGCCATCGATGCCCGGCAGTTGTTTGTCAAGCACGAAAAGATCGGGCACGATGGAATCATCGGCCAATAGCCCCGAGCCGTCGACAAAACCGCTCACCTGATAGCCCGCGCTCTCCAACATGATCGTCAATGGATCCAATATGCCATGATCGTCTTCTACGACTACGATGTGTTTCATTCGGAAGTAACTTCGTTTATGCGTATTTCGGGTATCGTGAACGAAAATGTGGAGCCTATCCCTTCCTCGCTGTCAACGGAAATCTTTCCGCCGTGCTGGCGGACGATCTGGGCCGTGATATACAGACCGAGCCCGACGCCCTGTGTTTTCGATGTGAGGGGCGCGTCGACACGGAAGTACCGCTCAAAGATCTTGTGATCCAATCCTTCCGGGATACCGACGCCGAGGTCCTTTACGTCTACCCGGACGCCGCCATCCGTTCGCGTTGACGACACCACGATCTGCCCCCCTTCGGGCGAGTACTTTATGCCATTGGAAACCAAATTGGTAATGACCTGGCCGATCAGCTTCCGGTCGGCAATGACTGGAATGGACTTGTTGCCCTCAACGACCAGCTGGTGCCGAGGCGACGTGCCTTGCAGGTGCTCCACCTGCTCTTCGATCAGGGAAGCAAGGTCAAACCGTTCGATTTGCAACAGCATTTCCCCGGCTGTCAATTTCGTCGTGTCAAGCAGCGCCTTGATGAGTTCCGCCAACCGGTCGACTTGCCGGCTTAACTTCGTCATCAGGGATAGATTCACTTCGTCATCCGCATGGCTGAACTTATCGACGAGTAGCTCTGTATAGGCCTTGATGCCGGTAACGGGCGTCTTCAATTCGTGGCTTGCCACCGCGATGAATTCATCTTTCAGCTGTTCATCCAGTTTCGCTTCGGTGATATCGCGCGCAATGGTCGAGACGCCGATCACGGCGCCGGTCTCATCCCGCACAGGCGACAGCGCGATTTGGAGGTCGGCCTGCTTGCCGTTTTTATGGAGGCTTACCGTCTCGTAAATGGGTACTGTAACGTCGTTCCGTATGCTGGCCACGTTTTCCACAAGCGCAACGAAATCCCGCGGCAGCATGACCATTTCCAACGATTTGCCGATCACTTCACCAGCCTTGCAGCCGTACAGGTCTTCGGCTGCCTTGTTCCAGGTCGTGATGATCCGATTGAAATCAATGGTCACAATCGAGTCCTGCGACGATTCGACGATGGCGGCCAGGTAGTATTTAGCCACTTGCTCATGATGACTGCCCATATCATCTGCAATGTCGGTGCTTTTGTTTTTCATGTCCGCAAGTGTTTTTCGTATAAGATTAGCTGTTGCCAATCCGAGCCTCGATAGGGGAACACCTGGCACAGTGCTGTTGTTTCCATTAATGGAAAAAACCTGTATTAAATCCCTTACCGTACTAAAAAGACGGCGATAAACAACTCACCATTTATAGACCACTGCATTGATGTTCATCCCGGCCCCGACCGATGCCATGATCACCACGTCGCCCCGCTCCAGACGGAACGACTCCAGCTGATTGCCAAGCACTTGGTGAAGCAGTGTCGGGATGGTGGCTACCGAACTGTTCCCCATCCAACCGATGTTCATGGGCATGGCGTTTTCCGGAACTCCCTCCACCCCATATAGGCCATAGAACCGTTTGGCGATGGCTTCATCCATTTTTTCATTCGCTTGGTGCAGGAAAACCATTTTCAGGTCCGAGATACGCTGCCCGCTTCCATCCAGGCACGCCTTCATCGCCTGCGGCACATGGTTGAGCACATATTCGTAAACTTTCCGCCCCTGCATCTTGATGAACCGAGGTTCGCCCTCTTCCACATCATTGCCGCATCCCGAAACGATGTAGTCCGTTTCGACGCCGGTGTCCGATCTGGCCAATGTACCTAAAATTCCGGCATCACCTTCCGGATTGCCCTGCAAGATACACGCGCCAGCGCCGTCCGAAAAGATCATGCTATCGCGGTCGGAAGGATCGACGATGCGGGACAGGGTTTCCGACCCGATGACCAGGATGGTGTCCGCCGCGCCCGCCCGGATGGCCAGATCGGCTTGGATAACCCCCTGCAACCAGCCCGGGCAACCGAAGACAAGGTCGTACGGTATGCACAGCGGGTTCCGGATACCCAACTTATGCTTCACGCGTGAAGCGAGGCTGGGCACCATATCCCGGGGTGCACCGGGATAGGCCATCTCGCCATAATTATGGGCCACGATGATCTGGTCGATGGACTCCGCGTCGATGCCGGCTCCGGCGATGGCTTCTTCCGCCGCCCGAAAAGCCATTTCCGACGCAGTGACACCTGTCGGCGCGTATCGCCGCTCCTTGATCCCGGTAATGGCCTCGAATTTCTGAATGACGGTTTCCGTGGTGTTCCGGACAATCGAACGGTCACGCTCGAAAAACACGTTTGTCAGGAAGTGGCTGTTTGGAACGATTTCGGCGGGGATATAGGCTCCCGTCGCGATTATTTTTGACAACATGTATTATCGATTTAACAACTTATTGCATAACAACCCAACTGTTTACCTAAAATATCACTCACATGGCGATGCAAATATAAGCGAATTCAGGGAAGCTTTGGCCACGCCTTTGGCTGGCGGTTAACAGCAACGCGGTGAATAAAGCGGCATGACGGGAATCGCCTACGTTATCATCAAAAATACCCCGCCAGCTTTTTCCCCTCGGTAGAATGCTGCAGCCAGCCCAATGCCTTGGCTTTGATTTGCCGGACACGTTCGGTAGTCAACCCAAGCTGCTGGCCGATTTCCTGCAGATTTTTCGGTTCCGTCCCGCCAAGGCCAAAGAAGAGGCTAAGCACCAACTGCTCACGCTCAGGAAGATGGCGTAGCGCGGCGCGAACGATAATTTCCAGCGATTCGCGCATGGACTGGTCATCCGTAGATGCCCCACCATCCGCCAAGGAATCCAACAGGCTGGTATCGGGCGAATGTACGGAAGGGGCATCCAAAGACACTTGCCCTGCCCCGTTTGACAACGTACGCTCCAACTTCAACGTCGAAACCGCCAACGCGTCGGCCAGCTCTTCCACAGTCGGTTCGCGCTCCAGCTCCTGCTCCAATGTAGACTGCGAGCGCTTCGCCTTGACGATATCGGCAATCTGATTGAACGGCAGGCGAACGATACGCGACTGCACGGCAATGGCCGACATGATAGCCTGCCTAATCCACCAAACGGCATAGGAGATGAACTTGAAGCCGCGGGTTTCGTCGAATCGCTTGGCAGCCGTAACCAATCCCAGATTGCCTTCATTGATCAAATCTTCCAGCAACAGGCCCTGGTATTGGTACTGCTTGGCTACGGAAACCACGAACCGTAGGTTTCCGTTGACCAGCCTGTTCAGCGCGACCATATCGCCTCCACGTATCCGAATCGTCAAATCGACCTCTTCCGCCGCCGTGAGCATATCGTACTTGCCGATTTCAAGCAGGTAGCTGTTCAACGATCGATTAGACCGGTTGGTAATCGATTCGGATATTTTCAGTTGTCTCATGGTTTGCTTTGCGTATGGAATAAGCTGTAAATATAGGCAATTAAATCGTGGAATGGCTTATTTCCCTGAGAAAACACCCTTTCGCCCTATTGTTGGCAGGTCTGCGATGTGGCCCGCCTGTCCGTTTTTATGTCATGCACTTTCAACTTTCGAAGACACGGTTATCGGTTTTTAGGACAGTGGCGTCTTGGCTAATGGCTTAACCTCCTTTTTTGCCTCGTGGCGCAATTTCTGTTATATTGGCAAATAAAAGGAAATACCATGACAGACGAATCAACGAACAGGCCGCCCGAGAAAGAAGTGCCTGCGCAACATACCGGCAAGCAGGTGGATTTCCACACGGAGCGCCAATGCCAAAATGCTATTGAAGCAGCCCTGCTTTTTAAAATCGCGAAGTCGCGCCTCCTCCACATCAACCGCTGGGATGAGGTTGCAAACGTACCTTCGGCCACGTTTGTCCTGACCGACGCCCATGGCGGCGAAGCCGTCAAATCCCGGCCGGCAGAAGGCGACCGGGTGCGCATCGATATCCCTGGGCCCGGCCCCCGCCAAGGCGATGGGTACGATTGGGTACGGGTCGAACGCGTCATCGAAAGCGAATCGGCGGACGGCGCGCTCTGCGAACTGATTCTCAGGCCGTCGACCAATCCGTTGAATGTCGGTGAGGACACCGCACATTTTTTCACCGACATGGCGACATCGACGCTCACGGTGGAACGGAAAGGCAATCGGGTCGTGGTGAGTTACCATGGGCGCAACGAGGTGGCCAATACCGACACCGAAAGTACACTGGACAACATCCGCAATACCACGGTCGGATTGGTGGCCAAACTGGGGATATCCAACCCCCAGTGGCAGGGCCTCATCGACGGTATCCTGGAGATAGAGGACGGGGGCAGCACGAACAACGAACCGTATTGAAACCTTAGCGCGTGTCCATTGTTATCCAAAGAACAGCATCATAATTGAAAAATAGGAGGAAATACCATGCTCAGTAAACAGAAAATCGATCTGTCGATCGACCCCGAGAAGCACGAAAAAGGAATAGCGGAAAACGAGGAAAGCCACCACATCGGCCAGGAGCCGGAATGGGAGGACGACGAAATCGAGCCCGATGACCACGATGTCCGGGAAACCTTCGACCCCAACAAGGTCGACCGCGAAGGCGGCGACCTTGCCGGTACCGCTTCCGGCCCGTTGTTAGAAGAGGACGACGACTGATTACGCTTTGCTAAAGCCGATGAAATCCCTGCGCTACCAAGCGGTCAAAAAGGTAGCGCAGGGATTTCTACGTAACAGGTATCGTGTAACTGGATGAATTCGCTGAGGAGCATGGAGACCGAGCGCGGAAACGGGGCATCATCGCCGTTAGCAGGTTGCCGATGAAAGCGAAAAAGGATAAACGAGATGCGACATGCGTGTAGACATTCCTGACTTCAGTCTATTGATTGAACCGACACCGATGGGAGCGGTCCTGAAGGGACGGGTGGTTATCTTCCACTTCCCTACGCACACGATCTTGGAACTTGTTCCGGGAGGGTATCCCCTGCTGGAATCCATCAGCCCACGCTACGAGTGGAAACGCATAAACCAGTACGGCGAAGTGGACAAACTCGCGTTCATCGTGCACCGGTACGTGACCGATGACCTTACCGAGGTGTTCGAACAGGCGAGGGCATGGTATCAACACCTACTGGACTGGTGGGACGCCACCGACGACACGTCAGCACATCCACCGTTCGAGTGGGAAAAAAAGCCGGATGACCTGCCCAATTGAACAGTTTATCAGCGGCTCCACCGCAGCCATCACTGCCGCTTGCCCACCCGTTGCAACACCCAGCTCACCGCGAAGCTCACCACCGCGCCGATGGCGGCGAGGATGATGGTCTTCAGCACGTCGTGCGTGTTGATGAAGGCCAGGGCACTGAGCAGCGTGCCGCTGCCCGTACCCATGCCCAATTGGAAATTATTCGTTTTCATCGGCGCCCTCCCCAATTTCGTGCCCATCCCGTCTGCCACCACCCACCGCTTCCAGGATACCCACCGCCAACGCGACGTATTTCGCCACCAGCACCACCTTGGGCGGCAACTTCACCGGCGCCGCGATGATCGCCGCGCTGGCCGC
>JBBCJB010000004.1:0-410699 GCA_037190485.1 Parapedobacter sp.
CGTTTTTCCTTTATTCCTGAAAGGATGATGCAAAGGTATGGCGGCGATGGGAGCCACGGAATATGAAAAACAGCACATGAATGATGTGTCGGGACACCGCTGTAGCGGTATGCTTACATCCTGTAGGAAGGCCGCTACAACCCGCGCATTTTGCGGAATTCGGTTGGCCGCGCATCGGCGTATTTCAGGAAAAAAGCGCTGAAGTTCTGCTCGCCGCTGAAGCCCAGGTCGAGGCTGATCTCTTTCACGCTTTTTTCCGAATGGATAAGGAGCCGCTTGGCCTCGTCCATCACACGTTCGATGATGATGTCCTTGGCACCGATGCCCGTCACCGTTTCGGCCGCCTTGTTCAGCCTCCGCTCGGAGACATGCAGCCGGTCGGCATAGAATTTCACCATCTTCTCCTCGACCAGGTGTTCGGCGATCAACGCTTTGTACTGGATCACCAGGTAATTGTCGAGGTCTGCCTTGTAGCTCGCGTTTGAGGTATTCTTGGCATACAGCGAACCCATGATCAGGATCTGCTCGATGGTGTTATGTGCCAAGTCCTTGTTCAGCTGCTCCTTGATGCCGTTGCGCGCCTGGTAGAGCAGGTATACCGTCACGTTGGCATACCCCAGCCCTTCTTGCGGCAGGGTCATGGCGTAGACCTGGCCGTGGTCGTTGAAGAGCGGGCTGTTCTGGAGGAAATGCATGTCCCGGCTGGACCGGCCGAAAAAACTGGACGAGAACAGCAACACGTATGTATCGGCCGTCAGCCCCTCGTCGAACCGGGATACCTGGTCGGGGCCGATGAACAACACGGAATGGGGCGGCAGTGGGAATTCGCGGTTGTCCATGTGGTGCACGGCCCCATTGGGACCGGAAAAGACGATCATGTAACATTTGCGCCTTAGGGAGCTATGCATGTCGGGGAGGTGTTCCTTCAGCTTCTGTACGCGGTAAATCCCAAAATCCATCATATCCATTGCAAATCAAGTTCTACGCCATGCCAGCGCCGAAGCAATGATAACATTTTTGTTGCAATTATGGAAATCGATTTAATCGCGTGGTTTTACGCCTTTCAGGGGCGATCAATTGACCCGGATGCTGTAGAACACCAAGGGTTTGGATTCGGGAAGCGCGAGTGCCTGAGCTGCTTCCGTCGTCGTGTCGGCAGGTCCGCGCGGAGCCTCGGGTTCGCGTTGCGCCGACACCCACGCAGGCGGATAAGGGAGTTGGGTGGACTCCTGCCGATCGACCGTCAATTCGTAAGCCGCCGTCCCGAACGCGCTGATTTTCTGGTTGTCGATGCTATCCTTGGCATATGCGCTACCCATTTCCGCATTTCCAGCGTCACTATCGGAAGTCTCGATGCAAATGGCCTGGATGGGCAGCAGGGTGATGTGCACGCCGACGCTGCTTCGGTGCTGCGCCAATCCACATCGCGTCGATGCGATTCCGGCAATCGTCAACAGCAGGCAGGGTATGGTATGCGTTTTCATAGACAGGTAGCTATTCTGCGTGCAATGTACAAAAATAATTTCTTTATCTTTGTGCGAAATGGACGAACCTGGGCAGCTTACCGAATTCGGCAAAATCCTACTCATTGGGATTGTGGGCGTACTATTGGTGTTGTTCACGCTTTTGCTGGGCAAATTGCTGTCGCCGCGCAAACCGAATCCCGAAAAACTGAGCACGTATGAATGCGGCGAGGAGGCCGTGGGCAGCTCGTGGGTACAATTCAATCCGCGCTTTTACGTCATCGCCTTGGTTTTCCTGCTGTTCGATGTCGAGCTGATCTTCATCTTTCCGTGGGCCACCGTTTTCGGCCAAGCGGAGTTGATTGCCGCAGATGCCCGCTGGGGGTGGTTCACGCTGGTCGAAATGGCCCTGTTCGTAGGCATCCTGCTCATCGGCCTGGCCTACGTATGGATCAAGGGCGACCTGGATTGGGTAAAACCCCAAACCGTCCTGCCGCGCGTGGACGTACCGATCCCGCCATCGGCATATGACAAGCTCAACCGCGCGCAGTACCGGCTCCGGGAATTCGAGCCCATCGCCCCGGCGGCGGAAACGACGGCCAAGGCGCCTGCCGTGGGCGAAACGAAAAAGCCCGCATTCAAACCCGTATTCAGGAAACCCGGAGGCGCGCCGTCATGAGCATCGACAAGCAATTGGAAAGCAATGGCGTGGTCATCGCCAAGCTCGACGACCTCCTCAATTGGGCCAGGCTCTCGTCCATGTGGCCCATGAGCTTCGGCATCGCCTGCTGCGCAATCGAGATGATGGGTGCCATGGCCGCCACGTATGACCTGGATCGCTTCGGCGTGTTCCCCAGGCCATCGCCGCGGCAGTCGGACGTGATGATCATCGCCGGCACCGTCACGTTCAAGATGGCCGACCGCATACGGCGGCTGTATGAGCAGATGCCCGAGCCGCGCTACGTCATCTCGATGGGATCCTGTGCCAACTGCGGCGGCCCCTATTGGCAACACGGCTACCACGTGGTCAAGGGCGTGGATCGCATCATCCCGGTGGATATCTACGTGCAGGGGTGCCCCCCGCGGCCCGAGGCGCTCATCGGAGCCTTTTTGGAATTACAGAAAAAGATAGCGGCCGAACACATCGTGGCCGACAAATTGGAATCAGCTACTCGCTAATATGGCAAAAGACTTTTATGGGGAAATGCAGTTGGGTATCCTTGGCGGCGGCCAGCTGGGCCGGATGCTCATTCAGGAGGCCATCAATTTCAACGTGACCGTCCACATCCTCGACCCCGACAAGAACGCGCCGTGCCGCCACCTCTGCACCCGGTTCGTGCAGGGGGCGCTGGGTGATTTCGACACGGTCTACGCGTTCGGCAAAGGGCTGGACATGCTCACCATCGAAATCGAGAAAGTCAATGTCGATGCGCTCGAAAAGCTGGAAGAAGAAGGCGTGCTGGTGTATCCGCAATCGCGCGTCATCCGCCTCATCCAGGACAAGGGCCTGCAAAAGCAGTTCTTCAAGCAGAACGACATCCCGACCGCCCCGTTCCAGCTCATCTCTTCGAAGGCGAACCTGGCCAACACCTCCATCCCGTTGCCGTATATCCAAAAACTGCGCAAGGACGGGTACGATGGCAAGGGCGTCAAGAAAATCATCGACGCTGCCGATGTCGAGCAGGCGTTCGAGGCCCCGAGCCTCATCGAGCAATGGATCGATTTCGAGAAAGAGCTGGCCATCATCGTATCGCGCAACGACAACGGTGAGGTATCGACCTTCCCGTGCGTCGAAATGGAGTTCAATCCCGAAGCCAACTTGGTGGAGTTCCTCATCTCGCCTTCTACGTTGCCCTTCGAAGTGCAGCAACGCGCGGAACTGCTGGCCAAGAAAATCGCCGAAGACCTCCAGATCGTGGGGCTCCTGGCCGTTGAGCTTTTCCTTAACAAGGATGGCCAGCTGCTCGTGAATGAACTCGCCCCCCGCCCCCACAACAGCGGCCATCAAAGCATCGAGGGCAACTTCACGTCGCAGTTCGCGCAGCACCTCCGTGCCATCTTCAACCTCCCTCCGGGCAATACCGCCACGCGCACCAATGCCGTGATGGTCAATCTGCTCGGCGAGGCCGGGCATGACGGCCTGGCGCATTACGAAGGCATCGAAGCCATCTTGGCCCTGCAGGGCGTGTACTTGCACCTGTACGGCAAGAAATACACCAAGCCGTTCCGGAAAATGGGCCACGTGTGCATCGTCAACGAAGACCGCGAGCAGGCCATCAATACGGCGCGGGAAGTACAGCGCACCATCAGGGTGGTGACGTGATATGTTAATGGATATGACAGCGAAAACAACGATACCTGAAGTAGGCGTCATCATGGGCAGCAAATCAGACCTGCCGGTGATGCAAGACGCCGTTGACATCCTCAAATCCTTTGGCGTGCAGGTGGAGGTAACGGTGGTCTCGGCACATCGTACGCCCGATCGCATGTTCGACTATGCCAAGACCGCGGCCTCCCGGGGGCTCAAGGTCATCATCGCCGGTGCTGGCGGTGCCGCCCACCTGCCAGGTATGGTGGCCTCCATCACCCACCTGCCAGTCATCGGCGTACCGGTCAAATCATCCAATTCCATCGATGGGTGGGACTCGGTACTGTCCATCCTGCAGATGCCCAACGGCATCCCCGTGGCCACCGTGGCGCTGAACGCCGCCAAAAACGCCGGCATCCTCGCCGCGCAGATTCTCGCGGTCTCCAATGAGCAGCTCGCGCAGAACCTGCTGAACTACAAAGCCGAATTGGCCGATAAGGTGCTAGAAAGCGCCAAGGAACTCGAAGCCGAACAGTGATCGGCCGCTAACCAGCCCTCAGACCCGGGGTATCCGGTACCCGTTGTGGTACGTGGCGGCCAGCAGCTTGTTCGCTTCGCGATCGGTGAAACGGTGCTTTTGCGCATCCCAATGGATTTTCTTTCCTGTGCGGTAGGCGATGTTTCCCATCTGCGAGAAAATGGCGATGTGGGCACCCGCTTCGATCGGCGCCGTGAGGCGATCGGCGCTCCGCGACCGGATCGCATCCACGAAATTCGCGGTGTGCTTATCCAAGCCGTTGTCTTGGCTCTTGCGCAGCGGCACGGCCGCCATGCGATCGCCCTCGGGGATCACTTCCCACCCGCCCCTATCCAGTACCAACGTGCCCAAGTTGCCGATGAACGCCACGCCATGGTTGCGCCCGTACGGTCCGCCATCGATGCCGTTGGCATGTTCCCATTGCACGGTGAAGTCATCGAATTCGTAGACCGTCGTGAGCGTATCGGGCGTCTCGGCCGCGTCGTCCGGGTACGCGAACTTCCCGCCCGTGGCCAGGATGGATCTCGGCGTGGTGGCCTTCATGCCGATCAATGCGAAATCGAGCATGTGCACGCCCCAATCGGTCATCAACCCGCCCGCGTAATCCCAGAACCAGCGGAAGTCGAAATGGAACCGGTTGGGGTTGAACGGCCGTTGCCGTGCCGGCCCAAGCCAGCGGGTGTAATCCACGCCTTCCGGCACGGGGGCATCCGGTTTTACCGGGATGCTCTTCATCCACCCCTGGTAGGCCCAGGCCTTCACCAGGCGGATCTTTCCGAGCTTGCCCGAATGCACGAAATCCATCGCGTCGCGGAAATGCTGCTGGCTGCGCTGCCACTGCCCCACCTGCACGATGCTGTTGTATTTGGTCGCCGCAGCCAGCATGGCGTTGCATTCGGCGATCGAATTGCCCAATGGCTTCTCCACGTACACCGCCTTGCCTGCCGCGCATGCATCCACCGTCTGCAGGCAGTGCCAGTGATCGGGCGTGCCGATGATCACGGCGTCCACGTCTGGGTCGGCCAGTAGGTCTTCGTGCCGCGCGTACAGTTTCGGTTCGATGCCACGTGCAGCCAGCTCGTCGGCGCGCTGCTTCAGCACCCCGCCGTCGACGTCGCATAGCGCGGTGCATTGCACGCCAGGCACCTTCAATATCGAGTTCAGGTTTGCCCAACCCATCCCCTTGGCGCCGATGAGGCCTACCCGCACGGCATCCTGCCTACGGCCTGCCATCGAAAACGCACGTGGGAACGCCGAAGCCGTGCCTGCCGTCGCCGCCAACGCGGCCACCGATCCGATGAATTTCCTCCTGTTCATGTCCATGATCATTTATAACTTGGTGATTCGCTTTCCGAAGGTAGCGTTTTTTTTGGCAATTTATGCAGGTTTCGATCGAATAGCCGAACCTTGCGTTGACCGAACGAGGCAATCCGATGAGCGATTGCATATTGTCTCTGCTGCTAGTCCGCGGCCATGTTCTCGGTGCCGACCGGGCATCAATGTATTTAATCGCTTGGGGCTTGAGCCACGAAGCGCACGGCGGTAGTGTTGGTGCACTCCTTAAACGGGTCGGTTTGCCAACACGTAGGGACAAACCCGCGTGTTCGCCCAATGGTTCAGGCAGACACAGGGGGCAGGGCAGACGCACCGGTCAGGGCAACCGCGAGGGTTGCGCCATATTTTTCTTGCAGGGGGCAGTAAAAAGCTAATTGAGCATGCGCTGCATTTTCAGTATAACCGCTTATCCTTCACGCTTGAACATATTGTAATCCTATGATAAACAGGTATATTCAACTTGTAAATCTCTTCCTCTTTTTTCTTCATTTCCTGTATCAATGCTTTTTCGCGCGGCTTGTTTATGCGATAATCCTCGAAAAGCTTAGTGGCAAAGTCCGTCCTATCCGCGTATTTCGTTTGCAAAAGGCTTTCAAAATATCCTTTCAACGAGTCAATCGGCATTTTCCACATAGCGCGAGGCAAATCCCGATACTCCACTCGTTTCAACAACCTTAATTTCGCCTGGATGGCTTTCAAATCCAGGGCGGCTTTCAAAACAAGTTTCGATTGCTCGGCCTGCGGGGTGCCATCAAGCTCGGCCAAGTTGATTCCAGCAGCCAGCTGCATAGCCGAAAACCGACCTACCGTTCGATTGTCAATCCGCAGTTCGTAGTCGCCGTGTTTGATTCCATTGACTGCTATCCGCTGTTGGTTTAGGTCTTCAACAAACGGCACGTGTCGTAAGCCTTCGTACGCAGCCTTTTCCATGGGATACGGCAAACTCCGCTCCAGGTAGCGAAATGAGACGGTGCTGTCTGTTGATTCAAAGTCTTCGATATGACAGTTTTGCGTTTCGATATGCGATCCATCAACCAAGTCGATATCAATCCTGGACACATAACGATCTACCGACTGGGTTTTTAGAAATTGGTAGGCCATTATGAAATGTCCCACCACGCCAGGATGGACCCGATCCCCGCCCACGATCGTAAATCGGCTGTCTTTCTGCTGTGCCGATTCATTGATGGTGTTCATGATCGTCCAAAAGTCTGTTAACCCGGTTCGCTGGCGCTGGCTCACCGACTCCAAGTGGTCTCCACACCACTTCAACGCATCATTGACACCATGACGATGTTCCTCTTCCAGTTCAGCCTTGTCGTCATAAACCGATGGCTTGATCAGCGTGATATGCGACGTTTGAGATTTCAATCGTTGCACCAATAGCTCGATATCCCTTGCATACCTGTCCAATGCAGCCTTGCGACGCTTCTCGATTCCATTTTCGGGCGAGATCGCTTTTTCGTAAAGCATCCTGTTTACGTCGTTCATCCCCAACATCACGTTGATATGCGTCGGTTGCCAGCTAAACACATCTTCATGGAGGCGCCCCAAAACATCGCTTGCTACGTCACCCCCCACACCGCAATTATAAAACGTGATTCGATCATGCGGGTAGCGCGTGATATAATATACGTATATGAAATGCTGATATCCACCAGCCTGCGTAATGCTATTGCCCACGAACGCCACCCTATCGCCAGCCTTATAGGGCCGGCCAGCCGTTTGTTGGGCTATCGCGCGGTTGATGGAAAGAAACCACGCGAGGGTAAAGCCACACCATGCGGCGAGCCGAAGAACTGCAACCACCCGTTTCATTTAACTATCTGTATGATAAGATGAGGGGTAATATCCTTTTCGGGCATACGCAGTACCAACAGATTATCCTGAAACAATGGTAACACAGGCCTTTTACCCGGGTGTGCCACGATGGTCCTTGGGCAACGATCCAACTTCAACGAAACCTCGATTGCTTCGCCGAAACCAGCCTGTTCGTTTTTCCATTCCGATTTCCGGTCAATGAAATGCAGGAACAAATCACCATCTTTTTCGCGCACCACCGATTCCACCCAAGGATTGGCCTTGATCCGAATCATGCCGTCGCTTGACAACTCATCAACTATCGACCCCAGTAAAAATCGGCTATATCCCCCGTCAGCAACCGGAGCGAATGAAAATCCACTATGTTTGTAGTAGGTGTCGAAAACATTCGCTGCCAGATAAATGGTTGTTCCACCTTGAAAAGATCGCTTCACGATAGCAGGTCGATCCGAATCATCAAAATCCATCACAGACATTCCATCAGTCGGCCGCAACCGCCAGGATTTGCTGACTTTCATCTTGCCGCCCCCCAAAGTCGCAGCTTCGAAACCTGCTGCCCCATCAAGTTCAACCCCCATTAACGGTGCTAATCCGGACTCCACGCTGCGTCCTGATGCCACCAGGTTGCCACCATTCCGAACGAATTCATGGATCGCGGCAATCGTTTCGGCATCCAATAGATGCTGTTCAGCCAGGATGACTGTCCTGTAATCCTTGATGCGCTCCTGAAACTGCGATTCGTTTATGATATCGAAAGGGGCGTGATTTTCAAGGAGTGCCTCGTAGGCCCCAATCATCGCTTCACTGAACGGTAAATTGTTCGGCCAGTATATCCGGCTATTCCTCTCGGATGCCATCCCTTCACTTATGGTGCCATCCGAAGTTATCCCCAGCCCGTTTTCATCGGACATGCCATTGATATTTTCAATGACGTGCGCATAGTGCGTCCTAGCGCTGTGCAGCAAAGCGACTTGATTGTATGGTTTCGTGTGCTGGCACCAATCCTGCCGCGCCCTGGCGAAAGCCGCGCCCTTCCTGGCGAGTTCCAAGTATCGGTCCGCAGGACGTTCCGTCACGCCTTTGTCTCGGATTTCCTTCCTGACGGAGGCAATATCCGTAGGGAATTCCCCGATGTTCCATTTACCGCCATGGGCCGTGATGATCGCAATCTCATTGTATACCGATTCGATTCGCTTCGGCCTCACGCCAGCCCATATATCCGTACTCAGGCCCGGCATGAGGTCAAAATCCAAGGCTCCCGAACCCGCGTAGCGGGCGTTTATACCTAGTTCCAACGGATTATTCAGTATGTCAGCAGATAAATTGGCTATGAAATACGGTGGTTTCTCCGGCTGTTCGACAAGGTAGGAATGGTTAAACGTGACCAAGATGTTGGAATCCACGCTCTTGATTGCCAGATAAATTTTTTCCATCCATTCCCAAAAGCATGCTCGATGGAACGAGACCCAGCGTTCCCATTCTTCCAAGTTATCCATAGTCAGCTTAGCGGGAGGTTCATCATGATATTGTTCGCGGTACAATGCTTTGCAAAACCTGCAATAGCATACGTTTACGGTGATGACCGCCTCATCGATCCAAACTTGGGAAGGTCTTAACTGCCGCGGAAGATCCACGTAAAATGCCGGAATGATTTCTTCATGCACACCCGGCGAATTGAAACACAGGTGTTTCCTGCCCCACCTCCCCGCTATGGAACCATCGCTGTTTACTCGATAACTATACTTATCGGATGAATCGTAGCGATCGGCCGACCACGTTCCCGCATGGTTGATCGTGGCAACCATGTTAATCCCGTGCTTCTCATGGAATCCAACCTTTTTCAGGTAAAGCCACATGGACAGGCCGTGCACATGGAATTGGATGGCGTCTGGCCTGACCATACCGACCTGTTCGTCCAAAAAAGGCAAATCCGCCTCCTCGAATGATATGGATGCGTGTGCATGTATATAGCTGTCACGATACCACTGGGGGCCGTTCAGGCTACCTTTCGAGGAAAATCGACCGCCCATTCCATAGGTTGCCGTTGACATACCGTCTATCGCCATGCCTCCCGCCAATAAGGCGATTGACCGCAGAAAATCATCCCTTTTCATACGCATTGCTTTTGTTCAAGAGCCTCCCTCGCGCTTTCTCTTAAGCACAAGTCTATTGATTCGTAATCCTTTCGCGACTTCATTGTTTTCGGGTTTAACGATAAACCTGTAGTTCATATCGGATTTGAGATGCACCGATCCGACCAGCTGTTCGGACAACGTGCCAAACTGCCTGATCGGTACGCTCAATACCTTCGAGGACATGCCAAGTTCCCGTTCATCGGCGACGTTATTGCCTGTAACGCGGACATCTACACGCAGGTTGCCGTTGGCAAATTGGCTATCGCAGGCATATACGGCGTAAACATCGAATGCCCCTCCTTCCTTGCAGATCAGGTTCCACCAAAGTTCATCGCTCGGGAATACCTTCACTTGCGCGAAATCACTGACCGTCTGCGTCAAGGAATCGTATGTAACGTTACCGACCATCCTGGTAACACGACTGTGCAATTCATAGACGTCGAGCGCATCATCAAACCGAAAACCGCTTTTTACACGTGGGTGCTCATCCGCTATATGCACCTTGATGACAAATGGCTTGTACCCAACGCCTTTCGGCAGTTTAAAAACCACCCCGTCGTGGTGTTGCACAAATGCCACCGATTTCCCATCTGTCAACGTCACGGCATCCAGGACGCTACTTTCCAAACCGGGAACGACCAACTCGTCGTGAGCAACGAATACCGAAAGATAGAGCATTCCGGGCTTTGTCGTGCAGCGCCAAGAAACACCTTGGGGATAAAACGGACTGTGTGAGGTCCCATATACGGCCTCGCCATTTCGCTTCACCCAAGCGCCAACCTCCCGCAATATCCGGACGCTTTCATCCGGTATCCTACCCTCGCCATCAGGCCCGATGTTGAGCAGATAATTCCCTCCCTTGCTGATAACGTCAACAAGCCTAAACAACAAATCATCGGCACTCTTCCACGCTTGGTCGTCCTTTTTATATCCCCATGTATTATTGAGTGTTGCTGGTGTTTCCCATTTTTGCCTAATACGTACGTCTACGGGCACTTGGTTATCGCCCATTTGCTCGTAGTCACCCAGGCCCCAACCGATACGACCATTCACTAAGCAGTCCGGTTGAAATCGCTTCACCAAATCGTAAAATTGCTTGGCCTGATCCTTAGACAATGAATCGGGTGTATCATACCATAGGTGCGAAACGCGCCCATAGCGGGTCAGCAACTCCGTAACTTGCGGAAAGGCCTTGTTTTGCAAATAGGCCTCAAAATCACGCTTCCGATCTTTGGGCCAATCCCATGTATTGCCCACCGCGTCATATTCCGCCCAATCGCGCGTGTGCGAATAATAGAATCCGAAATCCATTTCCTCGCGCGCGCAGGCTTCTGCCAGTAAACTTAGTGGATCTTGCCCAAAAGGAGTCGACTTTACGATGTTATAAGCTGACACCTCAGAATCAAACATGGCAAAACCGTCGTGATGCTTGGCGGTGATGACCACGTATTGCATACCGGCTTCCTTTGCCAAATTGACCCAATCCTGGGCATTGAACCGGTTCGCCTTGAAATCTTTCGCTGACTGACGATAGGATAACCGAGGGATTTTCAAATCCTTCATAATGTGCTCCCCGATATGATTGGTCTTTATACCCTCCCATTCACCACCCAACGCGGAATACAGCCCCCAATGGACAAACATCCCGAATTTTTGCCTGTCGAACTTGGCAAGGGCGCTATCGGTAAATGATTCCGTCGAATACCGCGGTTTGCAAAATGCAGCTATGGGAAAGAAAAATCCTGCCAAAAAAAAGAAAAATAGTTTCTGATGCATTTGAAAAGACATTAGTTACTGGCCGATTTCTCGGAAGGTTCCCCTACTTGTTCCATGGTGTCACGCTTGGCTGCGGCGGCCTTATCCCGATTCCTGAACCAATTGGCTAATGCCGAACCGGTGACGTTCTGAAGCGGGCCGAAAATGGCGGATGCCAAGCCAACCGTAGCCACCTTGCCCATCTGCAAGGCCAAGCCCGTAGCCACCCCGCCGTTTTGCATCCCCACTTCAAACGCGATGGTGCGTCGGTCTTTCTCCGGCAAACCGAACAGCTTCGCCAGGAAATAGCCCAAGCCCAACCCAGCCACATTGTGCAGGAAACACGTTACGATCAGCAACCCGCCGACCGCCAATAGGTTGTCACGGCCCGATGCCGTGATGACTACCGTATTGATCACGATACCCAGCATCGCCGCGAACGATAACCAGCCGTCCAATTGCTTCCTGGTAACCGATTCGCGGTATCGGCGGAATAACGTTCCGGCAACCCAGGGGAGCATGTAGAACCAAGCGAACGATAACGCCGTCGACCTGGAAAAACCGGCTACCGTTCCCCCGGTCAGCGAGGCGAGCACGGCATTCGTCAACAGGATAACCGCGGCGAAAACGATCATCTGCAAGGCAGCCTGCTTCTTGGGCGTATCGCGATAATAGTGGAGGTTGAAAATGAAACCGGCCATGACGGGTATGATGATCATGTTGGTGATATCGATCATCATGTGCGCGACGTCTATCTGCACATATTGTCCACCCAACCACTGCATCAGGAACGGCGTTATCAGTGGGGAGACCATCGTGGACACAGCCCCCGTGGTAACCGCAAGCGCGAGGTTGGCACCGGCGAGGTAAGACATCACGTTGGATGCCATGGCGCTGGAGACGCAACCGATCAGGATGACACCGCCCGCTATTTCGGCCGGAAAATCAAACAGGTGCGAAAGCCCGTAGGCAACCAATGGCATCACCAGAAAATGGCAACACACGCCGATGATCACCCCTTTCGGCATCTTCACCACGCCCTTGAAGTCATTGAATGTCATATGGGCGCCCATACCGAACATCGTGAGCTGCACGAATGGTACGATCACGCGTTTCAATTCGAAGTCGCCGATGCTGTGGAAGGCACCGGGGTAGCACATGGCCGCGGCGACGGCCACCAGGATCCAAACGGTGTAGGCAAAGCCTTTCAATGATGAAAACGACCGGAAAACCAACGCCAGGGCAATCAAGCCGACGATCAACGCCAGTCCGGCCATGTTCCCATGTCCGGTACCGCGCAGGATACCCGCCACGATCAACAGCAGCACGCCGAAAACCAATACCAAACGTGAAAAATTACGCATCAGGAATATAGCTGGTTAGGGGTCATCATTAGTGATTCATTTCGCTACGGCAATTACCGATCGCTTGCGATACCGTCAGTGCCTTGCCGTAAACGGTGAGGGCATCCACTTTTTCCGCCGCGATGCGCAACCCTGAACTCCCGTTGGCCGATCTGAAATACGGACTGAAACGCCCCCATCCGAACTGCCGGGTCGTTCCGCCGTCATCCAGTTTACCGTTTACGACAAAAAAGATGACGTTCGGTCCGCCATCCACCACGATACTGATGTGATGCGGCTTTCCGACAGCCAATGAACCGGGTGTGGATGCCCAGGCCACCTGGGTCTGTCCGTCATTCAGGACCAATTCGATGGCATTGCGGTCGTTCAGCCGTACCAGCCACCCCTTACCGGTCCCATCCAGCGCATTCAGCAGTGAATCACCGGTTTTTGCCGCTGCCATGTCCAACACCATGTCGACGGAAAACCCCTTGCCCGTACGCACACCGGGTTGATCTACCGGTTTGGTATCCCGCCTAAACAACTCGGGCAGCACAGGTGCATCGATGGTCACCTTTCCGCGCTTGGCGACATCCCGTTTCCATTGTAAAATGGCATCATCCGCATGCTTGGTTTTTGTCGCAAATTGGGTCCACAAGCCCTCAAGCCACGCGTTATCCACCTCGTGTACACGGGCCAGGTCCTTTTGTGTTTCGGTGATGTAGTATGCCCCATCCTCTTCGATCAAATCCGGATAACTCATCCGGATAAACGGATCGTCATCGTAGAACAGGATTTCCGGTTCGCTCCACCGGATCACCTTGCCGGCTGGCGAATCCATCTCGATCCCCCCGGCCAACCAGACTGGATTGCGGTCTTGGTATGACATCGACCTTCGTTGCGGATGTTCACCGATAAACCGCCCGCCGTGGTTATGAAACCAATACAGGTACTTCCCATTCTCGCATCTCCAGACGAAATTGGCTGCCCGGGGATGTTTCATCAGCCGACCATCGGCATAACGCATGTATTGCGGAGAATCCCATGTATGGCCTTCGTCGCGGCTGTAGCTGTACGCTGCGTGTCCGTCTATGGTACGGTAGACACAGAAAAAACTACCATCGCTCAGCACGGTGAAACTTTGTTCTTCAGCGATCGGCCCTCCCCCCTCCGGTGTCCTCAACCCAATCTCACCATCGGGCAACGTGCGCCAAACGGCATCCCGGGGATCGGCTACCGCCAGCAGGTTATCGCTGCAAAGCAAAGCACCTTCGCTGGAGGTGAAGAATCCTTCGCCGAAACCGCCCACTTTATGGATAGGTACATACGCCTTGCCGTTATGCGAAAAGGCCTTGCCGACATTCCAAAAAAACTTTATTTCACCTCCATAAGGATTGCTCCGGTCGATTTCGAACATCCGCATCGGGATATCGTATCGCTCGGCCGACCACGTCTTGCCATGGTCGTCCGAGTACTTGAACACGAAATGCCCTTGGCTGTCCACGCGCTTCACCTTTCCGTCCTTGTAGGGCGGGTTATCGCCATGTACCCAGCGGATATTGTCGGTATTGTGGTTGTAAAATACGAAAATACGACCATTAGGCGCCTTGAGCAACACCGAATACGACGCTTCAGGGCCATCAGCCGGTTCCACGGCCACCCGATCTACCCAAGTCTTACCCTTGTCATGGCTGCGTTGCGCGATGATGTGTTGGCCGGAAGTCCCTTCGTGCCCAGCGGCCGTGGTGAGTACGCATAGCCACGCACCATCATCCGTCTTGACCACATAGGGCTGGTCGCTGTAACTTTCATCCGGGATGACATGGCCCGTCGAGATGTTTCGCCAGTCGGCGGTCTGTGCATGTGCCGCCAGATCCAACAAGATGGCGAGCAGCGTCGTCAATATGCTATACCGTCCCATGTGATTTCGCTTTTGGATATTCATGGCATAAATAGTGTGTCCTAGCCTCGTCTTCCTCTATTTCGGGAAACCTGGCCGCGTAGTCGACCAAAAATACGTTATCGTTGAAATCATCGCAAACGCTGGAAACCTCTTGGCTCAATGTATAGCCCACCCCTTCGATCCCGTATCCCGTTCCTTCCTCTCCCCAGAATTGGTGGATGGTCCTTGGCGGTACGCAGACGCTCATGCCGGGTTTCAACCTGATGGTATCGCCCGGTTGCAGACGGCGCGTACAGCCATCCACCTGGATGGTGAACGAGGCCGAAGACCGATTCCCTTGCTCGTCGGCTTTGCAGAGCTGCACCAGTATGTTCCCGCCGGCCAGGCAAATCAGGTCCTCGCGTTTCGACAAGTGGAAATGTGCGGGCGCCCGTTGTCCCTCGGGGTCGATGAGCAGCTTCTCCGCATATTCCTTCGGATACCCCCCGATACCCTTCCTGCCATTCCGCAATGTGAATAGCGTACGCCCGATATGGTAGAAATCCTTGCTGCCGAAGTCGGTGACATCCCAACCCAGTAGGCAATCGCGGATTTCATCGCAGTCTTCGCCTTGCTCCTCCCACTTCTTCGGGGACCAATGGGCAAACCGCGGGAGTTGCCATCCGAAATGTTCCACGACCACTTTAGCCGTCTCGATGCTGCCATTCACCATGGATCGCTTTAGATTCATCTTACTTTTTTTCTATCAATTAGTTATCCTATCCATTATACCCACTTCAAAAACCGTCACGTAGCGATCGGTCAAATCGGCTTTTGAAACCTTGATCGCCAACATTCCGTCTTCATCCGAATAATCGAGCAACGTACTGCTTGCCATATCCCGGACATACCGCACACCGCCTTTCGGCAGTTCGACGGTGATGTCGGTGCATGACCGATCGATTACGTGAACGTAGAGCCTATCGCCTCGTACCGTGCACACCCATCGATCCGATTGCTGCCGCACCAGTGATGGCCTGGTCGCGACGATCGCATCGCGGTGACCCTCCATCCACCGGCCAATGGCTTCCAATGTCCTTTTGGCCGTATCCGGAAACCGCCCATTGCCCATCGGCCCCACGTTCAACAAGTAGTTCCCTCCCTTCGAGCTTACCTCCGCCAATTGCCGGATGAGCGTCTCCGGCGTTTTCCACCGGTGGTCGTGCCGGGAGTAGCCCCACGTGTCATTGATCGTCATGCATGTTTCCCAAGTGGCAGGCAACGTCTGCCTGGCAATCTCATTGTCGCCAAGGCTTATGTAGTCGCCGTATCCGTTCCCGATCCGGCTATTCACCAAACAGTTCGGCTGGATTGAGGTCACCAATTCCTTCAGATCCCTGCTCATGCGCTCGTTCAACTTATAGGGCACGTCAAACCAAAGCAACTCAATCTCACCGTACTGCCGCAACAATGCGCTCACTTCGCAGAACACCTTGCCATAGAAATAAGCTTCAAAATCGGCCTCAGTCTGTGCAGGGAAATCCCAGGTGTTGCCGTTGGCATTCCAGTTGGCGCCCGCTTCGTGGAAATCGCGTGCATTGCTATAATACAATCCAAACTTCAAACCGGCTTCCTTACAGGCCTCGGCCAATTCCCGCACCGGGTCGCGCCCGAACGGCGTCGCGTCGACGATGTCGTACGTTGTACAAGGCGAATCGAACATTGAAAAGCCCTCCTGGTGCTTCGCCGTAAATACCATGTACTGCATGCCCGCGCCCTTCGCCATGCGAACCCACTCCTTGGCATCGAACGCCGTCGGGTTGAACAGGCGGGCGAGTTGCTCGTATTCGGCATTGGGAATCCGCATGGTCAGGTTGATCTGCTCGGCATAGGGTCGGTTCGGAGGAATGGCCTTTCCTTTCCATTCTCCGCCAAGCTGTGCGTAAAGCCCCCAATGGATGAACATGCCGAACTTCAGGTCGCTAAATGCCTCCAAGCGGGCCTCGCGCGTGGAATCGCCTTCCCTGATCCATTGATCGCGGTTTTCGGGGCGCTCCGTGTGCTGTGCATACCCACCGGCTGCAAACGCGAGCGAAAACAAAAAGATCGCGGTTACTTTCATATCGCTGAAATCAAGCATGCGATCACCAACCTTTATTCTGTTCCATCGTCGGGTTGGTCGCCATCTCGTTGGCCGGTATCGGATACAATAGGTACTTCGCGTCGAACGGAACGATATTGTTCGCTTCCGTGCGGCCTTGAGACCACGTCCCGCCCGCATAGGTTGGCAAACCGGGTGCGACCGTTGGCAGGAACGTGCCGAACTGATGTTCATACATGGTTTTCCCTGTATCGCGATACCGCATCCTGACCAGATCGAACCAGCGGTTGAACTCGCCAACGAATTCGAGGCCCCGTTCGTCGAAAACCTTCAAGCGGAAGTCTTCCTTCGTGGGCACATCGACAACACTGATGTCGGCGGGTGTGGCCCGTTCGTTTCCGTCGGCGTTGCGGGCACGTTGCCTGACCGCATTGAACGCCTCAAAAGCCGATTCGGTGGGTCCATTCAATTCATTTTCTGCCTCCGCCTTGATCAGGTAGATTTCTGACAATCGCAGCAGGTAAAGGTCGTTTTCATGCCCATCATTGCTCAATCCATCCGGATCGATGTATTTGTGGATATAGGCCTGTGATTCCGTGACCCCATTGCCTTCGGGAACGAGTGGGTACACGTATCGACGCCGGTTCTGGTGATCGATCCACGTAAGCAGGAAAGACTTTTCCACCCGGTAATCGCCGACGTAATCGCCAGCAAGGTATCTTTCGATAAACCACGGATGCACTTTCACGGCACCGCCCCCCCTACCTGATGTCGAACCGGTCGAGTTTGGGAGCGAATTCGGTAAAAAATCCTGTGGCAGTGCCGATCCTTCGCCCGCGGAAGTGACGTTGGTCGGATCGCGCTTGAATCCGATACCGAAAACGACCTCGCTGTAGTTGTTTCGTTCTTCTGCCAAATCCCAGAGGTCTCCGTAGTCACTTACCAGCTGGTATTCGCCTGACACCAGCAGTTCGTCCGCGGCATCCTTCGCGTTGCGGTAATGTTCGATTGCCTCCGTACCCCTGCCGCTCAGATCCAGGTAGTTCGCGTAGGTCAGGTAGCTTTTGGCCAAGTAGCCTGTCGCGGCGCCTTTCGTGGCGCGGTACAGCGGCGTGGCCGAACGGCCGTTGAGTGATTCCGCTGCGAAGCGCAAATCCTCGAAAATCGATGCATACACCTCATCCACTGTATTGCGCGGCAGGTAGAAATCGCTGCTGCCGTCGGCAACGTGATCCCAGATAGGTACCCCGCCCCACATCTGTACCAACAGGAAATAGCAAAACGCCCTCAGGAAGCGTGCCTCGCCGGCAGCCTGCTTTTCATACGCGGGCGACAGCTCCAGCTTTTCCAGGTAATTGAGCACCGCGTTCGCATTGCTGATACAGACATAGATCGTGGCCCAGACCTGGAAATTCGGCGCGAAACCGGAATTATTGCCTACTTTAGACCCATAGGTACCCATGGCCGTCCCTTGGACGGAGGTCAGGTCATCGGCATAAGCGGTAACCATCCGCCGGATGTCGCGCTGGAACAGCTGCGGGTAGTTCAACTGGGCATATGCACCGAAAAGCGCGTAATCGACATCGGTCGAACTTTTGATGGTGTTATCCGGGTTGGCCAACGAATAAATCGTTTCGTCCAGACTGCAGGAGCTGGCCAAGAGGCAGCACAAAAGGCACGCAGAGACGTACCGGGCCTTACTTGCAAGTTTTCTCATCACGGGTTAAAAATTAAGGTTAGCACCAAACGAAAATGTACGCGTCTGCGGATAGGTACCGTTATCTACACCGGGCGTTAGCGCGTTATTGAAATTGGCACTTACTTCCGGATCGTAGCCCGAATAATCGGTAAACGTCAATAGATTGGTAGCGGTGGCAAATAGCCGCACGCTTTTCAACCACTCCACGGCCTTTATGGGCACGGTGTAACTGATATTCACGTTCTTCAAACGGACGTAGGAGGCATCCTCCACGATGAAATCCGAAAACCGGCTATTGAAATATCCACCCAAAGCCACCGCACGCGGATACCTGTCGCTGGTTCCCTCACCTCGCCAGCGTCCATCCCACGCTACCTTGCTGATGTTGTATTGATTGGCACTGTTCATCGCATCCAGGCGGAAACGGTTCAAGTTAGCGACTTCGTTGCCGATACTGCCCTGAAAAAGGAAAGACAGCGATAGGCGCTTCCAAGAAAAGCTATTGGTTATCCCGAACACGTAATCCGGATACGGGTTACCGACAATGGTCCGATCGTCGCTGGTGATGGCGTTGTCTCCATTGAGGTCGACGAACCGGAAATCACCTGGCTTGGCGGAGTTCGCTTCGGGACCATCCGCCACTTCCTGGGCATTCTGGTAGATGCCGTCGATCCGGTAACCATAGAACGCGCCGATCTGGCTGCCCAGCATCGCCACATGGATGGGTTGATCCAGCATGGCGCCAAAATTCAGGTAATTCGGTCCGAAAATAATCCCTTGGTCGCCCAACGGGCCGAGGTCTGCCATCTGATTCCGATTAAAGGAAATATTGCCATTGATCCGCCATTTCAAGGATTTTGACAAGACCTGGGCGGTAAGGTCGAGTTCCACCCCGCTGTTGGTTACGGCACCCGCGTTGGCAGTATACGTCTTGAAACCGGTAGCGGTAGGGATGGGCAATTGGATCAGCAGGTTCTCCGTCCGCTTACGGTAATAATTCACCTCGAGCGCATAGCGGTTCTTGAGTACCCCAAAATCCAATCCAGCATTCAACTGTTGGGTTATTTCCCAACCCAACTGCGGATTTGCGATATTATTCAGGATGTAACCCTTCACGATGGCATCGCCGATCACCGTCGTGCTGCTTACACCCGAATTGAGTGTCGCCGCGGTCGATCCGATGCCTACGGATTGATTGCCCGACACACCGTAGCTACCCCTGATCTTCAGGGTCGAGACAACGGGATGTCCTTTCAGGAATTCCTCTTCGTTGATGTTCCAGCCCACCGCCGCCGAGGGGAAAAAAGCCCACTTGTTTCCAGCGGCCAGCCTGGTGGACCCATCGGCCCGACCCGTCAGCGTAAATAGGTATTTCCCCTGCAGGCTGTAGTTTATCCTCCCGAGAACGGATGCCAATGCCGATTCTTGGTAACTGGTAGTCGTCGCACCGGGCGCATTGCCCGATTGGAAACTGTAGAAAGTCAGGTTGTCGTTGGGAAAATCGGACGTGCTCGTGCCCATCGAACTGTTCTTCCACTGCTGCCAGGTATAACCCAGCACGGCATTGACCCTGCTTTTGCCAAGGTCCTTGTCGAAGTTGAGCGTAAACTCCGACAGGTAATTGAAATTGTTGTTCTGGCTTCGATACGCATACCCCTTCCGTTGGTTCCCAACCAAGGTGCCCCGCGGGTGGTACGCCTGCCTCAATCCATTCGACAGGTTGCCCCCGAAGTTCATGTTAAGCGAAAGCGCCTTCGTCAGGTTCAGCTTCCCGGTCAGGTTTCCGTAGAACAGGTTGCTATCGTACTGGTCCCTGATCAGGTTCACGATGGTCAGCGGATTCGATTCGAGATTCTGGTTGATGTCGCCATCGGCATTGTAAGGCTCGCGAAATGGCGCGAACAGCAACGCGCTGGTCACGACGTTGGCCGAAATCGACCCGGTCGAAGACGAGTTCACCGATAAATTGGTGGTCGATTTCGAAGCGCTCAGGTTCAATCCAAGCGTCAGGTATTTGGATAGTTCCCTATCCAGGTTTACCCGAATGCCAGCCCGGTTAAAAGCTGAGTTTTTGATTACGCCATTTTGGTCGGTATAATTACCGGCAACGGCGTATTTTGTCCTGGCGTCTCCTCCTCGCACGGTCAACTGATAATTATTGCTCGGCGCTACTCGATAAACCTCTTGCTGCCAGTCGTTATTCGTTTTGCGATAAACCTCCAATTGCTCGTCTGTCCACCCCGGTGGCAATGCCACACTTGAATTTTGCGACGCCTCCCTGATGAATGAGATGAATTCGTCCGTGTTCAGCACCTCGATTTCCCTACCCACCTGGCTGATATCCGAGCGGTAGTTGAACTCCACATTGTCCTCCCCCACTTTGCCTCGCTTGGTGGTGATCAACACCACGCCATTCGCGCCCCTCGAGCCGTAAATGGCCGTTGCGGAAGCATCCTTCAAGATCTCGATGGATTCGATCTCATTCGGGTCGATGTTGGCCAGGGGGTTCATGGTGGGCTGTGCCGTGATGGCGTTGCCGTCGCCGCCGGAAGTTATCCGGCTGTTGCCCGGATCGACCGGGTAACCGTCTATCACGATCAGCGGCTGGTTGCCGCTGGTAGAATTGGCTCCCCTGACCAGGAAATTGATACCCGCGGCGGGGCCTCCGGAACTTTGGGTCACCTGCACGCCTGAAACCCTGCCCTGAAGCACCTGCTCCACCGAATTCATCGGGTTGTCCCTGACGTCTGTTGGGGTAAATTTAGAGACGGCACCGGTCAAATCACGCTTCCTGACCGAACCGTAACCCAGTACCACCACTTCGTCCATTTCGATCATATCGTCTTCCAGCACCACTTCTATCGTAGTACGATCGCCAACGCTGACCTCTTTATTCACCTTGCCCAAATACCAGAATTCCAGCACATCCTGGTTGCCGCTGGCTACGACACTGAACCGCCCGTCATCGCCAGAAACGACTTGGGTGGACGTGTTTTTCCAATTGATTACGACACCACCCATCGGCGAGCCATTGCTATCCACCACTCTTCCCGAAACAATCCGTTGTGCGATGGCCGTCGACGGTATCACTTGACAGCACATGCCAAGAAAGGCAACGAGCACAATGCCACTTAATTTTATGGTCAACTTCATAGTTATGTTTTTGAACGAAATCATCAGTCTACCCTGGTTTCAACGCTCGAGCTATCGATTACGAAAGCAGATCCCGGTTTCGCCGTGATTCCACTGTACGTATTTTCGCCCAGGAAAGCACGAATCGGCCCGACGGGCGACAACGGAATCGAGGTGAATGCGCCGCCGTTCACGCTTAATTTGGTGGTGCCCCCACCCGTCACGAACTCCAGATCGGTCCATCCCGAATATGTCCCACAACTGATTTCAACCGCACCCCCTAGCCATTTCTTCAGGATCACATCCCCATTCACCGCAATCACCTTTACCGAAGGCTCATCAGTCGATAGGATCGTCTGCCTATTGCCCGACTCGACCTTAAAGGACAATCGAATCGTTATTTCGTCCGTATCCGCATTGTTTGCATCCAAATCAAGTCCTGCAGAACTGTAGTCGTCGTGGAAACGCAGTACGTTCCTACTGTCGACGGTAGCTGGTTCCACATGCCCGCGCGGGGTACGCGGAAAGATATAATATACATTATCCTGGGGCAACGGATGTATCTTGGCAACCTTCGTTTGCCTTGTTGCTGGGTTATTGGACGCTTCCCAGGTATAAATCACCGCCGCGGTATCATCTTTCAGGCCAATCTGTGGATAGTCACTCACATTCACGACATCGGACGCGGCGAAATTAACCCCTGGCGTGAAATTGAAACCATTGCCCCTATTGAAAAAAAGCGTTAGGTTCCTCCGATTCGTCCGGATATTCGTGTCGGTTACAGCCCAGTCGTTATGGGCTAGCATATTCCTATCGCCGCGTGTCAACGCGTGCATCCTGCTCATCGACGTCTCTATCGGCACGAAAACCTGCGGTACCGTCCAATGCTCGCCCCCGTCGATGCTCACGGAAAACTTCAGGTTCTGCTTTGGATTGAGCGGTACTCCCTGACGATTATTTCGCGCGACCATATTCAGTATCCCAGGTCTTGGCTCCCAGACCGTGGCCTCCCATTGGTTCGTATCGTTTATTTTCGTACCTTCTGAATGCGCCCACGTTGCCCCATTGTCATCCGAGTAAATCACCGAATCCAACTTGAACCGGTTAAAAAACGGTAGGCCGTCCATCCGGCGCAACGTAACGGGCACAACGACCCTTCCCGAGTCCAACACCAAGCCATTGTTTCCTGCAAAAACGGACCATGCATAGCCGTCAAAAAATGGCAAGTCATATTGCGCTCCGGTCCCTGTTGGCCCGTACAGCTTGTGGTTCTGCCACAAACCCGTAGAAGAAGTGAGCCTGGAGAGATAACACGTATTCAGCACCATCCATAGGCATTGCAGTTCGCCATCCACGATCACCAACGACGGTTGGTAATGCTGTTCGGATGGCGCGGCCGTCACCGGATTTGACGATCCCGCCGAAGTGGTGAACACCGCTATCGGCGTTGTCCACGTGGCCAGGTCGAAACTAGTGCTTTGCCAAATCCGTTGCCCCGCGGCTTCCGTTCCGTCGTCCCACAGCGCGATCCAGCGATCCTGGAACCAGACGATTGTCGCGTCGTGGCTTTGGTTGGCGGTTACGGTGTAAATGTCGACGGTGGGATTATACACCACATAGTTCCGCCATACAGACTTGCTTCCAGCCGCGAACATCCTGAGTGTACGCTTTTCGCAACCGGGCAAGAGTACTCCTCCGGTGAGTGCAGCAATCGCTGTTAAAAATTCATTCCGTTTCATACTAGGTATTATCTTTGATTCAACATAATTCATCCACCAATTGGTTGGACAATGATAGCCAGATTAATTTTGACGCGGGCATGCCGGCCGTATGAAAACGTTGCCGGAAACGTTTCGATAGGAAATTCGGATTTTTCTTCTTACCTTTAGTCAGTACAAATCCAACCGATTATGTCCTCAATGCACACCAAACAACCCACCATCGTGGATATCGCCGTCAGGCTGAACCTGTCGATATCCACCGTTTCACGGGCATTGCGCGATGCGCCAGACGTCAATCCGGCCACGAAACGATCGGTTTTGGATATGGCCGAAAAAATAGGCTATGAACCCAATACGGTCGCCGCGAGCCTCAGGAAAAACAAGACCAACATCATCGGCATCATCGTACCCGAGTTCGTGCAGGCCTATTTCCCAAGCGTGATCCTGGGTGTACAGGATGTCGTTAACGACGCTGGCTACAAACTGATGATCTGTCAATCGAATGAATCAGTCGAATTGGAGGAGAAGAACCTGCAAGCACTGATCGCCAGCCGCGTGGATGGACTTATCATGGCCCTGAGTCGCGAGACCGATCATTACGAACACATCATAAAAGTACAGGGAAAAACGCCGATCGTGTTCTTCAACCGAGTGGCCGATGAATTGACGGGATCCAAGGTACTTGTCGATGATTATGGGGGTGCCTTCCAAGCTGTCGAACACCTGATATCCTTGGGGCATCGCAGGATTGCACATTTAGCGGGGCCGGAAAACCTGACCATGAGCGAAAATCGCCTGAATGGTTATCTTGACGCGTTGAAGAAGCATGGGATCGCGGTAGACACGCGGCTAATCAAGCATGCCGATTTCATCGATGACAAGGCGCTGTCCTGTACGCAGGAATTGTTGGATTTGCGCGATCGACCCGACGCCATTTTCGCCGTGAATGACCCAACCGCGATCCAGGCGCTCATTTGCGTCAAACGGAATGGACTCCGCATCCCCGAAGACATCGCCTTGGTCGGTTTCTCCAACGCGCCGCATAGCGCCTTCGTGGACCCTCCCCTTACCTCGGTGGTACAGCCCACCTTCCAGATCGGGCAAACGGCGGCCGAACTACTGTTGCGGAATATCGAACAGGGAGATACTTACCTACCTGAAACTCGTATCCTGAAAACGAACTTGCACATCAGGCAATCCACCAAACCGGGGGATTCGTAAATTGGGCGGCATTTTCGTGTGCTAACCTCACTCCCATCCGCGTCGATACCCTTCGTTCCGGCAGGGCTATCGAGGTAGGCGCATGGCGGTGGTGCCCCGGGGTCTCCCTTAGCAGACACACGGATTCTTCCCAACGAGCGACGTTGAAAATATTTTTCTGTTTTAAAGAAAAATTTCCTAATATTATAGAATTTAAATACATTTGAATCGTAAAATCAAATTGTATTTATCATGGATTCACTTGACCGAGAACCCGACAAGGAAGGCGGCGGTACCGAGAACCACCGGTTCGATAAAATCCTCCGGCAGAACATGCCGGTTATTTTCCCGGCACTCATGGAAAAAGTGTTTGGCCTGCACATCGTCGAACATACGCCGTTAAAGGACAAATTGCAAACGACCAAGCAGCTGGAAGTGGACGCGCTGGAAAAGGTGAAGGATGCCGAAGGCAATACCTTCATCATCCATTTGGAGGCGCAAACGACCAACGACTGCGCCATCCCCATACGGTTGCTGGAATACCGCGCCATGCTGAACCGGATCCATGGCCTATTGGTACGGCAATACGTACTGTACCTTGGCGATGGCGCGATGACCATGAGCGACCGCATCAATGAGCCAGACCTCCACTTTGCCTACAGGCTGATTGATTTCTCGACATTGCCGCACGAATGGTTCCTTTCGTCGGCACATATCGAGGAACAGCTTCTGGCAGTACTCGGTGATTTGGGAAACAAGGAGCCGACGACGGTGGTCGAGGAATTGGTGTCGGCGATCGACCGGCAGTCCGTTGAACGAGGAGTCAAGATAAAATATTTCAAACAGTTGCGTATATTGTCCCAGTTGCGTAGTTTCGCCTTGCACTCAGTTTTTAATGGCAGGCGAGAGCTCGCATAAATTGGCATTTGCTTATGCCAATTCATAGCTCGGTTTACCAATAATAAGGAAGTGAGGGATATCATGTTGAATACAGCTTCATTTTTTAAAGTCGAAAAGGACCCGTTTTACAAGCAAGGCGAAGAAAAAGGCGCTGAACAAAAAAGCTACGACGTCGTGGAAAATCTGATTGTGAAGTTAGGTTTCAATGACGAACAGGCGGCCGATGTCGCCGAAGTGTCCATTGACTTCGTCAAGAAAGTCCGCGCTGACTTGAATAAGAAAAAGAAATAGCGGATTTCTTCTGCGAATAGTTATCCAGCCATACCCGAAAGGTATGGCTTTTTTCGTGCCCCTACCCTTCGTCCGCGGCGATGTCTTTCGTGCCGACAGGGCCATCGACGTAGTTGATCACGCTCGGATCTTTGGTTACGAAGCGCACGGCGGTGGTGCCGGGGGCGGGTTCGAGTTTGTCGAGGAGTTTGAGGAATTTACCTTGGCTCAGGGTAATGGTGATTCGGGTTATCTCTTCCGCGTAATCACCCAAGTCTTGTTTGGATACTCCCGGATTCAACTTGATGAACGCCTCTTTGGCGGTCCGGGAACGTTTGAAGAAGCCAGATTCAAGTAAAGCATGTAGTTGTTTGGCACGTCCGGGTATTCCTTCCGCCTTATTCGTTGCCTTGCGTTGTTCCACTTTCGTCTTTTCGGACTGTTGTTTTTTCCGATGTGCTTGAATTGCTTTTCTAGTAATGAATGGCAATTGGTCAAAGGTTGGCACTGGGTATTTCGGATTAACAAATTCAAAGTATTCCACACCAAAGAAAACCGCGTATCGGATAATGGTTTCGAGCGACGGATTTGACTCGCCCTTTTCTATGTCTGAAATGTATTTCTGGGAAGTATCCATAAGCGCTGCAAAATCGCGTTGCGTCAATCCAACAGCCTTCCGGAATTGATACAACCGATTTCCAAAGGCTAACTTACCCGTAAAAATTTTATCGATGCTCAAAGAAAAATATAATATGATTGTTTTGATTTCAAATATTTATTCATTACCTTTGCTTCATCATAACCAGACAGCGGTTACGGCCGCCGGAATTTTGAAAACGAAAAGCAATGCGTATGACATGACCATAACAGTACATACAACTTTGGTGTAGGTATAAACATTGAAGGCCTCGATACCCTGTTATCCCACGGTAGAAGTCGAGCCAGCAGATTTATACCCAATTCTACGCAATTGGCTATCTTTGCCCATTGTTATGGATTGGGTCTGCTGTTGAAGACCGTTTTCTACTGTGGGAACTTTAAGGGTAACGGTTGAGGCAGATTCCAATCCATACTTTTTTCCAACCGGATTGGACCTATCCTCACTCCCCTTCCGTGCTTCCCTGCGCCGTTAACTAATCAGGCGTAAACATAGCTAAAGTTGCCGAAGAAAACAACGGCAGTGCCGGCTACGGCCCTAATAAACGACAAATCCAGGTAGCGCAGACATGAACGAAGTACCCAAGACCCCGTGCGGCATGTGCGCATTCGATGTGCTATTCCCGCGGAAACCGAAGAATCCGATCTAGCGGGAACGGCGATCACATGCCATTTCCGGGGCGAACGTTGATTGTCTTCCACGAGCCCTTCGGGATTCGCCCCTACAAAATCATACCCATACGGGTACTGGCTGTGCTTTGACCATTGCTCAACCTTTTTCTGTGTGAAGCCCATGCGCGGGGGCCTGCCGGTGGTGCGGCGGCTCCCGTTGCATCGGGTGCCGTATCCAGAGACACCACCAATCGGGATAACCTCCTTATCGACGAGGTCGAGATCAGTACCGGCTACCGACGCATCCCGAAGGAACGTGCCACGGGGAGTTTCACTTTTGGGCTTGCGGGCAATGAAGGCCGAGAGAGCGGGCAACGCCTGTGACGCGCTCGACGTCCTTGTAGGATTTGGAGATTTCCTTTCGTTCATCGAGGCTTCGAAATGTAAACATTTTTGTTTATGTTTGCATCATGGAAAAGCGATTCGAACGATTCAAGGGCATCCATCCGGGCTTTATCCTCGAGCGGGAGCTGAACAAGCGGTCGCTCAAGCAGCGGCCGTTCGCCAAACTCATCCATGAACACCCGCAGACATTCAATGCGGTCATTCGTGGCAAACGCGCGATGAACATCCCCTTATCATTGAAGGTAGACGAGCAATTGGGCATCGAACGCGGTACGTTCGCCTTGCTCCAGACCTATCATGAGCTAGCGGAAGAGACGAAGAAGACGCGGGTACGGAATACGCCTGATTTATCCTTGTTACGCAAAGGCCTCTTCTGGGATACCGATATCGATACCGTTGACTGGGATCGTTATTACCGTGCGGTCATCAAGCGCGTGTTCGAACGGGGTAACGAAGACGAAAAAAAGGAAATCATCCGCTTCTACGGTGCGGATAAAGTCGCGGAAGTCGTCGGCAAAGCGGACCCGACGATAACCATCCCATTATACATCGGCGAATTCCGTAACCGATGATCATGCATCCATCCTCAGCCAAAACTCGGTTTAAAAGGCAGATTTGGCTGAAGATCATCAAAAATCCCCAGCCAAATCCGCTTTTTTCGAGCACTTTTGGCGTGATATAAAAACCTATAACGCCGCGGTGTATTTCGCGAGGTCTTCCCGTGCTTTCGTTTTGGTCGATTCGCTTTGCTCCCCCAATGTTGCATCATTGACCATATCGACGATCCGCTCTTGGAGCTTCACCGCGCGCTTGGCATCCCCGTCCAGGAAGTACGTCTCGGCTAGCTGGCTGTGCGCGAACATGTCCGTGGGCGAGCAGCGGGCAACGGCGTGCTCCATGACCACGATACCCAACCGCTTGTCCTTGGGGTCGTCTTTGGCCACGATGCTACGGGCGAGCATCTGCAGCGACATGGGGTCTCCACCATGCCGAGCCAACACCTCCTTTACGTAGCGGTGGGCTTTGCGTCGGTCTATTTTCCGCAAGTGTTCGAAACAGGCACCCATAAATACGCCTTTGCCCATCAACGAGCGTTCCACGAGTCGCTCGGCGACTTCAAACGCGGCCGCGTCATCGCCGGCTTTCGAATATTCGGTATATTGCGTACGCAACGCTTCGAGCGCTTCATTGTCTTTGGCAACCTGCGCGGCCACCGCTTCTGATGCTTCTGCATCAAATGACCCCGCCAAGACGCGCTCCACGACGTGTTCCAATCCGGCGAAGGGGTGGCCAATCCACACCACGTTGCCGGCCTGATCGATCACGAACGAGGACGGGATGCCCTTCAGGCCGGCTGCCACCATCCAATCGATCCATGTACGGTCGTCGGGGACATCCACCCCGACCGTATAATCCATGCCGTCGCCAAGACGCTCGACGAATTGCGTCACCTTCGGCAAATAATCGGCGTTTTTATCTTTCGAGTAGCTGTTCTCACGCACGTCGAAACCGACAACGGTGACTTTGCCGCGATACTTCCTGGCCAGTTCAGACAGGTGGGGCATCGCCATCTTGCAGGGGCCGCACCAGGTAGCCCAAAATTCGACGACATAGACCTGGCCGGGTTCAAACCGGTCTACCGGCTGGCCCTTCAACCAAGCAACCGCCGTGAGCGCCGGAGCGGGATCGCCCACCCGTAGGGTGATGGCATCGGCCACCGCGGCCCGGTAGGTCGCCAGGTTTCCGTTTGCCTTTTCGAGCAAGGCATCCCTTCCTTTGATGGCGGTCTGTCCGGTAAGCAGCGCAATCACTTTTTCCTGCGTAGCGACGGCCGCGTCGTGGTTGCCCGTTTGATGATACATCGCAGCCATGGCATCCTGAACGGCATGGTCACGGGGAGAAGAGCGCCGAACAACTTGCTGCATGGCGAGCACGGCAATCTCCTTGCCCTGCGCATCCCCGAGGTCAAGCAATTGCTTTGCGAAAACCTGCAGCGTTAGCGGATCGCCCGCGAAGGCATCGATTTTTTCGAGCGCAAAATCCTTCGCCTTTGCCGGGTTATCGCCGTTCAGGAGCTTGTAGATGGCGGAGAGTGTAACCGACCGGCCCATCGGGTACCGCTCAAGCAGTTCCTCTCCAATAGCGACTCCTTCAGCGCTATTTTTTGCTTCGACGAGTTCATGGAAACGCAGCAACAGCGCAGTCGTGTTCTCCCGCTCCCGGGCGATTTCAGCGTTCAAGGCTTCGTCATCCGCCGGATCGAACCGCCCAACCAGTATATTTTCCACCACGAGATCGAGCCCGTTGAGCGGGTGGCCGATCCACGCGATGCGTCCGGACCGGTCCACCACGAACGTAGCCGGAATACCTTTAAGCCCGGCAGCATCCATCCAGTGTTGCCAGGTTTGCTGCGCGGGATTGTCTACGGCGACGGTATAATCCATGCCGTCGCCAATCGCGTCCACGAAATCTTCCACGAGCCCCAGGTAGGACAGGTCCGTGGTATCGGCCGCCGCATTATCCTTGACGTCTACGCCGATCACGGTGACCTCATCCCGGTATTTTGCAGCCAATGCAGAAAGGTGGGGCATGGCCATGCGGCATGGCCCGCACCAAGTGGCCCAAAACTCGACCACGTAAACCCGACCCGGCTCGAACCGCTGCACAGGCTCGCCCTTGAGCCAGGACGCCACATGGAATGCGGGGGCCCGATCGCCAACCTTCAACGAATCAGGGGCGGCTATCACCCATGTGGGAAGGGTAGATAAGACGCCAATCCATACGATGCCAAACAATGTTCTCAATCCGTTCATGCTTAAAACTTAGAAAGGTTTATTCTTGTAAGTGAGATCCAGTATGCTGCCAAAACCATCGAATAGGCGTTTGTACTTACCGTCTTCAAAGTCGCCGGTATTGCTTATCGAAAACTCGTACAGCTTTCCCTGTCCGTTGTCTTCCGTGGCCACACCCAACGTTTTATTGTTGTCGTCATAGAGCTCAAACATGGCCATTGACTGTTTCAGTTTGAGTGTCTTGATGGTTTCTCCAACCGGAAACGTATAAACCAGCCTGGCCCTACGGGCCGGGATGTCGAGCAGGTACAGCTTGTTGCCTGCTGCATAGTAGATGTGGTAATAGAGTTTCGAAGAGGCGAATGCCGTGGCTTGGGCGAAGTCTGGTGCATCATCGATGGTGTAGGTCTCGGCGGCGGGAACGGCAGCCAAATAGTTGATGCGGTACACGTAATACCGGTCGGCATCGTTGTCTTTCATCACGCAATTGTAATAGCTGGATAAGCTGGGGCCTGCATAAACCAATTGCTTATCGACATTGTTCATGTCGAACGCCTGTTCGGCAGGATTCGAAAATCCATTCAGCCTGTTACTGGCGTACAGCAGGAAACGCTGATGCTTGTTGTCAAAAAATATGCTCTGCCCATTGAAATCCATTTGGATGACGTACTTGGACAGCTCCCAGTCGCCGCGTATGGGGGCTCCGTATTGGGTAGCGGCATTAGGTAGGTTGGGTTCTGCATACAGCTCACCATTCAGCATCAGAAACGACCCAAATCCATAAGTAACCACGAAGTGGTTGTTGACCGTACCAGACTTGCCCGATTGGAAAAACCAGTCGGCCAACCCGTTGAGCCTCCCGAAGCTGTTGGGATCTACCTGTACGGCATCTTGGGTACCGTATGCAAAAATGTACTGGAAGATACTCGCATTCATCACGTGCAGGCGATGCGTCCCTTCGGGGAAGCTGGTACCGTTGGCCGTTTGGTACAGGTCTCGGATCACCCGATCCTGCGGTGTGATGATATTGACATCCTGCGTGCCGTCTGCTTTTTGCTCCAACACCAGCCATCCTTCGCCAAGCAAGCCCGTAACCTCCAACAGAAAGGTTTTGATATACGGGATGTCGGTCTGTGGGGCTGTGATGGTGTATTGCAACCGATATTTGCCGGGTTTCAACCCGATGGGGGCCGCCAAGTCGCGGCCATCGCCCAGATCCAGGTTGGTGCCGCCATTGGGATAGGGATATACGTTCCAGCGATAGGTAAACTGCGACTCATCGGCAGGCATGCTTTGCTCCAACCGCATCGCGATGCGCAGCGTATCAAATTGCTGCATCACGATGGTATCGCCTACCGAGGGCCGCATGGCAATCTCGTTGATGGGACGGAGATCATAGTTGCCTTTGTCTTTGAAACAACCGGAAAACAAGGCTATGCATAAGCCCAATAAAATGATGGGGAGTTTCTTCATTAGAAAGGAAATGTGATGTTATTACCTAATTCATCGACCATGTCTTGACCGGTGCTCGCTTTGTATTCCAGCATCGCGTTCTTGCAGGACTGTATGATGTAATACCATACGGCAGGCAACGTGCCCGTAAAGTCGGTGTACCCTGTTTCGCGGATGATCATGCCGTACTTGACCTGGCTGAAATCGCCGAAATATCCCTGCACCCAGGATGGCGGCCTGGTGAGGTAGTTATTCACCTTGAGCAAGTATTCAAGCTGATCGGCGGCACCCGGCTCGAAATCGGCCGAAGGGACGATCTTGATCCACAGCCGCATCTCCTGTTGCGCCAGCACCTCCTTTTTGATCAATCTGATGGGCAGGAAACCGGTATAGGAGCCTGCAGGGATGCGGGCGGGCAAGATTTCGTACAGGTCGGCATCGGCCGTGGATCGGTCAAGCACTTCGTAATGTACCGTGCGATCCACGTCGCGGGCTACGCCGCTGATGCGAATCGGGATGCGGAAGGTATCCTGCACGGTCTCGGGCAGCTGGATGGCGAACGAATAGGTCGCACTGTCGCGTGAGGCATCATCCGTTTGCTTGTATATATATACCTGAGGTGCTTGCCCAAACTCCATGAGCTGATCTTTGCTACACGCGGCCAGCACGAGCAAGGCCACGATCGCGTATCGGAAACCGCCAAGTAAGCGGCAGGGTATCCTGTTAGTTGTTTTCATGCGCTGAGGGGTTAAATTCGACTTCGTCATTCGGTAGGGGCAATACGTAGATCGCTGGCGTAACGGGTTGCGGATAGCCCACAATCCGGTTTTTATTAAACCGCTTATACTGATAAAAGAGTTGGCCTTCCTGGTAAAACTCCTTCCTGTATTCCTTGAAGAGCTCTTCGGCAAGCTGTGTGTCCGTCAGGTCATCGGGCAAGACGCTCAACCCCCGGTTCCGGCGCACGGTATTCAGCAACGCGATCGCCTCGGCCGGCGTGGTACTCGCCTCGGCGGCGATGTAATACATTTCGGTCAGCTTCAAAATCGGAACCCGGTTACGAACGAAATCATAGGGGTTATTCTCCTGCGAGAATTTCGCTGGGAACTTCTCTGCCGACGCCCCTTCGGTCTGCCACTGGATCAGGTACCGGTAATCGGTGCTCCCTCCGCTGGCGATCTCAAAGATTTCAGCAATCTGTGCTTCCGTTGCCGTGAGGTAGTTGCCAAAAAGCGCGTACTTGAACAGCTCCGCATTGATATCCGTGAGGTTAGACACGTACAGGCAAAACAGATGCTCCATCGAAAACACCCGATTGGCCGATGCGGGATCGGTGGCTTGCTCCGGTGTAATGAACGGAAATAAATCAGACTGGATAACCTCCTGCGCTTTTTCATACGCGGATGGTTTATCGCCTTGATAAAGGTGTATCCTGGCCATCAGCCCCGTAGCGGCCCAATAGTTCATGTGGTTTCGCGTAAAGGCCAGAAAAATGTCTGCATGCCCGTTATTGACGGTCTTGCGTACCTCCAGGAGCGAACGCGCCGCTTGCAGATCGGCCAGGCACGCATTCAATACCACCTGTGCGGAAACGATTGCCTTCACGTCCATATCAAACGTCTTCACGTACGGAATGGCCGGTTTGTCCAATCCCAAAGTCGGTATCGGCCCAAAGGCCCGCAACAGGTCGAAGTGCACCAGGGCGCGCAACGCCAAGGCCTCGCCTTTGATGAGCCGGTAGTTATCGCCTGAAAACACCGACTGGCGCTCATCGATCACTTCCAGCAGGTTATTGAGATTGGCAATGGCTTGGTATCCCGCAGACCAAAATGCATTGATTTTCTGCTGCACAACGGGATCGTCATACCGGTATAACCCCGCCGGGTAGTAGGCATTGCCCGTTCTTGACACATCGTAATTCATGGCCAGTACGTCCATAAGCCCCATGGTGAAGTCCTTGGCGTACAGATTGCGGGAGGCGAGCTGTACGTAAACACCGATGAGTGCATCCTTGAAGCCCTGTTCATCTTCGAGCAGTACGCGCTCGCTGATGCGTGACTTCGGATTGATGTCCAACCATTTTTCGCAACCGCTTAGCGCCATCAACGCTACTGCTAGATAAATGATCCTATCTATTTTCAATCGCATAACCGTTCGTATTAGAATGAGGTGGATATATTCAGGGTATAATTACGCGCAAACGGATAACTCAAGCCACGCTCCACCTGGATGGTGGATAGCCGGGCGAGGTTATTGACCATCAGGTTTACCCGCGTGTTGGACAGCCGCCAACGCGCGGTGAGCCTGTCGGCAAACAGGTACCCTACTGAAATGGATCCGAGGTCAATGAAGTTGTTGCGCTGCAGAAAACGGGACGTACTCTGCGTCAGGGCCGTCACCGTCTCGCCCTCCACGTCAGTGAGCCCCTTGAAAAACGTCTGGTCGCCGGGCTGTTGCCAACGCCCGAGCAAGACGCGCTCATCGACATTATACCGGATATCCGCGTTTTCGATGCGATCGGCCAACGTCTGGTTGTAAAGCGTACCCCCTAGCTGATAGGTCATGAACGCCGCCAGCTGGATACCCTTGTAGCTGAAGTTCGCCCCGAAATTCCCGCTCAGGTCCGGGATGGCATCGCCCACGATCACCTTGTCAGCGGCATTCCAGGTATAGGTCAACCGGCCATCCCGCGTGTAAAAGAGTTCCTGGCCATTGCTGGGGTCGATGCCTGCCGACCGGACGGCCCAGATGGCATTGACAGACTGCCCTTCCACAAAACGAAGTTGCGGCCGGGTCTGCAATGATTCGTCTTCGCCGGCACCATCATTGCGTTCATTGAGTTTCTGCAGCGAATTGGCGATTTCGCGTATGCTGTTGCGGTTATGTATGCCATTGGCAAAGACGCTCAGGTAAATGGACTTCCGCTCATTGCGGATCAGGAAGGCATTGACGTTGGCTTCCAAACCCAGGTTCTCCAGCTTACCCACGTTCTGTTTGTAGGTGCTCACCCCCAGAGACGGCGGCGTATTGATGTCGAGCAGGAGATCGTTGGTGATCTCACGGTATCCGTCCAGCCGCAGGGTGATGCGATCGCGCCAGAGCGATACATCCGCCCCGGCACTGTACTTCATGGTCTGTTGCCACTTCAACGCGGTATTGCCAAACGTCATCAAGGTGGCACCGAACATGCCCGTGTAGTCCTGGCCATTGTTGTATTGGTAGGTGCTCACCGCCATATAGGGCGAAAACTGCTGGCTTCCGGTGGTGCCCACGCCCGCCCGTAGTTTCAATCTGGTGATGGCGCCTTGGGATAACGATGCCATAAAGGCTTCCTCATGGAGATTCCACCCCGCGCCAACGGCCCAGAATGGGGCAAAGCGGTTATCGGCACCGAACTGGGTGGAGCCGTCGAGGTTCCACGAGAAATCCACGAGGTATCGACGATCGTAGGTGTAGTTCACGCTGGCGAATGCCGACGTGCGCCGCGTCACGTCGTTTACGCCCGTAGGCCGGCTATCCCGCAGGTATTCCTTGCCGAAATACAGTTCGTCCAACCGCGCGTTGGGAAATCCCCGCACGATAAGCGAGGTGGTGTTGCTGCGCTGTTCGGCAATTGCAACCCCCAGTGTGGCATAAAGCATGTGGTTACCAAAATTGCGGTTGTAATCGCCCGTGGCGCTGCCTTCGTACGCGATAAAACCACCGTTGCCCTTGGTGTAGCTACCCCGGGTAAAGTAGTCGTCCGAATTGTAGTCCGAGATGGTCGCGAAATCGGTATGGTCGGCCGGCAGGAAACGATGCGACTCATCTTCCTGCCGCGTGAGCCCGAACTTGCCGGTAAGCCGCAGGCCCCTGGCCGCGCGGTATTCCAAAAAGGTATTGTTGATGAAGCCGATGTATTTGGAATAGTCGGCTGTGCCCAGGGTGGCATTGTACATCGGGTTGGTAGGCTGCGTGATGCCTGCATAACCGGGTGTCGAAAACTCGTCGAGCACTTTGCGTACGTTCCCGTTTTCATCATACGGCGACCAATACGGATTGAGTACCGAATACTGGGAGAAGCTGCCATAGGCCGAATTGTCGGCGCGGTTACTATTCACGGTGAGCTGGTTGCGCACCATGAAGTTGTTTTTGCGATAGGCAATCAGCATGCCGCCTTCGTAGTTTTGGCGTGCAGACCCTTTCATCGCCCCGCTGTTGCTGGTGTAGCCGAACGATGCGCCGTAGCGCAGGAACGCATCGCCACCTTCTACCATGACCGATTGTTTGGTGCCCCAGCCGTTTTGCAGGGGTTGGGCCAACCAATACGTATCGACACCCTTTTCTACCTCCCTGATCCGCCTGGCGTATACTTCGTCGCGTTGGCGTTGGAACTCGGGATTCGTGCCGCCATTGTAGACACCTCCGGCCTTTTCGAGCGCCAGCTTATCCGCCGCGTTCAGCAGGTGATAAGACGTGAGGTCCGGGCCCGTAAGCTGGATGGTGCTGTTGTAGCTCACCGTCAATTTCCCGGGTTGGGGTTGCTTGGTTTCGATCACGATGACGCCATTGGCTGCACGCGAACCATAGGCCGAGGTGGCCACCGCGTCTTTCAGGATCGTGATCTTATCGATCCGGTTGATGTCGAGGTCATTGAGTCGCTGCATACTGACCTCAAAGCCATCGAGGATAAAGAGCGGCATGCTGGGGTTCGTGGTATAGGCCGCCATAAAGTCTGCCCCGGAAGCGGGCAATGCGCCTGCCTCGCCCTGCTGAACGGGGAAGTTATTGGTGCCCCGTATGCTGATCTGCGGCAGGCGGTTTGGGTCGCTGCCAAACTCCAGGTTGTCGGCCAGGCGTATGGCCGGATCGAAGACCTTGATGGCGTCGAAGACATTCATCATGTTGACGCTGCGCAGTTGATCGCCCTTTACGGTGGTGGCTGCGCCCGTGAAGTTCTCGATGGGCCGGGCATAAAGGCCCGTTACCACCACGCTCTCCAGCTCGCCGACGGTGGTGGTGAGCCTCACATTGACAACGGTCCTGCCTTCAAGCGGCTCCTCTTTGGCGGCATACCCGATGAAGCTGAACACTAACGTCTCCGTGCCCGTGAGCATACGATGGAACACGTAGTTGCCGGCCTCATCCGTGATGACGGTGAGCTGGGTACCCTTTATCCGCACGGTGACGTTGGGCAGCGCCTTGCCGTCCTGATCGGTCACCGTACCAGACACCCGCGGCTGGACTTCATTCTTTTTAAGGACAATGGTATTGTGCTTGATGGTGTAGGTAAAACCTTGGGCCTTTACCGTTTTGTCCAAGACCTCGGTAAGCTCGGTATCATCGAAATGTACCGAGACCGCTACCGTACGGGCAATAAGCGCATTGTCTACCACAAAAGCGTATCCCGTCTGCTGATTGATGATATTGAACAGCTGCGGCAGGGTCACCGATTTCTCGTGGATCGTAACGGTTTGTGCGTACGTTCTGGCCGTTACGCTAAAAACCGATACGGCAAGCAGCAAGATGACCATTTTAAACATAATGAGCAATTTGAGTGGCCTTGAAAGGCCTTGATCGGTGGTATCGATGCGATTATGGCGTACCACTTCCTGTAACGTATAAATTTTCATACATTTGTGTTTCGGGTTTGATTATCTACGGCTTCTAGCTCAATGGATGGCGTACAGGGCAAGCCCGAAAACCGCCGGGAGTAGCGCGAATTACTTCCGGTTTTTTCTTGGCTGTCCGATGGTCGTTAACTCATTTCGGGGGTTTCTTGATGCATTCCATGTTAGGGATCATTTGTTAGTTTGGTTTACGGGATGAACGGTGACCTTCCGCCCGTTCAGTTTAAATGCGACAGATCCGGTTTCTTCCAGGATCTCGAAAACCTGGTTGGCGTTTTCCTTGCGTTGCATGATGCCTGAGAATTCCACATCGGGCATGCGATTGCCATAGCTCACATCAAGATCGTACCATCGCTCCAATTGACGCATGATGGCATCTACCTTGACACCATCAAAATGGAAGTAACCGTTTTTCCAGGCAAGGGCCTGATCGACGTTGGCTTGCTGCAGGGAGAGCCGTTGATCGGCAAGGCCAAGCAGTGCCCGTTGTCCGGCCCGGACCACCGCGGTAGATGACCCGTGCGTGACGCGGACCGACCCTTCGGACACCGTAGCGCTCATCGATGGCTCGTCGTCATAAGCCGAGACGTTGAAGGCCGTACCCAACACGGTGATGGATAGCGCTTTCGTGCGTACGACAAAGGGCTGTTTGGGGCGCGACTGCACCTCAAAAAAGGCTTCTCCCCACAATTGGATTTCGCGGGTGTCGCCCGAAAACGTGCGTGGGTAGGCAATCTTAGCTACCGAATTGAGCCAAACCTTGCTGCCATCGGGCAGCGTAAGCTGGTAAGTGCCGCCTTTGGGGGTCGTCAACGAGAGCATGGCCGTGGATGGTTTCTCCCCCCTACCCCCGTCTGCTAGCTTCAAGTCAGAACCGTCGTTGTAGGTAATATCCTCGGCTCCAACCACGATTCCGGTTTGGGTTTCGTCCAAATTGATCACACGGCCGTCGGCCAGGGTGAGTGTGGCGCGATTGCCGCCAGGCAGGATCGCATCCGGGCCCTTGCTATCCGCATCACCTTGGCTAGCGGTTGAAAGGCCATTCACCTGCCTGCCGGTCAGGCCGGCGATTCGATCGCTGTAAAACATCGAAATCGCTGCCGTAACCACGATGAGAACGGCAGCAGCGTAAGGCAGCCAACGCATGTAGCGTATGCGGCGTTTGCCCACGGCCTGCGTATGCGCACCCAAGCGTATATTAACCCGTTGGTTGATGGCACGCACGTGGTCTTGGTCCACATCGGCGGGGACGGGCTGTTCAAACTCCTGCAGGATCAGCTGCATGAGTTGATCGGAAGGTGCGTCGAGATCGAAATACCGCAGCAACGCGTCTAACTCTTCATGCGTACACCGACCGGCCAGGTAGGCGCGAAAAAGTTCGTTGACGTGTTGGTTGTTTGCCATGCTTAGCTGTTTATCTGTTTATACAATCCTAACGGAAAATCCAGTGCACCCCAATAGCAATTATTTTTCAACGCATTGAAAATGAGTTGAAAAATCAATTAAAAGCAGCTAGAATCAATAGCGCGATGGCTTCGGCGCTACCGCTTAGGTGTTGTTTGAGTGATGCGTTGGCGCGTCTGATGTGGGCGTTGACGGTATGCTCAGAGATACCGAGCCGCTCACTGGCCTCGCGATAACTTAGCCCCTCGACCTTGCAGAGCAGGTAGACTTCCCGTTGCTTCTCCGGGAGTTTTTCCAGCAACCGCGCCAACAGGGCCTCGTTGTCTTTACGCATGAGTTCTGCCTCGATGTGGTCGTACCCGCCAGCGATGGCTTCGTAAAACATCGCTCGCATGCGCTCGTCGTGCGCAGCCCGTCGAAAGAGGTTGCGGGCATTGTTCGCAGCAATCTGCGCCAGGTAAGCCTTGATGGATTTTTCCGAATCGATACGTTCCCGGTGTTCCCACAGGCTCATGAAGGTGTCCTGAACCACTTCTTCCACCAGCTCCGGTATTTTCAATAGCCTCAACAAGTGGCCCGTGATCATCGGGCTATGCGTAGCAAACAGGGTATTGAAAGCCGCATGGTCCCCAGCCCGCAGCTTGTGCAGGAGCTCACGTTCGGTATGGCTGTTTTCCTTTTGCAATGCCTTTTATGCGTTCGCGAAACAATTGTACAAATTATATGGCAGCGTTGCAAGGGAAATCAACCAACCCCTTTTGGTGCGATGCAAAAAACATCAAAACGCATATCGCGCCACCCCCGGATTCCACAGGGGTTTGGCGCGATATGGCTAGGTCTGGGATAGCGTGTTTGCCAACAAGGCCTGCGAAGCGAGGGGAAGCGCAGTTCACTGACGGTGAATGAGCATTTCCCAAGCAAGCGTAACGGCGTTGGCGAGCACGCTACCGCGCGATGAGCGACACCGGCTCGGACCAGTCGCTCACCCCGGCGCCGTTGCGGGCGCGGACACGGGCGTAGTAGGTCACACCGGGCGTCACCGGGGCGATGACGTTGCCGCGGCTGCTGCGGGCCACCAGCGCGTCGGGCCATACGATGGTGCCGTCGGGCAGCTTGTCGCTGCTGTAGGCGTACTCGTAGAGCCAGGCCCCCGGCACGGCGTCAAAGCCCAATTGCAGCTGACCGCTCTGCCGGTAGTCGGCCAGGCGCACGCGTTCGGGCGTCATCGGCGGCAGTTGCCGCACGGGCGTACCGCTGGGCGGGAAGCCCGAGCTGAGGATGACGGACAGCGAGCCGTCGGCCACCCCGCTCACGTAATGGGCCAGCCGCTTCAGCTGCGCCAGCAGCACCTCACGCGCATCGTTCTTCAGGCTTTTCTCCAACGGCCCGCCCTTCCGGCTGGCGGCTTCCAGCTTGGCCTTGTAATCGTCATAGGTGGCCTGCACCGCCACCAAGGTGGGGTCGGGTGTCGGGAAGTTGGCATTGCCGTCCATGGCCAGCAGCACCGTGCCGCCCAGGTTCAGCAGATCATTGTCTCGAAGGTGTTTAAAGCCCCCACGGGCCGTACGTTTAACCATCTCTTTTTTGGGTTAATGCGTTAAGAAATCTATTCGTTACTCCCGCTCCGATCCAGGCGTGTATACCCATCTTTCTCGAAGCATGGGAACAAATTAGTACAGATCCGGCAGGCACCGAAACAAGTGGAGGATTGCGGAGGGATGTGGAGGATCGTGATGTGGTACGGACACGGACCCGTCCCCTTAGCCGTACCATTCCACGCCGTCACCCGGGAAGTCCAAATCAGATCGAGACAAAAATGAAACGTTCTTGTACGGGTATGCGGTTCCTCCGGGCAAGGTGGCCGGCAATGGTACAGGGATGACGCAGGGTGGTCCGGTCGCCAGCCGTTTTTGTGCCGGGATGCGGCGTTTTTACACGGAAATGCGGCGTTCTTGCCCAAAGACGGAAACATCCCTGTACCGGTCTGGACGACTTCCGTACCATTGCTTTCTGCACCCGTCGGTTGGTGCATATAACGGTACGGGGATGGAACGGTTCCGGACGGAAATGGCCGATTTGTGTACAGGGATAACCCGCGTTGGTACAGGTCGCAGGCAGCCCCGTAGCGTTCCGCGCCGTCACGGCCGGAGAAGCTGCGTTTTGGCACAGGGATAAAAACAAATGGCATCCCGCGTCACGAAATGCCATTCTGGGATGGGGCACACCCGTTCGCTTGCGCCGTTTAGCTGCCTACGACCTCCGGTACTTGCCGGTTTCGCTGCCGAGGCGCCTGAACAGGTCGTAGACTTCCTCGCGGTCGTAGTACTCGCGGCCGCCCAGGCGCAGCACGGGCTCCAGCAGCACGTTGCGCACCTTGGCGTAGAACGTGGTGTTGCCGATGCCCATGTACTTCAGTATCCACGGGATGTCGACGTGCACGGGTTCGACCGGGTTGCCCGGGAAGCGCACCACGGCGGGCTGGATTTCATGGATGGTCTTCATGTCGGCCTGCAGCTCCCGCAGCAGTTGGACGATCGTTTCGATCAATGCAATTAATGCTTTCATGATAATCGTTGTAGAAGTTAAACATTGAATGATATGTGAATTTGTGCGTTTGTGAATTTGTGAATGGTCATTTACTGCGTGAAAAATGCGCGCGGCGGATGTCCAGCAGGCCGTACTAGTATTCCAGCAGGTGCTCGAATACCTCCACCAAGGGCGGATGATCGCGCCGGAGCCATACGCTGTCCATCCGGCTGACGCGCAGCAGTTCGGTATCCTCGCTGGCTTCGAGCGTATTCCGCTGGCCCGAAACCGGGATGAAAAGGACGTCGCCTTCCTTCAATAACCGCGGTATGGAGGGCCTGAAGCGATCCACGAGCGTACCTTCCTGCACCTCTTTGAGCAATCCCCGGTGGGTGAAGAACAGGTCGCCGGGGAAACCGATCAGGGGGCTGCCCCGGCGCACGCTGACCGCATGGCAACATGCCGCCATGGCCTGCCAATCATCCGGTGCCAGCGGGCCAAGCGCCAGCAGCTCCCGCTGGAAATGGGACAACCTGATTTCAAGTCTATCCATGGCCTAGCCGTTCAGGGGCCCCAGTCGATGGCATCCGGCCGGCATGATTTTCGATAGCTGTTTTTCTGTATTCATTATATCTTGTATTTGATTGATATAAAGGTCGGTAGAAGAGCGCTTCCGGTCAAGTGGGAGAACTCCCAGTTTTTAGCGCGATGGATATCGCCGCCAGCGGCACATGCCGATGGGGAGTCGTGCGGATACGGAAAATACGGCTATTGGATTTCTTCCGCGTAGGAAACCTGGCCGCGGGTGAAGGCCAGCGCCAGCAAGTGGACGGCCTTGCCTTGGTTCAGGTAAGGCTTGTGGTATTGCTTTTCGTGCATTTGAGCCATTCCAACTTTTAGCGCAGCGGGCAACCCCTTCGCGTTGGAGGCATGCTTGATTTCCACCACGTAGGTGCGATCCGTGAACAGGAGCACCGCGTCTGCCTGTCCCACCCAATTCCGGCTCTCGCTCCGATGGTCGATACCCGACAGGGTCATCGCCAACTGGAACAGCGCCTGGTAATGGCTTTCGTTCCCGTTGGGCGCGTGGGTGTTGAACGTGGTATTCGCCAACAGCGTCTCCAATTTCTCCACGGCCACGGCCGTATTGCCCGTGCGGAAGGCTTTTTCGATTTCCTTGCCCAGCACATGGCGCTTGGTCTTGTTCGTGTTGGACACGTCGGCCAACACCAGATCGGCTATGGCCTCCCTGACTTCCTGGTTAGGCAGCTGCAGCAGGTAGCTTTTGCCCGGGCGGTCGAAAGCCTTGATGGTCAGGTAACCCGCCTGGAACATCAATGCAAAGGGATCCAGATCTTCCAGCGCCTGCCCATCGGTGAAGCCGTCCGGCACCTCGATGGATTCCCGCAGCACCACCTCCAGGTTGTCGTCCATCTTCAGCAGCTTGAGCAGGAACGTGGGCGTGCCGGTGGTGTACCAGAACGCGTTGAACCGTTTGTACTCCAATGTCAACAAGACCGAATACGGATTGTAGACAAACGTTTCGCTGTCCCAGCTGTACCCATTGTACCAATGCTTGATATCCGCGAGCGTCCTTTGCTCGCGCACCCCGTTCACCTGCGAAGCCTGCAGGATATAGGGAGCGAAATAGGCTTCAAGATCGCGTTGCGTATAGCCGCAGATGGCCGTATAATCTGCATGGAATGTGAGGTCCATCAGGTTGTTGAACCCCGAGAAGATCGTTGTCTGGCTGATCTTGGTGATGCCCGTCACGACCAGCAGCCGCAGGTAGGGTGCGGATGCCTTCAATACCCCGTAGAACGGGTAGAGCGCCTTGCGCATCGCGTTCGCCTGCTCCAGGTCTTCGATCCGGTCCAGGATGGGTTTATCGTACTCATCGATCAGGACAACCACCTGCTTGCCGGTTTGTTCGGCCAGCTGACGAATCAGCTCACGGAGAATCGCGGCAGGCGTGTGATACGGGATGTCCAATCCGTAATTGGCCGCGATCCCATTCAGCTGCGCGCGTAGATCCTCCTCGAATCTATCCGGGTCGCTGCTATCCAGCGTCATGTCCAGCATCACCACCGGGTGCGGTTCCCAGTCGATCTTGTCTTCGATGTACAGGCCGTTGAAGAGCTCCTTCTTCCCTTCGAAAATGGACTTGATCGTGCTCAGCAACAGACTCTTCCCAAATCGACGCGGACGGCTCAGGAAAAACGTATCGCCACCCGACAGTAGCATCCGGTGGATGTACGCGGTCTTATCCACGTAAATACAGTCCTTGCGGATCAGCTTCTCGAAATCCTGTTGCCCGACGGGTAAGTTCTTCATTCGTGTCTTGCTCTTATCGGCATTCAAGCTTGCCTGCTTATGGCAGGCAGGTCTTCATTCCGAAACAAAGGTAAGGTTTTTCGGCATACGAAGCACACCCATGAGGGGGGAATGAAGGCGTAGCATGCCTAGCCGTTCAGGAGCCCCAGTCGATGGCATTCGGCCAGCAGTTCGCGCTGGCTGCCCACGCCGAACAGCCCGTAAAGCGCTTCGAAATGCCGTTTCACGGCAGACTCGGTGATGAACAGCTGGTCGGCGATGCCCTTGTAGGTAAGCCCGGTGTCGAGCAGCGCGATCACGTCGAACTGCCGGGGCGTCAACTTTTCCAGGCCGGAGCGCACGTTGCCCGCTTCGGCCTGTCGCATCAGTGCTTCGGGCACGTGTTCGTTCACGAACCGGCCGTTGAGGTACAGGCTGCGGATGGCCTGGCCGATGATCCGCACCTGGGTACCCTTGGTGAGGAAACCGCGCGCGCCAAAGGCCAGCATGGCCTGGATGGCCCCTTCGGCACCGAAAGCCGTCATGGCCAGCACCTGGGTGGCCGGATGGTGCGTACGCAGCCACTGGCAGCATTGGTAGCCGTTCATGCCCTGGGGCAGGCTGATGTCGAGCAGCGCGACATGGGGCGGGCCATGCAAGGTTACCTGTTCAATCAGCGCCTCCCCATCGGGGATCAGGAACCGGACGTGTAGGCCGTCGTCGCTGCGGAGCCCGGCCCCGAACGCGGGGTGGTCATCCAGGATGTCCACCGTGATCTTTTCTGTGTGTTTCGTATCCATTCTTTTCCGATTGGTTAACGCGCGGCAGGGAAAGATGTAATGTGGTGCCTTCCCCCGGCGCACTGATTAATTGGATGTTTCCGCCGAGCTGCCGGAGCTGGCGGCGCATGTTGTAGAGCCCGATGCCGTCGCCCCGGCGGCCCGACACCCCCACCCCGTTGTCGGCGATGTGGATGGCCAGGCGGTTGCCCCGCAGCTCGACGGCGATGGCGACCTCGGTGGCCTGCGCGTGCTTGGCGATGTTGGTGAGCGCTTCCTGCACGGCGCGGAAGAGCACGATGGTGGCCGTGGGATCCAGCGGGGGTATCCCCCCAGGCGGCAACGAGACGCCCACCGTGCATGCGGTATGCCGCTCCAGCAGGCGCACGGCGTCCCTGATGGATTGTTCGAGCCCCGTGCGCATCACGTTGCCGCCGTCCATCAGGTGCGAAACGGCCCGGACATCGTGGTACACGCGGGCGGCGAGGTCGGCCAGTTCGCGCAGCGCCGCTGCGGGCACGGCCTCCTCCCGCGAGGCCAGCTCGTCGAGCCGCAGCATGTTGAGCGCGGTCAGCTGGCCCACGTTGTCGTGCAGTTCGGACGCCAAGAACCGCTTCAGCCCCTCGCGCATGGCCAGTTCGTCGGCGAACCGGTCGCGCAGCTGGTCCTGCTTGCGCCGGGCCACCGACACCGTGTGGAGCACCGACACGGCCACCAGCGACAGGCCCGCCAACGAGAGGATCGCGACGATCCACGCTAGTTCAGCCTGCGATAGACACATAGGAACGCGTATGACCAGGTGCCGTACAGGACGACGATGTTGGCATTGATGACCAGGAAATGCAGCGGCAGCCCCCAGACCCGCACGGGCTGGTGCACCAGGTTCGGCAGGATCAGGTGCACCAGCAACGTGCCGATGTAGAACGCCGAGGTGCCATTGACCCACCAGAGCGCCGCGTCCCGCCACGGCGTACCCGCCGGGGGCGACGCGGCGAAGCGCACGTTGTAGTAAAACGCGGCCCACGGCACCGACAACGCCAGCGCGCTATACGTCTTCGTGTTGAACGCCCGCCCGTGGTTGAGCCAGATCAGCTCCACGCCGTACAGCGCGAGGAACGCCGTGAGCCAGCCCTGCCAGATCACCGTCAGGCGCCGCCCCGGGGCATAGGGCCTGAGCAGCACGTAGAGCACCATGGCCACCACGAAACCTTCCACCAGCAGCAGCGCATTGTGCAGGTGGTGGTTGGCCTTCCCGCCCATGGCCAGTACGCCGCCGAGGGCTTCGACGGCGACCACGAGGGCCAGGTACGGCCGCAGCAGCCGCCAGTGCCGCGGCGCACGGCGCAGGAAAACGAGTGCCATGAGCAGGCAGGCCGCTTCGCTATACAGGTAGATCATGTTGGGCATGGTACGTTTCGCCGGGGGTTAAAACAGCATGGCCCCGATGTCACGGCACGAATTGCCGTACAGCCAAGGCGGGCAGATGCTGCCGTGGTTGAGGATGGATGCCGCCACCATGAAGCCTTGGGCCTGTGCCGGGCCTTCGGGGAAATAGTCGCGGTGGAAGTGCTCGCCGTTCGCGACGCTGTCGCGCGTGGAGACCATCAGCAGCGTGTTGTAGCCCCAGTAGTCGGCGGGCGGGATGTCCGGCGCCGGGCTGTCGGCCGGATAGTCGGCATCGTAGGTGGCCAGGTAGAACCGTACGCCGTCGCCGCCCTCGTGCCGCACCTGCGCCACCATCTGCTCCAGTTCCTCCAGGCCGAACCAGATGGCCCGCGTATCGGGGAGCGTGTCGCCCTCGCGGACGACCACCCCGGCCTTCGGGGCGTAATTGGCCACCAGGTGCCGGGCCTCTTCCACGGGGACTTGGTTGGACGTGGGCACGGCGATTCCAGGCAGTGAGCCCCGCGCGCCTTTGCCTGATCCCGTGTACACCGTCGGCCTGTTCCCTTCGCCCGTACAGGCGACCACCAGGATACCCGCCGTGAGGGCGAGCATCGTTTTTTTTACGAATGATTTCTTTTTCATAAATCGTTGTTTTTCTGTTGAAGTAAAGGTCGGGATACCGAAACCGCCGGTCAAGTGGGAGAACTCCCAGTTTTTGATGTCTGTTTGTGTATCTGTTTCAAAACACAGCCGACCGCCCACCGGGGTTTTGTACCGGGTAAGGTACCGCTCGCCGATGTAGGCGTAGAGCGGGTCGTCTGTTATGTTATCTTGTCTTCAATCGTCCAATCCCATCGACTGCCTTACGTCGTCGGCATGCGCCCGCGAGGTCAGCCTTTCCAGCAGCAGGAACGCCACGTCCAGTGCCCCCGAGGCGTTCCCCGAGGTGATGATGCCTTCGCGGAAGGCGATGGGCAGCGCCCCGCTACGCACCGAGGCGATCGGTTTGCCCTGCCTATGGAATGCCCGGATTACCTCAACGAACCGTTCGGCGCATCCGTCTCCGCAAAACCCGTATTCCCCGGATCCGCCCGGTATCGCCAGGGCATCGAAACGATCGTAATCGACATCACCGAGCATATGGTCGACGGATCGCCAGAGGCCCGAGCTGTCCCGCGCCTGCCTGGCCAGCCCGCAGGTGGACAGCCGGGTGGACGGCTCCATTTCCAGGTAGGCCCAGCAAATCACGTTGATGAATGCGTTCGCTTCCCGGGCATCGAAGCCATCGGCGAGTAATAGCAGGACGTTTTTCATTTTCGTATCTAATTCAGTCGTATTCCCGTTTCAAAATCCGGATGATGCGTTCGGGCCACGCGCCTCCGTTGCAACCCGTTGCCGCAGGCCGGGCATGCCGAGCCTGCAATCTACGGGGATTTTGTATACCAGTGCGCCTGTTTCCAATCACCATACTAAAATGTTAGACTACTTAATGACTTGATTGTCTACACATTATAGCTTACATAATTATGCAATTCTATTTGCTGTCCTGTGGTTCAACATTACGCTTGTTATACAATACCAGTACCTCCATATTATGAACGGTTTCAACCAAATCCAAGCCATAGGTCTTCAACTGTTCTCGCGCTTCCGCTAAGGGCCATGGCCTGTTACTATCATTCATGCTAACGTTAAGATCGACTTTATTGGAAATGCCTGTTTTGTCAACTACCGTTAAAGGAAGATTTCGCTTATTTAAAAAGTTGATTATATCTGCCAGATCAGACCCCCTCATTTCCCACTTCGCACCATCCTCGCCACCTTTTCCAATAAATTTACTAGCTCCTGACATATACTTTATTCCAGACTTGGATTTGTATAGCTCTTCACTATTCGTCTTAACCAATGCCAATACTTTTATCGGACGTTTTTCAACTCTGCTCTCAACCTTGAAAAACTTGTCAAAATCATTGATCATATATTCATAGACATCATCAAGGCTATATGATTTCGGCAATATCAATTCATAAGAAAAAGTGTTCTCATTCATAAACTTTTCAAATTCATAATTGTCAAGGAAACCATCATCACCCATATATTCGCGTTTGTCCCTGGCAAAAAATTTAGTCCCAGGAGTCTCTTCCACAATGATCGACTCAGGATATAAGTTTCTCCCTAAGCTTTTGAAACGCTTCTCGTATAGTTTCGCGTAATACTGATAAGGCGTAAGACGTGTATCAAAGAATCTCCAGTATGAAGAATCTGCCTGCTCGCCAAAATTCCAACCGTTATGTATCCTATCGAAGTAACCGGCAAATGCCGACCCAAATACAGATTGATCACGACGATTGATTAGAAATTCATCATCTGGCATTAAAAGTTTCATATTGTTCATATTCTCAATTGACTTGATATGACTCAAATCTTTACCTGCTAAGACAAGATTAATGTTCGCGGGAGCAACTGCAAAATGATTGGTTATACCCACCAATATCCCTTCACTATTTATCCATATTTCGTGCGGAAGGCCAGTAAAAGGAAAAAGTTGTTGCAAAACTTTATCATCCTTACTTTGCACTGCCGTCGGCAATTTTAGTTCTGCAGGTGTACCCTTTCGCCTTTTTAGAAATTCAGCAATATTACTTCTGGGCTTGTCATCCTCAAAGCCAACCGGTAGAATCTGAATCTTATCATCAAACTGCTTTTGCAAACGCGTCATCTTGGGAAATTCAGCGATGCAAACCGTACAGTATACGCTCCAGAAATCTAGTATTAATAGTTTACCTTTGAAGTCAGAAAGTTTTGCTGTGCTCTTAGGATAACCTATCATTTGCTTAAACACAATGTCCGGGACTTTATCTCCTATTTTTAGAGGCCTAATGTCATCTCCTCCAGCTAGCAACATTTGGCTGAATTTCTTTTCCGATGCAAAAATATTGCATGAGTAAATGCTTAATACTGAAAAAATCAGTATTCTAAATAATCTTTTCATAAAATTTGATTTAATTGTATGTGTTCATTTTTGTTAAAAGTATTTCCTTTATCGCTTCCTCTAGTCCCATCTCTGAAGCAGGACCAAAGCTGGGGATAGAAGACCCTTTACAATTGAAAGCAAGCAATCTTCCCTCCTGATCTACCAGCACATAGGCAGGGATTTGCTGTAAATCAAAAAGATGATAGGCCGTGTCGTCTTTATCTCTTCCATTTAGCCATGGTAGTTCATCCTTTTGCACTGCTGCCTTCCAATCACCTTCTTCGTCATTCAGTGCGACACCAATGATTTCCAGGCCCCGGTTGTGATAGAGAGCGTACAATTGTTTAAGCTTTGGAAATTGTTCCCGGCAGGGCTTGCACCAGCTGGCCCAAAAATCAATCAGTGTCAGCTTATTTTTGGAGATTACATGATAAATCGAATGACTTGTGCCGCTTTTGTCTACATAGGAGAAATCCTGAAGTTTTGATTCCTTTGTCACCTGTAACCTGCGTTGTTCCGTTTGCAGGGCAAGAGTTAGTTTTCCTCCAAAATAACTATATTTTGCAACCGGTGATAATGATTGAAATATTTCCTGACGGTCTTTAAAACTAAAGACATCATCAGCTCTTGCCACGAAGTCTGCGATATACAAAGAACCAGAACGTTGCAGTACAAAATCTTTAAAAGCCGATCTTCGCAAGTTTCCAACAGTTGTATCATTGTCCATTCTAGCTTTCCAGGTATCCCAGAGCGCAACCAAATCCAAATAGTCCCGGTGGGCCGACGATCCGACCAATTCAATTTTAGGCCATTCTGCCAGATCTGCATTCAATTTCTGCTTAGCATTTACAGGCAAAAACGTTTGGCTGGGCTTCAGTTTCAGGCTGCTATCCAACACCAAAAAACAATATTCCGTTCCCTTGGGCATAGCTCCTCTTAAGACCACCACCGCCTGCCGGATGATACCGCTTGCCAGCGTGTCTCTTGTCCGGGCCTGGATTAGGCTCACACTACATCCATCTTTCAATCCTTTAATCGTGACCGTTATTTGGAAACCACGCTCCCCTCCTTCATTAGCAAATAGTAAAGTGATAAAAGCGAAAGGAACCAATGCCGGCAACATCATCTTTTTCATAAGAGTATTACTACCTGGGATTTTGTTGCCAACTAGGATTGAAACTCATTACATCGTGGGGTATCAAAAAGGTATACCGCTTATCATTAGGAGGAAGAGTATAGGTTTGGCCATTTAGTACCCGCGTTAACGTGATATTTGCACCCTCCTTATTCAATCTCCTGAGATCTGTCCATCGAAGACTACGAAAAACTAGTTCTTTGCGACGCTCGGTAAGTACCAGGTTTAATGCTTCATTTGCCGTACTTGCAGAAAAGGGCACAAATGAACCTGTTTTCCAGCGTTTGAACATCAATGCATTCAGATCAGCCATGGCTCCGGAAATGTTTCCAAGGCGGGCCGAGCATTCCGCACGTATAAGAAATATCTCATCCGCTGCTATCCCGGCAAATAACGTCCTGTACCCGCGGTCATAACTTCCTTTAAATACCTTTCCGCTGTCCCATGCATCCATGAAAAAGACCAAACGCCGTAAATCGTCGGCATGATAGGAACTGTATAAATTGCTGTCTACCCGAAGTACATGTTGATTATTCATAAAGAACTCGGTAGGGTTATTGATCATCTTCGTAAACAAAATCATTTCTGAATTATACTCATTCCGGATACCAGGTGAACTAATCAAATCCACCTGGCCCGAATCGTTAAAATCCATTAGGGTATTAAACAACTTCAGGCAGGAGTCAGCATAACGGTAGGCATCCTCATACCGATGCATGGTTAAATAAGTCCTAGCCAACAGCGCAAAAGCCGCAGGCTTAGTCGGCCGAGTTTTCACAGAAGCTGAACTCGGTAGCATAGCTGACGCCTCCTTTAAGTCTGAGAGGATTTTATCATAAGTTTCCTGTACGCTCGCCCTTGTAACACGTTCATTAATATCTCCCCTCAATTTCAACGCGATTCCGGGATCCTGCATAGCTGTATTGGCGTCGTAAGGTGGCGCAAATACTTGAACAAGGTGATAAAACATCTGCGAACGAAAAAATAAAGCACTACCTTTAACATTGTTATACATTTCTAATTCGTTAGCTATCGGCATAATTTTCTCAAGTCCGTCCAGTGTAACGTTAGCGTAAAATACCGGCTTATAGGCTATATCCCATTCATAGAACTTATATTGATCTGAGGAATATTCATCTGTTCAGGTGTATAAACTCTTAATCGCATTAACATCATTTCCCAAATTATCCTCGGTTAAGAGTGCTGGATCTATATAATAATTATCTGATGCGATTTCTGCAAACGCTGATACTATACCATATCCTAGTCCATTCATCATGTTAGAAGCATCCATAAGAGATTGCAGTTCTTCCAAGCTTTCTGGGATAATCAACGCCTGGTCAGGTTTGGCAGATAAATAAGTCTTTTTGCATGAAAATATCAATCCCATACTTAGGATTCCCAAGTAGACAACTATTTTTTTAGAATTTTTCATACTTCGAGTTTTAGTATTTAAACATTAATCAAAAAGTAACGCTAGCGCCAAATGACAGCGATTTAGAAAGCCGAAGATTACCGTTTAAGTTAGGGTCAACCTTACCGGCTTGCCAAAGTAAAAGTTGTAGGTTACTTAAATAACTGTATATACTTAAAGCTTCAAAAGGCAAGCTTTTCCATTGCCTCTTATTAATCGAATAGGATAAATTAATATCTTCTAAACGAATATGGTCGCCTCGTTCCACATTTGCGGAAGACGAAGTAGTATAAAAAGCCTGTCTTGCTGAGAAATCAGGATGGTTTATGTATACCAATGACGGAACATCAGTGGCCAATTCATCGCCGGGATTTTGCCATCTTCTAGCATATTCTTCATGACCAGTCCAGGTAGCAAACAAATTGGAATAACTTAACGATCTACGCCTGAAATAGTATCCTGATTTATAGCTTAACAAAAAAGATAGAGAGACATCTCGCCATTGCAACGTGTTTCTTAAAGAGCCAAAATAAGGGGGAGCCATCGGACCATGATAGATTAATTCTTCGAAAGACGTTTGGTTTTGAATAGAATTATAATCTTTGCTCAATACACCATTCAGATAACCTTGAGGATCCCCAGTTTCAGGATCTAGCCCACCCCAACGGTAGCTGTGTATTGTATTCAATGGCTTTCCCTCCAACGGAAAGGAACCTCCATTAGCGTAAGTGGAGGCGGACGTTGGACGGGGCATTAGGTATTTAACTACATGGGTCTGTGCATAGCTAAATAAAAAATTTGTCCTCCAATTAAATGCTCCACGAATATTTAATGTATTTACTATTAAATCTACTCCTCTTCCATCCATGTGAGCTAAATTTCCATAATAGAATGCAGGTTGACCTCCGTCGCTCAAACCTGTAGTGGGATCAATTGGTCCCTGGCCCATTAAGTCTTTGATCGATTTGTAATAAAATTCAAGTGATCCGGTCACACGATCATTTTTGAAACCAAAATCCAGTCCGAAATTCGCCATTCGAACCTGCTCCCATCGCAAATTTTCGTTAGGAGGATTGAGAATCTCGCCTTGCTTAAGCCCTAAGTGATTTGTAAAGTAATTCGCGGTTGTAAATGCAGTTGTTAGCCGCGAAAAGTTGCCATTATATCCGTAAGAAGACCTTATCTTGAGCTGAGGTAACCAGCTAAGATTGTAAAATTCCTCGTTATTAACCGTCCAACCCAATCCGATAGACCACAAAGGAACTCCTTGCTGATTGGTTTTTACACCAAATAGGTTAGCTGCATCGTAGCGAACACTTCCGGAAGCACTGTATTTATTTTTAAACTGATATGAAGCGTTTCCGTAATAGGACCAGAACCTGTCCAATTGCTCATAAATTCTTGGCCCGCCGTTGGGAATGCGCTCAAATACTCTCGAAGTGGTATACAATCTTGGGTACAAACTAAATTGCGTCACGTAATCCATGTTACCGTTGACCACACTGCCCTTTCTATCATAGCCATACAATCTGTTTGTATTCCCCTTGGTGGTTAAGTCTTTGATCTCCCATCCGGCAAAGGCTGTTAACTTATGAACGTTTGCCCAATCTTTCTTGTAACTGAGCTGCAACCTTCCCTGATGTGAAATAATTTCGGAAGTTCCATAGTCATAGATTCCACCTATCGGTACCGGAAACTGATTTGCTGCATTTGGCTGATAGAACCGGTTAATCAAATTACGAGTACTATAATTCTCAACTTTTTGCAAATTACCTGATACACCTAGTGTATTATGAAACTGATAAAGGCCTTCTATATTCAGATCACCAAGTTGATAGGTTAACCCCGTATTCATGATGAGATCACGTCTACTTGCCCGGGATTCAGTTGCATCTAATTCTGCATACGGACGATATTTCCAATCTAAAATTTTTCCTACCCCAGCAGTATCAGTATAAGTGTTCCTAAAATCACGTTCTAAAACTAAAGCATTACCATCCTTGTCTACCAAATCTGCATATGGATACAACCCTTTACTCCCTGTATTGATGCTAATTCCAGGATTATTGCCAGATGTATTATTATATTGTGTATAATTCAATCCGGCGTTTATTGAAAAAGCAGATGTTACTTTGAATGTATTTTGCGTCCGTAAACTAATCCGATTATTTCCTCCATTTCCCACCAGATTAGATGGTCTCTTATCCCATCCTGCTGATAAATAATAAGTAATAGAAGGCGTGTTCCCGCTTACGTTCAAAGCATGCTGCTGGGCCAGCGTGTTCTGATAAAAGTATCTTGACAGGTCATCCCGAACATCTTTTTCTTTAAGTTGCTCTATTAAATCATTCGCTTGGGACTCGCTTAATATCCCATTTCGCTGCTTTACCAATATTTCCTGAACCGGAGTGATGTGCGGCTTCGTGAATTGATTGTTGATCGCTGCATTGTAATACCCGTTGCCAAACAACCATTTTTCCAATTCGATAGCGTCGGCACTGCTTATGATAGGCAGACTCCATAAATCAGGTTTCGCCTGATGGGTAAGGTTTGTATTGATGCTGACACTTGGTGTTGTAGTAAGGCCTCTTTTGGTTGTGATGACAATCACGCCATTACCAGCCCGGGCGCCCCATTGGGCGGCGGCCGCAGCATCCTTTAAGATTGTAACCGAGGCAACATCGTTGGGGTTGATATTATCCAGGTTTCCATCATATGGAAAATTGTCAATCACAATCAGCGGAGCGACATTAGAAAAGATACTATTTCTGCCACGGATTAGCAAGCCATCGGCTGCACTAGCTGTTTTATCAAATAGAACTCCGGGTGTCAGATTCTCTATACGGCTTAAAATGTCACTACTTACGCGTCTATTAAAAAGCTCACTACCCACTACATCGAAACTGCCGGGGTGGTTTTTGTCGATGACCTGATAGCCGGTATACCCCTGCACGGCCACTTCCGCCAATTCGCTCGGCACGGCCTTTAACACGACATTGCCCACATTGGCCGCCGCCCGTACTGTGCGCGAGACATAGCCGATGTACGAAATCTCCAACGACGCATCATCCGGCACATTGCGCAGCGTGAACTCACCGTGGCTGTCGGTGAGCGTCTGTAAGGTAGTGCGTTTACCTTCGGCATTCAGTGCCCGGATGGATGCGCCGGATAGCGGATTCCCGAGCGAATCAACGATTTTTCCGGAGACGGTGGGGAGGGCGAGGATGAGCAGCGACCCGTTTTCGGAGACGCGATGCATCGCGTCGCTACCGGTCACGGCCCGCGGGGCCTCCTTGATCACGATCGTCTTATTCGCCAGCTCGTAGGTGAGCGGCTGGTCGCGGAAAAGCAGCGCGAGGGTCTCTTCCAGGCTCGCGCCCTGCACGCGCAGCGTGACCGGCCGGGCTTTTTCGAACAGGGTTTCGTTGCTGAAGGCCACGTAGCCGGTCTGCTGCCGTATGCTTTGGAGTACCTCGAACAACGGGCGTTCCTTGACCGTGAGCGTCACGGTCTGCGAGAGGCCGGTGGCGCTGAGGTGCAGGGTACCCAATAACAGCAGAAATGCGGTGATACGCATGATGAACCATGCTTTGGTAAAACATTTTTTCATTAACTTTGGTTGGTTTGGATAATCAAACATTGTATTCTGTTTCGCAAATGGGATAAACGGTGTTATCCAGGCCGTTAGACAGGAAAGGGGCCGAATCCTTTCCTGTTTTTTTCGTTGTCTATGGTTCGGTCATGTCAGCTCGTTTTAGTGGATGATCAATTTGCGCCCCTCCTGTATGGTGAAGCGCACCTGGGCGCTTTCCAGGATCTTCAGTACCTGCGACAGGTTGTTGTCGCGGTAGATCTGCCCCAGGTATCGGGTATCCGGTACGTGGCCCTCCCACACCACCTCGATGTCATACCAGCGTTCCAGCTGCCGCATCACCTCGGGGAGGGTCATGCCGGTGAAGTCGAAGAGGCCGTCTTTCCAAGAGGTATAGTTGTTTACGTCTACGCTGTTGATGGTGGTGGCCGCCCCCTGCCCCGGCAGGCGGGCGCGGGTAGTGGCTTGTTGGCCGGGCTTTAGCTCCAGATACCTCCCCCTCCCATCATGCACCCCATCGCGCCCCTCCCGACGAATCGGGACAGGCTCTCCAGCGGGGGATACGCCAACGCGTACCTTTCCGGTTACCAGGGTGGTTTTGGTTTCTTTTTCATCCGCGTAGGCGGAGATGTTGAACTCCGTTCCGAGTACTTCGACGGTTTGGCCGGAGGTCAGGACTTTGAAGGGCACGCGCGACACGCGCGCGCCTTGGATTTCCTGAATCTCGAAAAAGGCTTCGCCCGAAAGTTCAACAATGCGCTCCTTGCCGCTGAAGCGACTTGGGTATCGCAACGTGGATGCTGAATTGAGCCAGACGCGGCTGCCGTCAGGCAGCGTGATTTGGTAGGTGCCGCCCTTGGGGGTGGTGAGCGTGAGTTCTTCGATGTCGACTAACCTCCCCCTCCCATCGCTTTGCCCATCGCGCGCCCCTCCAGCGGGGGAAAGCCCTAACGAAACCCCGTCTTGGTAAGTAATATCCTCGGCTCCGACGATGATTCCTGTTTGGGCTTCGTCGAGGTTTATTACGCGGCCGTCGGCGAGGGTGAGTGTGGCGCGGTTGCCGCCGGGCGCGACATCGGCGTCGGCGAGGCTATCGACTGACGACTGTCGACTGTCGACTAGCAGCAGCCAACCGACTGAAAGAAGGATAGCGACTGCCGCTGCGTAAGGCAACCAGCGGAATGCTGGACGCCGGGGTTGCTGCAATACGATGCCTCGTTCGGACTGGAGCCCCTCGGCGATGCCATGCAGCAGTTTGCCGCGCAGCTTGGCTTTCTCCCCACGGGACATCCCATCCGTAAGGTCATTCCGTACCATCGCATCCGCAGATTCGTACCACAGCTCGATCTCGCGCAGCTCGGCTTCCGTAGCCTCGCCCCGCTGATACTTGCCGATAAGGCCGGCGATGTACTGATGGTATTCCGTATTGCGACTGTCCATATATACTGACATTCGGAAAAACGGGTCGCTGGTTCTAGTCCAGGCGCCTGTTTTTTCAGAAATATTCCGTAAAAAACTGATTATGAGCTACAAAATTTTCGAGCAAAGCAGCCCGATAACCACCAAACCCAACTGGCCGCGCTCCAGCTCGCCATGCAGGATGTGCAGGGCTTTATTAAGGTGTTTCTTGACGGTACTGGTGGATATGTCCATCCGCTGGGCAATTTCCTCAATGGATAGCTGTTCAAACCGGCTGAGCAAAAAGACCTCCCGGCAACGGAGCGGCAACTGTTCGGCCACGCGGCGGATGCGTTCTTTCAGCTCCTTGACCTCAAGCTGTTCATCGGGCATGGCCGAGGGATCCACGCGTGCCTCGGCGGCACCTTCGGCCCCTTCCACCACCGCCAACTGCTGCCGGCGGAAGGCATCGATAACCTTGTATTTGAGTGCCTGCATGAGGTAACCCTGAAGCGTGGTTTTGATCTCCAACTCGGCATGCCGCAGGTATAGGGAGATAAACAGTTCCTGGATGGCTTCCTCGGCTTCAACGCGCGAATGCAACCTGCGGTTCGCGGCATTGATGAGCGGCTCCCAATAGCGGTTGAAGATCTCGGTGAATGCACCGTGATCGCCCGCTTTCAGTAAGCTGACCAGTTCGGAATCTGTCCGGTTGCGAAGCATCTTCATGGTTATCCGTCGCCTTTAACCGTAAAGGTAGCTAGAAATGCACACACGGTAAAATTTTTCTGAAAATAACAACAAAAAACCATGGGCAGTTTAGTTCGTTTCGACTGGGGGCAGACGATGGATGCATAGCGGTTGTTTTAAAAATATGTCACTCCTACAATGACAAAATTTATATATTTGTTGATGGCCTATATCAGTAAAGCCGCGAAGACCAGGGTGAGCGCTACAGCCCCCCGTCATCCCCAAGTATCAATTCGATGACCGGAATCTCGACAGCGGGCTTGTTCACCGGAAGATCGACAATCAAATCATCTTGTCCCGCCGTTACAGTCATGTAATCATGTACTCCCGCCGATGTACGGACACTGTAACGGATTTCCGACGCATCGTGCAGGAATTGCGCGTACTTGACTTTTCCTTTGAAGCCACGTAAATAAAGCGTTTTGTAGGGCCAGTGCAACAGATGCACATAAAGACGGTTCGTTGTTGGATTGTAAGTCAACAATGCATTATCGACTTCTTGAAATGCTGCAGGAGCTGCCGTACACCCATAGATTGACCGGCCGTGGTACTGCATCCAATCGCCAATATCGTTAAGCCGATTGGTTGCCCGGCTATCAAAATTACCGCGCGCCGTAGGCCCCACATTAAGCAACAGATTACCGCCTTTACTGACAACCTCGATCAACATCGATATCAATTGGTTCGAACTCTTCCACGAATCCTCGTCACGGTGATATCCCCATGAGCCAGAGAAGGTTTGACAGGTTTCCCAAGCCACTTGAACGCCATTTCGTTCTGGCCAGGCGTTAGGCATGAATTGTTCCGGCGTAACATAGTCCCACCCCCATGGGGTATGGTTCAAATCGAGTCGGTCATTCACGACGATGTCGGGCTGCAAACTCCGTGCTAATCGAAGCAGCCCTTCACTGTCCCAGTCCGAATGGCCTTTGCCGTCCGGTCCAGGATAAGAATAGTCAAAAAACAGCAGGTCTATCCGGCCATAATTGGTCAGTAACTCGGTTAACTGGTTCTTCAGGAAAGCCCGGAACCTGTTCATGTCCCGTTTCGCATTCGCCGATCGAGCATCCGGATTACCACGTAACGGGTGGATCCGATCGACCACGAAATCGGGGTGATGCCAGTCAATCAATGAAAAATAGAATCCGACACGCAATCCTTCCGAGCGACAGGCCTCAATGAAAGGCTTGATCAAATCCGATGCGACCGGGGTGTTGGTCGACTTGAATTCACTGTATTGCGTATCCCATAAACTGAATCCCTCATGGTGGCGAGCAGTCAACACTACGTACTTCATGCCCGCGGCCTTAGCCTGTGCAGCCCACCGGACAGGATCGTACAGGTCTGGATTAAACCGATCGAAATATCGACTGCGATATACGTCATGCGGAATCTCTTCCCGATGCTGTACCCACTCATGGCGAGCGGGAACAGCATACAAACCCCAGTGGATGAACATCCCGAATCGGCTTTCCTTCCACCAAGCCAGTCGATCTTCCTTTTTTTCAGCGGCTTCTTTCGCCCAACCGAGCATTGATCGTTCCTGGGCATTTAAAAATGATCCGATTTGCAGGGCAACTAGTATCGATATCGTGATTGTTCGCATAATCTGTGTTGTTTAAACAATCAAGGGGTGAATGAGATATTGGTTACGTAACCATTAACGGAAACTCCCGATGAGGATATGTTTAAAAAGGTGCCATTCCGCATGACGTCATTGAAAACAACGTCGTCAATGACATGACCGGCGGAACCGTGGACAGTTATTTTGGCTCCGCCGTTATTAGTCAGGTTTACGGCATTGAAGCTGATGGAATTTACATGGCCGTTTACCGTATTATTGGCGTAGATATTGGCCGTGGTCCTGACGCGAATAAATTCGTTGGTTTGCCCTTCTCCATTTAGCCGGATATCATCGAACTCGACATTCCTGATGGTCATCTCATTAATGGGTTCTACCACGATAGGACTAAACCCATAGTGAATGATGTCTATATTTTCTAGGGTTATATTTTCCATGAATGCCGCGCGGCTTTCATGTCCGATTAAAATGGCTCTTGCGCGATCGCACCACAACGTGCAGTCCTTGATCGTAATATCGCTGACATCTCGATTTGCCCCTCCCCACGTAAATCCTTTGATGGCAATGCAGTCATCATCACTGCGGATAAAGCAATCGGATATGGTCACGTCGGAGGAGCTACAGATATCGATTCCATCGTCGTTCCAAACTCGGGCACCGCAGATTTTCACATTTGAAACGGTTACCGACTCTGACATGCCAATCGGTATACTCCATCCCCAGGCCCCCCAAATTGTGATTCCTTCGATTTCCACATCCGCAGAAGACTTGACGAATAAGGGGTAGCGGCCACTGGGCCCTGCGGTATGGCCCCAAGGGTTGCAATCGAGCAACCCCCTACCGGCGACTCGGATGTTGCTCCCTTGAATGGTTATTCCTGCCCTCAAAACGGCCCCTCCCGCAAGATACAGGGTCTGATTCGAATTGATATTGAGTACATTTCCCGGCGGATTGTGTATTCCTGGCCCAAAATAAACCACATTCGGATCGCCCGGCTGTGGCGGGTCGACTTCAAGCGCGTTGGCGAATAATAACAGCGGTTCGTTTTTTCCATCCGGTTCGATTGAGATCTTAGCGGGCTTCTCCAATGTAAACGTTATCGTATTACCTGAAACGACGGGTGTTATTCCCAACGACAATGGCTGTATTTTTAGATTAGCCAACGTCTTAGCAGTCGTTATGCTTACAGTCACCGATCCTGAGAAATCGAAATTCCCAAACGCATAGTCCCCGCCATAGAATTCTGGATTATTTTTGTGTTCCCCTACACTTCCGATATATAGATCGACCGGATTCCCATTTACTTCGACCGTGTATTGATCGGACAGTTCAATGCCTGAAGGGGCCGGGTAAGTGTGTACAACGGACGTATCTAACGGTGCATCGTCGTCATCATCCAACGTATTGTAATTTTCAAATTTACTGCAACTCGCCGCGCATATTGCATATAATAGCGTAACGACCAGGAGATAATTAATTGGTTTCATTTGTTAAGTAATTTAAGGTGTGTAATTAAAATATCGTTTCGAGCATTTCCTGCAAAGCGGCATGATCCGTCTTGAAATCTCGCAAAAATCTTCGTTCATCGGCCGTCAATTCCGCGCCTGCGTTTTTGAGAACGTGTGCGATTCTCAACAGTAACCAAGGTGTGGTATCCACTTTGAATTCAGCAACCAATCGCTTGCGTAGGGTTGACGAAAGGCTATCGACTCCTTCAAGAATAGCCAATACCCGCATCCGCTCGCTGGTAGTCCATGTGGGGTATGTTTCGGCAAGCGCGTTTTGCACCCTGTCGGTCGATACGTCCAGCTTACCCAACACCTTCAACGAGAAATCACGAAACGGCCTGTGGTTGGCTGCTATTCCTTTGAAAACGGCCGATTCGATTACCGAATCCGGCGAAAGGTAACCGTTGAGTATCCCTGCCAATACGAAATCTCGATGTTCGGCGTTTCCGGCCAGCAAACGCTTACGAAGCGCCGGGTTTTCGGCTAGCATCGTCAAAGCCGTTATGGCCAACTGCTCGCCCTCCCCCACGTGGACCAGGTGCCACATCGTGTGGGTTGTGTAAACTGCATTGTCGACTGCGGCGGCACTAACCGATTGCCTTGTCGCTCCCGTTACCCCGTCCACCCCGCGCGCTTCAGCGTCGGCCGGTTCCACCAATTCCGCCATCGTATACTCACGTAACTTCGACCATTCATCCTGGAGTATGCTTTCCAAACATGCGTAGTCCGCAACCGAGAAATTCGTATGGTCCGTCTTGGTCAGCGGTTCTCGGTAGACTTCAACGCCCAGGTATTTTCCGGTGAATCGCCAGAAAATGCCGATGTCTATCGGCCTGCATTCGCCCGTAAGGCAGACTTCCGTAAAAACCCGCCGATACCAGTACGAGTAACCATCCGCCCCCTCCACCAAAAAAACCGGAGCAAGCTCCCCGTTGTCGTCTTGGATGTGGTGCATTCCGTAGCCGCTGTCGGGTTTCAACGCTTTCCCTGCCAAGGCCGGACTGCTGTAATACACGGTCGTTTGCTGACACCAGGCTGCCACCAATATGAATTTGACTACCGCAAACATACCATCCGTTTTTCTTAGTTCCCTAAAGCCACCGTTTGGCGGGGATATCGATAAGATGCGATTTTCCGCGCCCAGGCATCAGGCACATAACCTAACTTATCATTGCTGACTCGCTGTAGTTCAGCCAGTGCAAATCTCTTAAAGGAATAATGTGTATCTGCCAGATAATCAACAAGCAATTCATAGCCGATTTTGCCACCTGACCTCGCCAGCGCCGCGGCTAAGAATAATTCCAAGTCTCCGCCATAGACCCGCCAGCGCACTTCCTCGTATGCCATTGTACGATACCCGCCGATGTGGGGATCGCTCAGCAGTGCGGTTAGTCCTTGCACGTAGTCCGTATCGGGAACCCGTTCGATAAAATAGACCAAATTCAGTATCCTGTTGAAAAAAGGCACCAGTTTCAGGTCTATCCGTCCTTCGTAATAATTATCTTCCCGCTTCATCATCGGTCCACCGGAAGTCGTGTGCTCCAAGATTGCCCGGATAACCGGCTTGGCTGCGCCATAGCGGGATCTTGCCAATAGCGCGATGTGTTGGTTTATCCGCCAATACAACCCTTCCAAGACGTTGTGCTTTCGTCCCCGAATCGAATCGTAGTTGTCGACGAAGTCGGCCGGATACCCGGCCTTTCGCTCTTCTTCAAAAAGCTTTTGCAGGTCTCGCAAGACAACATCGTTTCCTACTGTGTCACCAAACCATGCCAATGCCTGCGCAATGGTTAATCTAGCGGACGGATCCGTGGCATTCGCTAACGCTTCCTTGAGCAACGGCAACGCCGCTGCTTTTGGTAACATGATGCATGCGTAAAGGTATTCACGCTTCCCGTTCGCCAGCTCGGCAACGCGTCGCGTTGCCTCTCCGGGGTCACTTAAGTTGCTACCTTCCGGTTTCGACAAGTATCCGGGTTCGAAATACCCCAATTCAGCCCATTCTTGCTGAAGCCCGGACACATCGAAATCCCTGGCATTCGTTCCGTCGATTGACAATGTGGCGGCGATCTGCCCTGTGAGGTATCCCAATACAATCAGATCCGCCGTCATCCTCGTGAACTGGTACGCTTCCTGCGTTTGGCTGAATCCGCGACCAGAGAGCAACAAGCCATCAAGCGTCTTTGGGACAATACTACGATAAGGGATTTCAACCACAATGTCATTCGAATGGGGCAACAGGAAGCCACAGCGGGTATAATCGGAAAGCCCCACGTAATGCGGGTCGAAATCGCTGCTTGCGAGGCAAAGGACATCCTTGAAATGCGTTCTTTCGACCGCATCGATTACATTCAGCTCGTATACGCCCTGGGGCCTCCTGGATTCCCTGACGGCCATCATTGGATAAAAATCGTAGAAATGGGCCTCGTAATGGGCGATATAAAGCGCGCGTTGAACTTCGGAGATTCGCGTATTATCGATGATGTCGTAGTCCCGATTGGTATGCGAAGGTATTCGGCCCGCGCCCCGGACATCCCATTGGCTGTAATTCTGGGTTTTGCCCGTTCGCTCGTCGCCGTGGTGAAATGCGCTCCCAGCAAACGCGGCTAGGTCTCCGTCGCCCGTCGCATCGATGGAAACGTCTGCTAACACCTTCTCCAGCTTGCCGTATCGACAGATGAGCCCGCCAAGCACGCGGTTGCCTCGATTGACGGCACCGCAGAGTATGGCCCCACCGAAAAAACGCCCGTTGGATTGCATGAGCTGATGGAGGAGATACAGCACGCGCCCCAACCGCTTGCTCATGTGCATTTCAATGGCCAACCGGTTGGCGTCTTGCTCTTGCTTCTGGAAATACACCTGGTCACGGTAGCCATGATAATACCCCATCACCCCACACATGGTTTTGGTGCCGCCCAAATCATGGAAGAAATCTGTGACAATCGTGCTTGCTCCCCGTTCGGCCGCGCCGATTGCCGCTGGGGATCCCGCCGTACCTCCCCCCGCGACAAAAACCTGGCATATGGCCTGGCTTTTCAACCGTTCTTCGCTACCGAATCGGAAGGTTTGCAACGGCATGGCAAAGCCCGGCTCATCGATTGCCGACAAACTGAAATCGCTTGAAGGAATCGATGTTCCAGCCATGCCGGCCAGCCACAGCTCATTCATTTCGCCGCCTGCCGAGGGGTTTGCCACAGCCCCGGCGACCAGGGCCGTTGCTTCTTCGTTACAGCGGACTAGCTGGTTGCAACTAAGGGGCGTATGCGTGTCGCCGCCAACGGTGTGTCCCTGCAAGATCGGATTGGGCACGGTCGTTTCCGCAAGCACCACTCCCGTTTCCCAGGCAAATTGATAAATCTGCGCTTCGGCAAACATGGCATCAAGCGAGGGCAACGCTTTGCCGATTTCCCCGGCGAGATACCTGGCACGATGTTCCACTGTCTCCAGGGTAAGCCCCTTGGCATCGAACGAAAACTCTATGAAAACCTGATGATCGGCATGTTTTCCACGCATTACACGCAATTGATTACCCAATAATCCGAGCCCCGGCGGAACGGTTAGGCGCTTGTTGGCCGGGGCCGTCGTCTTCCATACCTCCAACACAAACGAAGCGGATTCAGGCCGCGGATCGTCTCCAAGCAAAGCCCTGCTAAACAGGACGTTGTCCGACACATCCAGGAATTGACGGCATCTTACCGCATGAAGGCCATGTTTACTGGCCAACAGTGCACCTTGTACGCTCCCTTTGTCAGCGAAAAGGCCACACACATCCGTCATGAGTAACACGTCCACTTCCTTGACCAGGAGATTCCGCAACAATCCTTTTTTGAGGCTGCCCGCCATAAACGTTAGGTAATCCCCAAAAACAGCGTGGCCGGGGCCTACCCCACCGGATGAATGCACTTCCCCGGCCTCGCCTTCCGGCATGAACAATCCGAGCAAATCTTCCGGAAGTTGCTGCAAACCCTCATTTCCGAGCCAAAACCTGCCTTTGGCCACGAACTCATACCCCAGTGCGCTTCGCCGTTCGACCAATAGCACTTTCTTCCCTGCGTTTTTTGCCGCAAGTGCGGCAAAGTAACCCCGTATACCGCCACCATTTACCAATACGTCATAGGTATCGAACCCTAGGCCACCCGTAAATGGTCGATTGATCTCTCCCATGACGGTATGCATCAAACTTGGCGCGAGCAATATCGCGCCGGTCGCGGGTACGGTGATACCTAAAAATTGTCGTCTATCCATCAAAAACATCCTTTCTGTTATCGTCCGGGATATCCCGGATTCTGTTCCAAGACTGCCTCACGATTAGCGTCTATGGCAGACTGCGGGATGGGCCATAGTTCGTGATAGGGTTGCATGGTTTCCGCGGCCAGGTAATTGTATCGTGTTGACCGTTCGTAAAGCAATCCCAGGCGCACCAGCGTTCGCCTACGCGGTTCCTCGACGATCAACTCCCGAAGGCGTTCATCAAGAATGTAATCGATATCGACTTGCTCCGCCTGCACCGGTTTGGCGTTTGCCCGCGACCGTACCTTGTTTACATCGATTGCTGCCTCTGCCATCAACCCTTTGTGCAAATAGGCTTCTGCGCGGAGAAGGTAGGTTTCGGCTAGGCGCATCCTGATCTGATCGTTGGCTGTTCGCCCCTCCTGCGCGCCATACGGCATTTCTCCCTCGATCTTGCGGATCATCGGGTAAAACCAACGCACCGTATCAACGGGATATGACGTAGGCGACCCGTCTTCCCGGGCGATGAACGCCTCTCCATTTACATGCGCTATCTTGACCGGCTTACCGAAATACGGAGACGAGGGGTTGTTATAATACCATTCCCTACGGATGTTATGCCGCGAGTTTCGCATATCGTTCCAGTCGTACTTCCAAATGTCGTAGAAGTAGTGGTTCAACGGTCGATTGCCCCCTTGGCTTCTGCCCAAAGAATCGTCTACCAGCATCCGGCTGCCGTCTGGGGCACGCACGTTCTCGAACTGTGGGCCCCACCAGCGCAGGTCGTGGTTTTGCCTGACAAAACCACCTATCGTGAATGGTTCGTACTGCGCTACCCAGATGGTCTCGAGGTTACCCGACGAACGGTTTTGTTGACCGGTCCAGAACAGGTCGGAAAAGACATCCCCCGCTCGGTTGGTATCGCCAAATCGATCCGTCATCAACCGGTAATTGCCCGCCCGCCCTTCAATGACATCCGAAGCTGCGCCGATCGATAGGTCAAAATACGAAGCGTCATCCGTTTCAAGGCCCAAGCTGATATACACCTCGGCCAACAAATGCAATGCGGCTGCCCTATATATGCGTCCCTCCCTTGCTACATTGTCGACCACGATAGGCAAATGATCAACCGCAAATTCCAGATCTCCCTTGATAAACTCGAGCACCTCCAAACGTGTCGATCGCACAAAGTCGAATCGAGGTTCGACCACCTCTTCCCTTACCAGCGGTACCCCCCCGAAGAGGTTTACCAATACGTTGTAGGTGAATGCCCGGAAAAACCTGGCTTCCGCGACGATTTCGTTCTTTTCCGCTTCCGTCCATTTAACGTCTGGATACTCCGCACGCGATATCAGCAAGTTTGCATTGCGAAGCATACTTTGGTACGCCCAGTTCCAGTAGTGCACGACGATCTGGTCATTGGGCAGCAAATCACCGTAGTGGTTGAAAAACCTCCTGTCCGCCACGCCGCTTCGGCCAATATCCGTACCCGCCCCCATCTGGTCAGGCCTATCCAGTCCCCGTTCATCCCGCGCCAATTTATGCAGCCCGAATATGACCGCCTCGAAACCTTCCTTGCTGGTCAACAGGTTTTCGGGACTGAACCGATCCATCGGTACTTCATCCAAGAAATCGCTTTTGCAAGACGAAAAGGCGATGATGCCACCAAAGAGCACCACCATACCGATTTTTGTATACGTAGTTGTTTTCATTTCGATTGATACGTTAAAGCGTTATCATTAGACCAGCTACCCAAGATTTCAACAACGGGCCGTTGGAAGCTCCCCTCCCGCCCGAACCATGTTCGGGATCCCACCCCAACCAATCGGTCCATGTATGGAGGTTCTTGCCGCTGACGTATACATTTAACCGATTGACATTAACCTTTGAAAGTATCGATATCGGTAGGCTGTACGACAAGCTCACGTCCTGAAGCCTCACGAACGATCGGCTTTGATAAAAACGATAGCCCAATGGATTCGGATAGCCAATGCTCGGCCGATCATCCCGCGGGTGTTCGGGCGTCCAATACGGAATGTCCATCAAGTTGGTACGATCGAAGTAATTGGTCCCGTGGTTCAAGAATGCATTCGGGCTTTGTCCGCCAACGACGGCGTTAAACGCGAACGAAAAGGCAACGTTCTTGTAAGCGAACCGGTTCGTGAGCCCGGCAAAGAATCTGGGTTGGTTGGAGTGAAGGATCTGCCGATCTTCCGGACCTATCCTGCCATCCCCGTTTACGTCCCGGAATCTGAGAAATCCGGGTTGCGCATTGGGATCCACGCTGAAATCATCGCCTTCCTGCCATATCCCATCCATTACGTAATCGAAATTGGTGCCCAGCGGATGCCCGATAAACCACCCGCTGGCAATATCGTCGTCTTCCATGCCATCGCCATCAGCATCCTTGCCGGTCAACGAACTGATTTTCTGCCTATCTACCGTATAAACAAGGTTGGTGGTCCACATAAAGTCGCGATGGGCTATGTTGCTTGAGTTGAGCGTGACCTCAATCCCTTTATTTCGGGTAGCACCTATGTTGGTCAAGATGGAAGGGAAACCGGTAATGTTGGGGATACTCATAGCTAACAGCAAGTTAGCGGTCTGGGTGGCGTAAAACTCCACGGCACCGGAAACCCTGTTGTTCGCTATCCCGAAATCAACGCCTAGGTTCATCATTTCGGTGGTTTCCCACCCGAGGCTGGGATTGGCCATTGACGTAAGTACGACTCCTATACTGGTGGTGCCGTTGTCGCCAAACACATACTGGTTGCCGGTATGTATCATATTAGCCAGCGACACATAAGGGTCTACGCCCCTATTTCCGTTCCTGCCGTACGAAAAGCGCAATTTCAAATCATCTAGCCATGAAATCTGCTGGATAAAAGGCTCTTCAGACATCAGCCATCCAATTCCCGCAGAAGGAAAGTTCCCATACTTCCTGCCAACGCCAAAAGCAGAGTAACCATCGCGTCTGATCGTCAAGTCAAGCATGTACCGATCAAGAAAACGGTAATTGAGCCTTGCCATCACGGAGTTGGCCGTTGATTTTTCAGCTGTTGTAGTGATGTTGAAATTCTCACCGATTCCGAGGCCATGGTAAGAGAGCACGTCACTGAAGACATTATTAGCGGAAAGGGAATTGCCAACGTTCAGCGTCCGTTCCATGCTGTAGAGCAATGTTATCCCGACATCGTGATTATCGGCGATATTCCGCGCATATTTCAGAATATTTTCCACGGTTAGGTAGTGGTGCTTTCTGTTGGCTTGGCGTCCCTCGCCTTGCAAATCCATTCCATCTTGATTATAGCTCGGACTGAAACTCGCTTCCTCGTTGAATCGGAGATTGTTACCTGTGTTCAAACGATACGTCAGTCCCTTCAGGGGGAGCGCTACTTCTGCATAAACGTTACTGAATAGGGTATTGGAAATCGTCTTGTTGTCGTTTCTCAACGTACCGAATACCGGGTTCGGCGCCAACCCGTCATCCATCGGCAAATACTTCAGGCTTCCGTCCTCATGAAAGATCGAGGAGTAGGGACTCAAGTAACTGGCGGCCGACAGATTTGCCCGTACACCTGAATAATCCTTTTTTGTGAAGCCTGTATTGGTACCGATAGTCAACCAATCGGTTATCGCTACATCCAGGTTGATCCTGGAAGATATCCTTCCGAAATTGTCACCGGCAATTCGTCCACTTATATCCGAGTAAGAACCGGACACGTAATACCTCACTTTGTCTGTCGCTCCAGACACACTCAATTCATGGTTATGCATCGGCGCATCCTGCGCAATAACCTCCCATGGATCGATCGTTCTTCCTGCGGCCAAATTGGCTTCTTCCACGGGGTTTAGGACAGCCGGCCGACCAAGGTATGCCGCAACGTCTTCTTTCATCTGCAAGTACCGCTCGGGTCCCATGAGTTTGGGTGTTCTGGCGTAGTCCGACTGGCCATAGTATCCGTTATAATTGATTGCGGGCTTGGAGCCTTTACCCATCTTCGTAGTGATCAGGATTACGCCGTTTGAGGCTCTAGAACCGTAAATCGCCGCCGAACTTGCGTCTTTGAGGATATCCATGGATTCGATGTCATTGGAGTTTATATCAGACAGTCCGCCCGTGTAGATAATACCATCAAGGATAATCAAGGGGGCTTGCTCGGCGGAGATGGACGTGTTGCCCCTGATGCGTATGGTGCCATCTGCTCCCGGTCGCCCGGTGTCCGTGACCCGTACACCGGCTACGGTCCCGCGCAAGTTTTGTACGGCATTTATGTTTGGGTTGGTTTCGTTCTGCTTGGGGTCTACACGGGATACCGCACCGGTCATGTCACGCCGACGTTGTGTGCCGTATCCGACGACGACCACCTCCTCCAAATCGCTGACCGATGCCGACATACTCACATTCAGCAGGTTATGATTTTCAATCACCCTTTCCATCGACTCAAAACCAACGATGGTAAATAACATGTACTCCGCACCTTTAGAAACCGTAATTTTATATTCGCCATTGCTGTTCGTAGCAGCGACAGTAGAAGTACCCTTGACGGTTACATTAACGCCTTCTAACGGGCTTCCTCGCTCATCCGTGACCCTCCCGCTTATGGTTCTCTCTTGTTGAAACGATACCATCGACTCTTTGCCGGCTGACCGCCCGGCCGCCTTTCGGCGGATGGCAATCGTCTTCCCCTCGACGTGATAGGTCAGCCGTTCAGGGGCGAGCAGCTGTTCCAATACCTGTTCCACGGGTCGCCCCTGCACGTCGAGCGAAACCAGCATGCTGGGTTTGACAAAACGGTCGTTGTACATGATCCGGAACCCGGTCTGCTGTTCAAGGGTAGCCAATACCTCGGGCAACGGATGCCGATGTACCTTCAGCGTAACGGTCTGCGAAACCGAAGCCAAGCTAATGCTCAAACAGGTTACAAGTAAGAAAAAAGACGTCAGCCTCATAATTCGCCACAATTGCTTGTTCTTTCCCAGGAGTGACAGCGCACGCCGTTGGGGAAATCCATAATTTATCATTACGTTTGTACGTTTGGATAGTAAGAAATAATTGGTTTACTGAATATCGGTTTATAAACTATTTTTCGTCCGAACACGAAGGGGAGTGTTAACGGCACTTCCCTTTGTCTTTTGTGGATCGGTGCGCAACGGCTATGTTTTCACATGCATCATCATTAAGTCTTTAAATTGGTTAAACAAATTTATAACGGTTTTCCTCAATATACAATCAACCTATCGGGGCCCTCAATCCGTGCCCGGATCTCGGAAACATCCAATAGCTTCAAGACGGCGTTCAAGGTCAACTCGCGATCCATCTTGCCGGAAAAGGTTTCCTGCGGAACCTCATCCATGTAAACAACTTCGACGTCGTACCAACGTGCAAGTTGGCGCATAACGTCCTTGAATGGTGTGTTCTTGAAATAAAAGTAGCCGTTTCTCCAGCTGATGTAGGATTCGACGTCAACCTGTTGGATGGCCGTGGTTGCTCCGTGGACGGTGCTTTGGGTGCCGGGCCGTAATTGATTTACGATCGTGGATGTACGATTTGTGATTGCCACACTTCCTTCAACCAACGTGGTTTTGGTCTCGTCTTCGTCCGGGTAAGCGGAAATGTTGAACTCGGTGCCCAATACCTGTACCACCTGACCTGCGGTCAGGACGTTGAAAGACGCATGATTATGCGTCTCTACATTCCTTACCTGCGGCCGGACATCGAAATACGCTTCACCCTCCAAAATCACGTCCCTCGAATCTCCAGAGAACCGGGATGGGTATTTCAGGGTGCTGGCGGCATTGAGCCACACCTTGGTACCGTCGGGAAGGGTGATTTGGTAGGTGCCACCCTTTGGCGTGGTAAGTTGTAAGTCATAAGTCGTAAGTCCTGCATGCGGGCTATCTGCTGGACCAACGTCGGATCCGTCATCATAGGTGATGTTCTCGGTTCCAACGATTATCCCTGTTTGGGCTTCGTCGAGGTTTATCGTCCGGCCGTCGGCGAAGGTGAGCGTGGCGCGGCTGCCGCCGGGCAATATCTCTTCGGCGGCAAGGCGATCGACTGACGACTGACGACTATCGCCTAGCAGCAGCCACGCGCCAATGGCCACCGCAAGGAAGGCGACCGCTGCCGCATAGGGCAACCAACGTTTCAGCGTATGCGATTTCGCCGTCGAGGCGGCTCGTTTAGATTCAAATAGGGCATAGACCTGCTCAGCCTCGTAACGTCCGAATCGGGCCAGCTCTTCCGCCAGGGTACCGTCGTTTTGCAACGATTCATACAAGGCCCGGTGATCGCCATTAGCCAACCACGCGTCGAAATCGGCTTGTTCAGCCCCCGTGAGGGTGCCCGAGAGCGCCTTGGCGAGCAACCGGCCGTAACGTGTGGCTTCCGTTTCCTTGTTATAGTCCATGCGGATCGTCTTTTATCTCCAATACAGAGCCGATCCGGAAAAGTACTAAACGTTCGTGAAAAAAAATGTGATGAGCATCAAGAAGGTCTCCCGCCGGATGCGGCCGCGCAGCAACGAGAGGGCGCGCAGCTTCTGGTTCTTGACGGTCTGCAGGCTGATGCCCATGGCATCGGCCACCTCCTGGTTGGACTTGCCGTGTATATAAGTATCCAGGATGATCCGTTTCGCCCGATCGGGCAGCGTATCGATGGCGGCGTGCAATTCGTTCAGGGCCTCGACCTTGGTGATGGCCAGTAGGTGATCGGATTCGGCTTCTCCCTGCTCCTCGTTGTACCGGTAATTGCGCTCCATGGATTTGACGACCGAATACTGGTAGTTGAGGCCGATGCGCTTGACGGCCAAGTACAGGCTGGCCTTGACATGCTCCATGCGCTCGAAATCCTTGCTGCCATTCCAGAACTGCAGGAAGGCCTCGCCGACCACGTCGGCGGCTTCCTCCTGGTGGAACACGAAACGCTCGGCGTAGACGCACAGCCTGCGGTAATGGGCATCAAACACGGTTCGGAATGCCGCCTCGTCCCCGGCCCGAAGTTTCAGGAGCAGCGTATGTTCATCGGTTTCATAAAGGGCCTGCATCTTGGCGGCTAATGTAGGGATTTGCCGTGATACGGCAAAGCGTATCCACAAACTCGAGGCCCTTGACAGGAATCAAAAGGCCTCCAGTTCCCAATGTCCGTCGTTCACGATCAATAAATGATGTCCCTCTCGCTCAAGGCCATCTGGTCGTCGAGTTAACCCGTTAACCACATGTTTCCCATCCTTGATGACCGGAATGCCGTTCAGCGACACAAACCGATATCGGCTATCCACCCCTAAAATCGCACGGGTATTCGGGGGCACATCAACGTCCAGTTCAAAGTGATCGCCGTCCACCACGAAGTGACTACGGATGGTGCCGGCCACCGAGGGCACCACCGCCGACGCCTGGCGGATGGACCCCGGTTGCGGAACAATCTGGAAGGTCTTGTAGCCCGGCTCCAGCGGCGCCACGCCGCACAGGTATTGCGACAAAACGATCAGCCCGCCGCCGCTCCACGCATGGTTGACCGTACCCCCGCCGAACCCATCGCTGCCGATGCCCCAGCCCTCGAACAGCGTGGTGAACCGATCGTCGTCGACCATCGGGCTGAAACGTCGTTTGTGGCGTTCGAGGGCCTCCTTCTCGTAGCCCATCTGGAACATCGCCTCGAACACGTACTTCTCCATGTATGGGCTGGCGTGCTCCTCCTGCCGGAACACCTCCAGGATGGCCGCATGCTTGTCCTTGCCGGCGATGCCAGCCACCACGGCCATGGCCTGCACCCGATCGTCCGTCTCACCGGTATAGGCCGGGTCGCGGTAGGCCGTGCCGTTCCAGAATCGCGCGTCGAAGGCCGACTCGAACCGTCCCATCGCCGCGGCGTACCGCCCCTCGTCCTCGGCATGGCCCAGCTCGGCCGCCGACAGGCGCATACCCTTCAGCCCGAGGTAATACCACAGGTTGTAGATGAGCAGCATGTCGCGGTTGTCGCCCCAGTCGCCCCACGTCCAGCCGCCCGTGCGCATCTTCACCGTACCGTGGCCATCATCTTCCCAAAGCGAGAGGTAGCGTTTGGCCCCGTCGTATAGGTCGGCCAGCGTCTGCCGGTCGCCGCTGTGCAGGTAGTAGTTCCACAGGCCGTAGTAGCCGATGCTGGCCGTGGCCTGGCAGGGCAATTCGTTGACCCAGTTGCCCGCCGGCACCGGCGCGTAGATGCTGCCGTCGGGCCGCTGCCAGCCAACCAGTTCACGAAGCCACTTGCGCGACATGGCATGGCTAGCGGTCGAAAGCGCATAGAACGCCTGGCCCGACTGGTTCACCGCGTCGCCCGTCCATTGCGCACGTTCGCGCTCCGGGCAATCCATGTAGGTATCGCGCATGTTCAGGTACAGCGTGCGCAGCGACTTGGCCCACAACCGGTCGTAGAACGGGTCGTCGCTCGTGAAGCTGCCCGCGAAGCCGGCATCGTAGCCCGTCTCGCGGTACTTCAGCCCCAATACCCGGATGCCCGCCGGGATGGCGTAGTAGACCCTGTGGCCGTTCATCCACCCCAGCGACTCGTACGATTGGATACCTGCCTTGGTCACGTACTCGGCGCGCACGTTGGTGGCCGAACCGTGATAGGTCAGGTAATTGTCGGTGAATACGGCAATCGCCTGCCCGGCTTCGGCCTCCACCTCCAGGTAAGGCGTCACCTGCGCGTTGTAGGGAAGGTCCAGCGCGATCGTGTCGCCCGTGCTGGTGAACGGGAAAGACGGCGCGCCTGCGAACGCTTGCAGCCCGTGGTCCTTCCACAGCGGGATGGGGCGCTCCACCAGCGCGTGCCACGGGTGGTCGCCGGCACGCCCGATCTCCTGCGCCTGCGCCAGCCTGCCGTCGTAAACGGCGCCGTGCCAGGCGCCCCGTTCCTTGCGCGCGTCGTAGCGGATGCTCGATTCGGGCAGGCGGAAATTCGGGTACGGCTCTGCGGCCGTGCCGTATTCGGGAAGCACCGCGCACTGCCACCCGCCGTCGCTCGCCAGGCCGAAGTCGCTGTCGAGCAGCAGGGCCGCCCGCCCGCTGCTGCTGTGCGAGAAGCCGTCCTTGCCGAAGTACCACACCAGCACCGCGATCGAATTGTCCCCGCTCTTGAGGTATCGGCCCACGTCCACCACGTCGTAGTAGGTGTCCGTGGGGTTCGGCCCGCGCTTCAGCCCCCCCTCGAAGACGGCCCGCTCGCCGTTCACCCATAGCCAGTACTTGCTGTCGACGGCGATGCGGATCGTTGGCGACGCGGGGACCGTGTCCAGTCGGAAGGCCTTCCGGTAACCCAGCCAGGTATTGGCCGCGCTTTGTGATTCCATCGTCGATATCCAACGACTTTTTTCGCTGAATTGCGAAAATGATAACTTACTGAAAAACAACGCAATAAAAGTCGATATCACAATACCGGGTATTCTTTTTTGGCTAAAAATAAGCGTCATAATCATTGGTTTACTACGTGAACTGGATATTTTCCGCAAAGCTATTGACGCTGATATCAGCATCACCCAAGCTCGTCAGTGGTACACCCGCTACGCTGCAATTCTCAAACGTGATATTTTTCACTTTGTTGTTCGCAGAATAGCCATGGATAACCAATGGCCTATCTGCACGTTCCCAATGCACATTCTTCAACTTGACTCCGTCGATCGAACCGGGAACCATGTTTGAATATCGTTGTCCATCGGTTACCGTGATGTCTAGATTAAAGTGGGTAACGCGATCTTCTACCCGAATGTTATCAAATTCGATAGCTGTCACGGGGCCTGGGCCGTCACAAATCACACTGAAAGCCGCCTTTCCACCCCAAGAACTGTTGCCCCGGCCTCCGATGATATCGCAATTGGCGATGCGGACGTCTTTCATCGGACCTTTCAATTCGGGGCCGATGGCAATCGCATCGCTTGAGGCAAATCCGTAAAGGGTGCAATCCGATATCCTGACAGTTTGCATGGTTGCGTTCGGATTTGATTTTAACGTAATGCAATCATCTGTACACCTGAAAAAACATCCATTTATATTCACACTTCTGGAATGTATAAGATCTATCCCATCGTTATTGGCGCCAAAGCCCAGTATGATGGCATTTTCGAAAGTTACGTTCGTCGAGTTGGAAATATTGCAGAGCCATCCATGTTTTTTGTTTCTAATCATGACATCCCGCACCAGGAAATTGTTCACGAAGTGTGTATGGATAACGTTTGTGCCGTTTTCGCCTGTCGAATACACGGTAGCGTCAAGGATGCCCCTGCCTTTGATCTTACAGCGAACAGCGGCGAGATATATCCTCCCCGAAACCAATGCTCCCGGAGCCAAGTAGACCGTTTCGTCTGGGCCCAATTCGATAAGCCCTACTTCATGGAACCCAGGCCCAAAATAGCGCACCAGGGGATCGTTGGGATTCGGAACATCAGTCTCCGGCAAATCGACGAAAACCATCAAAGGCGGCAGGTCGTTTATCTCGATATAAAAATACTGTTTCCCCGTCACTTCAAAACTGATTCGTTTCGTTCCCAAGCCCGCGGCCTGGATGCTTTTGCTTTTTGGACGGACCACACAGGTCTGTGCCGTCTCTTCCAGATCGATGGTGATGCGCGTACTACCCGCCGAACTGAATCTTGCGATGGCCACGCGCTGGACGTCACCGATCAGATCCCCTGCTCGAGCCACGAAGCTCGATTCACGGTTACCACTGTAGGGCGGTTGCGGCGTGGGCGCTTCATATTTCTCGACCCAGATCGGCACGCCATTCGCCCACAGGGCGAAGTCCGTACTCGTCTCGGTTGTAGGCGGCTGTGGATAGCTTACGATGTTTTCGGCTCCCGTATTGTCGGGAGGGTTGAGATCGTCGTCTCCAGCTAAGTATTCGGTTGAGCGTTTCGTACAACCGTTGATAAACAATGGCGCCACAAATGCCATACCGGCCATGATTCCACTTTGCTTCAGGAAATCTCGCCTCAATTGATTCTTGCTCCTAGTCATAAAATGTCGTTTTATTGCTATCTTTTACCCAAAACTCCTGAACCGTTTTGTTTTTCCGTTATGCGTAAACGATATATTTGCCGTGTATTTATTGATTAAAAAACCGCTATCTCTTGCTGATGTCAATGGCTTCCCGCCGATCGTACAGTCCTCGAATTTGACGTCTTCCACCCTGCTGTTCGCGTCCTGGCCGAAAATGACGAATGGTCTGTCGTCTCGTTCCCAGTGAACGTTTCGAATGGTGACGTCGTGTATGGCTCCGGGAGGAAGATTGACATAATGCTTGCCGTTGGTGACAATCAGTTTGAAACTTAAAAAGTCGACATTCTCCTCGACGCGGATATCCTCGAAAAGTACATGCTTGACCGGTCCGGTCCCATCGCAAACGATACTAAACGGAGGGTGCCCCCCGGAAGTGCTCGAACCCTTTCCTGCAAGGATATCGCAGTTTGTCACGTTGATGTGCTCCACCGGGTCACGAATCTCACAGCCGATCGTCACGCCGTCACTCGATGCAAAGCCATACATCATACAGCCCGTAATCGTGATATCCTGCATGACCTTATCCTGTTTCCATGTCTTTAGGGCAATGCAATCATCCGTTGAGCGGATGAAGCAATCCTGTATGGTTACATGGGAAGAAGAAACGATATCAATGCCGTCGTTGTTCGTCCCAAAGCCCAAGACCCGTAAATCTTTGAACACTACATTTTCCGATTTTTCGGGCACGCACATCCATCCGATTTTGCTGCTTCGTACCGTAAGCCCCTCTACGTGAATGTCGCGGCAATCAGTAAACCGTAGTGCCCTGCCCACCTCGTCTTTCGTGGTGTCCAAAATGCCGTAACCGAATATGCGGATGTTTTCACTGTCGCTTGCCACAAAGCGTCCATATACGACAGCCTGCTCATCCACGAATACCGTCTCTCCGCTTTTCAGCACGAGTTCGCCCACCTGATGGACGCCAGCACCATAGTAATAGGTGTAATCTTCCTTTTTCCCTGATCCGATGTCTCTGGGGTGCGGGAATATCAACAACGGCGGGTTGTCATTGATTTCCACATAGAGTTTTTCCCCTGCAGGCACCTTGAACGTCAACTCAGAAACCCCAGCGCTTTGCGGGGTAATCCCCAAGCGCTTGGGGCGCACGATACATTTAGCTACCGGGGCACTTGGCCTGATGGACACCTCGTAGGATGCTCCGGATATGCCAACTCGAGCGATATTCACTTGCTGGCTGTCACCGATGTATTCTCCGATTCGATGAACCAAGTTCCGCTCCCTGTCAGTCATGTTGGGTTCCCTGGGGGTCGGCACCTCGAAATGCTCGACCCATACCGGCGAACCATTCACCGCCAGGGTGACATGCTTGCTTGTTTCCAGCCAATTCGCCAATCCGAAGCCGCCCGCGGAATCTTCGCCGTTCGCCAACAGCGATCCGAAAGGCAGGAACGTGCTCGCCCCTACGCATCCGGCGGCCACCGATGCGTTCTTTATGAATGCTCGTCTTTTCATGTTGCTCCTATTGTATGTACCCGGGGTTTTGCGCTATCTTGACATCCAAATTGGCGTCGATAACGCCCTGTGGAATGGGCCACCATTCGTGGTAGTCCTGTATACTGGTTACGGTGGTCTGCCTCATCCCGTATTTCCTGACACGCTCTACCAGTTTGCCCATGCGCGTCAACGTTCGGCGCCGGGGCTCCTCGATGATCAACTCGCGCGCCCGCTCGTCCAGAATGAAGTCGATATCCACTTCCGCGCCGGTAACCTCCGCTGCATTCGCCCTCCTGCGTACGGCGTTGATGCTTTCTGCCGCCAGTTGGCCTTGGCCAAGCAGCAGGTGGGCTTCGGCGCGCAGCAAGTAGGTCTCCGCCAGCCGGTATACCGGTTGATCGGTGTAGGTTCGGCCGGAATTGATGTCCATGATCTTGCCTTCGATCTTACGGATCATCGGGTATACCCGCCACATCGTGTCTTCGGCGGTCTTGAAATAGGCATGGGGTTCCAGCTTCTGGCCGAAATAGCGGGATGAGGGGTTATTGTAATACCAGTCCCTTCGTACATTGGTGGGTGCATTGCGGATGTCGGTTTCGTGGTTACGCCAAATGTCATAAACCCAATAATTCGTGGGACGCACCCAACCCACGCCACGGCCAATGCTATCCACGGTTAGCCGGAAACCCAATGCGTTGTTCGGATCCCGGGCATCGTAGTAACGCGGCCCCCAAGCGCGCAACCAGGTGTTGCCGCTCGATCCGCCAGCCCCTCCGGGCGTGGACCAAAACTCGATTTGGTAGGCCCACAGGATTTCCCGGTTTCCCGAAGCCCGCGACTGGTTGCCGTCCCGAAACAAATCCGAGAAAACATCCCCGGGCTTATTGGCCTCGGAACCGAAACGCTCGGTCATCAACCGGTAATTCGGGTCGTCGATGACCTTGGTGGCTGCATCCACGGCCTTTTGATAATAGCTCGATTCGTCCCGGACACGCCCGATCGACACGTACACTTCGGCCAGTAGGTGATTGGCCGCCGCCTTGGATGCCCGGCCATCCAGAACCGGCACGTCGGGCAGCCATTGGGCAGCGAATTCCAGGTCTTCGCGCACGAAATCAAGTACCTCCAGTCGCGACGCACGCTGATAGTCGAACCGTGGTTCCTCCGGCACCACATCCACGATCGGCACGCCGCCGTACAGGTTCGCCAAGACATTGTATACGTAAGCCCTACCGAAATGGGCCTCGGCAATGATCGCGTTCTTTTCCGCTTCATCACGCCAATCGCCTCGATCGGCATTCTGGATGATGATGTTGGCGGCAGGTATGGATTTTAGGTACGCCCAATCCCAATAGGCGTTGACGCCGTTAAACTGCGGGGTCTGCGTGGTGATGTAGTTGTGATAGGCATTCAATGCCGGCTCGCCGGCAGTCGCGATGTCCGTTCCCAGGTGCATGGCTGCATTGGTGCGTGGATTATCAACCGCATTGATCTCATCCCTTAAATGCTTGTACATGCCGGTCAACGCAGCCTCGAAGCCGGCCTTGCGCTGGAATACGTTGCTCTCATTCAAAAACGAAGTCGGGTTTTCCTCGAGGATACCGTCGCTGCAGCCCGCCATCAAAAAGAACAACGCGACGGAAAATACCGATTGGATGTATTTGCTACTTATCATTTTCTTACAAACTAAAATTCAAACCAAATGTGAATGTTCTCGCCACCGGAAATGCCGTCCGCTCGGAATCGCCGGTTTCTGGATCCCAACCCGGCCATTTCGTGAAGGTGGCCAGGTTGCGCGCACTCAGATAGAACTTGCAATGCTGTAGTTTGAGCTTGTCGATTAGCTGATGCGATAAGGAGTAGGATAGCGTGACATCCTGAATCCGCATGAAATCCCTGTTCGCATAAAAACCGTGGTTCAGTGGATTCGTGAAAATCAATGAAGGCTTTTCATTGGACTTGTTTTCGGGTGTCCACCAGCCGTCATCCAGCATGTTCATGGATAAATTAGGAAAGTTACTCCCTCCTGCGGTAGTGGGGTTGATGCGATTCATGACCCGCAGGAACCCGCCCTGTCCATTTATCATCACCGAAAAGCTAAACGAGCGATATGAAAGGGCATTATTGATACTCCACAAATATTTAGGGTCCTGTTGTCCCAGTACCGTTCGATCATCGGGCGTTATGGCGCCGTCTCCGTTCACATCGCGGATACGGGTATAACCTGGAGCCCACCCTTGGGGGATGTCCGTGTCCCCTTCTTGATAGATACCGTCTACCGCATAGTCAAACTCCACCAACACGGGTTTTCCGATAAACCATTTATTGGAGATGTCGTCATCCTCCATTCCATCTGCATCCAGATCTCGCCCATAAAGTGCCGTTATCTTGTTGTTGTTCGTGCTGAATACGAAATCCGAGTCCCACCTAAAATTCGCCTTACGGATATTGGCTGTCCGCAGCGTGACTTCAATGCCTTCGTTGCTTGTCGCTCCCAGATTCTGGACGACACGTGGGAATCCATTCATATTGGGTATGGCACGGCTGAGTAAAAGGTCCCGTGTGCGGCTTTTATAATACTCGACCGTTCCATTTATCCGATCCTTCAACACCCCGAAATCAACCGCCAAGTTCGTCGAGAAGGTCGTTTCCCATTTCAATGACGAATTGCCCATGGATGTAGGGGACACCCCGATGTAGGTCGGGCTCCCGTCGCCATAAACATATTGGAATGTGCCCAATCTGGCAAACGTGGAGTAATGGTTTATCGCTTGGTTGCCCAGCTTGCCATATGACGCCCTTATCTTCAAAAAATCAACCCATTCGGTTCCCTTCAGGAATTGCTCGTCCGATAGGATCCATCCCAATGCGATGGATGGGAATACACCCCATTTATTGTTGGCACTGAAAACGGATGCGCCATCTCGCCTAACCGTTGCGGTGAGAAGGTATTTTTTCTGAAAGGTATAGTTTAACCTACCCATCTGCGAAATCAAGCCCTGTTTCCAAGCATCAGACGACACCCGTTGGGTTTCGGCCAACGACAGGTCGTCCCAAAATGTGGCATCACTGAAAAAATCAGTGGCATTTGCCGATGTCGATTCAAATGTCCGTTTATTCCGGCCATACATCAGCGTGAAATCGATGCCATGCTTATTGTCGAACGCTCGTTCGTATTTCAGGATATTCTCAAGCACATAGTCAATCGATTCATTCGTTGCCTTGGATGCGCTTGAAATGATGTTGTAGTCATTCTCGGTATAGTTGGGCCTAAACGTATTCGCTTTTGTCGATCGCAGATTGGGCGATACATTCACCCTGAAGCTAAGCCCCTCCAGAAAAGGAAAATCAACGACACCGAAAAAGTTGGCATATAGGTTATTGTAGAATTCTGCATCTTTATAGAACAACGCTGGGAACATGGGGTTTCCCAACAGGGTCTCTCCCGACGGCGAACGCAACGGCTGGCTCCGATCTCCGTCAAGGTAAAGCTGCGAATAGGGGGTCAGGTAATAGGCATCGCTTAAATTCGCTTCCACCCCGGACAGGTCCCTTCTCGTGAATTGCGCATTGACACCTACATTCAACCAATCGGTGATACGGGTATCGATGTTAGAACGGAATGACCCGCGAATCGCTTTATCGCCATATACCAATCCCTTTTCTTGCGTATAGGCTGCAGACAGGTAATACTTGGTTCGCTCACTGGCGCCCGAGATATTCAGGTCAACGGATTGGATATTGGCTGTTTGGGAGATTTCGTCCCACGGATCTATCACACGGCCATTGAGGTAATTCTCGGCCTCTATGGGCTGCAAGTAATCCGCTATCTTGTCCGGAGTGGCTTCCTGCCCCGTTATCCGTCTGTAATCCAATGTTTTTTCGACGTATCTTTCCGAACTTAACAGGGTTAATGTTTTCCCCCATGTGGAAACCCCTGTATAGGAATTGGTGGAAATCGTGGGCTTTCCTGACTCGCCGAATTTGGTCGTGATGATAATGACCCCGTTTGCCGCACGCGAACCGTAGATGGCCGAAGCGGTGGCATCCTTCAAGACTTCCATGGAAGCCACGTCATTCGGGTTGATGTCGGCGAAGCTTCCGTTGAAGAACACGCCGTCAACGACAATCAATGGATTGTTGCTGGCCGTAATCGACGATCGACCGCGTATCAATATGCTTCCGTTTTGCCCGGGCCTTCCATTGTCCTGGAATTGGACGCCGGCAACCCTGCCGCGAAGTGCCTGCGAGATATTGGTGTTTGGAAAGTTGCTTAGGGCGGCTACGTCAACCTTGGCAACCGAGCCGGTTACCAGGCGCCTGGATTGGGTACCGTAACCCACCACGATCACTTCATCCAAGTCATTCACGGTCGCCTTTAACGAAACATCAATTGTCGATCGGCTAGCAACAGTCAATTCAACCGGGTCGAAACCGACGATGCTGAACGTAAGCGTGCTCGCGTTGTCCGGAACATGGATTTCATACCTCCCTTCGTTGTCGGTTGTGGTGGCGACACCCGTGCCCTTCAGCCGCACGGTTACCCCTTCCAACGGAGTCCCTTGTTCATCGATTATTTTTCCAGCAACCGATTGTTGCCGAATGTCCTGTGATGCCGATGCTTGCTTTTCAACCCGCTTCGATAAAAAATAAACAACCTTTCCTTCCACATTGTAGTCAAAAGGCTGGTCGGCGAATACATGGGGCAACGCTTCCAGGATTTCCACTCCCGTTAATGACAACGTGATGGGCTTGGCCTTTGCCAAATGCGTATCATCAAGGACGAAGGAGTATCCACTTTGCCGTTGCAATTGTTGGATGACGGATTTGAGCGATTTGTTGTTGGCCTGTATCGTTACTTTTTGAGCCAATGCACCAGCCAGCGAATGGACGGAAAGCACGCAGGTAAGTAAAATCGTTAACTTCATAATCAGGAGTGCTTTTAAGGGCACCTTGCCGCAACCTGTGCGCGGACAAAAAAGCCACGCATCGGTTTTGGCACAATGGTTATCAATCATTATGTTTGTACTGTTGGTTAGAAAATAATACGAGTTCTGTAATTGGTTTTCTGTCCGCACCGGTCGTGTTCCGAGAGCCAATCGGGATACGGCCATTTTTGTTTGGACAGCTGGCGATAAGTCGCCAGTGTAAATAGATGTCCGCTTGGCGTCTTAATCGATCACGCTGACCCTCCTTCCTTCCAATTTAAGTTTGACACGATAGGTTTCTTCCAGCGCCTTCAATACGCTCGACAGCTTCTCGTTCCTATTGATCATGACATAAGCTGTATGGCTTGCACCGCTGTCCGGAAGTTCAACCGTTACATCATACCAGCGTTCCAATTGCCGGATGACATCCTGTAAGCGGGCTCCGCTTAGCACGATCATACCATCCCTCCAAGCCGTGTAGTCGAAGACATCGACTTCGCTGACGGTAATGGACGTGCCGCGGGTGATGGCTTGTTGGCCGGGGGAGATCGTGACGCTCGATTTATCGGGCGCATGATTTGCTTCTTTAGGCGCAACATTTACCTGCGGTGAGCCCTTCGGGGTTTGCGCCGCTACAAGCCCTACCACGCGTACTTTCCCTTGGACTAAGGTGGTTTTGGTTTCGTTTTCATCGGGATAAGCCGAAACGTTGAATTCGGTGCCCAAAACTTCGACGGTCTGGCCGTTGCTGGTTACCTTGAAAGGCCTACTACTGTCTGAAACAACGGAAAAATAGGCTTCACCGGAAATCTCCACATTGCGCGCATCGCCATCGAATCGGCCCGGATACTTGATGGTGCTGGCAGCGTTGAGCCAGACTTTCGAGCCGTCGGGCAAAGTGATTTGATAGGTGCCGCCTGTGGGTGTCGTTAACGATAACATGGTAAATCCGTCTCCTGAATTGGGCTGGGATGGCTTGATGGATCCCTCAGCCCCCTGCTCTTGGCCCCATCGAGAACGTTCGGCTGCGCTCGGCATGACGTTCAAAGAGGATCCGTCTTGGTAAGTGATAGCTTCGGTTCCAACTACGATGCCCGTTTGCGCTTCGTCCAGGTTTATCACACGGCCATCGGCCAATGTCAATGTGGCGCGGTTTCCGCCGGGCAGAATCTCTTCGGCGGCGAGTGGCCGATCCTTCACCACAGACACCCGATCTCCGTATAGCAACCACGCGCCGATGCCCAGTGCGAGTACGACGGCGGCGACGTAGGGCAACCAGCGGCGGAATAGCCATGGTTTCCGATCTTGCCGCAGGGCTGGCCCGAGTTCGGGATGGTCCCACACCTCGGTGGCGACATACGACAGGAAACGCTTGGTCTCGGCCTGCAAGAATGCCGGATCGCCCAATCGCTCGGCCAACGCCGCATGCGACGGGTCTTCCGCCAACCAGTCCCCGAGCGCACGCGCTTCGGTTTCGGTAAGCGAACTCACCTGTCGCTTGTGCAACAGGGAGGCCATACGGGTTGCTTTCCTATCGTTCATCCCCGCTATAACACCCAACTTCCGGAAATCTGACAACCACAGCCGATTTTTTTTGCAATAAAGAGGCTACGACTCGAAAAGCTTGATGAAAATCAATAGGAAAAGGGGATCGGCCTGCCCGAATCGCAATTTCAGGGCATCGAGCGCGCGTTTGCGGTTGGTGTAGACGGCGGCCTGCGATAGGCCTAGGGCCTCGGCGATCTCATCCGTGTCCAACCCGTCGAAATACGTGAGCTTGAACACGTCCCGTTGGCCAGGAGGCAGTTTCTCGACCTCGTCGGTAACCTGCGCGAGGAACTCGGTAAGCACGAGCTGATCGAAAAAATTACGGTGGCCCGTCGCTTCGATCGTCGCGGCCAGCTCCGCTTCCTTCGCTGCATGCCGCTTGCGGTCGCGCAAAGCATTCAGCGCCGACCGATGGGCCACGGTGTACAGGAACGATTTCACCTCTTCCCGCCGGGTGAAGCCTTCCCGCTGTTTCCACAACTTGAGCATGCTCTCCGAAACGATGTCGGCGGCTTCCTGGTCATCGCCTACGACCTTGTACAAATAGTAGCGCAACGGCCGGTAGTACTCGCGATACAGGGCGTTGAACGCCTGCTCGTCGCCCCGGCTGAACCGCTGCACCAAACTTTCCGCATCGTTTTGGTTACGTGACACGGTGGCAAGGTAGCAACTATTTCCTGAATATGGATGCCTGTGTCTTGTCAACCATAAAAAACCGCCGTCGATATCCCATCGGCGGCGGCGAACCACAAATCGATATGCCCAAACACACAAAGGCGTATCGATAAGTTCTTTTTACCGATCCACGGGCAGGGACGGTTCCTCCGCAGGTGTCGGCACGATCGCGCATTTCAGCCCCGATTCCGTCATGACCCACTCGGTCTTGTCTGGCCTGCCGCCGTCGGGATAGCTGTAGTTGTCTTCGCACTGGTGGAAGGGCAGGTCCCAGATGTGGCGTTGCAGGTCGCGATCGATGACCAACCTGGTGCCCACCGGCAAATTGAGCCGGAGGTGCAGCCGCTGATCGCGCATCAAGTCGTCTTGCCCGATATTGAAGTGGCTGTCGAATACAAGGCTTTCGCCCAGCTGTTGGAACTGGTAATCGATTTTCCCGGCACGCTCCGCAGCCACTTCATAGGTGGCGCCATGTGCCGAATATTCATAGACGAGCGAAGGTGCCTGCGTGGAGTCGACCTTGGCGATGCGCACATAGACACGGCTTTGCCCTTCTAGGATGCTGCGGTTGCGCACCAGCGCTCGCTGCCGGATACGCGATGTGCGATCGAGCGAATCGTGTGGCAACCGGATGACCGTCATGTCGTTTTTCGACAATCGGTAGCTGGGATGCCTTTCCAGCGGCTGCTCTTCGACAACGGTGCTGTCCTCCCGGAAATCATTGGCCGTACGGGTGGCGTACACCGCGGTGAAACCTACGGCGATGAGCCAGACCACCAAGATTGAGAATCCGGTATACTGGCCCATCGCGACCCGATTGAACAGGATGCGGATGATGAGGGCCACCAGCGCAACGATGGGTATGACCGCCACGAACAACGCACTGATGAGCAATGGGGTGCGCATCGCCGGTTCGATGACGTTGAGCGGAAACATGGCCATGCCGGTACCTGAACCAAAGAGCCCGAAGCTGGCGATGATGGCGACAACCAGTACGATAAGCCCACCACACAAGCCCATGATGATTAGTACGCCGATGACCTTGACCAACACGATGAACGCCTTGACCAAGAAGTTTCCTACCGAGGCAAGCCCGTTCCTAAGACCTTCCTCGGCGCCGGTAAAATTTGTCCGGAGGCCCTCCATCTCCTCCTGAAAGCTGCGTTTGAAATTCTGTAGGTTAGGTGCTTCGCCACGCATGGCCATGCGATCGGCCCGCGTCCGGGCCACTGGCATCACGATCCAGAGGATGACGTACAACAAGAACCCCGTGCCGCCGAATACGAATAGCAGCACCAGGATAAGCCGGATCCAGCGTGCCTCGATACCGAAATAGTGCCCTAGCCCACTGCATACCCCGCCGAACACCTTATCGTCCGGATCGCGCATCAATTTCCGTTCCCCACTCATGGGGGGTACGCCATAGGCCTCCTCCTCCGCGTAGCCCGCCGACTGCTCGCCGCTTTCGAAATCACTGACGCGTCCCATTTGCGCAATGACGTCATGGACATCTTGCATGGTCACGACTTCCTTTTTGCCCTGCACGATGCGGTCATTGAACATTTCCGCGATGCGATTCTCGATGTCGCCCACGATCTCGTGGCTATCTGCCGTGTGTCCAAAATGTTTCTTCACATCGATCATGTAGTTGCGGAGCACTTCATAGGCTTCTTCCTCGATGTGGAATACGATGCCGTTTATATTGATAATGATGGTCCTATTCATCGCTTTGTGGTTTTTATCTTATTGTTTGCTATTTGCTGTTTGCGTTCCGCTTTTAACTATCCGTTTTCGGAGTCTCATCTTCGGTCTTGGGTCTCGGGTCTCCCGTCTCCCGTCCCAGCATGGATGTCTGCACGGCGAACACCAGCTCGTCCCAAGTGGTGTCTAGTTTGGCGAGCACTTCCATGCCTTCTTTCGTGATCTGGTAATATTTGCGCGGCGGCCCCGACGTCGATTCTTTCCAGACGTAGCTAAGCAGGCCATTGTTCTTGAGCCGGGTGAGCAACGGATATAGGGTACCCTCTACCACCAGCAGCCGCGCTTCCTTGAGCGCGCTGATGATGTCTGAGGCATAGATCTCGCCCCGCGAGATAATGGAGAGGATACAGTATTCGAGTATCCCTTTCCTCATTTGCGTTTGCGTGTTATCTACTATCATAATGCAAAGATATATGTTTTAGTTTGTACTATGCAATACATAGTAGTATACAAAAACACAAATATTTGATTATCAGTTATAAAAAAATTAAACGATACGGCTAAGGAACCGTCACAAAATAAAATGAGCAAATTAAGCGCAGCGATTTTGTTCGTTATCAAGGCGCGTATTGCGGCCCATAGTGGAGCTATGGGCAAGATACGCAACGAAGGGAACGGGCAAAAGGGCAAGCTTAAATGGTCAGGTTATTTCGTGCCGGTTCCTAAGGGATTACTTTTTGTTGGCCAGTAGGTATTTGCGATACCGATGCAAGATGAATAGCACCAGGCCGGTTGAAACCGCATAGGTGGTCAGGGAATCGCCTTGGGGCAACACCAAGAGGCAGATGATGCAAAAAACGACGACAAACAGGTAAAGGTAACTGAAATAGGGATGGATGATGAGCTTCTGGAACTTATTCATGGGCAGGTGCGATTCTGATGCCGACATCGGTCACTTCGAGGAGGGGATTTTCGCGCATGTTCTGCTCAAACGCGAACACGTATTTGCCGGTATCTGCAAACCTGACGTTTTCCTTGACCAATTGCTGGTGCGTATAAACGCTCCCGCCGCCACGTCCCAGCCAACGGCCATCGGGCTCGGCCAGCCGAATTTCGAATCGTTCGGTGGTGTCCCTGCCGTCCGGCGCTTGCTCGTGCAACAGGACAAAGATATTGGCGTACCGATAGTCTGGCGTGTGCCGCAGATTGAGGTACACGTCATATCGATTGGTGGTATCGGTAATGTGCGCCGTGACGCTGGGCCTGTCATCGTAATGCCATGCGCGATCCGTGATCGGCACGTTGCGATCCACAAGCGCACTGTCCGTACAGGATGCGAGCAGCAAGGCCGCGGCATAGGCATATCCCCACGCGTTCATCCGACCATCCATCACTGTGCGTTGGCCGGTCCGGCCTGTGGCGCATCGCCCGGCCTGCCCCTACGGTTATTGCCACGCGAGCGCCGCTTCGGCTTCGATGTCCGGGCATCTGCCGCCTTGGGCTGTTGCCCCGACTGTTCGGCCACCTTGGGTTTTTGTTCCGAACCTTTGGGCTTGTGCTCCGGCCCCCTAGACCGCTGCTCGCCCCCCCTGCCACGTTGTTCACTTCCTTTGGGCTTTTGCTCCGATCGGCCCTGCTGTTGCGGCCGGGGTGACACGTTTTTCCCAGCCGACCAATCGTCAGGCTTCCCATCGGGCTTCCGCTTGCCTTTTCCGGAGCGCCGTTTCTTCCTGTTCTTGTCGTCCAACCGGGTCAGGCTGTCTTGGCCAACAACATTCTCGTAATCGTAGCTGGCCGGCTTTTCGTCAACCGATTCGAACACCACCACACCCAGCTCCTCGGGCTTGACGCCTTCCTTATTGAGCTGATGGACTTCCTTGACACGCTCCACGGTCAACGGCATCCAATTTTCTTCGCCCGGGTAGCTGAACCACATCAGCTTCTTGAAAATGTCGGTCTTCTGCAAGAAGGCCGTGCCATGTTGTGTCTCGATCCGCTCGATGTTGCTGGGAATGTCACGAAGCGCATCCATGTAGCTGTCCAATTCGTAGTTCAGGCAGCATTTGAGCTTGCCGCATTGCCCGGCGAGCTTCAGCGTATTCAACGACAGGTTCTGGTATCGGGCAGCCGAAGTGGAGACGGTCTTGAAATCCGTGAGCCAAGTGGAACAGCAAAGTTCCCGGCCGCAAGATCCGATGCCGCCAAGCCGGCTCGCTTCCTGCCGCATGCCGATCTGCCGCATCTCGATGCGGATGCGGAACGCCTCGGCCATGCGTTTGATGAGCTCCCTGAAGTCCACGCGGCCCTCAGCGGTATAGTAGAACGTGGCCTTGGACTTATCGCCCTGATAGTCCACGTCGCTGATTTTCATCGAAAGCCCCAGATCAAGGGCCAACTTGCGCGCGCGGTGCATCGTTTCCCACTCGAAATCCTTGGCCGCCTGCCATTTCTTGATATCGGCATCGGTAACCTTGCGATAGATTTTTTTGGAAACGCTGTTCGGGTCGACCCGATTCTTGCTCAGCTGCAACCTGACCAGCTCGCCCGTCATGGAGACATGGCCGATATCGTATCCACCGGTATTCGGTTCAACGGCGACCATCTCGCCCATCTCGAGGTACAGGTTCTCGTGGTTGACGTAAAATTCCTTGCGCGAGCCCTTGAACCGCACTTCGACAATATTGAAGGGCTTATAATTTGTCGGCATGTCCATGTGCGACAGCCAATCATATACATCCAATTTATTGCATCCGCTGGTCATGCAAGCGCCATTGTTCTGGCAACCTGCCGGCGTGGTACCACACCCGCCACCGGATGCGCAACTGCTACATCCCATAGTGATCGCTATATGTTGAGTCCGCCAACCGGCGGAACGTTTGATATTTATACAATAAAACCAATTGCAAAGATAAATCTAAAAACAATATTTTCGGATTTGCATTGCGTTCGACATGATAATGCGCCTCTTCGAATAACCGGATGGCTTCCTCGATTTGTTCCAACTGGTAGTGCTTCGCGAATTTATGCGCAAAATCCAGCTCTGCACTGGGCAGATGGACCATTTGCGACATCCCTTCCTTGAGCAACACCACCTGCCTCATCATATTAATGGCGTAAAGTAAGAAACTTTTCTGGTTTTCCCTTCCTATTTTTGACAATTCGCCATCGCACAACGTGATCAACGCCGCGCCCGCGTCCGTTACGCAATAGCGCAACCAACGGATCAGGAGATCGAAATGCCCGGTCTGGTCCTCGCCCAATACATGGAGCGCATGCTGCACGTTGCCGTTGCTGATGAAGGCCACTTCGGCCGCTCGGGTCGCCCCCAATTGATGGGCCTCAGCGAGGTACGCGGCCAGGCTATCGTCGTCCAACCGGCCGATTTTGACCAGCTGGGTACGTGAGATGATGGTACTCAATATTTTGTCCTGGCTTTCGGCCACCAACAGGAACAGGGTCTTCTCGGGTGGCTCTTCGATAAGCTTGAGCAAGGCATTGCCCTGCGTATCCAGGTATTCGGGCAACCACATGACCAGCACTTTGTATTCGGCTTCGAATGCCTTAAGGCTTAGCTTTTTGATGATGTGATGCGCTTCGGCAATGTTGATGTTCGCTTGCTTGTTCTCCGCATCCAATTGATTGCGCCAATGGTCGAGACCGAGGTAGGGGTTGCCCAAAAAAGCCTTCCGCCACTCCTCGGCGTAGGTGGCGGCGGTGTCTGCCGCCTGCTTGGCAAAAAACGGATACGAAAAGTGCAGATCCGGGTGAATCAGCTTGTTGTACTTGCGGCACGACGCGCACGCTCCGCAGCTGTCATCGGCTTGTCGGTTCTCACAATTGATGTATTGCGCGTAAGCCACCGCCAACGCCAAACTTCCACTTCCCTCCGGGCCGAGGAAAAGCTGGGCGTGGCTCACGCGATTTTCGGCAACGGTATGGATGAGGTGCCGTTTGATGCCTTCTTGGCCTATGATTTCGCTGAATAGCATTTACGTTCTTGACTTCAAAATCTTTCAAAATTAAGAAAAATCTGCCGAAATCTTGCTCAGAGCCGATTATAAACGGATATAAACGGATATAAACGTTTAACATCCGGCTATCCGTGAGGAGGTGCCCCACCTTTGCAACGTCGGTGGTTCAGGAATACCGCCGGTCGTTAAACGTATTTTTTTCATCTAATCATCAAACAGCATGAACACGCTAAAGAACAGTGTACGCTTAACCGGATTCTTGGGCAACAGCCCCGAGATCCACACATTCAACGACAACAAAAGCGTGGCACGCGTATCCATCGCCACCAACGTACGTTACCGCAACAGCCAAGGGGAATGGGTTACCGACACGCAGTGGCACAACCTGGTGTTTTGGGGGAAGCAGGCCGTATTCGCCGAAAAGAGTTTGAACAAAGGGTCGGAAATCGCCATCGAGGGCAAACTCGTGAACCGTCAGTATGTCGACAAGGCCGGCGTAACGCGTTACATCACTGAAGTGAATGTCAATGAGGTCTTGCAGTTCAATCGCAAACCCGATTGAAGCGCCCATATATGGCGCGCCATGCCGACCCGTATTCCCGGTCCGCCAGATTACCCTGTGCGGATCGGGAATGCGAATTGGCAAACAAGCGGTTTTTCCTTAGCTTTGCCGCAAAATAGCACATATTGACATGATCAAAAACACCGCACTCACCGACGTACACATCGCCCTAGGCGCGAAGATGGTGCCCTTTGCCGGCTTTAACATGCCCGTTCAATACTCGGGCATCAACGAAGAACATGAAACCGTCCGCAACGGTGTGGGCGTATTCGACGTGAGCCACATGGGCGAATTCATCCTGAAAGGCGACGGCGCGCTCGCCTTGGTACAGAAAATCAGCTCCAACGACGCGTCGAAACTCTACGACGGCAAAGTGCAATACGCGTACATCCCCAATGAAACCGGCGGCGTGGTCGACGACTTCCTCGTGTACCGCATCGATGAAAAGACCTATTTCCTTGTGGTCAACGCATCGAATATCCAGAAGGACTGGGATTGGATCGCCAAATACAATACCGATGGGGTAACGATGAAAAACATCTCGGACGAGACATCGTTACTCGCGATACAAGGGCCCAAGGCCGCGGACGCGCTGGCAAGCCTCACCGACATCGACTTAGGCTCCATGGAATACTACACGTTCAAAAAAGGCGTGTTTGCCGGCGTTGACAACGTGTTGGTTTCGGCTACTGGCTATACCGGCGCAGGCGGATTCGAAGTCTATGTAGCCAATGAGCATGCCCAAAAAGTATGGGACGCCATATTCGAGGCCGGTGCACCTTACGGCATCAAACCCGTGGGCTTGGGCGCGCGCGATACGCTGCGGCTCGAAATGGGCTTTTGCCTATACGGCAATGACATCGACGACACCACCTCTCCGCTGGAAGCCGGCTTAGGCTGGGTGACCAAATTCACCAAGGATTTCGTCAATGCCGAGGGATTGAAAAAACAAAAAGAGACGGGGTTGCAAAACAAGTTGGTCGGGTTCGAAATGATCGATCGCGGCATACCCCGCAACGGTTATCCGATCGTGGATGCCAATGGGCGGGCCATCGGTCGCGTCACATCGGGGACGCAGTCGCCTTCCTTGAAGCGGTCTATCGGCTTGGGCTACGTGCAAATCGACCACGCCAGGGAAGGTAGTGAAATCTACGTCGATATCCGGAACAATCGGATAAAGGCACAGGTGGTGAAACCGCCATTCGTCAAATAGCGCGTCATGGGCCTCAAAAGCATCCAGGTTTGCCTCAGCCCCGCGCTGCTGCCGCATTTCGACTTGGCGGACACCGTCGTGGTGGTGATTGACATCTTCAGGGCTACGTCTTCCATGTGCTATGGTTTGGCCAACGGCGCCCGGGCGATCATCCCGGTCGCCGAATTGGACGAATGCTTGGCTTATCGCGCAAACGGCTACCTGCTGGCTGCCGAACGCGATGGCGAGGTGGTGCCGGGTTTCGATTTCGGCAACTCGCCGTTTTCGTATACCCGCGATCGGGTAGCGGGCAAGACCATCGCGCTCACCACCACCAACGGCACGCGGGCCATCCGGCAATGCGCGAAGGCCCAAGCGTTGGTCATCGGGTCGTTCCTCAATATTGGTGCCCTTTCGGAATGGTTGGGCGGCCAGCACCATCACGCATTATTCGTGTGCGCAGGGTGGAAAAACCAAGTTAACCTCGAGGACACCGTCTTCGCAGGGGCGGTGATCGCGCGGCTCAAGACGGATGGCGTGGCCCTGGACGATGCCGCACACGTGGCCTGCGACCTGTACCGAAAGGCAAAAGGCGACCTGATGGGTTACCTGGCGAAATCGTCGCATGCCAAGCGCATGCAACGCCTGAATATCGATCGCGACATCGAATTCTGTCTGCAGGAAAACCTGACTTCCACGATACCCATCTTAAAAGGCAATGCGCTCGTCCGTTTGGCCGACACCGATGAAAGTTCGCTCCTTAACCCTTTTTCGTCAGCTTCCTGATGTGTAGGAGCAGCCGGTACTTCAAATAACCAAGCACTGCCGTGATGGCCAATGAAATGGCAAAAATGGGGTATTGCCCATTGTTGTAAGCCGCTACCATGCTCAGGAACATCAGGATCAACCCGATGTTCAGCAAGATGTTGTATAGGAAATGCCTTTTCATGGATGTTGGCGGGTTCGGACATCAATAGACCTGCATGTCCGGATCGAACGCATCGCGCCAAGCCAATATCCCACCCTGCAGGTTATACAGGTTATCGAACCCCTCCCGCTCCAGCAATAGGATTGCTTGCGCGCTACGCTTGCCACTACGACACTGGACGATTACCGGTTTGTCGCGCGAAATCTTGTCCTGTTCAAGCACCACATCCGCCAATGGGATATTTTCTCCTGCGATATTGGACGTTTCGTATTCGAACTCTTCACGGACATCGATCAATTGGAAGTCTTCATTGTTGTCGATTTTGGCCTTGAGCTCCTCGACAGTGATTTCTTTCATAAATGATTTTTTTTGAGTACCAAAGATAGGGGTTATCCACCAGATTCCCTATTTTTGATTCCAATAACTACTCGCCCATGTCAAAACCATTGAATAGCTTCCTCTTGCTGGCCTGCCTATTGGCAGGATGTGCCGTCCGTCAATCGACCGACCAAATCGTAGACGTGAATGAGGTGTCGAGAATCCTGAATACGTTGGCGGCAGACGACATGGAGGGCAGGGCCTCCTTTACGCCGGGCATTGAGCGGGCAGCAGATTTCATTGCCACCGAATTCAAGAAAATCGGCTTGCAACCTTACGATGAGGCCGATTATCGACAATCCTTCCAGGTAACGCGCATCAGCCCGTCCACGTGGGAAGTGGCACTGGATGGGGCAGCGGTCCCGCCCGATCACGTCATCATATCCAGCAACAGCCCCGGCGTGAACTGGAACACGGATCCGGGCGTGGCAATCGTCCAAATCAAAGCGGGCGAAGACTTCGCGCAACGCTTCCGCCAAGTCGCTGCGGGCGGAACCGATGCGATCGTACTCGTGGATACCAGCTTCTCTAGCCTATTCGATCGATACAGAGGCTTCATGATGCAAGGAAAGGTCAATCAACAGCAAGGCGGCGGTGCGCCCACACCATCCGTGGTCTATGCGTTGGCCAGCGAACTGCCCAAATCCTTCCGGGTGAGTTTTACGAACAGCGTTGAAGAATTGCCGCTGTTCAATGTCGTGGGCATGCTGCCGGGCAAAAGCAGGCCGAACGAATACGTCATCTTTTCGGCGCATTACGACCATATCGGCATCATCGATGCCGTGGGCCAGGACTCGATTGCCAATGGCGCCGATGACGACGCCTCCGGTGTTTCGGCGGTGATCAGCCTAGCCAACTACTACAAGAAACTGGGCGATAACGCACGTACGTTGCTATTTGTGGCCTTCACCGCAGAAGAAATCGGGTTAATCGGATCGAAGTATTTCTCGCAACGGATCGATGCAGATGAGGTAGTGGCCATGATCAATATCGAGATGATCGGCAAAGACGCGCCTTTTGGCCCAAATTCGGTGTACGTGACCGGATTCGACCAATCGAACCTGGCCCAGCTCATGCAGCGGAACGTGGAAGGGACCGGCTTTGCCTTCCACCCGGATCCCTACCCCACGCAAAACCTGTTTTACCGGAGCGACAACGCATCCCTCGCCGCCTTGGGTGTGCCCGCCCACACCTTTGCCACCGTGCAGATCGATAAAGACCCGTATTACCACACCGTTGATGACGAAGTGGAAACGCTCAATATCAAGAACATCGTCTCTTCAATCAAAGCGATCGCGCTGGGTGCCAAGGGCATCGTGGCGGGTACGGATACGCCCAGCCGCGTCGCGAAGCTGGAGTGAGGGATGAGGCTAATCCAGAAATTTTGCCTACCTTTGCGATTGTCCATTCGGCGGCAATGTTGCTGTCATTGGGTGCAAATGTTGCGATGTAGCCAACATTTTTAATTTTCATGTTTTGTTATTTACGTCATTGAACCTCTCCAAGCCAATCATTGAGGCTTTGGATAACGCGGGATACCATACCCCCACCCCCATTCAACAAGCGGCCATCCCCATCATACTGCAACAGCGCGATGTCTTGGCATGCGCACAGACCGGCACGGGAAAGACCGCGGCGTTCTCGCTGCCCATCATCGAACAACTGCTGTCGTCGGCCCCTGAAAACCGATCTTTTCAAGGACCTCGGGCATTGATTTTGGCTCCCACGCGTGAACTCGCCATCCAGATCGGTGAAAATATTGCCGTGTATGTGAGCAAGACCCGTATCCGCCAAACCGTGGTGTTCGGCGGCGTATCCATCGTGAACCAACTGGCCGAGCTGCGCAAGCGCCCCGAAATCGTGGTGGCAACGCCCGGCCGGTTATTGGACCTGCTCAACCAACGCGCGCTGACGCTCCAGCAAGTTGAATTCCTGGTATTGGACGAAGCCGATCGCATGCTGGATATGGGCTTCATCAAAGACATCCGCACGATTATCGGCAAAATCCCGGTGGAACGCCAGACGCTGCTGTTTTCGGCGACGATGCCCACCGAGATCGAGCACCTGGCTAACGCGATACTCCAGCATCCCGAGCGTATTGCCGTTACGCCGATATCTTCCACGGTGGAACTCATCCAACAAGCCGTTTACCCGGTAGCCAAGGCCGACAAAGTGGATTTGCTGAGCCACCTGGTGCGCACCGAGGGCAACGGCAACGTGCTGGTTTTCTCTCGCACCAAGCATGGGGCAGACAAGATCGTACGCAAGTTGCGGCAGGCCAGCATCTCGGCGGAGGCCATACACGGCAACAAATCGCAGCAGGCCCGGCAAAAGGCGCTCAAAGCGTTCAAATCGGGTGCCATCAGCGTGTTGGTGGCCACGGACATCGCCGCTCGCGGAATTGATATCGATCGCCTGCAACTGGTGATAAACTTTGACCTGCCCAACGAACCAGAGACCTACGTGCACCGCATCGGGCGCACGGGAAGGGCGGGCGAAGATGGCAAAGCGCTGTCTTTTTGCGACCCGGATGAACGGGAATACCTCTGGCAGATCAATAAACTGATCAAACAGACGCTCCCGCTCGTAGAAGACCACCCCTTTGCGCTCAGTGACGTCGTCGATTTTGAAAGCAAGCCCAAACCGGCTGCCGCACCCGCGAATCCGAACAAAAAGAAAAAGCGGAGACGTCCGCAACACTTCCGCCGGGCGGTGTAACGCCTCGCAACGACCCGAAAAACCGCCAACTTTTTGGCGGTTCGGGCGTTTATGCGTATATTGGGGTTTTTGGATTGTCATTATATCGTGAGCAAAACCATCATCGTTTCCAACCGATTGCCCGTCAAAATCATACTTGACGGCGACAACCATACGCTCCAACCCAGCGAGGGTGGTTTGGCAACCGGCTTGGCGTCTATCCATGCGGAAGGCCAGAACCAGTGGATCGGCTGGCCGGGTGTCTCGTTGGAGCCGGGGCAGCAGCGCGAACATTTCACGGCGCTATTGAACCAACGTCGATTGATTCCGATATTTCTTGACGAGGAAGAAATCAATGGCTTCTACGAGGGGTTTTCCAATGAGGTCCTGTGGCCGGTTTTTCATTACATGCCCAATTACGCCCACTACACGCTGCACAATTGGGAAATTTACCGCGCCGTGAATCGACGCTTCTGCGACCTGGTCCTGGAACACGCCGCTCCCGATGATACCATCTGGGTACACGATTACCAGCTATTGCTGCTGCCCGGCATGCTTCGCGCTGCGCTGCCGGACGCGACAATCGGATTCTTCCAGCACATCCCATTCCCGTCGCAGGAGTTGTTCCGGCTCATTCCATGGCGCAAGGAATTACTGGACGGCATGCTCGGCGCGGATTTGCTCGGCTTCCACACGTTTGACGATGTACGCCACTTCATCAGCTCTGCCACCCGGCTCACGCCAACCAACAACAACGCCAACCGGTTGGAAGTTGACGGCCGAACGATCGTGGCCGAGCCCTTTCCGATGGGCATCGATGCCACCAAGTTTTCGGCTTTGGCCGACAACGACGAGGTCATCAGGCGGGTCGACGAACTCCGTTCGCGATTCCAAGGGCAACGCATCGTGCTGTCGATCGATCGGCTGGATTACAGCAAGGGGATTCTCCAGCGGTTGGCTGCCTTTGAATTATTCCTGCAAGAAAACCCCGTTTTCCATAAACAGGTCAAGCTTTTCATGGTCGTTGTCCCATCGCGGGATACGGTACCCCAATACAGTGAATTGAAAGACCAGATCGATCGCGCGGTAGGCCGGATCAATGCCACCTACGGCACGTATGACTGGTTTCCGGTGGCCTACTTTTACCAAGGCTACCCCGTAACCGAAATCGCCGCGCTATACAAGATTGCCGATGTTTGCCTGGTAACACCGATGCGCGACGGCATGAACCTGGTGAGCAAGGAATACATCGCCTGTCGGAACGACGAAACGGGGGTATTGATCCTCAGCGAGATGGCCGGCGCCGCCAAGGAGTTAATCGACGCGTTGGTGGTGAATCCAAACAACGTCCACGAAATCAGCGACGCTTTGGTCCGCGCATTGCGCATGGCACCTGAAGGAATGAAAAAGCGCATGGCTGCCATGCGCGAGATCGTCTTTAAATTCAACGTACAACATTGGGCAACCCTTTTCATGAATAGACTATCCGAAATCAAGAACATGCAATCCAACACCAAGGCCAGGCTGGTGAGCACGGCAATCGAAGACCGGATCGTCGGCCAGTACCGGGAAACCGAAAGCCGGTTACTGTTGCTCGACTACGATGGCACGTTGGTCGGTTTCCAGGACGACATCGACAAAGCATCGCCGGATGACGAACTCTACCTATTGCTGGACACGTTGGAAGCTGACCTACGCAACCACATCGTCATCATCAGCGGACGCAAGCATAGCACGTTGGAAAAGTGGTTCCCGGGACGTACCTATAGCCTGATTGCCGAACACGGGGTTTGGACCAAGGAGCCAGATACCGATTGGCTACTCAAAAGCGGGCTGGCCGACTATTGGAAAAGCGAGGTGGGGGCATTGATGGAAACCTTCGCGGATCGCACACCGGGCGCCTTCGTCGAAGAGAAAAGCTATTCGCTCGCCTGGCACTACCGCAAGGTGCAACGCGACCTCGGCCCGCTGCGGGCGCACGAACTGATCGACAGCCTCCGGGATTACTCGGCCACGTTCGGCCTGCAGTTGCTGGATGGCGACAAGGTCGTGGAAATCCGCAGTGCCGAAGTAAACAAGGGCAGGGCCACGCTAGACATCCTGCACCAGAGCCACTACGATTTCATCCTGTCCATCGGCGACGACCGCACCGATGAAGATACGTTCCAGGTGCTACCGCCCGAAGCCTTTACCATCAAAGTGGGCACGGACGTGTCAGCAGCACGATTCTACCTCAAGCAGCAGTCGGATGTCCGGCCGTTGCTCAGCAAACTCGCCGCCATTTCGGCGGCGACCGATTAACCCACGAAAATGGGCCGATCCAGTTTCATGGCGATCCGGTAAGCGGCATTCATGAGCCCCACATGGCTATAGGCCTGTGGGAAATTGCCCCATTGGCTCCCGTTGGATTCATCCACGTCTTCGCTGAACAGCATCAGGTGATTGGCATAGGAGAGCAATCGCTCGAAGGTTTCGATGGCTTCGTCTACCCGCCCTACGCAAGCCAACGCCTCCACATACCAGAAAGCACAAATCAGGAAGGTGGTCTTGGGCTTGCCGAAATCGTCTGCATGGAGGTAGCGGTAAAATAACCCCTGCGGGGTCTTCAACTCGCGCTCCAGCCCCATGAGGTGCTGCTGCGCTTTCGCTGAGGTTGGATCCAGGTAATGCATCATGATCAGCTGCAGCGTACTGGCATCCAAATGGGGGCTACCGGTGGCATTGGTATACACCATGCGCTCGGCGTCGTAGCAAGACTCGATGTGGTAGGCAGCACGTTCCATCAGTTTTTCGGCCCGATCCATCAACTGCCGGTCGCCAATGAGCTTGCCGATCTTGTGCGCTGCCGAACTCCCAGCCCACTGGAACAGGTTGGAATAGCAATGGTGGTTGGCAAAGTTCCGGAATTCCCAGATCCCCGCATCCTTCTCGTCAATGGTTTTTTCGATTTTCCGGAGGATGTAGTCTACCCAGCGGCCGGCATCAGAACGCTCCTTGAAAACAAAGCGATAGTCGGTGTATAATGGTAGCAAGGCAATCATCGCCTGCCCATATACATCATTCTGGATGTGTTCGTAAGCTTGGTTACCGATCCGGACCGGTTTGTTGCCGAGATAACCATCGAGGTGATCCAATAGGTGTTCCGTCAATCGCGCTTGGCCGTTGATTCCATAGAGCGGCTGCAACCTGCCGGTATCGGCATGGGTAATGTTGGTGATGTAATTGGCATAGAGCTCCATCTCTTCGAACTGCCCGATATGGTTCAATGCGGTCAGCACGTAATAGCTGTCACGCAGCCAACAATAGCGATAATCCCAATTCCGGCCACTTCCGGGATGCTCCGGCAGGCTGGTGGTACCCGCGGCGATGATGGCCCCCGTATCTTCGTACTGGTGGATCTTCAGGGCCAATGCCGACCGGATGACGGCTTCCTGGTAGAACGACGAAATGGTCGCGTGTTTGATCCACGTACGCCAATAGCCGATGGTTTCCCGGAGGAAGTGTTCGACCGTATGTTCGAGTGGCGCTTCGAGCGGCTGCCCGTAGGTGAGCACGAGGTATTTGGTCTCGCCCAACACCAATGACTCATCGCCGAATAGGTGGCTGATCGGGACATTTGTCGTGAGGCGCATGTGTTCCACGCCATTGCTGAATGCGACGTGATTGCTTCCCCTAGACCTGGAGAATGGTGCTCGGCCATAATCGCTTACCGGATCGCAGACCACCCGGACGCGCGGCCGGTTGTCCAAGGGCTCGATTTTCCGGATTAGCATCAGCGGCTTGAAATAACGGTCGTATTGCCTGAACCGGGGCGCGAAGTCGGTGACCCGGTAGCTGCCGTCGGCAGTGGTAATTTCTGTGCACAGCACGTTGGTATTCTCGATGTAGTATTGCGTGCTCGAATATTCGCCGATGGGTTGAATGGAAAACCGCCCGCCTTTGCCGGCGTCCAATAAGCTTCCGAACACGAACGAGCTATCGAAGGCAGGCCAACACAGCCACGAGATGTTCGTGTCGCGTTGTACATGTGCCAAGTAGCTGCAGTTGCCGATTATTCCGCTGTTATAGACGTGTCGATTTTCCATTCCTGATCGTATTTGGGGTAATGATAAAAGAAATACCAGTACGAGGTACCCCAAAAATAAGAAAAACCGCTGTAATCACAAGGATTTCTGCATCACGAAATCATTCAGTACGTAGCCGTGATAGGGTATATCCACGGTTTCGGTGATGACAAAGCCCTGATGTCGGTAATAGGTTACGGCGGGATTGTCGCGGTTGACATTCAATTCCAGGCTGTGCATCCCCAACGCCATGGCCGCTTCGGCTACGTGCCCGATCAATCGCTTGCCCGTACCTTTTCCTTGCTCGGAAGCGAGCACATAGAGTTTCTCGATCCGCATGACCAGCGGATCCGCAGGCTTTGGGCGGAACCCAGCGAATCCTACGGTTTGGCCATCGTGCAAGGCAAGCGAAAAATGCTGTCCGGCTTCCATTTGCGCATGCAAGGCTTCTTCCGTGTACTGGTTGGCAAGCATGAGCGCGATTTGAGCGTGGGGGATGTAGTCCCGGTAGGTAGGCCACCAAATGGCATGGGCCAATCGGTGGATGGTGGCGACATCGGCATCGGTGGCCGCGACAATGGAAGGCAAAGGCTTACGCATTGCCCAACCGGCGCAAAGCGATGTAGGCCATCAGTCCGGTGCTCAACGCCAATGCGTGTTCATCGATGTCAAAGCCCGGCGTATGAACGGAAGCGGTGATGCCTTTGGCTTCGTTGCCCGTGCCCAAACGATAGAAACAGGCATCGGCAACCTGCGAATAATACGCAAAATCTTCCGATGCAGGCCACAGCTCGAGATCCAGCACCTGTTCCTTACCCAAGTACTCTTCGGCATAGCCACGGGCGGCGGCCGTTACTTTTTCTTCGTTTATCAATACCGGATAGCCGTTTCGAACTTCAAAGTCGCACGATCCCCCCATGCTTTCCGCGATGCCAACGGCCAGTTGAACCATGCGCACGTGGGCTTCCTTGCGCCACTGCTCGTCAAACGTACGGAAGGTCCCTTCCAGGTACACCTCATCGGGTATGACGTTGGTAGCACCATTGGCGATAACCTTACCGAAAGAAAGCACGGTGGGCATTTTGGGGTCGGCCATTCGGCTCACGACCTGTTGCAGCGCGGTGATGATGTGTGCCGTGATGATAATCGGGTCGATGTTATTCTGGGGCTGCGCAGCGTGTCCCCCTTTTCCCTTCACCTTGACATACAGTTCATCGGACGAAGCCATGTATTTGCCCGCCCGGAACCCGACCTTGCCGGCGGGGATCGCGGGCATCACGTGCTGGCCGATGACGGCGTGCGGTGCGGGATCGCGCAACACGCCCCCAGCGACCATCAGGCTGGCGCCCCCTGGCAATCGTTCCTCTCCGGGTTGAAAAATCAATTTGACCGTACCACCGAACTCGGCTTTCAGGGATTGCAGGATACGCGCCGTGCCCAATAAGGACGAGGTATGTGCGTCGTGCCCACAAGCGTGCATCACGCCGTCGTGCTTGGAGCCGTATTCGCGACCTGCCACCTCCTGGATAGGCAGCGCATCCATATCCGCGCGCAGCGCGACGACCTCATCGGACGGACGCTCGCCCACGATGTGGGCCACGATGCCGGTACCCGCCATGGCATGATGTGAAATCCCCAGTCGATCCAGCTGGGCCTTGACGAACGCCGATGTCTGGTACTCTTCGAATGACAGCTCGGGGTATCGATGCAAGTGCCGCCGTTGGGCAACCGTATCGTCATAGATCTGGGTGGCTAGGGCCTGGACTTTCGCTTTCATCGTTCGCAAACGCGCTATTGATAAACGTATATCTCCTCGGTAAAAACAAACACGTTGTTGAACTGCTTGCGCAACCCTTGCATGAGATCCTGTGCTTCGGCCCTACTTCGGAAATCACCCACTTTCACACGGTAATTGGGTTCCTCGTAACTCACATACGTATCAAGGTCTTTGTACAAGCGTTTGAAACGGGCCTGTTCGGCATACGCCTCCGTCCGGTTGGCCCCTGAATAGATCTGCACGCGGAAACCCATGGCCGTGGTGCGGGTGGCATTTTTCTTGTCCACGACAGACGGCTTGCTGCCGGAAGTGGCCGTGATGTTTGTTCCCATCCGGTGCCGTTGCATGAGCGCAATCAGCGGATCGGCCACGACTTCCACCTCGCCCTTCCGCTGGGCATGGCCGGCCAAACAACAAGCCATCAGTAATGCGAAGGCCAATGAACCGTGTTTATGCGCCATGGCAATTCTTGTATTTCTTGCCACTGCCGCACGGGCAGGGATCGTTTCGTCCTACCTTTTGTTCATTACGGACGGGTTGGGTGCGTTGCACCTCCCGCGTATCGTCTACCGGCGCACCGCCTCCGGAAGCCACCAATTCCGGCTTCGAGGTTTTCACGCGTGCTTCCTGCTTGGGCAGTGGCCTGGCCTCACGTACGTCATGCGGCTGTTGGTTGGGTATTTCGCCCTTGAACAAGAAGCTGACAATGTCTTTGTTCATGCTCACGAGCATCCCCTTGAAGAGGTTAAAGGCCTCCATCTTGTAGATGATGATCGGATCTTTCTGCTCGTATACGGCATTCTGGACGGATTGTTTGAGTTCGTCCATGTCTCGTAGGTGTTCCTTCCAAGCTTCGTCGATCAGCGCGAGCACGATTCCCTTTTCAAAGGATTTGAATACCTCCTTGCCCCCTGTTTCCACGGCCTTCTTCAGGTTGGTACCCACCTGTATGCCCCGCAGTCCATCCGAGAACGGCACGACGATATTCTCGATCTGCCCCCCGCGTGTGGCAAATACGTCAGTCAACACGGGCAAGGTTTGCTTGGCGATTTTCTCCGCTTTCGCATGGTAATCGGCGATGACCTGCGCAAAAAGCCTATCGGTCAATGTCTCGATATTGCTATTCGTGAATTCCGCAGCATCGATTTCCGGATCGAGCGCGAATATTCGGATGACTTCCAATTGGAAATCGTCGTAGGTGCCCGACTCCTTGTTGGTCGCCACCACTTCTTCGACCACATCGAAAATGGTGTTGTTCAAGTCCACGTCCAAGCGATCGCCAAACAAGGCGTTCTTGCGTTTGGCATAAATGACGGTACGCTGCGAGTTCATCACGTCATCGTACTCCAGCAAGCGTTTGCGTATGCCGAAGTTGTTTTCCTCTACCTTTTTCTGTGCCCGTTCGATCGACCGCGTAAGCATGCTATGCTGCATGACCTCGCCTTCCTCCACCCCCATGCGCACCATGATGTTGGAAATCCGCTCGGACGCAAACAGCCGCATCAGCGGATCTTCCAGCGACACAAAGAATTGGGACGATCCGGGATCGCCCTGCCGTCCGGCACGACCGCGCAATTGCCGGTCTACACGGCGGGATTCATGGCGCTCGGTACCGATGATGGCTAGACCGCCCGCATCCTTGACGCCAGGCCCCAGCTTGATGTCCGTACCACGGCCAGCCATGTTGGTGGCAATCGTAACCATCCCCGGCTGTCCGGCTTCCGCCACGATATCGGCCTCGCGTTGATGGAGCTTGGCATTCAGCACATTGTGTTTCACTTGACGGAGCTTGAGCATCCGGCTCAGCAATTCGGATATTTCAACCGACGTAGTACCCACCAACACCGGACGTCCTTCTTGCGTAAGCTTGTGGATCTCTTCGGCGACGGCGTTGTACTTCTCGCGGGCCGTACGGTAAATCAGATCTTGTCGATCTTCGCGTTGCATCACCACGTTGGTGGGAATCTCCACGACATCCAGCTTGTAGATCTGCCAGAGTTCACCGGCCTCGGTGACTGCGGTTCCGGTCATGCCCGCCAGCTTGTGGTACATCCGGAAGTAATTCTGTAAGGTGATGGTGGCATAGGTCTGCGTCGCGTCTTCGACCTTGACGTTTTCCTTGGCCTCGATGGCTTGGTGCAGGCCATCCGAGTAGCGGCGCCCCTCCATGATTCGGCCCGTCTGCTCATCAACGATCTTCACCTTGCCTTCATCGATGATGTATTCGTCATCGCGCTCGAACAATGTATAGGCCTTGAGCAATTGGTTGACCGAATGGATGCGTTCGGACTTGACCGAAAAGTCGCGCATCAGTTCGTCTTTCTTGGCCAACTTTTCCTCTGCGGTCAGGTTGGATTTCTCGATTTCCGCCACGTCGCTACCCACATCGGGCATGATGAAGAAATTGGCGTCCTCGCCCGAAGCCGTGATCAGTTCGATGCCCTTTTCCGTCAACTCGACCTGATTATTCTTTTCGTCGATGACGAAGTAGAGTTCGGCATCGGCCTTGGGCATGTTCTTGCTTTGCTCTTGTAAGTAATAATTTTCGGTCTTCTGCAAGACCTGCCGATTGCTGCCCTCGCTCAGGAACTTGATCAGCGCCTTGTATTTGGGCAAGCCGCGGTGCGCGCGCAAGAGCGCCAGCCCGCCACCTTCCGGACTGGTATCGCCGCTGGCGATGGCCTTTTTGGCCTCATTGAGCACGCCGTTGATAAACGTCTTCTGGGTATTGACCAAGCGTTCGATCCGGGGCTTCAGCTCGTAGAATTCGTGCTGATCGCCTCGCGGTATCGGCCCTGAAATGATCAACGGCGTACGGGCGTCATCGATCAATACCGAGTCCACCTCATCCACCATCGCGAAATGCAATTTACGCTGAACCAATGCTTCTGGCGACTGCGCCATATTGTCACGCAAATAATCGAAGCCGAATTCGTTGTTGGTGCCAAACACGATATCAGCGGCATAAGCGTTTCGCCTAGCCGGTGAATTGGGTTGGTGCTTATCGATGCAATCCACGCGCAAGCCATGAAACTCGAACAGCGGCCCGTTCCACTCGGAGTCCCGCCGGGCGAGGTAATCGTTCACCGTAACGATGTGTACCCCTTGCCCTGACAACGCATTTAGGTACGCGGGGAGGGTACCCACCAACGTCTTCCCTTCACCGGTGGCCATCTCGGCGATCTTGCCTTCGTGTAACACGATACCGCCGATGAGCTGGACATCGTAATGCACCATATTCCAGGTCACCTCATTGCCCGCTGCCACCCAAGTGTGCTTCCAGACCGCTTTGTCGCCGACGATTTGTACATGCGGTTTCGTGGCCGCGAGTTCACGATCGAAATCCGACGCTGTCACTTCCAGCGTCTCATGCTCCGTAAGTCGGCGCGCCGTCTCTTTCACCACCGCGAACGCCTCCGGAAGGATTTGCATCAACACCTCTTCCAGCTTTTTGTCGCGGTCCTTGCCCAGTTTGTCAACCTTGTCATACAAGGCCGTCTTCTGCGCCATGTCTACCCCCTCCTGCTCGGCCTCGGCTTTGAGGTCATTGATTTCTTGATCGATGTCGGCCAGACATTCCTTGATGCGCTGTTTGAAATCCGCCGTCTTGGCCCTGAGCTCGTCATTGCCCAATGCCTCCAGCTTGGCGTATTCTTCCTTGATTTTGACTACCAGCGGTTGAATATGTTTGATATCGCGATCAGACTTACTACCGAATATTTTACTTAAAAATGTGAACATTAGCTGTTGTAATTACTAAAATGACAGACCACATGGTCAATAATGGCACCAAAACGGCACTTCCGACAATATGGCATCATGGACAAAGTTAGTCAATTGATTTTAGATTGTAGATTTTAGATTGCATATCATCCGCTTATCGGATTCAGAAAAAGTGCTTTCGAGGTCTGGGGCACCAACTGCATTGCCCAGGCTTTTTTGAACAAGGTGTCGATGGCGGTTCGTCCCACTTGACCAAGGGATATCGAAAAGGAATTGACATAGAGTTCGATGTGCTTGTACATCACTTCTTCGCTCATTTCCTGCGCATGCTGCCGAATGAATTCGAAGCCCGATCTTGGATGGGCAAATGCGAACTCGACACTTCTCCGGATGACGCGCTCGGCCGCCTGTTTGATTTCGTTGGGCAACGCACGCTTGGCCACGATTCCGCCCAATGGAATCGGTGCCTCGGTTGTGCGTTCCCAAAAATCTCCCAGATCCATTACAGCAAGCAACCCCTTGTCTTGGTAAGTGAACCGATTCTCATGGATGATGACGCCCAAATCGATCGTTCCCGCCAGCAGCGCTGACTCGATCGCCGAGAATACCATTTCATGCTTGTTCTTCAGTTCGGGAAACGCCAGCCCCAACAGGAAATTTGCCGTGGTGTATTGGCCGGGAATGCCTATTTTTAGATTTGAGCTGCGAGCGATAGGACGTGGGCCGCTACGGTCGGTTGCTGATGGCTGACGGCCGTAGGCCGAGAGCTGCTCCACCAATTCCGGGCGTTTGCAGATCAGTAACGGGCCTACGCCCGAACCCAACGCGCTTCCTGCATCGAGCAATACATAATCTTCCACGGCGTGCGCATAGGCATGGTAGCTGAGTTTAGTGATGTCGAGTTCGCCCTTGAACGCTCGCTTGTTCAGCGATTCGACGTCCTCATCATACACCTCAAACTCCAGCCCTTCGGTATCGACCTTGTGATGGATGAGCGCGTCGAAAATAAACGTGTCGTTAGGGCAAGGCGAAAATCCAAGGGTCAGTTTCATTTCAGTGAATCGGTAAAAATCAATAGCAACGCGGCTGCGAAGGTAATCAAAATCACTCCCCTGGCACTCCGCTCGCGTGCATTGCGGTAGAAAAAGCGTACCAGCAACAAATTAATCAACGCCGCAATGACATAGATGCTCAATGGCTTCCCACCCAATTGCATGTCCCAAGCGGTGACCTTGGTCAGCACGTATGCCGCAACCGGGGCCAACAGGCCGATAGCGACGCCAATGGGCAACGAATCATTCGATTTCAAAGTTCCAAGCGTTTAATCCGGGGATGGCGTGATGCGCGGTCATGTCAAACTGTACGGGCACGATGGACACATACCCATTCTTCAATGCCCAAACGTCGGTGTCCTCGCCTTTGTCGCGCAATTGGAACACACCGGTAAGCCAAAAATAACTGCGCTTGCTGGGATCGGTACGTTCATCGAACTCCTCGGCCCATTTCGCATCCGCCTGCCGACAAATCTTGATTCCCCTGATCCGTTCGGTTCTGGGGAAGTTGACATTCAACAACGTCCCGTCAGCCAAGCCATTGGCCAGCACTTGCTCGGCGATGGCCCGTACGTATGGCCGGCATTTCGTGAAATCAGCGTCACTCTCCAAATCGTCAAAGGAGAATCCGATAGACGGAATGCCTTCGATGGCTCCCTCCACAGCGGCAGACATGGTACCCGAATACAGCACGTTGATGGAATGGTTAAGCCCGTGATTGATACCCGACACGCAGATATCGGGCTTCCTGCCCTTGAACACCTTATTAACGGCCAGCTTGACGCAATCAACAGGCGTGCCGGAGCATTTGTACATTTCAACGTCTGGATAGATGTAAACCCGGTCGATGCGCAACGGCTTACCAATGGTGATGGCGTGCCCGGTACCCGACTGCGGCCCTTCAGGAGCCACCACGATTACATCACCCAGTTGTTGCATTTCCTCCATAAGCACCTTGATGCCAACCGCCGTAATGCCATCGTCGTTGACCACCAATATCGTGGGTCGTTTCTTTGCCATGGGGCTAAGTTAAAAAAGAAAAGCGTTATGGACAATTCATCCATAACGCTTCGCTAGCTAATTGCTAATTTGGCTACAATTTATTAAGCCAATCGACCACCTCGTCCCTGGCCTTGCCCGTCTTCTTCTGTATACGGCCAACCAATTCATCCTCTTTTCCTTCCTCGAACAGCAAATCGTCATCGGTCAATTCGGCATACTTTTGCTTTACTTTACCCTTCAACTCGTTCCAATTCCCTTTCAATTTCAAATTGCTCATCACTTTTTCTCCTTTGATTACTTATCAGCATAAACAAGCGTAGGTCGCAAAGGTTTGGAAACAATGCAAACTTCATAAAAACAAAACGATCCCGCTTTCGGCGGGATCGTTTTGTTGTGTAATCCGTTTTATACGGAAATTACTTATCTTTTGATTTCAACGCGACGGTTGATCACGCGGCCTTCTTCCGTTGCATTGGAAGCAACCGGAGCAGATTCGCCAAACGCTTGAACGTTGATTTTCGCAGCATCTACACCAGAGTTAACCAAGTATTGTTTTACTGAGTTAGCACGGTCGCGAGACAAGTTCAAGTTATAGGCTTCTGAACCTTCCGCAGAAGCGTGTCCATCCAAGGTAACGCTTGCACCGCTTTCACGCAAGTCAGAAGACAACCGATCGAGGATTGAGTAAGACTCGGTCTTCAATACAGAGCTGTCAAACTCGAACTGGATGTTCTGGTACGAAGCAGAAGACTCGGGGCTCCTTTGCTCAGGGAACTTGATGGGGCAACCAGCACCGTCAACTTGGGTACCTGCAGGCGTGCCAGGGCACTTGTCGAATTTGTCGGACACACCGTCACCATCTGAATCACGGCCCAACTCGTCAACCAATCCTTCAAGTGTAGATACGCGTTGTTTCAAGGCTTCAAGCTCATTACGCAATGAAGGATCTTTCAACTCGTCATACAAGGTAGAAACAGGGTTGTGCCAAGTCAAATCCGGCTTCGAAGAAGAACCCAAAGAGAATTCCAAACCGCCGTAAGTGTACGAGAACTTGTCGTTAGCCGCACGGTTAACAACCGGGCCGAACAACGCCTTGTCATCCACGAAGTTCATCGTGTAGCCCAAGTTCAGCGCTACGCGGTCTGACAGCTTGAATTTCACGCCGACACCAACGGGAATGTAAGCTTCGCGCTTGAACTCACGGTCTCCACTCAGGTTACGCTCACCAGGGAACTCTTCGCCCCAGCCACCTGTGTTATCCCAAGCACCGGCAGAACCATCAGCATCCGTGTAACCCACCGGATTGAATGCAATCAGTCCATAACCCACGCTTGCGTAGAAATTAACCGCGTTTTCGCGACGCAAGAAATCGATGGTCGCCAATTGGAACACACCGTTCAAGCTGGCTGCATACTGCACTGAAGTCTCGGCAGATTGGAAAGGACCTGCTCCAGAAGTGCCGTTTGCTGCTTGGAAAGCATAGGTATGACCTACACCGTTGTTGTTGTATGCGAAAATACGACCACGATTACCAGCAGCTTCCACACCGAACCAGCTTGACAACTGCTTACGGATCGTGATGCCGTAGTATTCGCGAAGTTTGTATTCGCCAAAACCGACTTTCTGATTAAACGCGTTGGATCCACCGATAATGACAGATGGCGTAGTGAAACCACCATTCACACCGATAGACCACGTCCTGTACTGGCGTCTTCCGCCAAATACAGTCGGCTCCTGCGCCTGCACGGTATCAGTCAACCCGAAGGCTGCTACCAGCGAGCACGCAACTGCCGTTTTGATTGTAGAATAATTCATACTCTTGTTTTTTTTAAGGTTAAAAAATTTTTAATTGTCTAATTTTTCGCAAAAATAACCAATAGTTTGATTCACGCAACACATTTGCAAATACTATTCCAGTTTTTTCCTTTCCTGATATTTTCTAAAAAAAACAACATCAACAAAGCAACCAAATGCATTCATCCCATTAGCTAACAAGCAGTTAAGGAAAGAACGATGCTTTCAAAAAACCAGGTAGATTAACAAATCCGTTCATCCGCGGCCAAAAAAAGTGCCTTGCCCTCCCTTCATCCGCATCGCGCGTATCCCCGTCCGGTTGTCCATTTTAATGGTCATATGAACGGAAACGGCGTAAAAGTAGTGATTAATCGAATCTTTTCCTAGTAAATGAAAAAAATTCTGAACGTGCGGCCGCGGGCTTGGTGCAACAGGATAGGATTGACACGACACTAAAACAGGTAATGGATCACCGCGTACGAGAGGCCCGCCAAAACCGCCGATACCGGGATGGTGAGCACCCACGCCCATAATAAGCTGATCGTAACGCCCCAGCGGACGGCCGAAACCCGTTTCACGACACCGACGCCGATGATGGAACCCGTAATCGTGTGCGTAGTGGACACCGGTATCCCGAAATGCTCGGTAATGCCCAAGGTAATCGCTCCGGCCGTCTCGGCGCCTACACCTTCCAACGCATTCACCTTGGTGATCTTGGTTCCCATGGTCTTTACGATTTTCCATCCGCCACTCATGGTACCCAACGCGATGGCCGAATAACAGGTCAATGGTATCCATTCAGGCATCGGGTCGCCCGATTGCAAATAACCCCCGGCCACCATGGCCACGAAAATGATACCCATTACCTTCTGCGCGTCGTTGCCGCCGTGCGCGAAACTCAATGCGGCAGACGAGACCAATTGGAGTTTCTTGAACCACCACTCGGCCACGGAAGGCTTGGCCCGTTTGGAAATATTAATGATGATCAACGTGAGGACCACCGCGATGAACATCCCAATCAAGGGCGCGAAAACGATAAACGAAATGATCTTGAGCGTGGCGCTTATGTTGATGGCACCGATCACGCTGTCGCCCAGTATGAAGGCATGGGTCATCCCCGCGCCTGCGAATCCACCGATCAAGGTATGCGAAGAACTCGACGGCACACCATAATACCACGTAAACAGGTTCCATCCAATAGCCGCCATCAACCCGGCGAATATCACTTCGAGGGTGATGTACTCCTCCAACACGGTCTTGGCGACCGTATTGGCCACCTTGTGATCCGTGAAATAGAAATAGGCGGCGAAATTGAATGTGGCTGCCCACAAAACGGCTTGGAAGGGCGATAAGACCTTGGTGGAAACGATCGTCGCAATCGAATTCGCAGCGTCATGGAAACCATTGATGTAATCAAACGCGATGGCCAGGATGATGACGATAACCAGTAATGTGGTAATCATATTTGCGACTGTTAAGCTAGGCGTTCTTCACTAAAATACTTTCCAACACATTTGCCACGTCCTCACATCGGTCGGTCGCTGTTTCCATCGCTGACAACACCTCTTTGTACTTGATCAGCGCAATCGCGTCCTTCTCGAACTCGAACAATTCGCCCACGGCTTTATCGAAGATGTAATCGGCTTTGTTCTCTATGCTGTTGATGCGCACGCAGGAGTCGGTAATGTTCCGGATATTTTTCAGGTTGCGCAATTCATGCACGGCTTTGGCCACGTCTTCCGTCGCTTCCAAGATCAGGTCTGCCATCTCGATGATCGGCTCGGTGATCTTTTCGACTTTATACAGGTCGATGCGATTGGAAGCGCCGTGGATGAAATCAGCGACATCGTCCAACGAGCTGGTCAACGTATGGATGTCTTCGCGATCGAACGGAGTGATGAAGTTCTTGCCCAATTCCAAGTGAATCTGGTGGGAAATATCGTCTCCGCGATGCTCGAGGTCCTCGATTTTCCGGCACAATTCCTTGCGTTTACTGGAATCGGAAAGGTTGACCAACTCTTTCAATAGCTTGGCCATGTCAATCAGGTTACTACTGGCCTGTTCAAACAACGGAAAGAATTTTTTGTCTTTCGGAACAAAATACTGAAAAATACTATTGAGGGACATAGCGAAAAATATTTCTGCAAAAATATAACGATAATGTTAAGTTAATGTTAATTAACGGTTCCTTATATGTTAAGGACCCGGCTACATCGACGGATTGACTTTTTCGAGGGTAAACGCAAACGTGGTGCCCAATCCTTCGGTGCTGCGCACGTTGATGGTCTGTTCATGGGCCTCCACGATGTGCTTCACGATGGAAAGCCCCAACCCAGACCCGCCTATTTTACGGGATCTGCTTTTGTCTGTCCGATAGAACCGCTCGAATACACGGGGCAGGTTTTTTTCCTCGATGCCGATTCCATCGTCGGTTACTTCCACCAGCACGGTTTCGAAGAGTTCGTATATCCGGATGTCGGTATGCCCCTTGGCCTTTCCGTACTTGATGGAATTGCTCACCAGGTTGACCAATACCTGCCTGATTTTCTCCCGGTCCGCGCGAACCGCCATGGGGCTTTGGTATTTTTCCTTGAAGAGGAGTGCGATGTCGTGCGCTTTCGCTTTGTCTTCCATCGATTCCAGTACCTCGCGGACCAGCGTGACCAGGTCGAACTTCTGGTAATTGATCGGTATCTGGCCACTTTCCAATTTGGAGATCTCGTCGAGGTCTTTGATCAGGAACGTCAGCCGATCCAGGTTCTGCGACGCCTTCGTCAAGAATTGTTCGGCCATCTCCGGATCTTCCAGCATCATCCCATCCTGCAAGGCGTCGATGTACCCTTGGATGGCGAACAACGGTGTTTTGAACTCATGCGATATATTCGCCAGGAATTCCCGTCGGAATCTTTCCTGGCTTTTCAAGGTGTCGATTTCCTTCTTCTTCTCTTTCGCCCAGTCCCTCACCTGCTGCTCCACGTCATTGATGGGATCATCGCCCATCTTCTCACCCAAAGCATCCTTCAGGTCCTTGCCCAATTTCAGGTTATGGATGAGCTTGTATATCAGCTTGATCTTATTGTAGATGTACCGTTGGAATAGGTAATAGAAGGCTAGGAAACTGATTGTGAAAGACAGCAAGAACGTAACCAGGAAATGCTGCCAACTGTGCTGGAAATAGAAATTGACGCTTGAGATGGCCAACCCCACCGCAAAGGCATTGATGAAAACCAGCCAAATGAACCTCATGGCAATCGCACAGCGCTATTCAAAACGGCCCAATACCGTGAGCCCACCGGAAACCCGGTCACCGATCCGCACGTCCACCTTGGCATCCAGCGGTAAAAACACATCCACCCGCGAGCCAAACTTGATGAACCCGAATTCCTCACCTTGCGTCACCTCCTTCCCTTCGGCCACATACCAAACGATGCGCCTAGCCAAGGCCCCGGCAATCTGGCGGAACAACACCTCCTTTCCGGAGGTCGTGCGCACGGCAATGGTGGTCCGTTCGTTGAGCGTTGATGATTTGGGGTGCCACGCCACCAAGTACTTGCCCGCATGGTAACGGAAGAAACTTACCGTACCGCTCACCGGATTGCGATTGATGTGCACATTGACAGGCGACATGAAAATCGAAACCTGGATGCGGCGGTCTTTGAAGTACTCGGTTTCTTCGGTTTCCTCGATGACCACCACCTTTCCATCGGCCGGACACAACACCAATCGCTCATCCTGGGCGATGCGCCGCGTGGGATTCCTGAAAAACTGCAGCACGGTAACCAGCAGCAGGAACGATAATGCATAGACCGTCCATACGACCACCGGGCTGTCCGCAACGAAATAGTGTACCAACGCATTGGCGATGGCAATCACCAATACGGCGATGGCGATACTGGTATATCCTTCTTTATGGATCGTCATGGATGCATCAAGTTAATGGGGAGCAAATATAGATCATATCCCCTTATCCCGTTTTATTCGAGCGTCAAAAAAGCGTAATTTGTGTTCGGCGGCGTCCGGAAATGCCTCGATAGTAACGGTCAGGCTATCGCTGATATACGCACCATCCGCATACGATGGGAACCAAAACCCGACCCAACCGAGCCCCTCGCGCAGCAAATCGGCGTAGCGCTTTTGGGCAAACGTGGTTTTCATTTCGAACTTTCCCGGTACACCCCGTTCATCGACGGCCACCGAGAACTCGATCTTCAACGGATCGGGCAACTCATCCACCTCGCCCGCAAACCATTCTTCGAGGTGTTTGGCCAAGTACCCGGTAAAACCGCTGTAATCATCGATCGTACAGGCCTTGACGATCATCGACTCGGCCCGTAGGAACGTGTTGTTCGGCAGTAGGCCGTACCTGGGGTTCTGGCTAAACTCTTGTTCCTTATAGCCATCGTATCCCGTTACGAACCTGCCGTGTTGGTAAAATTCGTATCCCGCATCATGCTTCTTCCCATCCGCGAAAACGTATTCAATCGTCCAGTTGCCGTGCGGGCGGCCGTTCGCAATCTTGCCTTTGCGGTTATACCGCTCGTACCCGAATTCGTTGTAACCGTCGGCTTCGACGGCAAATTCGAATCGCCCGTTGCCGTCCTTGACTCGCTGCCGACCAAGTCGATCCCAAAAATTCCAGATCAGGGCTTCGCCGGTGCCGTACTGCACCTCCAGCAAGGGCTTTCCATCCGGATAATAATGTTTCCATATCGCTTGGGGTACATCCTGCACGAAAGCCACTTGCCATTTCACTTGGCCGTTGCCGTGATAAGCGGCGAAGTCCCCTTCTTTTTTGCCGTCTCGATAGCTCCCGCGCAGGACGGCTTGCCCACGGTTGTTGAAATCGACAAACTCACCGACGAACAACTGGCTGACGGCATCATACGCCACTACCCGTTCAATCGCCTTGAACTGGCACTGCTTATCGGCCAGGTAGTAATGGTCGTCATAGAAAAACCGCGTCTTGCCATTGGATAGCTTTTCATAGTAGCTAGGCGAACGGGCCAACGTATCTTGCCCCTGTACGTACGCTAGCGGAGAGGCAACCAACAACACATAAACCAAGCCCCTCAATGCGCCTCCAGCCAATTCCTGCCCTCCCCCATCTCGACCACGATCGGCACCGACATGGTCAGCGCGTCCTTCATGTGTGTTTCCACGATTTCCTTGAAGGCCGACACTTCGTCCTTGGGCACGTCAAACACCAATTCATCATGTACCTGCATGGTCATCTTCCCCCGCAGGCCTGCCTGCCGTATCGCTTCATGAATCGCGATCATCGCCACCTTGATCATATCGGCCGCCGAACCTTGGATGGGCGCGTTAATCGCGTTGCGTTCGGCGAAACCCCGCACCGTCTGATTGGCCGAATTGATATCCCGCAGGTATCGCCTCCGCTTCAGCAGCGTTTCGACGTAACCGTGTTCCTTGGCAAAATTGATGGTATCGTTCATGTATTGCTTGATTCCCGGATATTGCGCGAAATACTGGTCGATGATCTGGGCCGCTTCCGTGCGCGGGATGCCTAGGTTCTGCGAAAGGCCGAAAGCCGATTGGCCATAGATGATACCGAAGTTGACGGCCTTGGCATTACGCCGCTGTTCGGCCGTAACTTCGTCCAACGCTACGCCATAGACCTTGGCCGCCGTGGCACGATGCACGTCAAGCCCTTGGGCGAATGCGTCCAGCATGCCGGCATCTCCGCTCATGTGCGCCACCAACCGCAGTTCGATTTGCGAATAATCGGCAGACAGGATCACGTGATCGTCATCGCGCGCGATGAATGCTTTGCGCACTTCGCGTCCGCGCTCCGTGCGGATGGGTATGTTCTGGAGGTTGGGATTCGTCGAGCTCAACCTGCCCGTTGCGGCCACGGCTTGGTTATACGATGTATGCACGCGTTGCGTCACGGGGTTGATCAGGATCGGCAATGCATCGACATAAGTCGATTTGAGCTTCTGCAACTGCCTGAATTCAAGGATATCTTTCACGATATCGCTCTTTGAGGCCAGCGCCAACAACACGTCCTCGCCGGTTTTGTATTGCCCGGTCTTTGTTTTCTTGGCTTTGGGGTCGAGCCGCAATTTTTCGAAAAGCACCTCCCCCAGCTGTTTGGGCGACGCGATGTTGAAGCGCACACCTGCTTTATCGTAAATCGTCCTTTCGATGTCGGCCACGTCTTTTTCCAGCGTCGCCGATAGCTGCCGAAGTACCGGCACATCGATGTTCACGCCGTTGCGCTCCATGTCTGCCAGTACGTGTACCAAGGGGAACTCCACGTTCCGGGCCAATTCGCTCGCCTCCGCCTTATCGAGGAGCGGTTCGAAAATCGACTTGAGCTGGAGGGTGATATCTGCGTCTTCTGCGGCATATTCCTTGATGGCCTCGATCTCCACATCCTGCATGTTCCCTTGGTTCTTGCCCCTCGGGCCGATCAAATCCGTGATTGGAACAGGCGTATAGCCCAGGTACGTTTCGGCCAACACGTCCATGCCGTGGCGCGTGTCGGGATCGAGCAGATAATGCGCCAGCATGGTATCGAACAGCGGGCCCTTTACGGCGATGCCGTACCGTGCCAGCAACAGGATGTCGAATTTGATGTTTTGCCCCACTTTCTCGATGGCCTCCTCCTCGAACACCGATTTGAACTGGGCCAGCAGCTGCGCACTCCCTTCCCAGTCGGCCGGTGCCGGCACGTACCAAGCCTTGCCGGGTTCGACGGCAAACGAAAGCCCCACCAAATCGGCCACGTTGGCGTCCGTACCCGTCGTCTCCGTATCAAAACAGAAACTTCGCTGTGCGCCAAGCATCTCGACCAATCGCCGTATCGATTCCGGCGTGTCGGCCAGCAGGTATTCGTGCGCCGTATTTTGGATATTCTTGCCCGCTGGAGGTGCCGCGTATTCCGCCTCGCTTGCGGTCGATGCCGCGCTGGCCATGGCGGCGGGGTTAGCGAAAAGATCCATCTGGGTACCCGTCGTCGGCCTGGCGTCCATCACGCTGAATTCGTCGCCAAATACGCGCTTGCCCAACGTGCGGAACTCCAACTCGGCAAAGAGCGGCTCCAGCGCCTCCCGATCGGGCTCCCGCCGTTCCAAGGCCGCTTCGTCCAATTCGATCGGCACGTCCAGCTGAATCGTCGCCAATTTCTTCGATATCAATCCCTGTTCGGCGAACGTCTCGAGGTTTTCGCGTTGCTTCCCTTTCAGTTGATTCGTATTGGCCAATATGCTTTCCATGGAGCCGAAACGCTTGATCAATTCCTTTGCCGTCTTTTCGCCGATGCCGGGAATGCCCGGGATGTTGTCCACCGAATCGCCCCAAAGGCCCAGGATGTCGATGACCTGCGTCACATCCGTCACTTCCCACTTTTCGAGGATTTCCCTCACGCCCAGGGTCTCCGCGCCATTACCCAAACGCGCAGGTTTGTAAATCAGGATGTGCTCCGTTACCAATTGTCCGAAATCCTTGTCGGGCGTCATGCAATACACGGTATATCCTTTCCGTTCGGCCTGTTTGGCCAACGTCCCGATGATATCGTCGGCTTCGTAGCCATCTAACGTGATCAACGGGATATTGAAGCCCTCAACCAGCTTGAATACGTAGGGGATGGCAGCCGCCAAATCCTCGGGGATTGCCTGCCGATTGGCTTTGTAGGCCTCGAATTCCGTATGTCGCGCGGTGGGGGCCATCGTGTCGAACACAACCGCGATGTGGGAGGGCTGTTGCGTCCGCAGCAATTCCAACAACGTATTGGCAAAGCCGAAGATGGCCGAGGTGTTGAAGCCGGACGACGTAATCCTAGGGGTTTTGCTTAATGCAAAGTAAGCCCTGTATATCAACGCCATGCCATCCAAAAGAAAGAGTTTCTTCACGTAAGTATCCCTATTGGTAATGACACAAAGATAGGCGTTAACGTCGAGATGCGTGAAGGACTTCCAGAATAAATTGCGACTTTTGCGTCCATGGCGATTTACGCAATGGTTTACAAACAAGTATACGGATGAAGGCACTCGTGACCAAATCGACCGGCAGTTGGTACGAGGTACTCGCCGACGACGGCTATACATACGACTGCCGCATCAAGGGCAAGTTCAGGACCAAGGATATCAAGACCACGAATCCGGTGGCCGTGGGCGACTGGGTCACCATCGAGGTGGCGGTCGATGCAGAACCCTATACCGCCATCATCGCGGAGCTGCTTGAGCGGCGCAACTACATCATCCGCAAATCGGTAAACCTGTCCAAGCAGGCGCAGATCATTGCCGCAAACTTGGATCAGGCGTTGCTGGTCGTTACGCTGGCGTCGCCATTCACGTCATTGGGTTTCATCGACCGGTTTTTGGTCACGGCCGAGGCTTACGACGTACCCGCTGCCCTGATTTTCAACAAGCTGGACCTATTCAGCGAGGAAGGCATGGACATCTTGCAGGGCTACGAGGACATCTATACCGCCATCGGTTATCCATGCTTCGAGGTATCGGCACTCAAGGGCACGCACATCGAGCCGGTCAAACGCCTTTTACAAGACAAAACCACCTTGATCACGGGCCACTCGGGTGTCGGGAAATCGACGTTGATCAATGCCGTGCACCCGGATGCGAGCCTGCGAACTGCAGGGATCTCTGATTGGTCCGATAAAGGTCGACACACCACCACGTTTGCCGAAATGATCATCCTGCCGTTCGGCGGTCGGCTCATCGACACGCCCGGCATCCGCGAATTGGGCATCATCGACATCGAGCAGCAGGAATTGGGTCATTTTTTCCCTGAGATGCGCGCGTTGATGAACGATTGCCGTTTCAACGATTGCCGCCACATCAACGAGCCCGGCTGCGCCGTCTTGGCGGCCTTGGGCGCAGGCCGTATCGCGCCGAGCCGGTACGAGAGCTACCTCAGCATCTATCACGGCAACGACACCCGCGCTTAACACAAAAATCAGTATCCATGTATCAATCAATCGAAGAAACGGCCGCATCCATCCAGCAACGGATCGGCGATTTTGCACCCGAATCCGGCATCATTCTCGGTACTGGGCTAGGCAAATTGGCAGATGAGGTGGACGTTGCACATCAGCTGTCCTATGCCGACATCCCCGGCTTTCCGGTATCTACGGTCGAGTCGCATACCGGAAAGCTCCTTTTCGGCACGCTCGGTGGCCGCCGGATAGTTGCCATGCAAGGCCGTCTCCACTATTACGAAGGCTACGATATGCAAGCAATCACGTTTCCGGTGCGCGTGATGAAAGCCCTGGGCATCCTGCGCCTGTTCGTTTCGAACGCTTCCGGTTCGCTCAACCCCAGCATCCGGAAAGGCGACCTGGCGATCATTGACGACCACATCAACCTGCTGCCCGACAACCCGCTCCGCGGGCATAACGACGCACGCTTGGGCCCGCGCTTCCCGGACATGAGCCGACCGTATGATGCCGACATGGTCCGACAAGGCTTGGAAATCGCCCAACGCCATCACATCGTTGCGCACCGCGCTGTATACGTATCCACACCAGGCCCAAATCTCGAAACACGTGCCGAATACCGCTACATGCGCCTGATCGGTGGCGATATCGTGGGCATGAGCACGGTGCCCGAAGTCATCGTGGCCAACCACATGGGGTTGCCCACCTTTGCCATCTCCGTCGTTACGGACGAAGGTTTCCACGAAGATCTCCAGCCCGTTTCGCTTGCCGAAATCTTGGCGATAGCCGCCGTGGCTGAACCCAATATGACATTAATATTGAAAGATTTGGTAGCTTTGCAGCAATGAAGGCCGTGCTGCGCATTTTGCTGTTGTTGTGTTGCTGTTTTCTTATCCGGGCAGCGCATGCCCAGCAGGACGAGGAATTCAGCAGCGCACTAGATTCGGCGAGGGCCGCAGAAGACAACCGGGAAGACTCGGTCATCTATACCGCTAGGTACGTGCGCTACACCACGTTGGGCATGATGAAACAAGGCACCTTTACCTACCAGATTGACACGCTGCACAAGAATTTCCAGTATTACAATCCGCAGAACCAGCCCAGGAACCCCAGCATCCACCTAGGCAGCTACGGGTTGGCCACGCGCGACCTGCTGTTCAACCCCGACAAGACGATCGGCTTCCAGACCGGATTCCATGGCCTGGATCGATTTCTCTACCAGCCTGATTCGATTAAATACTACCGTGCGCGGGCGCCTTTCTCCGAATTGTACAACGTGGGGTTCTTTTTCGATGACCAAATCATCCGGGCCAAGGTAACCCAGAACCTCAACCCGCGGCTGAATATCGGCGGTGAGTTCCATGCCGCGAAGGCAGACGGTTATTACATCAATCAACGGTACAACGAGCTCAAGTCGGCCGTATTCGCCTGGTATGAATCGTCGAACCGTCGCTATAACCTGTTGACCAATGCCGTTTTCAACACGCTTACGTCCACGGAGAACGGGTCGGTGACCAACGACACGCTTTTCCGCTTTCGCGATCGCGGCGCGAGCAATTCGGAATCCACGCGGCTACGGGCCACCCGCGACGAACGCCCCAGGCATACCTGGCGAGACAACAGCATCTTCCTGCGGCAAAGCCTGTTCGTGGGACGCCTGGACACCGTGCATGCCGGCGAACCCGAGCAACAGATCCTGCCCACCAACCGGATGTCGCACAGCCTGCGCCTACGGTCACAAAGCTTCCAGTTTTATAAGAACGAAGCCGATGTAAACGACGCCTTCCCGTTTGGCAACAATGTACGGGCCTTGGATACCACCCAGGTTTATACCATTACGAACGATTTCGGCTACAGCTTCTACCTCCGGGGCAAATCATTGGCTTTTATCAAGAACGAAGTGAAGCTCGATCTGGGCTACCAGCACGACCTTCACTGGTACCAAGACCGGGGCTACCGCACCTTTCTGCAAAACAGCCTACTCAAGGCAGGCATCGGTTACCGTTTCAGCGACCGGGTGCAGGTAACGGGCGATTTCAACCAGATTGTGCAGGGGGCAAATTTCGGGGACTATCGTTATGAGGCCAAGGCCAGTATCCTGCTCGGCAACACCATCGGGCGCGTCGAATTAGGGGCCTACACCCAAAACAAATCGGCCGAATGGCTGTTCCAACGCGTCAACTACACGTATCACCAATGGGATAACAATTTCGCGAAGACGAAAACCACTAACTTTTCGTTCCGCTACGAAAACCCTACGCTGGGCTTCTCCGGGCAAGCCGACTATTTCCTCATCGCCAACCACCTTTATTTTAGCGAGGTCGCAAATCCCACAAACGATCCCCGCTATTTCCGTGTCATCGAGCCAACGCAGCTCGGCAACAACATCAATCTCCTCAAGCTTTCCGTGGGCCAGCATTTCCGGCTGGGCCGGTTCCACTTGGACAATTATGCCGTTTATCAAAAATCAGATTACAATTCGGTCTTGGCCATCCCCGAATTGTATACCTGGCACAGCCTGTATTACCAAGGGTTACTCTACAAGATCGTTGATTTCAATCTCGGATTCGATGTCCGGTTCCACACACCGTTCCGCAATCCGTCTTATGCCATCAATATCGGCCAATTCTATAATAGCAATGAAAATTCAGCCATCGAGTTCTCGACCTATCCCGTTGCCGACGTATGGGTAACGGCTACCCTCAAACGGGCCAACCTCTTCTTCAGCTATAATTTCGTCAATCAACACCTTTGGCCAGCAGGTTATTACACCGTGCGCAGGTACCCGATGAACAATGCCAACTTCCGGGTGGGCATTTCCTGGAAGTTTTACGATTGACCCAAAACAGCGCCATCCGTCCGCAGGCTTGTAGCGTCCAAGGCCTCCGCTCCGTTAGGGTAGTATGAACAAAAGCATACAGTTGACCGTCGCGTTGATCGCGTTCCTTTCTTCGGTTTCCCTTTCAACCACACAGGCCCAAATCGCCGTTGGGGTACGGGCGGGATTGAACTTAGCCAATTTGCGTCTGGTGGATGAGAACGGGCAAAAGCAGGACACTGAAGCCCTCCCGCGTTTCCAGATCGGGCTCACCGTTGACATTCCGCTTGCATCGGATTTCTACCTGCAGCCTACCGCGCTTTACTCGGGCAAGGGATTCAAACAGGACGGGGGATGGTTAGCGGCCTCGGGGAACGAATTCAAAGCCAAAGCAGCCTATGTGGAAGTTCCTGTCAACGTACTCTACAAGCCGCGTGTGGGAATCGGGAACCTTGTCGTCGGCGCTGGCCCCTATGTTGGCTATGGCACCGGTGGGAAATGGGAGGCGGAAGGCCAGATTCTCGTCGGCGATATCGTCCTATCGGAAAACCAGGGCGACGTCATCTTCAAAAAAGACGTGATGGATGGCGAGTTCGGCAATTACCTGTATGGAAAACCGTGGGATTACGGGGCGAACATCCTGGTCGGCTACGCGTTTCTGCGACAGCTCACCGTCCAACTTAATGCCCAGTTCGGCATTGCCGACCTGAAACCCGAGGTGGGCGGCACAACACGCGATGGCAGCGCCCGAAACCAAGCCTACGGCATATCGGTAGGCTATCGTTTCTGATCACCTGCCGTCAAACTCGGGAGACCAACAAAGCAAAAAATCCGTACTTTTGCAGGTACCCATGAGCGAACCCCAGGTATCCGGCAAAACGTACGATGCGCAGCTGCTCCGTAGGATGATGCGCTATATCAAACCCTATCACGGCATTTTCGTGGTCTCGGTATTCCTGACCATCCTGATGGCCGTGGTGGCGCCTGCATTGCCGATGGTGATCGAATATACGCTGGATCGGTTCATCCTGCATAACGATATGGATGGCCTCCGATGGATGCTGTGGATCATGTTGGGCCTATTGGCGGTACAAACCGTGGTGCGCTATTTCCATACGCTGATGACGAGCACGCTTGGCCAATCCGTAATCCGCGACTTGCGGATCGATGTGTTCAACCACATCACGAGCCTCCGCCTGAAATATTTCGACCGTACGCCGATCGGTCGGCTAATCACGCGTACCGTGTCGGACCTGGAAACCATCGCCAACATCTTCTCGGAAGGGCTGATCCAGATCATTGGGGATATCCTGCAATTGGTCGTGATTTTCGGCGTGATGTTTTACACTGATTGGCGGCTCACGCTCATCGTCCTGATTCCGATGCCCGTGATGATCGCGGCCACCTACGTGTTCAAGGAGGCCATGAAATCGGCTTTCCAGGACGTGCGCAAATGGGTCTCTAACCTGAATACCTTTTTGCAGGAACACATCTCGGGCATCAGTGTAATCCAGTATTTCGCGCGCGAGGAACAGGAACTGCGCAAATTCAAGGCGGCCAATGCCGAACACCGCAACGCGCACATCCGGGCCAACTGGTACTTTTCCATCTTCTTCCCGGTGCTGGAAATCATCATGGCCGTTTCCTTAGGCCTGCTGGTTTGGTATGGTTCCAAGCAGGTGCTCGCCGAAACGGTGTCGCCAGGGGTTATCGTAGCATTCATCATGTACATCAACATGATTTTCAGGCCAATTCGCGAATTAGTAGATAAATTCAATACGCTGCAAATGGGCATGGTGAGCGCTGAGCGGATTTTCGCGGTGCTCGACACGGCCGAGCAGACACCGAACCTAGGCACGCGCCAATCGGCGAACATCCAAGGGGCAATCGATTTCGATCGGGTTTGGTTTGCTTATGAAGATGACCGATGGGTACTCAAAGACATCAGCTTTGCGGTGAAGCCGGGCGAAACGCTGGCCTTGGTAGGCGCCACCGGCGCAGGGAAATCTTCGACCGTCAACATCCTGAGCCGATTTTACGAGGTGAACGAGGGTTCGATACGCCTCGATGGTGTCGATGTGCGCGACTATGAACTCAACTACCTGCGCCGAACTATCGCAACCGTGCAGCAGGACGTGTTCCTGTTTGCCGATACGGTAGCCGCCAACATCGGCCTGAACGATCCTGCCATCACCCGCGAACAAATCGTGGCTGCTGCCAAACAGGTAGGCGCGCACGAATTCATCCTCCGCTTGCCGGGCGGGTACGACTACCAGGTGCAGGAACGGGGGGCGACGCTGTCTTCGGGCCAAGCGCAATTGATTGCCTTTATCCGCGCGCTGGTGCACGACCCGAAGATTTTGGTACTGGACGAAGCTACCTCATCGGTGGATACCGAAACCGAGGAGCTGATCCAGAAAGCCATCGATACGCTGATGGAAGGCCGTACGTCCATCGTCATCGCCCACCGACTATCCACCATCCAGAAAGCCGACAAAATCATCGTCTTGGACAAGGGTGAGCTGAAAGAAATGGGTACCCACCAAGAGCTGTTGCGCTTGGATGGGTACTACAAAAGGCTATACGACCTTCAATTCCATTCGGCAGGGATTTAATCCAGTCCCCGCTTTTTCATCAGGTGCTTCGGATCGGGATCCGCTCCGCGGAATGCGCGGTACAAATCGGCGGGCTTGACCGTCCCTCCTTTTTGCAGGATGTTGCTGCGGAATGCCTTCGCGGTCGCCTGATCGTATAGGCTGGTTGCCTTAAATGCCGCAAACGCATCCGCATCCAGCACCTCGGCCCAGATGTAGCTATAATAGCCTGCTGAATAGCCGCCATTGAAGATGTGCTGGAAGTACGTGCTGCTGTGTCGCGGGATAATTTCATCGATGAGACCCGCCTTCGCCATAGAAGCCTTCTCGAATTCCTGAGCCGTTACGGTGATGGGCGCCGTGATGGTGTGGTAATCGTAATCCAGGAACGACGACGCCAGGTACTCGACCGTGGCGAAGCCCTGCCCGAAGGTGCCCGCGCGCTCCAATTTGGCGATGAGCGCGTCTGGAATGGATTCGCCGGTTTGGTAGTGCTTGGCATATTCTTTCAATACCGCGGGATCCTCCATCCAGTTTTCCATCACTTGCGACGGCAGTTCTACGAAATCGCGCGATACCGAGGTGCCGGCGAGGCTGCGGTACGTAACATTCGACAGCAAACCGTGCAACGCGTGCCCAAACTCGTGGAACAGCGTGTTGGCTTCATCATACGTAAGCAAAGCGGGTTGGTCGCCAACCGGCTTGGTGAAATTACACACGTTGACGATGACCGGGGCTTTGCGCTCGCCGTTTTCCGTATATTGGTTGCGAAACGAACTCATCCATGCGCCGGATTTCTTGGAATCGCGCGGGAAGAAGTCGACGTAGAATACGCCGATATGGCTGCCGTCGGCTTCCAACACTTCATACACTTCCACTTCCGGATGGTAGACGGGCATGTCGTCGAGCTGTTTGAACGTGATGCCGAACAACTTCGTGGCCACGTCGAAGGCGCCTTGGCGAACGGCGTCGAGGCTAAAGTACGGGCGTAGTTCCTCTTCGCTCAGTGAAAAACGCTTCTGTTTCACTTTTTCGGAATAATAACGCCAATCCCAAGGAGCAGCCTTGAAATCGCCACCGGTGGCTTCGATTTCCTTTTGGATGTCATAAGCTTCCTCTTTGGCCTTGGCAATGGCAGGTGCCCACAGGTCATCGAGCAGTTTCTTCACGTTGGCGGGACTTTCGGCCATCGCCTCTTCCAATACGTAATGTGCATGGGTGGGGTAGCCCAACAGGTTGGCTTTCTGCAACCTGAGGTTGGCCATCTTGATGGCAATAGCGCTGTTGTCATGCGCATTGCCGTTGCCTGCCCGGTTTTTGTAGGCTTCCCAGAGCTGCTTGCGCAATTCGCGGTTGTCGGCGTATTGCAGGAACGGCATCACGCTCGAGTTGGAAAGGGTAAATACCCACTTGCCTTCTCGCCCCTTTTCCTTGGCGGTCTCGGCAGCGGCCGCTTTGAGGCCGTCAGGCAAACCGGCGAGGTCGGCCTCGTTGTCCACCTCAAGTGTGTAGTCTTTCACCTCGGCCAGCACGTGCTGGCCGAACTCGGTGTTGAGCTTGGCCAATTCGGCATTGATGTCGCGAAGCGTGGCCTTGTCCGCGTCGCTCAGGTTCGCGCCGCTGCGCACGAAGTTCTTGTACGCGCGCTCCAGCAACATCGCCTGCTCGCCGTTTAGCCCAAGGCTTTCGCGTTGATCCCATACAGCTTTGACACGACTGAACAATGCTGCATTGAGCGAAATGTTGTCGCGGTGCGCAGCCAATTTCGGAGAGAGTTCTTTGTCGAGTGCCTGCAGGTTATCGGTGGTTGTCGACGAATTCAGGTTGGAGAATACAGCGGATACCCGGTTGAGCAGGAGCCCGGCATTCTCCAATGCGAGGACGGTATTCTCAAACGTGGGCGCTTCGGCAATGGCGGCAATGGAATCCACTTCGGCTGCATGCCGTTTCATGGCTTCTTCATAAGCCGGCCCGAAATGTTCATCTTTTATCTGGTCGAACGGCGGAACCTCAAACGGCGTGTTGTATGGCGCCAACAATGGATTTCCTGCCTGGTTCGCCTCTTGATCGCATGAGGCGATGGCGAAAGTTGTCATGGTTGCTAATAAAATCGATGATTTACGATGCGTATTCATATATGCTAAGGGTTTGTGCGTCGCAAAGTTAAGAAATTAGCGCGTATTTGCCAGACCAAGCGCCCGTGTCTTGATGTTGCATTCGTGCGTATACGGAATATGCACGATTTATGCCCAAACGCGCATGGTTTCTGCGTTTTAAAGTCTACTTATTTAGTATACTTTTGTTCCGCTGCAGCTGGTGTTACATGCTGCATAATTTGATTGGTATTATGCTTAACAACTAAGAATCATGAATCACGGAATTTTTACCGCACATTCACATCGCCCTACGCCTACCTCGACTGCCATGCGCCCTTCCTGTTGCATGTGCATGTGCTGTTGATTCGACTCGCACATACCGTATCCGTTTATTGACTGCTTGCTGACTGTAGTAATAGCGCAGCTATGCGCAAGCACCAACCGCGTCCGGCCCTGCTGGCTTATTGTCCTTGGTATGCCCAAGCTATACGCTTGCCCGGCTAAGCGATTAACGAAAACATTGAACTAAAAAGTAAAAACACGAATATGATTGATATCCGATACAAGACTTTTCTCTTACCGTTGTTGCTCTTGCCGGTGTTTATCCAGGCACAGCAGACAACGCCCTTGGTCAACTCCACGCTCGATGGCGTAGTGGTGGACGCGCAGACCAACGAGCCATTAGCCGAAGCCACCATCCAAATTGAAGGGGTAACCCACAACACCAAAACCGATGACAACGGAAAGTTCCAGTTTGTGACCGGCCAGAAGTTTCCATACACATTAATCGTGACCTATATCGGTTACGTGACAAAGACCGTCGTGGCAACCGGTAGCCCGATCACCATCGAATTGGACCGCGATCATAATGCAATCGACGAGATTGAGGTCGTGGGGTACACCAAGACGAAGCGGAGCGCATTGACGAGCGCCATCCAAGTGGTGAAAGGGGAAGATTTATCACAAGCGCCTTACACCAGCATCGTCGAGAAGTTGCAGGGGCAAGTACCTGGGCTATTGATAACAAATGATTCGGGCACTCCAGGTGCATCAGTACTGGTACGCCTCCGGGGTACCAACTCGATAACAGGGGGCAGCGAACCGCTTTACGTGGTGGATGACGTCATCATCAACAGCGACAACCTGCAGGGAACGAATCTCGGTGGGCAGTTGGTCAATCCATTGTCAGACATCAGTCCGACGGACATCGAGTCCATAACAGTACTCAAAGATGCCAATGCGACTGCGGTCTACGGATCGAGGGGAGCAAATGGGGTAATCCTCATCCGCACCAACCGCGGGAGGGCACAAGCCAAACCGCGCGTGAACGTTGGTTTGCAAACCGGTACTTCGCAAACACGCAACCTGTGGGAACTCGTTACGGGCGAAGAGCACGCAACGATTGTCAACGAGTCGTTTGTCAACAGCGGTGGCCTATATGAGAATCGGCCGTTCCGGCCAGTGGAAGAAGCCACCACAGCCTTTCCGGCTTGGGGCTTGCCCGAAGAACAGCAAACCTATGACCGACTGGGCGCCATCTGGCGAACCGCGGTATCGCAGCGCTACAACCTCTCCATTGCCGGTGGCGGAGCCACCTCCAACTTCTATATCGGGGGCGAATACCTGGATCAGCCGTCTACGGTGAAAGCACAAGACTTTACCCGCTATACATTTCGGGTAAACCTAGACTACAATGTCAATGACCGGTTTAAAATCGGCACGAGCAACAACCTATCCGCCACACCTCGGAAACTCATCCGCGTTGGCGATGGCGGCACCGGCCTATTCCAAGCCGCACTGCACACGCCCACGTTCTTTCCGATCATTGACGGCAACGGGCTATATACTACTCATTTCACATTTGACAATGTGTTGGCGATGTTGGAAAACACGGATACCAAATCCAACAGCTTGCGTACAGTCAACAACGTTTTCGGTGAAGTGAAGATCCTGCCGTCCCTGACATTCAAGTCCAGCTGGAGCGTAGACTATAATATCTATAAGGAAGACACCTATTTTAGCAGCAAATTACGCACCGGATTACCGGCTGGGGCAGCGGAATACCGCAATACCGAACGGGCCACATTTACGGGGGACCAATTGATCAATTACAACAAGACGTTTGGAAGCAACGACCTGGCTGTCTTTGCGGGAACCAGCTATCAGTTTACAGACAAGGCCAGGCAACTCGTTACCGGAAGCCAGTTCCCGAGCGACCAACACCGCGTCATCGCCTCGGCAGGCGTCCGCAATGGTACGACGACAGCCTCCTCCAACGCCTTGCTTTCCTACTTCGGCGGCGTGAATTTCTCCTACAAGGATCGCTACGTCATTGACGGCACCTTCAGGGCGGATGGCTCCTCGCGCATCGGCAAAGACCATCGCTGGGGCTATTTCCCCGCGGCAGGGGTAAACTGGCGCATCAGCAATGAACCATTCTTCCCCAAGTCCGACCATGTCAATGAACTCCGTCTGAAAGCCAGTTGGGGGTTGACAGGAAACGCCGCGGTCGACGACTTCCAATCGCTTGGGTTGTGGGAAGGAAACCAGAATTACGGGGACTTGGCCGGCATCGCGCCAACGCAGATGGCCAACGCAGACTTGCGGTGGGAGACCACGACTCAGTGGAACATCGGATTGTCGGGCGTATTATGGAGGCAGCGCTTGGATTTCGAAATCAGCTACTACGACAAGTACACGAAAGACCTGTTGTTGAACAGTTTCCCGGTACAGGATATCACCGGCTTTTCCAGTATCACCTACAACGCTGGAGAAATCAGCAACCAAGGCATCGAGTTGATCGTGAACTCGGACAACCTGAACAGCAAAACATTCAACTGGCGGACCACCTATACCATTTCGCGGAATACCAATAAGGTCGAAAAACTGCTTCAGCCCATTACGGGCGGCTATCGGCAGTTCCGTTTGGAAGAGGGCCATCCCATTTCTTCGATTTGGGTCCATAAGCAATTGGGCGTGGATCCGCAGACAGGCAACGTGATTTATGAGGACGTGGACGGCGACGGACAGATTACGCAAGCTGACCGGCAGCTACTGGGAAGCGTTTGGCCGGATTTTGAAGGAGGACTACGGAACTCCCTATCCTACAAGCGTTTTGACCTCAACCTGAACATCACGTATCGCTGGGGTAATCGGCTGTATAACTATACCAAGTATTTCCTGGAGTCGGGTGGTGTACGGTCAACCGAACGCGCCATGCAAAAAAGCCAACTCAATTACTGGAAGAAACCGGGAGATACCAACGTTTTGCCCAGGCTTTCATCGGCGACGAATCCGGATGGCAGTCGTAATTATGAACCGGCGAGCGCCAACAGCTACAGCAGCCGATTTTTGGAAGATGCTTCATTCCTGCGCCTGAAAGACATCACCCTGGGGTACGCGTTGCCCAGCAGGTGGGTACGTTCCGTTGGATTCGCCGGAGCGAAAGCGACGTTCACCGCGGCTAACCTCATCACGCTGACGAGGTATTCCGGCCCAGACCCTGAAGCAAATTCCCAGACCAACAGCAACTTGGTACAGGGGATGGACTTCAATACGGTGCCCCAACCCATCAGCTTCCTGTTTGGTATAAATGCTAATCTATAACTTCAAGACAACCATGAAACAGTATAAAAAATTGTATTCCGTGATTTGCATAGCTGCGCTCACGGCGTGCTCAGGGCTATTGGATCTCGAACCAGAGACAGAGGTCTCTGACCAAGGGGTAATCTCAGACAAACGCACCTCACTGGCCGCGTTATACGGAATCTATAATAATCTGCAGAACAGCTACACAGCTGTGATTACCGCGTTCAATCTGGCTGGCGACAATTTAATCACCTACGCCAACCCAGCCATTATCGTCCCAGACAGGAACGTAGAAGACAATGGTGGTGCGCCATTTTCGGCATCTTACGTGACCATCAATCGCGCCAACTTCATCATCCATCGTGTGCCGGGTGTGATCGACAACCAATTCACCACCGTGGAACGGAACCAGATTATCGGCGAGGCATACTTCTTACGTGCCCTCACCTACTTTGATTTAGCGCGCTTTTATGGCGGGGTGCAACTCATTACCGAGCCCACGGAACGGATCGATACCCACAAAGGCGTAAAACGAAGTTCGCTCGCCGTCACCTATGAGCAAGTCTTGGAAGACCTCAACCAGGCAGAGAAACTGATTACCAACGTCTCCGACCGGAGCCGGGCCACCATTCATGCGGTAAATGCCCTTAAAGCCAGGCTATACCTTTATACGGAACAGTGGGATCAAGCCGAAGCGTATGCAACAAAAGCCATCACGGCTAGCGGGCTGGCCCTCATAAAACCCTATACGGCTTTCTATACGACGAAGCTCAGTAACGAGTCTATTTTCGAGATCGTGTTTACGGCTTCGGACGCCAACACCTATTGGCGGAGCTACCTCTCTCGCGACGATGGCGGCAATCAGACGTATGTACCAGAAGCTTCCCTGATTGGCGCTTTGCGCGACCCGGAACAAGGCGGTACGCGCAGGCAGGTACTCCGCGAGTCTACGCAGGAAGCCGGTTTATTCGCCGTGCAGCTTTACCACAAAAAAGATGGAACCGGATCGCTGTTCGTATTGCGCCTCGCCGAACAATACCTCATCCGCGCGGAAGCACGGGCACGGAAAGCGAACGCGGATATCACCGCGGCAATCGAAGACATCCGGGCGGTGCAAGCCCGTGCCGAAGTCAGTCCCTTAACGGAATTGAGCGAGACGCCAACCGCCACGGACATACTGGCGACCATCGAGCGTGAAAGGCGCCTGGAACTTGCCTTCGAGGGCCATCGATTCAGCGACCTGGTACGCACTGGGCGTGCTGGCGAAGTGCTTGGGGCGTATAACCCCCTATTGAAAGAGCCTTACCAGTGGGTGTTCCCGATACCGGCAAGCTCGGTCGAAAAGGATCCCGCATTGGAGCAAAACCCCGGATTCGAATAAATTACATACCCATAATATATGAAAAAAATAGGATTAACTGGCTTCCTGGCGTTGTTAGCCAGTTTAGCAACGGCACAATCGCCAATCAAAACCAGCCCTGGAGACACCCGCCATGGGCCAGAACGTGGTTCACTCCTCATCATCGGGGGGAGCGTGGGGACCACGGCATCCATCTGGGAAAAATTCGTGGAACTGGCCGGCGGGAAAGAACACGCGAACATCGTCGTCGTTACTGCGGCTGCAGGGGATTCATCGGCATGGGACGAGCGACATGTTACGACCATCAAGGAAATAACCGGGGTGTCGCGCATTCGCTTGTTACATACCACATCGATCCAAGAGGCCAATACCGAGGCATTCGTGGAGCCAATCCGCCAGGCTACCGGCATCTATTTTATCGGCGGTAGGCAATGGCGCATCGCGGATTACTACCTCAACACCTTGGCCCACCAAGCCTTTCTGGAGGTGTTGGATCGCGGTGGCGTCTTGGCAGGCAGCTCAGCTGGAGCCAGCATCCAGGGGTCGCTGCTTTGGCGCGGAGACACCAGTGGATCCGACGTTTTGCTCGGTGACCACACGCAAGGGCTGGCTTTCCTGAAAAACTCGGTGATAGACCAGCATCTTCTGAAACGGAACCGTCAGTTCGATCTGATTGATGTGGTGAGAAGCACGCCCAAGCTGATTGGCATCGGGCTGGACGAAGCCACGGCCGTATGGGTGCAGCGCGACACGCTGGAAGTAATCGGCAATTCATACGTTGCGATATATGACCACAAAACCATCGTCGACGGCGGACATCCCTTCCTCTTCTTGAGCCATGGCCAAAAATACGACTTGAATAAGCGCGAAGCCATCCAAGAGCGGCGCGGGCGGCGCGAACCCGCACCCGCTGAAGAGCGATAACATAACCCTGACATCACTTAGAAAAGACCATGGCAAGTTTATTCAACGGAAACAACGGGCAGGAATGGCGGCCCTATGAAAAGGCGATCTTTCGCTTTGCATTTGTCTATTTCGTCATCCAGGCGGTGCCTTTGGATTGGAAGTATTTCTACAACCTAATCTCCATCAATTGGTTGAAGCTCGGCTTCAACGATCTTTTCAACATCAGCCGGTATACCCCACAGCTACTTGGACAGGAGACCACGCCCGATTTCTGGGGGCTCAATACCTTGGGCGATTGGGCCATCATTGCCTTGCTTTCCGTGGCCATAGCCGCGTTGTGGCACTGGTGGGAAAAGCGGAAACCATTGCGGTTCAGTTACGACGATTTGTATTACGCCCTCAGGGTGATCCTCCGCTACCGGCTGGCGCTCGGCGTGATCGCCTACGGCCTCATCAAGGTATTCCCGCTACAGGCCCCCTATCCCTCGCTCAGCAATTTGAACACCGATTACGGCGACCTTTCGGCCTGGAAGATCTTTGCACTCTCGTTGGGCGTGGCGCCTACTTTCGAAACGTTCCTGGGCAGCCTGGAGCTTTTGGGCGGTTTGCTCTTGCTATGGCGCCGTACCACGGCGATCGGGGCCTTCCTGATCGTGATTTTCTATGGCAACGTGGTCTTGTCCAACCTGGCGTACGAAGGAAACGAAACGATTTATGGGCTCTACTTGCTGCACATCGCGGGCTTCCTGCTTTTGTACGACGCCCAACGCATCATCAACGTATTTTCGTTGAACAGGCCGGGACAGCCCGATACCTACCGTCCCGTTTTCGCGCATGCCTGGCAACGGAACCTGCGCACCGGGCTGAAGGCTTTCTTTGTGGTCCTTTTCGTTGGCGTGTTCGGCATCCAAACCTATCGCGCGTACAGCGAAAGGCCTTACCATTATCCGGAAGCAAACGGGCTACCCGATGCCGCGGGCATCTACAACGTGCAGGAGTTTGTCTGGAATGGGCAGGCCAGACCCTACGCCAAAGATGATACCGTGCGTTGGCAGGATGTGGTATTCGAGACCTGGTCTACGCTGAGCGTCAAAACCGCAGCACCCGTCACCCCGTGGCTCGGGGGCATTGAAATCATCCATTCGCACGATAGGGATCGCCTGTTTGAGCTGGACGGCACACAGGGCAGGCACTATTACCACTATACGATCGATGGCGATGCCCAGGTACTCCACCTGCGGAACAAAAACCCGCACTATCCGGATGATCGGTTTGATGTCCGCTATGAGCGGCCCGACGCGGATACGATCGTATTGTCGGGCTCGACTTCCGAAGGGGATTCGCTTTCGGTGGTGCTGGGTCGCCTGGACAAAAAGTATCTCCTCGAGGAAGCCCGCAAATCGGGGCGCCGCGGAGGTTTGGTATTGTAAAATTAGCAGCAAATCACATGGCTCAGCAACACGCAACACACGCAGAAAACGGGACACGCCCTTGGAATCGGTTCCAGAAAATAGCCTTCCGTATCAGTTTCATCTACATCATCCTTTTGGTCGTCCCATCGGGGATTTTCTCCTGGCCGCCCAATTTCGGGTGGTTCCAGCAATGGTTTGACCTCGATTGGACCAACCTGCACTACCGCGACCTGTACAGCATTGCACGTTACCAGCCTTCGTTTCCGCAGGTGAGCCAGTGGTTCGGCATTCCCCGCCTCGAAGGCCACGGCATCTGGGTTACCCTGCTGGTGATCTCGACCATCGGTGGGTTGGTCTGGACATTGATTGACCGCAAGCGCCAATCATACGATACCCTGTACTATTGGTCTTTGGTGATTGCACGATTCCGTGCCGGGATTGGCATCATCGGTTTCGGATTCACCAAGGTGCTACCGGTCCAGATGCCCTATCCGTCTGAAGGGCTGCTCAATACCGATTTCGGTGATTTTACCGGCCAGAAAATCTACTGGCTTTCCATCGGCATCGTGCCTTGGTACCAAGTATTCACCGGAATCGTCGAACTCACGGCCGGGACACTGCTGTTCTTTCGTCAGACCACGGTGTACGGTGCGGCACTGCTCTTCGGCGCATTGGGCAGCATCACGCTGGTGAACCATGTCTACGATGGTGGCGTGCAGACGTATGCGGCCTACTTCGTCGTGTTGGGCGCGTACATTTTCGCTTATTACGTGCCACGGATCTACCGCCTGTTCATCAAGCAGGAATACACGGTCCCCGTAGACCGTTGGCCGACGTTCCCTGAAAAGTGGCAGCGTGGTGTACGCTTGGCGCTGAAAGCCGGCGTAATCGTGCTGTTCTTGGGTATATTCTATATCCTGCAGCTCAACAATTATTGGTACGACCCGTACAAGCAACCTTCTACGGCAGGCGTGAAGCCGCTGCGAGGGTACTACCATGTGGCTGAGTTCAAGATCAATGGCGAGGAAATACCGTATTCGCCATTGGACACGATCCGATGGCAGGAGGCCACCTTCGAACGCTGGAGTACCCTGACCTTCCGCGTCAATAAACCGACGCGGCTGGATTTGTCCAACGGTGGCGGAAGCCCTATCCGGGATCTGGATCGGACGTTCGAAATCGCCGGCACCGGTGGCGGGCAGCGGGTATTCCATTACTACGCCGACACGGCCGAACATACGCTCTACTTGCAAGACAAAGTCCGGACGGGAGGCGGGTTCGGTTCATTGGAAGACACAGACAACGCGCCCGCGGGCGGGCGGCAGCGACCAGTGGCCGGTGGCCGTCGACCGGGTGCCGAAGACCAAACGTTGCGACGTGATGCGACACTGGAAGGGCAGGCACCGAATCGCCAAGGTGGTCGCCAACGCGACACGATAGCCGACCCGCTGGGTCCAGCATGGATCAGTGAAGCGGCTTGGCAACGCATCGGTGACGAGAACGCCTTTATCGACCCGCGAGGCGCTACCACCCGGAGAGCACGGGAATTGTCCCGTCCGCAACGCCCATCAAACCGCAACAAAATGATCCTGAGTTATCAGACCGACGATAGGAGTCGCATCGTGCTGACCGGAGTCAATGAAAATCGCGATTCGATCTATGTGGTGCTTCAACGGAAAGATAGGGACTATTTACTGTCCCGCAGCACCTTGGATGCCGGCCAGTACGATTGATCGCGTAAAAACTCCGAAAATACGCACAATTTATGCGGTGCTTGCGCATAAATTGTGCGTATTAAAGTCTACTTATTTAGTATACTTTTGTTCCGCCACGGCGCAGTGCGTAGGCTGAATAAATGTTGATTGGATAGTATGTTTAACAACGAAAAATCATGAATCACGGAATTTTTACATTGAATTTGAATCGCCTTTCCCCTTCCTACACCACCATGCATCCTCCCTGTTGCATGTGCGGTTAACCCGATCCCACACCGTATCCACCCATAAATTCATTGTTGAGCGGTAGCTTGGCTCACCGTTGTGCGCGAGCAGGGAACACTGTTCCGATTTGCAGGCTATGATAGCCAGCGTGCGGGCGCTATCGATTTAAATGACTAAGCAATCAGCGAGGTAACAAAGAAATCTAACATAAAATAGGAAAATATAACGATGATCAAAAACCGATACAAACCGTTTATACTGCTCGTGCTCGTGCCGGCGTTCATACAGGCACAGCAGACCACACCACTCGTAAACTCCACACTCGATGGCGTGGTGGTGGATGCCCTGACCGAAGAGCCCCTTGTTGGCGCTTCGTTGCAACTAGAGGGGGTAACCCATAGCACAAAAACGGATGGCCAAGGAAAATTCAGATTCGTGACCGGTCAGAAGTTCCCTTATACCATCTTCGTATCATACATCGGTTACAAAACCCAACGTGTAGTAGCCGATGGCAGCCCAATCACCATCCGGTTGGAACAAGACGCCACATTGTTGGATGACGTGGTGGTGGTAGGGTATGGCACCAGATCAAAGCGAAATTTGGTAGGTTCCGTGTCTAAAATCGATCCGAAATCTTCACAGTCGATTCCAGAGGGCAGTTTCGACGCACAGTTGCAGGGACGCATACCGGGTGTGCAAATCGCGTCAAATACGGGCATTCCCGGCCAAGACGTATTCATACGCGTAAGGGGCACCACGTCAATAAATGGGGCCAATGCACCCTTGTACATCGTTGATGGCGTGTACATCAACAGCTCATCGTTGCAGCATATCAACCAGGAACGCACGCCATCCCCGATAGCCGACTTGAATCCGTCGGATATCGAAAGCGTGGAAGTGCTGAAAGACGCCGTTGCCACGGCTATTTACGGATCTCGGGGAGCCAATGGCGTAATCATCATCACAACCAAAAGCGGGGCGTATGGCAGCAAGACGAAAGTCAACTTGGCCACGACAACCGGATGGGGATGGGCGCCACCCGAACGGCTAAAGCACTGGGAGCTGGCTAACGGAGCGGAGTTTGCGACGCTAATCAATGAATACAATCGCAACATGGGACAGGCCCTTTACTTCCGCCCGCGGTCTGAGGGCGGAGCGGGCCTGCCCGAAGAGCAATCTACCTATGATCGGATGGCCTACGTCTGGCAAACGGCCGCTATCGGAGATTACAACGTATCTGTTGATGGTGGATCCGAAAGCGTAAATTACTACGTCGGACTGGGGCACAACAAACAGGAGAGTATTTGGCGGCCGATAGATTTCCAGCGCACGAGCTTCAAGTTCAACCTGAACGCCCGTCTCGGCAACCGGGTGACACTAGGCAGTAGCAATACCGTGTCGGGTGTGTTCCGAAATCCCGCAAGGGCCGCTAACGGAACGCAGGGAACACTTTTGCAGTCGTCATTGAACATCCCCACCCACCTGCCCATTTTTGACGAACAAGGCAAACCGCTCATTTGGGGTACACCCGACAACATTGCAGTGATAACGGACGAATCCAATGTGAAGAGCAAAACGGCCCGCTACATCGGCAACCTGTTTCTCGACGTGGAACTAAGCAAAAAACTGAAGCTCAAATCGAACTGGGGATTGGACTATGCAAACTTCGACGAAGCGGAGTACTGGGAAACCGATACGAAAACCGGCGCCCCACCGGTCAATGGCTCTGCCAGCTCAAGCCTGACACGAAACCTGAATTGGTTTAACGAGCAAACGATCAACTACACGGATCGAATCGCCTCACACCAGTTCAACGTGTTGCTTGGAAACACATTGCAGGGAGAGGTCTTGCAGAACACCCACGCTTTTGGCACCAATTTCCCCAGCGACGCATTCAGGTTGATATCCGCCGCCGCAAATCAGACGGCCAACGAGTCTTTCAGCGAGGCCCGGCTGGTCTCCTTCTTCACGGCGGCCAATTACAATTTTGACGACCGCTACCTACTGGAACTCACCTACCGCGCCGACGCATCCTCCAAATTCGGCAAGAACAACCGATGGGGATTTTTCCCCTCCGCCGGCGCGGCCTGGCGCCTAAAAAATGAATCATTCCTGAAGGACGTGTCGTTCCTGTCTGACTTGAAATGGCGTATCGGATATGGCGTAACCGGCAATCAGGAAGGAATCGGCGCATACGCCTCGCCTGGGTTGTGGACAGCGGGTAGTGGCTACCCCGCCGCCTATGGAAGCGCGGAAGGCCCTGGCATTGTGCCCCTCCAATCACCGAACCCCGATCTGAAATGGGAACGCACCGCCCAATTCAATACCGGTTTGGACGTCTCGCTTTTCGACAACCGATTGGGATTGGAATTCAACTGGTACCATAAATACACCAGCGACGTGCTGTTGGCCGTAGCCGTATCTAGGGTAACGGGGTTCAGCTCGTACATGAGCAATTATGGGGAAATCAGTAACAAGGGATTCGAATTGGCCATCACGTCAGCCAACATCCGAACAAAGGATTTCAGCTGGAATACCGCCTTCAACATTTCGCAAAACCGCAACCTGGTCGAAAAAATCGCCGCCCCAATGAATTTCGCAACCCGCGATGTGGTACGTATCGAACAGGGGAAGCCGCTTTACTCGTTCTGGATGTACAACCAATTGGGCGTGGATCCCCAGACCGGCGACATCATCTATGAAGACGTGAACGAAGACGGCAGCATCACCGTTGCCGACCGATACCTGATAGAAGATGCCTGGCCAAGCTATTTCGGCGGGCTGACCAACGACTTCCGGTACAAGGGCTTTGATCTGAATGTCTTTCTGACCTATTCATTGGGGAATTACCTGTATAACCTCAACCGGGTTTTCGGAGAGCGGGGAGGCACGTTGGGAGCGATCAATCGATCCCTGTGGAAATCGCAGTTGGACCGTTGGACAACCCCGGGCCAGATCACCGACTTGCCACGGCTGACTTCGGCAAACTATAGCATCTACCAAAACAGCCGCTATGTGGAGGACGGATCATTCCTGCGACTACGCCAGCTGGCGCTGGGGTACACCCTGCCCAAAGTGGTGGCCGCCAAATTGAAACTTAGCCAATTGCGGTTTTCCGTCATCGCAACCAACCTGTTCTTGCTAACAGGTTATACCGGATTGGATCCGGAAACAAATATGGGTGTTGGCGGCGATAACTCGCAAGGCTATGACTATGGCACTCCGCCCCAGCCGAGGACATTTCAATTTGGGGTAAATCTATCGCTTTAACATTATCGGCAATTCAGTCATGAAAAAGAAATATTTTATCGTGTTTTTGTTACTTGCAGGATCGCTATCCAATGCCTGCGAGGGATTTTTGGAAGTCAGTCCCAAACATGCGATCCCGGACGATGTGGCCATCGTTGATGCCAATTCAGCCGAACAGGCCGTGCGCGGATTATACCGGGCCGCTGGATCGTACATCCAATCCTATACGTTGCTCAACCTATTGTCCGGTGGAGATGTGACATTCAACAATGTCGGCGATCCGCATTTGATCATCGCCTATAACTTCAGGGCAGACAATGCCTATTTCGACGGCACGTGGGGTTCGGCCTACCGAGCCATCAACCAAGCGAACCTGGTAATCCAGAAACTGCCACTGGTATCGGACCCTACGCTATCCGATACCAGGAAAAACCAGTTGATCGGCGAAGCGTATTTTTTCAGGGCATTGGCCTTCTTCGACCTGGTTCGGGTTTGGGGTGGCGTTCCACTAAAGCTCAACTATACCGAAAACCTGAACCAACCCCTTGACTTGCCAAGAAGCAGCACCCAGGAAACGTATGCGCAGGTGGAAGCTGACCTTACGCAGGCGTCTGGCCTGCTTGCTACAGGGGCCATCAATCGTATCCGCGTCGGGCAGGATGCCGTGCAGGCGCTTCGGAGCAGGCTGTACCTATACCAAGCGCGTTGGGCAGATGCGGAACAGGCTGCAAGCGCATTGATCGGTGACAGTGACTATGAGCTGGTGTTTCCCTTTTCGGCATGGTTCAAAGCGGATTTCGGCACCAAAGAATCCATCCTGGAAATCGCCTACTCGGCCCAAAATCAAAATGGATTCCGCAACAACCTACAACATCAGACGCGAGGCGGAAACTATTCCTACGCACCCAAAGCTGCCGTGGCAAACCTATTGACCGATCCGCTGGTGGGTGGAGGAGCAAATGGCCGCCAATCGTTGGTAGGCAGCATCACCCAAGCGGGAGCGACGGTCTGGTATGGAGACCTTTACTTCAGGAGTCCGGCGACAGACCCACTTTACGTGCTGCGCATCGCCGAACAATACCTGATCCGTGCGGAAGCGCGGTTGAGACGGAACGACACCGAAGGCGCATTGGCCGATATCAATGCCGTACGTGGACGCGCGAATCTAGCGGCATATACCGCGGCCAACTTTGCCGTAACGGACGTGCAGGCCTTGTCCAACGCCATTGAGGAGGAACGACGCTTTGAGTTCCTGTTTGAGGGCGATCGTTGGCCGAATTTGGTCAGGACCGGCCGGGCGAAAGCGCTCTTCGGTTTGGAAGACCATAAGCTGGTCTATCCGATTCCGATCGATGAGGTGATCATAGGCGGGTTGGCACAGAATCCAGAATACGATTAAAGACAACATTCCGATGAGTACAAAATTGGCAGTGACGCGGCGGGCGATAAAGTACGTTACCCTATTCTTGGTGGTATTGTCGCTCCCCATCGATGGTAAGTTCTACACATACCTGTTTTCCGGTAACTGGACCTCGTTCCACATCACCGATCTGGTCAACCTGACCGGCTATTTACCGAGCTATTTCGGCGAGTTGGATAACGAGCGATACCTGGGCCTCGGCGGGTTCAGCAGCTGGTTGGTGATAGCCGCTATCGCCGCCGCGCTGTTTTACCTGACCGATCGCCTGTCTACCCGCTATGCATGGTTGGCCGACGAAGATCGGCTCTACGACTGGGCCCGTATCTTTCTACGGTACAGGTTGGCGTTCCTGCTAATCGCATACGGTGCGATCAAGTTGTTCCCACTCCAGTTTCCACATCCTTCGCTAAGCAACCTGTACACGAACTACGGTGATTTCCTGAACTGGAAAATCTGGTACCACACGCTGGGCGTCACACCCAACTACACGGCCTTTTTGGGGGGCGTGGAAGTGCTGGCCGGCGTCTTGCTCTTCTATCGCCGCACCGTGGTTTTCGGAGCGGGATTGACGATCGGTTTGATCACGAACGTCGTCTTTTCAAGCTTTTCCTATGAAATGGGCAATCAAGTACTGCCCGTCTACGTGTTTCTTGTTGGTTTCTTTCTATTTGCGCATGACCTGCCCCGGTTGTATACCTTGTTGTTCCGCGAACAAGCGACGGCGCCCGATCCGTTGGGGTCTCCGCTACCGGTGCGTTGGCAGGTCGTTAGCAAAGGCCTGTCTTGGGGTTTTGCATTTGTTATCGTATTGGCCGCGCTCTTTAACTACAAACAAGACCCCTACCTTACGCCGAGCACACCGGGCCTAGCAGGTACCGCCGGATTCTACAATGTCCGCGAGTTTATCTTGAACAACGACACCATCCCTTATTCCCGTACGGATACGAACAGGTGGCAAAATGTCATTTTCGAGAAGTGGGCCACGGTGAGCATAAAGACGGCAAAGCCCGTCCGTGTCGATTCGAGCAGGTACCTCACCAAACGGCTGCCCGACTTTGCGCGGGTTTACGAATCGGCTGGCGTGGATGGACGTCGTTATTTTGGCTATGCGCTTGATACGTTGACTTCCACCCTGCAACTAAAGAACAAGAACGCACACCATCGCGAAGAGGAGTACAACCTGACCATACGCCAGCGCGATGGAAACACCATCGTCCTCGAAGGGTGGAACGAGCGACAGGACAGCATCAAGGCAGTGCTTGAACGGGCCGACCGAAAGCTCCTCTTGCTAGAAAGCAGAAGGTTTCCGATACAACTCTAACGTACTGAATTATCAAGTTATAGAAATCAGCAGCAATGGCTACCAACACACCGAATGTAACGATAGCAGCACCACACCCCGCAACGGTATGGAGTCCTCAGCGGAAATTCATTCTCCGAGCGGTCGTGATTTACGTTATTCAACTATGCATACCGCTAAACCCCGCCTTTTACCAGCGATTGACATCGATCGGTAGCGATGGAACCTGGCAATCCGTATCCCGATGGGCCGGCTTCCATTTGCCCAGGTTCGTGGATGTTGGCACGGAAATCTGGGAATGGTACAGCTACATCAACCTGGTGGTGGCGTTGGCAATCGCGATCATCCTCGCCGCTGTTTGGTCGGCCTTTGACCGCAAGGGTACGGAGATCAATATCAAGTATAACGTGCTGCAATACTGGACGATCGTGGTAGCTCGGTATACCGCGGCCTTGGGCATCATCGCCTGGGGATTCAAGAAATTTGTCCCTAAACAGATGGAACTTCCTTCCCGAACCTTTCTGGAAACCCCGTTCGGCGACTTCAGCGAACAAAAGATCTACTGGCAATATGTTGGCATTTCGCAACCCTACGAAGTGTTCTTGGGTTTTGCGGAAATCCTGATCGGGCTCACGCTGCTATACAGGCGCACCACCGCGCTTGGCGCGTTCCTATTGGCGCTCGTGCTGTTCAACGTCTGCCTGGCAAACCATGCTTATGACGGCATGGTACACGTAGGCAGCTTTTTGTACACGGTGGCCGGCCTCATTATCCTATGGCCCTACACGGCCCCTATTTGGGATGTCTTTATCAGGGGTAAGTCGGTTACACCCTACCACTATGCGCCTGCGTTCGGCAAAGGTTGGGTGAGGTGGTCGCGCATCGCGATCAAGTCTGCCATCATCTTGATTTTCGTGGGTTACAATTACTACCTTCACCTTGCGGACCATGTTGGTTATCGCTATCCGCACGAATCTCCGGGATTGGCGAATACGGCCGGAACCTATGAAGTCACGACTTTCCAGCTAAATGGCGAAACGCTGCCCTACTCGCCCTTGGATTCCGTGCGGTGGCAAGACGCCATTTTCGAGGATTGGTCCACGTTTACGATCCTGTTGAACAAAAAGCAACATATGGACAATGCCAACACCGCGAGAAATGAAATGCAAAGCAGCCTGAACCGCCGCTTCGAATTCCGTGGTATCGGCGGTGGCAGGCACTATTTCGACTATCAGGCCGATACAGTGAACCAGCTCCTGCACCTCACGAATAAAAACAGGATGCATCGTGAGGAGACCTTTGTGTTACGCTACAGCAAACCAGGCCCCGGCCGCTTGATCCTTGAAGGCACCAATCATCGCAACGATTCACTGTATGTGGTATTGGACAAGCGTGACAAGGACTATGCCTTGAAAACCGGACTGATCGATTGGTATTACAATTACAAATAGGCGATCCGTCTTATTGAAATTAAAGCAACTATAACAATGATTGAAATTAGACAGAAACTATGCATGCTGCTTCTGCTCTTGCCGGCGTTCATCCAGGCACAGCAGACCACACCGCTCGTAAACTCCACACTCGATGGCGTGGTGGTGGACGCGATAACAAAAGATCCGCTTGCCGGTGCTACGCTACAACTGGAAGGCGTGACCCACAGCACGAAATCAGACGGGCGTGGCCGATTCCGATTTGTCACGGGACAGAAATTCCCCTACACCATCATCGTCAGCTACATAGGCTATAAAAACAAAGAAGTCATCGCCAACGGCAGCCCGTTAACCATCGAGTTGGAACAGGATGCCACCGGGCTATCGGAGGTGGTTGTGGTAGGTTATACCACCCAAGAGCGCCGAAACATCATCGGTTCGGTCACGAAAGTCGATCCGGCACAAACGGCATCGATACCGGTTGGCGGTATCGATGCCCAACTGCAGGGAAAGATACCGGGTGTCCAGATTTCAAGCAACACCGGTGTACCCGGAGAATCCATCAACATCCGGTTGCGGGGCGCAACGTCGATCTCATCCGGCAACAACCCGCTGTTTATCGTAGACGGCGTCTTTGTAAATTCCAACAGCCTCCAGACCGTCAACACCGGCGGGAAGGCAACATCGCCGATTGCCGATATCAATCCTTCGGATATCGCAAGCGTGGAAGTACTGAAAGACGCCGAAGCCACTGCGCTATACGGATCGAGGGGTGCCAATGGCGTGATCATCATCACGACCAAAAAGGGTGAGTATAACCAGCGACCCGTCATCGATTTGGGGGTATCACAAGGCTGGGCAAAGGCAGCGGAACTATGGGAGTTGACCACGGGCCCCGAGCATGCCCTCTTGGTCAACGAATACAATACCAATATTGGACGTCCTGCTCCCTTCCGTCCGGTCACTGAGGTTATTTCCGGCGTTGCGGGCCGGGGGCTTCCCGAGGAACAGCAAACCTATGACCGGCTCGGCGAAGCCTTCCGCACGGGGGGCCTTGGAGACTACAACCTGTCCATTCGCGGCGGAAGCTCCGATACGCGGTATTACCTCTCGGGCGGCTATAACAGACAGGAGTCGATACTGAGACCGATCAGTTTCGACCGTGCAAGTTTCAAACTCAACCTTGACCAGAAACTGGCCGATTTCTTGCAGGTGGGGAGCAGCAACACGTTCGGGCGCAGTTACCGGAATCAAGGACGGGCGGGCGACGGTCCACAAGGGGGTATCCTCCAGGCGGCATTGCACACGCCCACCTACTTATCACCCTACAACGAAAACGGTCAATTGGTCGGCAGGGCCGGATTCGACAACCTAACGCTACTGCTGGACAACTACGATGTGAACTCCACGAGCCTGCGCTACATCGGCAATGTCTATGCAGAAGCCAAATTATTGAAGAACCTGACGTTCAAGTCCAGTTTCAGCCTGGATTACAACAACTATGACGAGTCAGAATACTGGAAAAGCTTCTTGATTGCAGGCGCAGGAGTTGGTACGGCCACGTCAGCCCTCACGCAATCCTCATCGTGGATCAACGAACAGCTGCTTTCGTACAAAACAACCATTGGCGGAAAGCACAATCTAGGGGCCCTGCTTGGCAATACGCTGCAAAGCAACGTCGCCAAACGGACATCAGCCGCGGGTCAGGGCTTTGCAAACGACTCGTTTACCCTGATTTCTTCGGCGGCATCCACAACGGGGTCGGACTTCTGGGACAAATACACCCTAGCGTCATTCTTCGCCCGGATAGACTATGGCTATGATAATCGGTACCTGGTTGATTTCAGTATACGCGCCGATGGCTCGTCCAAATTCGGATCGGCCAATCCGTGGGGTTATTTCCCAGCTGTTGGGGTGGCATGGCGACTTAAACAGGAACAGTTCCTCCAGGAAGTGGCCTTTATCGATGACCTCAAGCTCAGGGCGAGCTATGGTAGCACCGGTAGCCAGAGCGGCATCGGAAGTTTCGCTGCGCGTGGCCTTTGGACGGGCGGTGCTTCCTACCAGGAAAAATCGGGTATCGCCCCTTTGCAGTTGGCCAACCCGAACCTTCGCTGGGAACGCACCGATCAGCTGAACATCGGGTTGGATTTGTCGCTTTTCAAAGGTAGGCTGGCCGTGGATTTCAATGTCTACGACAAGTACACGCGTGATGGCCTGCTACCCCTGGCCCTGGGCGAAACTACCGGCTTTAACAGCTTCACGAGCAACGCCGTCGAGGTCAGCAACAAGGGATTTGAGCTCGGCATCAACTCCATCAATGTCCGCAAAGCCCACTTTACCTGGTCAACGGATTTTAACATCGCTCGAAACGTCAATAAGATCGAGAAATTGGCAACGACACTAAACTATGGCAGTCGAGACCTCATCCGGTTTGAAGAAGGATATCCCATGTACTCTTTTTGGGTTTACAAACAGCTTTACGTCGATCCGCAGACCGGGAATGCGGTATACGAAGATATTGACGGCAACGGCCAGCGTACCACTGCCGACCGTCAGATCCATGGCGATATCTGGCCGGACTTTTTCGGTGGCTTGGCCAATACGTTCACGTATAAGCAATTGGATTTGGCCGCATTCTTCAATTTTTCCTATGGAAACAACGTGTACAACCACAACCGCTTTTTCGGAGAAAGCGGAGGTGCACGCGATGCAGCCCGTATCCTGTTCAAAAACAACCTGAATCGTTGGCAGCAGCCAGGGGATATCACCGATGTACCCAAATCTGATGGGCTTAATGTAAATAATTACATCGACGGGGGCAGCCGATGGTTGGAAGATGGCTCATACCTCAGACTACGCAACATTACCCTTGGCTATAGCCTACCACAAACGGCTGCAGACCGCATCAAGCTGTCCAAGCTGAGGCTTTTCCTTGCCGCCAACAACCTGTTTACATGGACCAAATACTCCGGGCTCGATCCGGAAGCCGCCGCAAACAGCAGCGAGAACCAAGTTGGCATCGATCTAGGGACACCGCCACAACCCCGCAGCTTCCAGTTTGGGATACAATTGACATGGTAATGATAGATAAGGGAAAAAACATGAGAGTAAGATATATCAATATGCTGGCGGTAAGCGCCCTGATTTCAAGCGCTTGCACCGACTTCCTAAATGTACTGCCGAAAACATCCATCGCCGATGATGCGACGATTATCGATCAGCAATCGGCAGAGACAGCGATCAACGGGGTTTACGCATCATACAGGAGCTACTTCGATGTGAGTTATCAGACCATCGGGTACCTATCCGGTGACAACATCGAATTCACGGGTTCACAATCGCAGATCAAGGAATTCATCGATCACAATGTCAATGCCGAAAACAGTACGATTGCAAGTGCCTGGAGCGGAATCTATGTCACGATAAACAGGGCCAACCATGTTATCGATAAAGTGCCTGCCCTTTCGAACGATGCAATCAATGCAACGATCAAGGATCGGATATTGGGAGAGGCCTATTTTATCCGTGGATTGGCCTATTTTGATTTGGCAAGGGTCTGGGGCGGCGTACCGCTGATTACCAAGCCCACCGCAGGGCCGACCGACAATGTAGGTGTACCGCGCAGCACGCAGGCACAGGCATACGCCCAGGCATTGAGCGATTGGGAGCTCGCCGAGGGGCTATTGCCGCAAACCACGGATAGGCGTCGAGGCACGCAGAAGACCGTATGGGCACTGAAAGCACGCTATTACCTCTACCACCAGCAATGGCAACAAGCAATCGACCACGCAACCCGCTTGATTGATGACCAGACGAATTATCAGCTCGTAACCCCGTACAACGCCTGGTTCGCGAACAATGCCGCTGCCACGCAAGAGGCGGTATTCGAGTTATTTCACAGCACAAACGAAATCAACGGTCACTACGCCAGCTGGCAACCGCAGGAGCGCGGAGGTACGCGACAATGGGCTCCTAACAATGCATTTGCACAATTGGTGACAAACCCTGGGACGGGTGGCGGACGATCCGCGCTCGTTGGCGTGGACAATCAGGGGCGCTGGTACGGCAACCTGTATTACCGTACAAACGGCAGCGATCCCAGTTTCGTTTTCCGGGTGGCCGAACTCTATCTGGTCCGGGCGGAAGCCCATGCAAAGCTGGGTAGGTTGGAGAATGCGCTTGACGACCTGAATGCCGTACGTGAGCGTGCGGCGCTCGATCCGCTAGAAGGCTTGGCCACCGAGGATGCCGTGTTGTTGGCTATCGAAAACGAGCGTCGATTGGAGTTCGGCCTCGAGGCCCACAGGTGGTTTGACCTCGTCCGGACAGGTCGTGCACAAACCGTACTGGGCATTACCAACGCAAATCGGCTGCTCCTTCCGCTCCCCGCAGAACAGGTGCTCATAGACGATGCGCTCGAACAGAATACAGGCTATTAGTTGTCGATTCCAATTGCTGTAGGCCATGTCCAAAAAAAATTTCCTGATTCGGTTCGCCCTGGTGTATTTCCTCTTGCAGACCATTCCGCTCCAATGGAGCTTTTATACACGGCTCTTCGCATTGCGCTGGGATACGTTTGTCATCGACCTCTTGAACCTGGTGCTTTTCACGCCCCATTTCTTTGGCCCGGAGAGCACGTTCCTAGATTGGATCGTGTTGGCGGTAATCGCCGCTGCAGCGGCCATTTTATGGCAACGCAGCGAACGGATAAAATCCGCTCGCTTCAGTGACGACGACCTTTACTATTACCTGCGGGTGCTCGTCCGTTACCGCCTTGCTGCCGCGTTATTCGTTTTTGGATTCGTCAAGCTGTTCCCCTCGTTCGCGCCCGAACCATCCATCAGCCACCTCAACACGGGGTACGGCTATTTCGGCCACTGGAAACATTTTATCCTGAGTTTGGGTGTGGCACCGGCCTACCTATCCTTTCTGGGTTTGGTCGAAGTGGCGTCTGCGCTCCTGTTGCTCTTCAGGCGCACGGCTTTCCTTGCCGTGATATTCATCCTCCCGTTCTATGGCAACGTATTCCTTTCAGACCTCGCCTATGAAGGGGCCGGGTATGTGTACTCGCTATTCCTGCTGTCATTGACGTTCGTATTGTTTCTTTATGACGCGCAACGGTTTGCGCAACTGGTGATACACCTCCAGCCCACCCAGCCATCGTCATTCCGGTTCACCTGGGCCTCGAGTCCGTTCCGCCTGTGGCGCATCGGCCTTAAAGGTGCTTTTGCCGTGCTGTTTGTCGTGGTATTCGGTGCGAAAAGCTATGCGGTTTACAAGCATGGCACGCTGCACTATCCCGAGACACGCGGGGTGGAGGGCGCAGCGGGCATCTATGACGTCGGCCTTTTCGTGGCAAACGGCGACACCATTGCTTGTTCACCAGATCATCCCACACGTTGGAAGGACGTCGTTTTTGAATCCTGGAATACGGTGAGTATCCGCTCGAATGAGGTTGTACTAGAAAATCGGTACAATGGCATCCGATTGGAACCCGTGGATAGCCTGCGAAGCTACGAATACACATTGGCAGGTGATCGACACTATTACTCCTATAATTGGCAACGTGATCAGCGTCACCTCCTGTTGCAAAACCGAAACCCGAACTATCCGGACGATCGGTTCTCGCTCAACATCACCCGGCCCAACGGCAAAACCGTCGTTTTGGAGGGAGTGGACGCGAACGGCGACTCCTTATTGGTCCGGCTAGATCGCCGGGATAAAAAGTACCTCATCGAAGAAGTCAAGAAGGTCGGGCGCTTTACACTCGGCTTTAAACTGTAATTAACTTATCCACGGAAAGCCATGGCTAAATCAACGAACATTGGACAAGGATTTGAGGAAGGGACGCTTACATCAACGGCGGTTGCCGAAAACGGCAGCGCGCGCGTTAGCACGCAGAATTCCCTCCGATGGCAGGGCTATCAGAAAGTGCTCTTCCGCATCGCTGTCATCTTCTTTATCGCGCTCTCCGTGCCGAATAACCCGCTTTGGTATGGCCACGTATTCCGAATCGATTGGACCAACCTCGATTACCGCGACCTGTATGACATTTGCCGGTTTGGATCGGGCATCAACCTGTTCGGCAACAGCTTTTTCGGCTATCGGCTATTGGGATTCGCCAATTGGCTCACCACGTTGCTCATCGCAACCGGCGGTGGCCTCGTTTGGACCTGGCTGGCCAAAGCGACACGTCGTGACCCCCGAAGCTTTGAACGGTGGCATTATTGGCTGAATGTGGTGGTGCGCTACCGTGCCGGGCTGGGCATCATTGGTTTTGGATTTACCAAGTTGCTTCCCGTGCAAATGCCTTACCCATCGCTAGGAATACTGGATGCGGACTATGGAGACCTGACGTCGCAAAAGATTTTCTGGATGTCTTTTGGCATTGTACCATGGTATCAGGTTTTTGCGGGCGTGCTGGAAGTTGCGGCAGGTGCGCTCTTGCTTTTCCGGAAAACCGTCGGAATCGGCGCGGCTTTGCTGGTCGGCACGTTAGGCGCGATTGCCGTGGTCAACTTCGCGTATGACGGCGGTGTACATGTTTATAGTTCGTATTTCGTATTGCTGGGGTTATTTCTTTTGGTGCCCTACTACCGTCCGTTCGCACGCGTATTCATCCATCAACGGCCTGCGCAAGTAAACCTCACCTTCCCGGGGTTCAACGGATTGGTACAGTATGCACGAGTTGCCATCAAATCCGTGATCCTATTCGTATTCATCGGTGTGTTCTTCTACCTGCAATTGATCGACTTCCTGTACGATCCCTACAAACAACCCTCCACGGCTGGCGTGAAGGAATTGCGGGGAAATTACCAAGTGACGGAATTCAGGCTGAACGGTCAGGAAATCGCGTTCAATCCATTGGATTCCATCCGTTGGCAGTCTGCCACCTTTGAAAATTGGTCTACCCTATCCTTCCGGGTAAACCGTCCCTTGGCGCTCGATTTGTCAAACGGCGGCGGAGACCCCAAGCGAGATGTGAACCGTACGTTTGAGCTGTCCGGCGTAGCCGGCGGGCAACGCGCCTTCCACTATTACGTGGATACGCTCACCAAAACGCTTTATCTGGAAGATAAATTTAAATTGATACCGGATGCACGGAATATTACCGCGGGAGAAGGGGGCGATGGCGGCACACGTAACCGTGCTAGCCGTGCCCTCTCAACAGTAGATGAACCCGCCGTTAGCAGGGAGGAATGGATACCCGCTGACGTAAAGGCCCGCTTGGGCAACGAGGCTGACTATGTCCATCCCCGGGCACGCACGACCCGGCGCTTACGCGAATTCGCACGAGCGGATGAGCTTGCCGCAAGGGAAACCCGGGAGCGATTCATCGTCCAATATCAGGTCCACAACGGCGGAGACCGCGTGATCCTGAATGGCATCGATGAAAACCGGGACTCCCTTTACGTCGTCCTGGATCGGGTAGCGAAAGACTTCAAGATTTCCAAAGGTAGACTCGAAGCGGGCAATTATCACTAGACGATGGCTGCACAGGCATTAGTGGATCGTTTCGGTCGGGTACACGATTACCTTCGGCTTTCGGTAACGCCGCATTGCAACCTGCGGTGTACCTACTGCATGCCCATGCACGGCGAACATCCCTTTCTCGACAAACGTTGGATGAGCGCGGATGAAATCGTGGGTATCGCGTCCGAATTCGTCGACTTGGGCGTCACCAAGATACGGCTTACCGGCGGCGAGCCATTGGTGCGCAAGGATATCCGGGAGCTGGTTAGCCGACTGTCGGCCCTGCCGATTCAGTTGAGCATGACCACCAATGGCGTACGATTGGATATGTTGACCGATTTGATTACCCAAGGTGCCCTGCGTTCAGTGAATGTGAGCCTGGACACCCTACGCAGTGACCGTTATATCCAGATTACCAAGCGCGATGCCTTTGATCGTGTCTTCGCGCATCTCCGGCTGCTACAGGAGCTACCGGTAAGGCTAAAACTGAACATCGTGGTCATGAGGGGGGTCAATGACGATGAGATCACCGAGTTCGTCAGGCTGACAGCAGACAAGGATATCGAAGTCCGGTTTATCGAATACATGCCCTTCAACGGCAACGGATGGGAGCTTGGTGCCGTTATGTCATCTGCCGAGCTGTTGGGCCGGATCACGGAGCGTTTCGATATCAGTAAACTAGCCGACGCACCGCATGATACCGGCCGCAAATACCGTGTATGCGGGCATACGGGCACGTTTGCGGTAATCAGTACCATGACCGAGCCGTTTTGTTCGGGTTGTAACAGGCTACGCCTTACGGCCGATGGCAAGATGAAGAACTGCCTGTTTTCAAAAACTGAAACCGACTTGCTGACCACTTTCCGTTCAGGGCTTCCCATTGCTCCGCTGGTCATGCGAGGGTTACGCGATAAAGCTGCAGCGCTTGGCGATCAATTGGCCGTTCCGCTTACCGTACTGGATCCGTCACGGCTTACCAATAGAAGCATGGTAACCATTGGTGGGTAACGTGAAAATCGAATCGACAACAATATAGATGAATAAAAAAACACTAAAGATGAATAAATTAAACAAGTCAATCATTGGCTTAACTATAATCATGGCTTTCGGAACAACAAATGCTGTTTATGGACAACAGGATTCATTGGCCGTTGGCAGAACATTCACATTGGGTGAAGTGGTGGTACGTGCAAGCAAGCCAGAAACGAAAGCTAACCGCGTTGAAGCCGAACAGATTACGTCGTTCGCCAAGACTGATGTTGCCGAAACGCTTAACCTGTTATCCGGTGTCAATTTATCCGCCGTCGGTGCGCGCAATGAGGCCATGGTCTATGTCCGTGGCTTTGACTTACGGCAAGTCCCTTTGCTCATCGACGGCGTCCCGGTTTACGTACCCTATGATGGCTATGTCGATTTGGCTCGCTTTACGACGTTTGATTTGGCCGCGGTTGAAGTTTCCAAGGGATATACCTCTGTCAATTATGGGCCAAATGCCTTAGGCGGAGCCATTAACCTGATCAGTCGTAGGCCAATCAAGCGCTTCGAACTGGACGGGGCCACTGGGTGGGTTTCCAGGGGATACCGGTCAAACTTCAATGTGGGCAGTGATTTCGGCAAGTTTTACGTCCAGGCTGGTATCTCCAAGCTGAACCGCAATGCCTTTCCCCTTTCCAATAGTTTCACGCCCACAGCTACCGAAGACGGAGGAAATCGCGTCAATTCTTACAACAACGACGAAAAGTACCATGTAAAGGTGGCCTATTCGCCTGACCAACGCTCAACATATGCGCTAGCCTATACCTTTCAGCATGGGGAGAAAGGCAGTCCTGTGTATGCCGGTTCAGATCCGCAGAATAGCCAGTTGAACAGCCCACGGTATTGGCAGTGGCCTTATTGGAACAAGCAAAGTGTCTACTTCATATCCAACACCGCAATCGGCCAACGTCAACATGTCAAGACACGGGTATACTATGATGCGTTCACGAACCTGCTGACCTCTTATGACGACAACACGTATACCACCATAACCAAGGGCTATGCGTTCAAGAGCTATTACGATGATTACACCCTCGGCGGGATCGGCGAGTATAGCAGCCAATTGACAGATTGGTACGGTGTCGTCGGGAGCGTTCACTACAAGCACGACGTGCACCGTGAGCACAATGAGGGCGAGCCGGTGCGGACCATGATCGATGGCACGTACACCGTTGCGTTGGAAAACAACTTACGGATTTCATCACGGTGGTCCGCGCAGGCCGGATTCAGTTTCAACAACCGCACGAGTATACGGGCAGAGGATGCACTGGAGGCCGACAATCGATTCACGGACTTTCCGGCCAATAACAACAACGCCTATAATGTCCAGGGCGCCCTGCACTACCGCCCGTTCCTTAACCATGCGTTACAGTTCTCCGTGGCGCGTAAAACCAGGTTCGCGACCACGAAAGACCGCTATTCCTATCGCATGGGGACAGCGCTCCCCAACCCTCACCTTAACGCGGAATATGCAATCAACTACGAATTGGCTTATGCCGGCCGTGCCAATGACCGGCTGGATTTCCATGTCTCTGCATTTTACAGCGATGTAAACAACACCATACTGATGGTTTCTAATGTAGCCCAAGACGCTGCCAACGACCGTTGGCTAAACCAATTGCAGAATGCCGGAAATTCGAGATACAAGGGCATCGAGCTCGGAGCCAACTACCATTTTGTGCCGGGGGCAACCCTAGGGGGCAACTATACCCTCATCGAGCGGAAGAATGTTTCCAATCCGGACTTGTTCTTTACCGACGTGCCGCGGCATAAGGTATTTGGGTTCCTGCAATATCGACTCTCCGACCGGATATCCGCTCAGGTTAATGCCGAATATAACAGCGAGCGGTACAGCACCTCCTACGGCACCCTTACCCCGGCATTCACCTTACTCAATACCCGCGTTGCCGTTCAGGTTTGGCGTTGGTTTTCTGTAGAATCCGGAATTAACAATATTGCAGACCGCAATTATTTCCTTGCAGAGGGTTATCCAGAGCCGGGGCGTAACTACTTTGTTAACCTAAGGTACCGGATTTGAGTAAACAGCGACGTGTAACTATGCTTGTCGTGATCGCTTTGCTATCGCTAGTTTTGCTTTGCTTCGCTTCTTGGCATCCCGAAGGACAAGTGCTACCCACGCCATTGGCTATTGACTATCCGTCCTATTTCGGCCACCGCATTTCAAGACCACCAGCCAATCCGACCACGGTAGAAGGGGTGCGGCTGGGCCGGATGCTTTTCTATGAACCGGCTCTTTCCGCCAGTGGAAAGGTGTCATGCGCAAGCTGTCACAAGCAGCAGTTTGCATTTGCCGACGACCGACGGTTCAGCGCCGGCGTCGATGGAACCTTGCTTTCGCGCAATACCATGTCGTTGGCGAACCTCTTGTGGGTGCGCCAATTCTTTTGGGATGGCCGAACCCGCGGGTTGGAAGCGCAGGCTAAGGAACCACTCACCCATCCGCACGAAATGGGACAAGCCTTGGCTATTTCCGTCCGTAAATTGGAACAAAGTGAACTATACCCCGCGTACTTTCGGGCTGCGTTCGGCATTGATCGAATAGTTGGGGATCATGTCCTCAACGCGTTGGCACAATTCCAACGCACACTGGTGTCTGCGGGTTCCTTATACGATCATTACTTAAGGGGCGGATATGTACCAAGCGATTCGGAAAATCGTGGTATGGCGCTGTTCTTCAATGCACCCGGAGGTCAACCACGAGGAGCGGGTTGTGCGCATTGCCACGGGGGGCCACAAACCTATCAGGAGCTTTTCCATAACAATGGCCTGGATGCCTTTCCCCCAGATTCAGGTAGGAAAGCCGTGACTGGCCAGGAATACGACAATGGTCGTTTCCGTGTGACCACGCTGAGAAATATTGCGTTGACAGCGCCTTACATGCACGACGGACGTTTTCAAACATTGAAAGAGGTCGTCGACCATTACAGCGAAGGGGTGGCCAATAGCCAGACGTTGAGCCCTTTCCTTAAAGATCGAGATGGAAAACCAACTCGTTTAAGGCTTTCAAGCCAGGAAAAAATAGACCTACTGGCATTTTTACAATTGCTCACGGATTCGACATTCATCACAGATGAGCGTCATTCAAATCCATTCAAAAATTAGACTAAGCGTTGATATGAAGGGTTACAAACTTTTTTTGCTTGCGCTGAGCGCGCTGGTTTCGGGACATCAATTCTTGTGTGCGCAGACGCCTTCGATTTCCGTTACGGGCGAAGTCGCTCGTCCGTTATCCCTGACGCCGGATATTTGGGCGGAATTGCCACGTGAGCAGGCCGAACTCAAGGATCGGAACGGTGAATCCCGACTATTCTCCGGGGTGCCCATCCAGGTTGTCCTGGAACGGGCAGGGGTGACGACCGGTGATCAGCTCCGAGGCGGAAACCTCACCAAATACGTGCTTGTGAAATGTGCAGATGGGTATGAAGTGTTGTTCTCTTTGGCCGAGTTGGATAGCAGCTTTACTGACAGGCGGGTTATATTGGCAGACTCGTTGGCAAGCGAACCCTTACCGCTTTCAATGGGGCCGTATCGGCTTGTCGTACCAGGCGAGAAGAAGCCCGCCCGCAGTGCTTACCAAGTAACCGAAATTTCGGTAAAACATGCAGCGACCGATTGATTGGTATCCGGTTTTGCCTACGCTATACTGTGCGCATGATTTATGCTTATTTAGGCAGTATTTGTGCCTAACCAATGGCACTAAAAGGAATTAATTTTGTAGATGCGATGCGTGTAGGTATTGAATATGCACTAAGAGGATTGGCTTTTCTCCTCTTTTTGATTACTGTCTCCCCTGCCCTAGGACAATCCTTGCGGGTAGCGGTTGCAGCGAACGCGCAATTTGTCATCGATCCGTTGAAAGCGGATTTTGAACAACGATCGGGTATAGCAATCGAGACAATCGTCGGGTCATCCGGAAGGTTGGCGGCACAGATCATGAATGGAGCCCCATACGATATCTTTTTGTCTGCAGACCTGGACTACCCGTCTCGGATTGCGGAAGGCGGATACGCATTGTCTCGCATAAAAACGTATGCTTACGGCAAACTTATCGTGGCCAGCAGCACGTTGAAAGATGTTTCCAATTGGCAACGCCTGTTGGAAGGGTCGCGGATCAGGAAGCTAGCCATCGCCAAACCAACGCTCGCGCCCTACGGGCTGGCCGCTCAGCAAGCGTTGCTGCATTATGCATTATGGGATAAAGTAAGCGCATACATGGTATATGGCGAAAGCATTTCGCAGGTCAATACGTATATCACATCGGGGAGTGTGGATCTGGGGTTTACCACCGAATCCTTCATCTACGCACAAGATCAGCACTCCGGCATCGCGTGGATGCGGATCGATGAAACCGCCTATTCACCGATCGCACAGGGGGTCGTTGTCTGCAAGTACGCGCAAAGGCATCGTCATCGCGCCATGGCGTTTTTCGATTACCTCTCGTCGCCGTCGGCCAAATCGATCATCGCGACCCATGGGTACCGGGTTGATTAATTAATTTGCGTTTACGATGGATTGGACTCCCATTTGGCTCAGCATAAAGCTTTCGTTCGTGACGACAATCATATTGTTGGCAATGGGTATCCCGCTGGGCTATTGGCTTTCGAAACCCGGGGCGTTTTACAAGGATATCCTGGAAGCCCTGCTCACCTTGCCGCTGGTGTTGCCCCCCTCGGTGCTCGGCTTTTACCTGCTCATGGCCTTCAGCCCGAACCAGGCATTCGGAGCCTGGCTACAAGATACCCTGAACATTTCCTTGGTATTCTCATTTGAAGGCTTGGTCGTAGCCTCGGTGATTTATAGCCTACCCTTCATGCTGAATCCGGTCAGGGCAGCTTTTTCAAACATCCAGCGATCCATGGTGGAGGCCTCCTATACCATGGGCAAGACAGCGGCCCAAACATTTTTCAGGGTGCTACTGCCCAACGTGAAGTATGCGATCTTAAGCGCATCCGCAATTACCTTTGCACACACCATGGGTGAATTTGGCGTCGTACTGTTCATCGGCGGCAACATATCGGGTGTTACACAGATCGGATCGATTGCCCTATACGATTCGGTTGAACGCATGCAATATGATGTGGCGAATCGATATGCCGCGGTACTGCTTGGCTTTTCCTTTGTTACGGTCTTAAGTGTCTTTTTGGTGAACAAACGGTTGGTAAGGGGTATCATCGGATGATCGAGGTTTCCATAACAAAGGCGATGAAACGGTATGACGGCGGCGATTCGCTGGCTATCCGTGCGGAGTTCGCCAGCGGAACCACCACGTTGGTGACCGGGCCTTCGGGTGCCGGCAAGACCACATTGCTCCGGCTTATCGCAGGCCTCACCAATCCTGATCATGGGCATATACGTGCCTTTGGGCAACTTTGGACGGATGTCGCAAGGCGGGTAAATGTACGGCCGCAGCGCCGATCGGTGGGATTCGTTTTCCAGGATTTTGCGCTATTCCCTCACCTTACGGTCATGCAGCACCTGCAGTTTGGCACCGATGATCAAGCCTATATCGAGCAATTGTTGGCTATGACCGGGTTGGGCGGCTTTGTACGGCACCGCCCCTTGAAGCTGTCCGGTGGGCAGCGCCAGCGGCTGGGGATTGCGAGGGCACTCAGTACCAAGCCTCGGCTGTTATTGATGGATGAACCGTTCTCCGCATTGGATCCGGTTACGAAACTGGGGCTTCAGCGGTCGCTAAAGCACTTGTTTGACGAGTTGGGAATGACGTGCATTCTGGTTTCCCACCAAGAAATCGACGGAAAATTATTGGCATCCCGCCAATTGGAGATCAACTGACTATGGAGCAACTAGCGAAACCAAAAAAGGGCGGGCTGACGCACGTGGAAGACGCGAAGCGAATGGTGCTAGGCCAACATCGCCCCCAGCGGCATCAATCAACCCTGCTCGTGGATGCCGTCGGATCGGTGTTGGCGGCAGACCTTTCATCCCCCGGCGACTTCCCCCCTTTCGTCCAATCGAATGTTGATGGCTATGCATTTGCATACGATGACTACGATACGCGTGGTGCGCTGCAGCTGATGGGAGGAACGGCGGCTGCCGGAAATGGAAAGCGGCTCGTACTGGAACCCGGATCGGCCATGCGCATCTTTACGGGTGCCCCCGTGCCTGACCGTGCCGATACCGTGATCATGCAAGAAGACGCGCTTGTCCAAGATGGCTTGGTGCGGATCGGGCGCGACGACATCGCGAAGGGCGCAAACGTGCGAGCCATCGGCTCGGACGTATCAACAGGGCAGCACGTGTTGTCAAAAGGCACGGTGCTTTCCGGCCCTGCGATTGGTTTGCTGGCTAGTTTGGGTTTTGCCGAAATCCCGGTCATCGCACGGCCGCGCGTTGCGGTCATCATTACAGGCGATGAATTGGCGGTTGCGGGTTCGCCCTTGCGCCACGGACAGGTTTACGAGTCGAATGGCGCCCTGTTACGTGCCACGTTGCGAAATCTGCCGGTGACGCTGCTTGATGTCGCATACGTGCAGGATGACGAACTGCTAATCACGGATGCGTTGGCAGACGCGCTCCTGTTGGCCGACGTTGTCTTGCTGACCGGTGGCGCCAGCGTCGGAGACTACGATTTTGTGGTCCGTGCCGCGACTGCTTGCGGGATTCGGCAACGCTTCCACAAGGTGCGCCAGAAGCCGGGCAAACCGCTCTACTACGGCAAAAAGGGCGCTATCGATGTTTTCGGGCTTCCGGGAAATCCCGCTTCGGTACTGGTTTGCCTGCACCTGTACGTGATACCCGCGTTGTTCGCTTGGGCAGGGTACCAAGACCATCCCCGGCCGACCAAACACCAGATGACGCACGCCTACCGGAAGCCGGCAGGGCTTGCCGCTGTATTAAAGGCACACGTAGATAGCCAAGGCGTACGTCTACTGGAAAAACAAGCTTCCTATCAATTGTCTGCATTCGCCCAGGCGAATGCGCTGGCCATACTTCCCGAAGAGGTGGAAGATGTGCACGCGGGCGATTTTGTAAAGGTAATCGATTTGATATGAAGAATCCAGAAAACCATCGAGTAACCAATCAGCCACTATTTGTCGACGGCCCGATTACCAAATCCCAGCTGGGCCAGTTTATGCATGACGGCGTGCCCGATGCAAAAACCGGGGCGACTGCGGTATTCCAAGGATGGGTGCGTGCGGATGAAATCAATGGCAAAACCGTTGCGGCCATCAACTTCACGGCTTACCCGGAAATGGGCGAGCAGCAGCTGGCCAGGATCAAGCAAGAGCTGGCCAAGCGATATGCCGTTAGCAAGATGCTGGTCGTCCATAGCCTCGGACGTGTTCGGGTGGGCGACTGCTGTTTCTTTGTCCAGGTATCGGCTCCACGTCGGCGCGCGGCATTTGACGCATGCCGACTGCTAGTGGATCGCGTAAAGGCTGAGCTGGCCATCTGGGGCGAGGAATTACTTGAAGATGGATCCGTCCATTGGAAAATCAACACCGCCGTATGAGAGATATCGTAGCCAAACCGCCTTCTTTGCGCGAGGCCCGTGCACAGGCCCTGGTCAGGGTATCGTTACCGGAAACCATTGCGGCCATCCAGGCGCAACGGGTACCGAAAGGCGACGTCTTTGCTTTCGCCAAAGTGGCGGCGTTGTTTGCCGTCAAAAAGACAAGCGATGTCATCCCCGATTGCCATCCGCTGCCGATTGAAAACGCTTGGGTAGACTATCGCATACAAGGATTGGAAATCTACATCATCGTCGGGGTCCGCACCGTGTACAAGACGGGGGTGGAAGTGGAGGCCATGCACGGCGCATCGGTGGCTGCGGTTACGCTTTACGACATGCTGAAACCCATCGATCCCAGCATCGAGATCGGTTCGATAAAACTCTTGGAAAAACACGGCGGCAAATCCGACTGGATGCTCGTTGACGCCAGCCGACTTAACGTTCAGGTGGTCGTGTGTTCGGATCGTGCGTCGGCCGGCGTGTACAACGACACTGCCGGGAAAGCCGTTGTGGAAAGATTGCGTGCGTTCGGTGTGCCAGACGTGGCCTACTCGGTCATCCCGGATGACCTGGATCGGATACAGGCCCTTGCCTCGCAAGGCACATACGACCTGACGATCTTCGTGGGCGGTACGGGCGTTTCGCCGCGTGACGTAACGCCCGATGCCATCCGTCCGATACTGGATGTCGAACTTCCCGGTGTCATGGAAGCGGCTAGGGCGTATGGCCAACAACGCACGCCATTCGCCATGTTGTCGAGGGGCATCGCGGGGTTTGTTGCCAACACGTTGGTGGTGACGGTGCCGGGTTCCGAAAAAGGTGCCGTGGAAAGCGTGGAAGCGATTTTCCCGGCGTTGTTCCATGTATTTAACATCAGGAGGAAAAATGAGCTTGTCGACGACAAATGAGCTCGATCGTCCGCAGTTGGACGTGCGCGTGTTCGGACGATTGGTGGGAATCGTGGGCACCGCCCACTTGCGCATTCGTTACCAGCCCGATACGGCAACGTTGCGCGAAGCCCTTGAGGCCGATTACCCGACACTCGCATCGGAAACCTTTGCCATTGCGATAGATCGTGTGCTTTCGAATGGAACCATTGCGGTTGCTCGCGGTGCCGACGTGGCGTTGTTGCCGCCATTTTCAGGAGGATAGTATGCAGGATCCGACAAATCGATATCGGCGACAGCTCGCATTGCCGGAAATCGGCCCGTTAGGCCAGCAACGCCTGCGGGATGCACGCGTGTTGGTCATCGGTGCCGGGGGGTTGGGGTGCCCTGCTTTGCAATTCCTGGTGGGAGCCGGCATCGGGACCCTCGGCATCGTAGACGGGGATCGGGTGTCCGAGGACAACCTACACCGCCAACTGCTGTTCCCGGAATCGACCGTAGGCCTGTTCAAGGTCGACGCCGCAAAGCGGGCGCTGCTTGATTTGAACACGGAGGCGTCGATAATCACCTATCCGCTGTTCCTTACCCGCCATCAGGCACGCGAACTGGTCGCCGCCTATGATGTGGTGCTTGACTGCACGGACAATGAGGTGGCAACCTTGCTTATCGACGACGCTTGTTTCGCTTGCGACAAACCGCATATCCATGGCGGAATCGACCGATTCCAGGGCCAAGTGGGCGTCTTTAACCATCGGGCGCATGGATCCGCAGGACCGACCCGGTATCGCGACGTATTCGGCTTAGCGGTTGGCAACCCGTTGGCGGCTGATTGCGAAGAACGCGGAACCGTCGGGGTCGTGCCAGGGATTATTGGCACCCTTCAGGCAAGCGAGGCCATCAAACTCATCCTCGGCATCGGCAGTCCGCTCGTTGGACAGCTCTTGGTTGTCGATGTATTGCATAATGAATTTCAGGTGTTTTCGACATGATGGATTTTACGAAATATGGTTTTATGCTGTCGCTGCTTTGCGCAGCCGCGTGTTCGGGTTCCCCGCGGACTGGGGATTTAAGTAACGCCTACCGTGACATCGCCCCTACTGCGTCGACGGTATCGGAACGCCGGGTACCCGCAGTCCAGGAGGCCGCCTGGCCGGAACGCTTTGCCTTTGGTACCATCGCATCCAAAGCGGACATCAAACGATGGGACATCGACGTCAAACCCGATGGCCAGGGGTTGCCAAACGGAAAAGGCAAAGCCGAAGAAGGAGAGGCCGTCTATCGCGCCAAATGTGCGGCGTGCCATGGAATGAACGGCGATGAGGGGCCATATGACGTACTCATCAGCAGCGAGAAGAAGTCGATTGGCACGTACTGGCCGTATGCAACCACGCTATTCGACTACATCCGCCGGACGATGCCCTTTAACATGCCTGGAACACTCACCGACGAAGAGGTCTATCAGTTGACTGCCTATCTGTTGTCGGCGAACGGCATCATCGATTCGAACGAAGTCATGGATGCGAAGCGGCTTCCCCGGGTGGAAATGCCAGCAAGAGCTTCGTTCGTACCAGACGACCGCAAGGGCGGCCCGGAAATCAAGTAAAGTCGGCATGAATCAACACATTCAATGATGAAAGAAGATAATCATCCTGAAAAAATCAATCGGCGCCAATTGATCGGGCGCGTGGCAGCGATGGGATTGGTCCTTACCCAAGGGCCGTTCGAGCGAGTGATCCAAACGGCCGGACTGCCGATGAGCGCGTCTGACGACCCCACCAAGAAGCTGGGGCCGTTCCCCGGAAAGGTAGGCACCCGCTCACCGGCCGAACAATTGGAAAAATTCACGTCCTTCACGTCGTCCCGCAGTCCGCTGCAGGATTTCTATGGCACCATCACGCCTTCCGATCTCCATTTCGAACGTCATCATGGGGGCGTTCCTGCCATTGACCCTGAAAAATACGAATTGATTATCCATGGCATGGTCGAGCGCCCGTTGAAATTTACGCTGAACGATTTGAAGCGGTTCCCATCGGTATCGCAAATCCGGTTTCTCGAATGTTCGGGCAACTACCGCGGTGGCAACGAAGAGCTGACACCGCAACAGATCTGCGGCCTGACCAGCCAATCCGAATGGACGGGGGTCATGCTTTCGACCCTGTTCCGCGAAGTTGGCCTCAAGCCCAAAGCGAGCTGGTTCCTTGCCGAAGGGGGCGATGCCGCCGTGATGACACGGAGCATCCCCATCAGCAAGGGACTGGACGACGCCATGATCGTATACGCCCAAAACGGCGAGGCGGTAAGGCCCGAACAGGGTTACCCGGCACGCTTGTTCCTGCCGGGATGGGAAGGCAACACGTCTATCAAATGGATCAGGCGCATCGAAGTGTCAGACTCGCCATTTATGACCAGGGAAGAAACCTCCAAGTATACCGAACGCATCAAAGACGGCAAAATCCGACAATTCAGCGTGGTGATGGACGCACGCTCCATCATCACGTTTCCGACCTTTCCGGTCAGCGTGGAAAAAGGGTGGATGGAGATTCGGGGAATCGCGTGGTCGGGAAGAGGGAAAATCACCACCGTGGAGGTGAGCGTGGACAACGGCAAGAACTGGTATCCGGCGCGCTTGCAGGATCCGGTCTTGGATAAAGCGCATACCGCATTTCGTTTCCTTTGGCAATGGGATGGGCGCGAAACGGTGATCATGAGCAGGGCGTACGACGAAACCGGCTACCGCCAACCGTTCTTGCAAGAGTTGGTCGAAGCACGCGGCTCCAGTGGCGGCTATCATTTCAACCCCGTCACCCCGTGGCGGCTGAAACCGGATGGACAGGTGGTATTGGCCAGTGAAACGCCCGGAAGAGGCCGGGGCAGGAGACCGACGGCATGAATCAAAAGATAGTTATCGCCGGGGGCACGGGTGCGCTGGGAAGCTTGGTAGCCAACGCTTACTGTGCCAAAGGCTGGGAAGTGGTCGTACTGACCCGAACGGCTGGGTACACCATCAATGGCATACGACATGTCACGTGGGATGGTCGTACATTGGCCGGGTGGGTTACCGAATTGGAGGGCGCCGAGGCGGTTGTCAACCTGGCCGGGAGGAACATCAACACACGATTCACCCCTGAAAATCGACGGGAAATACTGGATTCACGAATCCAATCTACCGCGCTCATCGGCGATGCCATCCTGCGCTGCGCGCTACCGCCCAAGGTATGGGTGAATGCCGGGGGGATCTCCATCTACGCATCCTCGGCTTCCGTGCGCGACGAGCGCGATGAGCCGGATGGCACGAGCTTCCTGGCCGAGGTCTCGAAGGCGTGGGAAGAAGCATTCCGCTATGCGGTGTCACCAGGTACACGGAAGGTACAGTTGCGCATCAGTTCCGTGCTGATGTACAAAAAAGGCTTGCTGGCACCGTTGGTGAAATTAGCTCGATTGGGGCTTGGCGGTACCATCGGCACGGGCAACCAATACATCTCGTGGATACACGGTGTGGACTTCGTCAACTTAGTGGTTTGGCTTATCGATGATGCCTCGGTAACAGGCATCGTACATGCCAGCAGCCCGAACCCAATGACGAATAGGGATTTCCTACGGGCGCTCAGGCATCGGTTGGGGGTTACGGTCGGGGTGCCGGCGCCCGCATGGGCCGCCAAATTCGGAGCCCGGTTGATTGGCACCGAGCCCGAATTGGCGTTGTCGGGGCACCGGGTGGTTTCGCACGTGTTGGCAGCGGAAGGATTTCGGTTCGATTTTCCGGAATTAAACGACGCACTCGATAATTTAGTGTTATAATTGCAAGGTAATGGGTAAGCAGCAACAATACGATGCCGTTGTGGTAGGCAGTGGCCCCAATGGGCTTGCCGCCGCGATAACGCTACAGCAAAACGGGCTTTCCGTACTGGTTTTGGAGGCCAAGGATACCATCGGCGGTGGGATGCGTACCGCAGCGCTGACCTTTCCAGGCTTCCACCATGACGTCTGCTCGGCCATCCACCCGATGGGCGCGGCTTCGCCTTTCCTGCGTTCGCTGCCGCTGCACGACTTCGGTTTGGAATACATCCAACCGGATGTATTGGCCGCACACCCGTTTGACGACGGCACGGCGGCGGCGTTGTATCAATCACTGGATCGCACGGCCGAGGGACTGGGACGCGACGGCAGCGCGTATAAAAAGTTGTTCGCGCCGCTCGTGCGGCAATGGCCTGACATCGATACGCACATCCTTGGGCCCATGCTGAAAATCCCACGCCACCCGTTGGCGATGGCTGCCTTTGGCCTGAAGTCACTCCAATCGGGCAAACAGATCGCCGCACGCTACACGGGTAAGGAAGCGCGCGGTCTGTGGGCCGGCATCGTGGCGCACAGCATGATTCCGTTGGAGGCACTGACTTCGTCGGCCATTGGCTTCGTGCTTTCCATCACTGGGCACCGGGGTGGCTGGCCCATTCCCCGCGGGGGTTCGCAACGCATCGCTGATGCGCTGGCTGCCTATTTCCGTTCGCTTGGCGGAACCATCGAAACCAATACGCCCGTGGGGCGGCTCCAAGACCTGCCCGAGGCCAAAGCGGTGCTTTTCGATGTGTCACCTAAGCAACTACTGGCCATCTGCGGGGATCGGCTGTCCTGCCTTTACCGCTGGCAATTGAATCGGCACCGCTACGGCATGGGGGTCTTCAAGGTGGATTGGGCACTGAGCGACCCCACCCCCTTTCGGGCAACCGAAGCGCGGCAAGCCGGCACCGTTCATTTGGGGGGTACGTTCGAAGAAGTGGCCCGGGGCGAGCGGCAGGTATGGACAGGCCAGCATGCCAAACGGCCTTTCGTGCTGTTCGCGCAACAAAGCGTGTTTGACAATACGCGCGCGCCTGCCGGAAAACATACGGGTTGGGCGTACTGCCACGTACCGCATGGATCGACAACGGATATGACCGAGGCCATCACGGCCCAGGTGGAGCGCTTCGCGCCCGGTTTCCGGGATACGATCGTGGGCACGCACACGTTCGACACGGAAGGGATGGCGCGCTACAACCCGAATTACATCGGGGGCGACATCAACGGCGGCGTGGTGAACATCACGCAATTGTTCAACCGACCGGCCTTGCGCCTTTCGCCCTACCGTACGTCGGCCAAAGGAATCTATATCTGCTCTGCCTCCACACCGCCGGGCGGCGGCGTACACGGCATGGGCGGCTATTACGCGGCCAAACAGGCCTTGAAAGATGTTTTTTAACCAGTGATATCCAGTTACGAATACAGATGACAACAACAAAACCAGCATTGACAGAAGATTGGGCCGTCGTGCTCTTGGGCTTTTTGATTATCGGACTGGCGGTGTGGGGGCTCACCATCCCCGTTCCGACCTACAAATGGTCGGATGGCACCGCGCTTTCCGCATTGTTCTCACCCGCTAACGGGTTAAGCATCGCTTACCAGTTCTTATTTGCCTATGCCATCGTCATCATCGGTGCAGTCATCACCGGCAAGCGCATCAAACCCCAATTGCTGGGGTTTCCGATCGTGTTTGCGCTCACCATCGGCGCCCTGTTGCTCGCAGGCAACGCATTCTTGAATGACCTGGGATTGGAAGCCGTCATTTTCAGCCTGTTGATTGGGTTGTTGGTGGGCAACCTGTTCAAGCTGCCGCAATGGTTCAAGGATTCGCTCAATGCCGAATTGCTGGTCAAGATCGGTTTGGTCCTGTTGGGTACCGGTGTTATTTTCTCGGATATCCTCAAAGCCGGGTCGTTGGGATTGGTACAATCGCTGATCGTGGTCTTGTCTGTTTGGTATTTTGCATTCTGGCTGTGCAGGAGGCTGAAGGTAGACGACGAATTGACCATGATGATTTCCAGTGCGGTGTCGATCTGCGGGGTATCCGCGGCCATCGCGACTTCGGGGGCCATCAAGGGCGATTCCAAGAAGCTATCGTACGTAGTCTCGATGGTGTTGATCACCGCGATACCGATGATGATCGCCATGCCCTACATCGCCAAGGTGTTCGGCCTTTCGGAAGCCGTAACCGGGGCTTGGCTCGGCGGAAGTATCGATACCACCGGCGCCGTGGTGGCATCGGGCAGCCTGGTGGGCGAACGCGCGCTCGAGATCAGCACCATCGTCAAGTTCTCGCAGAACGTGCTGCTGGGTATCGCCGCGTTGGCCATATCCGTCTATTGGACGTATCGCGGTACGCCAACCGGCGAACACGTGGAAAAACCGGGGCTTGGCGTCATCTGGGAGCGCTTCCCGAAGTTCGTCCTTGGGTTCCTCGCGGCTTCGCTGCTCTTTTCGTTCGCACTGGATGCAGCGACCGTAAGCCAGGTAAAGGGTGGCATCAAGAACATCCAAGGGCTTTGGTTCGCGTTGGCGTTTACCAGCATCGGCTTGGAGACCAATTTCAAGGACCTGCTCAGCAACAACAGCATCAAGCCGTTTTGGGCGTTCCTCATCGCGCAATTCTTCAATATCCTGATCACGTTGGCCGTAGCATTGTGGTTATTTGGGTAGCAGGCACTGTTGATATCCAATGCGCTGCTCGCGGGCATTGGGTTACTTATTTCAATACTAGCTTCGCGAGCATCGACGGGCTGGTTAATTGCTAGGCCGCTACCCTGAATCCGGCTGCCGAGCCATTGTCTGCCATAAAATCGGCTACCTACTCTACAGAAAATAGAAGCAAAAGAGCGTAATCGATTTCTAATTTTTCTACCTTTACACTATGGGCGAATTTGAACCGATAATTAAAAATATTTCACGGTTTATAGACCTGACAGACGAAGAAAAAGAAATTTTCATTTCGCGTTTGCGTGTTGTCAAAGTCAAGAAGAAACAGTTTATTGTTCAGCCCGATTTTGTTTGTCAATATCGCAGTTATGTACTGAAAGGAGCTTTACAAACGTACTTGGTTTGTCCTAACGGACAAGAATATACCATTGCTCTTGCCGTTGAAGATTGGTGGACTTCGGACTTTGCAAGTTACATCACACAAGAACCTGCAACCTTATTTGTTGAAGCTGTTGAAGACACGACACTTATTCAATTAAGCTATAAAAATGAACAAGAACTTTACGGGCAAGTACCAAAATTTGAACGCTTTTTCCGTTTGCAAGTAGAGCGTTCGGGTGTGGCTATTCAAAAACGAATGCTGTCAAGCCTAAGTAAAACAGCCGAAGAACGATATGACGAATTTGTAAAACGTTACTCCCATCTTTTTCAACGCTTTCCGCAGTATGTTATTGCTTCCTATTTAGGAATGACAACACAATTCCTTTCTAAAATCCGCAATCAGAAAGCAAAAAGTTAATCTACTTTCACTTTCTTTTTTAATCTAGTTGATTTTTTACCGCAGTTATCTGTAACAACTTTGCATAGTCAATTTTGACGCAAATTTTTATCTCAATGCAAAGTACAGCCAACACGAATTCACGCAAAATATTCAGGTACGGACATCGTTCTATCACGCTCATCAAAAGGCTTTACTCAGCAAGTCCTTCTTGCTACAAATGGCAAAGGCGTTGATGTTGTCTAGGAGGGTGTCGGTGGATCTGCCTTTCAGCTCAGCGTGTAAGAACAGGATGAAAACATATTCCGGAACACACAAAGGCATATTTTTGAATGTTGAACCGACATACAAAATCCCAATTCCTGAAATCAATAAAACAATTCCATCAATTTAAAATGCAAAAAAATGCAAAAATTAAAAAACAAAGTTGCTGTTATCACAGGCGGTAGTAGCGGAATCGGTTTAGCCACAGCCAAAAGATTTGTGACAGAAGGTGCTTATGTATTTATCACGGGCAGAAGACAATCTCAATTAGATACAGCCGTGAAAGAAATCGGCTCTAATGTTACAGCCGTGCAAGGCGATGTTTCAAATCTTGAAGATCTAGACCGTTTGTACAACGTTATTGCCAAAGAAAAAGGCAAATTGGACATTATCGTTGCAAGTGCAGGAATTGTTGAGCGTATTTTATTGGAAAATGCCACACCCGAACACTTTGACAAGATTTTCAGTATCAATGTAAGAGCCGCATATTTCACGGTTCAAAAAGCATTGCCAATTTTGAGTGACGGTGCTTCTATTGTGCTTGTTGCTTCAAGCGCTCATCTTGTTGGTGTTCCCGAACACAGCGTTTACAGTGCATCAAAAGCGGCTTTGCGTTCCTTCAGCAGGACGTTTTCAGCAGAATTGAAAGGGCGAAAAATCCGTGTCAATACGCTTAGTCCCGGTCCTGTTGACACCCCGATTTTTGAAACACAGGCAGACACGAAAGAAGGTCAAGAAACAATTAAAGAATTGTATGCAGGATTTTTACCAATGCAAAGAATTGGCAAACCCGAAGAGATTGCAGCAGCAGCACTTTTCCTTGCTTCCGATGAAAGTTCATTCAGCACAGGGATTGACCTTCTTTCTGACGGTGGGCAGACACAGTTATAATTTATCGTTAAACAGAATAAAAAGTATCTGCACATTAAAAAAGCAGATACTTTTCTTTCTAAAAAAACAGACAATGAAAAACAAACAACCACTTGAAGGCAAAGTAGCATTAGTTAAGGTTGCTTCATAAGGTTTAGGCGAAAATAATCTCTTCATTAGACTAATCTGCTTTTATAGCGGCATTGAGGCTTGCATGATTTGCTTTAATTGTAATTTTCTTCCACCTCGCTATTCAACTCCAGGATATTCTCAAACAAACGGTACGCTCCCGGTACGGCTGCCGGCAACTGCCTGAACCAGGAAAGTGCCGTGTAGACGGCGTATCCCTTCCCGATCCGGCCGATCAATAATCCGCCCGCCAATACCGCTTCACCGGGATCGCGCATTCCCAGTATCGCCTGGAAACGGGAATCCCATCGATCCGGGATGTACATCCCGCGATCATAGACCCACCCTTCGAAATCCGAGCCGGCTATCCGATTGGGCACATGCAGCACCCGGTGATCCGGCTCGAGGAAACCTACCGGAGCATCTTCATCGGTAACGCGATTACTTGACGGATGCACCGGCAATATCCCGGCAACCCCGTCCTTCAGGTCGAAATTCGTATTGTATAGGTGTACGACGGTACCGCCCCGCTCAGCGTATTCCAACAGCCGGCCATGGAAGCGCGCTAACCCGGTATGGACGTTGTACGCCCGGATTCCCAAAACGATTGCCTTGAAGGAGTCCAGGTCCGTCCACCCAAGCGTTTCGTGGTCCAGCTCGACAACATCATACCCCATCTCCACCAAGCTTTCAGGCAAACGATCTTTCGCCCCACACACATAACCGATCCTCCCGCCCTTCGCAGCGATTGCCACCCGGACCGCTTTCGAACGGGCCTCCGGGAACTGGTACTGTCGCTGGATATGCGGATAATCGATCAACAGACGCCCCAACCCATAGCGGTCGGCACCGATGACCACCGCCGCGGAAAGCGTCGTTTCCGATTCGTTTTGCGGAGGATCGACCCGGAAGACCACTTCATGGCGCTGGCCTTCCCGCAAGTCCGGGAAAACCGCCCGCTGCGGGGAAACAGTCCACGCCTCTCCCGCATCCAGTTCAACGAAACCGGGTTCGACGGCCCTGCTTGCACGTACCGTTATACGCACCTCCCTTGGCTCGGGGCCCGCAAAGACATAGACGGGCCGATCCAGATTGACGGATACCGCAGGCACGATGGCCAACGGGTGTCGACGTTCCCCAATTTTAGGATCGACCGATACCTGGACGATGGGGAGCTCGATGGCAAGTGGCCTCCCGAGCACGTTCACCTGAAGCGTACCCATCGGCCCGGTCTCGAATGCCCCAACACCCCGCAGTTCCAATGCCGTTGCAGGCGTGCCATAAGCCCCTGCCGTGCCCCCGTTCCGTAGCCATCTTGGCTGTGAAAGCGGTGCGTTCCCGTTAATCCTTGCCGCGAAGCCCTGGGAAAAGGTGGCGTTTCCGTCGACTACACCTTCGATGCGAACGTCCAGATCGCTGGACGGGATAACCAATCGCTCCACGTTGACAGGCCAAGCCGCAGGGTTGGCTACCTCCAACCGCACAGCCAGGCTGTCGCCCGGACAGACCGTCGATACCTGCGTCGTTATCCGTGCATTCAATCCCAGCAATCGGATAACGAGCTGCTTTAGGGCCTCCTGCTTGCGCGTTGCCCAAGGATCATCCGCATGGTCTTCCAACCGGCCGTACAGCTCCAATAACGCCGGGACGGATGCCGACGGATCGCCGAAATCGTAATCGCTGATGATCCGCCGTAACCGATGGCCCACCTCGGAACCGGCGGCACTCCGTCCCCACCCGGTATCGATACCGTCCAATACGCCCGCCATCGCAGGCGTGCCGGCGACATGCCGGAAATACTCCAGGCATCTGCCGCGCACCACCGCCACGCCCATGGCCTGCGAATGATGAAGGATCCGGCTTTCCGTACCCAGTTCGGCATAACTGACGCCTAAATATGGATTGTAACGCCCGATATCGATAGCAAAATCGCCCGGCTCCGCGACCACGTTTCCTTCACTGCCCTTTACGCCGAACCGATCGTAGACATTCCAGAGCAACCGTTCCGCCTGCCAGGCATTTACATGGCGCAATTGCTCAGGGAATCGTTCCGGATCGGCGGCCGCATGGAACGCTTCTTCGGCCAATAGGCCGGAGGCGGTATGGTGCCCGTGCTCGTGGGGCACATGCGTCGGAAACCGGGAAATGATCACATCCGGCTTGAAATCGCGGATGATCCAAACCATGTCGGCCAGTACGCTGTCCTTGCCCCATATCCGCAGCGTCTCTTCGGCGGTCTTGGAATACCCGAGATCTTTTGCGCGGGTGAAACATACCGACGCACCATCCACGCCACGGGCTGCGAGCGATTCCTGCACCCGCAAAATTCCCAAGGATACGCCCTGCTCATCGCCGACCAGGTTTTGGCCTCCTTCACCCCTGGTAATGGAAAGATAAGCCACATCGGCCAATTCGCCATTGGCCAGGTACGCCAGCAGTGCATTGTTCTCATCGTCTGGATGCGCTCCAATGTATAATACCCGTGCCAGCACGTCCAGGCGCTTCAACGATTGGTACAGTTGCGCCGAACCGTTGGCGCCTGCAACGTGCCTCGCCAACATACCGTGAGGCATGATGACCGTCAGAAGCGCGATCAACAACCCGGATTTCCCGCGCATGGCTATTATTCGTTTTGTTTGAAATGCCGATTGATATCCAACTCGCGTTGCGGGATCAGGTAAAGCAAGCGGGGGCTCTTCCCGATCGCCCGCAATACCGTTTCGGCCTTTCCGAAGCGGAGTAAATCCGGCCACCGGTGGTTTTCGAACGCAAACTCGACCCGCCGCTCGTACAGCAGCTTATCCGCGAACGACCCGGGCGTACCTGGCCCCACTTGCGGGATTGCCGTGTTGCTGCCCCTTTTGCGTACCTGATTGATCAACGCGTAGGCCTCTTCCGATTCACCGAGCGCCTCGGCCAACGAAAGCAGGACGTCGGCATAGCGGAAAACGATGAAATTATTCGAACCGTCGTTTTCACCGTGCGCATTCGTTTTACCGTACTTCACGATAAAGCGTGCATCATTTCTCGAATTGGTCAACGTACTACCCGAACTGTTGGTGTAAATCGTATCCAAAGACGCCGAGAACCGCTTGTCGCCGGCAAGGTATGCCGAAAGCAGTTCATTGGTCGGTCGGTTCCTGAAGGTTCCAGTGGTGCGTGGCAGCCAGGGCGAAAATGCTGTGGTAAAGGAGTTTCCCGTACCGGTGCCCCCGCCCTGGAACTGCACCTCGAAAATCGACTCGGCGTTATTCTCGTTCTCCAGCCCCCAAAGGCCGCTGTAGTCATCGAGCAGGGTATAGCCGTAATCGCTGATGATGCGGCGAAGCACCGGTACCGCTGCCGGCCTATCACCCTGCAACAAATAAACTTTCGCCAGCAAGATGGCTGCGGCACCTTTGGTTGCCCGGCCAACGTTATTGCCCGTGTAGGATACCGGCAACCCGCTTTCGGCTTGCTGGAGGTCGGTCGCCAGCTGCGCATAGACGGCCGAAGCCGGCACCTGAGGCTGCCCGAGGCTTTCTTCCACAGATTGCGGCTCCTGCAACACCAGCGGGATGTTGCCGAACGTGATGGCCAGGTTATAATAGAACAGCGAACGCAGGAACAGGGCTTCGCCTTTGATTCGGTTTTTCAGCTGTCCGTCGAATTCGACCGCGTCGATGCGACTCAAGACGATGTTAGCGCGGGCCACGCCAAGGTAGGAATCCGTATAGGCCGCGGTAACCAGGTCATTGGTAGCGATTTCCGTGAAATTCTCTATCTGTGTGAGCGATGCCCCCAACCCCGTGCCGTCACTGCCTTGGTCGGTATTGTCCGACCGCATTTCATGCAAGGCCCAATAGCTGTTGTTGTAGGTCCCGCTCGCCTGCAAAACCTTGTAGGTGGCGTTGATTGCCGAAACGAAATCGTCCGCGTTGCGGTAGAACCCATTGGCATTGCGTTGCGAGACCGGATTCAGATCGGTAAATGCGCCGCTGCAGGCGGAAAATACGCCCGCCAATACCACCGAAAGATGACTGATGTGCTTGTTCATGATTTAAAATGCAACGTTAATACCGAATGTGAAATTCCTGTTCAGCGGGTAGGCGCCATAATCCTCGCCCTGCACCTGTGGATACTGCGACTGGTTGTTTACTTCGGGGTTATAGCCGAGGTAATCCGAGATGGTGAACAGGTTTGTCGCCGTGGCGTAGAAGCGAAGCGACGACACCCGGCTGCCCAGGGCGTGTTTGGGAAGCGTGTAGCCCACGGAAACATTGCGCAGGCGGATGTAGGAAGCGTCTTCGACCTGGTAGCTTGACGGACGGTTGTTCTGCCCGTGGTTATCGCCCATGCGGTCGGCCCGGGGTATCCTCCCGTTGCCCGGCTGTTCGGGCGATTGCCAGCGGTCTACCCAGTCGACATAGGAATTCGTCGCCGCCTCGCCATTGCCGAGGTGCCGGCGGGTGAGGTTGAGTACTTCCGCACCCTCCACCCCCTGGATGAAGAAACTAAGATCCACGTTGCGGAACGAGAACCGATTGTTGAGCCCCCAGGTATAATCGGGCAGGTAATTGCCGATCACGGTACGGTCGTTGGCATCGATCTGCCCGTTGCCGTCGACATCCTTGAACCTGAAATCGCCGGCCCTGGCCGCCGGGGCGATGCGATCCGGAAGCGCCGCGGCCACCTCGGCATCGCTTTGATAGATACCGTCTACCACATAACCGTAATAGCTCCCGATGGCGTCGCCCACCCGCGTGATGTGCCTGATACCGGCAGCCCCGGTACTCAGGATCGGTTCGCCGTTACCACCCAGCCGCAACACCTCGTTTCGATTGGTGGAAAAATTGACATCGGTGGTCCACTGGAAGGCACCGGTGAGGTTCCGGCTGGATAAAGCCAATTCAATGCCCTTGTTCTCCACTTCGCCGATGTTCTGCAGCGCGGTCGTGAAGCCGGCAGCGGCGGGTACCTGCACGTAAAGCAACAGGTCGGTGGTGAGTTTACGGTACCAATCGACGGAAAACGAAAGGCGATTGTTCAGTAGTTCGGCATCCAACCCCACATTCAGTTGATTGGTTTTCTCCCAGGTCAACCGCCTGTTGCCCAGTGACGATGGCGCCAATCCGTTCACCAATGTCCCGCCGAGGATATAGTTGTAGGGATCCAACAAGCCGATCGCAGCGTAGTTCGGGATCAGGAAGTTGCCGGTATGGCCCCAGCTGCCCCGTACTTTCAGGTCTTCCAGCCACTGGCTCTGTTGGATGAACGGTTCCTCGCCCAAACGATAGGCCAACGCAAACGAGGGGAACACGCCTGTACGGCTGTCGGCACCGAAGCGCGACGCGCGGTCGGCCCGTACCGATGCCGTGAACAGCAACCGGTCGCGGAACGCGTAATTCGCCCGCGCCAGGTAGGATACCAAGGCCCACTCCTCGCGGACGGCCGTACCGCCCTCTACCTGCCCACCGCTTACGGTCTCGACCAGGTCGTCTGGGAATCGGCGTGCCCGCACGTTATTGTAGTCCACCTGATCCCGTTGGGCGGTATAACCACCCAATAGGTTCACGTGGTGCTGCCCTCCGAACTGCTTGTCGTAGGTAAGCGTATTCTCGATGACGTAATTGGTATTGAACGACGCGTTGGACTGTCCGTAAGGGTCACCCGCGGTAGCCTGCCTGAACAGGAATGCCTTGGCTTGGTAGAACGAGCGGTTCAGGACATTCACATCCGTACCGGCATACAGCCTGTACTTCAGCCCATCCAGGATTTCGTACTCGCCCCAACCGCTTGCCTGTACCCGGAACTGCTGGAGCCGGTCGGAGATATGCTCGATAATGGCCAGCGGGTTGCTGGCTTCGGTCATGCCGGCTCCCCGGCCTTCGGGTGTGAGCAGGTGCGATTGGTTGTCGGTTTGGTTGATGGATCCATCCGGCAGATACGGACTTACCGTCGGCGAGGTTACCAACGCCGAATAGACGATACCCGGTGGAACCGCGAAATAGGGCGCATTCGTTGGCGCCTTGTCTGAGGCGGTATACGACGGGCTTACCAGCACGCCGATTTTCAGCTTACTGGAAACATCCCGCGTCAAGTTCGTGCGCAGGTGGTAGCGCTCGAACCCTGAATTCTCGATGATTCCCTGCTGGTTGAAATACCCACCCGACACGTAATAACTGGACCTGTCGGTACCACCGGTATACGACAGGTTGTATTGCTGGATCGGGGCGGGTTGGAAAATGATGTCCTGCCAATCGTTGTCGGTACCGTCCGGATTGATGAAATCGTCCGGAAGGTAGTATTGCGCCGTGTTGGTTTTCGTATACCTTACGGCATTTTCGTCATTGCGGCTCGCCCCGGCTACGTCCTGTAGATACGCATTGTTCTTGGCCTCCAACGTATATTCGGCCAGTTGCGCTGCATTCATCAGCTTGACCTTGCGGGCTACCTGTTGCACCCCGGCATATGCATCGACATGGAAAGACGGTGCAGCCTGTCGCTTGCCCCTTTTGGTGGTAATGATCACCACGCCGTTCGAGCCCCTCGACCCATAGATGGCCGCTGCCGAGGCGTCTTTCAGCACGTCGATCGATTCGATATCCGCTGGGCTGATGGTGGCCAATGGGTTGGTACTGGGGAGCGCAAACGCCACGGTGCGCGTGGCCACGTCGCCCTGTACGCCTACGCTGACATTTTTTGAAATCGGAAAGCCATCGACCACATACAGCGGTTCGTTCCCCGCCGAAATGGATCCCAGGCCGCGAACGCGGATGGTGGTTCCCGCGCCAGGCTCTCCACTCGGTTCCTGCACCTGCACACCGGCCAATCGGCCCACGATGGCATTTTCGAAGTTACTCACCGCTATTCCTGCGATTTCCACTGCACCGACCGATGCAATCGCCCCGGTAACGTTGCGCTTTCGCTGGGTGCCGTAACCAACCACCACCACCTCGTCCAATCCAGCCACATTTCCAGCCAGCCGAACCTCAAGGTAACGCGATGTCGGCACGGCGACCTCCTGCGTGGCAAAACCGACGCTGGAGAACACCAGCACATCGCCGGTTGCCGCCGACACGACGAATTCGCCCGATGCCGTCGTACTTACGCCGCGCCGGGCATGGCGAACCTGCACCGTGACGCCGCCCACCGGCTCGCCCGTCGACGCGTCCACGACCCGGCCGCGCACATCATCCTGTTGCTGTACCACATCGCCAAAAACAGCCACCGGCAACATCAATAAACCCAAGGCCAGCCAATTGGACCACCTTTTCGAAAAGCGTAAATATGCTATCATAAAACGAAATTAAACTTCATACCTGCCTAAGTACATGCTCTTTTAACTAAGCGGGATCCCTGTGGGGCAGGGATCGCCGCTCAAACTAACCCAATTGTAAACATGCTATTAAGAGAGACTTTCCAATCAAAAGCCCCGATCCTTTTCAGTAGCGGGGCCTCTGTATGATGCGATCAAACTATTTTTGAACCCCAACAACATCGGCCCCGACGCATGTCCATATTAGGCATCGGCATCCCGTATTTCAATGTTGTGAGTGATTCCATGGTGCAATTATAGCCAATAAAATCTACTAAATAAGTAGACTTTAAAAGTCAGAATCGTATGTACTTGTGTTAAAGGGAAATAAATTTCACTTGTTTTAAAAGTATCACTGTCTGGCAGGTTTATGGTTGCGCCCGACAGTATCCGGTTGACATGCACCATAACCCTGTCAACGCCTGGCCGGTTTGTGTTCAACCTTGACGATAGACCTATCGAAACGCACCAGAGCCCTGTCAACGTCTGACCACCTTGTGTCCAACGTCGGGGATAAACCTACTTAAACGCATCATAACCCGCTCAGCGTCTGACTGGGTTGTGTCTAACGTCGGGAATAAACCTAGCGGAACGCACCATAGCCCCATCAATGTCTGACCGGGGTGTACTCAACGTCGGAAGCAAACCCACCGAAGTGCGACAGGCTTATGGTTTCGCCGGGCAGGATCCGGCTGGAATGCACCATAAGCCTGCCAACGCCTGACAAGGTTGTGTCTAACATCGGGGATGAACCTGCTGAAACGCACCACAACCCCATCAGTGCCTGACCCGGTTGTTTTTAACATCGGGGATGAACCTACTGAAACGGGGCAGGCATGTGTGAGTATCAGAAAGGGTTATGGTCAACGTTTGGGGTAAACCTACCGAAGCACGACAGGTTCCTCCTGGACGTCACCACAAGCCTACCAGACGTTACCATAGACCTACCGGACGCGGACAGAAACCTACCAGGCGTCGGGATTGCCCGGTTCGATGAAGGCAAAATGTATCCAAAAGAAAAAGGGGAAATACCGGATGGCACTTCCCCTGTGGCGGTCTCGGCGAAGATGCAACCGCCGATTTCGCTGTTTGCCCTACCAACGGGTAAAGGCCGTGGCCACCGGGCTCCAGGCGCTCTCGCCCTTGATGTTGCGGGCGCGGGCGTAGTAATCGCGGCGGTTTTCAAGCCCCGTCACGATGATGCCCTTGCTCCGCCTTACGCGGCGTATCTCGCCCCACACCGGCTGCCCGTCGGCATCGAGCTGGTCAGCGATGGTGTATTCGTACTCGCTGGCCACCTTCACCGCGGCCCAGTCGAGTATCATCTCGCCGGGCATGCGCCCGTCGCGGAACCTGATCCAGTCCACCGGCCCAGGCCCCAGCAATTCAGTGGGCGGTTCCACCGGGTGGAAGCCCGAACTGAGCTGGATAGCGCTTACGCTCGTGAAGTTGTTGATGTACGTGGTGACGCGCCGCATCATCACGATGAGCGCCGCCTTGGACTCCTCCTTCTCCCGGTTCTGCTGGATGCTCCCGCCCTTGGAGGTGATGCCCTGCTTGGTGAGGTAATCCTGCGCCGCGGTCTGGTAGTCTGCGAACTCGGGATCCAGATCCGGGAAATTCGTGTTGGTCGCCAGTGCGTCCAGCGTATGCCTTGCCAACGTGGCCAGTTTCCCGTCGGTCAGGTGTTCGTAATTCGTCTTTAACTTCGGTCTTCTCATTTCTTTGTTGTGTTATTTTGTTTTGAATCTGTTGTGTAGAGACGCAATGCCTTGCATCTCTACGGTATCCACCGTGCAACGGCATGAATCTGGCGTACCGGCCGCCGCTTCCGGTATATGCCTTGTTTGGCGGGTCCGGCGCGGACAGGGGTGTTCGGGTCACCGATTCCAGCCACAGCCCCGTCCGGCCCGGTGTTGCCCTCTACGGTGATGCAGTGCGTATCGCCCCAGCCGTCGACGAAGCCGCAATGGCCGATACGCCGCAGGTTGTTGTAGTAGATACCGAATACGTCGCCTGGACGCGGATCGCCAACGCGCCGCGCCATCGGGAACAACGCCGGACTCCACGCATTGCGCGGCTCGGGATACCCCGCCCGATCAAAGCACCACGACACGAATGCGGCGCACCATGCATAGCCACGTCCTAACCCGACTGATTTCAGGTATTCATCGATGCGCGGATGGTCGTTGTTGTCCGTGGTTTCGTATACGCCGATTTCGGCGGTGTACACGGCTTGGAGACTCCGGCTATGTCGGCTTCCTTGCAACCCGTTGCCAGTCGTTTCCGGCAAACCCAAGCCGCTTCGCTTCCGGGGTTTGCCTTTGGAAACGCCTGCCTGCCGGTTGCTATGGTATCCGCCAATGCCTTCGTCCTCAAGCCGTGTACTTTTTTTGGTTTTTGGTGAGGCAATGATCAGAACACCGCAACCAAGCAGCAACAATGAGCTTTTGGATAAAGCAGAATGAGCCGCAGGGAAAACCTATCGCCCAGCCGAGACCTTAATTTTGCCGTATATAATAACGTCAGGTCTTAAAAAAAGCAATGAACTCAAACAACGGCAGCCCCATACTCGTTATCGGCGGAACAGGCACACAGGGGGGAAGCGTGGCCAGGGAATTGTTAGGCAAGGGAAAAAAGGTACGGGTGCTCTCCCGCAATCCCGCATCGGATGCCGCGCGGCAAATCGCTGCGCTCGGCGCGGAGGTGGTTCAGGGCGACATGGCCACTCCCCGGTCGTTGCTACCGGCTCTGGAAAATGTAACGGCGGTGTTTTCCGCGCAATATGCAGACCCGGCAGACCCCTCGGTGGAAATGCGCAACGCGCAGAACCTGATCGACGCCGCCCGCGAAACCGGCGTAACGCAAATGGTGCATACCTCGGCGGCGGGAACCGATGTTTTCCCGAAATGGGATCGCTTTCCCGGCATCTCTTGGTATCTGGACCATAAGTATGCCGTGGAAGAACTATTCCGTAACGGTGGGTTCAGGCACTGGACGGTCTTGCATCCGTGCTGGTTCATGGAAAATTTCACGCCTCCGTTGTCAGCGATAATGGCCCCCCGGCTGCGGGAAGGAAAACTATACGGCACGGTGCCCCCCGATGCCTTGATGAAACTGAATTCCGGAAGGGACACCGCCCAGCTGGCCTCACTGGCATTCGAAAACCCCGAAGCATTCAACAAACGCGACCTCAACGTCGCCTCCGATGAGCTGTCATGGCTGGAAATCGCCACAACGCTCAGCGAAGCGACCGGCAAGGAAGTAACCTACAACCAGGTAAGCCATGAAAAAGCCTTGGAGCTGGGTATGCTGGCAGGCACACTCCTGGCCATGGAATGGATCGGCGAAACGGGTTACGGTTTCGACGCGGCTGAGACCAGGCAATATGGCATCGATCTCAAAACGTTCGCGCAGTGGGCGGATGCGAATCGAGAACGTATCGTTGTGGAATGAGTACTGTTTTAGTAGCTTTACCCTTGTTTTCAGTTAGGAGGATCAGATGACCATACCACCAAATACGCGGACGGCTGCTTTCAACCTGGGGGATTACAACGTGATGTACTTTCAGGCATCTTCCCAGCAGTGCCTGCCGCATATCCAGCTTGACCATTCGCTTGCCTATGTTTATTCGGGTAGATTAATTGTACACGATGGGGAAAGTGAACTGACGGGTCATACCGGAGACAGTATTTTCATCCGTAAAAACCACCGGATTCGGCTAGCGATGGAAGAAGACAAGGGAATACAAATCCTTTTCCTGATATTGGACAGGAACGTACTGCTGGAATTTTATCAACAACTGTGCAAAGATGGTCACATCCAACACGGCGAACAGCGCTTTACGGCTAGTTTCGTGAAGCTATCCGGGCGGATCGATGTCGATAGCTTGTTTCTTTCCATGGCTCCTTACCTAGGCGCGTCGGAACAACCAAGCGATCCCGTTCTGCGATTGAAATTGCATGAAGCCATTCATGCGCTGTTGGCCACGGGCAAGGGAATCGAAAGCGTCCTGTTTGATTTTGCTGCACCGTGGAAGATCGACATCCTCGACTTTCTGCATAAAAACTACATGTACAACCTGTCGATAAAGGAGTTTGCTCGATACACCGGCAGGAGTGTTGCCTCCTTTAAGCGGGATTTCAACAAAATAAGTGAATGGACGCCCCAACGATGGATAACCAAAAAAAGACTGGAAACCGCCCACCGACTATTAAATGAAGGGAAGAAAGTTTCTGATGTATACCTCGATCTTGGGTTCACGAGCCTATCGCACTTTTCTACGGCCTACAAAAAGGAATACGGTGTTTCCCCGACCGGGATGGCACACACCCAACGGGTTGGATCACCTAAAATCCATAACGGCGCAATAGTATGAAAAACCGGAAATTCCTACGGTTCGCATCGATCGTCCTGCAACCCAGCGACCCGCCTTCCGACTTTGCAGCGCTCGCCGTGTATGCCCGAAGAATCGAAAACGCTGGATTCACCACCCTGCTCGTTGCCGACGGTACGGCATCGGCAGGCGCTTATGAGCCGTTGACACTCCTGTCGGCCCTTGCCGCGCTGACCGACCGGATCGGGCTCGTGGCCACGGTGACCACGGACTTTAATGAGCCGTTCCACGTGGCCCGACGTCTTGCCAGCCTTGACCACATTTCCGGCGGGCGCGCAGGATGGAGCGTGGACGTCGGCGCGGTGCCGTGGCAAGCCGGTGGTTTTTTTCGCGGTGAAGACGACGTGAAGGGAAGCCCAAATGGGCGCGCCGAGGAGTTCCTGCTTACCGTGAAGCACCTATGGGACAGCTATGCCGACGACGCAATCGTTGCTGACAAACGATCCGGATTATATTTCCATCCCGGTGGGCGACGCCCACTCGACCATGTTGGGGCACACTTCCGGGTAGCTGGACCGCTGAATCTGTCGCGTCCACCGCAGGGGCATCCCGTTATCTTTCACCGCGCCTCAACCCCTGCTGATTTCGCGTTCGCCGGAAAACATGCCGACGTCGTGCTCACCGGCGTCCGGACCATTGAGGATGCGCTCGCCTATCGGTCACGGCTGGATGAGGCTCTTATTGATGTCGGGCGGGTGCCGGGCAGTGTTTCGGTGTGGCCCACCCTCACCCCCATCGTTGCCGCCACCGAGGCGGAAGCGAAAGAACGACAAGAAAGACTGCGGGGGCTGCGCCCGTCCCGAAAAGATGATACCGGGGAATTATTTATCGTAGGTACAGTGGCACAGGCTTCCGAATGGATCGCCGAATGGTTTGTGGCGGGCGCTGCCGATGGGTTCGCCGTGCGCTTTCCGCCAATCCCTGGCGAAGTCGACCCCTTCCTAGACGGGGTACTGCCTCGTTTGGCACGGCGTGGTCTCTTTACCCCGCCGACGGGCGGAACGCTTCGTGATTTTCTCGGGCTTAGCTATCCGGAAAGGAGCGTTTCATGAACGCAAAGAAGCAGACGCGGCTTATCGCGATTACCCATTCAACCGGCTCGCACCTACGCGGATGGCGACATCCGGATACGCCTGCACGGCCGGCCACCGATGTAAAGGCATTTATCAAGGTTGCACAGGAGTTGGAACGTGGGCTTTTCGACGCGCTCTTCCTCTCTGAAACCACGGGGATCATGCCGGGACCCGACGCGGCCTATCAACATGAATCGATGGTGAACGACTCGCTCGATCCTACGTTGCTTCTCGCAGCGGTTGCTGCGGCAACGAAACACATCGGGCTCATCACCACCGCCTCCACGAGCCTAACCCAACCCTACACGCATGCGCGGCTCCTTGCATCGCTAGACCAGCTCTCCGCCGGTCGTGCCGGTTGGAATGTCGTGACCTCGCGCCTTGAAACGGAGGCCCGTAACTTCGGACTCGACCCTCGGTTGCTGCGCTCCCCAACGCGCTATGACGTAGCCACCGAATTCGTCGACGTTGTCAAGGGCCTGTGGTTCGGCAATCGCAAAGACGGGACGGTATTTCAGTATAACGGAAAACACTTCTGGGCGTCCGGTTCGCTTGGCTTGGTGGATCCTCCACAGGGATATCCAATCATCGTACAAGCCGGCGCCAGTGCAGAAGGCAGGGAATTCATCGGACGGGAGGCCGATATCGCGCTTGCGCCAGGTGGCCCTTGGCATGCGAAGGAGGCCCGCGACGACATCCGTCGACGCGCTGCGGCAAACGGACGCGACCCGGATTCGGTCATTGTGCTGGCTGTGCTTCCCTATGTGCTTGTGGCAGGCACACGCGCCGAAGCCGATGCGCGACTTCGAGAATTCACAGCCCTATTGGATCCAATGGAACGTCAACGCCCCGGCATCCTTGCCGGGACGGCCGACGACATCGCCGACCTCATGGAGGATTGGCTCGATAGCGGTGCAACCGATGGTTTCGCCGTGGGATTCCCGTACCTACAAGGGCAGGTGGCCGCGTTCACAAGGCACGTCATCCCCGAGCTGCAACGGCGCGGGCGTTTTCGAACCGCGTATCCGGGAGCCACCCTACGCGAAAACCTCGGGCTGGCGGGTCCACACACAGGCAACCCACCTCCAGCCTGAGGACGGATGGCAACATCGTCGGATTGGAGCTCAATGATCCACAGTGGGTAAATCAAGGCCTCAGCACGATGCTGCCGGTTGTCCGTCTTGCTTCCAAGTCGGCATGGGCACGGGCTGCATCGGCCAATGCGTAGAACGTTGTATGATCTAAATTCAACACGCCGGCGTTCACCAGCGAAAACACCTCTTGCACCGCCTTTCCCGACTTGTCCCGGTAGCCTGGATATGCGTTCAACACGGCCTGTACAACGTGGACGTTTCGGTCCGCAAGCATTCCCGCATCGGGTTCCGGCCATCCCGTCGCTGCGCCGTAAGAAACGATCGTCCCTCCGGGCTTTACCAGGTTTACGAACCGTCCAAACGTCTCCTTGCCCATGCTGTCATAGACGGCGTCGACCCCAGATCCCCGCGTGATGGCGGCCACCCGTTCGGCGAAGTCCTCGCGCTCCAAGTCGATAACATATTCGAACCCCCGCTCAATGGCCAACTGCTTTTTTGCAGGACTCCCCACGGTGCCGATCACGGTAGCGCCTAACGATTTGGCCCAAGCGCCCAACAACGAGCCGACACCGCCGGTCATCGCCTGTACCAATACCGAGTCGCCTGCCTTGATGCGGTAGCTATCCTTGACCAGCATCTGTGCCGTAAGCCCTTTTATCATCGATGCGGCGGCCTGTTCAAACGTAATCGCGTCGGGGAGTTTGAAAAGCTCGCCTTCGTGGATGAGTCTTGTTTCTGCGTACGCCCCGGGCGTGTTGTAGTACGCTACGCGATCGCCAATGGAAAACCTGGTCACTCCTGTGCCCACGGCCACAACCACCCCCGACGCTTCAAGCCCGATCGGCGCGGGATAGCTTTCCATTGGGAACCTGCCATCCCTGAAAAAAATATCCAGGAAATTTACGCCTATGGCCTTCTGTTGCAACAACACCTCATCTGCCTTTGGCTGCGGGAGCATAACCTGTTCGTAGGCCAATGCGTTCGGCGCGCCCGGCTTCGTTATGCGTACCACGCCGCTCGTGATTTCTTTGTTCATTTTTCAATCCGTTTTTGATTCCGATGCAAAGCTACGGCATGCTCGGCCTTTGGGCGCATGACTTCCCTCAAGGGAGGTAGTTTCCTCCGGGGAAGTTCGTATTTTTACACCATGGGAAATACAATAGCCGGTGGGCAGGTATCTACGGATTGTACAAGGCACTTCAAAGCCATTCAGGATACGCAATACATCCTGAACGGCAAATGGCGGGTTTTGATCATTGCCGTATTGGGTTCCGGAAGCCGTAGGTACCTGGAGCTTCAACGGCTTCTTGACGGCATTGGATCGAAGATGTTGTCAAAAGAATTGCGCCACTTGGAAATCAACGGACTGATCAGCAGGAAGGTGTTGCCTTCAAAGCCCATTTCCGTTGAATACGCACTCACCGAGTACGGGCGCACCTTGAAACCGATCATGGATGAGATGGCACAATGGGGGATGGATCACAAGGAGCGCATACAACAGGAAATGAAAAGATAAATACAGATAATAGCGACTTTATCCAAGTTTGTGTGTAATTTTAGACCATGGGACTATTCAATAAACTCCGCGCCGAATTCATCGACATCATCGAATGGGTAGACGACAGTAAGGATACCATCGTATGGAAATTCCCGCGTTACCAGAACGAGATCAAGATGAACGCCAAGCTTACCGTGCGGGAATCGCAGGTGGCCGTATTCATCAACGAGGGGACCATCGCCGACGTATTCGCGCCGGGGATGTATACGCTCACCACGCAGAACATGCCCATCCTGACCACCCTCAAAGGATGGAAATATGGCTTCAACAGCCCATTCAAGGCCGATGTCTTCTTCGTGAGCACGCGTCAATTCACCAACCAGAAGTGGGGCACCAAAAACCCGATCATGCTCCGCGACCAAGAGTTCGGTCCGGTGCGTCTTCGCGCATTTGGCAACTATGCGTTCCGGGTGCAGGACGCGGCGGCATTCCTGAAGACCATCGCCGCCACGAACCCGAGTTTTTCGGTCGATGACATCAACGAGCAATTGCGTAACCTTGCCGTGAGCCGTGGTATGGATGCGGTGGCGGAGTCGAAAATCCCGGTGCTGGACCTCGCCGCCAATTACGATGAAGTCTCGCAGTTCATCACCGAAAAGATAAAGCCGGAATTCGCCGAGCTCGGGCTGGAACTCACCAAATTCCTGATCGAGAACATCTCGCTGCCCTCCGAAGTGGAGGCCGCGCTCGACAAGCGGAGCAGCATGGGCATAATCGGAAACCTGGGTGCCTATGCTCAGTTCCAAGCGGCCAACGCTATGGAAAAAAGCGCCGAAAACCAAGGCACGGGCGGCATCATGGGGGCTGGTCTTGGCGCAGGTTTCGGCGCGGCAATCGGCAGCCAGCTGGGGAATGTGTTCCAGCAAGGCACGGTGCAAGGCCATGCCGCACCAACTTCGGGAGGGGCTACGCCGCCACCCTTACCAACGGCACCCACTTATTTCGTGGCAATCAGCGGCCAGCAAGCCGGTCCGTTCGGCATCGACGAAATCAAGAACCGTATCGCCGCGGGCCAGATTGGCCGCGATACGTTGGTGTGGACCGTGGGCATGGCTACGTGGATCGCTGCCGATGGCGTGGACGATTTGAAAGGCTTGTTCAACCAAACGCCGCCCCCACTGCCAGGGGCATAGGTTTGCCGTGGAAGAACGGAATACGATCACCAATTCGTCGCTTGACTGCGGGTCTTGTGGAGCGACGCTCCATTTCAAACCCGGCACCAGGCACCTGAAATGCGACTACTGCGGGGCCACCAATGAAATCGCCAACGACGAGCCCCCAGAAATCCATTCGTTCGATTACGAGGAATTCATCAAAACGGACGGGCTTCCGGTATCGGCGACCCGAGAAGCCGACGTGGTGCAATGCGGCAATTGCGGCGCCCAAACGGCTTTGCCATCAGGCATCACCGCCGATGCCTGTGCATTCTGCACCTCACCGTTGGTCATCTCGAAGGCCCATCACGAGCATATCCTCAAACCGCATTACGTACTGCCTTTCCTCTTGGACGACCGTGAAGCCGAAAATCGCTTCCGCCGTTGGCTGGGCAACCTATGGTTCGCGCCGAACGCGCTCATCAAAAACGTGAAGCAGATCCACCGCGACCACTTCAAGGGCATGTACCTGCCCCATTGGGCGTATGACGCGAAAACCATAACCGACTATTCCGGCCAGCGGGGCATCCACTATTGGGTAACCGAATCGTACACCACCACCGAAAACGGCCGCTCCGTGCAACGCACGCGGCAAGTACGGCGTACGCGCTGGCACCCGGCATCGGGCACGGTTTCCTGTACGTTCAACGACATCCTCGTGCTGGCCAGCGATAGCCTGGCCCGCAGAGTGGCCGATAAGCTGGAGCCTTGGCAACTGGCCCGGCTCCAACCGTTTGACGAACGCTTCCTCAGTGGCTTCCGTTCGGAAACGTATAGCGTCGACGCCCGAACCGGCCTCCAATTCGCCAAACAAAAGATGGAGCCCGTTATCCTCGCAGCCATCCGCCGTGATATCGGCGGCGACGAGCAACGCATCAGCAGCAACGACAGCGAATACCTCGACATCAAATTGAAATACAACCTGCTGCCCATCTGGATCACCGCATTTCGATTCAAAGCCAAGGTTTACCAGATTGCCATCAACGCAAGCACAGGAGAGGTAATCGGTGAGCGTCCCTACAGCGTGGCCAAAATCGTGTTTGCCGTCATCGGCGCCTTGCTGCTCCTGGCCCTCTTGTGGCTATTGGTACAGGGATAACGGCAGGCATTGTCCGCAAGCGAACAAATAAGTGTCCGATATCGGACACCTATCCAGACCGAACACAAATCAAATCACTGATAATAAGCCCGTTGTTTTTTTGGAACGATAATGTATGCCGAAGATTCGAACACGCTCCAACTAATGGACACTCACGAACATGATTAAAATCACAGCACTGCAAAAATTCTATCGCACCGAGGAGGTGGAAACGGTTGCGCTCAATAACCTGAGCATCCACGTCAAAGAAGGTGAATTCGTGGCCGTGATGGGACCATCCGGCTGTGGCAAGTCGACACTGCTCAACATCGTGGGCCTGCTGGATGACCTCGACGACGGGAGCTACCTCTTCAATAACATCGAAGTGGCCAAGTTCAATGAGCGCAAGCGGTCTGACCTACGCAAGCATAACATCGGTTTCGTCTTCCAGAGTTTCAATTTGATTGATGAGCTGACCGTATTCGAAAACGTCGAATTACCGCTCATCTATACCAAAGTGCCCGCCGCGGAACGCAAGCAACGGGTGGAAGAGGTATTGGAGAAGGTCCAGATCATGCACCGCCGGAATCACTTCCCACAGCAGCTTTCGGGTGGCCAGCAGCAGCGGGTTGCCGTGGCCCGCGCCGTGGTGAACCGCCCGAAGCTCATCCTGGCCGACGAACCTACCGGTAACCTCGACTCGAATAACGGTAACGAGGTCATGCAATTGCTCACCGAATTGAACGAGCAGGGCACCACCATCGTGATGGTAACCCACAGCGAGCACGATGCCCGCTATGCCGACCGCATCATCCGCATGTTGGATGGCCAGGTGCTGATGGAAACGGTGGGGTAATGGTCAATGGTCGCGAATTACTTTAGCATATTGTTGCGGAATTTTGCAAAAAGCAAGGTTTATTCGCTAATTAACCTAACCGGTCTTTCCGTCGGCATGGCGGCGGCGCTGCTGATCATCCTCTGGATACGCAACGAACTGGGTATGGAGCGTTTCCACGAGCATGTGGATCGCATTTACGTGATGTACAACCGGGATTCGGATCCCCAGGGCAACCGCTGGGCTTGGGGCAATACCCCGAAAATCCTTGCACCCACGCTAAAGGCGGATTATCCCGAGGTGGAAGATGCCGTCCGTTTCAACAACATCACCTTCCTGTTTACGGTTGGCGACCACAACCTCAATTCACGTGGGGCCTTTGTGGATAGCGGCTTTTTCAATCTTTTCAGCTTCCCGCTCGTACGAGGGCAAGCCGCCACCGCCCTAAAAGATGGGCATAGCATCGTCTTGACCGAAAAGTTCGCCAAAACCCTGTTCGGCATCGAAGAAGCCTTGGGCAAGACCGTCCGGATCGACAGCAACCGCAATGCCACCGTAACGGGTATCCTCAAAGACCTGCCTAACAATACGCTGCTCCGGTTTGACTACCTGCTACCTTGGCAACACATGGAACGGCTGGGTTGGAGCGACACCCACTGGGGCAACAATTCGGTGACGACCTATGCCCTCCTGAAGCCGGGCGCCAGCCAAGCAGCCTTCGACGCGAAAATACGTACGATAACCATTGACCACACGGCAGGAACTGCCAATGCTTCCACAACCGAAGTGTTCACCCAGCCGCTGAGCCGCTATTACCTGTACGGAAAATCCGAAGACGCCAAGCTGGTGGCCGGCAACTTGGTGACCGTACGGTTATTCATCGTGCTCGCCGTGTTTATCCTGCTCATCGCCTGCATCAATTTCATGAACCTCAGTACAGCGCGCAGCGAGCGACGCGCCAAGGAAGTGGGTATCCGTAAAGTGGTCGGCGTAAGCAAGGGCCTGTTGATTGCGCAGTTCTTGATGGAAAGTATCCTGCTGAGCGCGCTGTCCTTTTTCGTCGCACTGCTGCTCGTGCAGTTCAGCCTAGGTGCTTTCAATGGGCTGGTGGGCAAGGCGCTGGTTATCCCGTATAGTGAGCCGCTGTTCTGGCTGTTCGCCACGGGGCTTGTCCTCCTAACAGGGTTGGTAGCGGGCAGTTATCCGGCATTCTACCTGTCTTCGTTCAACCCCGTGTCCGTATTGAAGGGTACCTTCAGGAAGCAATCGGCGTTGGTGGCACCCCGTAAGGTATTGGTGACCATCCAATTTACGTTTGCCATTATCCTGATCATCGCCACGGTCATCGTCTACCGGCAAATCCAACACGGCCTGAACCGCGACACCGGCTATGACCGCCATAACCTCGTGTATTTCTTTTTCCAGGGCGACATGGAAAACCACTACGAAACCCTGCGGAATGAGCTGTTAACAAGTGGCGCGACGACCTCGGTGTCGTTGTCGGCCAACCCCATCACCCAACGTTGGAGCGACAGCTGGGGATTTCAGTGGGATGGCAGTACCAAAGCCGACGAAAAGATCGACTTCGTACGATTGGGAACGGATGCCGGTTTCTCGGAGACCTTTGGCATCCAGCTGGTCGAAGGCCGTGACATCGACATCTACAACTATCCCACCGACAGCATGGCGATCTTGCTGAACGAAACCGCCGTGAAAGCCATGCGCCTCGAACAGCCCATCGGGGCGAAAATCAGGTGGGCTTATTCCACGACACACTTCCATGTGGTTGGCGTCTTCAGCGACTTCATCCTCGAATCGCCCTTCGAGCAGCGCATCAGCCCGATGATGGTCAACGGCCCCGGGGGTTACTCGCCGAATATCCTGCACGTCAAACTGAACCCGGATAACCCTGTCGCGGAGAACCTCTCCCGGCTAGAAAAAATCTTCAAGACCTACAATCCGGGTTACCCTTTCGAGTATGTGTTTGCCGACGAAAATTACGCACAGAAATTCCTGAGCGCCGAACGATCGGGGAAACTGGCCGGGCTATTCGCACTCCTTACCATCCTGATATCGTGCTTGGGCCTATTCGGCTTGGCGGCCTATATGGCCGAAAGCCGTACCAAGGAAATTGGCGTCCGGAAAGTGCTGGGTGCTTCGGTATGGGGTATCACCCAGCTCCTATCGAAAGATTTCCTCCTGTTGGTGATGCTGTCGTTTATCATTGCCTCGCCGATTGCGTGGTATGCCATGAACCAATGGTTGGCAGGCTACTCCTACCGTGTTGGCGTGGAGTGGTGGATATTTGCCCTCACCGGCGTTTTGGCCGCGGCGATCGCGTTGTTGACCGTTAGCTGGCAGGCCATCAAGGCGGCGATGGCCAATCCGGTCGACAGCCTCCGGGACGAATGACCCGAACCCGCGTGGGCTTGATCATTTCTCCAGTTCCACCACCCGCTTTTCGATCGATTCCATGATCTGCGTGAGGTTGGTGAGGGCGTCTGCCAGCTGCGCATCGGTAAGTTTGTCTTCCAGGCGCTTCATCCGCATGGCCAGCCCGTCCAATCGGATCTGCAGGCCTTCCAGGTCTTCCGCATCGGGCGGCGCTTGCTGCCGATCATTCGTTTTCAAGAGCGGTCGTAACGTGATGCCCAAGGCGATGATGCCAATGATGAGGGCGAGGTAAGCGATCATACTATTTTCTGCTTTTGGGTTATCATGCTGTTCAACCTGTGGGGTTGTATCGGCCTCTTCCACATGCACCGTATCGGCATAACTCGCCGCTGGCGTGGCTGCGGGCGGGTTGACAAGGCTTTCGGTGCGGGCCAAGTAGGTTGCATAGCCGGCCAGCTGTTTTCGATAGCCCTTGCCCGGTCGGTCGAGGATATCCGCGAATAATTGGTTCCGCAAACCGGCCAATTCCGCCTCGTTGGCCACCGTCATCCTGCGCCACGTGTTGTACCAGCGATCGATGCCCGCAATGGGCTTCTTGCTAGCCAACTGTTGCGTGAAGCAGTCGTAGTCCAGCGTTTCGCACGTAATCCGGAAACCGGTATCCTGTGAAACCGCCCGGTCTGTCGCCAGGAAATCGATGGTCTCGCGAATCAATTCATATTTGGCTTCTTCCAGCCTGTTTTGCGCAAAAGCCCCAAAAACCATCCCCAACACACCTATCCCTGTCAACAATCCGCGTTGCATACGTTTATCTTTTCGTTTAATGCTAAAACGACGAAGGTAAGCAGAAAATTACATGGGGGCAACGCTAAAAACGATTGTTCGCTTATGGACACCCGGTGTCCGATATCGAACAGTACACCCGGGAAACCACCTACCACCTAACTGTTTATCAACACGTTGTATTTTTGGCGCCAAACATGCTGGTTGGTTTTGTGAAGCAGTACGTCAACGATGATCAGGAATTACGTCAGGATAGCGTGGAGGAGCGCTTTAAAAAATCGCTTTTTCAGCCTGCTCAACGTAGCGGGTTTGGCCATCAGTTTGGCCGTGGCCATGTTGTTGATTACCTATGGCCGGGAACAACTGGGGTTCAACCGGCAATTCACGAAAGTCGATGCCCTCCATCGGATGGTCATGGAGGCCTCTGCCGACTACAATTACGAAAAATGGACCACGCTGCCCAATGCCGTGGGGCCAGCGATGCTTACGGATATTCCTGAGGTGGCTTCCGTCGCGCGTTTGGTCAGGCTGGATTTCACGGGCTTTGGCTCCGTGCGCGCAAACAATGCCAATTTCGCGGAGAAGAACATTTACCTCGTCGACTCTTCATTTTTCCGTCTCTTTGACGTCGGGTTCGTCGAAGGGGATCGCCATTCGGCATTTACCCATCCGAAAAGCGCGGTGATATCGGCAAGCAAGAAAAACACGATTTTCGGAACGGCATCGGCGTTGAACCAGCCGATCATCGTCAATCAACGGGATACGTTTACGGTAACCGGCGTATTCGAAGACTTGCCCAGGAACAGTTCTTTCGATGGTGAGCTTTTCTTCGACATCATGGATTCCTGGATGGGCAAGAACATATCTTGGTCGAATGCAAGCTACCATACCTTTTGCCTGTTGCATCCTGGTGCCCAGCCTAGCGACGTGGAACAAAAAGCGACGGCACTCATCGACCGATATGTCCCGAAAGACAATCAATACTACACGCGGTTCTTTTTGCAACCCTTGGCCAAGATACACCTTCATTCGTCCGATCTGCGGGATGGCCTATCCAACCGCAGGGGCGATATCGCAACGGTGAACACCGTGTTCATCCTTTCGCTATTGATCATCTTGATCGCATGCATCAACTACATGAACCTCGCCACCGCACGCTCCCAAAAAAACGCGAAAGAGGTGGGGATAAGCAAGGTCTTGGGTGCGCATCGCCATCAGATCGGGCTGCGTTTCTACTTGGACACCGCCATCATCACGTTATTTGCGATTGGCATCGGGCTATTGCTCGCGACCGTTGCCTTGCCTGCATTCAATACCATCGTCGGTTCGGCGATCCCCCTCCCTCACCTGGTCGGCCCCGCGAACATGGGCATCGCCGGGCTGATCTGGCTGACGGTCACGCTTATCGGCGGCAGTTATCCTGCACTATTGATGGCGAACATACCCAGTTTGTCCTTGATGAAAAACATCCTTTCCCATGGGCAATTTGCGCAATACATCCGTCAAGGCTTGGTTGTCTTCCAATTCGCGTGCTCGATCATCCTCATCATCGGTGTGTTCATCATCTCCCGACAGCTGCGCCACGTTGCTGAAAAAGACCTCGGTTATCAACCCGCCAACATACTGGCCGTCCCGATCCAATCGATCGGAACGACCGAAAAACTGAATAGCATCAAGCAGGGCATCCAGGAATTGGCTGGAACCGAAAGCGTCGCTACGCTTCAAACGTTCCCCGGATACGGGGAAAGCGGAAAGACCATCCACCGTCCTGGCGAATCGAACGAGGGCCTGCCGGTGAGCACGTCCAGCAGCCGGGGCGCGGTGGTGCCTACACTCCGGCTTGACTTGCTGGCCGGCTCGGATTTACCGGCTGAGCTGTCAGCTACGGATACCACCTGTTACCTCTTGATCAATGAAGTCGTGGCCGCTTACCTCGGGTATGCGAACCCCGCTGACGCCGTCGGGCAGCAGCTGCACACCGAAATGATGCCAAACTCCAAGATTGCGGGCGTGGTGCGGAATTTCAATTTCGAAAGCCTGAAGGCCGCCGTAGGCGGTTATGTCTTCTACCGGATGAACCGACCCAGCGAGGGCTATCGGTATTTCCTCATCCGCCACACGGGCCACCCCACGCCAGCCTATGTCGCACAGGTCCAACAGCTGTTCCATCAGCACCTGCCCGAGGCGGCTTTTGATTTCCAATTCCTGGACGACCACATCAAGGGTTTCTATACGCTGGAGAACCGGACCAACAACATCATCACGGCGTTCTCCCTGATTGCGATCTTCATTGCCTGCCTGGGGCTGTTCGGGTTGGCCGCATTCACCGCCGAACAGCGGAAAAAGGAAATCGGTATCCGGAAGGTCCTCGGCGCCAGCATCGCCAACATCACGGCGATGTTATCCAAGCAATTCCTGATGTTGGTAGCCATCGCCTTGCTGATTGCCTCGCCGCTGGCTTGGTGGGCTGGCAATGCCTGGTTGCGCGATTTCGCTTATCGAATCGATATCGCTTGGTGGATATTCGCCATTTCTGGATTGTGCGCCTTTGCCATCACGCTGGCCACGGTGAGCTATCACGCCATCCGTGCGGCCACGGCCAATCCGGTGGAATCGCTTCGGGATGAGTAGCGTAACTAATTGCTGAAAGAAATGATACGGAATTATCTCAAAACCGCATGGCGGACCTTGGCGTTCAACCACACGTATACGGCAACCAACGTGGTGGGGTTGACGTTGGGCCTTTTGGTCATCATGCTGATCGCTTCGCTGGTGACGGATGAGCTATCGTATGATCGCCAATGGGCGGATGCCGGTGCGTTGTATCGTATCCGGACGGTCCAAGAAAGCAGCGACAGCCGGATCACGTTCCGGCCTAGCGGCGCACCCCAGGGGCTGGCGGGTGCCTTGGCGGCCCAATTCCCCGAAATCTCGGCGTACACCACCGTCGCCCTTGGTGATCGGACCTTCGTGATCGATTCGACCACCCACGTCCATGCCGACCTGCTGGTGCTGGAAACCGATACCCATTTTTTCAAGCTGTTCGCCGCCGAGGTCGTGAAAGGCAACCCCAACGGAATCGTGCGCCATGCCAAAAACCTGATCATCACCGAACGTACCCACCGTACCCATTTCGGTGGCCAAGACGTGGTGGGCAAGCTTTATTACGATCTGCCAAGGGAAGGGACTCCCGAACCGTTTTTTGTCAATGCCATCGTCAAGGACCTGCCCCGGAACTCGCATCTCTATGCCGATGCCATCGTCATCCAGGCAACCGAACAGGCCTTCGAACCCGGCAGGGCGGGCAACATGCAACCGCAATACATACGCCTGTCCGGAGGCACCGACACCACGTTGACCGCCAAGGCGAATGCGTGGCTCAAGAGACAATTCCCGGAACAAGATTCGAAGCCCGTGGAATTACAAAAAATCAAGGATATCCACCTCCAACCGGAGGCCGGTTGGCGGGGTCCAATGCGCGACCTCTACCTCCTTTCGGGCATTGGCATCCTCATCCTGGTGCTGGTGTGCATCAACTTTGTCAACCTCACCTTCGCGCACGCCGTCAAGCGTGCGCTGGAAACCGGGATACGTAAAGTACTGGGCGCCCAGCGCGTCCACCTATTCGCCCAGCTGGGCACCGAAACGCTCCTGCTTTTCGGCGGCTCGCTGCTTTTGGCCTTCGGTGCCTATATCCTCGTCCTGCCACTTTTCGAGCAATACCTCGGACATCCCCTCACGATGGCCTTCCACCGGTCGCCAACGATGTTTGCCGCATTGGCGGTTTGCTGGATCGCGATCGGCCTGTGCTGTAGCGTGCCCCCTACATTGGCCCTATCCAGGACCAAGGCCAGCCACGAACTGAAAAAACGCCTTGCGGCTTTTGGCCTGCCCTTGCACCTGGGCACGACACGCGTGTTGATCGCCCTGCAATTCGGCATCGCGATGGTGGTGCTCAGCTGCATGTTCACCATCCAGGCCCAACTGAAATACCTGGACGCGAAAGACCTCGGCTATGAACCCACGGACTTGCTCGTGATGGACTACACCGCCTGGGAGGGGAAGGCCCAAGCGTTCAAGCACACGCTGCTGCAACACCCGGAAATCATTTCGGCCAGCTTTTCGATGTGGACGCCGTTCAACGGCGGGGTCGACATCAAAACCATAATAGACCCCGCGAATCCGGACAAGAACGAATACCTATTGTCGCTCTTCGCTGATTTCGACTACGTATCCACGATGGGCATGCGGCTTACCGAAGGGCGGAAATTGGATCCGAGCCATGCACTCGATGCGTTCGTGTACGGCGGTCCAGCTCCCGAAACGGCCTTCCCCAATGTCCTGATGACCGAAACGGTGAAAAAGCGCTTTGGCTTGCAGGCGGACCAAAGCGCGCCTTTGCTTGGCGTGACCCCGGTGGGTACCCTGGCGGATTTCCATGGCACGAGCCTACATCATCCCATGGCTGATTTCGTAATCCACGGCCAGCGCGACTGGGACGCGGGATGCCTCTCCGTCCGGGCGGTACCTGGGCAAAAAGAAGCCGCATTGGCTGCGATGACCGCGACCTGGAATGCGTTCTTCCCGAACCGGCTGTCGCGAATCAATCGGCTGGAGGAACAGGTGGATAACCAGTACCTGAAAGAGCGGAAACAATTCCAGCAACTGGCGTTCTTCAGCGGCACCAGCATGCTCATCGCCTTGCTGGGCGTCTTGGGCATCGCCATTTACACCATCGAGCGCCGGGTCAAGGAAATCGGTATCCGCAAGGTGCTCGGTGCCACCACGGGTTCCATCGTGTCGCTCATCTCCGGTTCGTTTACCCGATTGGTACTGATCGCCGTCTTGGTGGCGGCACCTGCCGCTTGGTGGATCATGCATCGCTGGCTGGACGAATTCGCGTATCGGATCGACATGCCCATCCATGTATTTATGCTCACCGGTTTGTTAACCCTTTGCTGCATGTTGGCCGTGGTGGGGCTACGGGCGCTGCACGCCGCAAGGACCAATCCGGTCGACAGCCTGCGGGATGAATGATGGGGCATATGGAACGAAAAGTACATTTCAAATGGATCAAGCTGATGATGGTCATCGGGCTTGGCGCATGCACGGCAATCAGCGGAACGGACACTTCCTCCCGAAACCGGCACCTGGGAATACGATGCGTCGAGCAAATCGTTATCCATCACCACCTATGGCCACGAACCCCAGCGTTATGAAGTCGCCGAGGCCAGCGCCAAAAAGCTGGTCATGACCCACCGTGGGGAAGCCCGTAGCGAAACGCATGTGTTGACCGCAACGTATGCCGTTAGGTAACAAGGTTTTTTGATGTTGGGCAGCCTTTTGGCTACACACCCGCCGCACACCTTAGCGGTTACATGCATGACCTTGTCGATCAACGGCTCCCCGGTCGGCAACAATACGTATCGCGGTCTCGTACGTTCAAAACCGATAGCTGAGCCCAACCGCACCATAGGCAACTGCGGGCCGGTCTCCAGGTCTGGCGCACTAAAACCCTTTATCGGCCACATCCCACCACAGCCGGGTGCCGCCGTTGTCGGGTCCGCCCAACATGGCCACCGCTGCGGCTACCGCGTCGCTGTTGCTGTCATACTCGCGTTGCGGATACGGTATGCGTCGGATGCCAGGAATCGAAGGTATCGCCCCATTGCTGAAATTGACCACTACAGGGAACAGGATCGGGTAGCCCGTACGGCGGTATTCTGCCCAAGCCTCATCGCCATCCGGGTAGATCGCCAGCCATTTCTGGGTAATGATGCGTTCCAGTTTGCGGTCGTTTGACGCTGCTTCCTCCCACTGGATGGTGATGGTGCTTAGGTGGGGGGATCCCGTCAATACATCATTCGCACCGGGCGTTATGGCTTTGGGATCCCTGTATTCTGCCGGCTTGGCCGTAGCGTTACCGATATACGCAGAGGCCGCATTGGCTAATCCATGTTGCTCCATCGATCGGCGGATGCCGGTCTCGTAATTGGTTTTGGCGTCGCCGGCACCAGCCCAGCCACGCAGCGCCGCCTCGGCCTTCAGGAACCAACTTTCCGCAGCCACCATCAGCTGCATCTTGTTGGGTTGCGTCACCAATTCCGAATATTGGTTGTAGCGATCTTTCCCGTCGATGTTGATACCGGCACGTATCCCTTGGTACTTGCCGGCCACCACCGGGTCCTTGGCCGGTTGGAAATACTTCGGCAGCCTTGGATCATCGTATCCCAGCAGGAATGACTGCATGGGCGCCCCCATCCGCGTGTCGCTCCAATCGGCCGGACTGCTGATGATGTTCAGGGGGTGGTTGCCGGCCAGCGTCACGGCCCAGTTATCGGCGTTCTCGCTTACCAGTCCGCCACTTTCGGGGTTCATGGCGCGCTCGCCCTGTGTTTTGGCTTGTTGCGGGTCGACCATCGAAATCCGCATCGCCAAGCGAAGGCGCAGCGTATTGGCCACCTTGATGAGCCTGCGGTAGTTGTCGCTGCCATAGCCCAGGTCACTCTTCTGCATCGCCGATCCAACAGGCTGCGTACCCAATTCCGAAAAAATCTGCACGGCCGTATCCAGGTCGGCGAAAAACTGCCGGTACACTTCAGGTTGGTCATCGTAATCCACTCCCCCCGTGGCATTTGCCTGATTATACTTACTGTAAATGATGGGCCCCAGTTTATCTGCCGTTCGGTGCATGGACGCTACCGCAAGCAATTTGGCGAATGCCTGGATGTCGCGCAATTCGGGCTTATCCTGCACGAATGCGCGAACCCGATAGAGCGGATTCATCGCCCGGATATAGCGATCGTTCCAGGTAGCTTGGTACCAGCCCTCGATCAAGTTGTACGTAAGGTTATTGGAGTTGCCCGCAAAATTATTCTGGGCAGCCAGGTAGCCGCCATAGGCATCGCTGGCCAGGTTGTTGGTGAGCTGGTATTCACCTACGTCACCCGGGATGATGTCGCGCTGTGCCTGTGCCAAAAACGATGCAATCAAGGCGTAGTCGGCGTTTGCCTGTTCATCGGTTACACCGATTGGGTTGGTGTTCAGGTCCTGGAATTCGTTGGTACAGCCCCCGATTAGGCCCAATGCGAGTGCCAAAGCCGCCAGGTGGATGATTCGGGTTTCTTTTATGACTGATTTCATGACTTCGATGTTTTTTAAAAGGATAACTTAAGCGTCATACCGAAACTGCGGGTGGTGGGTAGCCCGAAAGCGTCCAAGCCTTGTCCGCCCACGCCCGTGGTGGTGTTCAACTCCGGATCATAGGGCGCATCGTTGCGGAAGAAAAACAGGTTGCGTCCCACCAGGCTGATGTGCGCCTGCTGGAGACCGTCCCATTGGATAGGTAGCCGGTAACCCAGCGCGATTTCGCGCAATCGGATATTGGTCGCTTCGTAGATCTGCCCCTCAATGATACCATCGCGGTTGCCGATACCGGCGTAGTAGGACTGCGCGGGCAGCTTGCCGGGATAAGCCGTGCCGTCCGAAAACACCGCCGGCACGTCCACGCCGCCTGCATCGCGTGCATCGGCTGATTCTTGGCTAACGCCGAATGAATTGAGGTACCCCTGCGTGATGCTGATCACCTGGCCGCCAAACCGACCGTCGACGGTGAGCCCGAGCGACCAGTCGCCGTAGCTCACCGTATTGTTCCAGCCAACGAGCGCTTTGGGCGTGTTGTTGCCTAGATAGCCTATCTCGCCGTTCTGCGGCCTGCCATTCTCATCAACAACCAGCGTACCATTATCATCGCGCAGGAATTGCCGCCCCCAGAAATCGCCGAACGAACCGCCCAAACGCATCACGTTGAAGTTGCCCCCCACGCCATAGGTGTCGCTCAGCTCGGGCGCCAGTTCGAGGATCTTGTTGCGGTTCATGGTGAGGTTCACGCCCGAATTCCAGGTCAATTTTTCGCCTTTGAGGATGTCAACGCCCAATGTTGCCTCCAATCCTTTGTTCTCCACGTTACCTGCGTTGAGGAAAACGGTTGAATTCACAAAGCCGACCGGCCCCTGGTACTCAAAATATTGATTTCTCGTATTGGTTTTGTAAAAGGCGAGATCGAGGTTTATCCGGTTGTCCCAAAAACGGCCTTCGTAACCCAATTCATAACTACGGCTGATTTCGGGTTTGAGTGGCAGTCCTTTGTAGGGGCCCGCAACATTCGGCGTAAGCAGGCCCGTCGCCAACGTATTGATAGGAAACGTCGAAAACGGGCTCACGTCATTACCCACTTCGGCATACGAGAAACGGATCTTGCCGTATGAAATCGCGCTCGGCAGGCTGAAGATATCGGTAATGACCGCATTCACCCCAGCCGACCAATAGAAATAACCCCGTTTTTCGCTAGGCGTGAAAGCCAGCGTGGACGACCAATCATTTCGAGCGGTTACATCCACATATACCAATTCCTTGAATCCAATGTTTGCCGCGCCAAAGATGGATTGGACCTGGCGGCGCAAAGCCACCTCAGTCAATGAATATATGGGGCGCTCACGGTAGATATTAGATAGGAGAAAAACGTTTGTAATCGCAAGATACCGTTGATCCAGGTTCCAACCGCGTGAGCGCTCATCGTTTATCGAACCACCGACATTGAAATTCAGGTGCCAATCGTCGCTCAGCTGCCTGTCGCCATTAAGCAACAAGTCTCCATACATTGCCGTGGTTTCGCTCTGCTCACGCTGGTAGCGGCCATTGTCCGGTAATTTTTCTATTTCCACGCCGTCTACGGTCTCCTTGACCGTCTCCCCGGAAACGATACCTTGCGTACCTGCATGCACCCGGCGCTCGAAACGATCCCAGCGCTTGTTGAGCGTACCGCGTGCCGCGATGTTCAACCAATCGTTGATCGCCCAGCGGAGCTGGGCCTGGCCGATCAGGTTATCGCGCGCCTGGTCGGTCGGGATGCGGTTCAGTACCCAGAATGGATTCTGCTGGTGGTGGGTCCCGCCCTTGCCCTCATCGGCATTGATGTTCCACCAATCCTGCAACTGGAGGTTTCGCGTTTCCGAGAAATAAGTGTAATTCGTGCGGTAGCTATCGAAATCGAGTCCGCGGGGAAACAGGTATGCGCCACTGATGGGACTGAAATACAATCCCGACGAGGGTCGATTATGTATTTGCTGCCGGGCATACATCAAGCTTCCATCAAACGACAGCTTGTCGTCAAAGAATTTGGTCGAATTGCGGAACGTTGCCGTATGCTGATTGAATGTGTTGGTCGGCAGGATGCCTTTATTGCTGGTGTTACCGTATGAAAAATAGTTCTGCATCTTGTCCGTCCCGCCACTCAGCGAAACCGAGTTGATGAACGTCGTCCCGTTACGGTAAAAATCGTCGAGCGAATTGGAGAATGAGCCCCGCTCGCCCCAGCTCTCCTCGGACGCTTCCGTGGTTTGCCGATAGGTGGTTTGCAATTCGGGAATCAGGTAGGCTTGGTCGACGGTAACGCCGCTGGAGACATCGATCCGTACCCGGCCTTCCGCCCCCTTTTTCGTGGTGATCATGATCGCGCCGTTGGCGCCCTGGCTGCCGTACAAAGCCGATGCGGAAGCACCTTTGAGCACGTTGATGCTCGCGATGTCATCGGCATTGAGCGTACTCAGGATGTCGCCGCGGTCTGTCCCGCCGCCAAAAGCGCCTTCCGAACCGCTACCCACGGTGTTGGTAATCGGGATACCGTCCACCACATACAGCGGTTGGTTGTTGCGGTTCGATTTGAAACCGCGCAGCACAATGTTTACCGAACCGCCTATCCCCGACGAGCTCCGGTTTATCTGCATCCCGGAGACCTTACCGGTGAGGTTGTTCATCGGGTTGGCGTCTTTTACCCGCGTGAGTTCGTCTCCGCCGATCTGCTGGGTCGCATAGGTGAGGCTTTTGGCTTTACGCTCGATGCCGAGCGCGGTTACCACCACTTCACTCAATTGATCGGTCGCCATCGTCAATTCGATGGTTACGGTGTTGTCTGTGGCGGATACCGCCCGGGTGGTTTCACGGTAACCGATGGACGAGACGATGAGTGTCGTTCCACCTTCGGGGATGTCGATGGCGAAGGTTCCATCGTTGGCCGTGGACGTCGCCACGTTGCCGGTTGCCAATTTGACCGTTGCGCCGGCTACCGGAACCTTCCCGTCTGCGTCGACGACTTTGCCGGCAAGCGGCCGTGTCTGCGCCAGCGCCGTTGCAGCCAGCAACAGCCCTAGCGCAATCGTAAATGTGTGTTTTATCATAACTATTGAATTGGTGACCCACAAGCGGGTAAAACGACGAATAAACGTTTTAGCAGCCCGTTTGTTTTCAATACGGCCAATATTGATTTTTTACCCCATAAAAAATGCCGTTTCCGGAAAAAGGCAGGGATTTACACCTCCTCGCGCAAGTCGGCCTTCAGCGTGTCCAATGCCCGGTAGACCAGCTTATAGGCTGCCGTGGTCTGGATATCGAAATGCTCGGCTAGTTCAGCATAACTGTATTCTTCGCCGTAAAATAGGTAGATCGCCTCACGTTGCCTTTCGGTAAGCTGGGCCATCCGTTTACGCATGCCGGCAGAAAAGGGCACAGGGTCTTCCTCGTGGAAATAAACACCTTCATGCGTGGCCATCAGTTCCTCGGTGTGCCCCACGTAACTTTCCTTTCTACGTTGGTTGGTTTTGTTGATGATGATGTTGCGCTGGGCTTTGATGAGGTAGTGTTTCACCGAAGCCGGCGCCGCGTTCAAGGAACCTCGGTTGTTCCACAACTTCACGAAGAGATCCTGTACGCACTCCGACGCGAGCGATTCATCCTTTGCGTAGCCCAATGCATACTGCTTTAGTACCGGATAATAAGCATCATAGAGCGCCTTGAACGCCTGATCTCCGCCACCTACGAATATTCGCCAGTATTCCTTGTTATCCACCATTGCCGATCACTTCGCCGATCAGCAAATATACATTTATTTAGAATAATTCCAAACAAACATTGCAAGCCATGCGCACAACCGCCTACAAGCCCTACGCCGATCAGAACCGTTGATTATATTCGAGTATCGCTTTCGTTTTCAACGCCTGCGTCCTCACGGCTCCCGCCGTACCCGGGTCGTCTATCCATGATTGACAGTGGGCAATGATCGCATCCTTCCGGTACGACTTTCCAAACCAGGCCAGCGCCTCCAATCCGGCCACCTTGATCTCTTCCGGGGCGTCTTCTTTGCTTATCACCGCGATCACGAACGGGATTGCCTGGTGGTAGCGGTATCCGCGCAACGTGCGTATGGCCGATGCCAGCGCCTTGGTATCGGAAAAATCCGCCGGCGTTGCTTGATACTGCTGTTCCAGCGTCCGCTGCTGGCCGTTCAAGGTTTGCGCGATCCGTTCGCGCAGCAGATCGATATCGCTGATGCGCGGCGAGGCCGCGAGTTCCGCATCGAGCGCCTTGCGTGCCTCTTCCGGCGGAAAAACGGCCAGCGCTTGCCGCAGCTTGGATTGGATGCGCTCGGAATAGCGATCGTGCACCGCCATCCGGACCATCTCGGGCAACCACTCGTTACCGCCGTGTTCGCCCACCATCGTGATGGCGAAGCGTCGTGTCAGCTCATGCGGGTCGCGCAAGGCAATCAACAGCGCATCATGGTAGTTGGCATCGTCCAGGCGGTTGAGCATGAGCAGTGCCTGTTGCCGCACTACGGCATACGGCGAATGTTCCACCTTGCGCCTGAACCGTGCGGATGCCGCCACGCCTTCCTGCCAGTAAAATTGTTTCAATGCCAAGGATTCGATAGCCGGGATGCCGCTATCCGCCCCACCGCGCCACGTTTTCCGGTGTGCTTCTGGATACGCCAGCGCTTCGTTCAGGTCAGCATCATAGCTCCCGGCGTACGCAAAAGCCGGATCGCCGAACAGGTGGCTTTCCAGGTAAGCCACTTGCTTGAGCCAATGCCCTAACCGCACACCGTAGGCCAGCAATCCGAGGTGCTCATTGGCCCAAAGATCTTGCGCCACACCGACACTGTTGGCAAAGACCGCGATGTTCTCCCCCTCTCCAAACGGATAATGTGCCGCGATGTAATCCGCCCGATGGAACGCACCGTTATCGCAGGCGTCCAATAAGACAAACGGTGTACCCGGCGGAAATCGCCTGAGGTCGGCAATGTGGATATCGGTCGACGCATTGAGCAAGGAATCGGCCAACAGCACCGAATCGGCAATGGCGTCATCCATCCAGGCGATGGGTACACCCAACCATTCGTGAAAATACCGTTTCCGGGCTTCCACATCCCCCCCGCTGCTATGGGTATCCTGTATTTTGTTTCGTAGGTAGCGTTTGATGTTGTCTATCGAAGGCTGGGGGTTGCTTACATACGGATAACCGTTGATGAGCTGCAGGTCGTCACTCCCGTGGTGATGGAGAACAACCAGGTCCGTGTTCCCATCCTGCAACGTATTCAGTAGTGCATGTTTCATCATGGGATCCATCCGGAAATTGAGGAACGTCGATTTCCCACCCGGCACGAATAACTGCGGCAGCTCTTCTTTCAGCGCCATCCGTTCGGCCGCCCACGCGTCCATCGATTCGGAGTGGTAGCCGTGTCCGGAATAGCTCGCCATGGTGCGCAGGGGCATGGGTGCCGTGCGGTGCTGCCGTGCAGCCTTGGCCAGGTATTCGCCGATCTGCGTATGCGCGTCCTTACCCTCCACGAGGGGCGGCTTGATCCGGGCCGTATAGATGTCCATCCGTATCTCATGCGGCGAATCGGCATCCAGGCTGTAATAAAAATATCCGCGTTCGGTCGAGTCCCGTTTGATAAAACTGAACTTAAGGTCGAAATCGTCGTAAAACCGGTCGGAAGGAACCGACGAACGCTTCCAATCGACCCGTTGGTTCATCTTGAAGATAGACGTCAGGTGCTGCGCATCGCGGATCATGGGGATGGGGATATCACCTACCAGTACCGCCCCTTCCAGCCGGGGCTTGCGCGCATGCAATGCCTGCAGTATGGACCGGATTTCCTCCGGCCGTGTCCAGTCGTGCGCCACCAGGTATGTCCCCAATCCTTTTGCCTCGAGCGCCGAGCGGTAGGCATCGATCTCGTTGGCTACCGCTGCCGCCGTCCGGGCGTCGACAACGATTGCAAAGGTGGTCTTCCCTCCGTTCACCCTGGGCTCCTGTACCGTTTGCCCTGCCAGCGGCGCGACCGAGCCCATCAAAAGCGCGAACAGCAACACTGGGGCCCATGTCTTAACGTTGTTATTATGCATCCGTTTCGGTGTATGATTAATGTTGGTGTCCGATGTTTTCGGGGTTGATCATGATGTGCGCCTTGTACGTACCTTCATCCATCAGCCAAGGCATACCCGGTACATCCGGTTTATTGGATAGGCCCAAGTCGGCCGCCATTGCATAAGGGATGTAGATGACGTAACGCCGTTTCGCATCCCGGATTTCGCCGGTTTCCGGATCCAGGGCATCCGCTTTGCCCCAATACCCATACAGCGTACTCGGGCCTTTGGGCATGGCCAGCGTTCCCGATTTGATTTCCGCCTCGCGTATCGCGTCTCGCTCGCCACGCTTGCCGCCGGCAGTCAGCTCGCGTCCGCGCGCCATGAACGGATCCAGGCTTTGCGGATAGGCATAGGCATAGAGGAAGCCCGCCGTCTGTTTGGGCGCCAGGCATACGAAATCGTTGGTTCCCTCGCGCAATACGGTAAAATCGCCCGTAGGCGTATACCCATACACTTTGGCGCCGTCGCGCTTATCTTCCGGTGCCGCCCATACGGCTACCTTGATCTGTACCTCCGCCGGCAACACCTGTGCCGGCGACTGCTGCTGTCCGTGTGCCCGTCCGCCCCAACCCAGCGCAACCAGCATCATCACTAAAAATCTCATTTTCATAACCTATCCATTTAATAATACATGCCTACCTGGACCTTCAACTCCCCACGATTCCGGCCATAACCCAAGTCGTTCGGCTCCGATAACCGATGCCACGCGCGCCCCGTCAGCCCGACAAAAAAATTGCGGGCCCGCACAACCGGCCTGCCCGGCACAAATACATAGCGCATCCCCAACCCATAGGCCAGTATCGATGCGGTCTGGTAATCCTGGTCGGGCACGAGCAACGCGTGCGCAATGTTTGCCGACTCGCCGTGATACGCGAGTGCTTCCGAAATGGCTTCCCGGTACCCGATATCCGCATTGATCGATAGACGCCGGGAGAGCCAGCTCCCCCCCTCGACCGAAACCATGACCTGCCCAAATGCCTGCTGGCTTATGGCCGGCGTAGTGGGGTACGTGGCCCGGAAATCCCGGTAGTGTACGGTGGGCGATACGTACCAACGATAGGGAACACCGCCGTGGTGCCGCATCCACTCATAGCCAAGGGCGGCTGCACGTTGTTCTTCGCGGTACATATCGCCTTCAAAAACCAACGCCCCCGACACGTAGTGGTACTCACGGCCAATTGTCCGGTAAGCCTCGGCCTCCAGGGACACCGTGTGTTCCATCCGGCCGCGGCTGTAGCGCAAGGTAGAACTGCCCGAAAACCGATCGTTTCTGAAATCGCCCGATGAGCGCGGGGGCATGGTACCGTCCTGCGTCGATTCGCGATGGCCGGCATATCCCAGTTCGCTCAGCCATTGCATCGCGCCGTTCACCCTGTACAGATGCTGTAAGCCACCCCCCATTGCCGTTGCCCGATACAGCCGGGTGTATCCGGATGAAACTGGTAAAATCTGGTCGTGGAACGATAGGCCCTTCAGCCGGTAGATCCCCTGCACAAACGGTGCACGGATCATTACGCTGATATCCTCCTTTACGCTGCGGTATTGCACATGTGCCCCCACTATATGGTGGGCGCCGACCGCCAAGCTCACCGAAGGCCGCAGGGTGATGTCGTTGACATTGCTCAACGGTCGTGGATCGCGGTTCTTCGCCCCGCTGCCCAGCCGGTAGTCGACGGCAAAACCCGCATTCAGCCCCTTGCTTATCGGCACGGAAACGCCCGCTTCAAGGGCGAAATGGTGTTTTTTCCAATCTCCAATCGTCGAATCGGCCAATACGAACGGTGTACCGCTGAATGGATCCATCATTGCCGTCCAGCGCCGATCCCGCTGCCGCTCGTGCTGATACATAAACCGGCCATGCAACAACCATGTTCCGGCATGCTGGTAACGTTCGGTACCAAAGGCCACGACCTGTGCTGACCTGGGATCCTGCGGACGGCGCAACCCGCCCCCAAGCACTTGCCCATCAAACCGGGCATACCCCGCATCCGGCAGGCTATCCGCCAACAGTAGCGCATCGTTACCGCTCCGGAGCGAAAGCGACCGGGCAACGCCGCTATCCCACCGCGCAAGGGCATGCGTGGTGTCCGCGCGCTGCGCCGCTACATCGTAGCCGCACGCCAGCAACAAACAACCGGTTAACAAACCGTACCTTACCATCCGGCCTTACCCCTTTACCACGACTTTGGCGTCGGTGTCGTGAGCACCTCAAAATCGTTTGTACTGTTGTTGGTATCTTGCAAGACGCGCCTGCCGTTTACGGTCGCTTTCACCTTCCTGCGGATCGATTCGCCCGAGTTGTTGTTGCTCACCGACTGGAATCCCGCATCCAGTGCCGTCGGCAACCGCTTGAAATCGGTCACTGTCGGATTCCGGATGCAATCCACCGCATCGATCACGTATTCAACGGGCAGTTGCGGGTAGGTCGTCAGCAACGTACTGCCAGGCTCCGTGAACTGCGGCAGGCTTGCCGGTTCGGGATGCCTGAAGATGGCCATGCTGGGACCGAAAACCGTAGGCCACCAGTCAATGATTGTTTGCGAATGCGTGAAATGGATGATCATGTTCGGGACATTGGCGTTATCCACGTCGCGGATCGTGGCCGGGATATCCCAATAGGCTTCGAAATCAGCGCTACCCGTACCCAGATCCACGGGCGAATTTGGGTTACCCAGTTCGGTATCAGACTTATGATTGATCGCAGACCGGGCAATCAGTATCGAGGTTCCCGGCTCCACGGGATACGTCGTGCCGTTGCCCGGCACCATCAGGATATTCTGGAAGTAAATGTGCTGCTGGTCTGCCTTGAATCCGCTGGGGATCGAACTGGCGCTTACATAAGGCCTACCCATCACTTCACCGATGCACAGGCTGTCGGCATACAATACCTCCGTCGAATTGTTGTAGATTTCGTAGAATGCGTCGGCACCGTTGGTGCCCCCTTTGCCTTCGGCGTCGCTTGCCCCGGCGTAATACATCTCCTTGATCAAGAAGCCCCCCACCGCGCTCCCGGCAAGTCGCAGCTCGATCCGGCCGCCGGCCACCGATACCTGTTGGTTGCTGGCAGCTGCATTCAGGCTCACTTCCTCTTCCAGCCCGGTCAACGCCAGTGCTTGCTGCGGCGTCAACTCCTTGTTGGCCGTGATGGTATAGGCACCGGGCAATACCGACGCAAAGAACGCATTTCCTTCGGCGTCGGTGGTCGCCGTTGCCTTATTACCGGTGAACGCATTGGTCAGTTCCACGTTTACGCCTTCGGCATAGGTACTGCCATAGGTCTCCGGATAGGTCACCGCCACGGTAACGTCTACCGAAGGGTCCTTCTCGCTGTCTTTCTTGCAACTCCCCAATGCCATCGCAGTTACGAAAGCCATGGCCAGGGATAATGTATTGATACGCGTTTTCATGTTTGATTATTTATTATCCATTAAAATCTGAAATTCATTTCTGCCCCGAATAGGAAATCCTGGCCCCGCCGGTTGTATTGGTTGGCCCACCGCGTATTTTGCTGCAACGGATTATGCATAAATACGTTGTTCGCAAAAAACGAGAACCCCAGTTGGTTGCTGATTTCCTTGGTCAGCCGTAGGTTGAACAACCAATTCGGCTTCCAGCTTTCCGTCAGGAAGTATTCATCGGTGAAGGCGAGCGTCACCTCCCGGTTTGCTAGATCCATGTAATCCAACTGCGCACGTTCGGCAGGTGAAAACCAGTGTACCGTACCGGTCTGTTTGCTGTAATAGCCTTGCGCAATCCGGTCATAACCGATGTAGTCGTGCCGATCCAGCCACACCGTCTGTATGGCCAGCGACGCCACCAGCCGAAATTGCGGGATATGGTGGATCACGCGCAGCGTGGTGTTGAACCGTTCCTGCACGTTGCCGCGCCCGGTACCGTATACCCCCACCCGGTCTGGATTTCCGCCTCCCGTTGGCGACTGCTTTACGATGTATGGCCCGGTTGATTCCGTGCGTGATTGCATCCACGCGCCATTGACCATGAACGAGGTCCGCAACGCGTCGATACGGCCAAAATCAACGTCGAATTCAACGCCCCTGTTCACGTTGCGACGGCCGTTGGTTGGCACGGTATAATCGGTATAGACGGTATCCACGCCTACCGGCACGGGGTTTACCGTTGGCTGGCTGCCCGGGTTGGCGGCCAGTACCTGGTACCGGTTTACGAATACGCGCTGCAGGCTCGCCAAGGTCTGCATGTATTCGTAGCCATTGCGTGTCAATTCGTGGTAGGCCGTTGCACGGATGTTGGCCCAAGGCAGGTCATAAGCAAACCCCAGCTCCCTTTTCGTGTTGTAAGCGATCTTCAATTGCGGCTCATCGCGATTGAAAACACGGGTCGTAGCCAAAATCAGGCGCTCGGCGGGGTTGTCTGTATAGTGGTTGAGCACGATGTAATCGTAGTAGGCCGGCTGCGGATACAGGTACGCAAGCGTAGGCGCTTTAGCCGCCAACCCATATCCCCCACGCAACTGGAAACCGTCGAACAAGGCGTAAGAAACATTGACACGTGGCGAAAGCGACAGCCCGACTTCAGACTGCCAAGGGCTTTCGGGCTGCACATTATCAAACCTCACCCCCGCCTGCACGGTAAATCGGCGTCCCCATAACCGCGCTTCGGCACGGTCTTCCAGGTATAGCGAAAGCATGTTGAGCGCGGGGATCTCCGCATAGCTCCGCTCGCGTGACGAACCGCTGTTGTTCAATCGCGGCGGACGCGTGGGATCGTATTGTTTTCCTTGGCCGGTGTTATCCTCTGTCCGCCATTCCGCCCCGGCCAGTATCCGGTGTGTCATGCCACCGGTTTGCACCGTGAAATTGTTCGTCACTTTCAGGAACACCGTGAGCGGCTGCCCTTCGATCGTCGTTTGGTTCAGGTAGAGTCCGGGTACGAGTACGGTGGGTACCGCCTCGGTCGGCTCCATGGCCGTCGCCACCGGAAACACGTTACCGCCCACCAATGCCTGTTGGTAACCGTATTGATCGCTGTAATCCACCGCCAGTTGCACGTGGATATTTTCGGCAAACCGGTATCGGCTATTCCATTTCGCCCCCATATTGAAGCGGTAATTGTAATCCCTGGCGTAGTTCCGGGTTTCCGCCTCGTCATCGGGATCGAGCTTCTGCTGGCCGATGTTGGCGCGGTAGTTCAGGTTGGTGGTCAGCAGCAAGGGGCGCTCATGGCCAAAACGCTTTTCGTGTTGCAAGCCAACCGTATAGCGATCGAAACTATTCACGTCGAAACGCTGGTCGGACACCGCGCGGGTATAATCCAGGTCTATATTCAGCAACCCGGCGTTGCGATCGAGGTCGATTCCTTTGGTACCCGACACCTGGAAGATGTTCGGTGTGATGCGTAGTTTGGTTTGGAGCGGCGATTTGCCGGTTTTGGTCTTGACCACGACCGCCCCCGCGGTGATGTCGCCGTATTCGACGGACGGTATCCCCCGGATCACCTCCACCGATTCGATATTGTCGGCACTGAAGTGCCTGAAATCGACACCACTGCCCGCGGTGGTTTGGTACGCACCCAATACGCCGCTGGTCGGTAATCCGCTCAGCTGCATGTTGGCGTTGTTAGACACCGGCGCACCGTTGATGTACAAACCCGTACCCAAGCTACCGATATTATCCACGCTCAGCTGCCTGAGCGCCACCCGGTTTACGCTCGTCAGCGAGGGGTTGGTCATCAACGCCCCCGGCGTCAGTTGCAGCACGTCGGCCAAACTGGTGGCCTGCAGGTGCTCGATCGCCCTGGCATCGATGCGCGAAGACGTCGCCTCCCCGGCTTGCTGCTCCTGGGCCGTTACCCGCACCTCGTCCAGATCCAGTTGGTTGAGCTGTACCTCCACATCCAAGTGGACATCGCCGGCACTTTCATCCACCGTGAAATCCCACGTCTTCGGGACGATGCTGATGCTTCGGACCTGCAGGCTATACCGACCTGGCCGCAGCACGCCCAACACGAACGTTCCATCCTGTGCGGCCTGCGTTGCAAGCCCCGATTCCATGAGCTGAATCGACGCATACGGCACGGCCGCCTGGGTATCCTGCAATCGGATGGTGCCAGACACCCTGCGCGCTGGCTGGGCGCGTGCTGCCAACGATTCCGCGGGGGCTGCACGCTGGATGGTATAATATGCCGTTAGCGCCTTGCGGCACGTCAGTCCATGCGGTGCCAGTAGCTTTTCGAGCGTCGCGTCGAGGGAACTTCCTGCCGCAACCGACTTTTCCGGCACCCGTATGCCCGCCACCAGTTCGCGATCGTACGCAAAACGCACGCCATGACGGTTCCCGAGTCGGTTCAGCGCCTCGCTCAGCGGGATTTCACCCTGCTGCCAAGCGGCATGGCCATGGACCATTGGAACCCATGGCAGACAGATGAACAACGTAGCGAAAAAACAAGCCCTGTACCAGCCCATGCTGCTTACTTCTTGGATAACCGGAAAACTCCGGGGCCGCTTTCGGTCAATTGGCCATCCACGATGGCCGCGATCACGGCCAGTGTTTCGGTCGCGGCGCTAAACGGAACGATGCCATCCAGGTGGCGATCGTGGAAGTCGCGATCGGCCTGTATCGTTACGCCGAAGTTCCCGGCGATATACGCTATCGCATCATGCAGCGGTGCATCATGCAACGCAAGTTCGTTGGTTTGCGGCAGGCGTGCAATGGCCCGCGGCCCGGAATGCTTCACCAGGTCGCCGTGCTGGCCGTAAGAAACCGATTCGCCCGGCGACAGCACCACCCGGTGCCCAGCACGGTCTACCTGCACCCGACCGGACTCGAGGTGTACCAAAGGCGTTCGCGCCTCGCGATTATAGACGGTAAACACGGTACCCAATACCGTCACCGATAAACTGTCGTTCAGGTAAACCTTGAATGGCGCATGGGTACGGCCCGCTGCGGCCGTTTCCTTCATCCTGGCGATATCCAATCGGCTTTCCCCAGCTAGCCAAACTTCCCGCGGCGTCCCGGAGTTCCATTGCCTTGCATAGCGGATGGACGAGTTGGGGTATAACACGAGCGTCGACCCGTCGGGTAGCGCGATTTCGGCATCTTCGCCATACGCGGTGCGCACTTCGACCATCGGTTCCTGACGCAGGAACAAATACAAACCAAGTGCGATCGTAGCCAATAGGGCAGCCGCGGCCATCCATTGATACGATAACCTGCGGTATCGGTGCCCCATCGGCTCAACTGCCGGCGTCGCCAACTTTCGCTGGATGGCCTCCCAATCATCGGCCTGCCGGGTCGTTTTGGCTTCCGGTTTCACCGTACGCAATGCCCGTATCATCCCTGCGGCCTCGTCCATGAGCGGAGTCAAGTGGGGATGCGCTTTGCGCACGGCCTCCCACTTCGTGGTCAATCGGTTATTCTCCGGTCCTAAAACCCAGTCCCTGAACGATTCGTCGGCAAGGAAATCGACTACCGTGTATTGTTTGTATCGGCTATTCACGAATGTATATGTACCCTTTTACATACCATACAGTTCACGTAATGCCGTTTTAACCCATGGGTTTATTTTTTTTTAAAACCTTATCTTTATTGCCGTATAGATTATCCGGCTTTTTGTGATACAGGCATATTTCAGGAGTTTTGGTCTTTTCGAAGCGGAAGAGATCAATAGCGTCGTCCAGCTTTTCGAACGCAAAAAACTAAACAAGCATGATTGTTTTGTGAGCGAAGGCGAATCGTGCACAGCTATTGCGTTCATCCAGTCGGGCATATTCCGTTCCCATTACCAGGCCGACGATGGCACGGAGCATACCTTCTGTTTCCGTTTCCCCAATCAGTTGATGGCCCCTTATTCAGCATTTATCACCGGGGGGCCGAGCGTGGAAACCATGCAAGCCATCACCGATGCGGAAATCCTTGTGGCCAAGGTCGATCGCATCCGCGCCCTCATTGATACCAACCCTAAATGGGTCCAATTCCTGAAACGCCATGCGGAACACGAATATATCGAATTGGAAAAACGGTTCTTCCAATTCCAGCGCGATAGCGCCACAAAACGCTACCATGCGCTGCTGACGAACCAACCTGACTACGTGCGGCAGATTCCCTTGCAATACCTGGCCTCCTACCTCGGCGTCACGCAAAGGCACCTGAGTCGCATCCGGGCAGCCATTAGTTTTTAGACATTTGTCCTTTCCCGTTGCGCAGCGCATCGATACTTTTGCCAGAACAGCATCAACAACCACATGGGCAAAAAAATCGTGATCATCAATGGGCATCCCAATCCGGCGTCCTTCAATTTTGGCATCGCAAAAGCATATCAGGACGGCGCCGTCCAATCCGGCGCGGATGTGCGAGTCATTACGATTGCCGAGTTGGACTTCAATCCCAACCTCAAGTACGGCTACCGACAACGGATCGAGCTGGAACCCGATCTGCTCCACGCCTGGGAGCTCATCCAATGGGCCGAGCACCTGGTTTGGATCCATCCGGTTTGGTGGGGTGGCTTGCCCGCCATGATGAAGGGCTTTATCGACCGGGTGTTCCTACCGGGCTTTGCGTTTCGCTACCGCGAAAAATCGCTGTTTTGGGATAAGCTCCTGAAAGGAAAATCGGCGCGGATCATCACCACGCTAGACCAACCCGGATGGGTTTACCGGTTGCTATTCGGGCGCCCCAGCGTCAACCAACTCAAAAAGTCGACGCTGGAATTCTGCGGCATCAAACCTGTAAGCGTGACTTATGTTGGCATTGTCAAAACTTCAGACGAGACCAAACGGGCCAAATGGCTCGATCAGATCCGGGGATTGGGGCGGCGGCAGAAGTAAGGCAATTGCATCGGCAGCCCGATTTGGCGTAAAGCCCGCAGAATAGGTTGTTTTCGAATGTTCATACCCGAATGTCAATCAGGGTGCGAAAATATTGAAATTATTACTTACACGCGAACACTAGCCGACGATTTATGGAATCGTTGGCCTCCAAACATCCAATTATAAAAACAGGTAGTCTTCATGGTATCAAAAGCGACTCAGTCAACCGCACAGGATCTCGTGGTCTTATCCATCCGTGTGCTATTGGCATGCATCTTCCTTTCCTATGGCACGTCCAAATTGTTTGGTACCCAATTCGGCAACCTCACTGCGCAGGAATTAGCCACCCCTATCAAGGACCTAAGCCTGTTCAAGATTGCCTGGTACCTATTTGATCACCAGCCCTTCATGATCTTTATTGGCGTTTCGCAGATCGTCGCTTCGCTACTGCTCCTCTACAACCGCACCATGATCATTGGCGCACTGATGCTTATACCCATCATCGTCAACATCCTGATCATTGACCTCACGATCATGCCGTATGGATTCAAACTGGGGTTTCTCTTTCGACTTACCACATACCTCTGCTACATCGGGTTGCTGCTGTGGCATTATCGCCAGCATCTCGCACCGGCGTGGCGACAAGTTACGGCAATCCGAGCCATGCGTTTTCCCCCTCAAAAAAAGATCGCCTATTTATTGGTACTGTTGTTTATCCCCGCCCTGGAAATCATTCCGGGATTGCTCAAAACAATTTATTTTGCGGTGACACATCCGGCATCGTTCGCCGAGGGAATCCGTTCGCTATTCGGCGGATGAAGGTATTACAGCTTTACTTTACCGTCAGTTTTGTTTCGCCCGACACCAAGCTGATGTGGCAGCAGTCAAAGGTCACGACGTACTCGGCATTGACCACCTCCCGGTTGCCGACGTAGCCCTGGAACCGCAGCTTGGTGCGTTTGAATCGGGGAATGTACTTTTCGTCCAGGTCGCCGGTTATCGCATAGCTGCCCAGCTTCCTGAACACTTGCCATTCCTCGCGCGGGTAGGTCCTGGTCAGGTCTTTGCCATCGCTCTGGCGGGTTACCTTTACCTTGTCCAGCGCTGCCGGTTGGCCCGACCTGTCTGTTACCTTGACGGTAACCCACCGCAGCTCCTTGGTGCAGGCCATCGATGTGCAATCCTGCTCTTCCATGCTTTCGAGCTCCCGCTGTTCGCATGATAGCATGGACGCCAATCCGAGCACTAAAACAAAATAGGTAAATCTGTACATCATAAATCAGTTTGCTAACAAGACGCCGCGAACGGGCATTTCGCTACAACAGACTACGTAGCCGTCCGGACACCCCATACCTGCACTTAGGGAGCAAACGGTAACACGCGGAGAGTAAACGGCCCTACGCGCAAAGCGTTTAAGGACGCACAGGAGGGTGTATACGGTTCCGCTGCGAAAGTAGCACCTTCCGCCGTGTCCGTGCCTCCTTACACCGCACCTGTAAACGATAACGCGGTATCCGTAGTTACTTGCCCGGCTCCACCGTATACCGGCTCCGCAAGACCGTCCGGTCCCACCGCTATCGTACATACTTCCCCAGCGCCTACCTTTACTGCGGGAGTAAACGGTAATTTGGCGTTTCCAGCCTTAACCCCAAGGTAGCCTTGCCGTGTATATCTTTTCAAATACGCCAGGGTTACCTATCCCGGCAAATACGTATAAAGGGCAATGATAAACGCACTCAAACCGCTTATTTTTGCCACCGTGGGGCTAGCCCTTTCCGCCTGTTCGATACGGTCCGAACTCTTTATCCAGAACCGGTCTGCCAACGACCTGCTGGTCACCGTTACCTATACGATGCCGCTGGCCGATTTCGCCCGGAAGGAGGCGAACATGGATTACCTGCCAAAAATCTGCAAGCCGAAGCAATACCGCAAAGATGAGCAGGCCATACCGCTCACCTTCACGCATCGGTCGGATTCAACGCTGAGTATGCTCATTCCGGCATCGTCGACGGCAAGGATCGAACGTTCCTACAACTTCATTTACGTGCAGCACATCCGTGAAATCACGTTTAACGGGAAGCGCCTCACCATCGACGAACTTATCGATGCTTCCAGGAACTATCGCGGGGATCGCGTTTATGTGGTCGACTAACTACTTCATGGCCGGGGTGTCCAGCCCGCAGCAATCGTCGCCATCAGCCGCGGCCGCCAGCAATCCCATATCGTAGGGCGTGCGTAGCGGCGCCCGAAATTGCAGCAAGTCGACATCCGCCTTGCAGAAACTGACCAGGCCGTTCCTTTCCACCATGGGCACATTGGCCATCGAAAGTTGCGCATACACGTCGCCGACGGAGGCTTGGTAACAGACCTTTGCATTGACAAGGGGGCCGTCGGGTATGCAATCCATGTTTTTCACTTCGAAGCCATGCCAGCGGCTCATGTCGGCGACAAACTCCCGCACCGGCACATTTTCGTATTCCCGCATCATCTGCGTCCATGCCAGGGCTTGCTTTCTCGTCAGGCAGCCGTGCTCCACTTCGGTGGTGACTTCCCTGCCCTTCGGATCCACGCAACACCGCTTCATGCGTACCGACTCGCCAGCGAAATCCAAATCCTCCCGTTTGTCGCCCCACCGACTGAACATGGTCAACCTACCCTCCAGCAATACCGCTCGCGTCTGGTAGCGCTCCGCCAATACCGTAAACGTTCCGGATACCACCTGGAGCTCCACGTCAGGCGTCCAGAGGATAAGATTGACCGTTGGCTTAGCGCCCTTCTTTCCAGGCGACTCAACCAGGGCTTGCCCCTGTAACCAGACGCTTGTGGTGTCCCTCCCCAAGTTCGCCAAGCTGTATCTCAGCACGGATCCGGCATTCAGCCGCAGTTGGGTTCCATCCGGCAGCGCGATGCTGCACTGCTGGTAGGGATGTGTCGCGATCAGGATAACGGGCATTCCGGCCGTATCCGCCGGCAATCCGTTACCGATGCGCGACAACGACAGCGTCCCGTCAGGCTGCCGCCGGATTTCCAGGTTCCGTATCGCGCCGATGCGGCCTTGGCTACCGGGCGATACCACCATGCTCGTGGAATCGTCTACATGCACCGTGCAGGCAAACTCCGATCCCGGTATTTCCCCGTCGGCTGCCCATTGCTGCGCGTGGCAATTGCTGCCCAGCTCCATCGGCTCCGGCGCCGCTGGTGCCCAGCGCCCCACCGACCAGATCACCGCCAGCGACATCGCCGCCGCGCCCAACCATGGGGCGATGCGCCTGGTCCTCCGCCGCAGGATTTCGCGGCGTTCCCGCTGCCTCACGCGGGCAAACGCCGGTCGCCAGTCTACGGATGCGGAAGGCGATTTGGCGCATTCCAATTCGCAGAACGCGTCCACTTCCAAGCGGAACCACGCCTTGGCGCCATAAAGGCATCTCGCCAGTCGCACTTCCTCCTCCTCCATCTCGGTTAGCTGCCGCTTGGCCGCTTTCCGGATCAGCATTTTCACGTACGTTACGTCATCAATCATCGTCGCGGTCTTTTTTCTTCCTGCTTTTCATTCCGGATGGGTTCTTTACGCCCAGCCACTCCCGGATTTTCTTCAGCCCATCGTGCACCTGAAGGGTCACCGTACGCACGGATTTGCCCAGCGCCGTCGCGATTTCCTGGTAATCCATGCCGTCCTGGAATCTCATCCTCACGGCTTTCAGCGTTTCCGTCGGTAGACGGCCTATCGCATCCTCGATGGCTTGCAATTTTTCCTGCTTGCTTTCATCTTCCGTTTCCAAACTGTCATCGGTGATGTACTCGTGTTCTTCCAGCGGTTCGCGTCTCCACCGTACCCCGGTCTTGATGTGGTCCTTGGCGTAATTGCTCATCGCCACGAAGAGCCAATAACGGGGTTTTTCGTACCGCGATACACGTTTCCGTTTTTTCCAGAGCCAATATAGCACCTCGGCAGCCATCTCTTCCGCATCCTGGTCATCGATATCGCTGAAATTTTCCAGCACGTAATCAATCAAGCACTTCCAAAACAGCGTGTAGATGTCCCCCCAGGCCTTCTCGGCCTGCCGCGGATCCCCCAGTTTCCTGAAGAGATCGGTGTTGAGGTCATCGGCACTCCGTTTCATGTAAAATTATTCCATTAACAATCAATTAGTTAAAAAATAAATCCAATCAGCGATAGTATAAATCGCTTTCCCAAACCAGTTAAGGGTATAGACGGCAATGGAAAAGTCGGAAAATTAACGGCGAGTTAATTATAAAACAAAGGTACTAACTGGGATAGACAAAAACAAGGAAAAATAAATATAAAATATTAATAAACAAACAGTTGCAAAAAAAGCGATAGCAAAATGCTTTTGCCCTAACGGAAACCAACTAAAACAAACCGATTATGCTTGTACTTTTACACGAACTGGAATTTGCCGTCGACCTCCATGGAACCGACGGCTATGATGACGCCTACATCGCGGGGCTGTGCCTTCAATTGATCACGGCCATTCCCCGGGAATTCCGCCAATACCCCGATCAGGAAATCGCGAAAGCCGATTTCCTCCGTTACCACCGGGCTTTGGTGGGGCTGTGCAATCGGGTCTACCGGAGCTTCTCCGAAATCGTCCGCACCGCTATACGGGATCTGCTCGTGCGCCACGAGAAACTCTACCACGACCTCATCGATCCGCAACAACCCCTCCCTTGCGCCTACATGGAGGGGCTGAAAGCGGAAATCTATGCCGACTTGCCCCAACTTGCCGCCCAGCTGGCACAAAAATGCGTACCCCAGGAATACGTAACCGAGCTCCGGCACGCTGCGGACTCCCTGTTCACGGCCGCCAAGCGCCCGGTGCTGACCTATCACTACCGTACCTACCTCCCGGATTTCTTCGGCATGCTCGGCCAACTGGCCAACGACGCGCGCGACAAGAAATGGCCTGAACGTTTCGTGGAATCGCTGGTCAATTACAACTTCAACTACATGGGCTTTTTCAACCGGTGGCGCGAGCGCCGCGAAGCGGAATTCCAGGCGGCCCGCAACGCAGGTAACGTGCAGGCGTTGCTCTCCGGTTGGCACGATGTCCTGCAACATTACACGCCCGTTCCTGGCCTGGCCTTCATCCCCGGCCAGGCGAGCCTCTTGGAACACATGACCGTGTTCCTATGCGCCAAGGCCGCCAGCCTCCTGGACTGGAAAGACGGGCAATCGGTGGCGGCCGCACCCGTGCTGAAAACCACGCACAACAGCAAGATACAGTCGCTTGATTTCCGTTACCGGTACAAACAGGGGCTCTACCCGTACAGGAACATGGAAGAAGCGGCGAAGGACTATTCCGCTACGCACCTTTCCAAGACCGGCAGGCACATCAGCCCCCATACGCTCCAACGTTCGGATACCTTGGAGATGGAAGACGCCGTACACATCTATTTGCAGCAGCTGACCAAGATGATCGAGGAGATACGCAGCGATTTCAAGCTGTAAGCGCGGTTTCCGGAAAAAACCTAGGGGTCACCCCTTTCCACCCCCCCGGTTTTCGCGTCGCACCTCCGCGGCGAAAGCGGCCTGGCGGCGATTCGTGGCTTGATTTCTCCGCGCAGGCGATGCGATTCAGCCGCCTTGCCAAACCTCGTGATTCCCCCCTTAAGCCACCTACACACCCACTCAACAGCGCCAAAAAGCGACCTACCCCCCAACTTTCGCACCCCCCTCGGCGGAATGGAAGCACCGTATCCTTGTGGAAATCAAAGGAAAAAGGATATGGAAACGACATTCAAACTCCGATTCATCGAAAACCCGTTAAGGGGATTCGAACGGGTGGAAGCCCCGATCAAGCACAGCGGCTACCGCATCCCGAAAGCCGAGCGCGCGCAACTGGAAAACCTGGACGCCGGGCTTTACCGGCAGGCCGTGAAGGGTTGGCAATTCACCATGCACCTGTATACGGCAGACGTCGTGCGCGGCCAGACGCTCTCCATCGACCTCGACCAGCCGCAGGTGCTTTTCATCTTCCAGCTCAATGGCCGGTTGAACCGGCTGCTGCACGGCGGGGCGCCGTTCGGCCTGGAAAAAGGGGAATACTGCGGGTGCTACCTGCCCAAGGGCGAGCACATGCTCAACCTCGGGCCCGGCCTGCACGAAACGCTGGTATTCGGCTTCCCTTACGGCTGCCTCGTCTGGCTGGCGGGCCTCCATCCCGCCTTGGCGCCACTGGTCGCGGCCTGGAAGGCCAATTCGACTCGTTCGCTCTGCCTGCTCAAAGCAAACATCCGCCAGGATGAACGCCGCACCATCGCCCGGGCCACCAATTGCCACAAACCGACCGGCGAGCTCGACGGCGCGCTGAAGATGTGCCTGTCCCGGCTGCTGGGCTTTTACCAACTGCAGCTGGCGCAGCAGGCGCCCCACGAGGATGCGGCAGTGGACATGCTGCCCGAGGTGCAGCATCACCTGGAAACCCATTTTGCCGATGCGCGGGCCGTAACGCTCTCCGCAGTGGCCGAACGCTTCGGGCTGACCGCATCGACGCTTCGGAAGAAATACGTCGCGCGCTATGGACTCACCATGGCCGCGGCGGTGACCGCGTTACGTATCAAAGCAGCCCAGCGCTTGTTGCACGATACGGAACTGACGCTGGAGGCGATCGCTGAGCAAGCTGGCTTCGAATACGCCCAAAGCCTCTGCCGTGCGTTCAAACTCTTTACGGGGGTCACTCCCGCGGATTACCGCGCACAGCATTAACCGAAATGGCCAAGTACCGGAAAAAAAGCTTGGCCTCCGGACATTTCGGTTAACCACATCGGGGCTTTTTCGCCATTCCTTTGTGAGTGTAAGGTCGAGGATAATGAATGAGAGCAATTAAGATGAACGATAAAGACAATAAAGTAAGAACGATGGAAACGAAACACAACATAAGGAACTATAGCGGCGGGGAAAAAGGCACCGTGAAAATCGATAGCCTACCCACCTTGGAAATCGAAAGGGCCTGGGTAAACACGGATTACTTTTGTGATATGAAAACGAGCAAAGATAAAATACGATATGGTTTGATGGGGAGCATCGCTTCCGGTAGCCCCTTTCCCGGGGCTATGAAGCCCTTGGATGCTAAGGCAGGGTACCCCTTAGACTTTTATGCCCTGCCCGTGCACAAACCCTGCGATGCTGGTAACGTGGCTCGGGGAATCCAAGGGAACGGGACGCTTGGCGCCGCGATAGTGCGCCTTACGGATGGCTACCACCGGCCGGTTGGGCGGGGCCGGTCGGTGGGTTCGCCATCCGTTCTTAACGCTTGATACCAACGAAAAAAGATACGACATGGCAACGACAGTAAACGATAGTACACGGATGAATCGGGTGTCGATACGCAGGGAACTCGCTTTGCGGCTCCTCACCTATCCACTGACCATCCTGTTCGCGATGGCCGCAGGCACCAAGGTGATGAAGTACGCCACCTACCGGTCGTACCTGCATAGCTCCGGGCTGATGGGTGAAGGCACGGCCCTTTGGGTGAGTATCGGGTTGCCGTTACTGGAACTCGCCGTCGCCGCCTTGCTTCCCTGGCCGAAGACCCGGCGCGTGGGACTGGTGCTGTCCATCACCCTGCTGCCATTTTACCAATACTATATCCATTACACCATCAACAAGGCGGCATTCTTGCCCTGCGGCTGCCTGGGCGCGCTGCCCATCACGTGGGAGCAGCATTACATACTGAACATAACAGTGCTCGCGGTGGCCTTAGTGGCCCTGCAGCTCACGAGGAAATCCCGCCCTGGCGGGATGGTGCAAGTCGGTCCGGCACCTGATCCAGAGGGCCAATATGGTTCAATCCCTAATTTTTACAAGCGTATGCTTAGTTTATTTAGGAAAATCCTGCCGGCACTGGCCGTAGTGGCCGGGCTGGCAGGTGCGTTCGGGTTCAGCGCGAAATTAGACCCCTGTGCAACAGTTGGTACGCCCGGCTATTCCGAGATTCCTGCCGGCGGGATACCAAACCCCGCCGCTCCAGAATACCTCGGGGAGCAAGGCGTCAACTTTGGTTGCGCGACGGATACGGATCTCCTGCCGTGTTTCTATCATTATGAGAACAATGAATGGAAGCGCTGCGAAGGTGACGCCTATCCGCTCAACTGAGCATATCGTACCGTATGGATGTGAGATTCCATACCGCATATGCAAGGTTTAAAGGGCGGGAGCCGATCTGGCTCCCCCCTTTATCCAATCAATCTAGCTGTGACATGATGGCCGCCTTCAGCCCTTCGATTGTCCTCAATTCGCTACCGGATCCCACCACCCGCCGCTCACGGTCGATAAGAACAGGGTAGGGATACGCGAGTACGTTGAAGTGCTTAACGAGCGGATGCGCTGTACCCAATGATCCGGTGTAAAGGTTAACCGTCCTGGAGTCCAGGAAATCCTCTTCCATGAACTTCAGGAATGTTGCCTTCGAATCCGTGCTGATCGATATGAACACGACCCTGTCATCATCGCCCATCCCGGCCACCACCGGTTTTACCACCTTTTGGTAATAAACCCGGCAAGGCAAACATGCCGCGTACCAGAAATCGATGAAAACGACTTTGCCTGCATAGCATGAAAGCGGAACACGCTCACCGTTACGGTCGTAAAGATCGAAACCAGGACCTTCCGGCAACACACCTTCAATCGCAAGCAACGGTAGTAGCGTACGGCAAAACGGATCCCCGACCAAGGGTGCCGTCCGGGCTGCGAACGCGGCTATACCCGTGCCCTGCCCGACATTGTAAAACAGGAAGGATGCCAGCAACCGGTCCCGGAGTCTTTGACTCCCTCCCATGTCGACGATTGCCTGGAAACGCTCCGCCAATCCCGGCATCCGGCGGTTTTCGGCCCAATGGTCCATGGCCAGCCTTTCCAACAGGTAATCGATGTACCACGGTGCCGCGTGATCCGCCTGGTAGAGTTCCCCGCGTATGGCCCGGTAACGTTCGGTCAGGAACGCCGTGAAATGTTCCGGGTATCTTTCGTATGCGGAAAGCGGCTTGGAGAACAACCCCAGGTAATCGCGCTCCACTTCGGCCATGAAATTCGCTTCAAGGATTCCCAGTACCCCTGCCTCCAGTCCATCCCTGAACTTCCCGAGCACCCGTCCGCCGGCCGATCTCACCGCCCGGTAGATCGATTCGTGCCTGAAGAAACGATCCGTCGCGTCCGCGGCGGATACGGACGCTTCCATCAGGGGCACCACCCGCGAGGCATTGACGCTGTCCAGTTGCCAACGGCAGCGGTATTTCAAGCTCCCGGCCCCCGAGAACCGGCAATCCTTGTGCCCCCATCCCTTCGGGTCGCCAGCCTTGGCGACCGTGCCATCGATGGCCTTGCCCGCGCCCGATCGCAGATCGATACGGACGTCGTCCCCTGCCTGCAAAAGATACCTCTTTATGAACGGATCCGGCATCACTCCCCGGCGGAACCCCTCGGCCATACCGATGGAGAACCACGCCATGTCCCCCATGCTATCGATCGCGAACTCGAACCGACCGTTGCCGCCGGTGCTCCTGATTACCCTGTACGGCATGTTCCAACGGAGTTTGAATGTAAGGAGATCGTCCCAGATCACCATCACCATGGTGTCCTTCCCCGGGATGCCCGGCGCGAAAACGGTAAGCCTCGCACCGGGGGATTTTCCGAACGCCAGCGCGGCGAACAGGAACCCGACCGCCAAAACACCTGCTTTTTTCGTGTTTTCCATGTCCCCTATCCCCTTCGTCACCTGTTAATGCCCTCCGTTGGGGGGATCGGCATTATCCAACCCCGGTCGCCCGGCCGCAGCACGAAGGTCTCCTCTCCCAATACCCGGGTCAGGGCACGCCCTTCGCCGGTCCCGTTGAACCTGCGCAGGTCCCCCCAACGGAGCCCCCTGAAGGCCAACTCCTTCCTCCGTTCAATCAGCACGGCCCGCAGCGCTTCCTCGCCGTCGGAAAATCCGACCTCTTCGAACGACTCCGGGGCGTACCGGTGCATCAGGAGCCTGTTGAGGTGGCGCGCCGCGCCGCCGGCATCACCTTCCCTGGCCAGGCACTCGGCCACGCCGAGCATCGCCTCCTCCGTACTCAGCCCCGTAAAATAGGGATAGGCCGTCGAAACGAAATAGTTCGGCCCCCGGAACGGCTTCCCATTCGAATTGGCGCGGTACAGGAGGGTTTTCCTTAAATCCCCTTCCCCGTATAGACCGTAGAGCACGGGTGAAACGAGCACGTTGGTGCTATTGTAGACAAAGAGGTTGTTGATACCGGAATTGATGAAACTCAGGTAAATGGTACCGTGGTGGATGCCCCGGGAATTGACGGTGACGTCATTGTAGTCCACCAAGGCGTCATGGAGCCCCAGTGTCGCCAGTCCCCAGGATTTCGCTTCCGCGAAATCGCCCATGCCGAGGTACACCCTGCATAGCAATGCCGCCGCCGCCGCTGCCGTCGGCCGGAACGGATCGCGGTGCGCGGGGAGCATCCCGAAACCGGCCCGCAGGTCCGCGACGATCCGCTCGTAGACGCCTGTCGCGTCCATTTCCCATCCACGCGCGTAGACATCCGATGACATGGGGACTGGGATCGCGTCATCCTGGCCGGGAACGTCACCGTATGCCCCGCTGAATAATCCGGCCAGCTGGAACAGCGCATACCCCCGCTGGAAAAGCGCCTCCCCCTTCAATCTTGATGCCTTATGCGGTTCGATACCGGAAAGCGCCGCTGCGGAGAGCCCTTCCAGCACGACATTGGCGTAGAGGATCTTGGTGTAATTCCTGGCCCAGTCGTCGATGCCCGTAGTCGCGCCGTAGGGATCCGTCGACCATGTATGCGCGTTCCGGATGATTTCCGGCCTGCCCTGCCAATAGTCGCGCTCCAGGTAATAGTCATCCGCGAGCAACTCGGGCATTTCGTAGGTGTAATGGAATAACTGGTTGTTCAGCAACCGCTCGTAGTCGTCCAGCGAAGCCGGCACCACCAATTCCGAACGCGGCTTTTCATCCAGGAAGCCCTTTGTGCATGCCGTCATGGCCGGCAGCGATATCGCGGCCGTCAACGCGGACAGGCCCAATCGAATGTGTTTTATCATCGCTTTCATAGTTTTATTTCCATCCCCAGGGCGTAAGCGCGCGGCGAAGGGTGATTCATCGTCTGGGAGGGCACCACATCCGGATCGATACCGAGCCTGTTCGCCCTCCAGAGTATACCCAGGTTACTTGCATATGCGTAAAGATTGAGCCGCTCCGGTTTTCCCGCCACCCCGATCCGGTATTCGATCCGGATGTCCTTCAACCTGACGTGGTCGCCCCGGTAAACGTGCGTCTCGGAAAGGCCGTACACCGCATCCATGGCGGGAAGTACCGGGTACCGCAACCGGGGCACGCCGGTACGCCGTTCGTCCCCGGGCCCCTGCCATCGTTCGGCGTAGCCCGGGTGGAAGATATGCTGGCCCAGCGCGTTCACGTTCAGCAGCTGGCTGTAGTTGATATCCACGTACCGGAAACGGTAGCCCGCCTTGAAGGTCAGGTTCACGGACAGCGACAGCCTTCCGTGGCTGAACGAATTCCGGAAACCGCCGAAAACGGTGGGCGTGGCCCGGCCGGGGAAAACCATGCCGTCCAGGCCGGTCTCTCGGTATATCCTCGCATAGTCCTTGCTGGGCTCCCCGTCCAGGTACCCAAGCCAATCGCCCTCTGCGTCCAGCCCGCCTCCACGGAGGGCGGTGATGGCGTGGAATGGCTGCCCGACGATGGGGTATTGGCCAACTCCCAGGAAATAGGCGGTGGAAGCCGCCGGTGCCAGCCGGTAGTCCGTCACCCGGTCGCGCTCCCTGCTTACGAAGAGATCGGTGACCCAACCCAGCGCCCCTGCCAGGTTGCGGCTTTGGAGGTTAAGGTCCCAGCCGGTGGTCCTGAGCGAAGAGAAGTTACCCGCGAACGACGCCACCCCGCTGCTGGGATGCCAGGGCACGCTGCTGAACAGGCCGTGGGCATGTTTGGAAAAGCCCTCCACGGCTCCCGTGATACGGCCATCGAAAAACGCGAGATCCAAGGCCACGTTGTACATATCCACCTTCTCCCAGCCCAACCGCCCGTTGGGCGGATTGTTGAGGTTTTGGTAGGGCTGTCCGTTCCACGGATTCATCACGGTGCTCAGCGATGACGTGACAAGCGCGGTGGCCGCCTTGTTGATGTTGCCGCTCCGGCCAGCACTTGCCCTGATCGCGAGCCGCGAAACCCACGCCGCCCGGAAAAAACCCTCCCGGCCCAGGTCCCAAAGCGCGCCGACCGACCAGAAGGGGTTGCCGCGCCTGTTGGTCTCCACGCCGAACAGGTTGGAGGCGTCCCTCCGCGCCGAAACCGAAAGCGTGTAGCGCCGGTCGTAGCTGTACGATAGATTGGTGAAATACTGCAGGTTGTTGTTTATCTCCTTTCCGGACGAGGGTACCGGGTTCGGCACGATCAGCTGGCTGCTCCCGCCCAGGTACCGCGGATAGAGCCCTCCGTAAACCACGTGGGTATGGCTTTCCGTTTCCTGGCGGTAACCCAGCCAGGTCCCGGATACCTGCCCGCTGCCCACCAGGCTATTGGCTTCCATGCCGGCAATGCCGGCAACCGTATGGCGCATCCCGATCCGTTTGTCGGCGGTGAGCTGGAACCGCAGGTGGTGCTGGTCGTAGCCGTCCCGCCACCTGTCCAGCATGCCGCCTTCGGGGACCGGCGTAGCCATGGTACCGGCCTGCCTATCAACCACCGCATACGTGTTCCTGAGATCCCTGACGGCAAAGGAGGAGGCGTCATATTCCCTGCGCCGATCCTCGTCGCCGTAACCATACTGGTACTTCAGGTCGGCCGACAGCCAATCGAAAGGCTTATAGCCCATCCCGGCCTGCAACTGGTAGGTAACGCGCCGGTGGATGCTTCGGGAACGATGCATTTCCTCCAAAGGGCGGTACTGCCAGCCGTCCAGGAGCCCCGAACCCGCCGTGTCGACAAAGCTTTGCCGATACGCATACCCTGCAGCCAGCGGCGTGCCCGATGGATCCGCCAGATCGGCGTACATGACCTGGAAGGCGGCCAATCCCGGCGCCTGGACGTCCCGCCCGTCGCTTCTCGTGAAAAAGAAAGCCGCGTCGATCCCCAGCCTTTCCCCCATGAGCCGGTAGCTGTTCCGCGCATTCAGCGAGACCCTGCCCGTATGCGCCGCCTTTACGCCGGCGCCGTTGCCGTCGAAACCGCCCGAAAGGTAAAAACGGTTGGCCCGTGACCCGCCGCTGACGTTGAACGCCAGGCGCGACAGCAAGCCTGGACGGTAGGCATGGGCCAGGAGTTCATGCCTTGCATCTTTGCGCTTCAGGGCCTCCAAGCCCGCCTCGAGCTCCACCGGCGAGATCTGGCCCCGATCATGCCTGTCGAGGGCCTCAACGACCGGGGGGATGTATTGGAATGCGTTCGACGACCTACCGCGGAATGCCCCCTGTGCATAGAGATACCGGTGGTGCTCCACATAATCGCCCATTGCCATCGTGGGCGAATAGAAAAGATCAGGCTTTTCACTTGCCGTCACGTCGGCCCGTACGGAGATTTGCGGGGGACTCCCCGCCATGCCCTCCTTGCTTCTGAGCACGATGACGCCGTTGGCCGCCCGCGCTCCCCAGATGGATGCCGCGGAGGCATCCTGCAACAGGGTTACGCTGGCGATGTTTTCGGGGTTTATGTCCGCGATTTCCCCTTCGAAGGGGAAATCGTCCAATACGATCAGCGGCTCCGCGTTCGAAAACATGGTGCTGCGGCCCCTCACCGACATCGTCGGCTGGTTGGCCAAGGCCAGCGCCCCCGTGGAGCTTGTTGGATCCAATTGCGCATTCTTTGAATTGAATATCAATCCCCGCGTCACGCCGTCCAGCCGGTCCAATATGTTGCTGCCCACGCTCCGGTTCAGGAGTTCATTGTCGATGTGCACAAAACTCCCCGTGGCCCGTTCCTTCGGGATGGTCTGGTAGCCGGTGGAGACCTCCACTTCCTCCAGCAGGTTGTCGGTGGGCACCAGCGTGAAGTGGAATTCGTCTCCCTTGTTCATGTCGAATTTCTCGGTGATGGATTGGTGGCCGAGGTAGGAAATCACAAGCGTACACGTGGTTTCGGGCGCGCGGAGCGTGAACCGGCCGCGGTCATCGGTGAGGGTTTTGGTGGATGTTCCTCGGATGGTGACCGTGGCGCCGGTGATGGCGGAACCTGTGGTATCGACCACGGTGCCCGACAGGGATCGCTGGGCGAAAGCCCCCTTCCCTCCTACCGTCAGCAGGAAGGCTACTATATAAACAAGGTATATCGGTTGTATTCGCTTGGGGCAATAGCATCCCCGGAAGCGTAAATATTGCTTCATTTCTATTCATGAATTAGTTTTCGAAAGGGTTTATAATCCTGTCGCTAATGACCTATTTGGAGATTAACGGCATGAGGCAAATGAGTTAAATGGGGGATTTGGGCTTGATAGCGAATAGCTTGTCGTAGGCCGTGATGCCACATAATCGACCGTTGCCCCCATCTGGGAGCGATAATTCTATTGACCTCCTGTTGCTATTTCTTAGGTTCATTTGTTCGTTCAAAAGAACGAACCCGAAAAGTTAAGTCTAACCTTAAAAAATGGGTGACTGCCTACTCATCGCCGCAACAGAGGCTCCGCTAGGGCCCGCCTACTCGTCGCCTAGGGCCGACTTTCAACTTCATCGGCACAAGACCGACTACCATACAGTGATAAAGTAAGCGCCCCCCGTACCCTAGGAAAATACCTTGCACCTCCAAAGATAGGAGTTATGGCGCATACTCACACTCGCATGGTAAAAATTTAGCGGATTTCTATTGCGAGGGTTCGTTAAAAACTGATTACAAAATATTCTATTTTATTTCAACATCATCTATTTTCAATTCAACGGGATAAATATAAGAACAAAAAACATGTAATACAAGTATTACATTGTAAATATTTTTTTTATGTCCCTTTATCCATTATGGGTAATACTTCTAATATAAGTAAGATTGAGCAACATGTCATTGATTTTGTTATCAAATTAAGAAAGGAAAAAAGCCTGAATCAAGAGGATATTGCGACCATCTTGAATGTCAGTAGGGTGTTCGTGACTAACATTGAAAATCCAGACAATCGAGCAAAATACAATATAGACCACATAAATCTGCTTGCAGACCATTTTGGAATGTCACCAAGGGACTTCTTGCCAGAACGACCTTTGATACATTGATAATTATATACTTTGCGGTGTCCCGAAATGTTATTTCCAGTACTGTAGGAATTAATCTTCGAAGCCTACGACAACAAGCCGGTTTAACAATCGAAGGACTGACCTTTGCGTTATCCATCTCAATTAGTTATACGCTAATGATAGAAAGAGGTGCTGCGAATATATCATCCAAGCTTGCCAAACAAATAGCAAACTTTTTCGATGTCGAAGTAGCGCGATTGTATACGGCAAAGACCATTAGATTAAAGGCCCCCTTAAAAATCCCAACTATTGCCAAGTTCTATCAAGAGAATATTCAAAATCCAACTTTCTTTATACACAGGATCGCAGAGTACAGCGTGGCGAATTTCCTTCGCAATGTACTTTTGGAAGACTCCGTTATACTCAAAGGACAGACCGTCGGACAGCTGATTGAATACAGCAATAATAAATACAAACGAGATTTGAACAGCCAAGAAATGTCCCGGGAATTACGCAGACTATATAAAAAAGGAATACTTGACCGAGAAGACAAATTCGGCAACGGCTCAGTTTACCTGTATAAGTTAAGGACAAACTAGAGACCTAAAGAAATCCGTCAGCTCCCCTCCAAACCGGTATTCGATTTACCAAGTCGACTCCAAGGAATCAGCCTTTATGACTCCCTTCCCGTCAATCGCTTCACCAAAGGGAATTATCTTATAGCCCACCGCTATAATTTTATGTAAAAGTTTGGAAATTAAATATTAACGTTTTACCTTTAATGCGACCAGTTTGGCCTCTCCTACAGTGTGTAGTCATTTTGGAATGTGTTTAATCGCTGAAATCAAATAAACCATGTTAAGTTTTATATAAAAATCAAAAACAGCCCGGAAATATACAAACATAATATTGACTTGGTGTGACAAGTCGTAAAACCAAAAGAAAACCAAAAGAACATCAAAAATTTCATTACTAACCATTTAAATTATAATAGAGCAAAATGTTTGACGGAAAAAATGGAAAGAAAATAGAATATCTAGAGGAAGAAAGGAAGAAACTTTGGGAAAGAATCCTCGCTTTAGAAAAACTATTAGCCGAGAAACCTTCAGATATCGAAAAAGAGGCAAAACAAGCGTCTAAAAAAGCTGCAGAATACCGCAATCGTGCAGAAGACCGTCTAAATGAGGCTAATGTAATTCTTTCTAAACTATCGAAAATACAGGAGGAAATCCTAGCGCAACATGAAGATATTACATCAAAGCATACGGAAGTTGTAAAAACTAATAGCCAACTGATTATCCAAGGAACAGAAATTTCTGAACTCTTAAAAATCCTGAATGATTACCTAGAAAACCATCCGGATTTAGATGAAGAACTCACAAAACTGGAAGAGTTCATCACTAGCGTAGAGCAGAATGCGGGCAAAGCCAACGCTACCTATAGGGGAATTTTGACGAGAAAAAATGAAATTGACGAACTACATCGCGAAATCATCGGTTATGAAGATGAGAACGATCTAGGCGAAGTCACTAAAGTTGAAGGACTAAAAGCCGAACTAGAATCAACTTACGGAGTGCTAACCGAAAAAGCCGAAACACTAGAAGGCGACCTGGATGAACTTCATAAATCCGGCGAAGATCTATATCAAAAATTCATAGAGTCACACAAGAATGAACTGATCGAACTAAAGGAAGGTGCGCAAATTGACTACGATTCAATCGTTCAAAAAATTGAATCATTACTACCAAATGCACTTACAGCTGGCTTAAGTTCAGCATTCATAGCGAAAAAGAAAGAAGAAGAAGAATTACATAAAGAATACAAAAACAGTTTTAGATGGGGTATTGGCTTTCTCTCTATGGCTGCTCTTATGCCAATCGGTGTAAGTCTATTCTTTTTGGCAACGGGAGTTTCTCTAACAGAAGTAATTGAACGTTCTCCCAAAGTAATTTTTGCTTTCTTGCCGCTTTATATTCCCCTTATTTGGATAACAATTTCCGCAAACAAAAAAGTAAATCTATCCAAAAGATTGATCGAAGAATACTCCCACAAGCAGGTGCTGAGTATGACAATCGAAGGGCTTTCGAAACAGATTGAAAATATTGATGACAGCGACCTGTCAGAAGAACTAAGAATCAAGCTAATAAGAAACTTTTTGAAAGTTAGCAATGAAAATCCCGGAAAACTCATTTCAAACTACCAGAAATCCGACAATCCGATGCTCAATATGCTAGACCGAGAAAAAAAGGAAAAATCTACAACTAAAACAATAAAAACAAGCAAAGAAAAGACGGAAACATTTACTGAAAAAGTAAAGGAGGAAGATGATGATGAAACATCTTTGTAACATTCACGAAACGTACATCGGTATCATAAAAATAACTTTGGCTAGCATTAAAAAACAGTATAATGAATTCGACAACTATATGGATAATACAATTCGTCTCAATAGCTTTCTTTGTCGCCTTCGTACATTTCGCACTTCGTCGTGTCAGTAAGCTAGGATATAACGACGATGACAGTTCAATTTTATTCAACGTAGTATTATCAACAACGGGACTATCAGCAATAGTAGGTGGAGTAATTTTGATAGCTACCCTCTATGTTGGTTTTGAGAAAAATGTCGTCTCTTTGCTTTACAATATTGATGGGAATTGGAAAGCACCCATTATTGGCTGGGGAAGCATCGCCGTATTCTTTGTTTATTTGAGGCACTTCATTTTAAGACATATACGATCCATCAAGATTGCTGCTCATAGAGAAGGCATGCTGGAAGCCATGAAAATAAATTATGAAAACAATAAGGTAGAAGATAAGGACAAATAATTTGAACGCCTAACTTCTTATGCATTATAACGAGGTCAGTGTAGTATGTATTGTCTGACTGATGCAAAAAAACCATCAACCAACATTTAATGAGTCTAAAGATAACCCATAAAAAAGCGCTTATTCATGGCCAAAAGAACACCGCATCAGCTGAAAATCATGTCTAGTTCTCCAAATATACCATTTCAAACCGGAGCTAGAGCAACTTTGCGCCATTCTTATAGGATATGAACAGGAGACATGGAATTTCCAAATTTAAATCATAAAAGTTGTTCTCTATTTGGAGCTTATGAATGATTTTTAAAGCTTTTAGTATTGATAAATATGAAGCTGAACAAACAGACCTTAAGAGTAATCTCTACTGGACTAGTAATAATCGCCTTGCTTGCAGCAATTCAAGAAAAAATCGGGATAAAAATAGACAACACTGTAGTTGTTCTCATAGGCCTAGCAGTGCTTGTATATATACTGCCGGAAATAACAAATTTATCAAAATTCAAGTACGGAGACGTAGAAATTGAATTTGAGAAAAAGGTTGACCAACTTGAAAAGCTTGTTCTCGCCGAAGAAATTATCGGCGGGGCAACAAACAACAGGTTGGAGAACCCTAAGGTACATTGGCAAGATTATTACTCAGAATATAAAGAAATTCTACTCTCAACATCTCCCAATAACGAAAAAATTATCAGAGCGGTACAACTTACTGAATTAATGATTATTGAAGCGGGAAAGGATTTTGGAATAGAGGAAACCAAACAAACAAAAAACCCCGCGATAATAATGCGTGAACTGCACAAAAACGGCCTGATAACAGTAGAGGAACTTGCACTGTATAATGAATTTATTTCGCTAAGAAACAACATAATCCATGGAAAATCAAAAGACATAAGTAACAACTTAACCGCGCGAATACTAGATTTGCTATGGAGAATCGTACGGATATTTGGGTAACAAAATCTTCTATTAGCATCTGTAAAGGCGAAGAAAAACCAACAACAATATGCTAGGTTTACACCAGAACCCCTTTGAAGCTCCTCGCCTCAATCACTGCAGCCTCAGACTTACTCGTGACTTGTCCGCACGGATGAGCAATACATTCAACAAGAACATATGTCTATAGATTACAATAACATAGAATTTCTAAAGACACTTCGTGAATCCAAGGACAGGATGGAATTCGAAGCATGCACTCGGACTTATAACCCAACCCGGAGCAACTTTTCGTCACTTGTCGACCTATTGGCATCGGAAAAAACAAAACTAGCATACTGAGGCTTCAACTATGGAAAAACAGGAACTCAACAAAATACTACAACAAGGAGAAGGTACACGTATCGAATTCAAGGAGGCCCAGAACGGTGTACCCGCTCCGCTCTACGATACCGTAGCTTCATTCCTCAACCGGGAGGGCGGAACCATCCTTTTGGGGGTCAATGACACCGGAATGGTACTTGGTCTCGGTCAACAAGACCTGATGCGCCTCAAACAGGATATCGTTACCGCGCTGAATAATCCCGACGTATTGAACCCTCCATTCCCGCTCGCCGTAAATGAGGTGGGCCACGACGATAAAACCATACTCTACATCCGCGTACCCCTCAGTTCCTTCGTACATAAACACGGTACGGCGATTTACGACAGGGTGAACGACAGTGATTTCCGCGTGACCAATGAATCACAGATTGCGGATATGTATGCACGGAAACGCAGTGTATTCACGGAAAACCAGATATTCCCCAAACTTCGCATGGAAGACCTGGCTCCTTCCCTATTCCAGAAAATCAGGGTTAGGATTGCACTCGTTGATGCCAACCATCCTTGGTTGACTGCTACGGACGAACGCATCCTACGCGACGCCCGCTTCTTGAGAAGGGATTTCGCCTCGGGCGAAGAAGGGCTGACGCTAGCCGCAGCGTTGGTATTCGGCACCGATGAAGTCATTGGCAACATCCTGCCGGCTTACCGCATCGACATCATCGAGCGCAGGAGTAACATGGATCGGTGGGACGATCGATTGGTACTAAAAACCAACCTGATTGATTCGTATCTGGAGGCCTTGAGATTCGTCAAGGCCAAATGGCCCGAAAATTTCTACCTAGAAAACGGGGACAGGAAGGATTTGCGCGAGCTTATCTACCGCGAGCTCGTGGCAAACCTAATCATCCACCGTGAGTACAACAGTGCCACACCCACGGAAATCATCATCTACGAAGACCGTGTGGAGACCGCAAACCCCAACCGTGCCCGGTTCAGTGGCCCCTTGGACCTGAACGTATTCGAAGCCGAACCCAAAAACCCGAACATCAGGGCTTTCTTCAATATCCTGGGGTGGGCGGATGAGATCGGATCCGGCATCAAGAACATGAACAAGTACGTGATGGCTTATGCAGGCGGCGCGCACCCCTCATTCATCGAGGGCGAACCATTCAGGAGCGTCATCCCGATGCAACGCCTTAAAGTGGAGGAAAAGTACATGCTTTACCTGCACCTGAGCCAGCTCACGGAAGAGCAACTTACACCGGGACACATAGCCGTCCTAAAAGGGCTGCCATTGGATTTGGGATTAAAGGATATCCAAGACTTCGACGAACTGGCCACCCGATTGGTGGGAAGTTGGCACGAAAAAAGTGTGAACCTACCAAATACCAGATTCCTGACAAACAAGCAATTGAACACGGAGTCTTTAAAAAAGGTGGGGAGCTGGGAAGAAAAAAGTGGGGAGTTGCTCAAACGAAGGGGGCGGGTATTACTATCTACCCTGCTACTGACCTTACAGCCGATTTCCTTGGAAGAACTTGCCGCATTGCTCGGATACCAAAGCAAGGAACGTTATCGGGACGATTACTTAAAACCACTTAGGAATGACAACCTGGTAACGAATACCATGGCCGCAGCGAACGACCCCAACCAGGCCTACGTGATAAACGAAAGGGGAAGGAGTTTTTTGGGCGGAGGCGCGGTGTAGGAGATAAGGGTATGGGCGAGGCCGGAATGACCGATAAATTAACGCAAAAAGAAAGTGGCAAACAAATACTTTTTACCTTAACTCTATGATAATGGGAACATTTGGCCGAACAACTAGCATTGAATCGTTCAACGAAATCAGCAGTTATGATTTCACAAATCAACTGGCAAAAGAGATTAAAAATGAGATAGAAGGGCGAGGTAAAGCTTATATCCTTGGTGTTGAGGAAGACGATTATAAAAAGTATCTGATACAAAAATACACTCTCGATCCCTTAAAAATTGATTACGACAGTGAATCAATCGAAGAGCCGACTGTAAGCAAGGAGTGGATAGAAGACAGAATGTGGGGGGAAAAGCACCAGACTGATGTGTACACGTTCACTGCTAAATATAGCTTCGTTGGTTCCGCAATTTTGTTTAAAGTTCAGCCGAGCACCCGTAAAATGACATCAACTAAAATATATGTGAATGAAAATAGTGGTTCGATATCTTTTAGTTTCAAAGTGTCACATAAGGACCCCAAAGAGTTCGACAGAATTAAGTCAAACTATCAGCGAAAGGCATTTTCAAACCTCGAAAATGCAAACAAAGATGCAATCATCTGGAACGAAGCTCTTTCCGGTCTCACCAACAGGCTGTTTCATAAGCAAAAAGATGAGTTCTTGAAAGAGAACTCTTTCTTTGCTGCAATTAACGTCAAAGTAAACCAAGACACTTCCTCAGTGTTTTCAACACCAACCATCAAGAAAAAAGTCGTTCCTCAGCCAACCTTATCAACGAAGGCGGAGTTTTCGTCTGAACCGATGATGGCCAATGAAATGTATACAGATATTCTAAAAGTCATCTATGATTTTGGGAAAAGTATGGAAAAAAAACCTTCCATTTATCAAGGTAGAGATGAAGAAAGCATCCGGGACCAGTTCCTTCTAATTCTAGAGACCCGATATGATGCAACTACGGCTACAGGAGAAACATTTAACAGGGGTGGCAAAACCGATATAATACTTAAGTATGCCAATGACGGCACCAATCTTTTTGTAGCAGAGTGCAAGTTGTGGCACGGGGCGGCAGAATTCCATAAGGGTATCTCTCAACTTTTCGACAGGTATTTAACTTGGCGTGATTCTAAGGTAGCCTTACTGCTATTTGTAAGAAACAAAGATTTTACCAATATTGTCAATATCATAAAGGAAGAAGCGTTAAAGCATCCTTATTTTTTATCTGTAGCAGGCCAACGTGGTGAGACATCTTTCAGCTATCAGTTTCACCTACCTGCCGACAAAGAAAAGAAGGTTCATTTCGAAATTATCGCATTTCATTTTGACAAATTACGAAACTAATAGTCAAAACCGCACGAGACCAGTAACCCGAACCGATATGGAAACATGCGCCTTGGTATTTAATTCCAAGAGAGGGGAGCCAATTCTTCTCTCGAAATTGTTAAGATCTATTACATCACCAAATACGAAAATAGGTTTTCCTTCAGGGAACGCAGCGTTCATGGAAGATTGGGACGGGGTTGTAACTTGCAAAAAAATCTCCATATGTTCCTTCCGGAACATCGCTATTGGAACTCGAAACGGAATCAAGTGCAACTGTAAATATCCCGAAAACAGCCACACGATCAATCCGTCAAACGATTCCATCCCCCACCCCGAATGCATACCGCTGGTAATCGATAAGCTGCCGGTCGGCTTCGTTTTCCTTCCAAGCCAGTTCCTCATGGCTCAGGCGCACGATTTCGCCGGTATCCTTACCACTGAACGATTGGGCGACGGTTTCCAGGACACATAGTTCGTCCCTGGAAAACGTTTCCCCGTCAAATGATACTCTGGGATGGTACACTTCCGAATACTGGTCCTCCTTCCCGTTGCGCTCTTCGACCGAGACCTGCCCGTCGTCCTGCAGCCGGAGGAACAGCCGACCGTATTCGGCCGGTACCGGCCCATAAGGAATGGCACGGTACGGCAAACCGGTGATGGAATATCCGTGTTGCTTATATGCGAGGAAGTCCGCATAGAACAGCAGCTTGTTGAGCTTGGTCTTGTACAGGTCGCCGATATGGTGCTCGAAATACGCCAGGACATTGGCTATGCGCGGCAGGCTCAACCGCCGGTACCCATTGAGCGAAGTGGGCGGGTAATCCCGAAGGCTGATCGGCATGGGTTCCGAACCGTGAGCATCCCTGTCCCGCCTGGCAATCAGCGACTGGGCTTTCTCGATGAACCTGACCACTTCTCGCTCGGTGAGGAAATGCGCGCTCGCCTCCACCTGCTTGATGAATTCCTCCGGGTTACTGACCGACAGGATGAGCCGACCATTGGCCACGGTGGGCATCTCGCCGGATTCGTATAGCCGGTACGTGTTGGCCCCCATCCCCAATACCTCCGACATCTTGCTGGCCGATACGCCATACCTCTCCCGGATCTGCCGGATTTCCTCCGGAAACGGGATGCCATATTTCTCCCGGTATTGGTTGGTGGCCTGTACCGTATTAAGCGTATCCAATTGCTCGTCGGTAAACCGCTCGCCGCTGTCTTTACATAAATAATAATGGTACACGATGTTAAACGTTTCCTTGCGGAACGTGAGGGTGTCCGCTTCGCGGACCAATTTCATTTTCTTGCCTGTGATTGGACTGTTCATGTTTTTTCCTTTTTGAAAGGATAATTGATGGGGTGCTCCGCCGGATGAAATGAGATGCAGATGACCGGATTGCTTGATGTCCCCATTGATATTTTGATGTACAACTCGTTGTTCCTATATTTCTTGCCGAATACCCACATGCTGGCAATGCCATATAGCCTATCGTCCAGCGGTCCTTCGCTGTAATCAGGAGCCGTAAGGGATTCGACGATTTCACGTCGTCCGATGGGTGTGATATCCAAATCCAACAGCGTCTGCGCATTCTTGGGCCTGCCGTCCCTGAAAATGATACCAAACACCCGGTACTTGATAAAGAACTCCTGTAGAAAATGGGAAACGTCGTCTTTTGTCGCCACGGCAATACGGAATTAAATGAATACATCGAACATTTCCCCATCTCTTCGTAAAGAAACAACTTATCCGTAATAAGTTTTCCACATTTTAAAAATTCCTAATCCTCACTGCCACAAATCGATAGGTGTCTTACATGCTTTATGTGAGCACAAATATACAACGAATAAGTTGAATTATGAAATATTTGTCATTACTTTTACACTTATTAGTTGACTCATGCGTGCATTCAACAAAAACTTATTAAACTAATAAGTTAAAAACGAAAGGAGGTATTAACGATGGCAAGAACAATAAAGACGACAGTGAATAAAAGTGCAATCACCGGCCGGTTTGTAAAGAGCTCGAGAGTGAAGAGCAACCCGAAGACGACTTATAAACAGACGGTCACCAAGAAGAAGTAGTGAATTATTTATTTATCAAATTACAGAAACATGTCAAAGAACCAACATGTGGTGCCGCACAACGGGAGTTGGGCGGTACGTGGTGCGGGGAACAGCCGCGTAACAGCAACAACTTCTACCCAACGGGAGGCTATCAACATAGCCAGAGGAATTGCAAGAAACCAGCAATCCGAATTGTTCATCCATCGGCCAAATGGCCAAATCCGTGACCGTGATAGTTACGGCAATGACCCCCATCCACCCAAAGGATAGGATGATGAGGACATGGATGGATTGAAGGGACATCGGCCGTGTTGCTGATGTCCCTTTATAAGACTAATTCAGAAAAGCACCCACACAAACTCCTAACTTTTAGCTGTTTATTAAAAATATCATTATATTTGACATTTACGATTAAGCTTAAAGGCAATGGAGCATAATTTACTCAAACTCTCTACCGAAAAACTGCTGACTAAATTCGGAGCTGGCAACCATAAGCCCGGTTCTGGAAGCGCCGCCGCTTTCCAAGGAATGCTTTCAGCAGAATTGTTGGTCACCGTTATCAGCCTGACTAATGAGGAAAAGAGAAGAAACACATACAGAAGCTCCTTACCTAAACTTTTAAAAATGAACACCGAAATTCGGGATCGTATTCTTCCTGAATTAACCGGGTTATTCCAAGAGGATTCTATACAATTCGGTAAAGCCATCGCGTCACGAAAAGAGCGTGATGAAGAAAAAGACCCAAAAAGAAAAAGTCTCTTAGCCCGCCAAGCGCTGGATGACCTCAAGATCGCCATTGAACTTCCACTTAGAATCGCTGATTTGAACATCGAACTGGCTGGCATGGCGGCTTTCATATTTGACAATGGTTTTCAAGGTGCCAGAGGTGATACACAGGTTGGGCTAAGTGGTGCTGTCGCTGCTGTCGGAGGCTGTTTATCAATCGTCCAGTTAAACCTACTGCAATACGGAAGTGACCAATACGACTGGATCGAAAACGTAAAAACAAAGGCAGACGAACTAAGAACAATCTATGAAAAACTGAATTCGATTGCAACTTCAAAAATCGACATCTTAGCATCCGCAGTCAAGGAAAACGCCGACTTATACAAAGATGTCAATCGACTGATCTCAGAGTCTAAAGGAACGAAAAATATTTCCGACGTTGACATAGAAGACTATGCGACGCAATTACAGTTATTAGCTTGGAAGCATCGCCAGAAAATATGGAAAAAGAATATTCCAACAGATCCGATTGAAATCCTTAAGCCGGATATCATTTTCAAAACCTTGCTGGGCTATAACTTTTACAAATCCGGTAACCTCGGATTGAATAGTACTTCTGCAGGACTTTCTGAAGTGGCTGGAGAAATAGACCAGATGGCTAAAACAGTATTGATATCCAACAAAATACCCGAACAGACACAACGCTTCACCGCCGCCCACGAGTTGGGTCATGCCATGCTACATAACCAAGCTGTATTACATCGTGATTTACCATTAGACGGCGTTAACCGAATGGGCAAAAAAGCTCCAGAAGAGCATCAGGCCGATAAATTTGCCAAGTATTTCCTGATGCCACAAAAGCAGGTACTCGAAGTATTCCAAGAATATTTTTCGACAAGCAAGTTTGTTATTGAACAGAATACCGCATTTAATTTGATTCAAGACAACCCTAGCAAATTAAGGTCGCAAAGCAAAGACTTGAGGGGGTTAAGCCGTAAATTAGCCACGGCTAAATCTTATTCCAACCTCGCATTTACCCCTTTAGCCGAATTATTCAACGTATCGGTAGAAGCAATGGCGATCAGGCTGGAAGAGCTTGGGTTGGTGGAGTTTTAGTTACTCCGGGGAGCACCCGCAAAATAACACCTGCATGCCCCTATCTGAATTACACACACGGCTTACAACGGAAGGGATTCCTGACAGCTGCTATTACCTACACGGGTATATGGAGGGAACCATTAATGAGTTTTGTAAACACCTAACTCACCAGCTAAGGCAGACGCCTTAACAGGCGAAGCAAAGCACTTCAGCGCTAAAGACTATGCTTTAGCTATGGAGGCATACGATGCCACCCCTCAAGCATGTACCTCAGGGCCAGAACAGAACGACTGCGGGGTTCAGGCAGATGCTTCAAGGCGGGAGGCACACTCCCCCGCCGCGCAGGAGTATACCTTGGCACTTTAGGAATATGCTTTAACGCGGAGGAGCACTCCTCCAATGCGCAGGATTACACGATAGACGCTGAAGCGTATCACATAGACACTCAAGAGGACACTTCTGACGCATAGGATGATTACATGGCTGCTTAGGGATACTATCCTGCATTCCCGTAGTACTGCATTGGGGTTCCGTAGTACTTCTGCGCGTAGATTCAGCGGTACTCGACTCCTTCGGTGTATCCATGAAACCCACCGTAGTCTTCCTAAATCGCTTCGCGATACGCTTGCGATTCAAGGAGTACCGCAGCGCGTTCGAAGCATACTACGCGAACGCTCCGTAACATTCCTTGGCACCAAAGGGGTACTCCTGAAACACAAAGGAACATCACGCAGGCTTACAGGCGTGTTGCAATGGATTCCCATAGTATCACAACGCGTCATCGGGATACGCTTCCTGGGCTCCGTAAGACGCCTGTTGGCCGGTGTTCGAAGCGTAGCAATGTCATTCTCCTGACCAGGGTTGGATGCCTAGCCAACAACCGAAAACATTTATACTAATTTTTTGGCTTTTCGCTGCGGTTTGTAGATATTTACCAAACCGAATAGAACCGGAAAGAAACGTGAAAACGGAAACAAAGGCTATAAAAAACGAAACCCGATAGCTTGAATTGCTTCAGGGGCTACCGGGAATAATCTTACACAAAGATAAAACTACGGATTGAAATAACGAAAAATCGATGACGCTATGCTTCGAAATCGCCCTGCGGAATTAAGTGGATGCCGTATACAGGGCCGCATACGGTGCCGAATGGATGAAAACCGCGGCAGTGAATGGCATGTTCGAAACCACCTACTAGTAAAAACCAAATGACATACAAAACATTCCACGAACAAATCCACGACCTTCGTAACCATTATCAGAACAGGGATCTAGAAACCTATTTACTAGCCCTTTTAAGGCTGGTTAAGCAGGATAACGCACAAAACCTAAATGCGGACTCGCTGTTAAAGTTGCTACAGGAGGCATTCGGAGCCAATCCAGAAGCATTCAATCCCGGATGGCTAAGCATAAAAACTGCTCCCGATGAAAATGTGATGAGTAAGAAATTCACAAATCCTGAAATCGATCCGCCATTTGACAAATCGGTCGTGTCAAACAGAAGCGGAATCGACTACGCCATTGCCGTGTTACAATTCCAGATCGCTGAACTCCATAAAATGAAAGGCAAGCAATTGGATAATGACATGCGGTATTTCGGCGTGGAATCCGAAACGGGAAACCTTTGGTACAATTTTGACCCGATGACGAACCTGGAGTGCGGGGCGAGCTGCATGCTGAATAGCCAGGCCGATGAAGACGGTGAATTCAAGGTGAGTTGGCAAACACTTGGCGAGCTGCTGGAGATGGGACGGATTTATGAGTGATGTGATTGGAAAGTACATGGTCATGGATAAAGAAACGGCGTCTTATATCATAAATCATTTCACCCACCTGCTATCGGGCGAAGGCTACGACTGCATAAAAAACAGCTTTTAGGTTGATCCAGATGACTCAGTTGACGTACACTACCCGGATGAGTAGCTATGCACTTTCCTTGACGGGATACAGTAATTCGGACAGATGCCAGAACAGCTTGTGCTCTGCACATAGATGTTCAGTTCGCACTGAAGGTTATCGACCGATATGACCTTGAAAGGATCCCCGTCCGAGAAAACGAGTTGCGATGCATTCATTCAGGTTATAACGGCTAGTGGCCATGTATATGATGGTATCACCACCAAAAGTGGGGAAGAACCAGCGTCGACCGAAAACAATGGCCCCATATCTGCGAAATAGACAATAATCCTGAAAGACGTGGAGTGAGGCGTTATGCAAAACTGCGCTCTGCAAGATAGCGACATTAATTACGCAACCCCAAGAAACACAGGGCATGGGTAAAGCGGGAAGAAGAACGGTTGCTTGCCATCAGGAAGGCAGAGCAAGCGGCAAGGCAATCCAAGGAACGCGTGAAGCGTGCAAACGAGGAATTGAAACGGTTGATTGACAAGAAAACAAGGGTCTTACCAATTGCTGGGCAACTATTCTTCCTGAAGCGATTCCACCGGATTAGCTGTAGCGGCTTTGATAGCCATCCCACTTACGGTGAGCATAGCAATCACCAGCGCAGAGAATCCCGCTAAGGCAAACATCCACCACTGAAGGTCTATACGGTAAGCAAAGCCTTGTAGCCAATGGTCCGTCGCCCACCAAGCAATTGGAGACGCAATAATCACGGCTACAAGCACCAGCTTCACAAAATCCTTGGAAAGCAGGCCCACAATGTTCGACACGGACGCTCCGAGCACCTTGCGGATGCCGATTTCCTTGGTGCGCTGCTCGGCCATGAAAGCGGCGAGCCCGAACACGCCCAGGCACGCGATGGAGATGGCGAGCAAGGCGAATATGCTAAACAGCTTCGCGGCCCGTTCTTCTTCCACAAACTTCTGTGCGTATTCTCCGTTCGTGAATGCGTATTCAAAGGGCGCGCCGGGATTGATTTGCCTGAATACCCCTTCGATTTCCGCTAACGCCGTGCTTAGTGGCGTTGCGGAATCCAGGCGTACCGTGATCGCATTGAGCCAGTCGTATCCCAATGTGAAGACGGTAGGCTGTATGGATTGGTAGGGCGATTCCATGACCATGTTGTCCACGACACCGATGATGGTATGCTCCTTCCCATAAAACCGGATGGTTTGGCCCACGGGATTCGCAAAGCCGGTCAGTTTCGCCGCGACTTCGTTCAAGACGACCGATCCCGTATCCGAAGGGAACGCACGTGAAAAGTCGCGGCCTGCGCTGACCTGCCATCCCAATGTGCTGCCGAAATCGTGGGTCACGCCCACGATACCCATCAACGGTACCAGTCCAGGATCCTTGCCTGCCCAATCGAAATCCGAATTGCCCACGGGGCGTTCCGTTGACCGCGTAGACGACAGCGCCATGTCACTCACCACGCCGGTTTGCAGGAGTTCATCGCGCAGCACATCGTAGGCGACGCCATACAGTTCCGGGGTATTCATACCAATGGTAATCAAGCTTTCCGGACGGTACCCCACCGGACGGTTCTTGGCATGCTGTACCTGTCTGTCCACGACCACAAATGCCGCCATCAGGGCAATGGAAACCGTGAACTGGCCCACCACAAGCCCCCTACGGACCCACATGGCGACATGCCCGGGTTTGAACGCCCCTTTCAGTGCGGTGATGGGGCTGAACGTGGAAAGATAGCAGGCTGGATAGCTGCCGGAAAGCAGGCCTGTAAGGAAGGTAACGCCCATGAGCAACGTCCAGAAATAGGGGGAGGCAACGGGTAGGTTCAGCTGCTTTGCCGTCAACTGGTTGAAAACCGGAAGTAATGAAAATACGATAACAACCGTGAGCAGGAGCGCCAGAAATGCGACCAGCACCGCTTCAACCAAAAATTGCCCGGCCAGTTGGCTGCGGCTCGAGCCCATGGTTTTGAGCACACCGACTTCCTTTATCCGCTTTTCGCTCTTGGCGGTGGAAAGGTTCATGAAATTGATGCAGGCCAGGCACAGGACGAATAGGCCGATGACACCGAAACGGTATACCATGTCGATACGGCCGTGGGTAGCCTCCCCGTTCTGGAACTCACTGTACAGGCGCCATTTCGCCATGGGATGGAGCGATAGTTCCTCGTCCCCGCCTTTCACGTGCGGTTTGGCGATATCCTTGATCTTCTCATTCACCTGCTCGATCCGGACCTGTCCTTCAAGTTCCACGAAGAGATTCCAGCCCCGGTTGTCCCAGTCCTGGCCGGCCTCACGCATCCATTGGAACATGCCCATGGCCTTGTCCCACGGCAGGAAAAGCGGGGTTTCCGAAAAGGTGGTGTTTTGGGGAAGGTCGGCAAATACACCGGCCACTTGCATATCGGCCATGTTGTCCAGACGGAACGTCCTGCCGGTCGGATCCCCCTTGCCGAACAACGCGTTGGCCAGCGACTGGGTAAGCAAGGCCGCCGAGGGATCCCGTAGCCCATCCCGACTTCCATAAACCATGTCGAGGGTAAGCATGTGTGGCAGGTCAGCCTGCACCCACATCCCGTCGGCAGAGAGCTTTTTGTCCCCGTGGGCCACAATATGGGTAAAGCTGGGCACCGCCAGGGCAATACGGCTGAAATCGTCGCCGAACCTTTCTCTTAAGGCATCGGCCACCGGGATGGCAATTGCGTCACTGGTGAAGCTTTCGCCATTGATGGTCTGGGTATCCATCACCTGCGCAATGCGGCCTTGATGCGTATGGTAGGTATCGAACGTAAACTCGTCGCCGATCCAAAGGGCGATGAACAGCGCGGTCGACAAACCGAGTGCAAGCCCGGTGATGTTGATGATGGAAAACATCCGGTTTCTCTGCAGGTTACGCCAGGCGATTTTGAGATGGTTTTTAATCATTGTCATGTGCTATTGGCGGTCTTCGACTTATGGACTTCGTCTGTGTCGAGGAAACCTTTGATTTTCAAATGGACCTTAAATGGTTATTGTTCAACGGTTAAATATCCTCAATAGAGTTACCAAAAAGGCAAGATGCTCACAATCAGTTTATTGAAAATATATGACTTTGTTGGGTGTTCGTATTCGGACACCTGTTGTCCGTATTCGGACAGTTCATACCCTTCTACGATTACTTCACCCTGCAAAGGGATGGAAGCCCTTGCGTCGAACTCCATGGGAAACTCATGGCCATCCATCGGTCGCCCGGCACTACGCGGGCTACCGCATCACGCTGCCGGACAAACCCCTGGATCTGCCTCCTACATGGGGCGGTATACAGCCACCCGATAGGGATGGCCATTCGCATTGCATTGGCATAAGATGCCTAGGATTTCTGTACCAGGCTTTCATCGAAACCCGACACCTGCTCCTCGAAGCCGTCCAATTCGTAGTTGACCGCCGAAAAGGCTCCGACGAGGTTGTCCATGTCCGCCAGGTAACAGCCTTCCTCCTTCTTCACGAAAGCCAGCACGGTCTCCAGGTCGTTGAGGTCGCAGTCGAAGGAAACCAGGTCGACCGAGCATTCCCCGTACCGGTTGGAAATCTCGTCGAATAGGGGAAAGGCCACCTCCATCATCCATTGGTCCTCGTTGAAAATGAAGTCCTCGTAATCGAAGTATTCCTTGGCCGCCACTGACAGGGCGGGCACGAAGAGCCGTCCAGCGCCGCGTTGTCGAAGCCCAGGAGTTCCTCGAGTGAATAGTCACTCGCAGCGAACAGTTGCATGTAGGTGTTTACCGTGTTGCGGGAAATCCCCAATACGGATGTGATTATTTGTTTCAGGTCCATCGGATCAAGTATGTTGGCCATGTCGCTGTATTCTTTTTTGGCGACAAGGTAATCTTTGATCCTTTGAAGTGGCACAAAACGAAACGTAATCGCCCCGCTACAGGCTTTCCCGGCAACGATACCTTCGCTCGATAGTGGCACCATTCGAACCGTGATGGCAACCTGCAATATCAAACTAAAATGGCATCATTTGAACCGAAATCGCTGGCATCGTCCGACCGAAATCGCTGGCACAATTCGAACCGTAGTATCCAAGGTTCTCAACTTTATTGGAATTAGCTAATGGTCTTAATGTAGACATCCAAAAGTTGACTAAGAAAAGGCGACCAGTAAAAGAATAAGAATCGTAAAACAGCATATACATCATTAGTAAATTACCTATAAATTCAAAAATAGCGGAGATTTGGGGTTGTCGGGGTAGTGTAACTGGCGACTGGATATCGCGGAGCTTGTTAGCTGTGTTGTTTTTCTTTTCATGGCTGCCCTTCTTTCAGTCATCAAATTCAATTGCGGTTTTTGTCTTTGTCGCCCAGTTATTAATATCAAATTTTATTTTCTGTTTCTCGTCAGCCGTAAGTGTTTGCTTTGTCGGTAATGACCAACTTGTCAAATTATTGAAATAAAGGATAAGTCCATTCATTCCCAATTCAAATTCAACTTCGGCAATTTTTCCATTGTTTGTAATGTATAAAATTCCCCTTCGTCCGTGTGATTTTAAATGCACACCTTCTTTCGTCAGCAATTCTTGAACTTTATCTTTTCTACGTCTTTCGGTCGCCCAATCTTCCTTTAGTTTGCCCGAAATGTGATGTTGAAAATGTGTGTCGTCAAATTTTATAGTTGTCCAACCAAATGGTGTCTTTGATTTTATATCTTTTTCGTTTCGTTTGATTTGCTTTCTGCAATAGTTGGCTTTGTCAGTTAAATCCATTTTGTCGGCAGCGTCTGCGAGTCCAAGCCAAAAGCCTTCGGAAAAATAATGTCCTGTTTCCGCCGCAAGTTCTATTAAACTATCAAGTGCAAGTTCCCATTCTCTATGTTCTAAATATTCAAGACAGTCAATATATTGTTGATGTGTCTTGTAAAATTCTGGCATATACTCAACTAAATGTCTAATAGTCTGCTCAGGTGAGAAGTCAGTTTTTTGTTGTCGCTTTAAAAAGCTGAATATTTTCACGTTCGTTCTTTTAGAGTTGCCACCAACGGGCCACGTATTGGCGATGGGCGGGATTTTTAGTCATGTCGCTCATACGAAGAACGAAATTTGTTGTCTTAGTTCGTCTGAAATGTTTGTCCACAAAGTTTGGTCAGTCAAAATAAGTTTGCAGTTACATTCCTTTTCTGTCACACCTGTGATTTGTTTGAACCAATCAAAATATGTCCACTCTCTTGGTTTTGGCGAATAAAGAAAAAGTCCGTTGTTGTCCCAATGAACCTCTGTTGCCGTTCTATAAATCAAAGTAAAGCGTTCTTTATCTGGCTTAATAAAAAGTCGCTCTTTATCGTCAATACCAATTTCTAAAATCTTGTCTATCCTCATTAGTTTTCTTTGAATTGGTCATTATATGCTTTTACGTGATGTGGAAACTCTTCTTCAAAGAGTGGGTACGGTACACCGAAAATTATAACCTCAAAAACATCGCTGTCCATTCCCTCAATGTTTGCTCCCTGTCCTTTAATTTCAATTCCGTTCGGATTAATCACTTTCAAGTTCGGAATGTTGGTTGTCGCAATAAGTTTGTCGTCTGGATAGTCGGTAATGATTTCAATATTGTTTGCCAAGCAATAGGTCTTTAAAAAATCATAGCCTGAAACAATGTTGTCAAATGTTACATTACCAAAAACAACGCCCATTGCAGCGTCTGCTTTTTCAAGTTCAGTCGTCCCGATTATTTTGCCATCAAGAAATATGTCATATCGTTTTGTCGTCATCGGTAGGGCGTTTCGTTAAAGTGCCGCACAACGGGCTGCGTATTGGCCAAGTGGCGGGATTTTTAGCACTAATGCTGATACGAGTAACGAAAGTTAAATTTTGTACTTCCGTTGACACGAAGTCGTTCGGACCCGCATTTGGCAATACGATGTTAGCGGTTCGGCTTTCTCGCCTTTCAATGTTTTGTCTCAAATTTGAGTTGCTTAAATTTCCGATTAAATATGAAACTAATTATTATCAAAATTGGTAAAGCCAGCCAAGCCGTGAATACTAATTCAAGTCCATTTTGTCCTCCACTTCCATAACATAATGTTTGCCCATTAGTAAACAAAGGTGTCAAGCTTGATTGAATCGAAATATATTCTAATAAATTGAAAAATGTTAGTCGTATTTTTAGTGATCGTAACCTATCAATTGTCAAGCGATTTATGTGTCGGTAAAACAAAAGTGGTAAAATAAGTCCAGCAATAATTGTGGTTGTCCAGATAATTGTCCAAGCGGAAGAACATTCAACACCAATTTTACCTAAAAGTATTTGAAGTCCTAAAAGTCCGATTGCCGTAAAACCTGGAATAAAAATTCCAACGATTGCAAAAATTAGTGTCGGTTTAATAAAGTCAAATTTCATTTATTCCGTTTTCTTGATTGGTTACGTGGTCTTTTGAGCTGACCGCTAACCGTCCGGCGGCTTTGCGATGGTGCGGCAATAGCGAACCGTCAGTTGAGTTTTGTAGTAAAGTTAAATAGAATTACTGAAATTGAGCCTATGACTGTCAGCCGCACTATTGCAAAACCGATTGTTACCTGCCGTTTTTAAGTAAATTCTCTTTTCAATGTTTCTATTAGTTCATCTGTTTCTATGATGTTGTCAGCGTGCAACCTTAACGCTTCTCTAACTTTTGGAAACTCATCTATAAAATTTAAGTCGGGAACTTCTAAAATTTGAAACTCATTCATTACTTTTCTAAATTCAAGCTCGTCCATCCCCCAATACTTGATGTATTTTGTGCAGTCGACAAAAACTTCTTCTAAAAAGTCGTCTGTTTGATGAATTACGCCAAACTCCAAAAAACAGTCTTGCGATAATTCGGTTGTAAAATTTGAAAGTTTATTGATTACAGCGTATTTGTCTTGATAGTTACCAAATATTGCCTCATTGTCTGCGTGATTGAAAATTAAACTTATTTCGTCTGGCAAATGAAGTGTCAACGCTTTGAATAAATTCCAGAGTTCAGAATTGTTTACATTGATTTCTGCATAAAATTTGAATGGCAGTTCTTTGGTGTCGTTGTTTTTGATTATGAAACCTTGTACAATGTTAGCATTACGACTTTTTTCAATAGCAGCTACAATAGCTGTCCTATTTGGTACTTCGTCCAAATTTGGCGTTCTTAATGTTGGTGGTATTTCAAGTTTCTTTGTCGTCATAAAATTGCTGGTAACGTTTTCGGGCTTTGCATTCGGGCGGCATTTAGAAGCACTAAGCTTCAATTTTGCACGCCAGCCCGCCTGACGCAAAACCCTTGTTAGCTGTAGTTTTTTATGTGTCTGTTGTTACTTCGTCCCATTCGTCAGCGTAATATGTTACCCAATTTATCGCATAGTGTCTTTCAACTACAACGCTTGAACTCAAATTCGCAGACATTGTCTGCTTGTTCAAGTCAGCGTTTCTTGTCGCCCAATGAAGCCGGTATGTTAAGTCTGAAATATCGAGTATTTCTGTTGTCGGTCTAATATTAGCGGCTTCAATAAATTCTGCTGGGTCAGTAAGAAATTTAGGAAGTCGTGATACAATTTCAGTGATTTCAACTTGTTCTGTCGGCAATTCCAACTTGTCAACTTTGTTGATTGTCCAAAGTAACAACCAAACAGCTTCGGAACGCCAAGAAATATTAACAGCTTCTTGGTCTGTCAATTCGTCTTTTTGAAACAATTCTTTTTCGTCTGGTGAAACTTTGTCCCAAAGTAAATTAGCTTTTAAAAAGTCAATTACATTTTCTCTCTCGTCAGGAACTTCAGCAACGTAAGCTAAGTAAACCAAAATTAAAATTCGTTCAGTTACTTCTTGTGCCGTCCTGATTTTAACTTCACTTTCTTCTTCTATCAACGGTAAATGGTCAATGTATGGAATGTTCAACGACCGCAACAGTTTTTCAGTTTCCTTTTTTCGCTGCTCGGCAGTCTTCGGACTGTTGTCATTATTTTGTTTTCTAAAAATGTCAAGTATTCCCATTGCCTTGCTGTGTCGTGTTAAAATTACCGCCAACATAATTATTGACGAATATAATATATTTACTTACAAAACTTCAAATGCCAATCAATAGTTTGATAAATAGAAACTTATCCAAGTAATTCATTTCGTTTTTTGAGTATTGAAAAGTACTCAGTGATTTCGTCAATTACTTGTCGTATTAATATGGTGAGTGCAACATCAGTTGTAAGCTGCAGGATTGGTGTACGTCGTGGTCAAGACGTCATATTCTGCGAATTTGCATTTGATCCCGAACGGCTTCGGGTATTCAAGAAAGAATTTGCCGGTGCCAAATGGTCGCGTACACATAGATGCTGGCACCTCCCGGATGCCACAATAAACCGGAATAGGTTGGGAATGGAGCCGAAAGAAATCGGGTATGGATTTGAAAGCGAGCCTATTCCCCGCGTACCGTGCGAATCTATTTGGCTGAGTTTGCCCAGCTGCTGAAGCTACTGAGGCAGCGTCCCGTTAACGGACTCACAACGGACCAACTGAACGCCTATTCCTATATTGCATCAAGAAACTGAAGCATTCTGAAAATCAAAACCTGCCCGAAAGCATCCTTGGGGATCTACGCGATTACTATGGGTGCAGACAGCGCAACGCTATTCAACCAACGAACGATGAATCGGGAAAACACGGATGACGCCGCGACCGAAAGCTAGGATTTCCAGAACTCCCACCACTTTTTGTCGGGAATGGCTTTCTCGGCGGCCTGATGTTCGATCTTGTATTCCTCGAGCAACTCCCCGTCGAAACTGTACTTGTACGTATGATAGCCCCAATCCGTGGCCAGGATATATTCGTGATGTACCTCGAATGCATGCCTTCCGTCGTATGTCGTCCAAATATCCCTGCCTTCACGTTGCCAGACGATCTTTCCGTCCCTGTCCAGCCGTGTGATGGAAAACTCTCCGTGAACGATATAATCATCATCCAGGTAATATATACCAAAACAAGTCGCGCTATCGGCGGCGGTACGCCACGCAAGATCCAGATTCGGGAGCGAAAGCTTGAACACCGTAGCCGCGCAGCAGACGACTAATCCGCCATAACTGATCAAGGCCGCATCGGGATGAACCCCGGTTCCGCCTCCCGTCGCCCCGATCAGGCAGCTGGCCGTGATAACATCTTCCTGCATGACTTCAACACCGATCAAGGAAGAACATACGCCATCATCACTCAAGTACGCCTCAGCGTATGAACGAAGGTTGTCCGAAGAATCGAGACGATAATCGGATTCGTTGTACAGCTTAATAAGTTGATGCTCCAAAACCAGCACCTGATCGGGCTTTTCCATATAAACGCTAACTTACGGACATTCCGTGATATCCGTGAAAGATATTTCTTTTGGATCTCGCGTTTGGCTATCTTTATGCGGGATTAGTCGATTGTGGTGATGGAATTCGTATTGGGCAAACACATGAGCATTAATCTTCATATGGCATTCGGTAAACCAGAATACGGAACCACTTACGATCCGCAGCATTGGCCGCATCCAAACGATAATATTCGCTAACGTTAACAAATATCAAAGAACGATAACCAAATGCTGATGGAGAACAGCACACCGGCGGCAAACCCGCTTTCGTTAAAAGCGAATACCCATGTTGCCAACTGGGTAAGACGTTCATTTTGGCTACTAAATAGCTGTTTTGTAATCGGCGTTTTTGTCTATTTAGCCGAAATCGACATGATAGAAAGGCTCATTATAGGTAAGGGTATTTCGGCAGGTGAAATCGCCGAAAATGAAAAACGGAAAATCATTTTCATTTCCGGAATTCTATTCAGCTCAATCATATCAACCATTTTGTTTTTGGTCTGGTTTTACAAAGTGTACTGCAACATGCGTCTCGCCGGGTTTCATTTGCGCTATAGACCATCTATGGCTGTTTGGGGTTTCTTCATACCAATAGCCAGCTTCGTCATCCCTTATCTGATCGCGAAAGAGATCGCAGCCAAGACTGCAACAAGGATTGCTGAACAGGCTCCCCAATACCGTCCAAGGGCCACTAAGTTCGTTGTCCTGATTTGGTGGATATTGTATTGGTTGGCAGGGGCGGTTGGAACATACAGCTCATTACTTGGCCTGAGCGCCAAAACACCAGACATGTTGATTGAGGCAGCACTCGCTGATATATGCTACATTTCCGTGAGTTTTGTGGCTGTAATTGCCACAAACAACATGGTAAAGCGATTAGCTGATAATGAGAGCGAAATGTTGGAGAAGTGGAAAGAGGCTTGAAGCAGCGAGATGGCAAAAACACCCATTACGAAATGCTGTGTCTATTAGCGTACCGATGGCAATTGCGTAAGCTCATCAGGTGAAAGCTTTTCCTCGTTTGCGGAAATCCGTCCCTTGGTGGAAAAAACTTTTTTCCTGTAAGCGGGGAACCGTTCCTTGGTGGAAAACACTTTTTTCCTGTAAGTGGGGAACCGTTCCTTGGCGGAAAAAAACCTACCCCTATAAGAAATCGGTAAAATCCGGTGAGGGAAAGCAACAATTACGCTCATCATTCCAATTATCCGAATTTCAAGGAACGATTGCTTTGTTACTGAACTTATCACCATGATCTGTGGAATCACTCCCTCCTGAGCATCGATACTTAAGATAGAACACGTCGGTCATGTATAAAACCCTCTTTTCACTGGCATTGGTAAACGGGCTGGCCCTTTCAACCATTGCCCTTGCGCAGGAACCTGCAAGCAGCAGCGGAAAAATCGGCTCCGATGCAATCTTCGGACAGTCGGGCACGATGGATCCCGAGCCTCCAGGTGGCATGAAGGCATTCCAGCGATGGGTGGCCGCCAATTACCGCGTTCCGAAAGCGGCGAGGAAAGCGGGAGTGAAAGGAAAAGTCCAGATTACCTTCATAGTCGAGGCGGATGGCAAGCTGTCGGGAATCAGGACGGTAAGAGACATTGGCTACGGAACCGGCATGGCCGCGGTAAGACTGTTTCGCAAATCCCCCCGCTGGACGCCAGGGACCTTGCATGGAAAGCCGGTGAGGGTAGCCTATACGTTTCCGGTTACGGTAGGGAATCCGGGGAGGATACGCATCGTGGTACCCGTTGACAAGGAAACACGTAAATGATGAAAAGACTGTTTTTTGCATTGCCTTATTGGCGATGACTTGGGGTTATTGCAAAGCGTACTCGCCGTCGACCCGGTATTTTGGAAAAGCAACCCTGCATTATGGCTAGAGCTAAAGGCATTACTGGTTTAATTCATTGTTTCATTCGTGTGATTATGAGAATTCCCACGATAACAGGCGTGATAGACCGAAGGATACCAATCAATTACAGAATAGTATACCGTGTTTCCTATCTATTGCAAGTAAGGCGTAACACCGCGCGCGTTCGTGCCGCTTACCGGCTTCCTTTGCGGTGCTTCCGCAACCATTCGTACAATCGATCTTCGCCGTACAGGTATTGGATACCGTGCCCTTCGCCCTCCAGTTTCGTAAACGTAATATCCGCTCCCATAGCGCGCAAGGCATCGGCCACGCGCTCGGTCTCACCGATCGGAATTAAATCGTCCGAAGTGCCGTGCAAGGTCCACGCCGGGACGCCCTTGAGTTTCGGAAGGTTGGCCATTTCGGGCTCGTTCACGCCTCCGCATAGCGGTACGATGGCGGCAATCCGGTCCGGATGGTCCATGGCGACTTGCCAGGTACCGTATCCACCGATGCTGATTCCGGTGACGTAGATCCGGTTGGTATCCACCCGATAGGTTGTCGTTAGGATATGGTACAGGGAGTCGAACCAATTTTCGTTCGTCCAATAACGGTCTGCTGGGCACTGCGGGGCCACCACGATGAAATCCAGGCGCTTGCCCTGCTCCATCTCATGGGGAACGCCGTAGCTTTTCAGTTTGTCAAGGTCCGTGCCCCGTTGCGAACCGCCACCGAGGTAAATCAATAGCGGAAAATCCGTGTTCGTGTCTGCATACCCTTCCGGCAGGTACAACAGATACGGATAGTTGGCCTTTGGCTTGTGTGCAGGCTGCGCCATGGAGCCGAAGCAACATAACAATAACAGTAGGGTGGTTATCTTACGCATCACGTCATTTCAAAATGCCAAATTTACGGAAAACGGATGTAACATTGCGCGCTGGGCGAAATCTAAAAATACAGCAGTATTTCCTATAATTATGGGTTAAAACCAGTCATATGTGCAAAATCAGCAAATCGCTTCCGGCTATCGTATTCCTTTTTGCCTTCATCTTACCCGCAATCGGGCAGGATGATCCTTTTCGCGTCGTATTGGTGGGCGAAGTCGTTGACAGACCGTATAGCAATGCGTTGACCTTGATAAAAGAAAACGGCGATCCGCGGGTATCCGGTACGAGCATCCCGATTGAAAACGGCAAGTTCCGTCATGAGTTCGAAGCGGATCGACAGGAAAGTTACACCCTCATTTTCACGGATGAATTGGAAAAAGGAGCGTTTATGCCGATTGTTTTTTTCGCTGAGCCTGATACGGTACGCTTTACGCTGTATCCTAGGGACCGATTCCCCGACAACGTGTTGGTGGGCGGTAAACTCAACCAGGAATTGGTAGCGTTTGACAGGAATATCGAGGAACGGTTCAAACTCCACTCCCTCGGAAACAGGCAAACGCAGCTGGTCGCTGAAAACCGGTATCTCACAGCGGAAGCGACCGCACTGCAAAACGCGATCCGGCACGCGGAGGACGACGAAACCCGGGACAGTCTGCAGCAAATAGCACAAGCGATGGACCGAGCGCAAAAGCACCTCACCCCCGAAGCGCTTGAAATCACACAGCTATTCCGAGAGCGGTTTATCGCATGGATGGAATGGAAAACCGAACAGGTGATCGAAGGAACATCACTGGTTACCTATCGGGAATTGCTCTCGCTGCTGCAAATGGCAAGGTCGCCGCACAGCGACCCGATACCGGTCGCGCTTCCGGACCTGCTGGCCAGCTTTGAAAAGGATTATCGCCCCCGTTATCCGGAACATCCGTATACGGAGACCGTGGAGACTTACCTCGAATCCGTGGACCGGATCAAGGCGGGTGGAAAGTACATCGATTTCACCGCGCCGGATTTCGAAGGCAACCCGGTTACCCTTTCCGAACGCATCGGCGGCAAAATAGCGCTGATAAACCTATGGGCGTCTTGGTGCGGACCATGCCGCCGGAAAGGGATCGAGCTCATCCCCGTCTATGAAGCGTATAAGGACCTTGGATTCGAGGTGGTCGGCGTAGCCCGTGAAAAAAACGGGGAGGCTGGCATCAATGCCGCGCAAAAAGACCAATACCCATGGATCAATCTACTCGAGATCAACGACAGCGAAGGCATCTGGAGGAAATACGGGCTCGACAATTCAGGCGGCGGGGTATTTTTGGTGGACGAAACCGGCTCGATACTGGCCGTTTCGCCATCTACCGAGGAAGTACGCGCGATCCTGGCGCAACGCCTGAAACCGTAAGTCAAAAGTCGGCGTGGTTTACCGTGCAGGCCCGCTCCTCGTGGCTCAGGCGCACGATCCCGCCGGCTTCATACAGGTAACAATGGTGAACCTGCCCCTATGCAAGCTTAAATTTTGCATCAGCCAACAGCTGTTCGCTCTGCGCCCAAAGTTCTTCCCTTAAGGTGTCGTCCTGTGCCAATCTGGACGGCAGCGGAAAGGTTGCCTTTCCCGCGCGTAAAGCCATGTAAACTTTTCCCTCGGGTAATGTCGTCTTACCCAAAGCCAAATCGGCCAATGCGGTACCAGCGTCCCGGATGCTGTTTGATTTTGGGAGTACCCGTCTTCTTAAAAACGGTATGGTGAAAACCTGCCAGGCCAAACGCATGAAAAATGTTCCTTTTTGGAGTAAACCCGTGCCTGGTGTGGGGCCGGGGTCATAGGCGATGCATTGCCATTTGTTCTGGCTTGTTCCGGCGATTCCAGCAAGCTGCCTCACGGTAAGCATGGTGCATAATTTGGAGGAAGAATACGCCCGTTGTGCATTGACGGCCATCTTTCCGTCCAATGTGTTGTCCTGTTCGGGGTATGCCAGCCAAATCGCATTGGCGTGTTTGGGTGGCGCTGACAGTGCATTTTCCGCGGGGTCGTGTGTGCCACTCGTGGTCATGATGATCCGGGCATCCGTATCCAGGCAAGGCATCAATAAGCGCAACAAATAAAAATGTGCCAGATGGTTTACGGCAAAGGTCGTCTCAAAGCCATCAACGGTTCTCGAATCGATATCCGGGTGGTTCATCCCGGCGTTGCAAATAAGTACCTGGATCTTTTCAGCCTGGAGGTTTTTCATTACCTCCGTGGCAAATGCACGCACGCTGTCCAAACACGCCAAATCAAGCGGGATGTGCTGCGCTCCCTGTACCTGCCTGTTTCTGTTCCCAAGGAATACCCTCGTCCCTGGCGTGTCTATCAATTCTTTTGCGGTGACCGCTCCAAAACCGGAGGTGCCGCCGGTCATTACGATGTTCAATGCTTCCATGGCTTTATTCTGGCACAAAGTTGCCATCATAAAACAGGAAACCATTTGCCATTTGGCAAAAAGTGAATCAGCGTATTTTTTTCCTTATCCGGCTTAGCGATGATTGGGTAATGCCTAAGTATGAAGCCAGGTAGGAGAGCGGAATGCGATTGGTAAGTATGGGATATTGGGCCAGAAATGTTGTATACCGGGTGGTAGCGTCCGCTGAAAGCAAGGGGTTTATTTTATCGATTTTCTCGAGCATTGCTTTTGAAATGATTTGTTGGACGATTTTATCCCAACCATCAATCGTCGTTGAAAGGCCTTGCCAATCACGTTGCGAAAACACGATCAGCTTGCAGTCGGTAACGGCTTGAATGTATCCTGACGACGGAACCTGGTTGTTGAAGCTGTTCAAATCCACGAAAAAATTGCGCTCGGCCATAAAATAGCTGGTTACTTCTTGTCCGTTGTCATCGTGGTAAAAAAAACGGATGATCCCTGCTGATAGGAAGCCCACCTGGCGGGCGATTTTTCCCGCTTCGGAAAAATAGGCTCCCTTGCTGAGTGTTGATTCCTTTGCTTTTTCCAAAAGCAATCCCATCTGTTGCTTATCCAGGCTACCAAACTGGGACATGCTATCCATCAATGCTTTCATTACCGTAAAGTTAGCAAATGCCAAAGAGATAACACGCGCATGGTTATTTTTTCTGTGCGGCTTTGACCAACGATTACTCTCCCCTAAGCCTATAGCCCCCCATTGGCAAGCATTGATTTCGAAACCATCTGCAGGAAATGGCGGGGCATTTTGGGTTTTGAAAACTTGTTTGACTAAGCCCTGGTTTCAATCAATGGGCGAGCGCCCTGGATTGCCGTAGTATCTCGGATGATGGTATGGGAACACGGGGATCCGGGGAGATAGCGGACTTTCAACGGACTATCGCTATGCGGGACCTGCGCGCTAACAACGGGTCAAAGCGCGGTAAAAACATGCGGAAGGGTTTATACCTGCGTGCCAAATGGATTTTGATCGAGCGGATCTTTGGGGCAAATGATTGTAGCTTTTCGGCGCTCCGTTACGTCTATATAGCCAAGATTGCACATTGATTTATATGGTACGTAAATGATGAAAAGGCTTTTTTTTGCATTTGCCTTATTGGCGATGACTTGGGGTTGTTCCAAAGGTACCACCGATATTATCGGAAAATGGAAACTGGTTGAAGTATTGATGGATCCCGGTGACGGTAGTGGAGGGTTCAACCCGGTCTCGAGCGACAAAACGGTTACATTCCTTTCGGATGGCACGGTAAGGTCTAACGGCGCTATCTGCTGGATGTCGATTGCAGCCGACTCCCCCAGTTCTGCGGAATATTCATTGGTAGATTCTACCATCACATCCCGTGACTGTCCACCTGATCTGCCATTCCCGATCCGGTTCGAGATCACGGGTGATGAGCTCATCATCAGCTATCCCTGCATTGAACCGTGCCGGGCGAAATTCAGGAAGATTTAGCAAAGCACGCCGATGCTTCAAACCGAAAGCCACACTCCCCCGCCGCGCAGGAGTATACCTTAGCGGTATCCATGCCGATATTCCCCCAGCAGGGTTTGGTAGGCCCTGGTGAGCAGTCGGCGGATATCCGAAGGCTATAAAAAACGAAACCCGATAGCTTGAATTGCTTCAGGGGCTACCGGGAATAATCTTGTACAAAGATAAGGCTACGGATTGATACGGCAAATCAAAATCACATCCCGGTAAGCCTTATCTAAGAAATTGACTTCAGCTTATAAAGCGATTCGAACAGCCCAACGACCTGCATAAACGTTTTGATTTACATTTGGCCACAGGCGCTATTTAGTTCCTTTGTATAGGCTTCAGTGATTGGGTCCCCACCCTCCGAGGCACACAACTTGTAAAATTTCCTAGCGTTTGGACAATCGTTGTTCAGAAGGTAACAACCCGAGAGTTTGTATAGCGTGTTTTGGTCTTTGGGATCAATACCGTAGGACACCGTTAATTTTTCTATCGCTTTACCCAGATGCGCTTTTGCGGTCGCTTTCGCTGATTTTTCGACTTCGTAATACTTTAAAAGGTAGTAGGTTCCGTAATCCGTCAATAAATGCGGGTTTTTAGGATCCAGCTTTAGTCCCTCGTCATATTGTTCTTTCGCTTTCTCAAGGTTTGACAAAGCCATGTAAATTGCGCCAAATCCCCAGTAGATATCTGTGTTTCCACTGTCTAACAAAAATGCTTGGTTAAAACGGTACATTGCGGTTTTCAGATCGCCTTTGTATAGGTATTGAAAGCCAACCTCGATCATCTGATTCGATGCCAAAGTTTTGTCTCCATTGTATCTGCTAGATTTCATGGTCTGTTCAACAAAATCCCTGTCAATTTCTTGCTGTTCTTTTGTTTTTTTGACATTACCATATTTCGGTTTCAGCCTGATATTGGTTTCCGCTTGAGCGGCCCATTCCTGATAGGTCGATTGTCCGAATGCCACCGAATATACGATGGCAAAAAGAACTGTAAAAAGCATTTTCATTCGTAATTGGCGTATATTTGAATAACCGTCTTTAAGCAAAGGTGTAAATATTATCCGGTTTACGCAAAAGCGGATGTCTCAGAAATCAAAACCGCCAGAATTTCGATTGCCAAACAGGTAAATGCGGCGAAAATCTGTATATACTGGGCGTCGACAAGGGCCATCTGGATGTGGAGATCGCTTTGCAGGACATCAATAAACCAATTGGCATCGTAGAATACAAGAGGATGCGTGAGTGGATCTTTCCCGTTCAATCCCAATAGACGATATTCCCCTTCGCAATCAAGGACTTCACGGGCGACACCCGGGACACCGCTTCGGCGGAACAGCTGGCATCGACCAGCACGAAGTCAGCCTGATCGCCCGCTTTCGGCCATCGCCGGTTGCCGCCATCGTCCAACGGGAGCACATTCGCCGTGGCCAGCTTCAGGCTCCTGGACAACAGGAACTCGGTCGAATAGCCATAGAGCTGCGCCATGAGATTGGCCTTCTGCAACACGCTGCCGCTTCCGAAGGTGTTCCAATGGTCCACGATGCTGTCGTTCCCGGTCAAGACCTCCACACCGTATTGATATAACGTCGGGATGGGCATGACCAACCCGCCGAAGGGTATCGTGGAAACGATCCCGATCCGTGCCGCCCCGAGCTGTTCCGCGATCTGCTCCTGCTTGGCTTTATCCAGTTTCCCGAGTACGAAGCAATGGCTGAGGTAGGTCCGCTCCCTCAAGCGGGGGTTCTCGTTCACTTTTTTTATCAAATACTCCACCGTCCGCAATCCCGAATCGCCGGATTCATGCAGGTGGATATCGATGCCCTTGTCATGGTCCAGTGCCAGCTGCACGGTAAAGTCGATGGTCTTTTCGATGGCTCCGTCGATACTGTAAGGGTCCACCCCGCCGATGAAATCGATATCCAGCTGCGCCGCGTCTTTTAAGTAGAGGACCGAATCGGTATAGAACACGCCGTGCTGGGGGAAGGCGACCAATTCCGCGCCGAATCCCTCCTTTTTGTTTTCCAGTGCTTTCTGGAGATTGGTCAGCGATCGCAATTTGGACGTGGGCTCGATATTGACATGGCTCCGTGCGAAGGAGGTGCCCTTAGCCTGCAATAGCTCGATCAGTTTCTCGGCGCGATGCGTGGAGGTCTTCAACAGCTCCGGCAGGATCTGCTGCTCCAATTGGATCATGCCCTTCACCCCGCCCTTCCGTGGCGATACGGCCCGCCATTCGCCCCCGAAGAATGTCTTGTCCAGGTGGATGTGCATGTCCTTGAATGCGGGCAGCAGCAATAGCCCCTTGGCGTCGATCGCCCCATCGTCATTGGGTCGGTTGGCGGCTACGGCCTTGACCTGTCCATCTGCGATGGTTACCGAAAACAGCTCGGTCTTGGTGCGCACCACCTCCCCTTCCTCATATACGAAGCCCGTTTCGAGCCTGACGTTCTTCAGCGTAAATCCTTGTCCTTCCAACACCGATGCGGATCCGTTATTGTCGTCGGCCTGCACCTGCGGGTTCACGCGAGCGGGCAACCCGGACAATAATGCCACGCCCCCAACCCCTGATTTTTTGATAAAGTCCTTTCGGGACATTCCCAATATCGCCATCGTACCTGTATTTGGAAAACAAAGATAACCACAACATGACCCCGTGTGAGCGGCAAAGGTGTTAAAAATGGTTAACGATTGGTTACCAATGGGTTGAAAGGGTTAACATTGCAACGATTATCAGGCTATAGGGTATGAAAACTTTGATTTACGCAGGAATGGCGGCTATGGTGACCGCACTGTCGACGACCTTTACGCTGGCCGGGACACCCCCAGCGGATAGTTGCATCGTAAACGGAACGTTCTCGGGTGAGGACGGCCATTGGCTGATCATTTGCAAGGCGAACGAAAATCCGTTGAACCAAGGCAGGATCGTCCCGTTGGAGGGCAATGACTTCCGATTCAAATTGGACAGGCGATACGATGAAGCCTATATGCTTGTACTAGCCGGTAATGCGGCCAATGGGGTTCCGTCCAGCCCGTTGCTGTTTTTCGCCGAAGACAGCGTAACCATCGCCCTCAGGACCGGCTCGCATCCCGAAGGGAACAGGATCGAAGGCGGGCCACTGAACCAGGAATACCGGCGCTTCCAGAAAACGGTGGCGTCTCTATACCGCGAACCCAGCAGCCGATTGCAAGCCGCGGTGGATGCCGGCGAACTTGGGCCAGCCGAAGCGGCGACCGAGGACTCGCGCTTACTGGCCGAAATGAGGAGGTGGCTCGCGGACTACATCGCGAACCAGGTCGGTCCGGTTTCCCACTACCTGTTAGCCATGCTGATGTCAAGCGAAGACGAATGGGACCTGGCCACCTTGGCGTCGCTCCATCCCACCTATGCGGAACATTTCCCGGACCATCCCTACACCGAGGCTATCGCGAATTTCTACCGCGTGAAGGACGCGATCGAAGAAAAGAAACGATTCATCGACGTTGAAGCCGAAGACCTGATGGGCAACAGAACGAGGGTACGGGACCTATTGGCCCCTAAGGTCACGCTGATCAATTTCTGGGCTTCGTGGTGCGGCGCCTGCATCAAGAAAACCCGTACGATGATACCGGTCTATGAGCGGTACAAGGAACATGGTTTCGACATCATCAACGTCGCCGCGGAGCGGACGGATACCGAATCGCTGAAACGGCTGTTGCAACGGGAAAACCAACCCTGGAAGACCAACCTGGGCGAAAAGCCTATGGATCCATCGTCCCGCAAATAAGCATCGCCCGAGAGATTGGGAACGAAACAGACGATGGCTCATATTCGCATAAGGACTAACCGCACTTTGGCCCTTGGGCCGCCACCGCTCGCGTACTTCATTACCGGACTAAAAAATATAATTTTTTTAGTATTTTTAAAGCTATTCTATTGTAAATCAAAAATTAAATCCCGATATTTACCCCGAATTGATTGTCCATCTTGGGGTCACAAATTGTGACTTCAAGTTTAACCGATGTATTATGGCAAAGACCGACGCGACTCAATTAGGTGTTACACTTATCGAAACAGATGTTCAGAACCAAATCTATAGCATCAGGAACACAAATGTGATGTTAGATAGCGATTTAGCTGAGCTATACGGTGTTGAAACGCGTGTCCTCAACCAGGCTGTAAGTAGGAACTTGGACCGATTCCCCGAGGACTTTATGTTCCAGCTGGATACGCATGAGTGGGAATCTTTGATATCACAAATTGTGATATCAAAGAAGGGTCGTGGCGGTCGGAGGAAAATCCCCTATGTATTTACCGAGCATGGTGTGCTCATGCTATCAAGTGTATTAAACAGCCAACGTGCAATCCAAGTCAACATAAGAATAATGCGGATATTCAATCAGCTTCGAACTGCGATAATGAGCGAGAGGGATATCCGTCTTGAAATTGAAAAGATAAAACGCTCTTTGGATAACCATGACAAAAACATCGAGTTGGTTTTCCACTATTTGGACGAATTGAACGAAAAAGTCAAACGACCACCGTTGCTACCCGATAGGAAAATGGTGGGGTATAAGATTGGGGGAAATAAAAAGGACGACTGACAATTGGAGCAACAACCATGAAAAACGAAATCGTCCTATACCAATCTGACGAACTTTACGAGTCTCTTGAAGTAAGGATAGAAGGTGAAACAGTTTGGTTACCAATCAACCAAATGGCGCAATTATTCGGCAGGAACAAATCCGTTATTTCAAGGCACCTTAAGAATATATTTACGCAAGGTGAACTTGACATAAACGCAACCGTTGCAAAAAATGCAACAGTTCAGACGGAAGCCGGACGAAAAGTCACGCGAGAGATTGAATAGTATAATCTCGACGCAATTACCAGATCTAATCGAAAAATTTACCCGAAAGAGGGTTGGAATCAACTTACACCAGTATCTGAAAAGCCACGACCGTTTTCTCATCATTGACGGAAAAGACCCCTACCATATCGGAGCTTCCCTGAAAGACCTGGGTAAAAAATGGTTTGCTTTTTCCCGAATGGATAGTCTTTGTAAGGATGTACTACGTAAATTAGAAGGTGCTATGTAACAGCTATGGTATCGCGGCCACGGGCATGGCTGGGGAATCAAGAAATCCCACCATTTTTCCATACCTTTACCCTACACCAACCATTATGGACAAACATGTACCCGGCGTTGTCCTTCAGTTTCAGCAATCCGCTGCGCAAAAGCGATGGCTGCTTTGACAGCCTGCCGGAGCCGTTCCTCGCCCCTGCCCTGGCCCGCCTGCAGGTGGTGCCCGATGACTGGGAAACCGCGCCCTGGCAATGGTACCGCGTGGCCGACGAGGACTTCCGCATCCTGGAATCCATTGATTCCCGCGCCCGAGGCTTTCCGGGTGACGTATGGCTATCCCGGTTCGGGCATCGCCGACCTGCGGGTGAAGTACCTGCGTGCAGCCCGGCAATATCGCTTCGACTACCGCCTGGTGGGCGAGGAACAATGGAGCACCTTGTATTCCAGCAGCTCGCGCGTGACGGTGAACGGGTTGGAGAGCTTCAGGGACTACGAGTTCCGGGCGGCCTACATCGGCGGTGGGGTAAACCCCACGCCCCGGTTCGGCGAAACGCTGACCTCGATCGTGCTGTAATCGCATCCGGTCCCAAGGGAATCATCCCTTTTTACCAACGAAGCCGTTCCCGAAATGGAGGCGGCTTCGTTGGTTTTCATTAGTGAGCTGAAAAAATGGATAGCACCGCTTGAAGGCGCCGCCCAACCGTGACCATGGGGTGCATCATCATAAATATGAATACCCCACCCTGGAGCACATGCCGATCCACAAGCTGGCGCATCGGCCGAACAAGAACCCGATCGAACGCTATGGGAAGGACTATACCGATGCGCTAATGGCAGCCCCTGATAAGGAGATTTCAACGCAAAATTCATAAATTTACACATGGAAAAAATATGGAACAGCTCAAATATCCCATCGGTAAATTCAAGAAACCGGATTCGATAGACAAGGCGATGCGGGACGTGTGGATTGCATCCATCAAAGATTTCCCTGATAAGCTAGCGGACGAAGTGTTCGGGCTAGACGATCAAACACTGGAGAAACGATACAGGCCAGATGGCTGGACGATCCGGCAGGTGGTGCATCACTGCGCCGATAGCCACATGAACAGCTTCATCCGGTTCAAATTGGCTCTGACCGAAGACAACCCCACGATAAAGCCCTATCTTGAGCACAGGTGGGCGGATTTGCCGGATGGCGGAAACCATCCGATAGCAAGCTCGCTGAAGTTATTGCAAGGCCTTCACGCACGATGGGTGACTTTGTTGAAAAGCCTGTCAGACCAAGATTTCCAGCGCACCTTCAGACATCCTGAAACGAACGAGCTTATTGCCCTGGAAACCAATACTGCGCTATATGCATGGCACTGCGAGCACCATTTGGCGCACGTGGTCAATGCGAAAAGGAATTAAGATATCCTTCGACGATTTCAGGTATGCATATTGGCCAATTATTTTTTCATCAAGCTTTTCGTGGAAGGGTTTGGGTGGTATCCATGGAAACTGAAGTAAGAAGAGTTCGAGTACGGGAACAATAATGGAACACGGAACGGACAAACTACCTGAAAGACTCGCGGAATTTGATATAGCTGAAGTCATCAATGTAAATAGGGTTAATGGGTGCGAGAAAAAGTGATGATTAATACAGCCTTAATTCGAATTGTTTTCGTATAAATTTTGAATTACAGTTTATTAGATTTATTTTTGCTATTATAATTAGCTATTCCAAATGTGACAAAAACGGCTACAGAAGAGATATTGTTACCGGATGAGGCAGTGATGAACCAAATTTACATAATAAGAGGGCAGAAAGTAATGCTGGATAAAGATTTAGCTGCGCTTTATCAAGTAGAGACGAGGGTCTTGAACCAAGCTGTCAGACGTAATATTGCAAGGTTCCCTAACGGACGACTTTATGTTTGAACTGACAAAAGAAGAATGGGAACCTTTAAGGTCACAAATTGTGACCTTAAAGAAAAGAGGTACTCATTCAAAATACCTTCCGTTGGTTTTCGGCGAAGCCGGCGTTGCCATGCTCTCAAGTGTGTTAAAAAGTGAACGGGCCATTCAGGTAAACATAAAGATTATGCAGATTTTTATCCGGCTTCGCAAGATGCTAACGGATAATACAAGCATTCATCTGGAAATCGAAAAGATTAAGCGCAAACTGGACAATCAGGACAAAAACATCGAGTTGGTTTTTCACTATCTGGACGAATTGAACGAAAAAGTCAAACGACCAGCGCTGCTACCGGAAAGGGAAATGATGGGGTATAAGATTGGGGAAGGGGACCAAGAATAACGCCCCACCAACAGACGAGCCAACAAGGAGAAGGATTCAACCGAGAGGTTGATTTGAAACGGAACACCGGGTGATAAGGGCTCCGGCTCAAAAACGACAAAGGCTATACCGGCGATACCAATTCCAATACCGACGTGACCCATTGTGGTACGTTCAAGCTTGTATTGCGCTAGCAGAAAAGCATCGACTTGGCTCGGAAATTGGTATATTGGATCCCTATGGGTTGGAAGAAATTGACGATAGGGATGATCTTGGCCCGTTAATCGGGCTGACCGTGTACTATTGCTATCCGGAACGCAAGCTGCCCCCCAACACCGCGATCGATCGGCTCAAGGTCTACAAATCCAAACGGAAGATGGCCGCTTACTCGAACGGCCGTTTGGTAAAGATGTATCGCATCGCATTGGGGCGTAATCCCATAGGCCACAAAGTGTGCGAAGGCGATAAACGAACGCCCAAAGGCACCTATCGCATAGACGGCAAAAACCCCAACAGCGGCTACCATAAAAACTTGGGTATCTCCTACCCCAACGATTCGGAAAGGGCCTATGCGCAAAGCCTATGCAAACTGCCGGGCGGCGACATCAAGATCCATGGCCTGCGCAACGGTTCGGGCGCGATCGGAAAATTCCACCGCTGGAAAGATTGGACCATGGGTTGTATAGCGGTAACTGATAGCGAAATGGACGAACGCTATGAGGCCGTACAACTAGGGGCCGAGATCGAGATCGTGAAATGATAGGTTTACCCGATAAAAATAGACGCGGGTCATGGAGTCGTCAGCCCCTAAGTTTTTCCGATGCCGCTCAAGGGCCTTGACCAGGTCAGATTTCGATGCCTGTGGTGCAACAAAAAATCCCCGGAGGCAAAATGCGGATTTCCGGAAATTTCTCGATGGCGGAAGTGAAGGAAATGGCAAAACGGTTCTGACCTAAAGTAAAAATGCTTTGATTACTAGCATCCCCTTTTCGCCAACGAAGCCGCTCCCGGAAATGGGGGCGGCTTTTTTACATCACCGTTAACCCATGCGACACATGGTAATTGTGACGCCCGCCCGGAGGACACCAATAAAAATCGTATGTTTGCATAAACGAGGCAATTAAAAAACCGCGCTGTGCAAAATAAAAGTAACCTACCAGACTCCGGTCTTGTCATCGGCATTAAGGCCGGTGAGGAGTGGGCTTTCCGCGCAGCGTTTGACCGCTACTATCATCGCTTGTTGCGTTTCGCAACGCACTACCTGAGCGATAATGATATCGCCGAAGACATCGTCCAAGATACCTTTGTTTTACTCTGGGAGAATCGCGCTACGCTGCATGACAATACGGAAAACCTATTTTCCTTCCTGGCACAGGTGGTGAAGCTCAAGATGCTCAATAGCCTGGAGAAAAAGCGTAGACGCTACCAAATAGAACAGCGGCTCGCATCGCAAAACATCCGCCGCACGGAACTGGACATGTATACGCTTCAAACATTGAGCATCTCAAACCTTTATGTGGATGAAATAACGCGTTTGGTCAACGAAACGCTCGCTGATGTCCCTGCGCAGACACGTACCATATTCAACTTAAGCCGCGAACTTCACCTGTCTAATAAGGAGATCGCCGACCGTATTGGTAAAACCGAGAAAACGATTGAATATCACATCTCGAAGGTGCTAAAGCTTCTGCGGCCTGCCCTGGCTGATTACCTTAAAGCCCTCCTTCTCTTACTTCATTTATAAAAAAAACGATTTCGGTTTAGGGGTAACCCCCCTTCACGAAATATACCCTTACTTTAGGCATAAAGTATAACGGATTATAGACCCCGCAGCGGGAACTTTTAGGTTGTATATGACAGACCAGGAAATACTTGAATACATCAGGGGCGAGCTTTCGCAGGAGGAAATCGACCGATTTTTGGATTGGGTCGACGCTTCCGACACCCATAAAAGCCGCTATCGCATGATTCGAAATGCATGGGACCTGATTATACTTGGCCAGGACGATAATGATATGATCAGTACGGATCGGGCTTATGAGCTCGTGAAAAACAGGATCCAGCAATTTAGCCCGTCAAGCGAAAAGCCGCGCTATCCATATGTAAAAAACATGTTGCGCATCGCCGCAACGATCATGCTGACGTTCGCGGCAAGCTGGTACTTGTTCATTTTCCGGAACCGCACCACAAGCTATCATCAATTGGAGGTTTCCGCAGGTCAACGCGTCAAACTGGTATTGGCAGACAGCACCATCGTCTGGCTCGCCGGAGGGACGACATTTAACTACCCGGACCGGTTTTCGAAAGAAAGACGACATGTCTTGCTAAACGGAGAAGCGCAGTTCCATGTACAGCAAGACCGGGAAAACCCCTTTGAGGTGGAAACCAAGACCCACACGGTAAATGTGCTAGGAACCGAATTCAACGTCTACGCCTATGATGAGGCGTCTCATTTTGAGACGACCGTGTACACCGGATCGGTCGCCGTACACAGCAACCGTGCTTCCGATGAAACCATCCGACTGGCTCCCGGTCAAAAATTAAGTTACGATAAAGACCGGTCGAGACACTGGCTGCAAAATGACATTGATTCAACGGAGATGCATGATCGAATCGAGGGCTACCTGATTTTCAATAAAACCCCATTCGGGGATATGGCGGAAAGGCTTTCGCGTTACTACCGGAAACCAATCCACATCCGAGATACCGCTATCGCTTCATTCGAATGCACGGGAAAATTCCATCATCAGGAAAAACTTGAAAAGATCCTGGAAGTGGTCAGGGTCGGCAGGCCTTTCAATTACAAGATCACCGAAGACGCGGTGGAGATAACGGCACAATAACGTAACCATTTATCAAAAAAAGAAGGATGCCTATGGAAAAAAAGTAAAGATATACCAGCAAAAAAACGGCAGGACGTGGTTGCACACGTCCTGCCGAAACTAGCTTAAAGTAATAATTCACACCACTTTAAAACATAGACAAAAATATGAAGAACTATTCATATGTGACGTGTATTGCCCTACGAAATCCGATTATACGTTTAATTATTTATATGAAACTGACCCTCACCCTAATGATGCTCTGTTCATTGGTGCTCAGTGGCAAAGCAGTTTACGGACAAAAAGACCGCGTAACGTTGAACGTGACAGCCACAAGCGTCAGCGATATTTTGAAGGCGATCGAAAGACAGACCCCTTATCTGTTCTTTTACAACCACAAAGAAATCAATGCCGAGGAGAAACAAAATCTGCATGTGGAGAACCTGCAGCTGAATCGCGTGTTGGATAAATTGTTTTCCAGGACGCATGTTTCGTACAAGGTCGTTGACAAACACATCGTATTGTCGCCTGCTGCTCAGCTAAAAAAGCTGCAGCATGCCATGCAAATGGCCATTACCGGTATCGTAACCGGAGCTGGCGAACCGCTGGCGGGGGTCGGCGTTGCCGTTAAAGGAACGTCTACCACGGCGGTGACAGACCAGGAAGGGCGTTACCGGCTGGCCGATGTCCCGTCAGGCGCGATACTGGTGTTTACCTATATGGGCTTTACGCCCAAAGAGCTTGAAGTGGGTACCAATCCGGTAATTGACGTTACCTTACAGGAAGACGTTTATCAACTCGAGGATGTGGTCGTCATCGGCTATGGCACAGCCAAAAAGCGGGATCTGACAGGCGCGGTGTCAAGCATCAAAGCTGAGGACATGGCGGCCCAAGGCCCCCGGAACGTGCAGGATCTTTTGCGCGCCAATGCGCCGGGCTTGAACATCGGTGTGGGAACGGATGCGAAAGCGGAAGCATCGCTCTCCATTCGCGGCAACGGCACGCTCACGGCAAGCAATAACCCACTGATTGTTTTGGACAACGTGATTTATGAAGGCGCGCTGGCCGACATCAACCCCAATGATATCGCAACGGTGGATATCCTGAAGGATGCAAGCGCCGCAGCGGTGTTCGGTTCGAGATCGTCCAACGGTGTCATCGTGGTAACGACAAAACGTGGAAAACAAGGGAAACCACTGATCAATCTGGTAAGCAACACCGGCCTGGCCACCTCGGCCAATCAGCCCGACATCCTTGATCCGGCGGGATTCCTGAAATTCCGCCAAGATTACAACGAAGGCCGCTTCTCTGAAGATTACCTGGCCCGTTATCCACAGATGTTCGTGAACCCCGGGGAATTGACCGGCTTGAGCCAGCTGGATTGGTACAACTATGACCAGAGCACTCCGGTTGGGTCCGTGAACGATGAGCAGCTGACTACGAAATGGTTGTCGCGCCTCAACCTGACATCGCCCGAAATCGAGAACTACTTTGCCAATAAAATCACCAAATGGGACGAATTGGTCTTCCAGCGCGCATTCCAGCAAGATTACAGCCTCAATATATCAAACGCATCGGAATACGTTTCGCAATACTTTTCATTCGGGTACACCGACCGCGAAGGCGTCATTACAGGCGACCGGTATAAAAACCTACGCGCACGCGCAAATGTGGAATCGAAAATCACCTCTTTCCTCACGACAGGGATAAATGCGCAGTTCGCCTCCCGAAATGAGGGGTTCCTTAAATCCGAATGGAGTCAAATGACCATGATTTCGCCTTACGGATCGAACAACATCGATGACCCAGATAGCGAATTCCAACGCCGGCCTACGGGGCTCGATCCGCTCAACCCGTTTTACGACAACCTGTATACCGAACGGATTGACCGTCGCCAGAACGTAATCGCAACATTATTCGCCAAGGTATACCTCCCCTTGGGCATTGAATACAACCTGAACTTCACACCGCGTTACGAATGGTCTGAATATTACAACCACTTTTCTTCGAAAGGCGACCGTTGGGCTTCCATCGGCGGGGCCGCAAGTAGGCAGCACAGCAAGATATTCAATTGGCAGCTAGACAACATCGTGCGTTGGAAGCGGGAATTCGCCAAGATACACAACGTGGAAGTAACGCTTTTGGCCAATGCGGAGAAGGGTCAATACTGGTACACGGAAGCAAACGCGCAGGGCTTTTCGCCGAATGACGGATTGGGTTACCATCGTTTGCAGGCTGGCTCCATCAATACGGTATCAAGCGATGACACCTACAAGACCGGGGATGCGCTGATGGGACGATTGTTCTACTCGCTTAAAAACCGCTACATGCTGACAGCATCGATTCGGCGGGATGGCTATTCGGCCTTTGGCAAACGTAATCCACGGGCCACATTCCCCGCATTGGCACTGGGCTGGACGTTTACCGATGAGCCTTTCTTCCCTGCGATGAACTGGTTGAACTACGGTAAGCTGCGATATTCGTGGGGCGAAAACGGAAACCGAGAAATCGGGCAGTATGCCGCATTGGCCAAGATGCTTTCCGGGCTGGTGCCCTACATCGATCAATCGGGTAACGTTTTCACGACGTCACAGCTGTTTGTGGAAACCATGGCAAATTACGATCTGCGGTGGGAACGCAGCGCTTCGCACAACATCGGCATTGATTTCGGCCTACTGAACAACCGAATCAACGGCTCGTTGGAAGGCTATCTGGCCACGACACACGACCTGCTGGTTGACCGGCTGTTGCCGAACGTGACCGGTTACGCCGAAGTGACTAGCAACTTGGGTAACCTGCGCAATAAGGGGCTGGAGGCTACCGTCAACGCGGCCATCATCCAACGCGAACGGCTGAGCTGGAATACCACAGCCAACTTTTCCTTCAATCGGCGAACAATCAAATCCTTGTATGGCGATATGGTGAACATTGTCGATGCATCAGGCCAGGTAGTGGGCCAGCGCGAGGTGGACGACGAGGTAAACGGGTGGTTCATTGGGCAAGACCCTGATCGCATATGGTCTTATGAGCGTGCGGGTGTATGGCAATTGGGCCAGGAGGTCGAAGCGGCGAAATACGGCCTGCAACCCGGCGATTTCCGTTACCTTGACCAAAACGGCGATGGGCTGCTCAACAATGAAGACAAGGTGTTCCAGGGTTACAAAACCCCTAGGGCGCGACTGTCATTTCGTAATGACTTGAAATACAACGGCTTGTCGCTTTCGGTGATGCTTTATTCCAACCTGAATTATTATGGCGAATTCCAACGCGCCGCAAATTCATACGCATTCCCTGACCGGACGTCGGACTATGCGTTTCCAAGGTGGACAAACACCAATCCCATCAACGACTATGCCCGCATCGGCTCAAAGAATATCGGCTCGAACTGGGTAAATCGGTCGTTTGTACGCTTGGAAAGCGTTGTATTATCCTATCAGTTCCCAAAGACGTTGTTACTGCCTTACAAAATCCAGGCGTTGCAGCTGTCGGCCAGTGTCCAGAACGCGGTTGTATTCGCTCCGCATTGGACATTCTGGGATCCTGAAAATGGTTCGATCACCCCCCGGAACTTCAATCTTGGCGTTAACATCACGTTGTAAATTCACCTACTTTAGCGGACGATAAAATGAACTCATACAACATCATAATAAGATACATGGCTGCAGCGTTTGTAGGCCTAGTCTTGACAACCGGATGCAGCAAAGATTGGTTGGAACCGAATCCACTTTCATTCTACACCCCGGAAAATGCCTACGTGGATGCTGAAGGATTCGATGCGGCCTTGGCCGCATGTGAGCGCATCATGTTTACCGAATTCAATGGCGATGGCATGCCGGCTATAACCGAAATGATGCTTTCGGACATTGCCGTGGAAGGCACTACCGACAAAGCCGGCCCTCAAATGGACATCGACATCACGCTCTTGCCCGACGCAAACCTGAACAACATCGATGTGACACGCGTAGGGTGGTACTGGACGAATGGTTATAAGGCCATCCAATATGCGAACATCATTGTTTCCCGTATTGACCAAGGGACGTTCACCACCGATTCGGAGCGTAACCGAATCCTTGGTCAAGCGTACTTCCACCGCGCGTATTGGTACTACAAACTGGTGCACCAGTTTGGTGATGTGCCATTTATATCCAATGAGGTTACCGATGCGCGGACCGATTACTTCACGGCGGACCGCTGGGATATCTTGGCCTACCTGAAACCGCAGTTGGAATGGGCGTACACGACGGTACCGGCATCCGTACCGCGCGGCCGGGTCAGTAAAGCGGCGGTTGGCACCCTATTGGTGAAAATCAATATCGCGTTGGGTCATTTTGACCAAGCCATCTCCTTAGGTCGTGAGATCGTAGCGGCACATCCGTTGATGACGCAACGGTTCACGACCAATGCGAATAAACCCAACACCAACCTGATGCATGACCTGCATTCGGTGGAAGCGAAAATTGACGTGGCGAACACCGAAGGACTGATGTATATCGTATCCTATCCCGGAGTACCGGGATCGCAGCGTTCGCAACTGATGCGGCAGTTACTGCCGCGTATCGTTGGGGTCACTACACCGAACGGTGCGACCGGTGTGGTGTATACCGCTAACGTAGAGCCGCAATACGAAATCAACAGGACTTATGGTAGAGGCATTGGACGGGCGCGCTCAACCAACTATTACCAGTACACGATATGGACCGAAAAAGAACGCGGGGACATGCGCGGGGTCCACAACCGTGACAGCTGGGTGAGCCCAGCGGATGTCTGGTACAATGACCCGGCCTTGAAAACCCGTGGAAATCCGTATTATGGACAGCACCTAATCAAAAATCCAGCCATGTCCGTTGAGGATTCCATCCGATCCTGGTACCAGTGGCCGCACTTCAAGACCTTTGTGCCTGACCCGTTATCGGCAGATTGGTTTTGGGGTGGTGAAACGCCGATGTATATCTATCGGTCTGCCGAAGTCTACCTGCTCATCGCGGAAGCCCATTATTGGAAAGGTGAAAACGGCCTAGCCGCCGAAGCGCTGAATGTGGTTAGGCAACGCGCTGGCGCCGAACTTCTTACAGCAGGCGACATCCATATCGGCGCTATAGTCGACGAACGGGCCCGGGAACTTTACTTTGAGGAGAACAGGCACCTGGAATTGGTGCGCATTTCGTATACGTTTGCAAAAACCGGCAAGGTTTGTGAGTATTTCGGTCATTCCTATACCCTGGACCGGTTATCGGGGCCGGGCGGAACAGGATCTAATGTAAAGCAGGAGGGCTTCAACTTCTACTACGATTGGGTATTTGCCAAAAACAATTTCTACAATAAGGGTGTGAAGCATCGGTGGGCGGAATACAAACTTAGCGTACACCACCTCTTGTGGCCGGTTCCGGCCGGGGCAATCAATGCCAATACGAAAGGGGTGATCAACCAGAATATCGGTTATCCGGGCGCAGAGCGGAACCAGCCCGCCCAACGACTGGATTTGAGCCAAAATTAGCGTACGAACTGCGCGGCAACCTGGGTTGCCGCGCCTAACTCATGGATATGAACATAAAAATGAAAAATGCATGGAGTGCCCTGGTGCTGGTAACGCTTGGCGGCTCGTCGGCACTCGCCCAACAGAAAGCCAATTACGAAGAATCCAGGGTACCGAATTATACCTTACCGGAGCTGCTTGTCACAACCGATGGCATAAAAATCACGTCAACCCACGATTGGGAAAAGAAACGGAGGCCAGAGCTGTTGTCGGCCTTCGCATCGCAGACATACGGCCGCACGCCGGACGACACCGGCATCGAGGTGCGGTACGAAGTATTAACGGAAGACCCCGAAGCACTTCAGGGCCGAGCGACCAGCAGGCAGGTGAAACTCGTTTTCAGCAACGGGAACAAGGAACTCGAAGCGATACTTTTGCTGTACATGCCGAATGATGCCAACGGTAGGGTTCCCGTGTTTGTGGGCTACAATTTCAAAGGCAACCACAGTACGACCCACGACACCACCATCCTTTACACGAAAAACTTCGCATTGGTCAAATCCGCCGACCATCCGGATTGGGAACGTGGCTGCCAGGCAAACCGATGGTCGTATAGCGACATCATCGATCGCGGATACGCCGTGGCAACGATGTGTTATCATGATATCTTTCCCGACAAGTCGGGGCTAAAAGACCACAGCGTGGTTTCCCTGTTCAACGGTTACGGAGAGGGTCCGGAAGCACCGGATGAGTGGCAGGCGATCGGCGCATGGGCATGGGGATCGAGCCGTATCGTCGATTACCTATTCACCGAAAATCGAATAGACCGGAAAAAAATCATCATCATGGGCCACTCGCGGCAGGGCAAAGCGGCGCTGTGGGCTGGTGCACAGGACCCACGGTTCAACATCGTGATATCGAACAATTCGGGTGAGGGCGGTGCGGCGATTTCGCGCCGTGAATATGGCGAAAGCATCGCCCAAGTATCCAGCATCCAGCCCGCATGGTTCTGCCCGGCATTCAACGAATACCGTGGCAGGGAACAGCAACGCCCGATAGACCAACATCAATTGATTGCGCTGATGGCCCCGCGCCCGGTTTATGTAGCCAGTGCCGTGGAAGATCGGTGGGCCGATCCGAAGGGTGAATACCTGGGGGCATACCACGCATCCCCCGTATATCAGCTATACGGCCTTAAGGGGCTCGATTCGCCGGAAATGCCCGGCCTGAACCAACCGATCATGAATGACATCGGCTACCACATCCGGGATGGCATACATGATGTAACGCAATACGATTGGTTGCGCTTCATGGATTTTGCGGATCGGCATTTTGCTGAAGGAAAGAAATAAGGCGACAGACTGCAGGAGCGCTACATCGGCCGTGGGGTGAACCCCTCGCCCCGGCTCGACGAGACGCTGACCTCGATCGTGCCGTAAGCACGTCTAGTCGCAGGAGCATCATCCTTTTTTGCCAACGACGCCGCTCCCGGAAATGGGGGCGGCTTTTTCGGTTTGGCCATACAACAAAATTACGTAAGATTTGAGCGATGAACATGAACCGATTCCTGGTCAAGGTGCATTACACGGTCTAATGCTACTTCACGGCTATGGTGGGTATGTTGTTCATTATTTTCCATTGCCCATTGTCTTGGACGCATACGATCAACGAATGGAAGATCAGATACTGGCTTTCCAATTCGACCTGGGCAATGGCCATGTTGCCGGTCTGTTGGATGGAATGAAATGCGATGCTCCTCGGGCTTCCCCCGAACCGCTTGACACGGATGAGTTCGATATAGTCTGATTTCGAAAAAACGAATATGCCCTTGTCCTCAAAAAATCCGTCTTGGATGTTCTGGAAACTGGCATGCAAACCCCTTTCCAATGCTGCGACGTCGCGGTTATCACCGGCTTTCACAAATGCCTCGATGGCTGCTTTTACGTGTTCCATGTTCATTGGTTCAATAGGTCGTTAAGCGATTTCTTTTGCTTGTCGAGCTGCTGTGCGGCATAATTGGCATCGGCGGTACCATCCAGTGAATAATGGAAAATATCGCTGATGCCAATGTAGTTCAACAGCTGCTGCAGGTGCAGCTCCACCAGATTTGGCCCCTGGGACCTGGCATCACCCATGGTGGATAGGATGTAAGCCTTTTTGTTTTGCAGCAATCCGATGGGTCCTTCTTCGTACCGAAACGTTTTGCCCGTCCGGATAACGAGGTCGAAATAAGCCTTGAGCGACGAAGGGATGCCGAAATTATACATGGGCACCGTGATCAGTATCTCATCGCATTCAACCAATTCGGCGATCAACTCATCGGATAGTTTCAGGTTGCCCGATGGCTGCGTATTGCCATAGCATTCGTCGAGCAATGCCTGGTCGAGGTGTGGGATGTGATAGGTGCCTATTTCCCGGCATTTGATGTAGCCATCCGGGTTCAGCACCATCCATTGCTGCACGAAATCGTCGCCCGCTCTCCGGGAGTACGATCGGTGCAAACGCAGGCTGCTGTCAATTCGCAATAGTGTCTTCATCTGTAATACGTTTTTTAGGGAAGACACTTCTGGGGCTAAATACGTGACGACATAATAAGATTTTTTAACTTCCCAGGGTCAACGATCGAATAGATTTCCTGGATCAACCCCTCGTTCGTGACCCGGAGGATATGGCAATTATGCAGTTTGCCCCTTTCCCAGAAACAAATGGCGGGTTGATGGTTGACGGATTGAAAGGTAAAGGCGCTGCCTTGCAAAAATTGTTGCTGTACGTACACCAATAATGTGGCTGTAGCGGTTTTCCCGATTTCGGTACCCTTGACGACCTGCACGTTGGTGCCGCCGTCTGCATGCAGTTTGATGTCGCCGACCAAAAGGTCTTCCAGCTCCCCGATATTGGCCTGGGCCAATGCCCGCTGGTATCGCCCCAAGGTTTCCATGGAAATACCGGCGTGGGGATTGTGGCCCTTGAATTTGCGGGCCTTCAATTGTTTGTTGGCCCGGCTTACCAGCTGGCGGGAGTTTTCCACGCTGATTTCAAGCAGTTCGGCGATCTCGGAATGCGAATAATCGAATCCTTCTTTCAGGATGAAAGCGGCTCGTTCCTTCGGATTGAGCCGCTCAAACAGCACGAGCATGGTATAGCTGGCCGTTTCTTCTTTGATGAGTTCGGTGTCGGCACTTTCGAAAGAGACCGGTTCGGGCAGCCACTGGCCGAAAACTTCCTTTTTTCGTTGACGGGTCTTGAAATTGATGGCGTGGTTGATGGTGCTCTTGATCAAGAAGTTCGATTCGTGGCGGATGTTCGATTTATCGAGCGATATGTACTTTTCCAATACGTCTTGCACCAAGTCTTTGGCGTCTTCGTAAGAACCTACGATGTTGTAGGCATACGTCAGGAGTTTGTTATGATTTTCGTGCATATTGCCGATAAACGTTATGTCGGTTTTTCGTCGCCTCTGCGCCATCTCGTTTCCTTACCGTTTTATTTTCATGATGGGCAAAGGTACCCATTACCATGAATAGCCCCGCAAATAAGCGGAACACGCTGTTTGTTACGTTTGGTTTCCCCATCGTTCACGTTGGCTTTCTGCCTTTCGTTGGAAGACAAATAAGGTGAAGCAAACGTGACGGATTAACCGGATTTTCGCTTATGCGACCTCGTGATGCGAGGAGAGGCAACCGGCTACGGCACCAAGCTTTCAATCGCGCTGCGCAACCGCCGCAACCTTCGAAGCCAAAGGCTACGGTTGATCAGTAACTGCACGATGAAAACAACGGCTATCGCAACGAGTGCACCGTACTTCGCGGGAGTGAAATCGATTCCATAATTGAAAAAGAAGAATACCGCTGCCAGCGACAGGGACCGGAGCAACAGATTGCGGATAGCAAACCGTCGCATCCGTGCGTAGGCAAGTGCCAACGACTCGACAAGTGGCTTATCTGCCGGCACAGCAACGACCCCGGAGTAACCTGCCATGAGGTGGGCCAAGTAGACCGATACCGCCAAGGCGACCAGCAAACCGACCCAAAGGGGCTTGGTGTGCGCATCAAATGCCGTATAAACCAATAGCAGGAAACCGCCCCAGGCTGTCGCCTCAATGATGACTTGTCGGCGCACCGCGCGCAGCACGGGATGTGGCCTGTCGTAGAGCAGGGCGTGGATTTCGGAACGGTCTTTCTGGGGGATGCGCTCGCCTTCCAGCAGCTGTTTCAATTCGTGCAAATCCATAATGACTTAACGGTTAATAATGGTTTTCAATTTGTCTTTGATCCGGCTGAGTTTTACGCCGATATAATTCTCCGTGATTCCCAACGCTTCGGCCATCTCCGCATAGCTCATCCCTTCCAGGTAGAGCATTATGAGCGCCTTCTCCGCGTCATCCAGGAGCCGGATGGCACTGGAAAGTTTTTCGTACCGATCGGCCATCCCATCGTCCGGTGGCTCGACCGCCAAATCCGGCACATCGCCCGGATAGCGAAGATCAGGGCGTCTACGGCGCAACGACGTGATGGCGGTATTGAGTGCGACCCGGTACATCCACGTGGAGAATTTGGCATCTCCGCGGAAGGATGCCCGCGATTGCCAGAGCTTGAGCGCGATTTCCTGGAATAGATCTTCGCGATCTTCGACATGGCTGCAATAGAGGCGACATACGCGCCAGATCACCGCTTGGTGCTGATCGATCAAAGCCGAAAATCGTGCTGCGTCCATCCCCTATTTTCTTTCAAAGGTAATCGGTTTACCGTCACGTTCGGCAACCAAGCCGGTGATGGTGCCGAGGTGGTCGCTTCGAAAGGTGAAATGGACGCCCACCTCGGGCCCGAAGAAAGCCATATCCCCGACCGACCGCAGTTCAAAGGTAGGATTGCCACCCAGCTTGGCATACAATCGGTGTTCGTGGACCGCGATGGACAATTGCATGCCTTGGGCGGCATACGTACCTGCGAATCGCATCAGCACCGAATCGGGTAACCGCTCGTGGCTAAATGAGTCGGGAAGGTCTGGCTTGAAGCCGTCCATGATTTTCTCCAGGTCGTTCCATAACTGGTTTACGGGCATCACGGACACGTTGCTGAGCAGCACGATGGACAGCCGTTCCTCCGGATACCACACCGCAAGGGCCGAACTGCCATACGTACCGCCACCGTGGTACCAGGCCGATTTACGGTCATCGCGGCCTTTCCGGTGGTAAAAGCCATAACCATACCGATCGCCATCGGCCATCGGGACGGTCGACGCGGTATCAAGGAGCATCGCGACCACGTCGGCAGGCCATCGGCCATCGCCCAATGAAGCGAGCCAATCGGCAAGATTCGCTGCCGATGCGTACAGGTTGCCGGAGCCTTTCATCAACGAAGGGTCGCGGTGCGGAGCGACCAGCAGGCGTCCGCCTATCCGGTGATACCCCGAAACCATCCCCGGAACGATCGTCCGCCCGTCATACACGCCGGTGTGTGCCAGGGCCAAGGGTGCCGTAACCTTTTCGCTGATCAGGGCGGCGTAGGGTTTTCCGTAGACCTGCTCGAGGATATCGGCGAGCAGGAAGTAACCGGGGCTGGAATAATGCGACCGCTCGCCGGGAACGGAAAGGAGCGCCATGCCGAAGATTTCGGAAAGGCAGCGCTCCCGATCCAGCGGCAGGAACGCCTTTTCCTGCCAGTATGCCGCAATGCCTTCATTATGCGGGATTCCCGACCGGTGGGTGAGCAATTGCCCGATGGTGATGCGCCGCCAGGCGGGATCGCTGAGCCTTGGATAGAATTTCCCGAATGAATCCTGCTTGCTGAGCCGCCCTTCATGGCAGGCAAGCAACGTGAGCAAGGCGGTAAACGGTTTGCTGATGGAGGCAATCCGGAATACATCGGTCGTCTTCATCGGCGTTCCGTGCTCAATCGAAGACATCCCAAAAGCCCTCTCATACAGCGCATCGCCCCGGCGCGTGATCCGAATGACCCCACTGAATCCAACCCGCTCCTGCTGCATGGAAAGATAGGCCTGTAAGGCCGCGGTATCGATGGCGGGCTGCGCGAAGCCGACCTTACCCGTCAGTAACAGCAAGGCGGTGAACATTATTTTTCTGATCGTCATGCCGCATTAGTCGCAGCGCCAACAAAAAACTTACAGGTCAATGTCGAATGCAGCGTGAACCCCTCAGGGTAATCCGTCGCCTGTTAAAAAAAATAAACAACGTTCTTCCGACGAATATGACCAGTTGATTCCGTGGGTTTCCGAACGCCTGCTTAGCGCTGGGCATTTGGCGGGAGGGCCGTACCTTAAGTTCTTCCGGCATGGCAGTAACATCCGCATCCCTTGGGAAACAGACTATTCCGTTGCCAACGAAATTCTCTTATGGACTGCAACGAACGGCTATATCGACATGGACTACGCTGATTTTGTCTACCAGGTGAAGCGTTTCGGCTTCTTGCGGTCTGATGACACCGCCGATCCGAGAATCCTACAACACGTTTTTTTTGGAATCCAGCCGATTCCGATCAAAGTGTCAGGCTCAACTTAATCTGGAATACGTTGTTCTTGAATTTGGCCTCGCCGTCGCCTTCGCTTGAGCGGTAGGAAGAACGGATCGCTCCCGGCGAATAATCCAAGGCCAATCCCAGCCCGCCGTACCTGGCCGTTAAGCCGAAGTTGGTTTTCCAGCCGAAATTGCCCGCGGCGGTAAAGGCCGATAGACCGGACTCCTCTTCCTCGCCGTCCTCAAAGAACGAGAAATAGCGTTCCTCGTCGGTCGTTTGGTTATATGCATAATAATCGGTGATGTTGACGAAATAGGTCGCGGCTAATTGGGCGCTTCCCTATACATTTCTAGGACCAACACGTCCGTGTCTGGAGCAATCTATTCCTGATTGAAGTGTCTTTAAAATGTCTAGCGACAAAAGCGCTCCACTTTACGCTGTTATTGAGGACATAGATTACCCCATTACATCCGCCGCTACCAATGTACTGACACCAAACGGAAACCACCAAATCTTGAATCGGGGCGAAGATTATAAAGGTGGGTCACCATATGAGTAGTATTCAAATCATTAATTATTATAGGGTTTCTTACGCCGTCATACCCCCCCCGAGTTAACCTTGCCGTCCTTTCCCCGCCGAACGTGGGGCCTCCCCAGTCTTTTGGCGGAACACCTTGTTTCCAATAATAATCATCTACATATTTATCAGAACACCACTCCATAACACCTCCTGCCATATCGTAAATACCTAGTTCGTTTGGTGCCTTCCCCCCCACCTCTTCTGGTGGATAACTACCTACAACCCATGCAACATCGTACAAATTATTACTACCACTATATGCGTATCCCTTACTCTTATTTCCTCCTTTAGCTGCATACTCCCATTCTGCGCCTGTCGGTAACCGGTACTTTCCTCCTAATTTTCTTATAAAAACCTGAACCTCATCCCAGGAGACATTTTCTACAGCGCATTTCGGACAATATTTATAGTATGCCTGTCCTTCTTTAGGCAAGTAGCCCATCACATTCTTCCATTGTTCCTCCGTCACTTCAAACTTACCGATGGAAAAACTGCTGAGCGAAAAGCCTGGATAAACGTTCCTATTGTATTCGAGTCCTGGTTGAAAGCCGTAGTCAAAAGTCCCTCCCTCAACAAAGACCACTTCGTAGTCAAATGGAATTTCCTCTACAACGCTGAACTTATAAATAACCTCTTGGAGCACACCGCCATCCTTCTTTAATACCGACGCAGCCACGCTTTGTTGGGAAGCGCTTCCAGGAACGAAAGATGCCCTGGCAATGCCGATTTGGTCTGCGGTGGAGGTAGACTGTACAAATCGACCACCGCCCTCTTTGACAGTCCAGTTCACCGTCACCCCTTGCGGGAACACGGAATTGTCGGCTATTGGAAAGTCTGTCTGCAAACGGACAGAGACTTCGACTTGTTGGTTGGCGGTTATCATCCGGGATTCCAGCGCCGGATCTTTAACCAATGTGTAACAAGGAAACAAATCGCCTTGCGTTACTTGCCTACAGATCTGGATATCGTTCAACAAATAACTGTCGCCCACCAGTTTCCCGAAAGCAAAAGCCGTATGTAGTTTCGCATAGATGTCTAGAAAACGAGTAATCCGTTTAAAATAATGGGCAAATTCTCCTTTTTTTTCAGTGTAGTCCAATGCACATCCAGTAATGTCTATACCGTATTTGCCGAATTGACTGAACAGGTAGTTGGCAAAAAAACTTTCGTCTGCCGGTGCCCCACGACCTTCTACCGCTAATAGGAGACTGCCTGACAAATTATCCAAAAGTTCCTTTAGGCATTTGTATGCATCTGACTTAAGAGGTAATCCAAAACCATTGAAAATCATACTGAATCCATCCCAAATCAGATAGCCAAACGCTGTATTCGAAGCTGAACTTCTATTTTGCCCTATCGTGAACGGTGCCCCGAAATGTAGTTGGTACTTCTTATCGGGCGCTACAGCGATTTCGACCGGAGGGGACTTTTTTATGATCGACGGATCTCCTGAATTAATCCAATCGACGATATCCAACAACGAGCTACCTCGAACCAGATTTCCACGCAACCCAATCGGTTCTCCAATTGGTTCTCCATCAACGGATACGGATATCCCCCAAGTCGCAGAAGTAAGCCCATCGTTGGAAATAACAAGTTTAGATTCTTGGTATTCGATGCGTGGTTCAACCAGGTAATCCACCTCTGGAACATCCTTCACCCCCATTATCGGACGATGTGCGGTGGGCGAGACCGGAAGGATGGTCTGCGACAGTAATTCGTTAAGCCGAATAGCCACGTCATCTTCGGCCATTGGTGATTTCCCGGCTTTAATTGCGGCTTCAACACTTAGCAATAACGCAGCGTACCGCGGACTTTTGGTCAGTTCATCGACAGCGCCTTTTCGTGCCGACTCTTCTATCATGCCCATAACCGGCATAAGCTCGAGAAGTGAACGCGTAGTCGTTTCGACGTTCAGTTCAAAATTTCCCTCACGAATAACCCCAGCGAACAATACTACGCCATTTCTATCTTCTACAAAGGCTACCGTCGTAGGAAACTCATACAGAGCAGCATTGAAAGCACCATTTTTGGTAATCGGATAGTCGCCAGCATTCGTAAAGACGCGAAGGCCTTCTTTCTGTACTCCCATCGGCGTGACTACATTTCCCGTCAGAAGCTTCTGGTTTTCTACCAACGTGACTTTCGGAGGTTGGTCATTTTCCTCAAGCTTCAAATCTTTTTTGCAAGAGACGGCCGGTACAGCCAATGCCGAAATAAGAATTAAAGTATACCTATAATGAAGACTTGGCATATTCTGACTATTTTCGCCTATCAGGATTTTTTTAACAACACTTAAGCCTTCACTACTTATAGCTAAACTCGTAATTCACCGTTCTTTTCTCCTCCCGAATCGCCCCGCCTTGGCTTATGCTCTTCAATTCCAAATCGGCCTTCGCGGAAGCCGGATAGCCGTCTTCACGATAGGTGAACTGATAGCGGTCTGTGGACACGACCGGAGGGATGCCCATATCAGCAGGAGGAAACCCGGTCCGCTTGATGGTTGCGGGAAAATGCTTGAAGGCCGTGAACAACCCCACACCGCCCACGGGCATCCACGGATTGAATGTCGGATTCGGCTGCACGCCGTATCCGTTATACTCCAGCTCCGTGTCTTTGGAAATCTCAGCGTTTCCCACCTGACCATTGCCGTCAATGTCAAACCCCAGGTACACGGTCGACTTCGAGATGTTCCCTTCAGGCCCATAGGTGTATTCCGTGATTGTTTTGCTGGTCAAAACCCGATGTTCCCCTCCTTCGAAACGGTAGCTGAGGGCCTCAATGCGTGAGAGCCGCTGTTGCGCATCGTAGGTGTAGTTGGTTACCGAGGTTTCCTTGAATGCGAAATCGCCGTTGGGTGGCGTACGGATTTGCGCGTGATTTGACATCGCGCTGGGCCTGCCCGCATTATCGTATTGAAAAGAGGCATAGCGCACCAACTCGATTGGGTCGCTTTGCTGGCCATTTCGCCTGCGGAATTCGTTGCGCTTCACCAATTTACCTCCCGTGTATTCATAGGTATCGTACGTGTCGTTTTCAGCGTGCCAATAACCTTCAAGCGCTTGGGGTTTGTCATACTGCTTCCTGGTTTTGACCAATAAGCTATCGGCCGAATATTCGTACAACGTATGATTGGTAAACTCGACATCGGCCATATCGCCCTGCTCAGAAACCTGAACCTTCAATACCGCCTTCTCCGTCAGTCTGTCCAAAAGGAGAATTATTTCCTTCTTGGGATCCCCTTCTTCATCGATAATGGGATCTTTTTTCTTGCAACCTAGGGTCGCCAGCACAATCAGTGCCAATGCCAGCCACTTTGCGTGATTTAAACGTCTCATCTTTCCTTATGCTAAACCTTTCGCAAAAAACGGGAATTGGAATCCTTCCCACCATAGCAATTTCTTGTCAATTTAGCTGAAAAGCGACGTTGAAAAGCCACAGCTCGTGATATCAACCCCCGATAATCTCGGCAAAAAAAAACCAAATCCCATTAAAGTTTCCGAACGGCGGAATTTTCCCTCCGAAGCATCCGGTTTAGCTCCCGAAACCCCAAATGACTACGGCAAACCGGTAAAAAACAACGACAGGCTTTTTGATTTTGCGAAAAAAGCCCTACCTTTAGCCTGTAGAATTATCAAAATCAACTTATTGCATCAAATAATGGCCAAACGCAATGCACCTTCGACCTGGTCCGTTTACCTCCAGTCACTGAACCGCGGCGTACACGACATGAGCGGGCTGCTGGACCACCACGCGGCCCAATTCCTGAACACGCAATCCATTTACCCGGCCTTTTTCCACAGCGTCCCGCTGATGTACCTGCTTGACTATACCACGGGCCGTTACCTCATCATGTCTAACGAGGCCAAACAGGTGATGGGCCTGGATCCGGGTGGCTTCATGGAGGGTGGGATCGCGTATATGGTGGAGCATTACCACCCAGACCATTTCAAGCTGTTCAACAACAAGATATTCGACACACGCCTCAACTTCTTGAAAAGCATCCGGCCCGAGGAGCATGCAAACTACATCTTCACGTACAACCACCGTTTCAAGGACACCAAGGGCCGGTACGCGGATTACCTACAACGGAATTGTTTCATCAAATCGGATGCCGCGGGCAATCCGCTGGTGAGCTTCGGCATGATCATCAATTACAACCACTTCGGCACACAGGCAAAGGTGGTGCACACCATCGAAAAACTCTTCACTTCCGAAAGTGGCACGTACGCGGAGTTGGTGGACAAAAAGCTTTTCCTGTTGCACATGGAAGATGAGGAGCTGTTCAGCCGTCGGGAGAAGGAGGTGCTGCTGTGGTTGGCCGAAGGGCTCACCAGCAAGGAAATCGCCGATAAGCTGCATGTAAGCGAGCATACGATCATCAACCACAAGCGCCACATGCAGGAGAAAAGCAATTCGCCCAACACCGTCGCGCTGGTGAGCTTTGCGTTGCGAAAGGGGATTATCTGAAGATATCCATGGCAAAATCGGCCAACAACCGGTTGAAGGCTTTCGGCCGATCGACATTGACGAGGTGGCTCGCTCCGGCGATTTTGTGTACATGCCCCTGCCAAAGCGGAAGCCCCGCGTCATCGAGGTAATCGGGAAAAACCACCTGCTCGTCCGCACCCATGATGACGCATTGCGGAATACCCGAATCAATCAACAACTGGATCTCATCGCCGTAGTGCTTGTTATCCAGCGATTGGTTGAACACCGTACGGAATGGCTTCTTGACGCGTCGGTAATCCGACAGGAAGGCTTCGCGGTCGGCCGGATCCTCACTCAAGATCCCTTCTTTGGAGTAGGCCACGACATCCGCTTCGGGAGCCGAATCGGTGAACACCGTGTACACATGGGTACCGGGCTTCACAACCTTCGGTATTGGGCAGGCGGCCCCCAAGACGCTTGGCCCCGCCAGAACGATACCCGCCGGACGCACGCCGAACGCCAAGGTTTCGGCGACCAGGTTTGCGCCAAGCGACAGCCCGATCAACAGGTATCGGTCTCCATGCACCAATGACGGTAATGCATCCGCCACGATCCGGGCCAAACCCGGGAGGCTGTAATCCCGCTCCGGGTCTGGCGATGCCGCCGAACCGCCATGTGCCGGTAAATCCAACGCAACCAATCGATAAGCGGATAAACGGGCATCGTCGAATTGTTTTTTCCACGACAACGACGAGACGGAGTTGCCGTGCACGAAGAAAATGGTATCGGGCTGTTCGTCGTTCTTGGTGTAGTAGGCCAAGTCTAGGCCGTTTACGTTAATCGATTTCGGTTCCATACGCCAAAGATAACGAATTCGGATTTTCCAACCCCATAAACGTCGAATATTTCCAACCTGTCCGCATCTGGACAGCTTGGTGTTCGATATCGAACACTTTCGTCGGCTAAGCATAACGCAAAAACCTGTAAAACAACATCTTAAGTTTATGGCCCAGTAACTGTGTGGTTGTGAACGGGCGAGGTTGTGTGTACGGTGCATTTGTGTGCGTATGATGCGCTTGCGTAGTTTTGCTTGGAGCCGATGGCCGAAAGCTGATATCTGAAAGCTATGATTAGGAATTACTTCAAAATCGCGTGGCGGAACCTGGTGAAGCACCGCTTGTATTCGGCCATCAAGATCGGGGGATTCGCCTTCAGCATCGCGGCGTGCGCGCTCATCGCACTGTACATCGTCCATGAGACCAGCTACGACCGTTCCTATCCGGATACGGATCGGCTTTACCGAACCGTCGCCCAAGTTACAATCGATGGTTCGATGATCAAGGGGCTTTCGTTCGAGGCTCCTTTTGGACCGACCATGAAAGCAGATTTCGCGGAAATCGAATTGGCGGGCCGCTTATTGCCCAACCCATTGTTTGGGGCTGGCAGCAATCAAGTTTCTACGGATATCCATCCTGAAAGCCTACATGAACAGGGCGTGGTGTACATGGATCAGGAACTACTGGATATGCTGCAGCTCCCCATGGTGCATGGCACCCGTGAACAGGCGTTGAGCCAGCCCAATAGCGTGGTGCTCACAGCCAAAAAAGCGCATAAATATTTCGCTGATCGCAATCCAATCGGCAACGTCATCTACCTGAATGACGACAAAGCTAAGCCCTATACCGTTGCAGGCGTTATCGCAGACATCCCGACCAATTCCCACCTGCATGGTTACGATATTTTCCTAACCCTGACCGGCATCCATTTCTACGATGGTGAACAGACGCGGTGGACGGCCAGCAACTACATCACGTATTTCAAGATCAAGCCCAATACGGATGTTCCGCTATTGGCCAGCAAGATCAACAAAAACGTACTGGAAAACTACCTTACACCGGCAATACAGGCTGAAGGAAGGCAAATGCCCGATTTCTACAAAACGGTAACGTATCATCTACAACCGGTTGCCGACATCCATCTGCATTCATACGATATCCGCGATTATAATGACGCCGGCCCCAAGGGCGACATCCGTCTCGTCTGGCTTTTCGGCGGTATCGCCGTATTCATCCTATTGATTGCGTGCATCAACTTTATCAACCTATCTACGGCCAAATCGGCCAGTAGGGCCAAAGAAATCGGGCTACGCAAAGTGGTCGGTTCGCATCGGCGCGGTTTGATGGTGCAATTCCTTTCTGAATCAATGCTATATAGCTTGTTGTCCATTACCCTTGGTGTGATGCTCGCCTGGCTATTGTTACCGTTCTTCAACCAGCTCGCCAACAAACAGCTGGTTTTTCCTTGGGCAAACGTATGGCTGATTCCCCTGCTGCTGTCTTCGACCGTCTTCGTGGGGCTTATCGCTGGCTGCTATCCCGCCGTTTTCCTATCGGGGTTCCGCCCGATACAGGCACTCAAAGGGCAATTGAGCGGCGGAACGAAAAACCCCGCGATGCGCAATGGCTTGGTCGTCTTCCAATTCACGGCATCCATCGTCCTGATCGTGGGTACGCTGATCATCAATAGCCAACTGCACTTTATCCTGAACCGGAAAATCGGCTTTGACAAAGACCAGGTCTTGGTTATCCAAGCCACGCATACCCTGGGCGAGCGCGTTCAAGCACTGAAGTACGAGCTGGAGAACATCCCCGGCGTACAAAGCGCCTCGCTGAGTGATTTCCTGCCGGTAAAGCTGGATGGCGTGAAGCGAAACGGCAACCCATTCTGGAAGGAAGGGCGAGTCAATACGGATCCGTCGGTCGGTGGACAATACTGGGAAGTCGACGAAGATTATTTGACCACCATGGGAATAAAGCTCCAAGAGGGGCGCAATTTCGCGAAGGAACTTGCTACAGACTCGGAAGCGGCCATCATCAACCAAAGCCTCGCCAAGTCGCTCGGGTTGGAAAACCCCGTTGGGGCCCAAGTGACAAATGGCTGGAAAAAAATGACCGTGATCGGCGTGGTGGAAGACTTCAATTTCGAGTCGATGCGGGAAACCGTGGGCGGTGTATGCTTGGTGCTAGGCACCAGCCCGGGCATGATGGCCGTCAAGATCGGCGGAAACGACCTGCCGACCACGTTGTCGGCCATCACCGCAAAGTGGAAGGCGTTTTCGCCGAATCAAGCCTTGCGCTATACGTTCCTGGACGAAGGGTTTGCCAATATGTACAAGAGCGTGCAACGCACGGGCCATATTTTCACCTATTTTTCGGTGTTGGCCATCATGATTGCCTGCCTCGGTCTATTTGGCTTGGCGGCATTCACCACCGAGCAGCGTACCAAGGAAATCGGTATCCGGAAGGTCTTGGGCGCTTCGGTTTCGGGTATCGTGCGGCTGCTATCCAAAGACTTCGTAAAGCTCGTGTTCATCGCATTCGTCATTGCCTCGCCGATCGCGTGGTGGGGCATGAACGAATGGCTGGCCGATTTCGCCTACCGCATCGACATCCACTGGTGGGTGTTTGCCGTGGCGGGGCTTGCCGCCACCGTGATCGCCATGCTGACGGTGAGTTGGCAAGCGATACGCGCGGCGTTGGCCAATCCGGTGGAATCGCTGCGCGATGAGTGAATTTATGAATGAGTGACGAAAATGATAAGGAACTATTTCAAGATTGCGTGGCGGAATTTAAGCAAGAACCGCAAATCGGCCATCATCAACATCGCCGGGCTGGCAATGGGCATGGCGGTGGTGACGTTGATCGGGCTATGGATAGGAAATAGCCTCACCTACGACCGCTACCACCGGAACCACGACCGCATCGGCCAAGTGAGGCAAAACCAGCTCTTCAATGGCGAGATCTATAACGGCGTTGCGGTACCCCTGCCGCTCGGCGAAGAGCTCAAAGCCAACTATAGCAACCACCTCCAGTATGTGGTGATGGCTTCGTGGGAAGGGCCGCACGTGTTGTCGCGTGACGATAAACACCTCTCGCAGAACGGCATCTTCATGGATGCCGACGGCCCGCGGATGTTGACGCTGGACATCGTTTCGGGAACCATCGGCGGCTTGGACGACCCCAAGAGCATCATGCTGGCCGAATCGGCGGCCAAGGCGGTGTTTGGCGACGAGGATCCCATCGACCGGCTGATGAAAATCGACCAGAAGATGGACGTCAAGGTTACGGCCGTATTCAAGGACCTCCCCTATAACACCACCTTCAGGCACGTGAAATTCATCGCACCCTGGCGGCTTTACCTGACTTCCGAGCCGTGGCTTACCCAGGCCGCCACCCAATGGGACAACAATTCGTTCCAATGCCTTGTACAGCTGCCCGAAGGCGTGTCGTTCGATCGCGCTAACGCGGCTATCAAGGACGCGAAGCTCAACAAGGTATCAGAAGAGGAGAAAAACCGGTTCCACCCGCAGCTTGTCCTGCAGTCCATGAACGACTGGCACCTCTATCCGGAATGGAAAAACGGGCAACCCGCGGGTGGCGTCATCGACTATGTGCGTCTTTTTGCCATCATCGGTGTGTTCGTATTGGTGCTCGCCTGCATCAACTTCATGAACCTCAGCACTGCCCGCTCGGAACGGCGCGCCAAGGAGGTGGGTATCCGCAAAACCGTCGGCTCGCCCCGAAAACTCTTGGTTGCACAGTTCCTCACCGAATCGGTGCTCATTGCCGGTCTCGCGTTTGCCTGCTCGCTCTTGATCACCTTGATTGCGCTGCCGTGGTTCAATGAAATCGTCGACGAGCGACTGGCCCTCCCTTGGGACAGTGTGGCATTCTGGGGTATGGCCGCTGGGTTCACCTTGGTGACCGGCCTGCTGGCCGGCAGCTACCCCGCGCTGTACCTTTCCGCTTTTAAACCCCTCAAGGTGCTGAAAGGCACCTTCAAGGCCGGTCGGTGGGCCGGGCTGCCCCGCAAGGTACTGGTGGTGGTCCAATTCACCATCTCATTGGTCCTGATCATCGGTACGCTGATCGTTTTCCGGCAAATCCAGCATACGAAAGACCGCCCCACGGGCTATGCACGCGAACGGCTGATGATGGTGCAGATGGTGACCCCGGATTTCTACGGCAAGTTTGACGTGCTGCGGCAATCGCTGAAAGCGAAAAACCTGATCGTGGAGATGGCCGAGTCCTCCAGCCCGCTAACCAGCGTCTGGAGCAACAGCGGTGGTTTCGAATGGGCGGGTAAGGATCCGGACTTCACGACGGATTTCGCTACGAATTTCGTAACCCACGAGTACGGAAAGACCATCGGCTGGCAAGTGCGGGAAGGACGCGACTTCTCGCGGGATTTTTCGACGGATACGGCCGCAATGATCATCAATGAGGCCGCCGCGGCCTTCATGGGCATCGAAAATCCCGTCGGCAAAACCGTAAAATGGGGTAAAGACTACCAGGTCATCGGCGTGGTGGCCGACGTGGTCATGGCGTCCCCCTTCCGGCCGGTCAAACAAGCGGTATACCTGCTGGATTATGAAAACGTGAACTGGATCCATTTCCGGTTGAACCCGCAATTGCCTACGGCGGATGCCGTAGCGGCCATCGGCAACGTGTTCCGGGAAACGATTCCGAACGCGCCTTTCGAGTACAAATTCGCCGACACCGAATATACGGCTAAATTTGCCTTGGAAGAGCGTATCGGCAAGGCAGCGACCATCTTCGCCGTGTTCGCCATCGCCATCAGCTGCTTGGGCGTGTTCGGGCTCGCCTCGTTCGTGGCCGAACAGCGCACCAAGGAAATCGGCATCCGCAAAGTGGTGGGAGCATCGTTCTTCCAATTGTGGCGGCTGCTATCGGCCGACTTCCTGATCCTTGTGTTGCTGGCCTGCCTCATCGCGAGCCCCATTGCCTTCTATGCCCTGGACAACTGGCTGCAGCAATATGCCTATCGCACCTCCATTCCCTGGTGGATTTTCGCCCTTTCCATCAGCGGCTCCTTGTTGCTTACGGTGGTGGTGGTGAGTTTCCAGACGTTCAAAGCCGCCCGGATGAACCCGGTCGATAGCCTGCGCGATGAGTGAGCTTTGGATTTATGTCAAAGGCGCCTGGCGCTCGATCGCGATCAACCGTACGTACGCGGCAACGAACCTGATCGGGTTGACAATCGGGCTTGCCGTCGTGATGTGCATCGCCACGCTGGTGTGTGACGACCTCTCGTACGATAAACAGTGGACGCTCTCGGAAGAATTGTACACCATCAATTCGGTGAACACGGATACCCTGGGGAATCTGCTGTACCGGGGGTCCGGTGCCCTTGATGGCCTCGGCAGTGCGCTGAAACAGGGGTTTCCAGATATACTGGATCACACGAACCTGGATAAGGGTACGCTGCACCTGGTGGTCGACAAATTAACCAATCGTACCCTTGAACTCACCGTCCTCGAAACCGACACCAATTTCTTCAACCTGTTTGATACGCACGGATTGGTGGGGCATCCGAAACAGTTGGTCACGGGCGTCCGGAACCTGGTCATCACAGAAAGCCTGTACCGGGAGTACTTCGACGGGGCCGAAGTGGTGGGCGAAACGTTTTACAGCCTACCTCGCCAGGGCGATCCGCAACCATATGTAATCAACGCGATTATCCGTGACCTACCCCAAAACACCCACCTCCGCGCGCAAGCCATCCAGGTGTGTGCGCAAGAGGACGTAGCGTTGAGTCCCCACGGAGCGGGTTATGTGAAAAAACAGTACCTACGGATAAGGCCCGGCAGCGACATCGGCGCGCTCACGGACAAGACAAACGCGTGGTTCCAGCAGCACTTGACACAAATGGGCAATTATCGGTTGGGGTTCGAATTCCAACCGATCGCCGATAGCCATCTGCGCTCGCCTTCGGGCACACGCAACAAGCTCGCTGACGTCTACCTTTTGGGTGGCATCGGCCTAATGATCCTGGCACTTGCCTGCGTGAACTACGTGAACCTGAGCTTTGCACACGCCGTGAAGCGTACCTTGGAGATGGGGGTACGAAAGACATTCGGTGCCCAACGGAACCAGCTGATGTGGCAGAGCATCACCGAGAACCTGCTCTTCTTCAGCCTTTCGCTCGCCATGGCCGCGTTACTTTACCTGCTGATCATCCCGGGGTTCGAAGCTTACCTGGGCTATTCGCTGACCAAAGCATTCCACCGGTCGCCCATCCTGGCCGCATTGCTATTCGTCACTTGGCTGGGCATGGGCCTGCTTTGCGGGTTGGCACCCGCATGGACACTCGCCAGTACGAAGACTTCGTATGCATTGAAAAAGCAAATGGAGCTTTTTCGCATCCCGCTGAAAACCGGCCTCGTCCAATCCTTGATTGTCGTGCAGTTTGCCATCACGATGGTCGTGATGGCCGGCATGTTTTCCGTCAGGCAGCAATTGACCTATATGCTGGAGAAAGACCTGGGCTATGAACCGGACAATTTACTCGTACTGGATCACATGGCATGGGAAGGAAAAAGTACGGCCTTCAAACAAGCGCTACTGCAACAGCGTGCAATCACCAACGTGAGCCTGTCGCATTGGGCTCCACGAGGTGGCTCTTACACGAGCCAACGGTTACCCAACCCCAGCGATCCGAACGAGTTGGTGGAAACCACCGTTATCGAGGCAGATTTCGACTTCCTCGAAACCATCGGTTTCCGCTTGCTGGCCGGGCGCGCGCTTGATGGTTCCTTCGCAAAAGACGACCTTGCGCGTGTGGAAGGATGGGATAACGGTTATCACACCGGACGCCCCAACGCGCTGTACACCGAAACAGCGGCCTCACGCTTGGGCGCATCGCTCAACCGGCAAGACAAAAACGGTTTCAATATGCCCGTAGGCATCGTGCAGGATTTCCACCTCAGGGATCTCCGGAATCCGATCGGCGCCGTCGTGATTTACGGGCGGGAAGCGCTGGATCGCGGCAGCATGCTCATACGTGTGGCGCACGGCGGGGAAAAAGAAGCCTTGGCGGCCGTGACAGCTACATGGAATCGGCTTTTTCCCGATCGGCTGCCCCGGGTAAACTGGGCCGACGATATGTTACGGAAACCCTACCAAGATGAACAACGGCAATTCCATCAGCTCCTGTTCTTTAGCGGCATCAGCATGCTACTGGCCCTCCTCGGTGTGTTTGGCATCGTGGCCTACACCGTGGAACGCAAGGTGCGGGAAATCGGCATCCGCAAGGTACTGGGCGCCTCGGCGTACGCCATCGTGTCATTGCTTTCCGCCAATTTCGTCAAATTGGTGGGGCTGGCAGCATTGGTTGCCTTTCCTATCGCGTGGTGGTCCGTGAATAGCTGGCTGGAAAACTTTGCATACCGAATCGGAGTTCCGTGGTGGCTTTTTGCGCTTACGGGGGTGCTCGCGGTATGCAGTATGTTCCTGGTGGTTGGCGGAAGGGCCCTCCAGGCGGCGACGGCCAATCCAGTCGACTCGCTCAGGGATGAGTGAGTTTGTGCGTTTGTGAAATAGTGGACTGCCGGTGTCGCAAACCGGGGCTTTGCTACGTCTACCCCAAAACGATGCATTGTTTATTGATTCGAAAAAACCGATGATACCGAAAATCAGACAACTTAGGCCCGTCTATGCCCTGCTATTCCTCGCGTTTGCGTTTTCCTGCAAGGACAATTTCGAGGTGCCGATACAGGACGAGGCCTGGGTGCCGATATACCGTAGTGTGGAAAATTCGAAGGAAATCGCGACACTGGAGCCAAGGGCGCCGATAACCGGTGGCAAGATCTACGCATATGGCAAGTACCTTTTCCAATTGGAACCGAACCTGGGCATCCACGTGTATGAGCTGGTGGATAAACGGCCTATGCCACGGCGGTTCATCCAAGTGTATGGCGCGCAGGAAATCGCCATCCGGAACGGAGCACTGTATACCAATAACGATAAAGACATCGTATCGCTTGCCCTGACGGAATCGGGCGCCGCGCAGCTGGCCGGACGCGTCGAGAACGTGTTCTCGGTCTCGGAAGCGACCGTTCCCCCCGAAACGGGCTACTTCGAATGCGTCGATCCCGAAAAAGGTATCGTCGTGGGTTGGGAATTGAAAGAAAATGTACGTGCGAAATGCAAATTTTAGTCGGCCATGCATAACCTAAGGAATCTCATCAAGCCGTTCGTTTCAGCTTTCGCGGTGGCCATGATCATGGCAGCCTGCGGAAAAGACGGCGATAGTGGCGCACCTACAGGCGACGGTACAGGTACTGGCGGATCGCTGGCCCGGTTTACGATTTATGGCGAATACCTTTACACCGTGGATCGCCAGGTATTGAAGACGTTCAGTCTGTCCGACCCGGAACTACCGGAATTGCTGGGGTCAACGAATATCGGTATGGATATCGAAACGATATATCCGTACAACGGAAATCTTTTCATCGGATCGATGGAGGCCATGTACATCTACAGCCTAGCCGACCCGGCAAATCCCTTGCGGGAAGCAATGGCCACCCACACCCGGGCGTGCGACCCGGTGGTGGCCAACGGCAATCATGCGTACGTGACCGTCCGGTCTGGCACCGATTGCGGCGGACCGCTTAACGCGCTATTGGTTTTTGATGTATCCAACCTGAAACAGCCGGTGCAGTTGAGCCAACTTCCGCTCACAAACCCCCATGGGCTGGGGATAACAGGCAACACGCTCTACGTGTGTGATGGTGCCGCCGGGTTGAAAGTATTCGATGTGACCGATCCGAAGTCGCCCGCCAGCCTGACCCACCGCGAAGGGTATACCTTTAAAGACTGCATACCACATGGCGATATCCTGGTGTGCATGGTGGAGCAAGGCTTGGTTATTTACGACATCACCAATCCAAACAACCCTGTTTTCGTCACTGAAATAAACTGATATGACCACCCTACGCCGAACACTTTCCTGCCTAGCCACGGTACTGACGGCCTTGACTGCTTACGCGCAACCCCGGAATACCGAACTGGCTGGAGACCATACCGTGTTGCTGCACGTGAACACCAATCCGTATGAATGGGGCTTGGGCGGTTCCTACCAACTGTATACGCGTCAAAGCATGGGGGTGCAGGTCAACCTGGATGCGCAGTTTCCAGAAGGGTATGGGCAATACGACGAAGCGGGCGAAGGCGTACGCGGACTTGGCATCCGGCTGAATCCGGAATTTCGCTACTATGCCCGGCGTAAAGCGCGCAATAACATGACCAGTTTCTTCATGGGCATCGGCCCGCTGGTGAAGACGATGCGCATGCAGGAGTCGGAGTGGCGCCGCCAATGGGCGGAATTCGTATCCGCCCCCTATTCGCAGCTACAAATCACCGAATACCGGAACCTCTCGATCGGGGCAATGGGACGGATCGGCATCGAGGGGTATATCGGCCGCGCGCAACGTGTGGTGTTCGAGGCGTCCTATGGGTTCGGACTGACCAAAAACCGGGTCCGGATAAACGGAGATGAACCCAGCTGGGGGAGAAGCAATGGGTTGTTCTGGATCGAGGATATCTCCGTTTCCAACCGACGGAGCGGCCTGTATCCGTATATCGATGTCCGGTTCGGCATCGGTTATCGGCTGTTCGGCACACAATCACCGCACGATTGATGATCGACACGCGGCCAGGGTGCCGTGATGCCCGAAAATGGACAACAGGTGTTCGATATCGAACACTTGAACCTACCCACACCAGAACACCATCCTAATTATCAATACGTTATATTTTTGGCGTCAAAACTGTGTCTTTCGTTACGGATACGAAAAGAAATGCAGTCGCTATGATCAGAAACGCCATCAGAACCACCCTTCGCCACCTCTGGCGCAACAGATTGTTCACGGCACTCCATGTGCTCGGACTGGCCATCGGCATCAGTGCCTGCTGGGTGGTCTACCGCATCGCAGATTACGAAATCAGCCATGACCGGCAACATCCGGACCTGGATCGGATCTACCAGATCGTGGGGCGTTTCAAATCGCAGGAACGCGAAAGCGGTTTCGGAGGTGTTCCGCTACCGCTGGCCCCGGCACTGTCGGACGGCGTTTCGGGCGTGGAGTTGGTGGTGCCCATCTATGAGCAGTACATCGAGACGCTTACCGTACCCGCCACGGACGACCGGCCCGAGAAAAAGGTGGAAGACCCGCGCGTGGTGGCCACACGCCCATCTTACTTCGAGCTCGTACCGCAGCGATGGCTGGCGGGCGACAAGCGCACCGCGCTCGACGCGCCCGACAAAGTCGTTCTTTCTGCTTCGCGTGCGGCGGAATATTTCCCCGGCCTGAAGCCGGAAGATATTTTCGGCAAGACGGTTTTGCACGATACGCTGGCCCGAACGATATCGGGTGTCGTCGCCGACCTGGATTACCCCAGCAGCTTTGAAGAAAAGGAATTCATCGCCGTGTCCACGACCGATTGGACGGCCGACTCGTGGGGGGGCTCCAATTCAGCCCATATCGTCTTCGTCAAGGTCGCGAATGGCGCGCCCATCCGGCCTATCGTGGATTTCGCCACCAAGAAGCGGAATGAATTCACGGCCGAGATACAGAAAGAACATGGCTTTAAGACTTGGTTTGATGCCATCCCCCTTTCCGGGAAGCATTTCGCGACGGAGTACGCCACCAGTTCACGGTCGGCCAGCCTGGATGCCTTGTATGGCCTGATGGGCATCGGCTTCTTCCTGCTGGTGCTGGCCTGCATCAATTACATCAACCTGAGCACCGCACAGGTACCCCAGCGCGCCAAGGAAATCGGCGTGCGCAAAACGCTCGGGGGCACACCCCGAGCCCTGATCGGTGCATTCTTGGTGGAGACACTGGCCATTACCCTGATCGCGCTGCTGCTGGCCGTCCCGCTGACCGGTGCATTCACGGCGTTGTTCCCGGAATTCATCCCCGAAGGAATCGACGCGTACGCGAATCCGTCGGGTCTGGCGTTGTTTTTATCGGCACTGCTCATCGTTGTCACGCTCGCCGCCGGGCTATACCCGGCGTGGCTGATCACCAAGGTTCGTACCGTGCAGGTGCTGAAAGGAATGGGCGAACGCATGGTGTCCGGGGCGCGCTTGAACCTACGGAAAGCACTCATCGTCTTCCAGTTCGTCATCGCGCAGGTTTTCATCGTGAGCGCGCTCATCATCGGGCAGCAGCTCAATTATACGCTGAGCAAAGACCTGGGTTTCACACCCGATGCCGTAGCGAATATCAGGATGCCTTACCGATCTGATCAAGGTGCGGATATCGACCCGTTCATCTACAAACGGGCGCTGATGCAACATCCCGAAATCACGGATATCGCCATGGGCCATGAGCCACTGAACAATAACCACTGGGGAACGGACTTCTACTACACGGCCGACACCGGCCAAGTACGCCTTGACATGCCCCGCAAATACATTGACGCCGATTACCTGCCGCTCTATCGATTCAAGTTGTTGGCCGGCGCCAACATCCAGCAAACCGATACCATCCGGGACATCGTGATCAACGAGGCGGCGCGCAAGGCTTTTGGTTTCCAAAGCCCCGAAGCCGCGGTAGGCCAGTTCATTTCACGGGGCAAACAAGGCCCCCTGTATCCCATTGTGGGCGTCATCGCCGATTTCCACCAAAAAGACTTCCACGTGGAGATCGAACCCATCGCCTTGATGGCCGCTAGCGGGCAAAGCTCCCTGCAAACGTTCCACATCAAACTGCCCGCCGACCGTGCGCAGTGGAAGCAAGCTTTCACGGTGATGGAACAGGAATGGAAAACCATTTACCCCAACGCGCCATTCGAATACCGATTCAATGATGAGCGGATCAAAGAACTCTACGAGTCGGAATACCGGATGTCCAAGCTCATTGGGTTGGCCACGGGCGTGACCATCCTCGTGAGTTGCCTCGGGCTTTTCGGCTTGGCCACGCTCACGGCCTTCCAACGCACCAAGGAAATCGGTATCCGCAAGGTATTGGGTGCCACGGTAGCGGGTATCGTGGGCCTGCTGTCAACAGATTTTGTTAAGTTAGTGTGTTTGGCCATTGTCATCGCCTCACCCATCGCGTGGTGGGCGATGAACAAATGGCTTGCCGATTTTGCCTACCGCATCGACATCCAATGGTGGATGTTTGCCGTGGCGGGCCTGGCCGCCGTGGTGATCGCGCTGCTGACGGTGAGCTGGCAAGCCATCCGGGCAGCGGTTGCGAATCCAGTGAAGTCGCTACGCGACGAGTGAGTTTATGAATGAGTGACGAAAATGATAAGGAACTATTTCAAGATCGCTTGGCGGAACCTGTTGCGGAGCAAGGTATTCTCCGCCATCAATATCCTGGGGTTGGCCCTTGGACTCACCGCCTTCCTGTTACTTGCACTTTATGTCAAGGATGAACTAAGCTACGACCGGTTCCATGAAAAAGGCGACCGAATCTACCGCGTGTCGCGTGAATTCGTATCCGACCGCGGATCGACCGACCTGTACCTTGCCCAAGTAGCGCCGCCGTATGGCCCATTGATCGCACAGGATTTTCCGGAAGTGGAACGCGTGGTCCGCATGCTCGCGACCAACGCAACCTTCCGCTACGGCGATAAACTCTACGACGAACAACGGGTTTTCTTTGCCGAAGACGGGTTCTTTGAGCTGTTTACGGTACCGGTGGTGCAAGGCGACGCGCGTACCGCACTCGAAGCCCCGTTTACCGTCATGCTATCCGTGCCGGTGGCGAAAAAATATTTCGGTGATGAAGACCCGATGGGTAAACTGATACGGGTGAACAACCAGGGCGAATTGATGGTGACCGGCGTATTCGAGCCTTTGCCTGCGCAATCGACGATGCATCCGGACGTGTTGATCTCGTTCGCTACGCTAAACGACGGAAGCATCTACGGCGCTGAAAACCTACGGACCAATTGGGGCAACAACGCCTTCAGTACCTTCCTGCTGCTCCCGGAAAATTACGACCCCCAGCGCCTGGTCGATGCCTTTCCCGCCTTCCAGGACAAGCACATGGGCGAACATACATCGACGTTTTCGGTGTTGCACCTGATGAAACTGACGGATATCCACCTGCACTCGAATACCGACTCGGAACTTGAACCGACGTCGGATATCCGATACGTGTACTTCTTTGCCGCCATCGCGCTGTTCATCCTCATCATCGCCTGCATCAATTACATGAACCTGACAACGGCCCGTTCGGCCAAGCGCGCGAAGGAAGTGGGCATGCGCAAGGTGGTAGGCGCCCTGCGGGGCCAACTGATCCGGCAATTCCTGGCCGAATCGCTGCTGTACACCGTTATCGCCACCGCATTTTCCGTGGGGCTGGCGGCATTGGGCTTGCCCCTGTTGAACGACCTCTCGGGGAAAAGCCTTTCCTTCACGGAAGTGCTTACACCTACGTTCGGCCTGCTCTTGGTTGGCATCATGGTGTTTACCGCGTTGGTTTCGGGCAGTTATCCCGCTTTTTTCCTGACGGCTTTCCAGCCCATCAAGGTTTTCAAGGGCAGCGTGACCACGAGCGCCAAAAGGGGCGTGTTGCAGCAGGTACTCGTAACGGTGCAATTTGCCATCGCCGTGCTCTTGATCTGTTGTACCACCGTGGCCTACCAACAGATGCGGCACATCCAGGACTTCAAATTGGGTTACGCGAAGGAACAGGTGGTATTGTTGCCCGCAGCCGGCGACTCGGCAGCATTCGAATCGGTCAGGCAACAACTGTTGCAGCACAGCGCCATCGCGGATGTGGCCCGTTCTTCCCGCATCCCGACCGGCCGGTTGCTGGATGGCCAAGGAGCCTCGGTATCCCGGGGCGGCGAACTGGCGCCGACGGGCGCGATCATCAAGGGATTGGCCATCGATGAACGGTTTATCCCCACCTACCGAATCGAACTCGCCGCCGGGCGCAATTTTTCGCAGGCGCACCCGTCCGACCGCACGGATGCCTTCGTGCTCAACGAATCGGCGGTGAGCATGTTGGGTTGGGCCAACCCCGAGGAAGCCGTGGGGAACACGTTCGCCTACGGCGACCGGAAAGGAACCGTCATCGGCGTGACCAAGGACTTCCATTTCGAATCGCTGCACCAACAGGTGGTGCCGTTGGTGATGGGTATGGAAACCGGCTATTCGTGGTGGTCCGTACGCATCGCCGAAGGCGAGTCCAAAACCGCATTGACCCGATTGGAAGCCGTATGGAAAGCCCGATTCCCCGACAATCCCTTCCGCTACGAATTCCTGGATGACCGGTTCGGGGCGCTTTACGAAAGGGAACGGACCCAGCAGTTGCTGTTCGGCATCTTTGCCGGTATCGCCATCTTCATTTCATGCCTGGGCCTCTTGGGGCTATCGATGTACATGGCCGAATTGCGCACCAAGGAAATCGGCATCCGCAAGGTGCTCGGCGCCTCGGTGGCCGGTATCGTCCAATTGCTCTCGAAAGACTTCCTGAAATTGGTCTTGGTCGCCATCGGCGTGGCCGCGCCGCTTTCGTGGTGGCTCATGAACGCGTGGCTGGATGATTTTGCCTACCGCATCGCCATCCAATGGTGGATGCTCGCATTGGCGGGGCTAGCCGCGGTGGCAATCGCGTTGCTCACGGTGAGCTGGCAAGCGATAAAGGCAGCGGTGGCGAATCCGGTGGACAGCCTGAAGGATGAGTAGTTGGGGAATACCGATGAACAGCGAATAAAGACAAACGAACATGATAAAGAACGTCTTAAAAACAGCGTGGCGAAACCTGAAAGGACAAAAGCTCCACTCGATACTGAACATCAGCGGTTTGGCGCTCGGGCTCGCTACGGCCATCTTGCTGCTCCTGTGGGTGCAACATGAGCGAAGCTATGATCGCTTTCACGCGGATCATTCACGCATCCATCGGTTTGCGGCCCAATTGGATGCCAATACGGTCTGGGAAGGGGTGCCTGGCCCATTGGCGGTTTTCGCCCAATCGCTTCCGGAGGTCGAGACCGTGGTACGCGTCATGGAAAGCAATGGCCAAGTGCTGGCCACCGAAGACCTACGCACCGTGCTCGATGGTTTCACGGTAGCCTGTGTGGACAGCTCCTTCCTCGACCTATTCGATTTCGAGCTTCTCAAAGGGGAAAACACGCACGTCTTCCCCAATCCGAACAGCATTGCCCTGACCGAATCGACAGCCAGGAAATTCTTCGGCAATGACGACCCCATCGGTAAGGTGCTGCACCTCCAGGGGAATGATTTCACCGTGACAGGCTTGCTGCATGACTTCCCGGATAATTCGACATTGGCATTCGATGCCATATTGCCCATGGCCTATTACGCACAGCAGTTCACCGCCCGAGGCGGCAACGGGCAATGGAAAAGCATCGACGTGGACATGGGCAACTACGCCTTCAATACCTACGTCAGGTTGACCGATGGCGCGAACGCGGAAGCGGTCGGAAAGAAATTCACGCGACTTTACACGGATGCGCGGAACGGCGAAAGCACGGTGCAGTTCAAGCTCAGGCCGCTTACCGACCTGCACCTGATCAGTGCGGACGGAAATGACGCCCCCGCCAGGATGGTCAAGATTTTCTTGCTCATCGCGATCATGGTGTTGGCCATCGCTGCCGTCAATTACATCAACCTAACGACCGCGCGGGCGCTGGTCAGGGCCCGCGAGGTCGGCATCCGCAAGGTCGTCGGCGCCAGCAAGGTACAGTTGTTCTGCCAATTCATCGTGGAAACCACCTTGCTGTTCGGCCTGGCACTATCGGTCGCCATCGGACTGGTTGTCCTGCTCTTGCCTTTGTATAACGACATCGCCGGGAAGCAGCTTCGCTTTTCCCTGTCCAATATCGGGATGTGGAAAGTGATGGGTTATTCGGCTTTAGGCACGTTGTTGGCAGCGTCGATCTATCCGGCACTCCTGCTATCCGGCTTCCAACCGCTCCAGGTGATGAAGGGGAAGGCGGCCGCTGGCATCGGGGCCGCAACCCTGCGCAAGGTGCTCGTCGTCTTCCAATTCAGTATTTCCATGGTGCTGATCGTATCCACGCTGGTCATCAGCCGCCAGATGGCCTATATGCGGAAACTCGATTTGGGCTACGACAAAAGCCATGTTTTCAGCGTGACGCTTCCCGATGACGCCGTGGAGCACATCGATGTGGTGAAGAATGAACTCAGGAAGCATCCGGGTATCCTGAGCGCGGCGCTCTCGGACATGTACGACATCACGGATGTGCATAACGCGACCGGCGACCTCGAGTGGCCCGGAAAGACCGCTAACGATAATATCATCATCACCCAATCATCGATCGACAAGGATTTCATCCCAACCATGGGCATCCAACTGCTTGAAGGACAAAATCTAACCGGTACAGCTGCCGATAGCAACCTGTATGTGGTCAACGAGGCCGCCGTGCGGGAAATGGGGCTCACCCCTCCCTATGCGGGTACACCCATCAGCTTCCATGATAGGCCAGGCACCATTGCCGGCGTGGTAAAGGACTTCAATTTCAAGTCGCTCAAGGAAAAAGTCACGCCTTTGCTCTTTTTCCATTGGTGGGACGGCAACAGGCTGTATGTACGGACAACGGCAACGGAGATTTCGACTGCCATCAAAGCGGTTGAACAGCAATACCGGAAATATGCAGGCGACTCGCCTGCCCCTTTCAAGTATGATTTTATCGATAAGCAGTTTGAAGCCAAGTACCAGGCAGATCGGCGGGCAGGCGTTCTGTTCAACCTATTTGCCGGTATCGCCATCTTTATTTCCTGCCTTGGCCTGCTCGGGCTTTCGACGTACACCGTTCGGCAACGCGTCAAGGAAATCGGTATCCGCAAAGTGCTTGGCGCAAGCATAGGAAGCATCGTACGATTGCTATCCAGCGGATCCGTCCTATTGGTCCTTTTGGCGGTTGTCATCGCATCGCCCATTGCTTGGTGGGGAATGAATAAGTGGTTGGACGATTTCGCCTTCCGCATCGATATCCAGTGGTGGATGTTTGTCATCGCGGGGGGGTCAGCGTTACTTATCGCGATACTGACGGTCAGCTGGCAGGCCATCCGGGCGGCGGTGGCGAATCCGGTGGGCAGCTTGAGGGATGAATAACGAGGTACGACGACATGACCAGAAATTCAATACAGGTTGCCCTCCGGGTGATGGCAAAGAACAAGGGATTCACCTTCCTGAATATGGCTGGACTCGCATTGGGCATTTCCAGTAGCTTGCTGATTTTACTGTGGGTACAAGACGAGCTGCGTGTAGACCAATTCCACGTCAATGGCGATCGGCTGTTTCAGGTTTATGAACGCAATTACTTTGATGGGCGCGTGGAGGCCGGCCATCACACACAAGGCCTCTTGGCCGAGGAACTGAAGAAGAATATTCCCGAAATCGAATTGGCCAGCGGCATGGAGTACGTCGCGCAACCGGGCACGGAAAGCGCCTTCCAAGCCAATGAGAAAACGAACAAGATGACCGGCTTTTTCGTAGGACCTGATTTTCTGAGCATGTTCAGCTATCGCCTGATAAATGGCGATCGCATGTCTGCATTGGCCGATCCGAATGCCATCGCCATCTCCGAAAAGATGGCGAGGAGTTTTTTCGGGACGGCGGATGAAGCAATCGGCAAAACCATCCGTTTCCAAGATGCCGAGGACCTGATGGTAACGGCGGTATTCGAAGATCCGCCGGCACAGTCCTCGCAACGATTCGATTTCCTTCGCAGCTGGGTGGACTTCCTCCGCCAAAACCCTTGGACGAGCAATTGGGGGAATACCTCCCCGGCGACCTACGTGCAACTCCGGGCCGATGCCCAATCGAGCCAAGTGGAATCGAAAATCAAAGACTTCCTGTATGGTTACCTGGATCGGAATCCGGGTTTTCGTACCGAACTCGCGTTGCAACCCTATACGGAAAAGTACTTGCATTCAACGTTCAAGAACGGGTACGTTGCGGGCGGACAAATCGAATATGTCCGCCTGTTCGCCTTGATCGCGGCATTTGTGCTACTGATCGCCTGCATCAATTTCATGAACCTGGCGACGGCCCGTTCCGCGAAGAGAGCGAAGGAAGTAAGCCTGCGTAAAACCCTCGGGGCGACCCGGCTGTCATTGGTCAAGCAGTTCTTCTTGGAGGCATTCCTGCTCTCGGCCGGCGCATTCCTGATCGGCCTGTTATTGAGCTATTGCTTCCTCCCGCTGTTCAACGGGTTTACCGGGAAATACCTGGCGATCCCGTTGGCCGCCCCGGGATTCTGGCTATCGGCAGCGACCCTGCTCCTCACGGTCACGTTGGTGGCGGGGAGCTATCCGGCCTTGTTCCTTTCTTCATCGAGGCCCATCGGCAACCTTAAAGGCAACCTCCGTTTAGGCGGGGCCGCCTTTTTGCGGAAGGGATTGGTCGTTTTCCAGTTTACGCTGTCTATCCTGTTGATATCGGGGGTAGCCGTCATCTATCGGCAATTGAACCATATCCAGACCACGCACATTGGATATGATCGGGAAAACCTAGTCTACCTTTCCATAGAAGGAGACCTGATCAAGAATTACCAGGCCTTTAAGTTACAGGCTGAAAATGACCCCGACATCCTTTCCGTGTCCAAAATGCGAAACTCGCCGACACATATCGAGCACCACGTCACCGGCATCAGTTGGCCCGGGAAAGACCCCAATGCGCTGGTTCCCTTTGCCGACGCCGTCGTCGGCTACGACTTTGCCAAAACACTTGGCCTGCAACTGAAAGAAGGGCATGACTTTTCACGGGAATTTGGCACGGATACCGCTGGGTATCTGATCAATGAGACGGCTGCGGCAACCATGGGCTTCCAGCAGGCCATCGGTCAACTGGTCGATTGGGGCGGCCGGCCGGGGAAGATCATTGGCGTGCTTCATGATTTTCATTTTAACTCCATGCATCGGGCGATCGAACCGTTGATTGTGCGGTTGGATGAAAATTGGGGGTGGGGGACGATCGTCGTCCGCATCAAAGCCGGGCGCACAGCGGGAGCCATTGCGACATTGCAGCAACTGTGCAAGGAATTGAATCCGAAGTTCCCGTTTACGTATCAGTTTTCGGACACCGAGTTTTCAAAATTGTACCACAGTGAACAGCTTATCGGGAAACTATCGTTTTCGTTTGCCTTGTTTGCCATCTTGATTTCCTGCCTTGGCCTATTCGGACTGGCTGCTTTTACCGCGGAGCAGCGGACAAAGGAAATCGGCATCCGCAAGGTGCTCGGGGCTTCGGTAGCCGGTATCGTCCAATTGCTCTCGAAAGACTTCCTGAAATTGGTCTTGGTCGCCATCTGCGTGGCCGCGCCGCTTTCGTGGTGGCTGATGAATGCGTGGCTGGATGATTTTGCCTACCGCATCGCCATCCAATGGTGGATGCTTGCATTGGCGGGGCTAGCCGCGGTGGCAATCGCGTTGCTCACGGTGGGCTGGCAAGCGATAAAGGCGGCGATGACGAATCCGGTAGCCTCGCTTAGGGATGAGTGAACGAGTGAGTTTATGAGTACCGTGAGTACTGTGGGGTTGTGCGTGGGCTAAATGCCGAAACATCGATAAAAACGGACAATATGCTGAAAAACCATGTCAAAACAGCTTTTCGCAGCCTGAAACGCAATACGTACTACACCGGCATCCACATCGTTGGGTTGGGCGTCGCCATCGCGTGCGGATTGTTCATCTACCGATACGTCACGTTCCATTTACGTTACGACGACTACCATCGTCAGGCCGCCAGCACGTATAAGGTCGTTTCCAACCTGCACATGGACCAAACGTCCTACAACGAAGGTGTATCCTACGCCACGTACGAGGCCTTGAAAAACAAGGTGCCGGGCATTGATCGGGCGGTTTTCTCCATCGGTAGCCAGCGCCTGACCGTACGCGCAGGCCAACAGCTCTTCGACACCGACAAAAAAGTTGCTTTCGCCGATTCCGGATGGTTCGGATTGTTTGATTATCGATGGCTCGCCGGACCCCCCGGAGCGCTCGACCGTCCCCAAACCGTGGCCCTCATGGCCTCTACTGCCAAGCGCCTCTTCGGTAACGAAGACGCCATGGGCAAAACCATCTATGTGGAGCAGCACGTGCCGCTACAAGTCGTGGGCGTCATTGACGAGCCCCCTTCTGGCACCACCCTCAAAAATGACCTTTACGTTTCCTTTTCTTCGTTCAAAACCATTTTCCCGAATACGCAAGACAATTTCTTTACGGACTGGGGATATAACAACAGCACCAACAACATTTACGTCAGCCTCTCGGATAACATGTCCTCGGGGAAGGTGGAACATGCACTACAGCTGATGACCAACGCGCTATTCGGCGAGGAGTCCGGGCGTATGTTCGAGTACAAGCTCTTGCCGCTCACGGAGCTCCATTTCGATGGTCGCTATGGCGGCACGGTTCAGCGATCGCTGCTGACCACGCTTGGCGCCATTGGGATGGCCGTCCTGTTGATGGCATTGCTCAACTACGTGAACCTCTCGCTCGCGCAATATGCCCGCCGGAGCGCCGAAATCGGCACCCGCAAGGTGCTGGGCAGCAGCCGCAGACAACTATTCAACCAATTCATGGTTGAATCGCTGGGTGTTTCGGGGCTGGCCACGGCATTCGGCATCGGGTTGCTGCTCCTTGCCATGCCCATGGCCAACACGCAGCTATTCCAAAACGAGCCGCTCGCACCATTCGACTGGCCCCAACTCTTGGCGGCAAGCATCATCACCTGGCTTTCCATCGGCTTGCTTTCGGGTATTTATCCCGCTTGGGCCATCGGCCGCCTTCAGGTGCTCCGCGCCATGAAACAACAGGTTTCCTTTGGCACTTCCAAGGGAAAGAAAGCCGTGGTCGTGATCCAGAATGCGCTATCGCAATGCCTGCTGATGGCCACCGTCGTCATGATGGTACAGGTACATTACCTGCGTAACACCGACGTTGGATTTGACCGGGAGTACGTGCTCATGGTATCCCTGCCCAAAATCGCCGGAGATGAACCCGCTCCGTGGCGCACCTTCCTGGATGCCCAGCCCAGCGTGTTGGCTTACAGCTTCTGCTTCCGATCGCCAGCCAACCACGACCAGCGAGGGGGCACCCTCCGTTACGACGATCGGGCCGACTGGGAGTCCTGGGCGGCGAAGTCAACCTTTGCCGACAGCGCCTACCTCGAAACATTTGGCATCAATCTGTTGGCCGGACGGAATTTCCGTACCGACGCATCGGCGGAAGAGTACCTGATCAACGAAACGATGATGCGACAGCTCGGGGTTGAAGACCCGAGCGCCGTATTGGGCAAATCATTGCTTTATGGCGGGATGTACGGGGAGTCGCCCGGTACCATCGTGGGCGTGGTGGGCGATTACAATACGCATTCGTTGCGCGAACCCATCCAACCCACGGTTATCGGCTACCATAAAGACCTTGCGCAGTCGATTGCCATCAAGCTCAACGGGCAGCAAACCGCCCCCTTTATCGACCGGCTTGAGCGGGAGTGGGCAGCACGCTATCCGGGGGAGCTGTTGCGTTACCAGTTCGTGGACGCGCAGATCGAACACCTCTATGCGTCGGAACGGATCCTGCAAAAATTGATCTGGGTGGCCGCCGCCGTTGCCATCCTGATCGGCTGCCTGGGCTTGCTTGGCCTGATTTCGCTCAATGTATTGCAACGCACCAAGGAAATCGGTATCCGCAAGGTGCTGGGTGCCACGGTGACGGGCATCGTAACCTTACTGGCAAAAGACTTCGTCAAGCTGGTTGGCATTGCCATCCTCCTCGCCTTGCCCATCGCGTGGTGGATGATGGACAACTGGTTGGAAGATTTCGTTTATCGCATCGATATCCAATGGTGGATGTTTGCCGCGGCGGGGATCGCTGCGGTGGTGATTGCGTTGTTCACGGTGGGCTGGCTGGCCATCCGTGCGGCGGTGGCCAATCCAGTGGAGTCGCTGCGGGATGAGTGAATTTGCGAGTATCGTGAATTTGTGAAACGTAAATGAAGGTGTACTAAGTATTGAAAAAATGATACGGAACCTGCTGTTGGTTGCCCTGCGCAACCTAAAAAGAGACAAATGGTATAGCCTGCTGAACATCCTGGGGTTAACCATCGGTATTACGTTTAGCCTGTTTTTGATGTTTTACATCGAAGACGAGCTTAGTTACGATCGGCATCACGACGAATCGGAGCGAATATTCCGGGTGGAATCCTACATCAAGGAACCCGACAAGGATACCCTGAAATGGGTGGACACGCCGTTCCCGATGGGTCCGGCATTGCATCGAGATTATCCTGAGGTAACGGAAGCTGTGCGTTTCGTGAGCGGTGGAAACGTGTTGTACAAGGTAGGCGAGGCAAGCCTCAATCAAGACAAGGTGTTTTTCGTGGACAGCAACATTTTCCGGGTTTTCACCCACCCATTCCTGGAAGGGGATCCGGAGACCGCTTTGGTGGACCCGAATTCGATGGTATTGACGCAATCGGTGGCGAAGAAATTCTTTGGCGACGCCGAAAGCTACGTCGGCAAATCACTTGAAAACACGACCGGAGACGTTTATAAGATAACCGGAGTGGTAGCGGATGTCGCGAAAAATTCGCATATCATTTTCAATGTCTTGATTTCAAGGAGTTCACTGCCTGCCAATTTTGCGGATAGTTGGGGCGGCTTCGGCTTTCACACCTATGTATTGCTTGAACCCCATACCGATGCGGTGGCATTTGAAAAAAAGCTGCTGCCGTTGTATGACAAATACCTTGCTTCGATTTTCGCCCAGTACAACATCAAGATCCGCTTTGGCATCCGGCCAATTACGGCGATTCACCTGCATTCGGAAATGCAGGGCGAACCGGAGGAGTTAGGCAGCATCTCCTACATCTATATCTTTGCCGCCATTGCGTTTTTCATGTTGTTGATTGCCTGCATCAACTACATGAACCTCACCACCGCGCGTTCGGCCAGGAGGTCCAAGGAAATCGGCATCCGGAAGGTCACGGGTTCTTCCCGCTGGCAGCTGATATCGCAATTCCTGGTTGAATCCACGCTCACCGCTTTCGTGGCGCTGGCGTTGAGCCTGGGCTTCATTGCGCTCCTGTTGCCGCTGTTCAATTCGCTTTCTGGCAAATCCATCACCCTCGATACGCTCTTGCGGGCAGACACGCTGTTGATGGCGTTGGCTGTCGTCGTGTTCGTAGGGCTGATCGGCGGAAGCTATCCGGCGCTTTATCTCTCCAGATTCAATCCACTGGGGGTTTTGAAAGGGAGCCTCTCCAAGAGTTCCAGCAACGTTGCGCTTCGCAGAGCATTGGTAGTCATCCAATTCTCCATTTCGCTAATCATGCTTAGCTGCACGTGGGTGGTGTACAACCAGCTGGATTACCTGCGCACCAAAGACCTGGGGTTCAACAAGGATCGGGTGATGACCATTGCGGCAAATGCAGGCGGTGACTTGCGCGGCAAAATCGCTGCTTTCCAGAACGAGTTACGAAACAAGCCAGGGATATCGGGCGTGAGCACGTCGCAGGCGGTACCCGGCTCGCCGATTGGGTTCGAACTGTTCTCGGTCGAGTCAGCGAGTGGTTTCGTGGAAAAGGGGGTATACCGCTATGGCGTGGATGAACATTATTTCCAGACACTGGACATGGACATGGTTGCAGGGCGGTCGTTCTCGGGCCTACCGGATACCCTCGGGCGCGTCATCGTCAATGAGCGCATGGTCAAGGAATTCGGTTGGGAAGGTCAAGCCATCGGCAGGAAAATCAAGGCGGTCGGTGACGATAACGACCGGTATTCTGAAGTGGTGGGCGTAGTGAAGGATTTCAACCAGCATTCGTTGTATAACCCCATTGCACCATTGATCTTGTTTTACGCCCCAAACAGCAACGCGATCCAACTCAAATTGGCTGCGGAAAACATGCCTGCCACCATCGCAACGATCGAGGACGCGTGGAAGGCCTTCTTTCCTTCGTTGCCCTTCCAGTATACTTTTCTCGACCAGGATTTCGATTCACAGTATGCGGCAGACCAAAAACGGGGAAAACTGTTCTCCACGTTTTCGGTATTGACCATCTTGGTGACCTGCTTAGGTTTGCTCGGCCTCATCGCGTTCACGACCGAGCAACGGCAGAAGGAAATCAGCATCCGCAAGGTGTTGGGTGCACGTTTGGGCCAGCTCGTGCCGCTTATCGCCGGGAATTTCGTGGCGTTGATCGGCCTGTCGTGCTTGATTGCATTCCCGGTATCGTGGTACTTCATGAACAGCTGGCTGGATTTATTCGTGTACAATACGGGGCTTTCGGTGGCCCCATTCTTGCTTTCGGTCGTCGTCGTGCTGTTGATTACCTTAGCCACCGTATTGTTCCATACCATCAAAGCTGCCTTGGCCAATCCAGTGGAGTCGCTGCGGGATGAGTAATAAATTAAGCTAAAGATGATACGGAACTATTTCAAAATCGCGTGGCGCAACCTCAACAGGAACAAGCTGTTTTCACTGATCAATATTTCGGGGTTATCCCTTGGTATCGCGACATGCTTTATCATCCTGTTGTTTGTGCAGGATGAGTTGGCTTATGACAAATTCAATGTGCATGCAAACCACATTGCTCGGATGGTTTTCCGTGCCGACATCAATGGTGGAAAAATCAATGAAAGTGTTGTCATGGCGCCCGTGGCGCGAACGATGAAGGATGATTTCCCGGAAGTGCGCGACGCGACCAGGCTACTCGACTATGGCTACCCCACCATCCTGCACGAAGGCGAAACGTTTAAGGGCAACCGTTTCGCATTCGCCGACCCCAACATCTTCGGCATTTTTACGCTGCCGATGACGGCAGGTGACCCGAAAACGGCTTTGTTGCAACCGCACACGGTCGTCCTTACCCAGTCGGCCGCTGAAAAATACTTTGGCGAGCAAGATGCGATTGGAAAAACCATCCTATTGACCGCGCAGGACAACCAACCGTACGTGGTAACGGGCGTGATCGAAGATATCCCAACCAACTCGCATTTCCATTTTGACCTGTTTGGTTCGACGGCAGGATTCGCAGACGCCAAATCGGATTCCTGGATGTATGGCGGTTTCCACACTTACCTGTTGTTAACGCCAGGCAGTGACCTGGATCGGTTGGAAGCAAGATTTCCGGCAATGGTCGAAAAACACATGGGCCCGCAGATCCAGGAGCACATGGGGCTTAGCCTGGAACAATTCACCACACAGGGCAACCGTCTTGGATTCAAGTTGCAGCCGTTGACAGACATCCACCTGAATTCCTATACCTCGACGGAGTTTGAACCTGGGGGCAACAAACTTGTCGTGTACATCTTTTCCGGCATCGCTGTTTTCATGCTGTTCGTTGCCTGCATCAATTTCGTTAACCTCTCGACGGCAGGCGCGTCAAAACGGGCAAAGGAAGTGGGGGTCAGGAAAGTGGTCGGCTCGGGTCGGTTTCAGCTCATCAGGCAATTCCTGTCGGAATCCATCCTCATCACTTGCTTTGCCTTACTGCTCGCCTTTGCACTGGTGCAGCTGGCACTGCCGGCATTCAATGCCATCTCAGGCAAAACACTGACTTTCGATGCGAACCCCATCTTGGCATTTATCGGACTGGGCATGTTGGTCGGTACGATTGCCGGCATTTATCCGGCATTTTACCTATCGTCCTTCAAGCCCGTAGCCGTCTTAAAGGGGAAAATGGCACCGCCAGCTAATCGCATCGGTCTCCAGAGCGGCTTGGTCGTATTCCAATTTTTTGTTTCCGTTGCCCTGATCATCGGCACGATCGTCGTCTATCAGCAGCTACGCTATATCCAGAACAGGGATCTCGGTTTCGAAAAGGAACAACTGCTCACGATTCCAAATTCGTATGCCTTGGGCAACAATGAACAGGTATTCAAACAGTGGCTGTTGCAAGATCCGAGGGTTGTCAGCGCAACCGTCTCCTGGTACAAACCCGTCGGACCGACCAACTACAACAATGCACTGGCTTACCCGAAAGGCAACGACAAACAGGTCGTCGGCGGCGTGGATTATCACGTGGATGAAGATTACATACCGACCATGGGGATGCACATGGTGAGCGGCAGGAACTTCTCGCAAGATCTTGCGACCGACTCGTTGGGCATTATCCTGAATGAAACCGCGGCAAAGGCGCTAGGTTGGAATGCGGTGACGGCCGTGGGCAAAACCGTGATCAGGCAAAATAGCACGCGGGGCGACAATGTTCCGTTCCAGGTGATCGGGGTTGTCCGGAATTTCAATTTCAAGTCGTTGCATGAAACGATCAGCCCGCTATTCATGACCTTGCATCCGGAGAGCGGCTTGATCTTGAAGATAAAAACGACCGACGTAGCTGGATTGCTCACCGCCATGGGGCAGGCGTGGGATGGGTTCAACACAGGCGAGCCGTTTACCTATGCATTCATGGACGATCTATTCAGCGAAACCTACAGGACGGAGCAAAAAACAGGCGTTGTCCTGAATATCTTTACGGCCCTCACGGTTTTCGTGGCCTGCCTAGGCCTATTCGGTCTGGTAACGCACACCGCCGAACAACGCACCAAGGAAATCGGAATCAGGAAAGTACTTGGAGCGAGTGTGACGCAGGTTATCCGGCTACTTTCCGGTGAATTCTTGAAACTGGTGTTGATTGCTTCCGCGGTTGCCTTTCCGGTAGCCTGGTGGGCGATGGACGGCTGGCTTGATAATTTCGCCTACCGCATCGATATCCAATGGTGGGTATTCGCCGTGGCAGGGTCGGCGGCGCTCGCTATCGCTTTCCTCTCGGTAGGCTGGCAGGCTATCCGGGCGGCGATGGCGAATCCGGTGGAGTCGTTAAAAGACGAGTAGTTGGGAATCCTACCGATGCCTTCACCTCCTCGATCTGCAGCGTATGCCGCGCGGTATGTGCCGCCAGGAACAGGAACGACTGATAAGCGTCGGATGGGCCGGTAGGCGTATCGTTGACTCGGTTCCGGAGGGCGGCCACGTCAACACCCGCCAAAAACGCGATGATCGGTTCCCGTTGTTTTCCCAGATCGGCCAACGCCACGGCCGGATCGGTGTACGTCGCGGCGCCAACCGGCCGCAAGTTTTCGGGCGCAGGATATTTTTCCGTTCGATTGGCCATGAATTGCTTGATCTGTTCGTCCGTTACCTTGATGTCTTTTCGGCGCTCCGGGTTTTCCGGCTGTTGCATCACAGATTTGAACAGCACGAACAGCTGGCGTTCCGTCGCGATGATGTGCTCAAGGCATTCGCTGATTGACCATCGGTCGGCCGCTGGTTTGAACGCCAATTGCGTTTCACTCAAACCGGTCACGCTTTTGCGCAAGTCGTCAACGGTCTTTTGGTAATAGTCAAGCAGCAACTGCTTGTCATCCGGCATGACGGCCGCTTCCGTACCCTGCGACTTCGCCGCGAGGCAATCCGCAGCATGCGTGCTGGGTGAACATACCCAAAACGCCATCATCAAAACAAGTGTCTTCATCATTTTCGTATTCGTTAAAAGCCGATAATCACTTTCATTCCAGCGAGTGCAGGCCGAATGGATTGCCTTCCGTATCCAAGCACATGGCCACGTAGCCGTGCGGGCCAACCGGCATCTTGGCTTGGAAGACCTTTCCGCCCGCTGGCTCCACGCGATCCTGTTCCACCGCGCAATCCACGCAGTTGAAGTATATCATCGTGCTAAGCGGCGCTTCACCCTCGGGCCGCGCACCTTCCATCTCAACCAAGGCACCACTGGCTCCGGGCAATTTTTCGTCGCCGGGAAAGAATGCCATTTTCATCGACTCCATTCCCTCCATGGGGGGCGCGTCTTCGAAGTCCACGTTCAAAACCGCTCGGTAAAATGATTTTGCCCGAGCCATGTCGTTGACATAGATTTCGAACCAACAGCCTACGTTCTGTGATAATTTCATCGCGCTTACAATTTTTAATCAGTTTTTGCCAAGGATAAACACCGTGCCCGCCGGATCCATGATCCAATGCTTATCGGCCGGTATTTGCTCCAATCCGTCGCACGTCTCCACCCCATTGGTCGCCAAATACCGCGTGGCTTGCTCGACGTCGGGTGTCCGGAGTTCCAACCACGTCTCCGCATGCGTGCAATGCTCCACGCAATCCAGCCACAAGGTATTCGGACCGAAGACGACCCGGTGGGTTTGCGATACCGTGGGATGAGCGATCGGGTGGGCAATTACGTCCAGCTTCAGGATATCGCGATAGAAAGCCACCGCTTCCCTATACTTCGCTTTCGGTATTTTGATGGCGATGTTTATGCCGCCACTGAAATCAATTTCCATACGACAAAGAAAGCTACTTTCCAGTCTGCCCACCTTGCCTTATGGCAAGAAATGAAAATCACGTTTTGGATACATCCTTCCGTATCCTGCTCAAGGAGGTATCGGTGATGCCTAGGTATGTGGCGATGTGCTTCAACGGCGCCTGCAACAGGATCTCGGGATGCTGTCGCTGTAGGTCGAGATAACGTTGAGTGGCCGAATCGGTGATCATGGAAACCGACCGCTGCTTGAATTCGAACAAACTTTGCGACATCCATGCCCGTCCCCATTCGGCAAACGTCGCAATGGAATGGAACAGCTCCTGGAACCGTCGGAAGTCAATCCGCCACGCGACGACTTCGGTCAGCGCATGCATGCTCTCGACAGCTTTGACCCGCTTGAACAGCGACACGACGTCGATGGCGATTTCACCGGAACCCACAAAGCCCGTGGTGATGTCCTGCCCATTGTAATCGAGTACGTAGGTCCGTACCAACCCCGATTCGATACCCCAATACGCATTGGCGGTTTGTCCGTCTTGGAGCAGGTATTCGCCTTTGGGAAAGACCACTCGCTCGTGGGCCTCGCAGATGGCAACCAGTTCACTGGGTTTGATGTCAGGGTGCGCATAAATCTGCTGCAAGGTAGTGGACATGTGTTTCATGAACCAAACATAGTCAAATTTTTGGATACCTGTCCGCATCTGGACAATAGGTGTTCGGAATCGGACACCTCCTCATCAGGCACCTCCATTACACTACTAGATTTCAACAACTTATCTTTTTGGCGCAGTTGCTGTATGACAAACCGACCAACGCAGTTGAGAACCATTGATGCTGGAAATGATAACGAACTATTTAAAAACAGCGTGGCGCAATATCCTGAAGCAAAGGCGCGACTCACTGATCAACCTTTTTGGCCTGGCCATCGGGATGGGATCGGCGATGATCCTGTTTCTCGTGGTGCAGCACGAACGGAGTTACGATACATTCCACGCCGAATACCGGAACATATACCGTGTGGTAACGGAAACCCGATTCGGAAACGACAGGAACTACAATCCGGGAACGGCCTTTCCGACGGCGGATGCGCTCCGCATGGACATGCCGCAACTGCGGGCCGTTGTACCCGTATTTACGGCAGGGTCACAGATCAATGCAGCCCGGCAGGGCGAAAGCGGCCCTGTGGACAAGTATTCGGAATCGGTTGTTTTTACCACGCCTGATTTCTTTAAGCTGTTCGACGGCCAATGGTTGGCAGGCTCCGCGGATGTGCTTTCCGAACCCAACCAGGCCGTGCTCGACCGCGAAACGGCCACGAAGCTATTTGGCAATTGGGAGCACGCATTGGGCAAGCCGCTGCAACTGGACCATGCGTATTCGGTAAACGTGGGTGCCGTAGTGGAAGACGCCCCCTCGAACTCCGACTTCCCGTTTCATTTTCTGATTTCGTTTCCGACACTTGAGGCCCACCAGGAAACTTATCGATACAACACAGCTGATTGGAATCACACCAGCAGCGATTTCCAGACATTTATCCTGACCGAACCCACGTATGCCGAAGCGACCCTCGGAGCCGACCTCCTGAACCTGAGTAAAAAGTATCACCACGGGCGCGGCCGGACAAGCAAGACCTGGCATGCGCAACCGCTGCGCGATATCCATTTCGACACGCGTTACGGCGGTGGATTCACCGAGCGGATGGTAAACCGATCGACCCTGACGACCTTATCCCTGATCGGCGTTTTCATCCTGGTGATGGCAGCCATCAATTTCATCAACCTGAGCACGGCACAAGCGCTTAGCCGAGGCAAGGAAATCGGGGTCCGGAAGGTGCTGGGAAGCAGTCGGGGGGCACTTATCTCCCAGTCGTTGGTAGAAACGTTTGTCCTCCTGATCGTTGCACTGACCGTGGCCTGCGCGATCGTGTATTTCGCCATGCCGCACGTCCATCACCTGTCTGAGCTGCCGGAAGGCACACCGCTGCCGATAACCACGTTCGCCAGCTTTGCGGGTATGGTCCTGGTGTTGATGACCCTCCTATCCGGTTGGTATCCGGCATGGATATTGTCAGCGTTCAGCCCCATTACGGCACTGAAAAGCAAAATCAACACGGGACGCTTTGCGGGGATTTCATTGCGCAAAGGCCTTATCGTTGTCCAGTTTGCCCTTGCGCAGCTCCTGATGATCGGTACGTTTGTCGTTGTGCGGCAACTGACGCACCTGCGCAATGCCGATTTGGGTTTTGACCGGGAATCGCTCTACATCGTGGAAGTACCCAGCGACGATGCTGTGAGGCAGCGCGTGAATACCTTTAAGCAACAGCTTTTGCAACTTGCCGATGTGGAGTCGGTGAGCTTGGCCAATGATCCGCCGTCGTCTCCCAACTCCTGGTCTTCCAATTTCTATTTTGACGGCGTAAAGGAGGACGATAGGATTCCTTTCCATACCTTCCTGAAGTTCACCGATGCCGATTACTTTAAAACCTATGGACTGGCATTCGCTGCCGGGCGCGGTCACCGAGATCGCGAAAACGGCTTTGAGGCTGTCGTCAATGAAACGATGGTCAAGAAATTGGGTATCCGCCATGCGGAGGAGATCATCGGTCGGCAAATTGCCGTGGGTTCGGGTGAGTGGATGGATATCGTGGGGGTGGTCAAGGATTTTACGCCCAATTCATTGAAAGAAGCGGTAGGGCCCATCACGATCACGAACTACACCGATTACTATTACCAAGCGGGAATAAAACTCCGCGCCCATGCGGGGAAAGAGACGTTGGATGCCATTGCGCAAATCTATGATAGGCTGTATCCGGAACAGTATTTTCAGGCGCAGTTTCTGGACGACAACATCGCGGAATTCTATGCGCAGGAGCAAAAAATGGCCGTGGTCTACCGGCTTTTTGCAGCAATTGCCATCGTCATATCCGGTGTTGGGTTGTATGGGATGGTATCGTTCATGCTTGGAAACAAGGTAAAAGAGATCGGCATCCGCAAAGTACTCGGTGCCAGCCCCTCCAGTATCGTCTATCGGTTTTCCAAGGAGTTTGTGCTCACGATCGCCATCGCCTTCTGCATTGCCGCACCGGTGGCGTATTATTTCGTGGATGAATGGCTGTCGCATTTCGTGTACCGGATAGACATCGGCATCGCCACTTTCCTGGCTGTTGTCGGATTGACTTTCCTGCTTGCGATGTTGACGGTCGGCATCCAATCGTTCCGTGCAGCAACGGCCAATCCGGTGGATTCGCTTAGGGATGAGTGATTGGTGGTGGGTGATAGCTGCAATACCGATAAAAAACAAATGATCATGTTAAAAAACGATTTCAAAATCACCCTAAGGAGTCTGCGCGCAAACAGATTGTTTACGTTGATCAACCTGGTCGGCTTATCGACGGGTATGGCCTGTGCCATCTTGATCTTTCTCTGGATAACGGATGAATTGCGCGTTGACCGCTTTCACGCACACGCTGACCGTCTGTACCAAATCATGGAGCATAGTCATAATCCCAGCAGCCCCAACATCGGCCCGCACACTTCGGGGTTATTGGCTGGGGCCCTTGCCGCGCAATTGCCTGAAGTGGAGTATGCGGTAGCCGCCAAGATTAGACCCGAATCCAAAATTTTATCCGTGGATGAGCAACAGATCAGGGCCACCGTTCAATATGCCGGGCCCGACTTTTTCCGGATATTCTCCTACGACCTAATCCATGGAGACCGCAACCAAATCCTCTCAGCCAAGAATGCCGTCGTGATTTCAGAAGCATTGGCGAAGTCTCTCTTCCGTTCAGTCGAGGACGCAGTGGGCAAAACCGTGATGTTCCAACAGGAACAACCCTTGCAGGTTACCGGTATTTTTAAAACGGCACCCACGATATCATCCGCCCGATTTGATGCGGTATTGTCATTGGCAGCCTATATCGAGGTCAATCCAAATGTAAGTCGCTGGAATTACAATACCGTCCAGACCTACCTATTATTGAAACCGGGCACCGACATCGAACAATTCAACCGAAAAATTTCACATTTCCAGAAAGACAAGACCGACCCGTCTTTCAGCAAATACATCACGATTGCCGCCCATCGTTATGCCGATAATTACCTGTATGGCAACTACGAACAGGGCAAACAGGTTGGCGGACGGATTACCTATGTCAGGCTGTTTGCCATCGTGGATGCTTTCATCCTCGCCATCGCCTGTATCAATTTCATGAACCTGTCCACGGCTAGGGCCTCCCGCAGATTGAAAGAAATAGGTGTCAGAAAGGCGATTGGCGCACGAAGGGGCACCCTTGCAGGGCAATACCTGGGAGAATCCCTGCTGATGGCCTTCTTTTCAGTGGGGATTGCGCTGCTGATCGTGTTGCTGCTGCTTCCCCAGTTCAATATCCTTACCGGGAAACAGCTCACCCTGGCGATAGACCCGTTGCTCATCGGCGGCATACTGGGCATTACGGTACTGGCAGGGCTTCTGGCCGGCAGTTACCCAGCAATGTACCTTTCCAGGCTCAGCCCGATCCATATACTCAACGGGAAAATCAGGCATTCGGCAAGCGAACTGTCGACCCGAAAGGGATTGGTGGTCTTTCAATTCACGCTTTCCGTTTTCCTTATTGTAGCCGTGTTGGTGGTGTACCTGCAACTTGACTACATGCAGACCAAGCACCTCGGCTACGACAAACAACACGTCGTCTCGTTTGACATTGAGGGGAAAGTACAGGAAAACTTGGAGACTTTTCTGGCTGAAGTGCGGCGCCTCCCGGGAATGGTTCATGCCTCCAGCATCGGGCAGCCAATTGTCGGAGGCCGTCAAAACACATGGACCATCGATGAATGGGAAGGAAAAAATCCCGATGAACGAATCATATTTGAAATGCGGCCGGTGAACTACGGCATGATCGAGTTATTGGGTGTGGACATGGTCGAGGGCCGGACGTTTTCCGAAGAATATGGTGCCGAAGACACCAAAATCATTTTCAACGAAGCCGCCATCAAGGCTATGGGATTGGAAAACCCCATCGGCAAAAACATTGGTATCCAGGGCACACAGCTGCAAATCGTCGGCGTGGTGCGCGACTTTCATTTCGCTTCATTCCATGAACAGGTGTCGCCGCTGTTCTTCGTGCTGCAGCCCACATGGACCCATAAGCTGATGGCCAAAATCGAGGCGGGCGGGGAACGGGAGACCCTGGCACAGTTGCAAGACCTCTACCGGACGTTCAATCCGGGTTTTCCCCTGGAATACCAGTTCCTGGACGATGCCTACCAAGCGCAGTACGTGGCCGAGCAGCGGGTTTCTGCCATGTCGCGGTACTTTGCCGCCCTCACGATCGTCATTTCGTGCCTCGGCTTGTTCGGGCTGGCCGCCTTTACGGCCGAGAAGCGGGTCAAGGAAATCGGCATCCGCAAAGTGCTGGGAGCAACTGCCGGCCAGATCATGCGTCTGTTATCCATGGATTTCATCAAGTTGGTTTCCATTGCCATCGTCATCGCATCGCCGCTGGCCTGGTGGGCGATGAACCGGTGGTTGGATGGTTTTGCCTACCGAATCGATATCCATTGGTGGATGTTCGCGCTGTCGGGACTGGCGGCCGTGGCAATCGCCATGCTCACGGTGGGCTGGCAGGCAGCGCGGGCGGCAACGGCCAACCCGGTGGATAGTTTGAGGGATGAGTGATTTTTAGCCGTAAGCTGTAAGCAATAGGCCTAAAGCGTATAGTGCAAAGCATAAAAAATGATAAAGAACTATTCCAAAATCGCCTGGCGCAACCTTGTCAAACACAAGCTCTACTCCGCCATTAAAATCGGGGGCTTTGCATTCAGCATTGCAGCCTGTATACTCATCGGTCTGTACATTATCCACGAGATTAGCTATGACAAATCCTATCCGGATAGCGACCGTCTCTACCGGGCAGTAGGGCAATTCAGTGTTGATGGCAGCGTGATACAAGGCATTGCGTTTGAAGCACCTTTTGCAGCGGCCATGAAAGCCGATTTCGGGGAAATCGAACAGGCAGGCCGCTTGCTTCCCAATCCGCTTTTCGGCGCAGGGAGCAACCAGGTGTCTACCGGAGACCATCCCGAAAGCCTGCACGAAGAAGGCATCGTTTTCATCGATCAGGAGCTGTTGGATATGCTGCAACTGCCTATGGACCATGGCGAACGCCAGCGTGCATTGAGCGAACCCAATGCGGTAGTACTGACGGCGACAAAAGCCCGTAAATATTTTGCCGAGGAAAACCCGATAGATAAGGTCCTTTACCTCAACAACGACAAAAGCAGGCCTTATACCGTCAAGGGTGTTGTGGCAGATATCCCCACCAATTCCCACCTCTATGGATACGATTTTTTTCTCAACCTTACGCAATACGATGGCGACCGGACCAATTGGCTGGCCGGCAATTACGTAACCTATTTCAAAATCAGGCCTGGCACGGACAGCCGGCAATTGGCGGCCAAGATAACCGAAAATGTGCTGGAAAACTACAAGATCCCGGCGATGAGGGCAGATGGGAGACAGATTCCCGAGTTCCTGAAAACAGCAAGGATTATCCTCCAGCCGCTACCAGCCGTCCACCTGCATTCATACGACATCCGTGATTACAACGATGCGGGAGCCAAAGGCGATATCCGTTTCGTTTGGCTGTTTGGCGGTATCGCGGTGTTTATCCTGTTGATTGCCTGTATCAATTTCATCAACCTATCCACGGCCAAATCGGCGAGCCGGGCGAAGGAAGTCGGCTTACGGAAAGTCGTTGGCTCGTACCGGCGGAGTTTGGTGGTGCAATTCCTCATCGAATCCATGCTGTACATCCTGTTGTCCATTGGGTTGGGTGTACTGTTGGCTTGGCTGCTCCTACCGCTATTCAACCAGCTCGCCAATAAGCAGTTGATATTCCCATGGACTAACGTGTGGTTGTTGCCCGCCAGTTTACTATCGACGATTGGCATTGGCTTACTCGCTGGGTTTTATCCCGCAGCTTATCTCTCCGGATTCCAACCCATATCGGTGCTCAAAGGTCAGTTGAAACGAGGCGCCAAGAATCCGGTGCTGCGGAACGGATTGGTCGTTTTCCAGTTCACTACCTCCATCATCCTCATCGTCGGCACGCTCATCATCAACAGTCAGATGCATTTTATCTTGAACCGCAAAATCGGATTTGATAAAGACCAGGTAATGGTCATCCAAGCGACGCATACACTGGGTGACCGGGTGGCGACGCTGAAAGACGAAATCGGCAACATCCCCAGCGTGCAGCACGTATCGATAAGCGATTACCTGCCGGTAATTGTGGATGGCGCGAAACGGAATGGCAATCCCTTCTGGAAGACGGGGCGGATCAACGAGGATCCCTCGGTCGGTGGCCAATTCTGGATAGTCGACGAAGATTATATCCCAACCTTGGGCATCCAGCTCCATGAGGGGCGCAATTTCAATAAGGAACTGGCCACCGATTCGGAAGCCGCCATCATCAACCAAAGCCTGGCTAAATCGCTCCAACTGGATAATCCCATTGGTGTCCAGCTAACCAATGGAGGGAGGAACATCACCGTTATCGGCGTGGTGGAGGATTTTAATTTCGAATCCATGAAGGACGAGGTGGGTGGTCTTTGCATGGTGCTTGGCAATAGCCCGGGTATGATGGCGGTGAAAATAGGTGGCCCGGATTTGCTGGCAACCATTGATGCCATAACCGCGATGTGGGCAGCATTTTCGCCCGAGCAAACCATCCGGTTTACATTTCTAGACGACAGTTTTGCAAACATGTATGCGGAGGTGCGGCGTATTGGAACAATTTTCACCTATTTTGCGGCATTGGCCATCGTAATCGCCTGCCTTGGGTTGTTTGGTTTGGCAGCGTTCACGACTGAGCAACGCAACAAGGAAATCGGCATCCGCAAGGTTTTGGGTGCTTCGGTAGCGGGTATCGTGCGGATGATTTCCTCAAATTTTGTGAAATTGGTACTGATTTCCATTTTTATCGCTTCACCCATCGCGTGGTGGGCGATGAACAAATGGCTGGAGGACTTTGCCTACCGCATCGATATCCAATGGTGGGTGTTTGCCGTGGCAGGATTGGCGGCAGTGGTGATTGCCCTGCTCACGGTGAGCTGGCAGGCGATACGGGCCGCGACGGCCAATCCGGTAGATAGTTTGAGGGATGAATAAGCGGTGCCTGTTAGTTGGCACCTTGCTGGCGTCTTCGGCCATTGGGTTCGGTCAGACCATAAAGGGCACGGTCAAGGACATGGAAACCCAGGAACCGCTACGCTATGCGACCGTCTCGGTCATTGGCCGGAATCAACGGGTCGTCAGCGGGAGTGACGGTACGTTTGCGTTGGATATTTCCCGAACAACCCTTTCGGACAGTATCACCGTTAGCTACATCGGGTACCAAAAGGCCGTATACGCACTTGGGGACCTCAACCTCCATGGCAATCAACGGTTTCAACTTCACCCGTTGGTTTACAGCATCGAGCCCGTAGTCGTTACCGCAAGGGCGCGAAAGACCCGAGCAATCGGCTATACCAAACCGGATGGTCGTCGGACGGGTTGGGGAGATTTTTCCAGCGGCCGCGGCCGGATGCGAGGTATGGTCATCCGGGATGTAGATTGTTCCAACCCAATCAAATCGTTCGTGTTCCGCATCCGGAACAACGAATGGGACAGCGTAGCATTCCGATTGGAACTATCGCCGTTTGAAGACGGTAAACAGGGCGCATCTTTATTGCCCGAGCATATCATCGTACATACCGGTGCGAAAAACAGGTGGGTCACGGTTGACCTCACTCGTTACGGCATCTCCCATTGCGGCGACCTGTTGGCAACCCTGGAATGGGTGGATGCGTGGGGCAGCACTACGGCTGAATCTAGCAATGTGCTCACGCTGGCCATGGCCAAAGGCACAGGTACGGTTTTCACCAAAGAGGCAGGTGAATACCACGGGAAATTGGAGGACGCACAGCTGCCTGTGGCGATGTACGTGGAGGTGTTCAGTGATTGAATCGGGTAGCGTTTCTTTTCGGTCATCTGCGCTACCCGATCCTTGCCCATTATTTGACAAACATCGGGAAGACACTGCTCTCCCGATGGGCCTGGTCCATATCGGCGGTAAGCTCCGCGACCAAGTCGGCATGCATTCCGGCCACATCGTTCCGCTCGGCAGGATCGTTGGCCAGATCGTAAAGCGTTACCTTTGGTTCGCCGCTTTTCACATTCAACCGTACCGCCTTCCAATCGCCCTTACGCACGGCCTGCCTTCCGCCACTTTCATGAAATTCCCAGTACAAATAGCGGTGCTGCTTTTGCGCAGCGGTGTCGCCAAGCAGCGTGGGCAGGATCGAAACGCCATCGGTATACCGTGGAGCCTGCAGCCTGGCGAGCTCAACCACGGTAGGCATGATGTCCCAGAAGGCGCCCGTGTATGCGCTGGTTGAACCTGCAGCGATATGCCCCGGCCAACGCGCGATAAATGGAACGCGTATGCCGCCCTCATACAAGTCTCGCTTATTGCCCCGCAAACCACCCCCACTGTTGAAGAACTCGGGGTCGGCACCTCCTTCGCGGTGCGAGCCGTTGTCGCTGCTGAACACGACCAATGTATTATCGGCAAGTCCCAGGGCATCCAGCTTGGCCAGCACCTGTCCCACGTAGGCATCCATGCGGCTTACCATGGCGGCAAACGTGGCTCGAGGATCGGCTACCGAAGCATAGCCGGCTATCGTCGCCTCCGGCCCATAACCATTGCCTTGGTGTGGCTGCTCATTGAAACGACCGGCATAACGTCGGTAGTGTTCGTCTTCGGGCCCCTGCAATTCGGCGTGGGGCAAGACGGTCGGTATAAATAGGAAGAACGGCCGGTCTTTGTTATCCTCGATAAACGCGAGCGTACGCTGCTGAATCAATTCCGGAGCATACACGGCTTTATGCTGCAGGTCGTTGCCTTCCAACACGACGCGTTCATTGTTTTGCCAAAGGTGTGTGGGATAATAACGATGCGACTGGCGCTGGCAATTGTAGCCGAAAAACTCATCAAATCCTTTTTGATCAGGCGCACCGGAGGTTCCCACCATGCCAAGCCCCCATTTGCCGAATGCTCCCGTGCGGTAGCCTCCCTCCTGTAGCAGCTGGGCAAAGGTCTGCACCGAATCGGCCAATGGGTATTGCCCCTCGGGTTCGATTTCCTTATTACCGCGGATAAAGGTGTGGCCGGTATGCTGACCGGTCATCAGCGAGGAGCGCGATGGGGCACAAACGGTCGTTCCCGCATAGAATTGCGTGAAACGCATCCCTTGGGCGGCCAAGGCGTCCAGATGAGGCGTGGCAATCTTTTCCTGTCCGTAACAGCCCAGGTCGCCATAACCCAGGTCATCGGCCAGGATGAACACGATGTTCGGTCGAGTTTCTTTAAATTCCTGCTGTTTTCCGCAGGAAGGCATAAGCATCGTTACGATGCCTATGCCCCAAAAAATGGTTTTCTTCATTATTTCCATCCGTCGTTCTGTGTGATGTTCGGATTCAATACGATTTGGTTGGACGGTATCGGATCCAGGTAGTAGTGTACCGGATAAGGCGTTGGCGGCACGCCTTCATAGGCGATATAACCCTCCGCTGCGCCGTTGAGTATCGGGATATTCGCATTCGCAGCCACATCGATCCCTTTACGTAGCCACCGGCCCAGTTTCCGTTCCACGGTATAGTCCAGTTTTTTCCACCGACGCAGGTCATCCAGCCGGAATCCTTCGCCAATCAACTCCACGGTGCGTTCGCGACGGATTTCCCAAAGCAATGGAGCTATCATTGCGTCACGCGTCGGGTCGGCCGATATACTTGCCACGTTCAACGGCGCGACGCCGCCACGTTCCCGCAGTTTGTTCACGGTCTGGTCGGCAATCGCTTGATTGAACCGGTCAAGCTCGTAGGCCGCTTCGGCGTAATTGGCCAATACCTCCCCCATGCGGAAAATCGGCGCATCGGAGATATCCTGCCCTTGTGCATCCCTGACCTGTTGATTGTAGTATTTGTAGAATCGGTAGCCAGTGTACGTCACGCTGAAGGGTTGCCCCTGGTTGTAATCCACATAGTGGGGTTCGCCGCGCACCACAAACCCATTCCAGTTTCGGGATGGCAGGGCCTTATGTTGGCTATCGGATATGGCCGCCATCAAGCCAAAGTAAGCAGTGTCCTGCGGGTTATCGGTATACGTAAAATTCAGGCTGGGGGTATTCGTGTCTACGAAATAGGGAGGCGGTACCACATAATAGAGTCGCCGGTCGCGGTTCCTGAACTCCGTGTAGGGCGAATAGTCGCCTTCGAACAACTCGCTGGTATACCGGGTCTGGCCGTCTGTCATCAGGAACAGATCCACTGCCTTTTTGGTGAGGTCAAAACGCCCCGACGAATTACGGTTTTGCGTGGAAAGGTTATGCGTCTGTTGGTTCAAAACATATTGCTTGTACAGGATGATGCCCGGCACACCGGCCAGGTTTTCACTATTGAAGTCCAGGTCGTAGTTGCTGTTCAGTGCCGGGAAATCGATTGCCAGCCGTGCCGATGCCTCAAAACTAGCCTCCAGGTATTCCGACGCACCGGAAAGGCCGTGGTATTTCCGCCAAGTGCCTTCCACCAAGCCAAAACGCGAAATCATGGCGCGCACCACATGGGTATTGATGGTGTTGGGGCCATCTCCGGTCGCCTTGATGTGTTCAGCGGCAAACGCGAGGTCGTCCATGATGCGCTGGGCCACCTCATCGCGCGTATTCCGCGGTGCCATCAGGATATCGGTATCCGCGTCGCTGACTGGTCTATCCACGTATGGGACGCCACCGAAGCGGTTCAGCAAAAACGCATAATTCACGGCACGGAAGAAACGACCTACCGCCTGCCAATGGGCGGCATCGCCGTCGTTAAGCACTCCGTTTTTCGTGTTGGCGATCAGGATATTGATCGCGCGGATGCGTTCATACGGCCCTGTATAATCAGCTGAAGCGGTAGGGATAACCCGACGCTGCCAGATCCAGATAGATTCGCTGTTGGGGTTGGCCCGCAGGAACAGATCGCTGTGTACGTCACGATCCAGAAATCCTGCATTGCTGTATCCGTCAAACACACCATAAAACTGCCACGCATAGGTCTGGAAACCATTGTAATTGGCAAAAATGGTTGCTTCGACCAATTGATCCTTGGGTAACACCTCCAATTTCACGCACCCCGAATACGTGCCGATCACCAATAGGGACACGCATAAACTCATTATACATTTTTTCATCTTAGCCTCCATTAAAATGACACGTTAATCCCCATGCTGTACTTTTTCAGGAATGGATAGATCCCACCCGAGCCAAGGTCGCGCGCTTCCGCGTCCAATCCATTCGGCAACGTATCCCAGGCAAACAGGTTCTCTCCGCTGAAGAAAATCCGCACTTTTGCCAGGTTTAACCTTTCAGACAGGCGTTGCGGCATGGAATATCCCAAACTCACGTTACGCAACCGCAAGTATGCGCCATTTGACAGGTATTTGGTTTGCACAAGCCGGCTCGTACCGGTGTTTCCCTGCGAATTCGCGTAGTACCTGGGATAGAATGCCTCCGTCCGTTCCGGTGTCCAATAGTCCAACTGATGGCTGAAAATACCCGCAAACTCGCTAAGGTAGGGCCAGAAAACCTGGTTACTCAACCACAGATCGCGTTTGCCTACCCCCACCAGAAAAACCGACAAATCAAAGGCCTTGTAGGATGCGCTTCCGTTAATCCCATATTGAAACCGTCGCGCGGTATTGCCAATCACCTGCCGGTCTCCAGGATTCCCCAACGTGCTGGTGCCCGTAAAAATCATGCCGTCACCATCCAAATCCCGGTAACGGATATCGCCGGGATTTTGCGGAACCCCGCGATAAGGCGCAATGCCGGGCTTGAGTGTACCACCTTGCAGGTTGGCGTTCAACGTGCCGGGTTCGAAATCATCCACCGAGAAATAGCCCTGTGTTACGTATCCCCAGATGTCATCCAGGCGTTGACCGGTGTAATAATTGGTCAATATGCCATTCGGGTTGATGGACAGCAAGCCCTCCTCGTTGCTGAACCGCGTGATATGTGCCTGGTTATCGGAGATGTTGAATCCTATCGAGTACCGGAAATCCCGTACGTTGTCTTTCCAGGCCAGCTCGAGCTCCCAGCCTTCCGATTTTAGATCGGCAACGTTCTGCAGCGGCGCCGGCGCCCCCAATACGGCAGGGAGCTCCGCGCCATCGGCCAACATGTCCAATGTGCTGCGCCTGAACCAGTCGACCGATCCATTCAGCCTCCCCTGAAGTACTCCGATATCCAAGCCTACATTGAGCGTTTTCACCCGCTCCCACGTAAAAGTTGCGCTCACCAATCCAGGAGCGGGCAGCGTCACGTAGCGGATGTTGGTTGCCGGATTTATCCAAGCGCTGTTTTGGGGCGTGGATCCCGGCAGGTACGGGTAGTAATCCTGATTGACGGTACCACGCACCAGCACCACCTGGTTGCCGATCTGGCCGTAGGAACCGCGTAGCTTCAACAGGTTTACGCGGTTACGGAAAGGCGTCATAAACGCCTCTTCGCCGATGTTCCAACCTGCCGAAAACGACGGGAAGAAGCCGAACCGCTGGCCTTCAGCAAAACGCGACGAGCCGTCGAACCGGCCGGTCAACTCAAGCAGGTAGCGGTCGGCATAATTGTAGTTGGCGCGGCCGAAATAGCCCGCCACCGCGAACTCGTTGAACGCATCACGTCCGTCTACCAACCCGGTGCTCCCGCCTATCGAGGGCGTGCCCGGGCTAATGACATCAAAGCGCCCGACGGCAATGGACCGTTGCTTGCTTGACTCCTGATTCACGCCCGCCATGAAGTCTATGTGATGGTCGCTGGCCACCGTCTTGCTGTATTGTGCATACACGTTCAAGGCATGGTAGTCGGTGGCCCCGCTGAGCCGTTCGTACCGCGAATTGTTATTGAGGAAACCAAGCGAGAAATTGAGCGGATTGATGTATTGGTTCACATCCAATTGCGTTGTCTCGTTATTCGTCTTTTTGTCGAATGTATATTCACCGATAACCTTCAACCCTTCCAGGACATTGTACTCCAATTGGCCAAACAGGCGAAGGTTGTCCGTGGCAAACAACTTCGGTGGTTCTCGTTCCAATATGTTGTTGGGGGTATAGTAAGGCAATGTCCTACCATCCGGCGCTTGGCCGTAGCCTGTATTGGCGTACGGGCCAAAGGTAATCGCGTTATAGAATAGCGAAGTGTAGTCCATCGGCTCCCGCCTGTTCTGGTTATTATAGAAGATATTCATCCCAGCCGATAACCTGGACGTGATCGAGGTATTCAGGTAGGCATTGAAGTTATACCGTTTCAGCGCGTCGGATTGCGTAGCAAGCACGCCATCTTCATTAGCGTAACCGAGGGAGACCCGGTAATTCACCTTCTCTGCGCCACCGCTTGCCGAAAGGTTGTGCAATTGTTCGAACCCACCGCTGAACATCCCGCCATAAAGATCCGTCTGCGCGAGCGGGTAGTTCACGCCACCTACGTTTTCCATGCCCGACGGATATGCAGCTGGATTCTGACCATATTTTTGCAACAGATCGAGCCACGTCGCTATGTTTTGCCCCGCCCAATAATTGGTTGTCCCGAAGTCGCTGAGTGCCTGCACGAACTGCAATGGCGTGGTTTTCTCGGGCAACGTACTGGGATCGGTGGTCGAGAGATTAACCGAATAGTCCACCTTTATCGGCTGGTTGCGCGCACCCCGCTTGGTGGTGATGAGGATAACGCCAAACGCTGCACGTGCACCGTAAATGGAGGCGGCGGAAGCATCTTTCAACACGTTTACCGTCGAGATATCCCTGGGGTTCACGTCGGCCATGCTCATCGGCACGTTGTCGACCAACACCAGTGGCTCCCCGCCGTTGATGGACGTAAAACCACGGATGTTGATGCCGGAACCGGTTCCCGGCTGGCCGGAGTTGGTCGTGATCTGCAATCCCGGAATGGCACCCTGGAGGGCCTGGGCCGCATTGCTCACCGGCCGATCGGCCAGCACATCGTCCATATTCACCGCGCTGACGGCACCGGTCAGGTTGGCCTTGCGGCGTGTGCCATATCCGACAACGACCACCTCATCAAGCGCCGACAGATCCTCTTCCATCGTGATGCGCAGCGTAACGGAAGAGGGAATCAGCTCCTGGGTCACATAGCCGATTATCGAAATGACCAGCGTGGCGTTCGCGTCTGCAAGGGTGAGCGAAAATTCGCCCCGATCGCCGGTGGATACGCCGTTGGACGTACCTTTCTCCATGACGCTCACGCCAGACAAGGGCTGGCCCGACGTCGATACGACAACGCCGGAAACGGCATGTTGCCGTGTGGCCGCCGACTTGTCGGGTTTGATGACCACGGTATTGCCATGCATCACCTCGTAAGCCAGCCCGCCGTGCTGCAACAGCGGAGCCAACAGGCTTGTCCACGCCTGGTCATTGGCCGAAATTTCGCCGATAACCTGTGAACCGAGGGCATCATCGTTGTACACGAAATGCAAATTGGTCTGTCGTTCGATTTCCTTGATCAGCGATTTCACCGAAGTGTTACGTAATTTGACGGAAACCTTGGCCTGGCCGTAACCCTCCATGGCTTGGAGCTGGAAACAGCAGGTCGCTAAAAAGAACAGTATCAGTTTTGCCATAAGCAGCCACTTAAGAACCACTTTTTTTGGCGGTTCCATGTGAAGTACATGAAAATTCATACTTTTGAAAATTGGTTTTTAATCAGTTAGCACTTTACTTTCTCAGGGCATTGTGCTAGTTTTTAAATCCGTTATGGAACGGGACACCATGTCCCGTTTCGTTTTTCTGTCGTTTTAATTATCCATCCATCTTCAACCTGTCGTTAATTCGTGATAACAATAACATCCCCGTCGCGCTTGAACCGGATACTTCCGGTATACGCCAGCGTTTGCAATACGCTGTCTAGCGGCAGGTCCTCGAAAATCCCGCTGAACTTCAACGCCGGGTTGACATCAGCGGTCAACTGAACATCCACGCCATACCATTTCGTCAATTTGGAAGCCACTACGTCAAGTTGGTCGCCATCGAACACCAGTTTGTTCGACGTCCAAAGCACATCGTTGGCTACCTGTTCGTTTTCGTCCACCTTCATGTCACTGAAGATAGCAACCTCCTCGCCCGATAGCGTCGATTGCGCCGGCGGATTGATGTCCAGGCGCCCGCCACCGGCCAGCAAGCGATCTTTATGGATCACCACTTTTTTCCCGGGATCGAGCATTATCCTGTTTTCCGGGTCGCTGGCGAGGGTAAGCGCTACCTTTCCCGAAATCAGCGTGGTCTCTACCCGCCCTTCCTCCTCATAGGCACGCAGGTTAAACACCGTACCCAATACGCTCACGGCAGCACCGCCGGCATCGATCTGGAATGGCCTGGTTGGGTCGGCCTTGATATCGAATAACCCTTCGCCACGAAAGATTATGTGCCTATGGCCCTTGTTGTAATCCTTCCCCAACGTTAACGAGCTTCCCCCGTTGAGCCACACGGTGGTGCCGTCGGGCAATTTAAACTGCCTACGCTGGCCAAGTTCGGTGAAATAACGCTTCGGGGCGCTGTCCTGAAACCATTGATACCCCACGATGCCGACCGCCATAAGGACAACGGCAGCGACTGCCGCCACCTTCCAGCGAATCCAAGGCGTCCGGATGGGCGGAATGGGATTTTCGATGAGCTGCCAATGCCTTTCGAAAGCCGATAGCGATTCATCCCGGCTTTGCGGTAACGGTGTCACGCATGCTTCATACAATGCCTTCCGGCGTGGGTCCGTCCCGGCAAGCCGCTCCAGCTCTTCCCGGTCACGCGCCGAAATGCGGCCAGCCATGAAATCTTCGAGCAAAAGCGCAAAACGTCTATTCTCTGCATCCATCATAATCACGTTACCTGGTGTAACGCGGATAAAGACGGTACAACGGGAAAAAGTCGCCATTGCCGAAACGGAAAAAAACAAAACAAATTGATTTAGAGCGACTAAAAATTAAATCCCAAGCGCGGCAGACAGCTGTTTGACTGCGGTCTGGATATGGCGGCTCACCGTATTTTCCGAAATGCCCATGATTTCTGCGGCTTCGCGGTAGCTCGCCTTTGACTCGCGTACAAGCAGGAATACCGCCTTGCATTTCGGCGGCAGGTTGTCTATCGCCTGATCGATCGCACGGGCGTATTCGGCCGCAATCACCAATTCCTCCGGCGAAGCGCTGTCTGCCGCTAAGTCGGGTGAAATCTCTTCGGTATACTGGTATTTCCGATGGCTGTCCCGGTAGTCGAGTGCTTTATTTTTGACGGCGGTAAGGATGTAAACCCGCAGATTCCTGACGTTGGCCAGCCGATTATCCAATCCCCAGACCTTCAGCATCACATCTGAAACAGCTTCTTCGGCCAACTCCCGAATGGGCAGGTAGTGCAGGCAAAACCGCAGCGCCAGCGGATGAAAAAAAAGGAAAAGTTGACGATAAGCCAATGGATCTCGATCATAAGCTACCCGACGCTGCAACGATGCGATGTCGTCGTCAGTAAGCGAATCAACCTCCAAAGTATGTCTATGATTGGCCATCGTAAGCACAAAAATATAATATATTACGCGCATTACGACAATTTTGCCCCATTGATGTTGATTTCAGCCACGCCTATGGCTCCTTCACCTAGCCACCATCGAATTCTGACACCGGCTCGAAAAACCCGTCTATCTCATCGTTGAGTGTAGCGCTAGGCAGCCATAGGTATGACTTGTCCTGGTGGCTCTTGGCATCCCGATAGAAACGGTCGGAACACCGTTTAGCAATAGCGCCCCAACACGCCGTCCAATTGTTCGGATACCGTCTGCAGGTAATCCCGGTCGCCGCCGCCCAGCTCGAGGGTAAGCCAGCCTCCACCGTGCCCGGTATCCCGCAGGGCCTCCATAACCGCCGCCCAGTCGACGTCGCCCGCGCCCAGCGGCACGTCGAAGCCCTTCCAAAGCCCTTCTTCGTTCATCTTCTTCCGGCTGAACTCCTTGGCGTGGAGCTTCACGATCCGAGCGCCCAGTGTGGCGATCCAATGCTCGGGCCACCCATAGCGCAACACGTTGCCGATGTCGAAATACCACCCGATGAGCGGATGGTCGATCTCGTCGAGGAAGCGCCTTGCTTCCACCGGGCTCAGTATAAAGTTGTTCCAAACATTCTCGAGGCCGATCTTCATCCCGGTCTTTTCCACGTGCGGGATGAGTTTGCGAACGGAGTCAAGCGCGTTCCCGTAAGCCACTTCGTAAGGGACCTTCTCGTTGACCACGCCGGGCACCACGAGTACGGTATCGCCCCCCAGCTCCTTCACTTCGGCCAACGACCTAGCCACCGAATCGATGGTGTGCTGCCTGACACCTGCGTCTGGATCGGACAGCGGCTTCGACCAATGGTCGGTATTGACCACACTGGGTATCTCGATGCCCGATCTATCCTTGGCTTCCAGCAGTTCGCGCAGCGGGATATCGACGGGGCTGTTGAATTCAACGCCGTCGAACCCCAGATCCTTGACCAACTTCAATTTATCGAGCAACGGCAAGTTCTCCTTGATCATGCCATACCCCAACCCCTTCTTCAGGTTCATGGCTGTTCGTTGCCCGTAAACCGGGCCGGCAGCCCCGCTCAATGCCGGGGCCATCGCCATGCCGCCTACCAATAACGACGCTTGTTTGATGAATTCTTTTCGTAGCATATCCTTCGCTGACGTGAGCCGAGGCCGATGCGACCCCTGGCTAACTCCTGATTTCCCTTCGCATGAACGAGGCATATGTCCATGCGAAACACAGGCACGTGGCGGCAATCAATCCGCTTAGCTGTGGCCACACGATCATCACGCTCTCCTTGAATGGCAACGGTGCCGGGATGGCGCCCAGCATCTGCTCCATGGTAAGCGGACCGAGACTCCGTACCGAGGGCATGAGCAACGTGGTGGACGCGTCGGAGAACAACTGGCCTGGCGACAAACGCATCACCGTACTGATCAACTCGTTGTAAAAAAGGATGTCAGCCTCGCTCATCATCCGTGGCGACGGCAGGAACGACCGAACCAAGAGGTTGATGACGATGGGGAAGAACACGGTAAAGAACAGCCAGATCCCGATGGCGACCAAGGCCGAGGTGGCGGCCTGCTTGAATTTCACCGACAACAGGATTGCCAGGCTCAACCAGAATCCGACATAAACGACGCTGATGACCCAGAATCCGAATATCCGCAAGACCTCTTGGACCTCGATCCGCACGCCTGTGGCTAATAGCCCGCCGCCGACCATGAGCAAGACCAGCACCAAGAAAAGCGAAGCGATCAGCACCAATGAACTGACGAATTTGCTGAGCAAGAGGTTGTCGCGGTAGATGGGTTGCGCCATCAGCCGCGTCAAGGTGCCGTTATTCTGTTCGGAATTAATCGCATCGAAACCCAGGCTGATTCCCAAAAGGGGCGCCAGGAAATTCAGGAACACGTGGAACGGCGGGATGGAATTATCCGTGGTGGTGAGTAGCTTGAGGTAAACGAAATCCTGGTCGGGATCCTGTACATTGCCCACCGCAGCCCGCAGGTTGGCGAATGATACGTACATGGACGTGACGAAGGTGAGTACGATAAGCAACACCAAGATCAGGAAGCGCCAGCTTTGCATGTGGGCACCCAGCTCCTTCCCTACCAGTATGGACATGGCCGTGTTGTAATTTGCTTTCAAACGATTCATGGTTTCCTGTTATGAAATTGGTTCCTCCCTGTGTTCAAAATACCGCTGGTAGATATCGTCCAGCCCGTAGGTTTTCTTCCGTACCTCTTCGATGGCCTGCCCGGCCATGACCAGTGCATTGACTACCAAGGCGGTATTGTTTTCGGTGGCCTTGACAGTGAGCTGGCTCCCCTCCACGTTTACGCGGGTCACGCCGGGCACCTGTTGCAACAACGCAACGATTCGGCTTTCGTCTTCGCCGATGGGCTCCTGCACGCTCACCGTGGTGGCATGGCCATCCTCGTCAAACAAGGTCTTCGCCAACGAATCGATGGTGCCGTTGGCGAGCAGCTTGCCATCCACGAACAACCCTACGCGATCGCACACCTGCTGCACGTGGTGCAAATGGTGCGAAGAGAGCAACACCGTGATGTTCTGCTGCTTACTGAGCCGCTGGATCAGCGCCAGGAAATCACGCACGCCGCTCGGGTCGATGCCCAGCGTCGGTTCATCCAGGATAATCACTTCCGGATCCTTGATGAGCACCTCGGCCAAGCCAAGCCGCTGCTTCATCCCGCGCGAATAGGCGCCTGCTTTCTTGTCTTTGTGGTCGACGAGCCCCACCTCAACGAGCAACGCATCGGCCTTCTCCAGGGCCGTGGCGGCATCGAGGCCATTGAGCTTGCCGATCAGCACCAAGTTGTCCAAGCCGCTCATGTAGTCGTAGAACCCGACGTTATCGGGCAGGTAGCCTACCCTGCGCTTCACGGCGATCGGACTCCTCGTCGCATCCATCCCGCAAACCTCGGCATGTCCTGCGTTAGGCTCCGTCAGCCCCAACAACATCAGGATCGTGGTCGTCTTTCCGGCCCCGTTGGGACCCAATAAACCAAATATCTCGCCGCGCTGGATCGTCAGGTTCAAGTGGTCGACGGCCGTTTGCTTGGCGTACCTTTTGGTCAAATCTGTCAAAATGATAACTGGATCATCCATGCTTACAAAACGTTCATTGGGTTTATACGCTATAGCATTCCAATACACATCGGCGGGCAGGCTACCTGCGGCCGTACTTGCGAATCAAGTAGTATACCAACCCGATTGCAGCCAGGATGAGCAGGATACCGATCCATCCGGATAATACGGACGTCTTGACCAGGATGCGGAAAGACGCCTCTTGTTGGCTATTGGCATTCTTGGCCGTGAAACTGGCCACGTAATCGCCCGCGATGGTTTTCTCGGGCACCTTCAGCGTGGCGGTGACATCCACCGACTTGCCGGCTTCCAGCTGCTCGATTGTTGACGGCTCGAACGTGGCTTCCCACTTGCTTGGCAATTGTGAACTGATGGTAACGTCGTTGAGGGGTAACGACCCGGTGTTCTTCACGACCAGCTGTATGGTCTCGCTGCTACCGGACACGACTTCCTGGCTCAACCTGCCGGTAGGCGTGGTGAACTGCAAGGCGTACGACCCTTTCACCACGGCTTCCAACGTCAAGGTAAGCGTATCGGACGGCGACTCCGCCTTGGCGGGTATCGTATACTTTTTGGGCTCGGCCGTATGCGAGGCGTTGATCTCGACCTGCACGCTCTGGGTGCTGCCACCATCCAGTTGCACCGACCTCACTTGACTTCCATTCACCCGGTAGGTAATGAGCCATCCTTGTGGTAGTTCGGCATTGAGTTCATAGGTTTTTGCGACCGACGACCCGTTTTGCAGCGTGGCTTGGTAACGGAATACCTCGTTGCTTGCCGCTTCGATATTCATCAATTGGGCTTTGAAGCTGGACGACTGGGTGCCCTGGGCGCCCGACCGGCTAGGTAAGACGGCTACGAAAAAGCAGGCCAATAACAGGAATGATTGGGTAGGTACTGATTTTTTTTTCATGATCTAAAAAACTAAAATTCAACGTTATAATAGTTTAACAAACAATGCTCCTCAAGTGCCGGAGACCGAACATGCGCTGTCGGGTACCCGGCAAAAAAATACTCGCTTCCGAAAATCGCGGCCAAAATAAATATTAAAAGAGAAAATGTCAATATGGGAGCCGAAATCGCTTTGCGACGACCGGCATCCCCCCAGGGATTGCAGAAGGGAATAGTTGCCGGAATTGACTATCTTTGCGTCTTGTCCGCTTACATCCATTGATTTGCCGCAATGCCACACACGCTACGAGCTGCCTCCATCTTGGGATCGATCCTTATGCTTTTCTCGGCCGCCAAACCGGCAACGTCGCAAGCGATTGAAAACAGGCTTCCTCCCAAAAACGATTCGCTGGCCCTGGTATACTATATTCGGGCGAACGCCGGGATTTCGGCATCCGAACGTGATAGCGCCATCGCCATCCTGGACGAAGCCTATGCACGGTTCGGCCAACGAGGTTACGCACGCGGGCAAGGAAGGATTGCGCAGCTGCTGGCTGCACGGTACCTCGCCGCTGCCATGTTCCCGGAGGCCGAGCGGTTCTTCGTCGAAGCGGCAAGGCTGCTGGAGCCACTTGATGAGCCGCAGTGGCTGGCCGATGCGCGGTCGGGTCTCGGAACGGTAGCGGGGCGTACCCATCGGTTCGAGGAGGCCACGGCACTTTTCCTGAACGCGCTGGACAGCTACGAACGGATCGGCGACGAGCGGGGGATATCCTCCGTTTTCCTCAAGCTAGGCAACGTACATGCCATGCTAGGCCAAAACGATCAGGCCATCGGATACTATGAACGCGCGCTGCCACTTGCCGAAAAACTGGATTCCATCAACACGATTACACTTTACAGCAACATCGGTGGGCTGTATAAGGACGACAAGGATTACCAGCAGGCGATTTCAAGTTTTACGAAGGCCATCGAAAATGCGCAACGATACGACTTGGAACGCTTGAAGGTACTGCCCTTGAGCAATATGGGGCAAACGTACATCGAGATGGGAAACGTGCCTCGTGCCCTGGATTGTTTCGACGAAGGAATCGTCGTTGCCGAAAAATATGGCTTGGCCGAGGAGCTCTTGACATTACAGTACCAAAAGGCCAGCGCACAAGCCGAATCCATGCCGAAAGCGGCATTGAACGTGCTGGCCGGCATCGCCAACCGTGCGGATAGCATGGCGCTCAGGCACATTTGGGGGTGGGCCATGGAAACCATGATCGACATCAACCGGAAGCAACGGAACTACAAGGCCGTTGCCGAATTGCAGGAACAGGCGTTCCGGACACGCGACAGCTTAACCCAAATTAACCAACTGAAGGAAGTCGCCGATCTCGAATCTCGCCATGAACTGGAGAAGTCGCGCGAGACCGTGTCATTGCTCAACGAGCGGCTAGCACGCAAACGGGTGGAAAACCTGTACATCGCGGCCTTGTTGTCGCTAGCCGCTGCGGGGCTGGCCATCACCTTCCTTTTTTACCGGAAATTGAAATCACGCAACCGAATCCTGGCCGAAAGCCAAGCAAAGCTGCAGGAAGCCAATGACACCAAAGACCGATTGTTTGCCATTATCGGCCACGACCTGAACAATACCCTGCAAAACCTACCGGGGGCGCTAAGCACATACCGGCACGCGAAGCTCGCGCCGCAACAACGGGAAGCGGTCTTGGACATGATCGAACAGAACCTCGACAACGCAAACCGCACGTTGGATACATTGCTGAACTGGGGCAAACTGATCGTCAAGGGCGTGGTGACGCAACAGACCCGATTCGATGCCGAGGCCGTGGCACACCAAGAAATCGACGCGCTGGCCTTCCAAAGCCAGCTGAAGAAGGTTACCGTCAAAAACCTGATTCCGGAGGGTTCCGTCATCATCGGCGATGAAGCGCACTTTCGATTCGTGCTGCGCAACCTGCTTGCCAATGCCATCAAGTATTCCGCCATGCACCAACCCGTCAACGTGTCATCCACCACGGATCCTTCCGGTGCGGTGGTGTTTGCCGTAGCCGACAAAGGCGTTGGAATGACCGTTGAGGAATGCCAGACCATCTTCCAGCCCGACCACGCCAGTGTACACGGCACGGGCGGCGAGGAAGGAAACGCCATCGCATTGATGCTCTGCAAGGCTTTCATCGAAAAAAACGGTGGTTCCATCCGTGTGGAAAGCGAGCCTGGCCAGGGCAGCGTGTTCTATTTCACGTTCGGCTCGCTGATGGAACGACCTGCCCCTGCCTGAGGGTACGCTACGGGCCGCATGGACAATAGAACCGTCGACCGAATGTACGTTCGTCGACAAGGCGTGCGGTTGGTCGAAAATAACATTTCCTGAACGCCGACGACGGTACCTTTGCCAAAAAAATGAAAAAGGAATCGATCGACAATCGCACAGACTACTGTGCCATGTTCGGGCTAATGGCGGCGGCCAACCGAAAAAACCCAGGGAACAGGGCGGAAAGCGAGCCAATAGGGCCTCGGAAACCTACGAGGACGGGCACGAGGCAGGTGGCATTGTTGATATCGACGATGGGCGTGATACTCGCGATGACAACCCTACGTCATGCACATGCGACAGTGGCCAGCGATAGTATCGTCAACAGTTATCCGCTACTCATCGACCTGCCACTGCTCGACCTGCCGTTCCAGCGAGATGCCTCCCGAACAGGTCAACTGTTCGACAGCTACTCCATGCAGCAGTCGCTGGCCGTGACCCAAAACCTGCACCGGATCAACTACCACTTCAACAACAAACTATGGCACCGGATCATCGTGCCCGACACGAAGCCAAAACGAATCTACAATCGCATCGCCGCCAACCTTACGTCCGGATTGGTCGATTACGTATTCACTTACTATGGCGTTGCGCTTTCCGCCCAGTGGCTGCACGAGGAATTCCATCGTGCAGGATTAACCATCAGGGGAATCTCGTCTTATGACGAGACCTATAACCGCTTTAATGGTGGTTTTGCCAATGGCTCGGTAAGCCGCGTGAAGGATGAAGACCTGGTCCGCTTCAAAAAGGAAGCCCCCCAGGAGCTTGTACGCAGCTTTGCCGCTGGCATAGAAAGTGAATTCCTGTTGCTGCGCGGGCTGCAAAAAGACAACTTTTACAGCGGTAGCCAACATGCCAACATTGCCCTTAATGTCCTATTGACCAAGCACACCATCGACTACGTAAACCAATTCAGGCGTAGCGACTACAACGCCAGTATCGACAGCATGAATGCCCATGGACTGGCCGTGGCCGACCGCGATTTTGTGGGCTGGGACTTCACGCCGTGGGTATATGACCTGCACCGGCCGGATGAACCGTATGAAGCCCGTGGCACACATCCGAGCGGCGTAGGCATAGACCGGGCCATTAAAACGACTTCCTTAACCAACGAGGAATACCGTTACCTGCAAACCATGGGCAAGCTGCAATACCTCAACTTCCTTTCGCCCTTCATGATCGGCATCAGCCGGATCCGGCTTAATGAACAGACCGCTTTTAACGTTGCGGTACGGCATTACCCCAACTCCTTCGGATATGATTTGACGACCGACATTTTCATCGACCACCGCGAAAAGCAATACTTATTAAGCCTGCACGGCTACCGAAATAGCTACCGCTGGTTGCCGGGCATTGAAATGGAACGGAGTCCGTATGCGATCCGCATCGCAGGGAAACAGCCGTTGCTGATTCAACCATCGGCAATGCTGTGGTTGCAGCCCCGCGACTTCCATGACCGCAAGGCGAAACCGGGCGCCTTACTGCGCGCGCAGGGCACATACGCGTTAAACAAAACCTGGCACATCCTAGCCGTGGCCGAGGGCAAAACGCACGGATGGGTAGCAGGCAATCCCTACCTGGATGCCAAAGCGAGCTTCCGTTTTGGGGTTTCGGCCTATTTCGGATCGTCTGAACCCTCCCAACCCCTCCTGCGGTAAATGAAGCCCCAATCATGCGACCGGATTTACCGCATCATTTTGCTGATCTTCGTCATGAAAGCGGGTGGCATTGCCCCGGGGTATACCCAGCGTGCCACCGGCATGATTCCCTTTCATCGATTGGGGATATCTTACCAGAAAGTGGTTGGGGTAGACATGGGCTTACTTACCGGTCTTCGTTATTCAGGGGGGCAACCGTTGGCGGCGGAATGGATATCGGTTAGCTGCGGCTATAGACATGCCATTCAAAACACCATCATTTATAGTGTTTCAGCGCCTCCATCAATTCCCGGTAATCTTTCCGCGTAAGCCCGGGGCCATCGGTGATTTCCCAAAGGGCGGCCTGGATCAAGGTATAGATAACCCGCCATGGTGGCGTTTGGTAATCTTCATCAAACATCTCCTGCGGATTGTAGTGTTTGGTAAGCCTCAGTTTAGGGTAGGCCTTCAGTACATCAAGCAGTTTGCGGATATTGGGATCGGAAGTGACAACACCGGGAGTATACATATCCTTGCCGATTGGGTAATCGCGGATATCCTGTTCCTGGTTTTCCTCCCAAGGGAATGCCATCGATTCATTAAGGCATCCCAACCCCAGGTAGACGGTGGTTACATCCGATTGGAGCAACCCCGTTGTCGGGGTTGGAGGGACCGTTACGTGTACCGTGGCCGTCAATAGGCCGTTCTGTGTACGGCCTTCGTGTTTAAAAAGAAAAATCAACCCCGCCGGAATCTCGATGGTAACGGTGGCTTGGCCATGGTTTACAAAATGCATGTCTGCATAAAATGTGTTCAGGCTGCCAAACAGCATACCCAAATCCGGATTAAATGGCTTTTCAGGCCGCGATACGAGCTCTACGCCATCAGGTAACGTCCAATCCGTACCGTCAGGCGTTCCGCCAGTATTTCCGATTCCCGGACTGTTCTTTGACGAGGCGATGACGATGTCCCAATCGTTTCCCTCCAGGTCATCGCCGTCTTTTCCGCAACCGATCCACAATACACCCAGCAGCGCAAATACAACAATTCGCATCATCCCCTCCTTATAATTTGATAAATTCAACCCTTCTGTTCTGCGTCCTTCCGGCAGACGTCTGGTTGTCGCCAACGGGTACGGATTCTCCCTTCCCTTCGGGGTTCATCCGCTCGCCGTCAATTCCAAAAGTGGTTTCCAGCATGGCTTTCACCGCGGCTGCACGGCGCTCGCTGAGCGCTTGATTGGTCTTATCATCGCCAACAGCATCGGTATGGCCAACAATACGGACCCGGATGTCGGCGTGCTGCTTCAGCACGTCGGCAATGGCTTTCAGCACGCCCAAAGACTCAGGCTTGATGGTTGCCGACCCTGTATCAAACAGGATTCCCGTTGTACTGAACCGGCCTTCTTCGACAAGTTTGTGCCTGGTGTCAGGCATTCCTTTGGCAATTTTGATGTTGCTGAAATAAACACCGATCTGCTCATCCTGGTATGGACTGCTTTCCAACCAAAAAAACAGTTGGTTGAGGTCTCCGTTTTTTGCGATCCCTTTCGGTACGTCGTATAACTTCTCTCCGTCGACCCAAATGCGTAGGCGTTCTTTCTGCCCTTGTATGGCAACGCGCACGACCCGACCGTACCAATTTCGCACCACTTGGTGCCGGGTAGGGCTTACGTTAAAATAACGGATGTACTTTTCGTAGCTTTCCAGGGCCAGGTTGCCAGCATCAGACAATGGCGACACCACCATATGAAACGATTTATCGCCTTTCGGATCGGACAATAACTTATTGGACGAAGGTGCTTCGACACCGGAAGCCAGTAACCCGAATTGAAACGATGGCGGCATCCAGCCCTTGAAATCGAATTGAAGCACCATATCGAATTCCACCGTAAAATCCGGCCCGAATGGCTTTTCGTTATCCGAGAGCACGACCGTGCGCTGCGCCATACGTAGCCATTGCCCGGGGATGCCATCGAGTGTGACAATAACCGCCCCCCCATTGCTGTTCCAACCGGTCGGTAATTCGCCTATAGCCTCGCCCGCAAAGTCATTGGCGTACAACACCGAATCGCCAGGCACGAAATCGTATTTGCTGAACGCTTGGATGGAAGCCCCTTTGTTGGTGATCGTATCGGCCGACGCAACCGTTGGCTTCCCATCGGAATCCGGTATCGCCCCCTTGCTTTGCTGTTTGTCCTTGGCCGTCGAGGTGGCCGATTCGATGGCGTTGTCAATCCCTTTAGAAACCGCCTTATCCGTCTCGTTCAACACCTTTTGCGTAGCCGTCTGCGCAGCCCGATCCTTCACCCTATTCAGGATCGACTGTGCGTCTGCCATTGATGGCTGCAGACTCATGAAGAGCCCGACCTTAAACGCCAGCGCGAAACTTACCTTGTCCATTTTATTCATGATCAAAAACTAATTCCAACAAAACTAACCGATGTATTCCACCCAATCACACCGTTTCGATAAACTGCGCCAGTAGCCTACGAACGGACGATAGCGCCGACGAAAATGTCGCGCGCTTCCATCGCTGTATTCGCTCCGTTCATCGGTGTTTTCGTCCGTTTGTCGAAACCATTTCCTGCGATAGCCCAACATATGCGATACTTGCGCAAAAAACGGATATGCAACGCTATAAAGACCATATGGTTACCCTGGCCAGCGGCCTGACACTCTTGTTGGCCGTGTCGTGCAAGAAAGACACCCCACCGGCTGCGGACGAGCCGCCTCCCGCCATCGGTGAACCGGCAAAAAAGCCCAACGGGCAACCGAAGGCCGATCCCTTTACCGCATTTATCGGCCCCCATGGCGGCGTCATTTCATACGATGGCAGCTTGCGGATGGCCATCCTACCGCAAACCTTGGAACAGCCCACCGCTTTCAGCATCCAACCCATCAGCAATACGCTCGACGAAACTTCGTCACGCCACGCGTATCGGCTGAAACCCGAAGGCACCCATTTCCAGAAGCCCATCCGGCTCACGTTCAGCTACGACGGGCATACGGGGGGAAACCCGAAAACACGCATGGTGGCCTTTCAACGGGAAGACGGCGTCTGGTGTGGCGTACCCACCGTTTTGGACGAGGCCAAGCGCCAACTCGCTGTGGAGACCATGCATTTCAGTGACTGGGTCTGGTTTGATTTCATCACGCTCCGCAAAGACGTGGAATCCGTCGGTGCCGGCGGTCAGGTCAGGCTGAAACTCATGGAGCAGGTACTGGGCGCCCTGACCACCAACCAAATCGATAGCGTGCCCCTGGCAGCCCTTGACGAAATCGGCGTCTCGAAAGACCTAACGATCGGCAGCTGGAGGATCGTCGCCGGGCCCGGCAAACTCGAACCCAAGATCAACACGAAGCTATTGCTTGGCGACGCGGTCTATACGGCTCCCCAGACCATCACGGCACCGACCGACGTGGAGGTCGAAGTGGAAATCGAAAGCAGGAACGGCTATGTCAGCGATCCGTCCGCACCGAACGGACGGCGGAAATTCGGCAAGCTCCTGTTACTGACAACGATTCGCTTGGTACCCGAAAACTATGTTCAACTGCTGATCGATGGCGTCGACTTCCCATTGCCGCAAGCGGGCAACGCGGTTCAATTCGTCAACGGGATGATCCACGTTCGAGCAGGCGGACAACAATCCACCAAATCCATCGTCATCCAGTATGGCGGCACCCATTCTGGAACGTATAACGGCGGGGCGCAAAACAACCAGTCGCTGCTAAGCATGACCGAAACCGTGGGCGAGACCCGCGTATTCCATGTAAATTACTTTCGCTCCTGCGCGGGTGACGACCACCGATACAATGGAACGGCGACCATGACAGTGACGGCCGATTTCGTCGAAGGCACATTCCAAGGGAATGCGTACCCGCTCGCCGTACAAGGGTGCGAAATCCCCGAATCGAAAACGATAGACATCCGTTTCAAGATTCCACGTTCCAGTTACCAACAATGATCAACGCGATGAAATCAACGACCAAGCGATGCGCCGTAGGCCTATCCATGATGCTGCTGAGTGCGATTGCCCAAGTGGGTGCAGGCTGTTCAAAACCAACCGGCGCGCCAAGCGACGATAATCCGAGCGCCGGCCACCTAACGGGCGTGGCAAGGGACCAGGCAGGGAATCCGCTGCAAGGCGTTCGGGTGCTCGTCGATCATAGCGTCTTTTACAATTCGAACGTTTCCACGTTCACCGACGCAGCAGGCAGGTATCGGGTAAAGGTCCCGCAGGGATCCTGGTATGCCTTTGCCCAACAGGATGTGGAATACAACGGCAAGAAATACAGGCTAGACCTACATCCCGAAAACCCGGCTGGCTTCGGCGGAGAAGGCGGCGTCCGGAATTTCACGTGGCGGCTATCCGGCACCAAGCCCGAACCTTTGTCCGGCAACTACGGAGGCCTGGTAACCATCGACAATTTTCCCGGGGTTTACCTGCAAGAAACTGAAATTGATTTTGTGCTTACGCCTGTCGGTCTGTTGATAGACGGTAGCCAGGGTGAGGTTATGCGGGTCAAGACCGAAGACGGCCATACCATCAAGGACATCCCCATGGGCCGTTACCAGCTGACCGCTACGTTTGGCGGCAAACCCGTGCTATTCCGCCCCTGGAATTCCGAAGGAGCATTCGTCGCAAACTACAGGCTCGATTTCGAACCACAGATCGCCGCACAGTGTGACAATTGCATGAAACTGGAATACTATTGGGAAAACTAAAGGATCAGCGATTTGATACTGTTCAAGTAGTGCTTGCCCACCCCGATTTCACGGCCATTCTCCATCACCAGGAAAAACCTTCCGAAATCACGGTAGCATCCTTCGACGCGGTCCACGTTTACGATATAGGAACGGTGCACGCGCAGAAACTGCGCCATGTCGAGTTGCCGCTCGATATGGCCAATCCCCGAAGTACTCAGGAACTCGCCATGCTGGGTGTACACCACGGTGTAATCCTTGGCTGCCTGGAAGTATCGGATATCCTGTACGGCGATTCGCCGCCAGCGCCCTCCGTCTTCGACGAAAAGGTTACGGCGATGCGCCGGCGTCTCCGGCGGTGTGACCGACAGGCCGCCGGTCGCGATTCGGTCAGCGATATAGATGGTGTTCATGCCCACAAAAATAGCGCCCCCCAAAACCCTCCGTCCACGCAGTGTTGACGAAATGGATTTTTCCGTACTAGTACGTAATTGACGTCGCGCACACCCGCTCGTGTAACATTCTGCGCACCCGGCTCGTCTACTACGTACTTTTACGGAAAACAACACGTAGCGAATGAAATACTTGTCCATCCTGTTCCTGGCTGTCTTTTTGGTTGAAGGTGCCCTCGGGCAGCACCGCAAACCCGACACGGCCGATGTGTTCCGGCTCATCGACACCGCCCGGGCGCAACAACGACGGGGTTTGCCCGACGCTGCCGAAGACCATTTCCGCCAAGCCGGGGAGCTGGCTGGGCAATTGGGATTCGATCGGGGATTGCTCATGTACGCTGGCCATTATTGCGTATTCCTGTACGAACAAGTACGGTATGAGGACGCGCTGCGCATGGCCGAACTGCAACTTGCGGTGAGCAAACGCATGGGCGACAAACAACGAATGGGTTATGGATACAACAACCTGTCGTTGCAGCACCAGGCCATGGGCAGGCTCCGGCAAGCCGCCGAAGCCCTCATGAAAGCGCTGGATATCTCCTCGCAAATCGAGAACCCCACGCCGCGCGACCTCGCCGATCGCCGGAAATATTACAATAACCTGAGTTCACTGCTGCTGGATATGGACGACTTGGAAAAAGGACGGCAATATGCCTTGAAGGCATTGGAAATCGCGGAGCAGCTGCAGGATACGCTGGCCATCGGGCGGAGCCTCGTCAACGTGTTGGTGGCCGAAGCCATGGCAAAAAGGCTGGATGAAGCCGAACACCATGGCCTGCAATTGCTGGCCATCGGGAAGTCGCACGGGGATATCCAAATGGAAATCCAGGCGTACAACAACCTCGGCGACATTTATCGCATGCAAAAAAGGTTTGCATTGGCGTTGGAGACCTTCGACAAGGCAGAGCGGCTATTGCCTCGTGTATCGCCGGGCAACGAGGTGTACACGCTGATGGGCATGGCTTCGACCTACAAGGACTGGGGTCGCTTCCGCGAGGCCGAAACGTACTATCACCGGGCCCACCGACTGGCCGAATCAGCACTGGCCAAACCCCAACTGGGCGAGCTATACCGATCGGGGGCGGAAATCATGGAGGGTTTGGGGCACTACCGCAACGCCCTTACCCTGCGTAAGCGATACGAACAACTCAACGACTCCATACGGAACCAACACGTGCAGAACACCATCCAGGAACTCGAGATGCAGTACCAGACCGCCGAGAAAGAAAAGGCGCTCGCCGAGCGCGACTTGCAAATCACCGAGCAGCGCGCCAAATTGGATCGCATGAACAAATGGGTGGTGCTCTCGGTCTCGCTATTGGCCATCATCGCCGTGATCGTCATTTACAGCCGATCGATCAGCCGACAGAAACGCAGGGCGAAAGCCTCCGAACAGGCCGCAGAGCTCTTGGAAGCCCAATTGAGGGGCGAGGAGCAGCAACGTGCACGCACCGCGCGCGAACTGCACGATGGCGTGGCCAGTATCCTGTCTGCCGCCAAACTGCACATCCATGCGCGGCAAAACGAGCACGCCGCATCCGATGCGCTGATCAGCCAACTGATCGAGACGGCCGTGCAGGAAATTCGGGATATCTCTCACAACCTCGCGCCCGAGAAGGTCTTCAACGAAGGGTTCGAACAGGCCGTGCAGGAATTCTGCAGGCGCGTGAACCATCCCGGCATGCAACTGGCCTGTTACGTGGTGGGCGATTTGCCCGCATTGGGCAAAAACACCGAGCTCATCCTGTATCGGATGATCCAGGAGGCGGTGACCAACATGGTGAAACACGCCGAAGCCACTGAAGGCATCGTACAGCTTGTGGCCAACGGGGCCACGGTCAACGTGACCATCGAAGACAACGGCAAGGGCTTTGACCCCCACCGGCTCGACAAACCTGGGCTGGGCCTTGAAAGCCTCGCCTCGAGGGCCAAGCTGCTTGGGTGCCGCCTTGAAATCCATTCCAAGCCAGGGGAGGGGACTTCGCTCTACTTAGAAATCGACACGGACAACCGGGGTGTATCGAGCGAGGCAGCAAAACCCCGCATAATCCAACATCCGTATTACTACGGATAGCACGCCGCGATATTTTGCGTTAATTTGCATAAACTTTGGAGAGAAAACCCCTATGATTGCTATCGGTATCGTGGATGATCATGCGCTCATCATCAATGGACTGGTCCATATGCTGGCCGACCTTCCGCAATACCCCGTCGTGTTCACCGCGTCAAGCGGGAAGCAGCTGATGGCCCAGTTGGAGCAGCGATTACCCGACGTGTTGTTGCTCGACATCGAATTGCCTGACACCAATGGCATCGACCTCTGTACCACCATCCTGAGGCAATACCCCATCTTGCCCATCATTGCGCTGACCAACCACGATGAGGTGATGTACGTAAAAAAAATGATGCGCAATGGCGCCAAAGGCTACTTGCTGAAGGGGACGGACAAACCGACCTTGTTGAAGGCCATCGACACGGTGTATGGCGGTGGGCAATTCCTGGATCGACAAATCGAACAGGCCATCGTGCAGCAGACCATCTCGGGGAAACGCCCGACCATGATGGTCAGATTAACCAAGCGCGAGAACGAGATACTCGGCTTGATAGCCAACGAGCTGTCAAACCAAGAAATCGCCGACAGGCTGTTTTTGAGCGTACGCACGGTGGAATCTCATCGCCATAGCCTGAACCAAAAACTGAACATCAAGAACTCGGCTGGTCTGGTGAAGGAGGCGTACCTGCGCGGCCTGATCTGACGTCATCGCTGGCCAAGCGTCTTCCGTATCCGGCTCAGGCTGTCCTGGTGGATGGCCAATAGTGAAGCGATGTACTTCAACGGAACGCGCCGGATGACCTCGGGCTGTGTATCCATAAGCTTTCGATACCGTTCCTCGGCGGTCATGCATACCGCGTCGATCTGGTTGTCTTGCAGCCAATTGAGCAACCGGTCCATGATGGCCAACTCCATATCATACATCCGGGGTATCGCCAGCTTCAAGTGCAGCGCGTCGGCCTTGTCCCAGACCAGCACATCAATTTCCGTAAGTGACTCCAACGCACACGTGGACAGTTGCCCGCTTTGCAGGTATAATGGCGTGGATAGGAAGTGATTGGTGGAAACAATACCCAAGGTATAGTCTACGCCTTGCGCTACCCGATACAGCCTGGCGATACCGCTATTCAGGAAATACAAGGTGTTGACCACCTTGCCCTGCTCCATAATAATGGTATGTGGCGGTAAAACCTGCCGTTGCGTATGGGAACTGATGAGCGTAAATTCATCGGGTGTGAACAGCAAGCCGTATTGTTGCGCAACGTGGCACACATGCTCAAAATGTTTCCGAGATACCATCCTTTTTCACTGTTTTTCCCAGCCTAGTCCGCCCCTAAACTATGAAAAAAAATCACGTCTCGCAATTTCTGACATATGTCAGGTTCAATCAGCGACATGCCGCCTACCTTTGCCTGTCAAGAAAGACAAACGGGTATGGGAAAACAAACGATATTGATAGCAGACAAAGACAGTGATTTCCGCAAGTTCCTTCAACAGGTAATCCGGGAACAGGGATATCCCGCCACCATCTGGGAATGTACAAATGGGTTGGAGGCACTTAACTACATGAATGCATTGCAGCCCGACCTCGCGATTTTGAATGTACTGTTACCTGGCAAACCCGCGTTTGATGTGCTCGACAACACGTCGCACCTGCCGCCGGTGATCTTCGTATGCGACTCGCCCGACTATGCGGCCCAAGCGTTTGATTACCCGGCCTTGGACTACATCCTCAAGCCAGCGCATGAACATCGGCTACTTCGCGCGTTGCAAAAGTTTGGCGGCTTCAATGAACAGCCGCCCGACGACCCTAGCCCGAATAGCCAGACGGTTCGCTATCCAACCCGTATCCTAGTCGAAAAGGGGAATCGTCTCGTCAATATTCCCGTCAATGAGATTACCCATGTAAAAGCCGACAAAGACTATAGTTGGATTTATACGCTCAATGGCGAGCACTTCCTGAGCACGCACGGCATCGGCCAGCTCGAACGCAAACTGAATCCGCAGCAATTCCTGCGTATACACCGTTCCTATATCGTTAACATCGATTGCATACAGGAACTCTATCGGGACATCAGCAAACTCTTCGTGGCCCTACCCAATGACATCGAAATCCACGTTGGACGCAACTATTTGCCGGTCGTAAAAGAGTTGATGTTTTAAAACCGCCCTGCCTCCGCCACCCGCGGCGACGGCATCTGCAAAATCAGCCCGTCAGCTGCATATGCAACTTGTCCCGCTGTAATCGCCGTTTATCGAAACGTGGAAAATCGCCAAGCCAACACCCCTAAATTCGCCTGAAAACATTAAAGAACTAATGAATACATTTTTTAGAATAGGCGGCATAAGCTATGCCGCACTGAGTATCCTTTCCCTGCTTTATGTTTCATCGTTGGCGTGGATCGATCCCATCGCGGTTATGAAGCTAGTAGACGTGACGCTACCCAATACCGATTCGATAAGTTCAATCAGGGGTGTTTACGGTGGAGTCGGCCTATCGCTTATCGCCATGATCAGCTACCTGACAAAAAAGCACTTGGTTATGGCGGTCTCATTCCTCACGCTATTCTGGGGCCTGTATGCCGTTTCACGCATCATCACCATCGTGATGGATGGTCCGCTGGGTGAATTTGGCCGAACATGGGTTCGCATTGAAAGCGTATGCTGCATCGTCGGCATCGTGCTGTTGTTCTCGTATTTCAGGACGCGGCCGGGCTTGGTACGTAGTACTACGTAATCACAACCACCCGTATGCCCTCGGTGAAACCGGCAGGCACACCAGGCTAACTTTGCCTTCGTAAAAAATAAACATAGAAACACTGAAAATGAAAAAAATCTTCACAATGGGGCTGATTGGAGCCGCAATGACCATGGGCTGCAAAAAAGACAACAACGAAGGGGACGCTCCTTCCGGCTCATCGAAATACCTCAAGAGCTTCGTGACCACCACGGATGGCGAATCCGCTACCTATGTGCTTACCTACGACAGCAAAAAGCGGCTGGTGGGCTATGGCAGCGAGCAAGACGATTACCGCAGCAAAATCACGTACGATAACCGGGACAATCCCACCAAGTTCGAATTGGAATCGGAAAATCAAACACAGGTGTTCGTGATCACGTACAACGATGCGGGGGTGCCGGTAAGCGCCATATCCACCTTGACCGACCTGGACAACCCGGGCGAGACGATTGAAACCGATATCACGTACGAGGTGGCCAACGGAAAGATCAACAAGATGCGCTTTACGGACGAGACTGGTCACGAAACCAGCTATACGCTTGGCTACGCAGGCAATAACCTCACCAAGGTAGCGCTGGAAACCGAAGAGGGCAAGCTGGAACTGACCTGGAAATACGGGACCAAGAAATCGCCGTTCGGTGCAGCGCGTTTCAAATACCTCGTTATCCCGGATCTGTTCTCCGTTTTCTCAAGCGAGAATGAAATCATCGAGAGCAAGCTCGATTTCCTGGGCATCGGATCGGCAACATCGACATTCAGCTATGTATACGACGCCGCAGGCTACCCGACCTCGGGTACGGAAACCGACGAGGACGGCCATAAAACGACAACGACGTACCAATACCAATAAGCGCTCCCTGCCAGGACAGAAGGGCATGCCTACGGGGTGCCCTTTTTTCGTACCGTGGAGAAGGCCTGCGCTAAGTGAGGGGCATCACGTATACGTTGGTTTCCTTACGAGCGAAGCCCACGGTGGGGTACAGGTTGTTCGCCGCCACTCGCGAGGGCCTCGACGTGAGCGAAAGCAGGTCGACGCGTTGCTGCTTGGCAAACGCGATGGCAAATTCGGTCAGGCGCTTGCCAACGCCCCGCCCACGGAACGCAGCGTCTACCACCACGTCCTCAATCCATGCCTTGCGCCCTGTGGGCGCGAGGTATATGCCTACCGTGATCATGCCCATGCAGGTGCCATCGCGCTCGTCCAATGCCACGAACAGATGGCTATGCTCCGCCTCGATCAACGCCTGTAAATCCGTCTCGGCTATTGGGCTGTCCTTTCCGGTGAGCAACCCCAACAGGCGATCGACGGATGCCTTGAGTCCGGGGACGTACGCGGTCACTTCCTCGATGTTCATCAGCTTTGCTTGCGTACGTACTTCGTCAGGATAACGATCAACTGCCCTTCTACCCGGCCTTCGATCTGTTCGGGATTGTCTTCCACCAACCGGATGTTTTTGACCACCGTCCCGAGCTTCGCGCTCAGGCTGCTTCCCTTGACATCCAGCGTTTTGGTGAGCACCACCGAATCGCCGTGTTGTAGCACATTGCCGTTGGCGTCTTTATGCACGGTCGCCTCCGGGGCTTCGACCGGGTCGCCCGCGGCCTTCGCCCAGGCTAAGGTGTCGTCATCCAAGTAGAGGATATCCAGCGCGTCGGCTGCCCAGCTTTCGCCCTTGAGCCGATTGAGCATCCGCCAGGCCACCACTTGCACGGCCGGTACCTCGCTCCACATCGCGTCCGGCAGAAAGCGCCAATCTTCCGGCTTGAGCGGTTCGGTACCGTCGATCTGGCCGACCAATGACCGGCATACGACCACCTCGTTATTCGCGTAGCCGTCGGGCTGGACGGGATAAACAATCACATCTCCTTCTTTTTGACACAATTCGCATTTGCCGCCGCTCCGAGCCGTCAATCGATCATCCATAGAAATTTGCTTTTGGGCAAAGATAACTTTTTAACCTTGAACCGTAGCAAATGGCCAACACATTGGGAAATGACGCCCCATACGCATGCGGAAATTCGGCGCGAATCGCGGCGCGCGAAGCCGCACTGAAACGGTATATACAAAAAAACACAGGCCCGGAAAAGTTTGGCATCGTTTTCGCTACTACCCGTATAGGTTTAGGTTGATAGCCCCTAACCCCATTGGGGCGGCCGTCCCGATTCATTCGGGACGGTTTTTTTTTGAGATTTCAAATACCCGAATGCAATATCTTCCGCAATTTGCCTAGCTTTGTAGGTAAAGCAACTACCAATGATTACTATCAAGCCGTTCAAGGGGATTTCGTTACGTAGCGTGTTCAGCCGGCTGCCCGATGAAGTGACACGGGCGCAACTGGCCATCTACCTGACCAGCATTTCGTTGACGGTACTGAAGATCTGTGTCGTATTCCCTTATTTCGCAGCTGACAGCACCGTTGTCGTGGCATTTGTCGTGGCGCTGCTGGTCGTCTTCACGCTGTTTATCAGCCTGCTCAGGCATCCAAGCTTGCTGCATCGCTACATCCATGTGGGGTTGGCAATCTATACGACGTACCTCATTGCCGTGGTTTTCTTCTCCAGCAAGGTACTCAGCTTTTCAACCCTGCAAGAAGTCTACCTCATCATGATCTGGGCTTTCTACGGTTTGGGACGGAATTGGGGAATCGCATACGGTGCTGCGTTGGCAGGTATGGTCGCGTACTTCTTCGGTTGGGGAAAGGAGTCATTCGACCAATTGCCGCTATTCCCCAATCATATGCCGTTCGGCGTGGCGATACTGGTGATCGTCACGAATTTCGCCCTGGCCATCTTCGCGCATTACTACTATCAAAAGGCCGTGGTCAACACCGTCCTGGAGAAAACCAAACTCAACGAGCGATTGCATAATTTACTGGATGCCAAAACCGATTTCCTGGCGAGTATGTCGCACGAGCTTCGTACACCGCTCAACTCGGTCATCGGGATAACCAATCTGCTCATCGACAATAACAGGGATGTGGAACAGAAAGAAGACCTGAAGAACCTCCGGTTTTCTGCAGAAAGCCTGCTTTTGTTCATCAACGACATCTTGGATTTCAACAAAATCGATTCACACAAAGTGGAGCTGGAGTCAATCCCTTTCCATGTGCCGAGCCTGATCAAGGGCGTATCCAGCGGGTTGCAGCCCAAAGCACAGGAAAAAGGCCTATATGTGCGTACCCACATCACGCCGCGACTCACGGAAATCGAGGTGTTGGGCGATCCGAAAAGGCTTACACAGATTATTTTCAACCTGCTGGGCAATGCCATCAAGTTCACCGATCACGGCGGTGTCGACGTGACCTGTGTTTTGGTCCATGAAGAAGCCGATCAAGTGACCATTCGTTTCGAGGTAGCCGATACCGGCATCGGCATCGCATCGGATTATCGGCAATTGATTTTCGAACCCTTCACCCAAGCCTCGCGCAACATCGCGCGGCGATTCGGCGGAACAGGGTTGGGACTGGCCATCGTCAAGCACTTGGTGACGCTTCATGGGAGCGCCATCCAATTGGAAAGTTCGCCTGGAATCGGCTCGCGTTTCTATTTCACCATCATATACCCGCTGTATGAACGCAAACGGCAGGGCAAGCCGACACCGGTGGTAGACGCCGACGTCATCACGAAAGAGCCTTTGCACGGCCTACGCATCCTGCTGGCGGAAGACAATGAAATGAGTATCATTTTCATGAAAAAGCTGCTGGCAAAATGGAACGTGGAGCTCGACGTGGCAACAAACGGCCAGGATGCGATAGACAAACTGAAGGCCAATCCCTATGATGTCATCCTCATGGATCTCCACATGCCCGTGCTCAATGGCATCGATGCCACGCAGCAGATAAGGCTACTGGATGACCCCAATAAGGCGCGGATACATATCCTGGCCTTGACCGCGTCCGTATCCGACGAAATCATCGCCAACATCACGCATTGGGGATTCGACGACTACCTAGGCAAGCCATTTAGGCCGAATGACCTCCACCGCAAGCTGGAAACCGCATTGAACCTGAAAAATTAAGAAAATGCTCTCATTTTTTCAAACTTAATTCGACTTTAATTTAAAAAATCATATGCTTTTATGCACATCAGTGACAAATTTTCTAAAAAACATATGAATTTTTATATTTTTTAAAAAATCTATCGAAAATATCAAGTTGATACCGTATCTTGTCTTCGAAGTAAGCACAAGGAGATGAAAGCAGATCATTTATTAACGGATTACACCTGCGAACCCAGCAACTGGGACGAGATGTATGACATGAAATCGGTGAGGGAACACTATGCTGCTGTATTCGCCAGCCTCCGGCAACTGGACACCGAGACCCTAAACAGCAAGCACAATATCGCAAGCGAACTGTTCATGAATCAGGGCATCACGTTCACGGTGTACAACAATGATGAAGGCATCGAGCGGATTTTTCCATTCGACATCATTCCCCGCATCATCACCGCGACCGAATGGCTCCAAATCGAAAAAGGCATTACCCAACGGCTGAAAGCACTCAACCTATTCATCAAGGACATCTACAACGACCAACAGGTTATCCATGACGGCATCATACCCGCCAACCTCATCGCGACTTGTCCGCATTACACACGGGAAATATTCGGCATCAAGGTACCGCATGACATCTACGTGCACATCTCGGGTATAGACCTCATCCGCGGTAGCGATGGTAAATTCTACGTGTTGGAAGACAACCTCCGCACACCGTCGGGCGTGAGCTACATGCTGGAAAACCGCGAGGTGACGAAACGGATATTTCCGGACATGCTATCGGCCAACAACGTCAGGCGGATAAGCAGCTACCCCATGATCCTTCATGAGATACTCCTCGAGTTGGCTTCTACACAGATATCGAATCCGCGGGTGGTACTGCTCACGCCGGGCATCTATAATTCAGCGTACTACGAACATTCCTTCCTCGCCCGCCAAATGGGCATTGACCTCGCGGAAGGCCGGGACTTGGTGGTCGAGAACCACAAGGTATACATGAAAACGACCAAGGGATTGGAGCAGGTCCACGTCATCTACCGGCGGATCGACGATGAGTACCTCGACCCGCTGGTTTTCCTGAAAAACAGCGCCTTGGGTGTACCGGGCCTCATCGGTGCCTATCGCAAGGGCAACGTGGCCATCGTCAATGCCCTCGGGAACGGCGTGGCCGACGATAAGGCCGTGTATGCTTACGTGCCCGACCTGATCAAGTATTACCTCAACGAGGAGCCAATCCTGGAAAATGTGCCTACGTACCAGCTAAATGATCCGGAGGCGATGAATCACGTCATGAAGAACTATCGGAACATGGTCATCAAAAGCACGAACCAGTCAGGCGGATACGGCATGGTGATGGGCAACGCCATTTCCGAGAAGGAGTGGTTGAAGGCGAAGGTCATCATCGAGAACAACCCACGCAACTACATCGCCCAACCCATCATCGCACTGTCGACGGTACCTTGTTTCATCGACGGCAAAGTGGTACCCCGGCACGTCGATCTGCGGCCGTACGCGCTGTGTGGGCCACGGGGTGTGCAATTGGTGCCCGGCGGGCTGACGCGCGTGGCCCTCAAGGAAGGTTCCTTGGTCGTCAATTCGTCGCAGGGCGGTGGCAGCAAGGATACGTGGATCATCGAATGAATGAACATACCAGGAACAACATGACATGCTGAGTAGAATAGCCGACTCCCTCTTTTGGTTGAACAGGTACATGGAACGCACCCAGAGCATCTTGCGCGTGGTGCATAGCCATTACATCATCTCTTTGGACTACGATGCCATCGGAAGCACCACTTGGAAACCCATCCTCGAAATATTCGCGCAATTGCCCAAAGCGGAGATCGCGCAGATCGAGAAGCAAACCGGAGCGGTGTTGAAGAAAATCCTAACCGACAGCAACAACCCGAACTCGATAAAGACCATCGTGGCCCGCGCCCGGGAGAACGCGCGTGGCGTGCAGAACCACATCACCAAAGAGTTGTGGGAAGCCGTCAACTCGATGTACCACCTCACGAATAAATCCCAGCTCAACCAAAAGCTTTCCGGCCCGGATGCATTGGAAGTCGTCGATCAATTCATGCGGCAAAGTGTGCTCTACGCGGGCATCGCAGACATCACGATGCAGCGCGGCACGGGGTGGGATTTCATGAAGCTGGGCAAGTACCTCGAACGGAGCATGGAAACCATCGTCATTACCGACAAACAATGCCAGCTATTCGATTACGATATCCGCCAGGAGCGTGACGTTGCCCATTGGCGCTTCCTGCTGATGTCATTGGCCGGCTACGAAGTGTACCTCAAAACGTATCGTTCGTTCAAACACAACAACAGCATCCTCCACCAGATGCTGCTCAACGAGGACTATCCCCATTCCGTGATCTTTTCGCTTACCCGGATCGGCCGGTACCTCCGCGACGTCACCAAAGCGAATGATAGCCCTGAAAAGCAAGCTTTAATACGTACCTTTGGCAGGTTACACAGCAAAATCAAGTTCATGGAGCCTGAAAGCCTGGAAACATTGGACTTGCAGGCGTTTTTCAAGGAATTGCGCAACGACCTGCTAACTGTACACAATCAATTGGAAAGCGCTTTTTTCTCCTATTAGCACGTTGAGAATCTCAAATGGCAGTCTTCAAGATCCACCATATCACCCGATACACCTATGACAGCCCGGTCGTGGAAAGCGTCAATGAAATCAAGGTATTTCCCTACGCTTGCCCCGAACAGGAGTTGCTCCAAATGGATTTGAACATTTCGTACGCGCCAGACGTACAGCTTTTCCCAGATTATTGGGGCAATAAATGCGGTCAATTCTCGATCAACGTACCGCACAATACCCTGGCAATCGAAAGTCTGTCGATCATCCGTACCACACAGTCCAGCCAATTGAAAATCGACTTCCATAGCGATTTCGACCAATTGTCGAGGGAAAGGGACAATAACTTGTCGCTCATCGAGCTATCGTGCATCGAACCGATCAAAAAGCAAGCCAGCATCGAAAAAATCGCCAAGCTGCTGACCGATGGAGGTGGAAGCGTGGCGGCCGTCGTGGAGCGTTGTTGCGAATACATTTACAAACGGTATAAATACGTAAAAGGCATCACCACCATCGAGACCACCGTAGACGAGATCCTGGAACATCGATCGGGCGTCTGCCAGGATTTCGCGCACCTCATGCTGCAGATCCTGCGCAACATCGGGATTCCCAGCCGGTACGTGAGCGGATACATCTGCCCGAACAAGAACGGCATGCGTGGCGAAGGTGCAACGCATGCGTGGGTAGAAGCTTACATCCCTGGGCACGGATGGGCCGGCATTGACCCCACGAACAACGTTTGGGTAACCAACACCCACGTCAAATTAGCAATCGGCCGGGATTTCAACGACTGCAGCCCGGTAAAAGGAACCTTCAGGGGCAATGCCAAGCAACAGCTGTCGGTCTATGTATCTGTTGGCTATGAAGATGGACATGTCTTCGAGGGCATGAACGACGTAAGGCAAGAACCGTCATTTGATAACCACCAGGCGGTAGCGGCATCCGAGCACATCAGCACCCAACAACAATAGCCGCGCCATCGGGCGCGACAGGATGGCCGCCAGCCAAATCAAATCAGCCCCGTCAGCCAAGCGGGATAGACGCCCAATACCAGCGTAATCACCACGGCAAGTAGCAGCACGGTTCGGTATTGGCCCGAAACCACGACCTGATCTCGGTCAAGGGGCTTGAAGTACATGGCCACGATAACGCGGAAATAATAAAAGATAGCCATGGCGGCATTGATGATGGCAAGCACCACCAACACGACCTGATAGTCTGCCAACACATTGGAAAACATCATGAATTTGCCGACGAAACCAGCCGTGAGGGGTATGCCAGCGAGTGAAAGCATGGAGACGGTAAGCGCAATGGCCAAGTATGGATTCTTCTTGGCCAATCCGTTGAACGCCTCGAAGTGGTCGCTACCCGTGGCACGCTTCACCAGTATGAGCGCCGCAAACGCCACCACCGATGCCAAGGAATATGCACCGGCGTAAGTGAGCACCGACGCCGCAGACGTGGAACCGATCGCCACGATGGCAAAGAGCATATAGCCTGCGTGGGAAATACTGGAATAGGCAAGCATCCGCTTGAAACTTTGCTGCACGATGGCCGTGATATTCCCAACGAACAGGGTGATGACCGTCATCACCAACAGCACGGGCATCCAGAAATCCTGCAAAGGGACGAAACAGAAAAGGAACAGCCGTAGAAAACCCGCGAATGCCGCCGTCTTGACCACCGTACTCATGTATGTCGTGATCAGTATCGGCGCGCCGTCATAGACATCGGGCGTCCAGAAATGGAACGGTGCCGCCCCGACCTTGAACGCCAGCCCGACGATCAGCAATATCACGCCCGCATGGAACAGCGGTGAAACCGCCTGTGGATTGTCCACGACATGCGCCTTGATGACCGCCAGGTCAAAAGACCCGCTTGCTCCATACAGGAGCGCAATGCCGAAGAGGAGGAACCCCGTTGAAAACGCCCCCATCAAGAAATACTTCAACGCGGCTTCATTGGACGCGAAATCCTTCTTTCGGATACCCGCAAGGATGTATAGCGCTACCGACATGATCTCGATACCGATGAACAGCATGGCCAGGTTATGGAACGAGACCACCAACAACGCGCCGGTGAGCGAAAACAGGATCAGGGCATAATATTCGGCCACATGGGTACTCCGGCTATCGAAGTAATCTTTTGACAGCAACAGCACCAGTGCCGTTACCGTGACGCACAATACCGAAAACGCGATGGCGTAGCCATCAAACAGCACCATGCCGCTATACAACGGTTCAGCGGTACTCCCCCACTGCAGCGCGTACAGCACGAGCGTGGCAGCAAGTCCAGCCAAGGAAACCGGCAGCAGCATGTTCCGTGCCTTGAACAATCCAAGATACAGCACCAAAATGGCTAATAAAGACAGCGTAATGATTGCACTCATGTTTCGTTGGAATATTTCTTAATGTTTAACAATCGGCCCAACCTGTTCGATCAGGTCCACCACCGCGGCCTCCGAAAGCTGCAATAAGGGTTTGGGATACACGCCGATGCCGACAACCAACACGGCCACGATGACCAACACCAGCCATTCCGTACGGTTGATCGCTGAAAAATTCGCGGTGCGATCCGTTACCTGCCCCAGCATGGTCCGCTGGTATAGCCGCAGCATATAAACCGCACCTAAAATCAAGGTCAGGCCGCCGAAAACCGCATACCAAACGCCGTATTGGTAAACGCCCATTAACAAGAGGAACTCGCCGACGAATCCGTTGGTCAATGGTAAGCCCACGGCCCCCATCACGATAACCAGGAACAGGGTCGCCAACGCCGGGGCCGGTTTGGCGATCCCCCCCATGTCCGCCAACTCACGCGTGCCCAATCGTCGCTCGATGATATCCAACACGAAAAACAGTCCGACCACACTGATGCCGTGGTTGACCATCTGGATGATCGCCCCTTGTAGTCCCTGCACGTTCCAGGCGAAAATACCTGCACCGATAAGCCCAACGTGGGCAATCGAGGAATACGCGATCAGCCGCTTGGCATCTCGCTGCTTGAAAGCGATGATCGAGGCGTATACCACGCCGATCAGGCAGAGCACGAGCGCGAGCTGTCCGTACGCGGCAAAACCAAGCGGGGAAACCGGTATCAGCCAGCGGATTACCCCATATATACCCATTTTAAGCATGATTCCGGCCAAGAGCATCGTGCCGGCCGTCGGTGCTTCCGTGTAGGTATCGGGTTGCCAGGTATGGAATGGGAAAATGGGCATCTTGATCGCGAAAGCCAGGAAAAATGCCCAGAAAATCCAACGTTGGGTAGCCGAATCCAACGCGAGGTTATAAAAGGACGTCAGTTCATAATCACCGGTCGGGACCTGAAGGTGCAGGTAGATGATCGCTGCCAACATGAACAGGCTCCCCAAAAACGTGTAGATGAAAAACTTCAGGTTTACCCGGATGCGGTTCTCACCGCCCCACAACGCGCAGATAAAGTAAATCGGGATCAAGGCCACCTCCCAACCCACATAAAACGCGAACGCGTCGAGCGCGGTGAACACCAGCAGCAGGCCCGCCTGCATAAACAACACCAAGGCGTAGAAACCACCCGAATGGTTATGCCCGAAGGCCGCTAGGATGATCAACGGAACCAATCCATTGGTAAGGAGCACCAGCGGCAGGCTGATGCCGTCGATGCCGATGTGGAAATGGATGCCCAACGACGGAATCCATGCAAATCGCTGCTCGAACTGCATGCTCGCATCCGGCACGAAATTCAGCAGCAATGGAATCGTAAGCAGTACGGTTAGCAGCGATACCGAAAGCGCCAGTCGCTTGGCTGCCGTCGCTTGTTTGACAAAAGCGAGCACAAGCGCCCCAAAAACCGGCAGCAGTAAGAGTGATAATAGATTAACCATTGAAAATTCCATAAGCCAACAATGCCGCTACCGCGATGACCATCATAAAAATATAAAAACCGACGTTCCCGCTTTGGAGCAACCGAATCCCTTTGCCGGATTCGCCCACGGCTTTCCCGAAGCCATTCACCACGCCATCTATCCCGCGCCTATCGATGAACCGGTAGCAGAAAACGGACAACGCATTCAATGGACGCACCACCAACGCGTCATACAGCTCGTCCACGTAGAACTTCCGGTAAGAAAGCCGTGCGAGCAACCCACGCGGCGCATCATCGGCAACCGGGATCGAGGCCTTGGTCACGTATCGTCGATAAGCGACGAAGGCCATCACCACCGCGGCGAGCGCGGAAACACCCATCAGGATATATTCTGTGCTGTGATCCAGGTGGAACGCCCCGCTCTTGGCCACGGAGTCGGCAAACACGGGGGCGAGGAAATCAGCCAACGCATGACTTCCGCCCAACGCCGAAGGGATGTTCAGCGCACCGCCAATGGCAGCCAATACCGCCAAAATCACCAACGGGATAGTCATCGTCGCCGGAGACTCATGTAAGTGGCCCTGTTGGTGGGCTGTGCCGCGGAACCGGCCAAAAAACGTCAGGAAAAGCATCCTGAACATATAAAACGCGGTAAACAACGTGCCGATGAAGCCCAGCACCCACAGCAGCCTGTTCTCGGCAAATGCATGGGCCAAGATCTCGTCCTTGGAAAAGAAGCCCGACAAGGGCGGGATACCGGCAATGGCGATGGTGCCGATCAGCATGGTCAAGTACGTCACCGGCAAGTGCTTCTTCAGCCCGCCCATGGAACGCATATCCTGTTCATCGCTCATGGCGTGGATCACGGAGCCTGCACCCAAGAACAACAAGGCTTTGAAGAACGCATGGGTGATGACGTGGAAAAACGCCCCGGTGAATGCGCCAACGCCCAACCCCAGGAACATATACCCCAATTGCGACACCGTCGAATACGCCAATACCTTCTTGATGTCGTTCTGCGTGATGGCAATGGCTGCCGCGAGCAACGCCGTACAGATGCCTATCGCAGCGATTACCTGTAGCGTAATCGGAGAAAGCGTGAATAGGATATTGGAGCGGGCAATCATGTAGATGCCGGCCGTAACCATGGTGGCCGCGTGAATCAATGCCGATACCGGGGTCGGTCCGGCCATCGCGTCGGGCAACCACGTAAACAGCGGAATCTGCGCTGACTTACCGGTTGCTGCGACAAACAGCAGCAAGGTGATCAACAGCAGCGTGGTGTCGCCCATGGCCATGCCTGCGGCTTGCGGGAATATGCCGGCAAACTCCAACGTGCCGAACGTGGTGAAAATCAAGAACACGGCAATCAAGAATCCCAAATCACCGATGCGATTCATCACGAAGGCTTTCTTCGCAGCGGCGGCATAGGCCGAATTCTTAAACCAGAATCCGATGAGGAGGTACGAACACAGCCCCACGCCTTCCCAACCGATGAACATGACGATGTAATTGGATCCGAGCACCAACAGCAACATGAAGAAAATAAACAGGTTGAGGAATGCGAAGAATTTCGCGAACCCTTCGTCGTGCTTCATGTATCCGATGGAATACACGTGAATAAGGAACCCGATGCCCGTGACGATGAGGAGCATGATGGCGCTCAGCGGATCGACCAAGAAGGAAAGCGCGATCGTGAGGTTGCCCGCACCGATCCACTCGAACAACGATTGCGTGAATGCCGCAGCCTCGCCCGCCTGGCGTGCGTGATAGACCTCCGCGAACAGCCCACCGCTCAGCAGGAAGGCGACCAATACCACGCCACTGCCGATGATACCCGACAGTGATTTCGACAGGATATTCCGGCCCAACCCATTGATCAGGAAACCAACCAATGGCAACAACGGAATCAACCAAACTAAGTCTATCATGTTTATTACTCGTTCAAAATCTTCAAATCCTCAAAACCGAACATCCTCAAATCAGCCTACCCACGCAATCGATTCAATGCATTGATATCCACTGAGCGCGTATTGCGATAGACCATCACGATGATGGCCAACCCAACGGCCACCTCTGCGGCAGCAAGGGCCATGATGAAAAACACGAACACCTGCCCGGCCGGATCCCCGCTGTATGCCGAAAATGCCGTCAACAGCAAATTAACGGAATTAAGCATCAGCTCGACAGACATCATGATGATGATTACGTTTCGACGGATCAACACCCCAATGACGCCAATCGCGAAAATCAAGCTGCAGAATAGGATGTAATGATTGAGCGGAACCCCTTGTATATGTTGTACGACAGTTTCCATCTATGCTTTTTTTGGATCGTTTTTGGCCAGCAACACCGCGCCTACCATGGCGGTCAATAACAAGATCGAGGAAATCTCGAACGGGAGCAAGAATTCGCTGAACAGCACCTTGCCCAAGTTGCCCACCAAGCCGATGTCCGGGTTCTTGAGTGTGACGGGATCTGAAACTTCCAATACGCGGAGCGACCCCGCCAAGGTAAGCAACAGGCACAGCCCCGCGATAACCCCCATGACCTTCACCAGATTTGATTTCAAGGGTTCGGTATCCTTGTTCAGGTTGAGCAGCATCAGCACGAAAAGGAAGAGCACCATGATGGCCCCCATGTACACGATGAAGTTGACGACGGCCAGGAATTGCGCATTCAGCAAGATGTAGTGTACCGTAAACGTGAAGAACGTAATGACCAGATACAACACGCTATGCACCGGATTCTTGGTGAAAATGGTCATCAACGCAAAGAAAATGGACAAGAAGGCTACGAAATAGAAAACGCTCATCAGGCTGTGGGTTCTTGTTGGTTCTTGTAATCGAATCGGGGCTCTACCAATTTGTCCTTGCCGTAGATGAAATCCTTGCGCAGGTAGTCGGCCGTCACATGCGGGCCGTCCAGGTAAATGGCCTCCTTGGGGCAGGCCTCCTCACAAAGCCCGCAGAAAATGCACCGGAGCATATTGATTTCATACACCGCGGCATATTTTTCCTCCCGATACAGGTTTTCCTCGCCTTTCTGGCGTTCGGCGGAAATCATGGAGATGGCCTCTGCAGGGCAAGAGAGCGCACACAGGCCACAGGCCGTGCATCGTTCGCGCCCTTGCTCATCGCGTTTAAGCGAGTGTTGCCCACGGAAATTCTTGGAATACGGCCGCTGTACCTCCGGATACCGAACGGTCGGGATCCGCTTGAAAAAGTGCTTGATGGTAATGGTTAACCCTTTGAATATGGCCGGAAGGTAAATACGCTCCCAGAAATTCATGGGCCGCTGCTCCAACACCTTTTTCCTATTGCTCAATGACTGCATATCCAATCTATAGTTTATCGTAGATAATGGTAATGATTCCCGTCAGCACGATATTGGCGATGGCCAACGGAATCAACATTTTCCAACCCAGGTTCATCAATTGGTCGTAGCGGAAGCGCGGAAGTGTCCACCGGATCCACATGAAGAAAAAGATAAACGCGAAGATCTTGGCAAAGAAGACGAGCACGCCGATGATGGTAATCCAATTCTGCGATAAGCCCAGCTCATACATGAACGGGAAATTGTATCCGCCGAAATACAAGGCAGACATCAGCGCCGATGACACGAACATGTGGATGTATTCAGCGAACATGTACAGGCCCAACTTCATCGACGAATACTCCACGTTGTAGCCACCAACCAATTCAGTCTCGCATTCAGGCAAGTCAAAAGGCACCCGGCTACATTCGGCAAAAGCACACACCAGGAAAATCAGGAAGCCTAGCGGCTGTACCCAAATATTCCAATTGGCAAACCCCTCTTGCTGAGCCACGATTTCCTTTAAGGAAAGTGATTGGGTAACCATAAGCAACGCGATCAGCGAAAGCCCCATGGCAATTTCATAACTGATGCTCTGGGACGCCGCGCGCACCGCACCCATCAAGGAAAACTTATTGTTGGATGCCCAACCACCCAGCATGATGCCATATACACTGAGCGCCACCACGCCAAACATGTAAAGTACGCCTACATTGATGTCGGTTACCTGCAACTCGATCACCCGGTCACCGATGGTGAGCTGTTGCCCCCAAGGAATGACCGCACTCCCAATACAGGCCGTAATGATGGCGATGGTCGGCCCCATGATGAACAGTGTCCGATGTGCGTCCGCAGGGATGATCTCTTCCTTGAAAAAGAATTTGCCCCCGTCGCACAGCGGTTGCAAGATACCGAAAGGTCCGGCGCGATCCGGACCGAACCGGTCTTGCATAAATCCGGCCACCTTGCGCTCGGCCAACGTGGAATACATGGCGATAACCAACGTGATCACGAAAATCAAGCTGACCAACAACACTTTTTCTACAATGAATGCTACTTCCATATTTCCCGGTTAATCACCTTCAAATCTTCAAATCGAACCTACGGCAGCAACCGTTCGGCCCGTTCAAACTGCTCCTTATTCGCCTCCTGCAAGGTCAAATTCTTCTTCACCACCGGAGGCGGCGCCAATTGCTCGTAATGGTTGGCGGAGATGACCGACGTATGTTTCACCTTACGGGGCCCTTCGATCACCCAATCGGCGGTTGCCTTTTTGTCGAACCGGCAGGTATTGCAGATGAATTCCTCCACTTCACCGAATTCGTCCTTCCTCGCCGTTACGCGCAGCACTTCCTCGCCCTTGTACCACAACGTGACTTTTCCGGAACACGTTGGGCAATCGCGGTGCGCCTCCACCGGCTTGGTGAACCACACCCGGTTCTTGAACCGGAAGGTCTTGTCTGTCAAGGCACCTACCGGACAAACGTCGATCACATTCCCCGAAAATTCATTTTCGATGGCCTGCTCGATATACGTCGAAATCTCAGCCGCGTCCCCGCGTCCCAATATACCGTGCACACGCTGCGGCGTGAGCTGGTCCGCCACGAATACACACCGGTAGCAAAGGATACAGCGCGTCATATGCAGTTGTACCTTATCGCCGATGTCGATCCTGTCAAACGTGCGCCGCTCGAATTCATAGCGGGTTTCGGCCAAGCCGTGCTCGTAGCTGAGGTCTTGTAGGTGGCATTCACCGGCCTGGTCACAGATTGGACAGTCCAGCGGATGGTTGATCAGCAACATCTCCACCACGCCTTTGCGGGCTTCGAGCACCTCTGGTGACGTGATGTTCTGCACTTCCATGCCGTCCATCACCGTTGTCCGGCAGGAAGCCACCAGCTTGGGCATGGGTCGCGGATCTTTCTCCGAGCCTTTGCTTACCTTTACCAGGCAGGTACGGCATTTCCCTCCGCTACCCTGCAGCTTGGAATAATAACACATCGCTGGAGGCACGACATCCCCTCCAATCAGGCGGGCTGCATTCAATATCGTGGTACCCGGCGGCACTTCAACCGGGATTCCATCTACACTTACTTTGAATTTTACGTCTTCGGCCATGTTCATTCAGCTATCGGCGTTCAGCACTAGTTCATCTTTCGCTTGCCTGCGGCTCGTCCATCGGGGCGCAACAGGGGTTTGTATCTCTGATTTCGTATGTCGCCCGTTTGTAGCGGGCAGGTATTTCAAATCACGGGTTCCAATGGATCGGCATAATGCGCCAAACCATAGTTGCGTGTCTGTGCTTCCTGACCACTGGTCACGTGCCATTCGAACTCGTCGCGGAAGTGGCGTATGGCACTGGCCACCGGCCATGCCGCAGCGTCACCAAGGGGACAAATCGTATTGCCTTCGATCTTCTTGGCCACATCGACCAATAGATCGATGTCGCTGAATGTACCGTGCCCGTATTCGATCTTGTGCAGCACCTTCTCCATCCACCCCGTGCCTTCACGGCAGGGCGAACATTGCCCGCAGCTTTCGTGATGGTAAAACCGCGTGAAGTTCCAGGTATTGCGTACGATGCATTGATCTTCGTCAAACGCGATGAATCCACCCGAACCGAGCATCGTCCCGCTTTGGAAACCACCGTCAGCCAGCGACTCGTAGGTCATCAGCCGCGCGTCTCCCTTGCTCGTTTTGCAAATCAGGTTGGCCGGCAGGATAGGCACGGAAGAACCGCCCGCCACCACGGCCTTGAGCCGTTTGCCGTTGGCGATACCCCCGCAGTATTCGTCGGAATAGATGAATTCCGCTACGGGTAAGCCCAATTCTATTTCATATACCCCGGGCCTGACCAAGTTCCCGCCTGCCGAGATCAACTTCGTGCCGGTGCTCCGCTCGATGCCGATCTTGGCGTACTCCTCCCCGCCGTCGTTGATGATGGGTACCGTTGCCGCGATGGACTCGACGTTATTGACCACCGTGGGGCAATTGTAGAGTCCCGACACCGCTGGAAAGGGGGGCTTTATCCGTGGGTTGCCCCGCTTGCCCTCCAACGATTCGAGCAAAGCCGTTTCCTCGCCACAGATGTATGCGCCGCCACCAGGCTGCACGTAGAGCTCAAGGTCGTAACCGGTACCCAAGATATTTCTACCCAAGAAACCCGCCTGCTTCGCTTCCGCGATTGCCCGCTCCAGGATGCGTATCTGGGGCATCATTTCGCCGCGCACATAGATGTACGAAGTTTTGGCGCCCAACGCGTAACTAGACACGATCATCCCTTCGATCAGCGCGTGTGGGATATGCGTCATGAGGTAGCGATCCTTGAACGTTCCCGGCTCGGACTCATCGGCGTTGCACACCAAGTAACGGGGCACACCTTCGGGCTTGGCCAAGAAACTCCATTTCATGCCCGTCGGGAAACCGGCGCCGCCTCGGCCGCGTAAGCCCGACTTCTTCACTTCTTCGACCACCTCGTCGGGGGTCAGTGTCTTTAGCGCCTTCTCCACCGCGCGATAACCTCCCTTTTGGCGGTAAACGTCAAAGGTGTTGATGCCCGGGACATCGATATGTGTCAACAATAATCGACGGTTAGCCATTTGCTTCAGCTTTCTTGATCAATTCATCAATCAATTTATCCACCCCCGCTTCCGTGAGGTTTTCATAAAAGGTGTATTCGGGACCGATCTGCAACACGGGGCCATAGCCACATGCCGCCAAGCATTCCACGCCCCGCCAACTGAACAGGCCATCCGGCGTCACTTCACCTTCCTTCACCCCCAATCGGTTTTCGATGTGCTTCATGATCCGTTCGGCACCGACGAGGCAACACGGGCCGGTACGGCAAACCTCCAAGGCATATTTGCCCTGCGGACGCAAGAAAAACATGGTATAGAACGTCGCGACCTCATACACTTCTATCGGCTCCAACCGCAGGTAAGCCGCTACGCTATCCATGGCGGGTACGCTCAACCAGCCAAATGCGGCTTGCACTTCATGCAATATGGGCAACAAAGCCGATTTCTGCCGTCCTTCCGGATAGCGCGATACAATCTCGGCGAACTTGCCGAGCAGCACTTCCGTGAATTCAACGCGTTCGTTGTGTTTCACACTAAGCATCCAGTTCTCCTGCTATTACGTTTAAACTGCTCATGTTGATGATCGCGTCTGAAAGGAGCATCCCGCTGCTCATCGGCGCGTACATCTGGTAGTTGATGAACGACGGCCTACGGAAATGCAGCCGATAAGGCGACCGCCCGCCGTCACTGATCAAGTAAAAGCCCAATTCGCCGTTGCCCCCCTCCACGCAATGGTACACCTCGGTCTTTGGCGTGTCGATTTCGCCCATCACGATCTTGAAATGGTAAATCAAGGCCTCCATGTTATTGTACACCTGTTCTTTGGGCGGGAGGTAAAAATCGGGGACATCCGCGTGGAAGATTCCCTTGGGTTCCCGATCGATCTTGTCCATGGCCTGTTCGATGATCTTGAGGCTTTCCCACATTTCGTTGTTACGTACCAGGTACCGATCGTACACATCGCCCTTGGTCCCTACGGGGATATCGAACTCGAATTCGTCATAAGACGAGTAGGGTTCGTTCACACGGACATCGTAATCCACGCCCGTTGCCCGCAGTATCGGGCCGCTCCAGCTATAGCTCAATGCGGTTTCCGGATCCACGGCCGCGACGTTCGCCGTACGCTCGATGAAGATGCGGTTTCGGTTGAAGAGTTCCTCGAACTCTTTCAATACGGGCGGGAAACGCTTCAGGAACTCCCTGATCTTGCGGAAGGCGATCTCATTGAAGTCGCGCTCGAATCCGCCGATACGCCCGATGTTGGTCGTTAGGCGCGCGCCACAGATTTCCTCGAATATCTCGTAGATGAACTCACGCTCCTGCATCACGTAGAGGAATCCGGAGAATGCCCCGGTATCCACACCCAAAATCCCGTTGCAGATGATGTGGTCTGCGATGCGGGCCAGCTCCATGACGATAACCCGCATGTACTGCACACGCTTGGGCAGTTCGATGTCCAGCAGTTTTTCGACCGTCATGTGCCACCCCATGTTGTTGATGGGCGACGAACAGTAATTGAGCCGATCCGTAAGGGGCGTAATCTGGTAATACGGGCGGTGCTCCGCGATTTTCTCGAAAGCCCTGTGGATGTAACCGATCGTGGATACGCCACTGACGATGCGCTCGCCATCTACCTGCAACACGTTTTGGAACACCCCATGCGTAGCCGGGTGTGTCGGGCCTAGGTTGAGCGTAAACAACTCGTCCTGCGGATCATTGTCGTGAAAGACGGGCTTATTGGCCGATATTTTTGAAATGGAGTTACTCATAGCCTACCTGCCAAAGAAATATTCTTTTTTATCTACTTTATTAGGATCCTCTAGCGGGTATTGTTTCCGCATCGGAAATACATCCATATCGTCGACATTCAGTATCCGACGCAAATCGGGATGCCCGATGAACTGTATCCCGAAGAAATCATAGGTTTCGCGTTCCATCCAGTTGGCGCCATTCCAAAGTACCGTGGCCGTTGGTACCGCGGGATAGCTTCCTTCCAGAAATACCTTGATGCGCACACGAATGTTATGGACCAAGCTGTGCACGTGATACACCACCGCAAACTCCTTATCCAACCCGGGGTAATGCACGGCCGTGATGTCCGTGAGGTAGCCAAACAACAAGCTGCCGTCGGTCTTGAGGAACTCCAGGATATCCAATAGGTGCGTCGTGTCTGTTTCGAAGGTCAATAGTCCATACGGTTCGTCCACGTTGCGCACCTGTTCGCCAAACCGCTCCTGAAGACGCTGCAATAAAGCTTGGTTATCGAGTTTAGCCATGGGTATGTATTCCGTATTTTTCGAGTAATGCCTTATATTCAGGCGAATTGCGCCGATTCAGCGATTCGTTCTTCACGATTTCCTGCAGGCGCATCACGCCATCCAGGATCGCTTCAGGGCGCGGCGGACAACCCGGTACATACACATCCACGGGAATGACCTCGTCGATGCCCTGCAATACGGAGTAGGTATCGAAAATCCCGCCGCTGGACGCGCATGCACCTACGGCGATGACCCACCGTGGCTCGGCCATCTGGATGTATACCTGCCTGAGCACAGGCGCCATTTTCTTGGCAATGGTGCCCATGACCAACAGCATGTCGGCCTGCCGCGGCGAAAAACTCGGGCGTTCGGCACCGAACCGGGCCAGGTCATAGGTAGAACCCATCGTGGCCATGAACTCGATACCGCAACAAGAGGTGGCAAAAGGCAACGGCCATAACGAATTAGCACGCGCCAACCCGATTGCCTTGTCCAATGTCGTCGCAAAGAAACCCGATCCTTCTACGCCGGGAGGTGCCTCCGCCAGTTTAATATCGCTCATGCTTACTCCGGTCTTTACCTAAACAAAAAACCCATCTGTATCGCCTACAGATGAGTTACAAAATTACAATATCTTGGGTGCTTATGGGGCTAATAATATTATTTAGAAACGTTCTATTGTAACGTCAATCCCATTCCAACGCCCGCTTTTTGATCACGTAGATGAATCCCAAAAGCAACAATCCCATGAACACGAACATCTCGATCAATCCAGACAGCCCGAACTCGCGGAAATTAACCGCCCAGGGATACATGAAAATCACTTCGATATCGAAAATCACGAATAAAATGGCCACCATGAAATACTTGATCGAAAAGGGTTGACGGGCATTGCCGACCACTTCCACGCCAGACTCGAACGCGCCAAGTTTGCTTTCCGTTTTCACTTTCGGGCCAATCAGGTGCGTGATGAGGATCGTCCCCACACCGAATCCCGCGGCAACGATCAACTGAATCAATATGGGCAAATAATCATTGGGCATGCTCAACGCTTCCGATTCCATGACATATACATTAAGGTGCTGCAAAACTAAAAAAAAAGCGCCAATTTAAAAAACTGGCGCTTGATCGTTCGCTAGGCTATCATCGCTGCCCGCCGGTGTTCGCCGAGGTATCCTGCTCCAGGTATTCGAGCGTCTGTTTCGCGTAGGCATTCTCGGGATCGAGCTTCAAGGTCTCCCGAAGGTAGTGCCTCGCCTTCTCGTAGTCTTCCCGTTTCGTGCTGATGAAGGCCAAGTTGTTGTATATATCCACGAAGTTAGCCTTAGCCTTCTGCACTTCGGCATCGCCCTTTTCGGTTACCAGCGCAATGTATTTCTCAAAGTGCGTAGCGGCCAATCCCTTCGGCGCTTCCGGATCTTCCAGCAGCGAGTTCACGCGGCCACGGTACAGGTACGCGTTTTCGGTGGTCGGCGCTTTCTCGATCACGAATCCAAACGCCGTATCGGCCTTCTGCAGTAAAGCCAGGTTTTCGGGGGAGCGACGCTGTTCCGCGGGAGCCCCTTGTACACCAGCGAAAATCGCGAAGCCCAGGTAATAGTTGTCATAAATGTAGTTACGCGCCGTCGGTGTATTGGCCGGGATCTCGAACAATTTGGCAGCCTCCAAATACTTCCTGGCTTGGAACAGTTCCAAACCCGTATCGTGCAAGTCGTCGGCGATGGATGAATCCGCGGCCACCGCCTTGTTCAATTGCGAAACGCCCTTGTCAAAGGTGGCTTGATCGGTCGGCGTACTTTGGATGGCCATCTTCACGTCCGCCAGTCCGGAATGCAAGTAGTCGAGCGCGATGATGCGGTCTGCCTCCATCTTGGTAAACATCTTATCGAGCGCCTCCTTGCTTTCCGCATATTGCTTATTCCGATAAGCGGAATACCCCAAATAGCGCAATACCTTCGGATTCACGTCCTCCAACTTGGCCAACTCGGTGGCTTGCACCTGCAACTCGTTGTAATCCTTGGCGAATACCAAGAAATCGGCATACCGGATACGGGATTCAACCGTGTAGTCCGTCTTGTCCATGTATTGTTTATAATAGCTTACCCCCTCGCGGTTGCGTGCGTTATAGGCGGCCGTATCGGTTGCGGTAAGCGCCCACGCGCGATAGGTCTCCGCGAGCTCACGATACGTCGGTGCATAATCCGGCACTTCCGTGGCGATTTGCTTCAGGCCGTCGATGGCTTCCTGCCAAGCATGCGACAAGCGGGTGATGACCTGCAGCTGTACCCGGGCACGCGTCAGGTTGTTGTCCAGCAACGAAGCATCCCGATAATTGACGTATGCGGGACTGGCGCTTTTCAATCCGAAATACGCGTCGCCCAACGCCAACGGTATCATCGGATCCTTGGCATTCCTCGCCTTGGCCTGGTCAAGGTATTCTACGGCCTTCTGGTAATCGGGTTCGGGCGCGTCGATATACGCTTTACCGACGTGGTAAAGTTCCAAATAGTCTTTCTTTTTCAACTTCGACGTGGCTTCCGCAAACTTGGTTGCCGCGCCGCTCTTGTTCTCCCGATACAACTCCACGATGCCCTGCCCCACCTTATTCAGGTTGCTTTTCGGATCGGCCGCCAGACCTTGGTCGAAAATGGCTGCCGCCGAATCCAAATGCTCGTTATGGATGTAGACAAGCCCCAGGTAAAAGTAATTGCTTCCATCCTTGGGTTTGTTCTTCACCAACGTCTCCAACATGCTTTTCGCTTGGGCGAACTGCTCGGCATCGATTGCCTTCTTTGCATCGTCCAGGCTTTGCGCATGCACTCCCGTAACCACAAAAGCAAGGGATATACCCCATATCATTGCTTTCTTCATCATGTCCATTTATCTAGTGTTTTAACCTTTGTTACTACCTAATGATCAATTCCCGCGGCGGCATGCTATCCGGCAACAGTCCGGATTTCAAGATCACGCGTTGGCCTACCTCGCCCGTCAGGAATGCTGCAAACCCCATGCCTAAACTTTTCCGGGGTTCTGCATTGATGATGTATACCGGGCGGGATAGTGCGTATGTGCTATCCGCTAGGTTTGATTGCGACGGCTTTTGGGGTTGTTCTCCACCCAATAGGCCTTCCCGACCCTGTACCGCCAGCACCTTGATTCCATCGGTATACCGTTTCAGGCTGTTGTCGGGCCTTACGATCCAACTGATGCCCAATACGCCAACGGCTTGGGGCGTCTCGTATACATATTTCAGGACGTCCAAGCTCGATTTAAGTGCGTATACGCCCTTCGCTGGCAGCGAATCCACATCGGCCATCGACTTGAGCAACCGCAGCGTGCTTGAATTGGCATTGTCGAATACCAGGTTGCGCAGCGAACCTCCGGAGGTCCTGCCCTGCATCAGCGCTCGGATATCATCCACGGAAATCACCGAATCCACGGTCGCTTCGTTGACCACCAACGCCACCGCATCCGTCGCGAACCGATAGACGCGGGGCATAAAATCCCTCGTTTTAAAGAACTCGCCTTCCTGTGCTGTCAATTGCCTGGTCAATACAACCACCTCTACCTCTTTATTCAAAAGCTTAGCGATGATCTGGTTCTCGTGTGCGCTTGACAACCCCACATCCGTGCGGCTGTACAAATGCTCGAAAACCGCCACTTGCTCTTCCATCACGGGCAACAGCGTCTCATCCACCAACACGTCCAATTTCCCGCTCACGATGGTCTGACTCCTTTTAGGTTGCGTATTGTTGCATGACCAAAAGGCAAGTACAGCGACAAAAACGAGCGGTAATAATACGATTTTTTTCACGGTTATGAAAAAATATCCATTTTTTTGAAAAATTCACAATCCATGGCGCTATCGATTCTGCCAGAGCCGCACGAAGCGGAAGAAGGAATAGATGACCAGCAAGACGCCAAACAACGTGCGTAGCGTGCCGCTCAACCCCGGCAGGAACCCCTGCCAAAAAATGATGATCATGCCCAGCGCAAAATAAAGCCCGAACATGAATAGGCCCAAAACAGACAGAAACCGCTTGGTGGGCGATTTCTGTCTGCCGTTGTTATCGTTGGGATGGGACTGCACCAATGACCGCTTATTGTTGAAGGTTAAGCCTGATGGGCAACGTATACGCTACACGCACCGGCCGACCGTTCTGTACACCGGGGCTCCATTTCGCAGCCTTATTGAGCAATTTCACCGCTGCATCGCCCGTGCCGTACTTCAAGTCGCGCACCACCTTGATGTCCGTGAGGCTACCGTCGCGTTCCACGACGAAAGAAACCTGCACTTGTCCATTTACACCAGCTTCGATCGCCGATTGGGGGTAGTCGTAATTCTTACCCACCCACTCCATGAACGCCCGCATCCCCCCAGGTGGCTGGGGATCGATTTCCACCGATTGGAAGATGTGGTCACTTGATGTTTCCGTTACCTCAGCGTCGATTTCGCCTTCACCGACGGGAAGGTCGAGCCTGAGTTCCGCATTGGGATCCCCTTCGATGGTCTTCGCTCCCGGATCGGCCAATTTGAGCTGCTCTACGGTCGGTGGCTCTTCGTCCTGTACCTGCTCGGCGGGAACGACCTTGGGTTCCGGCATCCGGACCTGGTCCACCCGTGGCGGCGGAGGTTCTACCGGCGGAGGTGCCGGTGGCTCCTCCTCATTGACCGGGGGAGGCTCGGAAAGCACGACCTCGGTCTGCAAAATCGTCTCGGAAGTATCCTCGCTTTGCAGGTCTATCCCCGCCCAACGGGCTATCGCAGGCGCCAACAGCAGCAAAACGAACACGGACGCTGCCGAAACCATGCCGATGTTGGTCGCCCTAGGGGATAACTTACGAAGATCGTATGCCCCGTAGGCCTTGTTCCGACCGTCAAATACCACATCGAGCCATTCTTTCTTAAATATATCCAATTTTGAACCTATCATAGCTATCGTATTATGTGGTTATCTATCAATCGTTGTACAGGTTGTCCCGCTTCAATACCTCGATTTCCGGTTCGCTGATCGTACCGATCATGTACTGCCTGGCCTGTACGATGTTCATCTCGTCAAGGATGTCGACCAAGTTGCGGTGGGTGGACTTATCGCTTGGTCGGATCACCACGATCAGCCCCTTTTCGGGATCTCCGGTGAGTTGCGGAACCTCTTTCAACTTACGGAGCAACACGGGCCGAATACCTTCTTTGCCGTAGTCGACGATCTCGGGGCCTTCCAGTGGATTGCTATATTCGCCCACATACCACTCGATCTTGTTACCTGACCCAAGCAGCAGGGTCATGGTCCGGTTATCGGCTACTTCCAGCCGATCTTCGGGATCGTCCTTGTTCTTGTCGGGCATCGCCACGTCCATGGCGTTGGGTTTATTGATGGAGGTCGTGAGCATGAAGAATGTGATCAGGAGAAACGCCAAGTCCACCATGGCGGTCAGATCCACTCTCGGCTGCTGCTTACCGCCGGTATTTAATTCTGCCATTTTTCTATTTCGTTAACTTAAATTTTCAAAATCGGATTGCGCCTAGAAGTCACTTCCCCGAAGGCTTGTGATCAAGCTGAACTTGTTGACCTTCTGGCTTTGCAATACATCGATCACCTTCTTGATTTCGGGATATTTCTCGTTTGCGTCACCTTTTATCGATATCCGCATTTCCACATCCTTCTGTTCTTTCGTCGCCACCCGTGCGGAGTAGATCCAATGGAACAACTCGTTGCTGAGCGCTTCGGTCGAATCGACCGGGATCCCCGGCTGCAGGCCCTCCTTCACGCGGTCGTTCGGACCCAAGCCAATCAATTGCTTGAGGTTGCCCATCGGCACGCCGAACGTTTCCATCATCGAAAATTCGGCTTTTTCCTCCGGTGTGAACGGAATGGAATACTTTTCTGACATCAGCTCAAGCATCCTGCCCCGCGCATTCCGGTTCACCACGCCAAAGAAAACCTTGCCACCATTACCGATCGTAATCAAGCCCAAATCATCATCGGGCACCTTCACTTGCGTTGCCGATGCCGGTGTATCCACCTGCAACGGTTCGGGCTGCCGGGCCGTGGCTGTCAATATAAAAAACGTGAGCAGCAAGAAAGACACATCGCACATGGCGGTCATGTCTATCGTGGTACTGGCTCGCTTTACTTTAACCCTTGGCATATGCGTTTCTTTTTATCTTTAATACCATGATGCATTATTCATCGGCTTTCCATAAATGAGCCGCGAATAATTTTCTATTTGTGCGATGCGGCATACGTTTGCACGATGGAGAAACCGGCCTCGTCAATAGAATACGTCAACGTATCGATCTTGGATGTAAAGATGTTGTAGAATACAATGGCAACGGCCGATGTCGCGATACCCGTGGCCGTATTGATCAAGGCCTCGGAGATACCGTTTGCCAATTGCGCAGAGTCGGGCGCACCGCCCGTTGCGAGTGCCGAGAACGCCTTGATCATCCCGGTTACCGTACCCAACAGGCCGGTCAACGTACCGATGGAAACCAAGGTGGCGATGATCGTCAGGTTCTTTTCCAGCATCGGCATTTCCAACGCGGTGGCCTCTTCGATTTCTTTCTGGATCGCTACGGTGGCTTGTTCGGTATCCAGGTTCGGGTTGGCCGAAACGTCCTTGTACTTCAACAGGCCCGCCTTGATCACGGCGGCTACCGAACCTTGCTGTTTGTCGCACTCCGCGATTGCCGAATCGATGTTGCCGCCGCTGATGAGTGACTGGATCTTGCGAACGAATGTACCTACATTCCCCTTGCCAGAAGCGCGGCCGATGACGATGAAGCGCTCGATGGCAAAGACAAACGTCATGAGAAACAATCCGAGCAGCACCGGTACGACGAATCCGGCATGGTACACCATGCCCATGTAATTGCCTTCTTTCGGTTGGTTATCCGGGTTGTTGTCGATGAAGTTGTTCGGATCGCCCATGATGTATTTCCAAACCAGTGCCCCGATGATGAAGCAAAAAATGATTGCCAGACTAGCAAAAACATTCGAAGTTGAGTTGCCTTTCTCCTTGTTTGCCGTACTTGTTTTTGGTGCGTTTGCCATTTTTTTAAATTTTTAGATTTTAATGTTGTTAACTATGATTTTTTAATAATTTGTGCAATTCAATCCGTTGTCAACCATGTGAATGGTCAAAGCAAATATAGTGTTTTAAACTAAAAACAAAACCGTTGTCAATAATCGTTCAGTACACCCTTTACTTCCTAGGGGGTGCGCGGCAGCAGCATCAGCACACCCTAAACAAACCTCGCTCCTGTAATCCAAAAGCAATTTTTTTACAATGAAAACCATTTTTTTTTGTAATTGCAAATTAAACGGCTAAATAAATAGGTTTTAGCAATACAAACCCGGCTTTTTCAACCGCCAGCTTGTTTGACGCGGTACCCCTCGGCCACCAACAGCTGCATCACGCGTTGGCGGAAATCACCTTGAATGATGATTTCGCCGTCTTTCACGCCGCCGCCTACGCCGCATTTCTGCTTCAGCTGCTTACCTAAGGCTTCCAGGTCCGCAGCGCTTCCAACAAACCCCGTGACCAAGGTCACCTGCTTTCCACCCCGCATTTTCTTGTCGAGCATGACCCGGAGATCTTGCCTGTGATTGGGCAATGTCGCCGATTCTTCGGTGTCCGTTTCGTCAAAAGCGAATGCCTCGTCTGTAGAATACACAATACCGTCGTACCGTTGTTTCTTCTTCATGATTTACTAAACGATGGTTTCCATAATAAATTGCTTTGGATCGGCACGGCAACACTCAGCAGATGATGCGCAGGCTGGCCGGATTGACCGCGATGTCGAGCACCGTTCCCATTTCCTTGGGCTCGCCGTCCACATGCACGGCATCGGCCGTTTCCCTGGTGATGCGAATCCGTTTGCCGGGGATGATCTCCACGTACTCCGACTGGTCGGCGGTTTTGTTGAATAGGTGAAACAGCATCATCGGGAACGTGTACAGCGGAAACCGATGGATGATGCAAACATCGAGGATGCCATCCGTGACGGAAGCCTGGGGCGCCACGTAGGCATTGTTGCCGTATTGCGGTGAGTTCGCCACGCTGATCATGAACGCCTCCCGATCGTAGGATCGCCCATCGATGACCAAGGAATACCGACTTGGCTTGTACGTGCTGAGTTCCGTTACGATGGCCTTCAAGTAACCGATTGGTCCGCGCAGGTTGGCGTTGGCGAACCGATCGCTCACCGAAGCGTCGAAACCGATACCCGCCATATTAAAAAAAGGCAGTCCATTGATCGTGCCGCTATCGATGACCATGAAGTCTTCGCGGCTGAGGCGACGCAGCGCGGCGCGTTCATTGAGTGGAACGCCCAAATACAAGGCCAACCCATTGCCCGATCCCTCGGGAATGATTCCCAATGGGATTGCCGTGCCGTTCAAGGCAGAAGCAACCTCATTGATGGTACCGTCGCCCCCTACGGCCACCACGATATCCACGCCTTCGGAAATCGCTTGCCGAGCCAGTTCCTGGGCATGCCCCGGATAATCCGTAATGGCAAACCGAGCGTCATAGACGGCCGCGTCGAGTTCTGCCAATGCCCGTTTTTCGAAGCCCGTCTTTTTCTTACCGCCGGATATGGGATTGACTATGAATAGCACACACTTCCTTTTCGCCATACGTTATCGGCCTGTTCCTGCACGCAAATGTATCAGCATTCGCGATAATATGGTATAGGCACGGCAACATTTTATGAAAAAATAATATTGGGAGGACCTGCAATCCGAAAGATGATCATTTTTCGTAGCTTTGCACCGCGAAATAAAATACCACATGCCATATCTATTCACTTCAGAGTCCGTTTCGGAAGGACATCCAGATAAAATCGCCGATCAGATCTCGGACGCGTTGATTGACAATTTCCTGGCTTGGGATGCCGATTCACGCGTAGCCATCGAGACGCTCGTCACCACCGGGCAAGTCGTGTTGGCCGGTGAAGTCAAGTCAAAGATCTACCTGGACGTGCCGAAAATCACCCGTTCGGTCATCGAGCGCATCGGTTACACCAAATCCGAATACATGTTCGAAGCGAATTCATGCGGCATCCTTTCGGCCATTCACGAGCAATCGCCGGATATCAACCAAGGGGTAGACCGCACGGAGAAGCAAGAGCAAGGTGCTGGCGATCAAGGCATCATGTTTGGCTATGCCAGCAACGAAACCGAAAACCTGATGCCGCTGGCGCTTGACCTCGCGCATCGGTTGCTCTACGAGCTCGCCGCACTGCGCCGCGAAAACAAGGAAATCACCTACCTCAGGCCCGACGCCAAGGCGCAGGTAACGCTGGAGTATGACGATAACCACAAACCCGTACGCATTGACGCCATCGTGGTCTCCACCCAGCATGACGATTTCGATACCGAAGCCAACATGCTGGCGCGCATCAAGCAAGACATCATCCACATCCTGGTGCCGAGGGTCAAGGCGCAACTGAAGCCCGAGCTGCAGGCCTTGTTTACGGATGGCATCAAGTACCACATCAACCCCACCGGCAAATTTGTCATCGGCGGGCCGCACGGCGATACCGGTCTCACGGGCCGGAAAATCATCGTGGATACCTACGGCGGCAAAGGCGGGCACGGCGGTGGCGCGTTCTCCGGCAAGGATCCTTCCAAGGTAGACCGCTCGGCAGCCTATGCTACGCGGCATATCGCCAAGAACCTGGTCGCCGCAGGCGTCGCCGACGAACTGTTGGTACAGATATCGTATGCCATCGGCGTAAAGGACCCCATCGGCATCTATGTCAATACCTACGGTACGGCCAAGGTAGACCTCACCGATGGCGAAATCGCCGACAAGATACAGGAGTTGTTTGACATGACACCCTACGGCATCGAAACCCGCCTGAAGTTACGTAGCCCGATATACTCGGAAACGGCCGCCTACGGCCATATGGGCCGCGAACCGCGCACAGTGACCAAGGTTTTCGAAAACACCAATGGCGAGACGACGACCCTCGATGTGGAGCTCTTCACTTGGGAGAAGCTGGATCATGTCGACCGGGCGAAAGCCGCCTTCGGGTTATAATACGGCCGAGGCGGTTTCCGCCTGACGGTTGATTTTCTTGACCAACCCCTGCAACACGTTGCCCGGCCCCACTTCGGTGAATGATGTCGCGCCGTCTTCGATCATGTGCAGGATGGTCTGCGTCCAGCGCACGGGGCCGGTGAGCTGGCCGATCAAGTTGTGCTTGATCGCTTCGGGATCGGTGTACGCCTTCGCATCGATGTTCTGGTAAACCGGGCAGGTCGGCTCGTTGATCGCAACCGCTTCGATGGCCGCCTGCAATTCCACTTTCGCGGCCTCCATCAAAGGCGAATGGAACGCCCCGCCCACATTGAGTTTCAGCGCACGCTTCGCGCCGGCCTGCAGGAGCAATTCACACGCCCTGTCCACGCCTGCGATCGAACCGGAAATCACGAGCTGGCCCGGGCAGTTGTAGTTGGCCGGCACCACCACGTCGCTCACCCGCTGGCAGACATCCTCCACCGTGAAGTCATCGAGACCCAAAATCGCCGCCATGGTCGAGGGCTGGATTTCGGTGGCCTGCTGCATGGCGTTCGCACGGGCCGCCACCAACCGGAGCCCGTCTTCAAAGCCCAATGCACCCGCCGATACCAATGCCGAAAATTCGCCCAGTGAATGTCCGGCCACCATATCCGGGGCAAAGGAGCTGCCCAAGGCCTTGGCCAAGATCACCGAGTGCAGGAAAATCGCAGGCTGTGTCACCCTGGTTTGCTTCAGGTCTTCGTCGGTGCCGGCAAACATCACATCCGTGATGCGGAAGCCCAACAACCCATTGGCTTGCTCAAACAACGATTTCGTCTCTTCGCTGTGGTCATACAGGTCTTTACCCATGCCCACGAATTGTGCCCCCTGGCCGGGGAAGATGTATGCTTTTTTCATGTCGATGCTCGCTCCGTTATCGTATGTATATATAATTAGGTATAACCGTTTGCGGGCAAAGATAGGAAAATTCCCGGGCAAGTGGTGGCGGCGATGGTACGGAAACAGGGCAGCAACGGACAAGGATGACCCATTCCTGTCCGGAAATGGGCCATCCTTGTACCGATCCAGCGCTGGCCGGACAGTGGCTCTGGATACCCGTACGGAAAGCCATCGTTGTTGTACCACGGATCGGCGCCGTTGTACGGAAATGCGGCATTTTTGCACGAAAACGAATCGGCTTTGACCGGGAAGCCGCAACTTGGTACCAACGCGGTCGGAACCTGTAGGGATTCGGCGCGGAACCGGACAATGGCGGCGCGGAACCGGACAATGGCAGGCGATTTCCGCACGGGGAAGCAGGCTCCCCGGACCAAGACCGCCCATCACCGCCCAACGCCGCATCGTCACCGCCGGAAACGCCACGTTTTTGTACGGGGAAGGATGCGTTTAGCTGTACCAACGGAATCCGGATGCCGCTCACGAGCGCCGGTACTTCCGGCCGCTCCCCCCTTGTCGCCGGAAAAGGTCATACACCTCCTCCCGATCGTAGTATTCGCGCGCGCCGAGGCGCAACACGGGCACCAGCAGGATGTTGCGCACCTTGCTGTAAAAGGTCGTGTTTCCGATGCCCATGTACCGGAGTATCCACGGGATATCCACATGCACCGGAGCGGCCGGCACGCCCACCACCGCGGGCTGCCTCGGATCGCAGGGTGCCAGCGCTGGCAGCGGCTGGCCCTGCAACACCAGGATCAATTGGCGCAGCAGCGCCATCAATTCAGTGATCACTTGTTTCATAATTTTAAAATTTTCATCAAAGCTCTTGCCTTTACCGAATATTTTTTGCGTACTTTTGACTGAAAACCAACGGATTTGAAAAGATAATTACAAATGGACGCCTCCTACACCCTCAAAACCCCGTACGGCCAACTGGCCGACGAGGTACTGGCAGACCTGATCCACGACCGGGATGAGCAAGCCTTTGCGGAAGTGTACAATCGCTACTGGGGGGTGCTGCACCGGTTCAGCCGCCGCGTGCTGCGCGACGACGATTTGGCGGCCGATGCCATCCAGGACATCTTCACCAAACTGTGGGACCAGGCGGCCACCTTCAGCATCTCCGGCTCGTTGCAGGGCTACCTGTACCGGTCCACGCGCAACCAGCTCATCCAGTATATCCGCAAGGAACGTTCGCGTACAGACTACCTGCGCGAGCACCCGTTCGACGAAACGGCCACGGCGCGGGCTGACGACGCCCTGCGCGAAAAGGAACTGGCCGCACTCATCGAACGCGAGGTGGAGCGGCTGCCCGTCAAGATGCGCGAGGTGTTCGAGCTGAGCCGCAAGGCCTACCTGAGCTACAAGGAAATCGCCGAGCGCACCGACATCGCCGAGGGTACCGTGCGCAAGCAGATTCATTACGCACTCAAGCAGCTGCGCGCGCGCCTGGGCTGCCTGGCCGCCTTCTGTACGATGCACCTGCTCCTTTGGCTGAGCCGGTTGCTGTAGGGCACCGCAAAAAAAACAGTCAAAATCCCTTGCTTTTGCGGCGGGTGTTTCCGTTACTTTGCCGTATCATGTTTGGTGTCGGGGCAGCCTTCGGGCGGCGCCCCCTCGCGGTTTGCCGGTGTGTCACTAGCCCGCAGAACCAGTAAATGCCCCTAAAAGCTATACTTGATTACCTCGATTCGCTCCATCCCATCCCGGCGGGATTGCCGGAAACATTGGGCCGGGCCAACGTCCTGCAGGGCTTGACGCTGCGCAAAAACGAATGCCTCGTCGCGCACGGTTCACGCAACACGCGTGCCTTTTACGTCAAGAAGGGTTTGCTGAAGGCGTCCGTGCCGCAAGCGGACGGCCGGGAACAGATCTACCTGTTTTGGGAACCCAATGAGATCGTGGTACTGGACGGCCCGTTCTTCCGCAACGAGCCGTCGCCCTGGCAGGTCACCGCGCTGGGAACCACCAGGCTGGAAAGCATCGCTCGGAGCGACGTGGACGGCATCTATGCTTCCTTTCCGCAACTGCGCGAACACACCGACACCATCCTGCGGCAGCAGGTGGAAAAGCGTGACAAGCTCATCCAGCTCCTGCGCGAGCCCAAGGGCAGGCGGTATGCGCTGTTCCAGCGGCTCTTCCCCACGTTGTGGTCGCAGCTTGACAACGCGACCGTGCGCGCCTTCCTGGACATCTCGGACAAGACGCTGAACCGGAGCAAGCGGGGTTAATCCCGCTTGCCCTGGTTTTGCAATGCTTCCACCTGCGCGGCCAGGTCGCCCACCCGCGCCGTGAGATCCGTCACCTGGGCGGCGAGTTCCACCACCACCTGCGCGAACTGGCTGAACTGCTCCTGCTTTTGCTGTTCGGCCTCCTCGATGCGCGCGATGTACGCCTTCACCTCGTCCACCGTGCCATTGATCACGGGGCGATAGTGCTGGTTGTGCGTGGAATTGGTGTAGGTGTTGTTGATGTTACTGATCACCTGCTCTTCGTTGAAATTCTTAATCACGTCTGGCGACGTCTTCAAGGCCACCGCCACCTGGGTAATGATGTGCTCTTCCACGTGTTCAGAAAGTTCGATCTTTGACATCTGCTGCTGGCTCCAGTCGCAAAGCACCGCCAGTTCGTTCTGCTGGTAACCGAATAGCTCGCGGACCCGGCTGATCTTGTAGCCCATGTGATTCGTCATATCTTTTGGTCTTTTTCTCATTAATCATGTGGTTAAAGGTACAACAATTTTCGTTTGTGGTTTTAAACATCGCCCGTGGTTTCTTACTTCGCCGCGCGCTCCGTAGGTTTGTGCCGTAAACGGAAGCCGCCCACCGATGGGCGGACGGCTTCTCATCATGGTTGGTGCCGGTTTACCGGCTTTTGATCGGATCCATGCGGTTTCCCGCCGCATGGCCCACTTTTTCAGGGCATCGGCTTACCTCCTTTCATGGGTTGGTGTACCCTATGACGTTTGAAACGGGCGGTAGTGGTATGGCGGGATGGAATTTGTGGTTTCGAAAAAAATGAAAAAAATTTCACTTCCATCTACCACTACCCGCCTTCTCAAACGTCTTACCCCTAAAAAGCGGACAAATGTCCGGTATTGACGATGGAAAAGGAAACATTCAACGAGCTCTTGAGGCGGTACGAAGAAGGCCGCTGCACCCCCGCGGAAGCCGCGAAGGTGGAAGAATGGTTCCACGCCATGGCCAAGGCCTCACCCGAACCGGCGGGCGAACCGGACTACGGCAAATTGGGCAAACAGCTCTACGACCGAATCGGCATTCCGAAGGGACGCCCCGCCAAGTTCATGCGCTGGCTGCCCTATGCCGCGGCCATCCTCGTATCGCTCGCGGTCGGCATCGTCGTGTACCGCGCCAATCAACCCACATCGCCCCAACTCACCAGCCAATACGGCGACGACGCCCTGCCCGGCTCCAACAAAGCCACGCTCACCCTGGCCGACGGCCGTGTAATCGATCTGGACCAAGCCCGAAAAGGCATCGTAATCGGAACGGAAAACATCACATATGACGATGGATCCACATTAAACGTCATGCTGAGCGAAGCCGAAGCATCGCTGCAAAATAGCAGAGACCCTTCGACTCCACTACGTTCCGCTCAGGGTGACGGTTCTGTGATGTTAGCGTTAACCACCCCACGCGGTGGCCAATACCAAGTCACCCTCCCCGACGGCAGCAAAGCCTGGCTGAATGCGGCCAGTACGCTGAAATACCCAAGTCGCTTTACCGCCAACGAACGCATAGTCGAGCTCGAAGGTGAAGCGTATTTTGATATCGTTCAAACACAAGGCACGCGCGACACGCGCGCGCCAGCGCCAATTTCAAAATCTATTGGCGTCCCGAATACGCTCGGGATGCCCTTCAAAGTCCGAACCAGCGGCCAAACCGTCGAAGTCCTCGGCACCCAATTCAACATCTCCGCCTATCCGGGCAGTCCGGAAACGCAGACTACCCTGGTGGAAGGCAAGGTGCAGGTCGAAGCCAATGGCGCGAGTTTGCAACTCGTGCCCGGAGAACAGGCGGCTACTACGGACAAGGCACTCAACAAACGCAACGTCAACACCGAATCCTACACCGGATGGCACGAAGGCTGGTTTGTGTTCCACGATTTGAACCTCGCGGACATCATGCGGCAGCTGGAAAACTGGTATGACATCGAGGTGGATTACGCCACCTTGCCCGATGAAAACTATTACGGCCGAATCAAACGGGATGTACGACTATCGGACGTGCTGGACATCCTGGCGGCTGACCGTAATTTCACCTTTAAACTGAACGGGAGGACGCTTATGGCAAATTGACGAACCCACCATCCGAAAAGCGAAAAGCCGAAGGTGCGCAAACACCTCCGGCCGAATGCCAGGTTTAATAACCGAATGTCTTACTACTCATTTTACTAACCTAACAATACAAAGATATGAATTACACGATTCACCGCAAGCGATTGCGCGGCGGATTACTTAAAACGATACTGCTCATGAAATTGATTGGAGCGATTTTTCTGCTGGGCATGCTGCATGTTTCGGCCCATGTGTCCGGACAGGGCATCACGCTGTCTTATCGGAACGCGCCGTTCAAGCAGGTCATCGACGAGGTCGCCAAGCGGAGCGGGTACAGCTACCAGATCAATCCGGCGCTGTTGAAGGAGGCCAAACCGGTGACGGTAAACCTTCATCGTGCTCCGCTAGACAAGGTGTTGAATCTTGTCTTTAGCGAGCAACCCTTCACATATAAAATTTCAGATAACGCGATTGTCATCAAACCGGTCCTTGCACAACAAACATTGGTCTCCACTCAGCAAACCATAAAAGGGGTGGTTACCGATTCCGTAGGCAATCCCTTACAGGGCGTCACGATAACCGTCAAGGCCACGGGACGCCAGGCCATCACCGACCGGAATGGACGTTATGAAATTACCGGTGTACAATCAGCACAGACCCTACAATTCCGCCTATTGAGTTATCAGCCCTTTGAAATCATCGCAACGGGCCCAGAAATTAACGTTGTCCTTCGCTATGTATTTTCTTTACTTGATGAACCAATTGTTATTGGCTACGGTATTTCATCCCGCAGGTTAAACACGGGTAGCGTTGCTAAAGTTAGTGCAGAGGAAATAGGTCAACAGCCGATATCAAATCCATTACAAGCGCTACGAGGGAGGGTTCCTGGTATGTTTGTTCAATCAACAGGTGGCACACCTGGGTCTGGAGTCTCAGTCCAAATAAGAGGCAAAAGTTCTCTGACAGCTGGTACGGAACCACTTTACATTATTGACGGAGTTCCATTTGATTCTCAACAACTAAATCAACTAGGAGGAAATTTAAGTGTTTTTAATAGCGTAAATCCTTCCGATATAGAGAGTATCGAAGTATTAAAAGATGCTGATGCAACTGCGATTTACGGTTCACGTGGGGCTAATGGGGTGGTATTAATTACAACTAAAAAAGGGAAAATCGGAAGGACTGAAATTGGGGTAAATTTTTATACGGGTTACGGAAAAGTGGCTAATGTGGTCAGTATGATGAATACAGATGAATACCTACAATTACGAAGGATGGCATTTGAAAATGATGGCATTCAGCCGACAGCAGCAAATGCTCCAGATTTAATTCTTTGGGACACCACACAAAATACAAATTGGGTAAAGGAATTAATCGGGAATACATCACCACTTAGCGACCTTCAACTAAATCTATCAGGAGGTGATTTACGAACTCAATTTGTGCTCTCTGGAGCATACAGAACAGACGGTACCGTTTTTTCTGATAAGGCAAAATCGATACGTGGCTTTGGAAAAATCGGTCTTAATCATCTAGCTTTTAATGAAAGATTGAAGGTGGATTTATCTGTTAGTTATATTGCCAACGATGACTATCAGACGCCTAACTTGATAACCTACATAAACCTACCACCCAATTACCCATTGTTCGATAATAATGGAGCATATTATTGGTTCCCGGGGTTGATAAATCCAATGGCCCTTTCTTTAAGAAAGACGCAGAACAACACAACTAATTTTATTTCTAACGGAGTAATTCAGTTTAACTTAAACAGGTCGCTAACAATTAAAACAAATATAGGCTATAATAATATCTCTTTGAATCAAATTCAAGTTTTTCCAAGCACTTCACAAGACCCAAATTCAAATACGCAAGGCTATTCTTTCAATGGTGATAATCAAAGTAACACCTGGATTATCGAACCTCAGCTTAATTTTGAAAAAACACTAGGTAAGGGAACATTGTCAGTGTTATCAGGATTGACTTTTCAAAAAAGCAGAAGAGAAGGAAGAAGAACAGATGCGTTTAACTTTAGTGATGATGCTTTGCTTGAAAACATTGCTTCAGCAGGAAACTATTCGCTAAGCAGTACGTTTAGCGAATATAAATATGCATCATTTTTTGGAAGAGTAAACTACAATTTACTAGATAAATATATCTTTAATCTTAACTTCAGAAGGGACGGATCGACCCGTTTCGGTCCCGGAAATCAATATGGCAATTTTGGAGCTTTGGGAGTTGCATGGTTATTCAAGGAAGAAAAGTTTCTTAAGGAGTGGGATGTCCTCAGTTTTGGTAAGTTAAGAGCTAGCTACGGGGTAACGGGAAATGATCAGATAAGTGATTACCAATATATATCAACTTATTCGTCCACATCAAATTTATACAATCAAGTTCCTGGATTATATCCTACAAGAATAGCAAATCCAGAGTTTAGCTGGGAATCAAACCAAAAACTGGATATCGCATTGGAAGTTGGATTGTTTAAAGACAATGTATTCTTGTCCACCAATTACTATAATAATAAATCAGGGAATCAATTGGTAACTTATCCTTTGTCTGCTCAAACGGGTTTTATAAGTTATCAGGCGAATTTGCCCGCCTTAATAGAGAATTCGGGATGGGAATTTTTGTTAAATAGTTCAAATATCAGAAAGGAAAATTTCTCATGGAGTTCAGTACTAAATTTTTCGAGGCAAAAAAACAAGTTGATTAGGTTTCCTAACCTTTCATCCACTTCTTATAGTATTAGAAATCTTGTTGTTGGTCAATCTCTAGATTTAATATGGCAATATAATTTAGAGGGAATAGACCAGCATACGGGGAGGCCAATAATCTCTGATTTAAATGGCGACGGTCTTCTAAACGCCTCCGGTGATTTTATGTATTTTGATTCAATGCTGCCGGAATATTATGGAGGAGTAGGAAACACATTCACATGGAATAATTTGCAGTTAGATATATTTTTTCAATTTGTGAAAAAAATCACTACTGATTTTAGATATCCATTTTTTGCTGCCGCAGGCACATTAAAGAATCAGGACACAAGACTGTCCGATGAAATATGGAAAAGCGCAGGACATCCAGCATCACTACCTAAAGCAACAACTACAGGTCAGGGCCTGTTAGACTACATTAACTACTTCAATACATACACTGGTAGATATACAGATGGTTCATATTTAAAATTGAACAATTTGCAACTGTCGTATAGTTTTAATCCCGCAATATTAGGAAAAACAGGATTTAGTAATCTTCGGATATATATGCAAGGACAAAACTTGTTTACGATAACAAAATTTTCAGGTTTTGACCCAGAGACAGTTGCAAGTACAGGAACCAATTTACCAAATCTTAGGGTATATACTATAGGAATATCTGCAAAAATATAAAAGGAAAAATTTATGATTCACGCAAAAAATAGTCGCTCGCTAATTTTTATGGTTCAGATTACAATCTGCCTGTTATTCTGTGAGTGTAATAGTTTCTTGGAGCTGGAAAATCCTAAAACTCAAATACTTAGTAGAAACATTTTTGAAAATGAAAATACTACCAATTCCGCTCTCGCCGGAATGTACTTTACTTTATATTCAAATAATGGCATGTTCAATGGCTTGTATACATCAATATTTACTGGTTTAGCATCTGATGAGTTAATAGCGTCTGGTTCTGCATACTCTCATATACAATCTAATTTAGTTCCGCCTAATGACTCTCAAATTACACTCTTATGGCAAAAAGCATATCATATAATTTATCAGGCTAATGCACTAATTGAAGGGGTAGAAAATTCAGAAATTGCAGATGCAAAAAAGAAACAGTATATAGGTGAAGCGCTATTTGTTAGAGCCTATACATACTTTTATTTAGTGAATTTCTTTGGAGAAGTTCCTCTAGTTCTTACTACAAATTTAGAACGCAGTCAAGAAATACAAAGGACTGCAATAGAAGAAGTATATGCACAAATTGTAACTGATTTAAATAATTCGAACTTAAATCTTTCAAGCGAATCTGTAGCCTTGCCCGACGAAAAAGTTCGAATCAATCGGCTGGGCGTCCTTACCTTTTTAGCTCGGATATGCCTTTATCGAAAAGATTGGATTAACGCGGAAAAAATTTCATCTGAAGTTATTTCAAATTCCGACTTGCTCAAATTATCTGATGACTTGAACTCCGTTTTTTCCTCAGAAAGTGCAGAAACAATTTTCCAAATCTTTCCTAACATATCAGGAATTACTTTTTTGGGTCAACAATTCATTCCGCAAACATCGGCCATGGTACCAAATTATTATTTGAGTAACCAGCTTTTAGGTGCATTTGAAGAAGGTGACCTTAGGAGGACAAACTGGCTTGATTCAGTATTGATAAATGAGAATCATTATTATTTTCCATTTAAATACAAACTCCGCCAACCAATAAATAATTTAAGGGAATACTGCATCCAGTTTCGTTTGGCCGAATTATTCCTGATCCGTGCGGAGGCAAGAATAGAGCAGGGAAATCTTATCAATGGAAAAGAAGATTTAGATAAAATCAGAATTCGTGCCGGTCTTCTACCGTTTGATTCGCAAAACCGGGAAGATTTGTTAGAGGCGATTTTTAATGAAAGAAGAATTGAATTTTTTGCAGAGAATGGCCATCGGTGGTTTGATCTCAACAGAAGAAATAAAATAGATGCAGTTTTGTCCCTAATAAAACCAACATGGAAACCTTCTGCTTCTCGATTCCCTATTCCTGAAATTGAATTGAACAAGAATCCCAGGCTTATCCAAAATGATGGATACTAATTTTATATTTTTTACCATCATCCAAGATTCAATAAAAGAATAATCATGAAAATTCATATTGCTATATTAATAACTTTCATTGTCCATTCCGTAGTTTTTGTAGCATTTTCCTTCAAGCCTGATTCGTTGGCCTTGCTTATTAATGGTAAATCGACGCCCGATATTATATTTCCCAACGTTATTAATTTCCAAAGAAACTCAGCTTCATTATCTGACTTCAAGGGAAAATTAGTAATTCTCTATTCATGGACTACATACTGTGCACCTTGTATTGAATCCTTTCCGAAACTGGATAGGATTCAAAGAGAATTTGGAGATAAAATTCAGATTATATTGGTAGGATATGAGCCAGAGGAAAAAATTTTGCGTCTATTTGAAAGAATGAAAATGCTTGGAAAGGATTACATTTTACCTAATGCGATTGTTGACAATACTACGTTTCGAAAACTATTAAACGAAGATGGGTCGTTAGGAGGTTCCATATGGATAGATAAAAATGGAATTGTACTCGGAAGGGTTAAAGGAAGCGACAACATTAATGAGCAAAACATAAATTCAATTATCAATGGGCAATCTTACGACGCCTCAATATTCGAGATACAAAATTCAAGATATTTAGCTAGCATTGATAATTCTATTCCATTGCTTATTAATAGTAATGCAGGAGACAATAGATACTTTAAATCGCATTCGATAGTGACTAGTTATATCCCGGGTTTAGCAGATGGTGGAGTACGTATTGAAGGTCCTGGGGAATCATCAGCGTATGGAAAAATCAGAGTTTTAAACTCATATGTCGTAAGTCTATATAGTATAGCTTATGGTAGTGTTTCAAGTACGGAAATTCAAAGCGAAACAATATATCGTCCTCAAGGTCTTTCCTCAATGGATATAGAGTTTGAAGTTTCAAATGAAACATTTTTTCGCCCAAATCTGAATTTATGGGATAGTCTTAAACAAAATTATGGATACTGCTATGAAATCGTAGCTCCATGCAAAAACCCTGAAGAATTGTTGCTTTCAATGCGCAGCGATTTGGATAAGTTTTTTGGATTGCGTTCTCAAATGGAAAAAAGGGAAACTGAATGTTTAGTCTTAGTGAAGTTTCGCGACACCGATATGGAAAGTTTTAGCGAAACAAAAATATTTGAAAAGGATAATTTCGGAATAGTCATAACGAATCAGCCTGTTTCGGTACTGATTAGCGCATTACGATATTATCTCTCGCCGGGTAAGGCATTCCTCGATGAAACCGGTATAAATCACAATATTGATATTAACTTTGTTGCAGAAATGAATGACTTAGATGCCGTTAATGAAAAGCTAAAAGAATATGGATTAGTCGTTATAAAGGCGAAACGTTATTTAGATAAACTAGTTATTCGAGAGAAGATTTAGTACATTTGTTACAACGGCCCTCTTCTGCCCTACTAAAGGAGAAATCGGAAAAAAATAATGTTCGTTTTGCAGGGAATTTTCCGATTTCCACGGACTTATGCGGAGCAAGCATGAGTTGTTCGTGGTTCCGAACGGGAAATGCAATAAATATCGTAAATTGCTGAAAAAGTCAACATGCTAACAACGGCACTATTTGGATCAGGCGTATCATTCGTTTCAGGAATACCAGGTGTAAAGGATATAACTAAACGGGTTTTGTCAGGTGAAAACATAGGAAGAGCGTCAGACTCAAACTACTATATAGGTGCAGGACAACACCTCTACCCTACCTACACTCCAAACTGTTTGGCAATTATTGATGTCATTAAAAGAGACATTGACTCTTTTTATACCTACCTAAAGCACGAACACTATACAAATTATGAAGACATCTACTATGTTTTACGGCAGTTAACAGATTCATTTAATCTCGAATTTGAGAATCCAGCTGTAAATGGTTTGATTTCAAATCTTTCAGAAGTCAATCAATCAAAATCTCTCGATTTATCTTACGTGGTCAATGAGACAAAAAAATATTTAGAGTGTGTAGTATGGCAAATGATTTCGAAAAAGATTGACTTTGTAGACCAGTACGCGATCTTACCTGAGCTCATCCAGAAATTAGGTCTGAGGAACATTGTAAGCCTTAATCACGACGTGGTGTTGGATAATTATCTTTCGCAAAATCATATTGAATTTAATGATGGGTTTGCGCACAAGGATTTTAAATTCGAGCAATGGCAGGGTTTTGTTCCAAATGATGAACGCTTACGTTATCTAAAATTGCATGGCAGTATAGATTGGTTTGAGGTCGGGATAAAAGAACCACACAATCACAACAAAATACTTAAACTACCCAGAGGTACCGACATAGCACGTGTCCACTACCACGATGAACGTTTTTATGGTGTAACAGATGGAACCCCAAAACTGCTTATCGGGACATTCAATAAAATGCTTGGCTATCTCAGTGATCTATTCGAAGTACTATATGACGATTTCAAATCAAGGTTAACGGAAACAAATGTGCTCATCATTTCGGGGTATGGATTTTCGGATAAAGGAATCAACTCCAAATTATCCTTGTGGCTCAACAATGACTCGTCGCAAAAGATGGTAATCATTCATCCATACATGGAAGACCTTCTAAAAAACGCTCGTGGAAACTTTCATCTAAACATATACAATGGCCGAGAAAAGCACCCTAAAGTGCACTTTATCAAGAAGAAGTTTGAGGATATCGTCTTGGATGAAATATACGAGGTTATTTAATTTATTGATGTATTGAGTCACTTGGGTTACTCGTTTCGCGCCAAATACCTAAATTCGTATCACCATGGACATTATTATACTTGGCAAAAACTCTGACGACAAGGGTACACAATTAGAAAGCCTGACAGCCTCGATACTAAAAATTTTATTGGGGTGGCTTTTTCTTTACACATGCATTAGGGTCTAAAAATCACACTAAACTGGTTAATATTGCACTACTAGAGGAGATTCTAAAAATACAGGGGAATCTGCCTCCCGCCACAAAAGACAAAACCGATTGGATTAAAATACTCAAATTGTCGCCGTCTGCTCTTGGGTGGGCAATTGAACCTGACCAAATGTTTGCTGGGCATCGTCCAAATAGCATATCGATGAATAGTTCGATTGATTCTACTACCACCCGATCAACCCTCAAAAAATCCGTCAAACTTCCACCCTTTTCTTCCCGAGAACCCCTTACCTTCGTCACCATAAAACGAAACCGCCGCTGGCGGCACCAACGAAAACACGAAACAATGGACATACACAACCCCATGAATACACGTACCACCGGCGAAGCCGTGACCTACCTGCGCCGCGCACACGGACTCGACATCCCCGCCCTGGCGGTGATCCTGAACGTAACCCGCCCCCACCTTTCGGACATCGAGCAGGATCGCTGCGAACTGACCTTCCTCGTGGCCCGGCGGCTGCTCGCATTCACGGGCCTCACCATCGAGGAGTTCTCCGCGTTGCTATCCGACAAGGAGCTCCGCCGACCGGAGATGGAACCCCTGAAATACTGGCAGAAGAAAAAGGAACGGATCAGGCGCAGGGATTTTTGAGGGTAGTGGGTGATTGGGATCGAATGGCTATAGCTTATTCGTTGACTTGGCGCTTGCTTATGATTACCAAATGAGACTGACAGGGTATGGCGGGAATTTCTCGTCTTTCGTAAGAATTGTTAATTCCTCCACTATGGCTTGACCGATAATCATACGGTCAAAAGGATCGTGGTGATGAAAGGGGAGGGAGGTTGCACGCAAAATATGGGCGATATTCAGGGGAAGGATTTCAAAGCCTGACTGATCGACAATTTCGAAAATCTTAGCGATTGGCTTCTTGAAGTCTAGTCGGCCAAGAGAATTCTTGATGGCCATTTCCCAATATGAGGCAAGACTTACGAAACAGATATGGTCAGGTTCATCAATGATAGCACGGATTTTTTTTGGCAATTTTCGGTCATCCGTTATATACCAGATGAGCGTGTGCGTATCCAATAAGAAATTCATCTCGTGTATTCTTCAAACCCGGGAATAGGATCATCGAAATCGGTTTTCATTACAATCAATCCTTTGGCCTTTCCCGCTACCCTGTTCGCCATTTTCTTTGGCTTCGTTTTAGATTTGAACACGAGGAAATCGATGAAATCGGCAACTTCGCCCTTAAGTGAAGCAGGGAGATTCGAGAGTTTCGTGTAAAGCTGTACGTCTGACATGGCATACTCGTTTAAGACAAAGATACGCCAAAGTTCGGTAATCTACAAAATGCCGTTCGAATTGCTGGTATAACGACAACGTCCACCCTTATCTTCCCGAGAACCCCTTACCTTCGTCATCATAAAAAGAAACCGCCGCTGGCGGCACTCAACGAAAACACGAAACAATGGACATACACAACCCCATGAATACACGCACCACCGCCGAAGCCGTGACCTACCTGCGCCGCGCACACGGGCCTCTCCATCGAGGAGTTCTCCGCGTTGCTATCCGACAAGGAGCTCCGCCGACCGGAGATGGAACCCCTGAAATACTGGCAGAAGAAAAAGGAACGGATCAGGCGCAGGGATTTTTGAGGGTAATGGCTGATTGCCTTGGCGGGTGCACGACGAAAATCCGAAACCTGTGGTCGGTGTTGTCACCGTACCACGTTGTGGGGCTTTTGGCGGTTGAGACCTAACCGCAGGCAAACGGAAATCTGTCGTGCACCCGTTTGGTATCACTATCAAGAAAAATTCTTTATATTTGTATTCATCGTATTGATTATGGTTAATTACAGGGATTATATCATTATTGAACCCGAGATTAGGTTCGGGAAGCCGGTTATCAAAGGAACCCGGATTTCTGTTTATGATGTATTGGGTTGGTTTGCCAACGGGATGGGAGAAGCGGAAATATTAGCTGATTTTCCGGAGTTAACCCGGGAACAGATTAGGGCGTGTCTAGCTTTTGCGGCTGACAGAGAGCATAAAATCAGTGTAGCGTAATCCCGTGAAGCTACTACTAGACCAACACCACTTCCGATTATATTGCTCGATTGTTAGTAATCCGTGCAGATGTGATTCGGGAGTTCGTTAAGAACCCGAAATATTCAGGAATTGCGTGTCTCGAAATGGACTGAGAGCGAAACGACTCTTCCTCCCCTTTGAGTTAGATATTTAACCGTTGATCACCGGCGAAGCGGTGACCTACCTGCGCCGCGCACATGGACTCGACATCCCCGCTCTGGCGGTGATCCTGAACGTAACCCGCCCCCACCTTTCGGACATCGAGCAGGATCGCTGCGAACTGACCTTCTTAGTGTCGTACCAACCATACCCCATCGCACCAAGTCTAGTCCTTTCCGTCCCTGACTGCCTTGTCAAATGCTTACGTAGCTAAGGCTATGCGTGCATTTTCCAGTGTTGCCAGGAACGAAACCTGCATGAGTAAGCTGCCAAAAAACCATAAACGAAGCGGCTCATGCAAGCTTCATTGCCCTTAAAAGCAAATTATTCCAATGAAAATTACGGCGACTTATGTGACGTTTTATGGTTGGCACGACACTAGTGACCCGGCGGCTGCTCGCATTCACGGGCCTCTCCATCGAGCAGCCCTTTTGGCCAAAACTGTGGCAAAACCTCCACACTTCCAACCAAAACGGTCACAGTCCATGCGCAACCGCGACAAAACGCCTATGCTCCTAATGCGCACCAAACGCCGATTTGGCCCCATTGGCGCAATATGTGCCGGTAATCGGGTATACCAAAAAATTAAAGGAGGAATGATGAAAACAACACCTGTTCTTTTGACTGCGTTGGTCGTGGCAGCAAGCCTAATGGCTTGCAACCAAGGCAGCCAGCGCACGGATAGCGTCGACATCGCCCAAGGGGTGAACGATTCGACGGCCATGGTGGATAACGATGATGCGGAATTTGCCGTCAAGGCCGCTGACGCCGGTCTGGCAGAAATCGCGTTGGCCAAATTGGCTCTTGAAAAAGCGACCGACGAACGCATCAAGCAACTCGCGGGCATGATGGCGGACGAACACGAAAAAATCCAGGGCGAGCTGGAAACGCTTGCCGACAAGCACAACATCACGCTACCGCCCACGGCCAGCGCTGACCACGTGGAAAACCAGCGCGAGCTGATGGAGAAATCCGGGTCGGAATTTGACCGTGAGTACCTGACGCTGATGACCGATGAACACCGAAAGGTAGTGGCGCTGTTCGAAGACGCGGCGGATGATGCGCAGCATCCCGACGTGAAGGCTTTTGCGGCCAATATCCTGCCGGAACTGGAGCGTCACCACCAACACGCGGTGGCCTTGCGAGACTCGATCGTGCCACCGGTAGACCCTGCAACTGCGCCCGTCCTGCCCTAACCCGCCCTAACGAGCTGGTACCGGCTGGATGGTAAATGACGCAAGAGGCTGCCTTGGAAGTAGAAGTAAACCGAGGCAGCCTCTTCGCGTTGCTAGCATCGAATGGCAAATGGCAGGGAAATTACTTGGCCTTCTTGGCAAGTTCGGGCGCAACGCGGCTTTTGCGCTCCAGCCAGATAACGACCCCAAGACCCAATAAGAGGACGATGGATCCGATCAATGAGATGGTCTCACCCAGGTGATACGATCGCGGTTCGAACCTGAACTCCACCGTGTGATTCCCTCCGGGAAGCTGCATGGCGCGCAACACGTAGTTAGCCCGCAATATGGGCCGCTCTTCGCCATCCACGTAAGCCTTCCACCCTTTGTCATACCAGATTTCGGAGAATACGGCCAACGCGTCATTTGGCGCCGAGTACGCGTACACCAGCCGATCGGGGCGATAGGACGTCAACTCGATGGTCGAATTGACCGGCCGACCAAGCCGCTTTTCGTCGAGCTGCGGCTTGAATTCTTCATGGATAAATGCCTCTTTCAGCGGATCGAATCCGTTTATCGCCTGCATTTCCTCCTCGTCGTCTTTCACCAAGGTGACCTTTTCGACAAACCAGGCGTTGCCGGCCGCAGAGCTGCGCCGCTGGATACGCTCGCTTTGCTGGTTGTTATCGTGCGTGATCAAGTAGCGCGTATTGAGCATATCCAGCACGTCTTCGTTGATGGCGCTGCTGAACTGCCGTTCGATAAGCTCTTGGTAACGCATCAACTTGGCCGCGTGGTAGCCACCGATAGACTTATGGAAATAGGACGTCCGGGAATCGGCAAATGGATTGGTGGTGAGGTCGAGTACGCGGTAGTTGGGTTCCTTATCCATCAGGATCAACTTGTCCACCTCGCGTTCCTGGATGAACTGGCGATTCAACTGCGATTTGTCCGTAAATCGATCGTCGTTGAGGTACCGTTTGTCAACGCCCCACAGATCGATGAGCGTGATGGCACCGAGCAGGATGACCGCCGTTTGCGGCCTCAATTTTTGTTTAATCAGCAACCAGACCGTGCCGAAGGTGAGGGCGATGAAAAGCAATGAGCGCCAGGCATCCATCCGGGCCAGGGATACCCGATCTTTGACCAGCGCGGCCATTACCTCATTGGCAAACGTGTTGTCGCGCAACTGTTGCGCGAACTGCTGGATGGTGTCCTGATGGTCGGATTTCTTGAAGCTCAACAATAGGTCTGGCAAAAGCGCCAGCAACAACGTGATACCGCCCACGCCATACAATACATACAATGCCTTTTTTCCCAAGGCCTTATCCTTGCCGTCTGCCTTGAGGAGTTCATTCACAGCAAGCACCGCCAGGATGGGCACGGTCAACGTGACGACCATCAAGGTGGATTCAACGGCCCTGAATTTATTGTACATGGGGAAATAGTCGAAAAACAGGTCGGACACGAACGGGAAATGCCTTCCAAACGAGAGCAGGAGTAGCAACAGGGTGGCTCCCGACAACCACCACTTGAGCGGCCCCTTGACGACGAAAAGCCCCAGCACGAACAGGAAGACCACCCCGGCACCGAAATACCAGGGCCCGGAGGTGAAGTCCTTCTCTCCCCAATAGGCCGGGAGGCTTGCCGCGAACTGTGCAGCCTGCGCCGGGTCGGCGCCCTTGCCCGTCACCAACTTGGCCACGTTAGACTGCCCGTCCAACCGTGTAGACGAACCGCCGCCGTATAGATTCGGAATCAGGAACGTCAAGCTCTCGCCTACCCCTTGGCTCCATTGGTAGGCGTATTCGCGGCTTACGCCGTTATCGGCCCGCTGCGCATTCTCGGATTTCAGGTTCGAACTGCCTCGCAGGGTTTCCTTGCTGTATTCGTAAGTGGGCCACAGCAGCGAAGCGTTCACGCCCAAGGCGACCAATACGGCCACGGCCTGGTAACCGATGGCTTTGCCGAAGGGCACGATCCGCTTTTGCCGGATGGCGTGGTACAGCTCGATGCCCACCAGGATCAGTACCGCCAAAAACAGGTAGTAGGTAACCTGGATGTGGTTCACACGTATCTCGAGCGCCATGGCGAACGCCAGCAGCACGCTCCCCCAGAGGTACTTGCCCCGGAACGCCAGCAGGATACCGGCCAGTATGGGCGCCATGAAGGCAAGTGCATACGTCTTATTGGCGTGACCAGCCTCGATGTAAATGAAGTTATAGGAGGAGAAGGCAAAGGCGATCGCACCCATCGCGGCCAACCAAGGCCTCACGTTCAGCACACTGAACAACAGATAGGCACCGATCAGGTACAGCAGCACCACATCGATGGGATGCGGGAAGACGCCCTTGAAACCCCGCAACAGGTATGTGGTGAGGTTGTTGGGCAATTCGGTCAACACCTGGTAGGCGGGCATCCCGCTGAACATCGAATTGGTCCAAAGCGGCATATCGCCATCCCGCGCCTTGATGTCGAGGATTTCCTTTTGGCCAGCCTGCGCGAGCAACACGTCTTGCTGGTACAGCACCTTCCCCTGCCAAGCCGCCGGGAAATAGAGAAATGCGATGGCGATAAATAGACCCCCTATCGCCAGATGGATGGAGTTAGTAGTGAACCAGGTTTTCATAAGGCCAAACATAGACAAAATGCACGGGATATGCGAAATCCCGACGCATCTTTATCTTTTATGGACAAACGGATATCCCCAACGCTAAGGTCGCGCAAGCTTGCGCAGCGGCACGAGCAACTGTTCCAAGCCATTGAGCTTGATTTCATACATGGTGGCCAACAGCATGCCCAGCTTGCCCGGGGGAAACCCTTGTTGGTTGAACCAAACCAAGTAGGGTTCGGGTAGGTCGCAGATGAGCGTACCCTTGTATTTGCCAAAGGGCATCCGTGTCGTGACAAGGTTCATCAGGGTTTCTTCTTGCTTCATGGTAATCAGTCGTTTGTTTTGCCGTGACGAACGTAATACGCGGCCAGATTAACGGCGATGACCACGTGGTTGATGATGTTGGGCACGAGTCCGTAGTGTTTGCTGAAAATCCGGAAACGCTCTTTTAGGCTCCGCCAATGACGTTTTTTTGACATTCCCCCCACCAGGTACTTGGCCACGATGCGCCGGGTATTGACGATATGCTTCGCTTGCTTGGCGGCGCGGATCACCCAGTCGATATCGGCGCTGAGCGCGTACCTCGTATCGTATCGCCCGGCGATGCTACGCCTCACGTAGATGGCCTGGTGGCTTACATTCATGCCATAGCGAAAGCTACGCCAAGTGAACCGTTCGGGAATGGCGTGCCGCCTCAACCCAAGCGATTCCCAATCGTCGCTGAAGAGCTCGGTTTCGCCATAATAGATGTCGGCTCCGGGCGACGAGTCGAATACCTGGGCCACGGTGTCAGCGCCATGGATCTCATCGCCCGAATTCATGAACAGCACGTAATCGCCAGTGGCCCTGGCAAGTCCTTTGTTCATGGCATCGTATATACCACCATCGGGCTCACTGATCCATCTAGCGATGTGCTCGGCATAGCGCTCGATCACTTGGACCGTTCCATCGGTAGAGGCACCATCGATGATGATATACTCGATATGGGGGTAAGTCTGCGAGACCACGGAACGTATGGTCCGCTCGATGTCGCGCACATTGTTATAGACGACGGTGATGACCGTAAGCGTGGGTAAGGCCATGATCAATCGGTGATTGGCGCGGTTGCACGCTTCTGGACGACCAGCACGTTGTTATGGAAAAAACCATCGCTTTTGGGTAAAATGGCGGCAAACAACAGGCCGCACACCGTGATGGGCGTGATGAACAACGGGGTCAACGCGATGCGGGCCACTTTGCCTTTGGGTAGGATATGCTGGTAAACGTAGGCCGCCCAAACCTGGAAAACCGTGGCGACATAGGTCGTCGTTTTTCGTTGTGCGATGACCGTAAAACCCTTTTCTTGCAGCATATGCGCGATGCCGAACGAGGTATAACGGGCAAAATCATAGGGAACCTCGTGTTCATCCCACACGAATGGCACCGTTACAAGCATATGGCCGCCCGGCCGTAGCACCCGATGCAGCTCATCAAGGATCTGCGGTAGGTTGAAGATGTGCTCGAACACCTCGCTAGAGAAAATGCTATCGAACGAACGATCGGCAAACGGCAGGGTCTTGCCGTCGTAGTATACGTCGATATCCTCGTTTCGGTGGTCATGGCCGCTCACCTCGATATCGGTACCGATATACTCGTCGACACGAAACAATGCCTTGTAGGGCTTGCTCCCGCAACCGAAATCAAGCAGCCTGCCGCGCATGTACCCACGGAACGACGCCACGCCACGGAATAATCCACGCCGGATGATGAAGAAGGGATTGAACAGCAAGCCGAATGCCGTAGGCTGGAACAATGATTTGTTGTATAGGCGTTTTAATAGGACGATCACCGTTCGTGCGCTTAGGGTTTGAATTGTTCCTTCCACCGCCGGATGGCCTCGTGATCCAAGTAAAGCTTTACACTCATCGCTTCGTGGATCCGTTCTTCCAATTGCTCGATACGCTGACGCTCCAACACGTTCAGCCCGATATCGTTGCGCATTTCGAGCGCGCGGTTGTCGATACCGATGATGATGGCCTTGCGTTTCTTTTGCAACGCACGGATGCCGGCATGCAACCGCGTGCCGACGTATTCGCACGGCTCGGTTTCCAAAAACCGGTCAAAGGCAGACAGCTTGGGGGCAATATACCGGATATCCGACACCAAGCTTTCAACGTAGGCCTGATCCTTTGACCCCTGTATCCAAACGTATACTTCGCCGTAATGTTCCTTTAGGATTTCCAACATCCGGCGATCTCGATCTGGATCTCGCAGGTAATCGGTGAGTGTCGCCACCACCTTATCGCGTTTCTGTGGGTTGATCTGTGAACAATGCGGCTCATCCAACCCCCATACCGTGGGGCAACCTGTATTGACCACGTTCTCGAGACCGACGCTTCGTAGCTTTTGCAAGGTGTAATTATCGCGTACGGAATGGCTATATTGCTTGGAAAACAGCGTTTTATACAATAGCTTGGTATAAGCCGATACGGGCTTGTCCTGGTATTGCCACCAGCCCACGCCCAGCAGCACGACTTTGCGACGCAGCACGAGCAGGTCCTTGAGTGCTACTTTCCATTGACGTTTATGCATCAAGTTGTTCTTGAGCAGGTTCGTCCCCCCCACGATGCCGGCATCGTACTTGCGCAACGGTGGCAGGTCGCTGGGATGGATAGCCAGATGGGTAGGCATATTGATGACGAAGTCGTTCGCGAAAAGTTCGTCGGCAATGCGATTCACCGCATCCATAATGATGTGGTCGCCGAGGTTGGTACTGCCTATGGAGGTGTCAAATATGATCTTGGGCATCGAATCTTGTACTGCTCATCGCTAAACAACTTCAACCACGCTGCCGAAATCCGCCAGACTTGGATGTGTGGGGTTTATACCCGATGTATGCTTTTATTTAATCGGGTAAAGATAGAAAAAGAAAAAGAAATTCGTAATATTACGCCCCTATAAACGATTATGAAGGGTTTGCGCAAAGCAATTGTCAATGGAAGCATCTTCACCGGATCATCATGGGTGAACGGCAAGGCACTTGTGCTAGACGGCGACCGTGTGTTGGACGTTATCCCGTCCGCTGAAATCCCCGACGGCGCCGAAATCGTCGACGTGGCAGGTGATTACGTGGCTCCCGGGTTCATCGACCTGCAGATCTATGGCGGAGGTGATCGCCTATTCGCCGCCCAACCCACCGCCTACGCGATGGATCGCATCGCAAAGGCATTGGTGCAATCGGGCACCACCAGCTTCATGATCACCATGGCCACCAATACGGTCGATATCGTGGATGAGGCGCTGCTCACGTTGCGCGATTACCGACACCCGGCGTTGCTGGGCCTGCACCTGGAGGGTCCCTACATCAATCCGGCAAAGAAAGGGGCACACCCGGCCGCCTGCATCCGCGAACCGGTTAAGCCTGAGATAGCGGCGCTATTGGAACGGGCAGGGGGTTGGCTCAAGATGATGACGATTGCGCCGGAACGGTTTGGGCGGGACAGTATAAAACTGTTGCTGGATCACGGTGTGCTGTTATCGGCGGGCCACAGCGATGCATCATTTGACGAAGCCATGGACGGGTTTGGACAAGGCGTAAGCGCCGTCACGCATCTCTTCAACGCCATGTCTCCCTTCCATCACCGCAACACCGGACTACCCGGCGCGGTCTTCCAATCCAATCACGCCAAAGCGAGCATCATTGCAGACGGCATCCACGTAGACTACCAAACCCTCGCCATCAGCAAACGATTACTTGGCGATCGCCTGTTCCTCATCACCGACGCCGTTGTCGCCGTAGGCGAAGGAACCTATACACACGTGTTCCGGGGCGACCGCTACACCCTCCCAGACGGCACGCTGTCCGGTTCGGCATTGACGATGCTGCAAGCCGTAGCCAATTGCGTGCGGCACGCCGGCATACCGCTTGAGGAGGCTTTGCGGATGGCCACCCGCTACCCGGCTTCGCTCATCGGGGCAACGGACATCGGCAGTCTGGAAAAAGGCAGCAAGGCCAATCTGGTCGTTTTCGATAGCCAGTTTTCGCTCAAACACGTGTTCTCCGAAGGGCAACGACAATGAAAAAGTTATTCAGCCTACTCTATTTCCAAGTGGTCATTGCCATCTTGATCGGCATCCTGATCGGCCATTTCTACCCGACATTGGGCGTACAACTAAAGCCGCTTGGCGATGGGTTCATCAAACTCATCAAGATGGTCATCGCCCCGCTGATTTTCTGCAGCATCGTACTGGGCATCGCCGGCATGGAAGATGTCAAGAAAATCGGTAAGGTTGGGGCCAAGGCGATGATATATTTCCAGGTGTCTACCGTGGTGGCCATGTTCCTCGGCGTAGTGGTCATCAATATCGTGAAACCGGGCGATGGCATGCATGTGGATCCGAAATCACTGGACACGTCAGAGGTGGCTTCCTATATCGAGCAAAGCAAGCACCAAGGCGGGGTCAAGGAGTTTTTGCTCGACATCATCCCTGAAAATGTCTTTGGCGCATTGTCGTCTGGCAATTTATTGCAAGTACTTTTCTTCGCCATCCTGTTTGGATACGGGCTTTCCAGAATCGGCGCGAAGGCCGAGCCGGCCATGCGTGTCATGCAGTCATTCCTGGATGGCTTGTTTGCCGTCATCAAGATGATCATGAAGGTTGCTCCGATCGGCGCGATGGGCGCGATGGGTTTTACCATCGGCAAGTATGGCATCAGCTCGCTATCCTCGTTGGGCATCTTGATGCTTTGCTTCTATGCCACTTGCTTGCTGTATATCTTTTTGGCACTTGGCCTACTCCTTAGGTATTACGGCATCAGCATCTTCAAGGTATTGCGCTACATCAAAGAAGAGCTGCTCGTGGTGCTCGGCACATCGTCTTCGGAATCGGTACTGCCCGCGATCATGCAGAAACTGGAGCACATGGGCTGCTCGAGGCCCGTGGTAAGGCTGGCCATTCCCACAGGCTATTCGTTCAATCTGGATGGCACAGCGATATACCTCACGATGGCATCGATCTTCCTTTCGCAGGCCCTCGACATGCCCATGAACCTGATGGATCAGCTATTCCTCCTGTTTGTACTCACCATCACTTCCAACGGGGCTGCTGGCGTGACGGGTAGCGGATTCATCATCCTGGCGGCCACGCTGCCGGTGGTAGGCCATATGCCGGTCGAATCCGTCGCGCTGGTATTCGGGATTGATCGATTCATGAGCGAAGCGCGTGCCCTGACCAACCTCATCGGCAACACGGCTGCCACGCTCGTGGTGGCAAAATGGGAAGACGAATTGGATATGGAGCGGCTGAAATCGGAATTGGCGTAGGGCTACCCGCCTATTCCTCTTCATCGGCGGGTGCCTCTTCACCAACCGCTTCCTGTCCACCGCCCGACGCCCCCGGCTCACCATCGGGCGCTAACCCGGCCAATATCGCATTCACCTCCTCCTCGGTGGCCGTGAGTTTGGCCTTGCATACGCCAATCAGCAGCGTGGCCCGGGTCACTTTTTCCGAAAGGTCGTCGATGGAGATGTCTCCCCGCTCGATATCCGACACGATGGCCTGCAATTCGTTGAATGCGTCCGTATAGGTATAGTGTTTATTCATGGGTATGGGATGGTTTCAATTCCGTTACGGTACTCGCGATGCTCCCGGATGCCAATCGTGTTTCCAGCACGTCGCCGTTTTTGACCAGGGCAGCATCTTTTATCGCATATCCGTTGATGCGCGTGATGCTATAGCCCCGCCTGAGCACCTGCTGGGGATCCAACAGCCTGACGGCCTGTTCCGCATTGGCGAGTTGCGCACGGTTGCCTTTAACCGTAGCCGAGCTGGCGATCGACAAGGCCTGATGGGGATGGGCCAAATCCCGATGCGCCTGCCGCATCCGGCCGATGGCGGCCATCCCCAGGTGAATCGTGTGGTGCCGGACGGCCTGTTGCTGCCGATCCAACAGGTGTGTGCTATTCAGCCGGAAATACCGGACAAGCTCGGCGAATGCCTTCCGTTGCGCAGTGAGCAAATCGGTCGCTTTGCGCACCACGCTATCGTGCGCCTGCGCTACGGGTATCGCGAAATCGTGAAACCGCTGGATGAGGAAGTCCGCGAGTTCGCTGGGGGTAATGGCGTTTTGAAAGGCCACCATCTCACTGACCGTTTCATTGGTCGAATGGCCGATACCTGTCAATACGGGAATAGGGAATCTTGCGATGGCCGATGCCAACGCGAAATTGTTGTAACTCGACAGCCCAACATCCCCTCCGCCGCCACGGATAATGGCGACAACATCGTACTTGTCCAACTGCGTAGCGATGCGCGCGAGTTGATTGGTGATCGATGGGATGGACCTGTCACCCTGGAGCAGCGCGGGGAATAGGGTGTACGCAAATCGGTAACCCCACGGGTTGCGTTCAATGATCTTCAAGAAATCGGCGTAGCCTTTGCTGGTCTCGACGGAAATAATCGCCAGCCGCTTGGGAACAACAGGGAAATGACGTTGCTTATTGGCGAGGAAAAGCCCTTCCTGCTTGAGCCGATCGATGCTCTCCCGTTTTTCCCGCTCAAGTTCACCCAACGCAAATGTCGGGTCTATCTCCAAGATGCGAAGACTGAATCCATACAGCGGATCATACGAAACGGTGGCCTGGAACAAGATGTTGATGCCATTCTTCAATGGCTCCTTCGTCAGTTCGAGAAAGCGTTGATCGATGCGCCTGTAATCCCCGCCCCAAAGTATGGCGCGCATCTCCGCGACGATTTTCCCGTCCTTTTTCTCCACCAATTCCGGATAGCAATGGCCTGAATGGGAATAATGGTTGAGCTTGTTCATCTCGGCCTTGATCCAATATGCGCTCCGGTAACGTTCAGCAATCGTTTTCTGAATGCTTCGCGCTACCTCGGCAAGCGAGAAAACGGTCTTGTCTGCTAGCTTCTCTGGCATAATCAAAGGTACGCTTTTTCCGCAAAATCGCTACCTTTGCGTCATGAAATTACCCATCATAGCCTATGGCGACCCGGTCTTGAAGCGCAAAGGCTTGGCGATTTCGCGCGACTACCCGGATTTGCCCGACTTGATCGCGAACATGTTTGAAACCATGTACGGTGCCCATGGCGTCGGTCTAGCCGCGCCGCAAGTCGGTCTCTCAATCCGCCTGTTCGTGATAGACGCCAGCCCGTTCGCGGACGATGATGCGGCGCTGAAGGATTTCAAGAAAGTATTCATCAATGCTGAGCTATTGGATGAACACGGCGATAAGTGGCTGTTCAACGAGGGGTGCCTCAGCATACCTGATATCCGGGAGGATGTGAGTCGGTACCCAACGATCAACATCCGCTACGTGGACGAAAACTGGGTAACGCATGAAACGGAATTCTCGGGGTTGGCCGCCCGGATCATCCAACATGAATATGACCATATCGAGGGAAAGCTGTTCACTGAAAAGCTAAGCCCATTACGGAAGGCCATGATCAAAAGCAAGCTAGATGCGATTTCCCGAGGCCAAGTAGATGTCGACTACAAGATGAAATTCCCCGCCATGAAACGAAAGCGATAAGGTCACCAGCTTTTCACCTAATCTCCCGTATAAAGCTCGAACTCGGCGATCGATACGACAACGCGGTCTTCGGCCGCATTGGCCACCGCCTCGACGGTCAGCCTCACGTAACGCGCAACTACCGGGCGATCAAAAAGGATGCGCTGCAAGATTGGGTTAGCCACGATATTCGAGAACTCACCTCCGGCCTGCTTTTGCCAGGACACCCCATCGACGCTCGTCTCGGCCACATAACGGCCAATCGAGCCTGCTGCGTTTCTATCTTGCCGAGGAAGGTACCCGAAGCCGGCAACCGAGATTTCCCGCCCGATATCCACCCCAATCCGCTTCGGCAGCGTTGCCGCTTCGGTAAGCCAGAACGTCGCCGGATCCGCGTCTACCGCCAATCCCGGATTGCCGCCATCGAATTCATTCATCAAAATCGACCATGAAGAGGGATCGAGGCGGTCTGGTTCAGCCGCTTGGGCCGTGTAGGCCACTTCGGCTTCCCGGAATAGGCCAAAGTCGCTCAACGCCACCGCTACGGGTGCAAAAAGACGCAGCCGTAGGCGTTGCGCCGTTACCGTCCGATCGAGCGGGATGATCCGTGAAGAGCCGATGCTGGTCGCCTTCGCCAACGGCTTCCATCCCTCATTTTCCCATACATCCACCCATACGCTGTCCAAACGTTGTCCCAGTTTTACATTCTCGCGAAGGCGAATCAAATCAAACGTGGTTTCGCCCTTCAGGGAAATGACCACCTCTGGCGCCAAGACGTCATCATCCGTGGCCCAATAGCTGTATCGGTCATCATCCAACAAATTGGCCGGGCCGAAATGGTTTTCGTGCCCATGGCGTACATTCGAGGCCTCCAGTTTTGCCCCGGCGGCAAAGTTCTCCGAAAAGGTGCGGCGTACCTTTTCGCCAAACCCCTTCAGCGAAGCCACGTCATTCGCGTGCAACAGCCCGTCGGTATTGGGGGCCAAGCCCAAGTTGAATGCGGCACCCCGCCCCACGCTCTTGAGGTAGCGGTCGAAAAGTTCGTCGGGGGTCTTCACTTGATGGTCTTGTTCGGGATGGTAGAACCAGCCCGGCCGGTGCGGCACATCGCATTCTGCAGGAATCCAATAGTTACCATCGCGTTGCCCGCTACCCAAAAATCGCTCGTCCACATGCCCTGGGGCGGCCTTACCGCCATCAGGGCCTATTGGCGTAAATGTCGCCCAAGATGTCTCCGGAGCGATTCCCCGTTCATTGCCCACCCAGCGCATCCCTGGCCCGATGTCACTGAATATAACGGCAGTCGGTTGCATTTCATGTGTGATGGGCCACGTCTTCTCCTCCCATTCATAATAAGTTGCGCGATCTATCCGTCGTGTTTCATTCGCTCCGCCATAATACCCATCGCCACCATTAGCGCCGTCGTGCCAGCTGGTAAACAATTTGCCATAGCCTGCGTAGAGTTCGCGCAACTGTTCCCTGTACGCATCGGCATACTTTTCATTGCCATATTCCGGATGATTGCGATCCCATGCCGAAACGTACACGCCGAATTGCATGCCTTGCTTGCGTGCAGCCTGTTCAAACTCCTTGACCATATCACCCTTGCCATCGCGCCAAGGACTCTGCGAAATGTTATAGTCCGTTGTCTTGGTTGGCCACAAGCAATAACCATCGTGATGCTTAGCTACCGATATCAGCCCGTTGAACCCCGCGGCCTTGGCTGTCGACGCGATCTGGTTGGCATCGAAGTGCGGCGGATTGAACAAATCCGCTGGCGCATCGCCGAATCCCCATTCCTTGTTCTGGAACGTCGTTGGCGTGAAATGGATCAGGCAATACATTTCCATTTCATGCCAGTTCAACTGTGCTTCGCTCGGAATCGGTCCGTATGGAGCTGGCGCGAGGTCGCCGATATCCGGTTGTTGTGCACAGCCGGCCAGGGCCACCGGTATACATGCCAAAAGCATCGATCTGTAAATTGTCATGGCGCTAACGAGTTTCTTACCAAGCGCTAATATAACGGTTTTGAACCATTGGGCGCGCGATTGCAAAAATAGTTGAACATTAAGCGAACCGAGTTGAATGCGAAACAAATAGCCTTATGTTATAGAAAAACCAAGACACTATAACAGATAACTATAAGCTATCGGAATTTGTGATGTCAATTAATACATAAATCAACGTATCTTTGAAGACAAGGTACCGGTTTTACCAACTAAATTAGGCAATCATAAAAACGAACAAATGGAAAAAGACCCAAACAGCATCGGGAAGTGTCCGTTTCACAACGGCACGAGCAAACCGCACAGCGTCGGCACCAGCGGCACGAAAAATCGAGACTGGTGGCCAAACCAGCTGAAATTGAGCATCCTGCGCCAGCACAGTGAACGTTCAAATCCATTGGGGGCAGATTTCGACTATGCTGCGGCGTTCAAGAGTCTCGACCTGGCTGCCGTCAAGGAAGACCTTCGCAAGCTGATGATTGATTCACAAGATTGGTGGCCGGCTGATTTCGGCCACTATGGCCCACTGTTCATTCGCATGGCATGGCACAGCGCAGGCACCTACCGGATTGGCGATGGGCGTGGAGGCGGTGGCCGCGGGCAGCAGCGATTTGCGCCACTGAATAGCTGGCCAGACAACGTCAGCCTGGACAAGGCACGGCGCCTACTTTGGCCAATCAAGCAAAAATATGGACAAAGCATATCGTGGGCAGACCTCCTGATACTTACAGGCAATGTGGCGCTGGAATCGATGGGCTTCAAGACCTTCGGCTTTGCCGGAGGCAGGGAAGATACCTGGGAGTCTGATGAGGATGTATATTGGGGTACAGAAAAGACGTGGCTGGGCGGCGACGAACGGTACGCGCGCGGGTCGGAAGGTGTCGAAAAAGCGGGGGGCGTGTTGGTTTCCGATGATTCTGCCGATGGCCAGATTCATTCACGTAATCTGGAAAATCCGCTTGCAGCCGTGCAGATGGGCCTGATTTATGTCAACCCCGAGGGTCCGGACGGCAATCCCGACCCGGTAGCGGCAGCTCGCGATATCCGGGAGACCTTCAAGCGTATGGCCATGGACGATGAGGAAACGGTTGCGCTCATCGCAGGCGGGCATACCTTCGGCAAGACCCATGGGGCCGGAGATTCTTCGTTGGTAGGGGCCGAGCCCGAAGCTGCGGATATGGGCGAACAAGGGTTGGGCTGGAGGAGTCGTTTCGGCACCGGTATCGGTGGCGATGCGATAACCAGCGGGCTGGAAGTCACCTGGACAACCACACCGACCAAATGGAGCAATAATTTCTTCTGGAACCTTTTTGGTTACGAATGGGAACTGACAAAGAGTCCGGCTGGGGCCCACCAATGGCAGCCCAAGCATGGCATGGGAGCAAACACGGTGCCCCACGCGCATGACCCCGCCAAGCGTATCGCCCCGGCGATGCTAACGACCGACCTTGCCCTGCGATTCGACCCGATTTACGAAAAGATTTCCAGGCGTTTCCTCGAGAACCCCGACCAGTTTGCAGACGCGTTCGCACGCGCATGGTTTAAACTGACGCACCGTGACATGGGCCCAAAGTCGCGCTACCTCGGTCCGGAAGTCCCCCAAGAAGAGTTGATTTGGCAAGATCCGATTCCGTCGCCAAGCCACCCGTTGGTTGACGAAAACGACATTTCGGCCTTGAAAGCCGAGCTATTGGCATCCGGTTTATCGATTGCTGAACTCGTTTCCACGGCATGGGCTTCGGCCTCTACGTTTCGTGGTTCCGATAAACGGGGTGGGGCCAACGGTGCACGCATCCGTCTCGAGCCGCAAAAAAACTGGGCAGTCAATCAGCCCTCACGATTGGCTAACGTGCTGCAAGTCCTTGAACGCATACAAGCGGATTTCGATGCAAAACAATCCGATGGCAAGCAGGTCTCGTTGGCAGACCTCATTGTCTTGGCCGGTTGCGCGGGCATCGAGCAGGCTGCAAGGAACGCTGGGCATGACGTCACCGTTCCCTTCACGCCGGGCCGTGGCGATGCCAGCCAAGCGCAAACCGATGTGGAGTCCTTTGCCGTCCTGGAGCCGGTAGCCGACGGATTCCGTAATTACCAAAAGGCCCGTTACTCGGTATCTACGGAAGAATTGCTTATCGACAGGGCACAACTGCTTACCCTTACGGCACCCGAAATGACCGTGCTGGTGGGTGGATTGCGCGTATTGGGCACCAATTTCGACAACACCAACCATGGAGTTTTCACGGAGCGTCCCGAAGTACTGAGTAATGATTTCTTCATCAACCTACTAGACATGCGCACGGTTTGGAAAGCAACCGACGAGTATCGGGACCTGTTTGAAGGCAAGGATCGTTCGTCGGGAGAACTGAAGTGGACGGCTACCCGCGCAGACTTGGTTTTCGGCTCCAATGCTGAGCTTCGCGCCATCGCAGAGGTCTATGGCAGTTCGGATGCCAAGGGAAAATTCATAGCCGATTTTGTCGCGGCGTGGACCAAGGTGATGAACTTGGATCGGTTTGACTTGACCTGACTCGGTTACGCGACCGAAACGAATCCGCTACAGGCCAATCGTTTAACGGGCAGCAGGGCGAGAACGGGGGAAGGATTTATGGCCCTTCCCCCGTTTTTTATTATATTTAACTCGCTAAAAACAACTTTCTTGCTGTCATGTACTTACTTGTCTTACGCGCCGTCCGACTCCTCATCCCGAAGGTACCCCTTTTGCTGTTTAGCCAACTCGCTTTTTCCCAAGACCATTCATCAGCGGGTTGGGCCGCGTGGTTCAATGGTGTCCGCATAAAAGAAAGCCGATGGGGCTTGCACAGTGACGTACAGCTTCGTACTGGAAATGACTGGCATAGTAGCGCTACCCTATTGATTAGGCCCGGCATCAATTATCACTTAACCCATAACCAGACAATATCTGCCGGATATGCGGCTACATTGACGACCGGCCAAACCAATGGCATTACCGGCCGACTCGGTGAACACCGCATTTGGGAACAGTATGCCCTATTTTCGAAATTGTTGGGAATACCCGTGCAACATCGGTTTCGCTTGGAACAGCGATTCCTGAGGCGCGCGGACGAGACGGTCTTCGCGCAGCGTGCCCGCTATTTTATCCGAGGTATCATTCCGTTGCAACAGCCCGTTGAGGAACCACTTGCACGAGGTGGATTCGTCTCGTTGCAGAACGAACTTTTCTTCAATATACAGCATAGATCGGCAACGAATGGAAACGTGTTCGATCAGAATCGCGCTTATGCCTCGATTGGTTATCGGTTTTCACGGCGCTACGATGTGGAAGCGGGCTACATGAATCAGTTCGTGTTGCGAAACGCATCCCCCAATACGCTTGTACACATTGTCCAGATCGCGTTCTACAGTCGACTTTAACAACTCAAGCCGATGACTGGTCTAACCGCTGCTTCCCATTTCAGCACCTGAATTTGATTCATCCCAAAAATAAAACAAAAAATAACACACTGTATATCAAAATCTTAATAACAGCTTAAAAAAATTTCAGATTTAAATCTACTTAATAAGTAGACTTTATGTATATTTGTGGCATGCAAATCGATAGTTCAGGTAGCGCATCCATCAATAACGTGTGTCAACGCATGACAACAATGTGTTATACATGACGCCGGAGACGCTTTATACAGGTGATAAAACACGGAAAAGCTTCTTCGGATACCGCGGGGAAGCTTTTCGATTTAATTAGGTTAGCAAAAAAAGGACAGTTATGGCCATTGGAACAAAAATAGATCGGCAATACATCGACCCCAAGATTACGCTCGTTGGGGCTGGTCCGGGCGATCCGGATTTAATCAGCGTCAAGGGCGTCAAAGCGTTGAAAACAGCGAACGTAATCCTCTACGATGCATTGGTCGACGAGCGTTTGCTAGAATACGCCCCCCAGGAATCCATCAAGGTATATGTCGGGAATCCTTCTGGCGACGAAAACTTTTCGCAAGACGTGGTCAACCAGCTGATGGTAGACTATGCACTGAACTTCGGACATGTCGTCCGCTTGAAAGGGGGAGATTTATTTGTATTCGGCCGCGGGTTCGAAGAGCTCGACTATGCCGCATCCTATAGTATCGAAACCGCCATTGTCCCCGGCATTTCGAGTGCGATATCCGTACCGGGATTGCAGGGTATCCCGGTGACCCATCGCGGATTCAGCGAAAGCGTATGGCTTCTTTCCGGCACCGACAGCGAGGGCAACTTGTCGCCTGAGTTAACCGATGCCGTTGCCAGTCGAGCGACGGTGGTGGTACTGCTCGGGTACGATCGGTTGGCCGAGATCGTTAGCCTGTACCAGGACGCCGGAAAAGGACGGCTGCCCGTAGCCGTCATCCAAAATGGTTCCATGGCGAACGAAAAAATCGCCGTTGGATTGGTCAATACCATCGAAGAAGTCGCGGACGAAATGCAAATTGATAACACCGGCCCCGTATTATTGGTTTTCGGATTGGCTGTGTCGCTACAGAACGATTTCCAACGCATCCGTCAATTTTTTGACTGTACCGAACAATCGGCGGATTGACATCGTAATTTCTCTCTTCATATATTAGGTTTACAATTGGGTTAGTAGACAAGGCGAGCCTGCCCCACAGGCCGCCTTGTTCTTTGCTGACTCCGTTGTCAATCGGCCGGAGGCGCATCATCGCTCACGCACCTGAAGCCTAAATTATTGCTTCCGCTGCTCACTTCACCCTTGCCACGACTGCCGGCAATATACCGTTCGCAATACTGTTCATTGCATAAGAAAGAACCGCCCCGTTGTACACGCTTAGTGGTGCCGGGTTCCATCGGGTCGTGGCTATCGTTCGGACCTTTGGGATTCTTAACCGGACTGTTCCGGTAATAGTCTTCCCGATAATAGTCGCTGCACCATTCCCAGACGTTGCCATCCATATCATACAACCCAAAGGCATTGGGTGCATAGGACTTGACCGGGGCCACACCTGTGAAACCGTCTTCACCGTCATCCCGGCTTGGGAAGTCTCCTTGGTAAACATTGGCAGCCCATTTGCCCCCAGGCTTGAGTTCATCACCCCAATAGTATTGACTACTGCCCTTACCCCCACGAGCGGCATACTCCCATTCTGCCTCTGTTGGCAATCGCTTGCCTGCCCATTTGGCAAATGCCGCCGCATCTTCGTAGGCAATGTGGACTACCGGCTCATCCTCGCGCCCCTTGATACTACTTCCCGGCCCTTCCGGCTGTCGCCAACTCGCACCGATTACATAACGCCACCATTGCAGGTGGTTTCCTAACCCTACAGTCTTGTCGGGCGGGCTGAACACGGCCGATCCTGGCTGTAAGGCGTCGAGCGGCACGTTCGGAAAATCCTTTGGATCCAACGGACGCTCAGCGACCGTTTGATAGCCCGTTGCTGAAACGAACCTTGAAAACTGATCGTTGGTCACCTCATGTTCATCCATCCAAAAATCGTCTACGGTTACCTGATGTACCGGAGAAGCGTCTGGAAAATCGGCTGAGCCCATTTGGAATGTACCGCCCTTGATATAAACCATCTGCGCGTCATCCGCGCCAAGAAATGACTGCGTTGCCTGTTGTTGCCCGTCGGCGATGGCCGCCGCACGCGAAGGAATACCGTGAGCTACGCACGTCGTTGCGCTGTCATTACTCAACACATTGGCATGTCCTTCCCTTCCACTACGTTGATTACAAGCGAATAAGGTCCATATGCCCACCGCCAAAAGTACATTCGTCTTACTAAAGTAGTTCATGAAATCAATCCTGTGTCCTAACGGCTAGTACCCACACCCCAAAGTTAAGAATTAATATGAGAAACGATTCGTTACCGGATGGGCCACATCCGCATATTCATTGTAACAACGCGGATACGCAAAAAAAAACGCCCAGCTGCTGTTGCAACTGGGCGCTATGAAATCCGGCACCGACCTACTCTCACGCCTGTTACGGCAATACCATCGGCTCTGGCGGGCTTAACTGCTCTGTTCGGGATGGGAAGAGGTGGACACCG